>NZ_JACFXV010000062.1 GCF_014050225.1 Stappia albiluteola | reverse complement strand
GGCATTGGCAACGCGATCAAGACGCTGGAAGCAGCCGACAACGGCATCAAGGCAATCACCAAGCTGGTCGAAAGCGCCCAGTCGACGGTTCGCCAGGCTCAGCAGAACAATACCGACGCGGAAGCCGAGACCCAGATCCAAGGCCTCGCCGCCGTCGACACCACCGGGGTCTCCGCTGGAACCACACAGCAGCGCGTTCTCGATCAGAACCTTGGCGCCCTGAATTTCAAGAACGGCGACACCATCGAGTTAACAGCAACCGACGCGAACGGCACCGAATCAAAGGTGACCTATACTGTTGGAGCCACTCCGGCTACCGAAACCGTCAATGACGTCATCAACCGGATCAACAATTCCGGCGTCGCCAAGGCATCGGTAACTTCCGACGGACGTCTGGATATCCGCGCGAATGGCGCCGAAACGCTAAATCTCACAATCACGACGCAAGACACCGGAAATGGCTCGACGGCCGACCTCATCACACAAAATGCAGCCGGATCCGTGTTTGCATCCCTCGGTTTTGGAGACAACGCGGATGCTGTCGGTGTAGATGACGAGAATGACGCCAACACCACAGCCGACGTGGACGATCCCGGCGGTACGCGCGTCGTC
Source organism: Stappia albiluteola (assembly GCF_014050225.1). Lineage (GTDB taxonomy): Bacteria > Pseudomonadota > Alphaproteobacteria > Rhizobiales > Stappiaceae > Hongsoonwoonella > Hongsoonwoonella albiluteola. The sequence continues at coordinate 112,311 of NZ_JACFXV010000062.1, read as the reverse complement.
TACACCGAAGGCACATCGGCAAACCTGTTCGACACGTTAACCATCACCAATCAGGCGCAGGCACAGGAGGCAGACAACTCGGATCTGGCGGAACAGTTCAACGACATTCTGCAGCAGATCGACGAGTTGGCCGCAGACGCCAGCTTCAACGGCATCAATCTGATCAATTCCAGCGATACCGAACTCACCGTTGCCTTCAACGAACGACGGGATGAAGGACGATCGGAATTGACGATTGGCGGTCGAGACCTGACCTCATTCGGCCTCAGCTTGACAGGCGCATTCGATCTCGGGGCCGTGGAATCCGAAGACAAGCTCAATCAGCTTGCAAACGCTTTAACAACACTACGAGCAACCGGCTCCCAGTTCGGTTCGCAGCTCACAACGGTGAACATCCGCGAGGACTTCACCAAGGAACTGGTCAATACGTTGCAGACCGGTGCCGATAATCTGGTTCTGGCCGATACCAACGAGGAAGGCGCGAACCTTCTCGCCTTGCAGACAAGACAGCAGCTATCGACAACAGCGCTGTCCCTGTCCTCGCAGGCAGACCAGGCCGTTCTGCGACTGTTCTAATATCAAGCAGGCAGAAATTTCCCATTACTGGGAAAAAACTACCGAGGCGGCGAAAATATTCGCCGCCTCTCTTATTTTGACAATAAATTATTGCTCAAAATTGCGATTCAACTTACTATTCAATCATGGCACTGAAAATAGAACTCAAACCGCAGGAACGCATCATTATAGGCTCCACCGTCATCACGAACGGGGATCATCGGGCTTATTTCTTCATTGAAGGCAATGAACCGATCCTGCGCGAGAAAGATATCTACACAGCCGACACAGCGAATTCGCCGGCCAAGCGTATCTATCTCGCCGTTCAACTGATGTACCTCAACAAGGACATCGCCGGGCACAAAGAGGTCTATTTCGAACTCGTCAAGGAATTCATCCAGGCCGCCCCAAGCGCGGTGACCAGGATAGAGGCAATCAACCAGCAAATCTTAACCGGCTCGCTCTACCATGCCCTGAAGCGAGCAAGGGATTTGATCGACTACGAACGGGAGCTGATCGAGAATGCACAATCTCGCAGCGTCTGCATATCAGACGACAAGCCAGAAGACGGTGGGTGGTCGGGAGCTCGAAGCGCAGCTCCTGTTGAAAGCGGCGGCTAAGCTTCAGCTGACCCTGGAGCAGTGGGAAACCGAAGCGCCGGAATCCCTGTCCGATGCCTTGACTTACAATCGCCGCCTCTGGACGATCCTGGCTACGTCGGTGACGAGCGAAGACAACCCGTTGCCAGTCGAAATCAGGCAGAATCTCGGCTCGCTGGGCGCCTTCATCCTGAACCACACGTTGAACCTCATGATGCGGCCGGAGCGCGATCGCATCAAGACCCTCATTTCGATCAACCGGAACATTGCTCAAGGATTGCGGGGCGGATGACGATCCACCCGCGCTCGCAGCAGTTGCGCGGACAGAGCAACGATAGCCAAAAAAAAGCGCCGGCGGATTCCGGCGCTTTTTTATTACATGGTGCCAACCCTCAAGAGATTTGAGAGACAGACGTGGCGACCGGCGCTTCTAGATAAAGTCCGAAAGGGTCAGATCGAACGCGATGCTCGTCGCCCTGTAGGTGACTTCCAGCAGCGTCTGTAATTCCAGCAGCTTTACCGCAACCTCATCCCGATTGACGCCTTCGATGCCGTCGACCGCAAGGGCGATGGTGCCATTGGTAATTACGTGCCGCTCGCGCGCACCATCAAGAGCGGTGTATGCGGTCGCAAATTCGATATGGTTCTGGCGAATGCCTGAAACACTGTTTTCAGGCTCTGTGACGCCTCTCCTTGCGCGGATCGCGAGAGCCTTGTGATATCCTTGGTTTTCGGGCTGAGTGGTTGAAAAATCGGCCGCCACAAAGGCGGCTAGAGACTGGATAACCTCGCGATAGGCATCCTCGTTGGCGCGGGCGCCATAGGAAATATGGAGGTTGTCATCAATGCGGGAAAGATTGGTACCGCGCGCGGGATCCGTCCCGTTTTCCCCGCGATACCAGGCGACAGTGTTGTTCGGGCTGCTAGCAATGCTCGTCGCATGCGCAAAATCAACAGCCGCAGCCTGGCCCGGAGTACCGCCGTTGTCGGCAAGACCGAATGTCTGAGCCGCCACTGTTCCAGCACCGTTGGCGTCTGCATTCGTGTTAAGCTGCGAAATGGCCACCCGTGACGCTTGGCCGGTTGAATTCGAAGTGAGCGTAATGTTCTCGCCATCATTGGTGACGGAGACACCATCGCCTGCAAGTTTCGATGCGAGAATAGCGGTGAATTCATTGATGTCGTCGATCGTGGCATCACCGCCTGCGCCGACCACATCCGATTGGTTGATCGTAACGATCCGCGGTGCGCCGTTGTCGACGGCAATCTCGAAGGTGAATTGATCGACCGCAGCAAAGGTTGTGCCGCCGTTCTGGAACTGGAAAGAGTAGTATCCCGCAGTCCCTGCACCTTCGGCGACACGAAACGGTCCACCGGGCTGACCGCCAGCTCTCGGCAGATTATCGAAGAAATTTTCCGACGCACGAATGGACGACGCCGCCCGCAGTTCGGATTGCCCGACCTTAATCAGCGCTTCGTCCAGAGCCGCCTTGAAATTGGCAGACGTTTCCTCGGCCGTGTCGCCAATTTCAAACGTGTACGCGGGATCCTCCTGCGTCTGCCCTTCCGCCCCAATACGAATTTCGGTCTGCGTACCATCCGGCAAGTCCAGGAACAGGCGAATGACTTCACCCGGTTCCGGCTGACCTTCGAAGCGAAAATCGATGCGCTGGGTTCCTTCGGCCACCGAACTGCCATTGGTGGATTCGGCTTGACCGTTTCCGCCGACCGGAATCGCAAGCCTGTTCAGAAGCGGCAAATCCCCGGCGATGGTTAGATCCGCACCGTCCGCCTTTGAAAAAACAAGACGACCATTGTCGACAGTAACGGTAACATCCTTTGATGGTGCAGCAGCAAGCTTCTGGCTGATTTCATCGGCGAGGGTTTGCAGGGTTACATCATTCAATGCCGATCCGTCATCGATCGAAATGGTCTTCCCGTCAACGATCAAGTCACCGCCCGTGAACGTCTGCCCTAGATTGCTGGGATTGATCGCGGCGGTCGAAAGTGTGGTAGGCGCCGGCTGCCGCCCGGAATTCACGGTTACGTTGCTCAAGCCGGACTGAACACTGTAGATCTTGAAGCCGAATGGATGCGCATCCTTCACAGCATCCTCAAAGATACTGACGGTTGCCACGGGTGGATTGGGAGCCGTGTCGACAGCACTCGCGGTTACCAGTCGACCTTTATTGTCCGCCCCGAGATCCGCTTCGTTGTATTCGCGCGTCACCTGCCGCAAGCCGGCGTAGTTTCCATCACCCTGGAGAAGATAGTCCAGTTCGGCCACCGGGCTGCGGTCGAGCGCAGTGCCGGAAAAGAGGTAACGGCCACCGACATTCGTATTCAGCTGCGCAACAAAGTCACGCAATTGAATTTCCGCCGACGTCTGCGATTGCGTTCGCCCATTCGGAAACAGATTGAAGTTATTCTGATCGATTGCCGCCTTTGCATCGATACGAATCTTCTCAAGCCGAGTGCTTGTAAGGTCCAACGTCTTAAGTCGTAAGTCCGCAACCGAAATCGACTGATTGTAGACCGCGATCTGCGAGCGCTGCTGCTTCAGAATCAGATCGAGCGACGACCCACCGCCGAGGCCGCTATAGGTCTGCGACTTGCGCCCGGTGCCGAGCTGAAGCTGCAGGTCATCGAACTTGGCGCGCAGGTTCTTGATGTAGGAAAGTTGCGGCGGCAGTGAAAAGGTCGCGTTCTGGATAGCCACGATTAGACCCTCAGCAGCGCTTCAAAGAGTTCGCGGGCGGCCTGCAGCACCCTTGCATTGGCCTGATAGGCATTCTGGATCTGGATCAGCAGGCCGAGTTCCTGATCGACATCGACCTTGGAACCTTCGTCGAACCGGGTTTTCAGGTTGTTGGTGACGACATCCTGGCCGGCCGATGTGGCGGCCGACTGCGCCGCCCTGTTGGAGGTGTAGGCAACCGTCGATGTCACGAAATCCGTAATCGAACCCCTGTAGATCGACTGTCTTGTGCCGACCTTGGCGCCGGTGGTGTAGGCGCGATCGCTCTGGGTGAAACGATCGAGGATCGCCTGCGGCCGGCTGACGTCACCGGCCTCGATGCCGGGCTGGTATTGCACCAGCAGGCCGGGATCCTGCGCGATGGTGCGGTTGACGCGGATACGCGAGGCGAAACCGTCAATATTCGGCCTGCCGTCTTTGAGGCCGGTGAAGACGCCCTTGTCCCCGTCCACGAACAAGGCGAAGACGTCGGCATACTGCGTCGGGTCGTCGACGGAAATGTTCGACTGGGCCGTCTCGATGCGGAAATTGCCGGGCGAGGCGCTTTCGAGACGCAGGACGCTGGTCTCAGTGGCGGGCGGTCCGGGATCGTCCGGATTGGACGCGGCGAAAACGCCATTGCCGATGCGGGGGTCCGAACCGAGCGCTGTCTGGACGGCGGCGGCGATCGTGTCGTAGTCGCCGCTCGAGAAATCGATGCCGATATAGATGTCGTTCGGATCGCTCGTTTTCGTGATATCCGGCGCGCCCGGCCCGTCGCTGCGAAACAGCGTAACGTTCTTGGTGATGCCGCTTGCGAGATCCTTGAAGGAGAAGGAAAGGCTGTCCCCTTCCGCAAGCTTCGACAGATCGAACTCGTAGCCCGTCTGCACCCCGCCATTGACGTAGGGCGTCGCCGGCTCCTCATGGGTCGAGAAGGTCTGGGCCAGATTGGCGGCCAGTTCGTCGAGCTGGCGCTGCGCATCGACCAGCGTCACGTCGCGCGCCTGGATCAGCGCGGCGATTGAGCCGGACCGCAAGCCGCCGAACCCGATCAGATCGAGGCCCTGACCCGGTTCGCCACCGAGGGTGACGGTTCCGACATTGCGCTGCGCCGGATCCTTGCTGTAGCGCGACAACGCATCGATCGAGCCATGGGCATCGAAACTCAAGCGCGTCGGCACCACGTCGTAGAGGCGAAATCCCGAGGTGGTGGTCAGGCGCAGGCCGCCGTTTTCCGTCTGGTCGACCTGGATATCGAGGAACCCGGACAGTTCGTCCACGACGCGGTCGCGCTCGTCGAGCAGTTCCACCGGACTGAGACCGCCGGCCGTCTGCGCGATGATCTCGACGTCGAGCTCCTGAAGATTGGAGAGCAGCGTGTTGACCCGGTCCACGGATTCCGCGAGCTGGAATTCGATTGCCTGCCGCTGGCTCTGGATCTGGCCCGACAGCGAATTGAGCTTGGAGGCAAAGCGCTCCGCCTGCTGGACGACGCCGATCCGGCTTGGATAGTCCTCAGGCGCGCCGACCAGATTTGCGAGGGCTGCGGAAAAGTCGTTTGCGGTGTTCGATAGGGAGCCCGGGTCGTCGATGGTGGCGAAGAGCCGGTCGAGATACTGGAAATAGTCGGATGAGACCTGCGCATATTGCTGCTGCGACAGGGACGAGCGGTATTGCGTCTGGACCTCGGTATTGAGGAGCCGGCTGAGACTGCCCGCGGAAACGGCGAGCGTGCGCCCCTGGCCGTCGACCCTGAGCGACGTCTGCAGTGTCTTGCGCGTATAGCCGGCGCGGTCGGCATTGGCGATGTTCGATGCCGTGACATCGAGCTGCCGCTGATTAACCGAAAGGCCGGTAAGTGCCGTATTGAGGGCGCCAAGCAGACCCATATAGCCACCCGCGAATAGAGATCAGGAAAGTCCGGCCGTGGCCTGGCCGCTACCGGGCCACGGCCATATGCGCTACCGGATGATGTTGATCGATTCCTGCAGCAACTCGTCCGCCGTGGTGATGATGCGGGTATTGGCCGAATAAGCCTGCTGCGTGACGATCAGCTTGGAGAACTCGTCGGCGATATCGACGTTGGAGCCTTCCACCGAGCCGCCATTGATCGTGCCGCCGCCGGCATAAATCGGCTGGCCGGATTCCGTCGTCTCGGAGAAGACGCCGCCGTCCCGCCGCGACAGCTCCGCCTCGCCGGCGAAGGTAACGACCGGAATCTCGTAGAGGTCGCGCTGGCGGCCGTTGGAATAGATCGCCACGAGACGGCCGGAGTCGCTGATCTCCGTCCTTGTCACCTCACCGGCCGCGAAGCCGTTCTGGTCGTACTGGAAGCCACTGCCGGGCACATTCTGTTGCTTCAGCGCATCGGCCGGGATCTCGAAGATGACCTCTCCGAGGGACCTTCCGTTGACGGCGAGATCCTGGATGGTGAGCACGCTCGGCACGGGATAGATGAGCGCGCCGGACTCCTTGTCGAACTGGAAGTCGCCAAGCTTCTGCCAGGCTACTGCCGAGGGCGACTGCGGATTGGTGTTGGAATTGTAATAGAGGCCCCAGGTGTCCTGGGTCGGGGGGGCGGAAGCCAGGGTCGTGCCTGCAGTCGCGGTAAAGCCAAGGGCGGTTGCGAGTGCACTGTTGCTGGCGAAAATATCGAATGCCGCACCGTCGGCCCGGCTGATTTGCAGCCTTGCCGGACTCCCAGTCAACTGCGCCGTAAAACCGCCATTGCCATTCAAACCGGCGACCAGATCGCCGACGCTGGTCTGACTGCCAATCTGGAAAGTCGTATCCGCTCCCCCTACCCGCAGGGTGATCGTTTCGCCGGCGAAGGAAGCAAGGCTGGCACCTGCGGCCAGATCCTGCCCGCCAGTAACAGTTGACGGCGACCCTCCTCCGGAAGAAACGTTCTGCGGCGATCCTTGAGTGGCGCCCGTAATTCCCAAGGCTGTGGCGAGCGCGTTGTCGTTCACGCCCAAAGAGAAGTCGGCGCCATCGGCTCTGCTGACCTTTAGTTTTCCATCGACGATCTCCGCCCGATACCCTGCGGTAGCCAAATTATCGTTGAATCGCTGCGCCTGATCCGCCGTACCGTCGAACACGTACGAGCTGACACTTCCTCCGCTTCGCAGGGTAAGAACGGATCCCTCGAAAGTATCGGCCCCCGGAAAGCTCGACAGATCGGCCGTGCCGTAGATCTTGGCAGTAGGATCGCCATCATCCGACTTCGCCCATTGCAGCTGGACATTCACCGGTTCGCCCACCGCGGTAAAGCCGGTGATCGCCCCGCCGCCGATCGAGGTGTCGAGGAATGTGCCGACATCGGCATTGGTGATCTGGTTGAGGCCCAGTCGGGTTCCGAGAGCAAACGGGCTGCCGGCGCCTGCCTGCGTGGTCAGGGTCTGGCTGAGCGGCCCATTGACGTTCCCGCCCTGCCCATCGTCGAAGCTGGTCGGCAGCGCGCCGCGATTGAAGGTGATGCGGTTGGTGCGCACTGCCGGAATGAGCGAATTGTCGATCTTGATAATTTCCGGTGCGCTGCCGGACACGCTGCGGGTGACCGGGTCGATCGGCCGGCCGAGCAGGTAGTAGCCCGATCCGTTGACCAGCCGGCCGGCGCTGTCCTTCTCGAAGTCGCCGGCGCGCGTGTAAAAGTTGCGGCTGCTGAAGATCGGCTGGCCGCCATTGTCGCCGATCCGCTCGGTAACGACGAAATAGCCCGACCCGTTGATGGAGATGAAGGTATCCTGGTCGTTGAAGGGCAGGTAGTCGCCGGCAACATTGTTCGTCGCCCGCGAGCGCGCGGCGACACCGCCGGCGACCTGACCGGACTGCGGACCACCGCCGCCGGAAACGAAGTCGCTGAAGGACGTATCCAGCCGCTTGTAGCCGAAGGTCGACGAGTTGGCGATATTTCCCGAAATATTCTCAAGCGCATAGGCCTGGGCCGTCAGGCCCGACACGGCTGCGTTCAACGCACCAAAGACACCCATGTGATCCTCCGAAGCAGGACGATTGAAAACCTTTGGGGCGTGAGGGACACGCCCGTCGTCAAGGCTTTCTGCAACGTGCGTGCCAATCGCGGGACGGGAAAAAACCATGATGAATGAAGCCTTTACGCGCACCCCTTGAGACGCATGGGCGGGTTTGACCGGCAGGTTTGACCGCCCACCCGGCAAAGACTGCCGCTCGGCGAACAACTTGCCGTGCAGCTTGCGCGGCGGGCGCGCCGTCCCTACTCTTCAGGCGAAATCGACACGTACGGGAGTTTTCATGCGTTTTCAGGGCACCGCCGACTATGTGGCGACCGAGGACCTTCGCATTGCCGTCAACGCCGCCATCACGCTGGAGCGGCCGCTTCTGGTGAAGGGTGAGCCAGGCACCGGCAAGACGGTGCTCGCCCAGGAGGTCGCCAGGGCGATCGGCGCGCCGCTGATCGAGTGGCATGTGAAATCGACCACCAAGGCGCAGCAGGGTCTTTACGAATACGATGCGGTTTCCCGCCTGCGGGACAGCCAGCTCGGCGACGAGCGGGTGCACGACATCGCCAATTACATCCGCAAGGGCAAGCTGTGGGAGGCCTTCGTCGCGCCCGAGCGCCCCGTGCTGCTGATCGACGAGATCGACAAGGCGGATATCGAGTTTCCCAACGACCTGCTGCTGGAACTCGACCGCATGCAGTTCCACGTCTACGAGACAGGCGAGACGGTGGCCGCACGCCGGCGGCCGGTGGTCATCATCACCTCCAACAACGAGAAGGACCTGCCGGACGCCTTCTTGCGCCGCTGCTTCTTCCACTACATCAAGTTTCCCGACGCCGAGACGATGGCGGAAATCGTCGAGGTGCACTTCCCCGGCCTCAAATCGCGGCTGCTGAGCGAGGCGCTGAAGGTGTTCTTCGAGGTGCGCGACATGCCGGGGCTGAAGAAGAAGCCGTCGACCTCGGAACTGCTCGACTGGATCAAGCTGCTTCTCAACGAGGACATCGACCCGGCTCTTCTGGCCGAACGCGATGCCAAGAAACTGATCCCGCCGCTGCATGGCGCGCTGCTGAAGAACGAGCAGGACGTCCATCTCTTCGAACGGCTGGCCTTCATGGCACGCCGCGACGGGCGATAGAGCATGTCCCCCGAAAGTGGATACCGGTTTTGGGAAAGAGACATATTCAAGGGATTGAGCCGGGAGCGATATCTTGTCGATCGGGCGATGCCGCCCAATCGGAAAGCGCTCCAGAAATCGAGAATGGCGTGGCGCCTCTTCCTTCGCGGATTGCGGCGCGCAACGCTGGCGTTGCCGCTTGCCGTGCTGCTGCATCCGGGAAATGGGCACGCGCAGGGCATCAGCGCGCTGGACAATCCGGAAACGGATTCGGGCTGGCAGGTCGATCCGCGCGGCATGCGTCATTTCACGGGCCTGAGCTGCCCCGACAACCTGGGACGGATGAGCCGGGTAAAGATCCTCTCCAGCCAACTCGACCGCATCGCCGGCTGCGTCTATCTGTCGCCGGAAGGCATCGCCGCCGTCATCCGCAGCCATCCGAAGGGCGCGGGCACGCAGGCGCAGGCATCCTTTGCCGAGCGCTTTTCGCAGGCCGGCTTCACCCTGGTGGATGGAGAAGGGCCGGCAGCTTCGGGCGTCACCTTCCGCATCGGCGGCGCAAGGGAGGGGATGCGCTCCGAAACGCTGTGGCGCTTCGACGGCGCCCAGATGGATTACACGCTCTGGATGGCCTACACCCTGCCCTTGCAGGGGGCATTGGTCGGCCCCATCCTGCAAGCCTTTATCGAAGAGGCGGCAAGCCAAAAGTGAAACTTCCCGGCGAAGGGCCGGGCGACAGGCAGTGATGGCCAGGAGGACGTACGCTTGCTGAGACTGATGCTCTTGCGCCACGCCAAATCCGATTGGAGCGAAGCTGGGCTTCACGATTTCGACCGGCCGCTCAACGAGCGCGGACGGCAGGCTGCTCCGCTGATGGGCGCGCATCTGGCAACCCATGCGCTCTTGCCGGATCGCATCCTCTGCTCTACCGCCCGGCGCGCCCGCGAAACGCTTGCGCTGATGCTGCCCCATCTTTCCGGCGACAGCGACGTCGGCTTGACCCGCAGGCTCTATGACGAGGGCGAGGACGACTATGTGGCAATCATCCACGCACTTGGCGGCAATGCGCACTCCCTGATGCTGATCGCCCACAATCCGGCGATCCAGGCGACGGCGCTCGCACTAATCGGAAACGGCAATCCGGCGCTAAGGGACGAAATCGCGGAGAAGTTCCCCACTGCGGCCCTTGCCGTCATCGATTTCGACGCGGAAAGCTGGGCCGATGTGGAGAAGGATAGCGGAAGGGTCGTCGCCTTCTTCCGTCCGAAGCTGCTGGCGGGCGGCATAACCGGCGAAGCGGCGAACGAGAGCTGACCTCGCAAACTTGCGGGATACGGCTTACCTTCCTACATGCCTTGTCTCACAAGTCCTTAGCCTAGGTCAGCGGTGCCCCGTTCCCTGATTTCCCGCCTTGCCGACGAAGCGCGTTACGCCTTCGACAATATCAGCGGCCTTGCCGGCGACCTTGCGGTGCCGAGCCTGCGTCTGGGCGTCACCGGCCTGGCGCGCTCCGGCAAGACGGTCTTCATCACCGCCCTCGTCCACAATCTGATGCATGGCGGCCGGCTGCCGCTGTTTTCCGCAGCCGCTTCCGGCCGGATCGCGGAGGCACGCCTGGAACCGCAGCCGGACGATGCCGTGCCACGCTTCGATGTGGAGTCGCACGTGGCGGCGCTGACCGGCGAACGCGTCTGGCCGCATTCCACGAGGCAGGTTTCCGAACTCAGGCTGACCATCGACTACGAGTCGGCAAGCTTCCTGTCGCGCAATTTCGGCCGGGGCCGGCTGCATCTCGATATCGTCGACTATCCCGGCGAATGGCTGCTCGACCTGCCGCTGCTTGCCAAGGACTACGCCACCTTTTCCCGAGAGGCCGTGAAGGCGGCACGGAGCGAGGCCCGATCCCATCTGGCAAATGCCTATCTTGCCACACTTGCCGCCTGCGATCCAAAAGCGGAGGCTGACGAGGCGGCCGCAAGGCGGCTGGCGGCGGAGTTCACCGCCTATCTCGCAGCCTGCCGGGCGGATGAGCATGCTTTGTCCATGCTGCCGCCGGGTCGCTTCCTGATGCCCGGCGATCTCGACGGCTCGCCGGCGCTGACCTTCGCGCCGCTGGATATGGAAGACGATGCCCCGCCTCCCCGGCCAGGGTCGCTGGCGGCAATGATGGAGCGGCGCTACGAGGCCTACAAGGCGCATGTGGTACGCCCTTTCTTCCGCGAGCATTTCGCACGTCTGGACCGGCAGATCGTGCTGGTCGACGCGTTGCATGCCCTGAATGCGGGACCAGCGGCCCTTGCCGATCTGGAGACCGCTCTTGCCGAAATCCTGACCGCCTTCCGGCCCGGGCGCGCCTCGTGGCTGTTTTCGATCCTGAACCGCCGGATCGACCGCATCCTGTTTGCGGCGACCAAGGCCGACCATCTGCACCATGAAGACCACGACCGGCTGGAAGCGATCCTTGAACGCCTCGTCAGGCGTGGCGCGGAACAGGCATCATTCAGGGGCGCGGAGGTGGATGTGATGGCGCTGGCGGCCGTGCGCGCGACGCGGGAAGCGACCGTACTGCATGACGGGCAGAGCCTGCCGGCCATTCTCGGCACGCCGCTCGCGGGCGAGAGCGTCGACGGGGAAACCTATGACGGTAAGGCGGAGATCGCCATGTTTCCCGGCGATCTGCCGGACGACCCGGAAGCCGTGTTCCGCCCCGGCGCCGATCTCGGCAAGGCCGGCGTGCGCTTCCTTCGCTTCCGCCCGCCGAAGCTCGAACGCACGGCGGAGGGGGTCACTCTGTCCCTGCCGCATATCCGCCTCGACCGGGCGCTCGACTTCCTGATCGGAGACCGCCTCGCATGACCGACCGGCCGAAGACAAAAGAAACGGCTCATACGGGGCGCAAGCCGACCGCCTTTCGCCTCGACGACGGACGGGTGCGCCTCGATGACGCCAGTTCCGACCTGTTGAGCCGGGAAACGCGGATCGTTCCTGCCCGCGAAGAGGACGGCGACAGCGTGCCTGCCGCGATCGAGCGCAAGCCATTCCGCTGGGGCCGCCTTTTTGCGGCCGGCCTCGCCGGTCTCGTCTCGCTTGCAGTCGGTCTTTCGATCGATGCGCTGATCCGCGATCTTTTCTCGCGGTCCGACTGGCTCGGGTTCCTGGGCGTCGGGCTTGCCGCGCTTGCCGCCCTCGGACTTCTGGGCCTCGCGATCCGCGAGATTGCCGGCCTGATGCGCCTCTCCCGGATCGATGCGCTGCGGGACGAGATCGCCGCCGCCGCCGAAAGGGATGACGCAAAGGCCGCAAAGGCCGGGCTGCAGTCGTTGATGCAGCTCTATCACGGCAGGCCCGAGACCGCCGCCGGCCGACGCGCGCTCAGCCAGCATCTTGGCGAGGTGATCGACGGCCGCGATCTCGTCATCCTGGCCGAGCGCGACCTCCTCAAGCCGCTCGACGAACAGGCGCGGCGCTTCGTCACCGAAAGCGCGAAACGGGTCTCCGTCGTCACCGCCCTTTCGCCGCGGGCACTGGTCGACCTGCTGATGGTGCTGTTCGAAAACCTGCGGCTGATCCGCCGCCTGTCCGCACTTTACGGCGGCCGACCCGGCTTTGTGGGCTTTCTGCGGCTGTCGCGATCGGTCGCCGCGCACCTGGCGATCACCGGCGGCATGGCGGCCGGCGACACGCTGGTCTCGCAGGTACTTGGCCACGGCCTCGCCGCACGGCTCTCCGCGCGCCTCGGCGAGGGCGTGGTGAACGGCCTGCTCACGGCGCGCATCGGCATTGCCGCAATCGACGTCTGCCGCCCCTCCCCCTTTGTCGGCGCCCGGCGGCCGGCGGTCTCCGACATCATGGGCGAACTCTTCAAGGGCGACCCGCAGGCGAAAGCGTTGCTGGAAGAAGCGGAAAAAGAAAAGAAATAGGCCGGCTTGAGCGCCCTCATAAGCCGGAGTAGCGTGGCTCCATGTTCATCTCCTTCTTCCATGAGCTGAAAACCGCCGGCATTCCCGTATCGCTGCGGGAATACCTGACGCTGATGAAGGCGCTCGAGGCCGATCTGGCGGAAAGCCGGGTGGAGGATTTCTACTATCTGGCCCGGGCAAGCCTGGTGAAGGACGAGAGCAATCTCGACAAGTTCGACCGGGTCTTCGGCCACGTCTTCAAGGGCCTCGACCTGATGAGCGAGGCGGCAGAAGCCGCGATCCCCGAGGAATGGCTGCGGAAGCTTGCAGAAAAGCACCTTACGGAAGAGGAAAAGGCGCAGATTGAGGCGCTCGGCGGCTGGGAAAAGCTGATGGAGACGCTGAAGAAGCGTCTGGAGGAACAGAAGGAGCGCCATCAGGGCGGCTCCAAATGGATCGGCACTGCCGGGACCTCCCCCTTCGGCGCCTATGGCTACAACCCCGAAGGCATTCGCATCGGCCAGGACAGGAGCCGCCATCGCCGGGCGGTGAAGGTCTGGGACAAGCGCGAGTTCAGGGATCTCGACGACACGGTCGAACTCGGCACCCGCAACATCAAGGTGGCGCTGAAGCGGCTGCGGCGTTTCGCACGCCAGGGCGCAGCCGAGGAACTCGACCTCGACGACACGATCCGCTCGACCGCACACAAGGGACTGCTGGACATCAGGATGCGGCCCGAGCGGCGCAACACGGTGAAGGTACTGCTGTTCTTCGACATCGGCGGCTCGATGGACGACCACATCCGCGTCTGCGAGGAGCTGTTTTCCGCCGCACGCAGCGAATTCAAGGTGATGGAGCATTTCTACTTCCACAATTGCCCCTACGAGTTCGTGTGGAAGGACAATTCGCGACGCCGCTCCGAGCGCATTCCCACCTGGGACGTGCTGCACAAATATCCGCACGACTACCGGATCGTCTTCGTCGGCGACGCCTCGATGAGCCCTTACGAGATTGCCTATCCCGGCGGTTCGGTGGAGCACTGGAACGAGGAACCGGGCTCGACATGGATGAAGCGGATAACCGACCTTTATCCAAAGGCCGTCTGGCTCAATCCCGTGCGCGAGAAGCACTGGGACTATACCCACTCCATCCAGATGATCCGCGAGCTCATGGCCGGACGCATGTACCCTCTGACCCTGGAAGGGCTGGAAGCCGGCATGAAGGAACTCGCGCGCTGAGTCGATGCGCGCAAATTCACATCAAGGAATTCGAATATTTTTTAGACCAAACACAGGCTTGGCCCTTAAGACACCGAAAGCTTGAATCACTCATTTGTGCAAGCTTGGGATGCGTGCCGGAACACTCTTTCAATCGATTAGATACGTAATTTTCATTATTTCAACCCTGAATGATCGCCAACGCCTATTGCGGGCCGCATTTCCGAACTTCGTTCCGACGAACTGCGCAAGCAGCCCCAGGCCGCCGCCTGAACCGGAAACCCGAATTTCGGATCCGCCAATTTCGCGGATTTGACAAAAACGGCCCACCGCACGACCTTTTGGGGGACCAATGACCATTCGCGTTCGCCTCTACCTCACCATTGCATTCATGGCGATTGCCGCCGCGGTGATGAGTACGATCGGTTATCTTTCCCTGAACAGCACCAACGCGCATATCGAGACAATCGTCGGCGACCGGGTCCTGCCTCTGGAAAAGCTGAAGACCATCGCAGATGCCTATGCAGTGTCGATCGTCGACATGACGCACAAGCTGCGTGGTGCGCAAATCGGCTGGGAAGAGGGCAAGGCGACGCTTGATCGGGCGCTCGCCGACATCGAACGCAACTGGGCCGAATACACTTCCGGCAAGCTGACAAGCGAGGAAGAGGCGATTGTCGCACAGGCCAACGCGGCCATGGCCGAAGCCAAGGGCGCGCTCGCAGAATTGCAGGAGCATGTCCTCAACGAAGACCAGGCAGGGATATCCGTCTTCGCGGTCAAGAAGCTTTATCAGGCGATCGACCCGATCGGCGATCCGATCTCGAAACTCGTCGACCTGCAGATCCGCCTGTCACGCGAAGAAGCGGAAAGCGCCGGCAGCGTCAGTTCCTTCGCCATCGGCCTGATCCAGCTGCTCGCGGTTTTCGTCGCCGGCATGGTCGCCTTCGGTTTCTACACGGTATCGCGACAGGTGGTCCGGCCGATGCACGACATCGAGACGGCGATGCGCGAACTTGCCGCCGGAAACCTGGAGACCGCCATTCCCGCGGCCGACCGTAAGGACGAGATCGGCGCCATGGCCGCCGCCGTCACCGTGTTCCGCGACAATGCTCTGGAGCGGCAACGCCTGGAGGCTGCCGACCGGCAGGGCCGCGAATCCCAGCAGGTGCGGGCCCGCAATGTCGACGATCTGATCCAGGAATTCAGCCGCGACATGAACGAGATCCTCGCCGGCGTCGCCGACGCGTCCGACCGGCTGGAGCGGACGGCCGGCGCCTTGAACGAGACGGCGGAAAAAAGCACGGCGGACGCCTCGGACGTCGCGAACGCGGCCGAACAGGCCACCGGCAACGTGCAGACGGTCGCGTCCGCGTCAGAACAACTTGCCGCCTCGATCACCGAGATATCGCAGCAGGTCGCCTCGTCCATGCGCATTGCCGGCGAAGCGCGCGAGCTGACGGAAAAGACCGACGGCACGGTGCAGGGCCTCGTGGCTGCCGCCCAGCGCATCGGCACCGTCATCAGTCTCATCAGCGACATTGCCGAACAGACCAACCTGCTGGCCCTCAACGCGACGATCGAGGCGGCGCGTGCCGGAGAAGCCGGCAAGGGCTTTGCCGTGGTTGCCTCGGAGGTGAAGAACCTCGCCACCCAGACAGCGAAGGCGACCGAGGAGATCCAGGCCCAGATCCAGCAGA
Organism: Stappia albiluteola; assembly: GCF_014050225.1. Taxonomy (GTDB): domain Bacteria; phylum Pseudomonadota; class Alphaproteobacteria; order Rhizobiales; family Stappiaceae; genus Hongsoonwoonella; species Hongsoonwoonella albiluteola. Next base: position 96,504 of record NZ_JACFXV010000062.1, on the reverse strand, counting down.
TCCAGCACGTGTCGGGCGAAGCCGCCGAGGCGATCCGTGCGGTGGGCGATATCGTCGGCAGGATCAACGAGACGGCGATCGCGACCTCGGCGGCCGTGGAGGAACAGGGCGCGGCGACCGGTGAGATCGCCCGCAACGTGACGGAAGCGGCGCAGGGAACTCAGGATGTCAGCAGCCGCATCTCCGGCGTCTCGGAAGGCGCGATCCGAACAGAGGCGATCGCGGTGGACGTTCGCGGAGCGGCGATCGGACTTGCGGACCAGTCTGCAACGCTGAAGGCGAAGGTCGATCAGTTCTTCACCCGCATCCGTGCGGCGTGACCGGAAACGAAAGGAGCGGCGGAATTGCTCCGCCGCCCCCTCCGGGTTTCGCCAGCTCAGCGAAATCAGGCCGCGTCGACCTTGACGACCGGGAAGTCGATGTCGGTCTGGGCGACGTGGTTAATGTAGTTGGTGAAGATGTTCACGACCACGTTGGCGACGACTTCGACGATATCGCCTTCGGAAAGACCGGCGGCGCGGGCGGCGGCAACGTCGGCGTCGCTGGCGAAGCCGCGCTTCTCGACGATGGCGACCGACAGGTCGAGGATTGCCTGCAGGCGGGCGTCGGCCGACTTGGCGCGCAGATGGCCGGCGGCCTCGACGGCATCGACCTTCAGCATGGCCGTGGAGATGGTGGTGTGAGCGGAAGCGCAGTAGTCGCATTTGTTGGCGCCGGCAACGGCGAGGGCGATCGCTTCGCGGGTCTTGGCGTCGAAGTTGCCCTTGCCGAGCTGGTCGCCGAACTGAAGCAGCGCGACGAGAGCGGCTGGCTGGTTGGCGACGACGCGGTACAGGTTCGGCACCATGCCGACCTTGCCCTTGATCGCGCCGAAGAGTTCGGCAGCGGCCGGGGACGCATCCGCATCGCTAATCTGGGTCAGACGAGCCATTTTTCATCACCTTTCTGGTCGGGCGCTGGCGCCCGAGGGTTTTGTATGGTCTTGGGAGACCGGCCGCTTGTTGCGACCGACGACATGCCTCATATAGTGTTACTGACCGGTCCGTAATAATCGAATTTCGGACCAATCAGTAACAAATTGGTGAAGGAGACCGGGATGGCGAGACCGCGGACATTCGCCCCCGATGCGGCGCTGGCCCGTATCAAGGACGCCTTCTGGGAGAAGGGCTACGAAGGCACGTCCATGCAGGACATCGAGGCGGCGACGGGCCTGAAGAAGCAGAGCCTCTATCGGCTTTTCGGCGACAAACGGCAGATGTATCTCGCGGCCCTGCGCCACTACGAGGAAAACGAGATCCGCAAGGCGGCCGAGCTTCTGGAGACGCCGGGTACGGCGAAGGAACGCTTTGCCGGCTTTTTCGGCCATTTCATCGATGATGCGCTGAAGACGGGCGACAGGCGCGGCTGTTTCCTGTGCAACGCCGCCGTCGACCAGGCGCAGGTCGACAAGGAAACCCTCAGGCAGGTGCATCGCATCATGGAGCAGGTCGCCCGCCTCTTCGAACGGGTGCTGGCAACCTCGAAGCCCTACGACACGGATGCGGAATTGACGACGAAAAAGGCGGCGCATCTGATGGCCTCGTATCTCGGCCTGCGCGTGCTGATCAAGGCCGGCTGGCCGGAAGACTACCTGCGCCTGTCGGCAAGGGCCGCCGTCGAGGCAGTCTGAAGCCGCTCGATCTCAAGCGCCGTTCTGCTGGAAATAGCGGCCGGGAGTGACGCCGAAGGCCTTGCGGAAGGTTGCCACGAAGGCGCTCGGCCCCTCGTATCCGAGCTTGTGGGCGACATCGCTGACGCTGCGCCCGGCCGCGAGCAGTTCGAGCGCCCGGAAAAGCTTCGCCTGCCGGCACCAGGCGCGGTAGCTCAGGCCGGCTTCCAGGGCAAACCGCCGCTCGAAGGAACGCTCCGAAAGGGCGCAGGCTTTCGCGGCATCCTTGAGCGGGGGAATATCGGAGGGACAGCGGATGATCCCTTCCGCCAGCGACTTCAGCTTCTCGGTCACCGGCAGCGCCAGCCGCAGCGGCGCCACCGGCAAATGCGCGATCTGGTCGAGCAGCACTGTCGCCAGCCGCCCGGTCGGCCCGTCCGGATCGTAGCTTCGCGGCACCTCCATCAGCGCCAGGATCAGTTCGCGCAACAGCGGCGTGACCTGAATGACCATCGGGCGGTCGGGCAGGTCCGGCGCGGCTTCCGGGCGGATGTAGAGGGTCCTGAGCTTGGTCGGGATCGGATAGTAGGTCGCGTGGAAGACATGTGCGGGGATCCACACCGCCCGTTCCGGCGGCACGACGAAGGTGCCGCTGTCGGTGGTGACGGTCAGACTGCCTGAAACGATATGCAGCAGTTGGCCGCGCGGATGGCTGTGGCTTGGACGAGAAAAGCCGGCCCTGTCGTCGGAGGCGAAGGCGAGCACGGGCGCCGGGTGCTCCTGGTCGGGCCTTTCGAAATGCTCCGGATGAATACGCTCCGCACCTGCGATTGCCATCGAAGCCCGCTCCGCTTTGTCGTGTCACCAACATTAATTGGCATTTTGGCGCTAACGCGCAAGCCGTGCGCGGAGATATCTAGAAACGAACCTGCAAAAGATCTTTACGCAGCGCCGGAAAACCGGCGCGCGAGGAAACGCGAAGCGCGACACGATGAGCTATTTTACCAAATCCGCCGACCCGGCAACGGCCACTGGCTGGCGCTCCCCCGTCGTGATGCTGATGATCATGGCCGGCGCCATGCAACTTTCCTTTGCGGCGTGGTGGAACCTCATGAACAATTTCGCCGTTCATGAGCTGTCCTTCAGCGGCCGCGAGATCGGCATCCAGCAGTCGATCCGCGAAATTCCCGGCTTTCTCGCCTTCACCGCGATCTATCTGCTGCTGATGATGCGCGAGCAGACGCTCGCCTTCGTGTCGCTCGCGCTTCTCGGCATTGGCGTGGCGGCGACCGGCTATTTCCCGACCGCCTGGGGCTTCTACCTCACAACCTTCGTCATGTCGGTGGGCTTTCACTATTACGAGACGATGAACCAGTCGCTGTCGCTGCAATGGCTGCCGAAGGAAACGGCGGCCGCCAGCATGGGCAGGATCATCTCGGTGGGCGCCTTCGCGCAGCTTGTCGCCTACGGCCTCATCTTCGTCGCCTGGAAGACCTTCAACCTGTCCTTCACGACGGTGTTCATGATCGCCGGCCTGCTGACGATCGGCGTGGTGATCTTCCTGCTCGCCGCTTTCCCGCACTTCCGCGAAGGCGTGCCGCAGCACAAGAAGCTGATCCTGCGCAAGCGCTACTGGCTCTACTATGCGCTGACCTTCATGGGCGGCGCGCGGCGGCAGATCTTTACGGTTTTTGCCGGCTTCCTGATGGTCGAGCGCTTCGGCTACGACGTGCACGAGGTGGCGGGCCTGTTCCTCATCAATGGCGTGATCAACATGCTGCTGGCGCCGAAGATCGGCAAGATGATCATCCGCGTCGGCGAAAAGCGGGCCCTGACCTTCGAATATATCGGCCTGATCGCCGTCTTCGCTTCCTATGCCTTCGTCACCAGCGCGACGGTCGCGGCAGCCCTTTACGTGATCGACCACGCCTTCTTCGCCATTGCGATCGCCATGAAAACCTATTTCCAGAAGATTGCCGATCCCGCCGATATCGCGCCGACGGCGGGCGTTGCGTTCACCATCAACCATATCGCGGCGGTATTCATTCCGGCGGCCTTCGGCCTGATCTGGCTGATCTCTCCGGCCGCGGTCTTCCTGATCGGCGCCGGCATGGCGGCGGTCAGCCTGGTCCTTGCCCGGCTGATACCGCTCAACCCGCATGAGGGCAACGAGGTCGCCTGGCCGTTCCGCGCGCCGGCCTCCGCTCCGGCCGAGTAGCGTCCGCCGAAAATTCCCTACCTGCAGCACCTTGACGGGGAAGCGTAATCAGCGCTTCCTCATTTTTTGCGCATCCTGCCCCTGCCTTTCCAGTCCGGACCCTTTCATGCCGCCGAAACCCGCAGCCGAAGATCTTTGCACCCATCGCCCCCGCTCGATCGACGACGCGATCTCCTGGCTGCGCACGCTGATGATCGACGAGGTGGAATGCATGGTGCCGGACATGAACGGCATCATGCGCGGCAAGATCATCCCGCGCGAGGATTTCATCCGGGTGATCGAGGACGGCATCCGCCTGCCGGAATTCCTTTTCTTCCAGGCGGTAACCGGCGACACGGCCGACGAGTCCACCGTTGTCAATCCGCTCGACCGCGATATCCGCGCCGTGCCCGACATCGCGACGCTCAGGCTTGTTCCCTGGTACGACGAGCCGACGGCGCAGGTGATCTGCGACTGCTATTTCATGGACGGGCGGCCGGTCGACTTCGCCCCGCGCCAGGTGCTGCGCCGAGTGCTGGAGCGCTATGCGGCCCTCGGCCTCAAGCCCGTGGTGGCACCGGAGCTGGAATTCTACCTGGTGGCGCGCAACGACGATCCGGACCTGCCGCTCGCCGTGCCCAAGGGTCTTTCCGGGCGGCGGGAATCCGGCCGTCAGGCCTATGGCATCGAGCATGCCAACGACTACGACCACGTGGTCAACCTGATCTACGACTATTGCGAAAGAAGCCGCATCGAGATCGCCACGATGGCGCATGAGGCCGGCCCGGCACAGCTTGAGATGAATTTCCGCCACGGCGACCCGATCGAGCGGGCCGACCAGACCTTCCTCTTCAAGCGTACCGCGCGCCTTGCCGCCCGCCGCCACGACATGGTGGCGACCTTCATGGCGATGCCGCATCAGGACATGCCGGGCTCGGCAACCCATATCCACCAGTCCGTGATCGAGACGTCGGGCGGGCGCAACATCTTCGCCAATGCGGACGGTTCGGATTCCGATGCGCTGCTGCATTATATCGGCGGGCTGCAGACCTATGTCCCGGCGGCGATGTCGCTGTTCTGCCCGAACGTGAATGCCTACCGCCGCATCCGCCTGGAATCCGACGCGCCGATCAACGTGCATTGGGGCCAGGACAACCGCACCTGCGGGCTTCGCGTGCCGGACTCCCCGCCGGAAGCCCGGCGCGTGGAAAACCGCGTCATCGGCGCGGATTCGAACCCCTATCTGGCGACCGCGGCGACCCTTGCCTGCGGCCTCCTCGGCCTTGAGGAACAGCGGATGCCTGAACCGGCGGTGACGGTCGACGCGCACAAGCTCGGCGTCTCCCTGCCCTGGCATATCCACGAAGCCTTGAGCGTGCTGGAACAATGCGCGCCGCTGCGCGACATCCTGGGCGAGCGCTTCGTCGATGCCTTCATCGACGTGAAGCGGCTCGAATGGCAGCTCTACAACAAGGTGATCTCGTCCTGGGAGCGGGAATACCTGCTGCTCAACGTCTGACGGATTGTCGGCTCGCGGCCGGGCGAAAGCGGGATCGGGCCGGCGCGCCTCACTTCGAAGCGTTGCCGCTCGACGCGAAGACGGCGCGCGCCGTCCGCTCCACCTCGTCGACCACTTCTTCGAGCGACCCGAGATCGCGCGCCCTCAGCACCCAGACGGCAAGCCGCGCGGAGAAATCCGGCACCTCGATCACCTTTAGCCGATCGGCCTGCGCGCTTGCCGCGATCATTCGCCGGGGGATCAGGCCGAGCCCGACGCCTTCCGCGATCAGCGACAGCTGCTGCGGCACGCCCCAGATCGACGCCGCCACCTTGAGCGTGTCGCCGCCCCGCATCAGCCGGTGTTCGAGGCCCGTACGAAAACCGCAGCCGTCCGGGTTCATCACGAAGGCTTCGCCGGCCAGCTCCTCCACCGAATTGATCCGGTCCAGCGCATGGGAATGCGCTGCCGTGAAAACCACTTCCTCGGTGCCCACGTAATGTCCGATCTCGCGCGGATCCGGCGCCCTGTTCTCGCGCAGAAAGACGACCACGGCGTCATAGACGCCCTGCCGCAGGTCGCTGCGCAGGTTCAGGGTCTCGCTCGTGTCGACATCCAGATCGACATCGGGAAACTTGTCCTTCAGCGTCAATACGATCGGTGACAGCACTGCATCGACCACGCCGCGCGAGATGCCAAGGCGGAAATGGCGCGCCTGCGGCGGCTGGCCGACGGCGGTCCGCAGATCCTCGGTCGCCTCCAGCACCTTGAGGCAGGCCCTGTAGACCGAAAGCCCCTGCTCCGTCGGACGTGCCGGCTTCTGCTCGCGGTCGAGAAGCGTGACGCCGAGCGCCTCCTCGAGCCGCTGCAGACGCCGCGTGATCGCCGGTTGCGTCAGATGCAGCTTCGCGGCCGCCTGTGAAAGGGAGCCGTTCTCCACCACCGCCACCAGCGCCCGCATGTCCTCGATGTTCATCGACATCGCATGTCACCCGTTCGCACCCGATTCATGCGCAATTCGAATGTCTCGAATGAAAAACTTTCATTATTCTCATGATACGATTCAGAGCATATTGAACGCAACATCCATTGCGGCCTGCGCGCGTCCCCGCTCAAGGGGCCGCCAGCGCCAGGAAAGATTGGACGGATCAAGCTCATGTCCACTGCGTCCTCATCCGACGTTTCGCCCCCTCCCTCATCGGCCCCGTCATCGACGATTGCCCGGCCGAACATTCCCCTGATCCTCATTTGCGGCTGCGTCATCGCGATGATGTCCTTCGGCCCGCGCTCGACCATGGGCATGTTCCTGCTGCCGATGACGGAAGCCAACGGCTGGTCGCGGGAGGCCTTCGCGCTGGCATTGGCTATCCAGAACCTCGCCTGGGGCGCAGCGCAGCCCTTCGTCGGCATGATCGCCGACCGCTACGGCACGGCCCGCATGCTGACCATCGGCGGTTTCCTCTATGCCGCCGGCCTGCTCCTGATGGCGTTCGCCGAATCCACGTTCATGCTCAACGTGTCGGCCGGCATCCTGATCGGCATCGGCATTGCCGCCTCCTCCTTCGCGCTCGTCATTGCCGCCTTCGGCCGCGTCGTCAGCCCGGCGCAGCGCTCGCTCGCCTTCGGCATCGGCACGGCGTCAGGCTCCATGGGCCAGTTCGTCTTCGCCTTCCTGGCTCCCCTCCTCATCGACGGGCTCGGCTGGCAGATGGCGCTCGTCAGCATGGCCGGCCTGATGATGACGATCGGCCTGTTCGCGATGGCGCTGAAGGGTAAGGCCGCGGCGTCCTCCACCACCGCCGTCGCCGAGCAGAACCTCAGGCAGGCGCTCGCGGAAGCCTTCAACACGCGCGGCTATATCCTGCTCACCTTCGGCTTCTTCGTCTGCGGCTTCCACGTGGCCTTCATCACCGTACACCTGCCGCCCTATATCGCCGACATCGGGCTCGATCCCTTCTGGGGCGGCGCGGCGATCGCGACGATCGGCTTGTTCAACATCTTCGGCTCGCTGGCTTCCGGCTATATCGGCGGGCGCTATCCGAAGCCGATCTTCCTGTCGCTGATCTATCTTAGCCGCGCGGCTGTCATCGCGATCTTCCTGTTCGCGCCGCCAAGCCCGCTCACCGTCATGCTGTTTGCCGGTGCCATGGGTCTGCTGTGGCTCTCCACCGTGCCGCCCACCTCCGGCCTCGTCGCGGTGATGTTCGGCCCCCGCTACATGGCGACCCTGTTCGGCTTCGTCTTCTTCTCCCACCAGCTTGGCTCGTTCCTGGGCATCTGGCTGGGCGGCAAGCTCTACGACGAGACCGGGTCCTATGACGCCATCTGGTGGCTCGGCATCGCGCTCGGCCTGTTTGCGGCACTCGTCCACTGGCCGATCCGCGAGGAGCCCGTCGCCCGGCTCGCCACGGCTCCCGCCGAGTAACGCGAAAAACATTCCCTGAAGCGGTTCATGCGGCCCCGCCAACCGGCGGGGTTGCTTCCCTTTCGCCCGTCTGGCAGCGTTCGGCCCAAGCGCGAAAACAAGAGCCGGAGGAAACATCCATGGACAGGTTCAAGGCAATCTGGATCACCCGTGAAGAAGGAGCGAAAGTCCAGAACCCCGCCGAAATCAGGGAGATCGGCCTTGACGATCTGATGGAAGGCGACGTCACGGTCCGCGTCCTCAAGTCGACGATCAACTACAAGGACGGCCTTGCGGTCACCGGCCGCGGTCCGGTCGTGCGCCGCTTCCCCATGATCCCCGGCATCGACCTCGTCGGCGAGGTCGTCTCCTCCACTTCCGGCGACTTCGCCAGAGGCGACATGGTGCTGCTGAACGGCTACGGCGTCGGCGAAGTCCATATGGGCGCCTATGCCGGCTACGCGCGACTGAAGGCCGACTGGCTGATTCCGCTGCCTAAGGACCTGTCCGCCGATCAGGCCATGGCGATCGGCACCGCCGGCTATACGGCCATGCTGTGCGTCCTGGCGCTCGAAGCCCATGGCGTCACGCCGCAATCCGGCCCGGTCCTGGTGACGGGAGCAGCCGGCGGCGTCGGCTCCGTTGCTCTCGCCGTGCTCGGCAGGCTCGGCTACGAAATCGTCGCCTCCACCGGCCGCCCCGAGGAGGCCACCTATCTAAGGAACCTCGGCGCCGCCGAGATCATTGATCGGGCTGAGCTTTCTGGTTCCGTGAGGCCGCTTGCCAAGGAACGCTGGGCCGGCGCCATCGACGTCGCGGGCTCCACGACGCTCGCCAATGTCCTGTCCATGACCCGTTACGGAGGCACGGTCGCCGCCTGTGGCCTCGCCGCCGGCATGGACCTGCCCACGTCCGTGGCGCCTTTCATCCTGCGCGGCGTGACGCTCGCCGGCATCGACAGCGTCATGGCGCCGCGGCCGAAGCGCGTCGAAGCCTACGAGCGGCTGGTGCGCGATCTCGACATGGGGCTCCTGGCCGGCATGACGACGACCATCGGCTTCGACGACGTTATCCCTCACGCTTCCGCCATCCTCGACGGCAAGGTGCGCGGCCGGCTGGTGGTGGACCTGGGATAGCGGTTTTGCCGGAGCGGCAGTGGAATGTCCGCCGCCACGACCCCTCGGTTCGTCATACGCGGGCTCGACCCGCGTATCCATGATGCGTTTCGCCTCGTCTCAGCGCTTCATGGATCGCCGGGTCTGGGCCCGGCGAAGACGAGGGGACAGGCAGAGCGCCCATCCGACGATTAAGGGGTGAGGCCGGCGCCCGCCCCATCCTCTGGTGTCATCCCCGTGAAAACGGGGATCCAGTAAACACATGCACCTGCGGTCAAATCTCCAGCACCGGCGGTTACTGGATGTCCGGTCGAGCCGGACATGACAGAGTGTGTGGGCACGTTGGTGCAAGCACGACAGAGTGAGTAGCCTCTCTGCCATGACCCCTCGGTTCGTCATACGCGGGCTCGACCCGCGTATCCATGCGGCATCACCCCTTACCGCAGCCTTTCGATGGATCGCCGGATCAAGTCTGGCGAAGACGAGGGGACAGGCAGAGCGCCCATCCGACAGCAGGGGGGGTGAGACCGGCGCCCACCCCAAACTCCCGTGTCATCCCCGTGAAAACGGGGATCCAGTAGACACCCGCCTCAATGGCTAAATCTCCGGAGCTGGCGGTTACTGGATGCCCACCTTCGTGGGCATGACACGGCTTGTGGCACGTTGGTGCAAGCATGACAGAGTGAGTAGCCTCTCTGCCACGACCCCTCGGTTCGTCATACGCGGGCTTGACCCGCGTATTCAAGCGACATCGCCCCTTGCCGCAGACTCTCCATGGATCGCCGGGTCTGGGCCCGGCGAAGACGAGAGGAGAGGCTGTATATCCATTCGACAGTTGAGGCGTGAGGCTGGCCCAGCGCGTCACGCTCCATCGTCACCCCGGACCGCATGAGCGCCGGCCGCGTCGCCAGTGCCGGGGCCAGATATCTTTCGCCCGTGAGCCGCGGCTTCACTTGAAAAGGCGCGGGAGGAGTTCTCCCGCTCAGGTAATGCTACATATTCGGATAATTCGGGCCGCCGGCGCCTTCCGGCACGGTCCAGTTGATGTTGCCGTTCGGATCCTTGATGTCGCAGGTCTTGCAGTGCACGCAGTTCTGCGCGTTGATCTGGAAGCGCGGTGCATCCTCGCCTTCCTCGATCCACTCATAGACCCCGGCCGGGCAATAGCGGCTGGACGGTCCGGCGAAAACATCATGCTCGGAGCGCTTCTGCAGCGCCATGTCGGCGACCTTCAGATGCGCCGGCTGGTCTTCCTCGTGGTTGGTGTTCGACAGGAAGACGGAGGAAAGCTTGTCGAAGGTGATCACGCCGTCGGGCTTGGGATAGGCGATCGGCTTGCACTCCGCCGCAGGCTTCAGCGTCGCCGAATCCGGCTTGCCATGGTTCATCGTGCCGAAGAAGGAGAAGCCGAACAGTTCGTTGGTCCACATGTCGAGGCCGCCGAGCGCGATACCGATCGCCGTGCCGAAGCGCGACCACAACGGCTTGGCATTGCGGACCTTGGAAAGGTCCTTGCCGATCTCGCTTTCCCGCCAGGCGGTGTCATAGGCGGTCAGTTCCGCATTGACGCGGCCTTCTCCCAGCGCCTCGATCACCTGTTCGGCGGCCAGCATGCCGGAGAGGATGGCGTTGTGCGAGCCTTTGATGCGCGGCACGTTCACGAAGCCGGCCGAGCAACCGATGATCAGGCCGCCGGGGAAGGAAAGCTTCGGCACCGACTGGATGCCGCCTTCCGTGATGGCACGCGCGCCGTAGGAGATGCGCTTGCCGCCCTCGAAAACATCGCGGATCGCCGGATGCGTCTTGAAGCGCTGAAACTCCTCGAAGGGCGAAAGATAGGGGTTCTGGTAGTTCAGGTGCACGACGAAACCGACGGCGACCTGATTGTCCTCCAGATGGTAGAGGAAGGAACCGCCACCCGTCCGGTTGTCCAGCGGCCAGCCGAAGGAGTGCTGCACGAGGCCCGGGCGATGCTTCTCCGGGTCGATCTGCCAGAGTTCCTTGATGCCGATGCCGAATTTCGGGTGGTCCGCATCCTTGTCGAGCTCGAAACGCCTGATGAGTTGCTTGGCGAGCGAGCCGCGCGCACCCTCCGCAATCAGGACGTATTTGCCGCGCAGCTCCACGCCACGAGTATAGTTGGCGTTCGGCTTGCCGTCGCGGCCGATACCCATATCGCCGGTCGCCACGCCGACGACCGTGCCCTTGTCGTCATAAAGCACTTCGGCGGCGGCAAAACCCGGATATATCTCGACGCCGAGCGCCTCCGCCTTTTCCGCCATCCAGCGGCAGACATTGCCGAGCGACACGACGTAGTTGCCGTGGTTGCTCATCAGCTTGGGCATCAGGATATTCGGCAGGCGCATGGAGCCGGCGGGTCCCAGCACCAGGAAATGATCGGCGGTGACCGGCGTCTTGATCGGCGTTTCTTCCTCGCGCCACTCCGGCAGCAGGCGGTCGATGCCGATCGGGTCGATCACCGCGCCAGACAGGATGTGGGCGCCGACCTCGGAGCCCTTCTCCAGCACGACGACCGAAAGCTCGTCGCCCTTTTCGTTGGCGATCTGCTTCAGGCGGATGGCCGCTGCCAGACCAGCAGGGCCGGCGCCGACTATCACGACGTCGAATTCCATGCTCTCGCGCTCGGGCAATGCGTCGGTCTCGGCCATCTTCTTCTCCCCTGACGGACCCCCCGGGCCGAAGGCGTCCGTTTTGTTTGCAGTCCCGCCTGTCATCTCTCGCCGGTCCGGCAGCCGGCAGTCAGACGTGAAACTCCTGTTTAGTGCAGCGCCAGACCCGCCGCAATGCGCTTGGCGTCATTGCGGCGATCATTACGTTTACGTAAACGGAATTTCAAGCACTCCTGCCGATGTCGCGGATCACATCGGCGTCGGCGGCTGTCGCCCATTGCGTCCGGCCCGCACATTTGCCACAAGACTGTATGTCGACTTCCGGCCCCATTGAAACTGGCCATAAGCCGAGCCCCGGCGAGGCGGATCGCCTTTCGCTCGCCCTCGAGGCGCTGCTCGATTTCTATGCCGCGTCCGGTGTGGACGGCCTTGTCGACGCCGACCCGTTCGACGCCTTTTCGCAGACCCTGCAGCCTGCAACGCAATCGCGCAGGCCCGAGCAGGCGGCTGCGCCGGCGCATCCCGGCCCCGCCCGCCGCGAGATGCCGCGTCCGCAACAACCTGCGACCCCGCAGCAGCCTGCGCCCGCGCGCGCCCAGCCTGGCGCAACCGCGCCGCGGCCGCCCGCACAACAAACCCCGGCTGCCGTCATTCCCGGCGAGGAGGCGGTGGACGCCGCGCGCGCCGCAGCGCGCTCAGCCGCGTCGCTGGACGCGCTGCACAAGGCACTTGCGTCCTTCGACGGCTGCAACCTCAGCCGCACCGCGAAGAACCTCGTCTTCGCCGACGGAAACCCGGAATCGCGCGTCATGTTCGTCGGCGAGGCGCCTGGCCGCGACGAGGATCTGCAGGGCCTGCCCTTCGTCGGCCGCTCCGGGCAATTGCTCGATCGCATGCTGGCGGCGATCGGCCTCGACCGGTCGAGCGTCTACATTGCCAATGTCGTGCCCTGGCGCCCGCCCGGCAACCGGACGCCAAGTCCGCAGGAAACGGAGATCTGCAAACCCTTCATCGCACGGCAGATCGAACTGGTGGATCCCGACATCCTCGTTTTCCTGGGGGGTGCCTCCGCCAAGGCGCTGACCGGGGTTACCGACGGTATCCTGCGCCTGCGCGGCCGCTGGATGCCATATCGCACTGCGACGCGCGAGATCCGGGCGATCGCTACCCTGCATCCCGCCTACCTGCTGCGCAGTCCGATCCAGAAGCGTCTGGCCTGGCGCGATTTCCTGGCCATCGGCGCGGCGCTGAAAGAAGGCGAGAACGCCTGAGCCATTTGCCAGAGGTCTCTGGCTGCAACTTTCCTTTGGCCGTTCGCGAATCCTGCCTATATCTCCCACGTGCCTTTTTTTCGTTGTTTGAGGATCGGAAGTGCTGAAATCCGTTCGTAAATTTCTTCCAGGCAAGCTTGGCCGCAAGGGTGCGGTCGTTCCGGTCGTGCGTCTGCACGGGCCCATTGGCCTGGCCTCGCCACTCAGGCCCGGCATGTCGCTTTCCACCGTCGCCTCGCCGCTGGAGCGGGCCTTTTCCCACAAGGACGCGCCGGCCGTCGCCCTCATCGTCAATTCACCCGGCGGATCGCCGGTGCAGTCGCGGCTCATCTTCCAGCGCATCCGCCAGCTGGCGGAGGAAAAGAGCAAGGACGTGCTGGTCTTCGTGGAGGATGTGGCGGCTTCCGGCGGCTACATGATCGCACTGGCCGGCGACGAGATCATTGCCGATGCCACCTCCATCGTCGGGTCCATCGGCGTGGTGGCGGCCGGATTCGGGTTTTCCGATCTTATCGGCAGGCTCGGCATCGAGCGCCGCGTCTATACCGCCGGAGAGAAGAAGGTGGTGCTCGATCCCTTCCAGCCGGAGCGGGAGGAAGACGTCGTCCACCTGCGCGCCCTGCAGCAGGAAGTGCATGAGGTCTTCATCGAGATGGTACGTGCCCGGCGCGGCGACGTGCTGAGCAATTCGCCGGATCTCTTCTCCGGCCTGTTCTGGACCGGCCGCACGGCCCGCGACCTCGGTCTGGTCGACCGGCTGGGCGACCTGCGCTCCGTGGTGAAGGAGCGCTTCGGCAAGGAGACCGAACTCAGGCTCGTCGGCGCGCCGCGCTCGATCTTTCCGCGCCGGCCGAGTGTCGGCATTTCCGTCAGTACGGAGGGGCTGGCAGACGACCTCGTTGCTGCCGCCGAAATCCGGGCGCTGTGGGCCCGGTTCGGTCTCTGAGCGGAAGTCAGGAGGACAGGATGCCGCCCCTCTTCGTCCTCGCAGCCCTTGCCGCCGGTGGCTATATCCTCGCCCGAGCCCTGCGCCGCGAGATGGCACGCGTGGAGAACCGGGTCTCCGAGGCGGCGCGCAAGCAGGCCGAGACGCAGGACGTCAGGACGCTGGAGCGCGATCCCGAGACCGGGCGCTACCGGCCTCGCGATTGACCCTGCCTCCCCGTCCTTGACTGGGGCAAGGGATGATGGCACCTGTGCCCGCGTCCGCGGCATCGGAAGCGGGCCTTCTTTCTTTACCTGAGAGCCTTGCGGGACGAGTGCATGTCGAACGAGAACCTTCCGGCCCATCTGCAGCCCCGCAATTCCTTTCAGGGGCTGATCCTGACGCTGCAACGCTTCTGGGCGGATCAGGGCTGCGTCGTCCTGCAGCCCTACGACATGGAAGTGGGAGCGGGCACGTTCCACCCGGCGACCACCCTGCGCTCGCTCGGGCCGAAGCCGTGGAAGGCGGCCTATGTGCAGCCCTCGCGCCGGCCGACGGACGGCCGCTATGGCGAGAACCCGAACCGGCTCCAGCACTATTACCAGTTCCAGGTGATCCTGAAGCCGTCGCCGGAAAACCTGCAGGACCTCTATCTGCAGAGCCTCTATGCCATCGGCCTCGATCCGAAGCTGCACGACATCCGCTTCGTGGAGGACGACTGGGAAAGCCCGACGCTCGGCGCCTGGGGCCTTGGCTGGGAATGCTGGTGCGATGGCATGGAAGTGTCGCAGTTCACCTATTTCCAGCAGGTGGCGGGTTTCGAATGCTCGCCCGTTTCCGGCGAGCTCACCTACGGGCTGGAACGCCTGGCCATGTATATCCAGGGCGTCAATAACGTTTACGACCTCAACTACAACGGCATGCAGGGCGCCGACAAGGTGACCTATGGCGATGTCTTCCTGCAGGCGGAGCAGGAATATTCGCGGCACAATTTCGAATATGCCGATACCGAGATGCTGTTCCGCCACTTCCGGGATGCGGAAGAGGAATGCCGCCGCCTGCTTGCCGCCGGCGCCTCGGCGCGCGATGCGGCCGGCGGCGGCGTGCACAAGGTGGTGCTGCCGGCCTATGACCAGTGCATCAAGGCCTCGCATGCCTTCAACCTGCTGGATGCGCGCGGCGTCATTTCCGTAACCGAGCGGCAGAGCTATATCCTGCGCGTGCGCGAGCTTGCCAAAGCCTGCGGCGCGGCCTTCCTGGAAACGGAAGCGGGCGGAGCGAGCCACGCCGCCTGATACGGCGCGGGCAGGCCGAGGCGTTACCGGCGCATTCCTGGTGCAACATGGTGCGTCAATGGTGCACCAATGGCGCATACATGGTCGCATGGTGTAGCATTCGGCGATAACTTCTTCCCGCATTTGCCAAAACGGACGGCAAACCACATATCCCCGCAAGATCGACTGCTTCATGCGGGTTGAAGCCGGCCAAACGGCAGCAGTCTGAAGCCACCTTGATATCTGAAGCTGCAGAAATCAGATTTGCACGCGAGTCCATCTCGCGAAGAATAACTGTTTTTTGTTCCATAATCCGAAAAGACTGTGTTCTGACCTTGCGAGACCTGCGGCATCCATCGCTGGCAACTCCAGGAAAAAATCGCGCTTTCCCAGTTAGATAACGCGGGCAGCAGCCATTTTCGCAGCGAATGTCTACTCCCCAGGCTCCGCCTGGGCGCCGCCGCCCTTCTTCCTGACCGCCGCGCCCAGTTCGTCTTCAAGCGCTTTCTCAACCGCGCCCCGCGGTCGGGTGAAGCGGGCAAGGAGGTCGTAGAGCACCGGAGTGAGCACCAGCGTCAGCACGGAGGACAGCGTCAGACCGCCGATGATGACGCTGCCGATGGCGATGCGGCTCTCCGCTCCCGCGCCGCTTGCCAGCACCAGCGGCAGGGCGCCGAGCACGGTGGAGATCACCGTCATGACGATCGGCCGCAGGCGCAGCACCGAAGCATTGACCACAGCCTCGCGCACGCTCTGGCCCTCGTCGCGGAGCTGGTTGGCGAATTCCACGATCAGGATGCCGTTCTTCGCCATCAGCCCGATCAGCAGCACGATGCCGATCTGGCTGTAGACGTTGAAGGAAAGTCCACCGAGCGCCATGGCATAGACGGCACCCGCGACGCCCAGCGGCACGGTGAGCAGGATCACCAGCGGGTGGATGAAGCTCTCGAACTGCGCGGCGAGCACCAGGAAGACGATCAGGAGCGCAAGGCCGAAGACCAGATTGGCGCCCTGCGCGGTTTCCTCGAACTGCTGCGACTGTCCGGCAAGCGCAAGCTTGGCTTCCGCCGGCAGGACGCCGGCCGCTGTTTCGCGCATGAAGTCGATGGCGGAGCCGAGGTCGTAACCTTCTGCAAGGGCCGCCGAGATCTGGATCGACGGCAGGCGGTCGTAGCGGCGCAGCGAGGCGGCCGCCGCCGATTCCGACATGGTGACCAGTGCGCCGAGCGGCACCAGCGACGTGCCGTCGCCGGAGCGGATGAAGATGTTGGAGATGTCGGAGGGCGAGCGGCGGTCTTCCAGGTCCGCCTGCAGGATCACCGGGTATTCCCGGCCCCGACTGATATAGGTCGTCACCTCGCGGGAGGCGAGCAGAGTCTGCAGCGTCGAGGCGATGGTCTCCACCGAAATGCCGAGATCGTCGGCCCGCGCGCGGTCGACGATCAGCGAGATCTGCGGCTCGTTCTCCTCGAAGTCGATCTCCGGGTTGATCAGCCGGGGGTTCTCCTGCGCCCGGCGCAGGATTTCGTTCGCCCAGCCCTTCACGCTTTCGAAGTCCGGTCCGCCGACCACGATGCTCAACGGCGTCGAACTGCCACGCAGGCCAAGTCCCGCCGGCGAGACGGGGAAGCCGCGAGCGATGGTGACCTCGCCCATGCGCGGCGCGATCTGGCGGATCAGGCCGCGATTGTCGATCTCCCGCTCGCTCCAGGGGGCGAGGCGGAAGACGACGAAGGAGCGGTAGGCACGGTTGCCGAAGCCGGAGAAGGTGAAGATCGTCTCGATTTCGCCGCTGTCGCGGAAGGGGCTGGCAATGTCCTCCACCTGGCGGGCCGCCTGGTCGGTATGTTCCAGCGTGCTGCCCTGCGGGGCGGTCAGCGGCACGAAGACGACGCCGCGATCCTCGTTCGGCGTCAGTTCGCGCGGCAGCATCTGGTAGAGCGGCCAGCAGAAGACGGCGATCGCAAGCGCCCCGGCCAGTACCACAAGCGGCAGGCGGATAAGCCGCTCCAGCAGCCAGCGATAGGCGCGCAGCACGAAGCCTTCGGGGATCTCGGCGGTTCCCTTCGCCAGCCGTTCTTTCGCGACCTTCGACGGCGACAGCACCTTGGAGGCGAGCGCCGGACAGGCGGTGAGCGCCACGAAGGTGGAGATCGCCACGGCACTTGCCATGACGAAGCCGAACTCGACGAACAGCCGGCCGACCTGACCGGGCAGGAAGGACAGCGGCACGAAGACGGCGATCAGTGTGGCGGAGGTGGCCAGCACGGCGAAGGTCACCTGGCGCGAGCCGAGCACGCTCGCCACCAACGGGCTTTCGCCCAGATCGATGCGGCGCTGGATGTTTTCCAGCACGACGATGGCGTCATCCACCACCAGGCCGATGGCGAGCAGCAGCGCCAGCAGCGTCAGCACGTTGATGGAGAAGCCGAGCGCCTGGATCAGCAGGAAACAGCCGATCAGCGCCACGGGAATGGTGATCGCCGGCACCAGCGTCGCCCTGACGCTCATCAGGAACAGCAGGATCACCACCACGACCAGCACGAGCGAGATGCCGAGCGCTTCGATCACCTCGCGGATGGAGGCGCCGACGAAGATCGCGTCGTCCGAACCGATCTCGATATCCATGCCGGCCGGCAAAGTGGGCCTCAGCAACTCGATCTCGGCGCGCACGGCGTTGGAGATGGCAATCGTATTGCTCTGGCTCTGGCGGACGATGGCAAGGCCCACCGCCTCGCGACCGTTGCTGCGGGCGATCGTCGTGTCGTCGGAAACGCCGGCCTCGATGCGGGCGATATCGCCGAGCTTCACCGGATAGCCGGCAATGCGGTCGATGACGATGTTGCGGAACTGCTCGACTGAGGACAGGCGGCTGTCGAGGCGGATGCCGATCTGCCGGTCCCGGCTCTCGATCTCGCCCGCAGGCAGCTCCACGTTGTTGCGCCGGAGCGACGCCTCGACGTCGGCGACGGTGAGGTTTCGCGCCGCCATCTCGCGCCGGTTCAGCCAGATACGGATGGCGAAAGGCCGGTCGCCATAGACGTTGATGCTCGCCACGCCGTCGACGGTGGCCAGCCGGTCGAGCACGAAGCGGTCGACGTAGTCGGTGATCTCCGCCGTCGTCATCATGTCGCTGGTGACGGCTAGACGCATCACCGGGTCGGCATCCGCGTCGTTCTTCACAACGCGCGGTTCGTCCACGTCGTCGGGCAGGCTGGAGCGCACCCGCCCCACCGCGTCACGCACGTCGTTGGCTGCCTGATCGATATCGCGGCCCGTCTCGAATTCGATGGTGGTGCGGCTGCGTCCCCGCCGGCTTTCGGAGGAGATGGTGCGCACGCCGGCGATGCCGGCGACAGCTCCCTCCACGATCTCGGTGATGTCGGTGTCGACGATCTCCGGCGCCGCGCCGGGATACTGTGTCGTCACCGTCACAACGGAGCTGTCGACATTCGGCAGTTCGCGGATCGGAAGCTGCGTGAGGCCGGCAAGGCCGAAAACGACGATCAGCAGGCTCGCGACGGCGGCAAGGACCGGACGGCGGACCGAAAGGTCGGACAGGGTCACGACTGCCCCTCCTTGCCCGGCTCGCCTTCGTCCGTGGTTTCCTTCCTTTCCGGCCTGGTGCCGCTCACCTGCACCTCCGCGCCATTGCGCAGGCGCTGCAGCCCGGTCACCGCCACCAGATCGCCAGGCGAAAGCCCTTCGGCGATCTCGACACTGCCCGGCTGGCGCAGGCCGAGGGTCACCATCGTCTTCTCCGCCTTGCCATCGGCGATGCGGTAGACGAAGTTCCGCGAACCTTCCGCGACGATCGCAGCATCCGGCACCGTGATCGCCTCGTAGTCGTCCAGCGTGATCGACATCAGCACGAACATGCCCGAAGGCAGCGCCCTGTCCGGATTGGGCAGCAGCGCGCGCGTGGCAAAGGATCGGGAATTGCGGTCGACCCGGCTATCGATGGCGACGATCCTGCCCTCGAAGGAGCGTCCGGGGAAGGCCGCCGTGCGCGCCGACACCACCTGGCCCGGCTTCACCGAGGCGTAAAGCGTCTCGGGCAGCTGGAACTCCACCTCCACCTCGCTGAGGTCGTCGAGGGTGGCGAGCACGTCGCCCGATTCCACCCGTGCGCCGACATCGATGCTGGAAAGGCCGAGCACGCCTGCAAAGGGAGCGCGAATCGTGCGGTCCTCGAGCTGGCGTCTCGCCTTGTCGACCACGGCGCGGGCGACGATCTCCTCCGCATGCAGGGATTCCAGCGCGGCGAGGCTCAGCGTCTGGGTCTCGCGCAGCTTTTCGGCGCGCGCCGCCGCCTGTTCCTTCTGCAGCAGGATGCCTTCGGCGCTTTCCAGGTTGGCCCGCTCGATATCGTCGTCGAGCCTTGCAACGATCTCGCCCTTTTCCACGTCCTTGCCGGCGGTGATCAGCAGTTCCACGATCGTCCCGTCGGCCAGCGGCACGATTTCGACCGACTGGCGGGCCCGCGTGGTGCCGACCGCCTCGACGCTGCGCGTCAGCCGCGCCTTTTCGGCTGACGCCACCTCGACGCCGACCTTGCGGTCTCCGCCGCCCCGGCTACCGCCGCGCTCGGGCGCCGTCGCGCCATTGGCGAACTGTTCGAGATACACCGTGTAGCCGCCCCATCCGAGCCCGGCGAGAACGAGGATGATGACGAGCTGCTTGAGGAACTGCACTCACTGTGCTCCAAAATGGGTTCCCTCTTGCCTGGCCGGGAACCGTCGATCCGATCGGTGCTCATCATTCGATGAGTTCAGCCTTTTCGTCATTAAATATACGTCTTTTTCCCAAGATTAGATGGAAACTTTGAGCGATCCGCCAAGGGCGGGCGCAATCCGGCGGGCAGCGCGCGCGAAAGGGGTGACAAGCGCGAGGCTTCTTGCTAGGCACCGCTGACCGAAAATATGGTTTTTTCCATATCCAACCGTTCGAGACCAAGCCGATGCCCGACCTTCTCCTGGAGCTTTTCAGCGAGGAAATTCCCGCCCGCATGCAGCGCCGCGCGGCCGAAGACCTGAAGTCGCTGGTCACCAACGCGCTGGTCGATGCCGGTCTCGTCTATGAGGGCGCCAAGGTTTTCTGGACGCCGCGCCGGCTCGCGCTGCATGTCGCCGGGCTGCCGGCAGGCTCCAAGGCAACGGTGGAAGAACGCAAGGGTCCCCGCGTCGGCTCGCCGGAAAAGGCGCTGGAAGGCTTCCTGAAGGCGGCCGGTCTTTCGTCGATCGAGCAGGCGGAAGTCGTCTCCGATCCCAAAAAGGGCGAGTTCTACGTCGCGCGCACCGAAAAGCCGGGCCGCGCGGCGCTCGACATCATCGCCGAAGCAATGCCGGGGATCGTGCGGTCCTTCCCCTGGCCGAAATCCATGCGCTGGGGCACCGGCCAGCTGCGCTGGGTCCGGCCGCTGCATTCCATCGTCTGCACCTTCGGCCCCGAGACCGAGGAGCCGGAAATCGTGCGCTTCGAGGTGGACGGCATCGCATCCGGCGACACGACGCGCGGCCACCGCTTCATGGGCGGCGAGGCGTTCAGCGTGCGCCGGCTCGACGACTACATGGAGAAGCTGGAGCGGGCGAAGGTGGTGCTCGACGCCGAACGGCGCAAGGACATCATCCGCCACGACGCCCGCGACCGGGCGCTGGCCCTCGGCCTTGAGCTGGTCGAGGACGAAGGCCTGCTGGAAGAGGTGTCCGGCCTCGTCGAGTGGCCGGTGGTGCTGGTCGGCTCCTTCGACGAAAGCTTCCTGGAGATCCCGGACGAGGCGATCCGCCTGACGATCCGCGCCAACCAGAAATGCTTCGTGCTGCGCGCTCCGGCGACCGGGCGGCTTGCCAACCGGTTCGTGCTGACCGCCAATATCGAGGCGAGCGACGGCGGCAAGGAGATCGTCCACGGCAACGAGAAGGTGATCCGCGCCAGGCTTTCCGACGCCAAGTTCTTCTGGGAAACCGACCTGAAGACGAAGCTCGAAGCCTTCCTGCCGAAGCTCGATTCAATCGTCTTCCACGAAAAGCTCGGCACGCAGGGCGAACGGGTGAAGCGGCTGATGGCGCTGTCGCGCGAGATCGCGCCGCTGGTCGGCGCCGATCCGGACAAGGCGGAGCGGGCGGCAAGGCTGGCGAAGGCCGACCTCGTCTCCTCCATGGTCTACGAGTTCCCCGAGCTTCAGGGCCAGATGGGCCGCACCTACGCCTCGATCCAGGGCGAGGACGCTTCCGTGGCCGCGGCCATCGAGGAGCACTACAAGCCGCAGGGACCGAGCGACCGCGTACCCTCCGACCCGGTTTCCATTGCCGTCGCGCTCGCCGACAAGCTCGACCTTCTCGCCGGTTTCTGGGCGATCGATGAAAAGCCTACGGGGAGCAAGGATCCCTATGCGCTTAGGAGAGCGGCGCTGGGGGTGATCCGGATCGTGCTGGATAACGGACTGCGTCTGTCTGTTGTTGACTTGCTTGAAAATTCGCGTGAGCAAGTGACCGTTTCAATCTCAGCGACCGCAACAATGCAGCAAGCGGTTGAAGGAAATAAATTCTTTCCCGCAAGAGTAACTGTAAGTCACCCTTGGGGTAGTGGAAAAGCTAGCGAGCAAAGCCTCGACCTCCTTTCCTTCTTCGCCGACCGACTGAAGGTGCATCTGAAGGAGGAAGGCGCGCGGCACGACCTGATCGACGCCGTCTTCGCGCTCGGCGGCCAGGACGACCTTTTGATGATCGTCAAGCGCGTCGAGGCGCTCGGGCGTTTCCTCGAAACGGAGGACGGCGCCAACCTGCTGGCCGGCACCAAGCGCGCCGCCAACATCCTGCGCATCGAGGAAAAGAAGGACGGCAGGCCGGTTGAAGGCCGCCCCCATGCCGACCATCTGGTCGAGCCGGCGGAAGTCCAGCTTGCCGCCGCCATCGACGCCGCCCGCTCCGATGCGGCCGAGGCGATCGCCGGGGAGGATTTCGAGGGCGCCATGGCCGCCCTTGCCCGCCTGCGCGGCCCGGTGGACCGTTTCTTCGAGGAAATCCTCGTCAATGCCGAAGACCCTCACTTGCGCGAGAACCGGCTGAAACTTCTGGCCGAAATCCGCGATGCAACCCGCGCGGTGGCGGATTTCTCGAAGATCGCGGGATAGGGGCCCGGAATTTGGTGCGGGGGCGGCGGCTGTATCTAATTCCGCTGCGGAAAGGACGCCCTGCCTCTCCCCTCGTCTTCGCCGGGCCCAGACCCGGCGATCCATGGACGGTTGCGGCGAGGATGGATACGCGGGTCAGGCCCGCGTATGACGAACCGAGGGGTTGCGGCAGAGAGGCTACCCACTCTGTCATGCTCGCACCGACGCGCCCACAAGCCCTGTCATGCCCGGCCCGACCGGGCATCCAGTAACCGCCCACTCCGGAGATTTTGCCACTGAGGCACGCGTTTACTGGATCCCCGTCTTCACGGGGATGACACCTGAGTTTGAGGCAGGCACCCTGCCTCACCCTCGACCGTCGGAGGGCGCCCTGCCTCTCCCCTCGTCTTCGCCGGACTTAATCCGGCGATCCATGGACGGTTGCGGCGAGGAGACATGCCGCATGGATACGCGGGTCAAGCCCGCGTATGACGAACCGAGGGGCTACGGCAGAGAGGCTACCCACTCTGTCATGCTCGCACCGACGCGCCCACAAGTCCTGTCATGCCCGGCCCGACCGGGCATCCGGTAACCGCCCGCTCCGGAGATTTAGCCACATATTCAGGTGTCTACTGGATCCCCGTTTTCACGGGGATGACACCAGAGGATGGGGCGCCGGTCTCACCCCTCTACGGTCGAATGGGCGCTCCGCCTCTCCTCTCGTCGTCGCCGGGCCCAGACCGGGCGATCCATGGATGGTTGCGGCAAGGAGACATGCCGCATGGATACGCGGGTCAAGCCCCCGCATGACGAACCGAGGGGTTGCGGCAGAGAGGCTACCCACTTTGTCATGCTCGCACCGGCGCGCCCACAAGTCCTGTCATGCCCGGCCCGACCGGGCATCCAGTAACCGCCAACTCCGGAGATTTTGCCACTGAGGCACGCGTTTACTGGATCCCCGTCTTCACGGGGATGACACCTGGGTTTTGAGGCAAGCACCCTGCCTCACCCTCGACCGTCGGAGGGCGCCCTGCCTCTCCCCTCGTCTTCGCCGGACTTAATCCGGCGATCCATGGACGGTTGAGGCGAGGATGGATACGCGTGTCAAGCCCGCGTATGACGAACCGAGGGGTTGCGGCAGAGAGGCTACCCACTCTGTCATGTTCGCACCGGCGCGCCCACAAGTCCTGTCATGCCCGGCCCGACCGGGCATCCAGTAACCGCCAACTCCGGAGATTTTGCCACTGAGGCACGCGTTTACTGGATCCCCGTCTTCACGGGGATGACACCTGGGTTTTGAGGCAAGCACCCTGCCTCACCCTCGTCTTCGCCGGGCCCAGACCCGGCGATCCATCGGAAGTTTGCGGCAAGGATGGATACGCGGGTCAAGCCCGCGTATGACGAACCGAGAGGTTACGGCAGAAAAGTAGCCGCACACTCCGTCATGCCGGACAAACGAGGCGCAGCCGAGTGCAGAGCCGGTATCCAGAAATCAGCGCGGGCGCTAGCCCGCACATCATTCCCGATGGCGAACGCCCGCCGCTCAGATCGTCGCCACCACCCGCGTATGCGCCTCCACAGCGGCGAAGGCCGACATGTTGACCACGCCACGCGAGGTCACCGACGGCGTCAGGATATGCGCGGGCCTGGCCGTGCCGAGCAGGATCGGCCCGACATGCAGCGATTCCGTCATCACCTTGATCAGGTTCAGCGCGATATTGGCCGCATCCAACGACGGGAAGACCAGGAGGTTCGCCTCCCCTTCCAGCCGGGAACCCGCCATCACGCGCCGGCGCATCGCCTCCGACAGCGCGGAATCGCCGTGCATCTCGCCGTCGACCTCAAGATCGGGCGCCATCTTCCAGATCATTTCCAGCGCCTCGCGCATCTTCCGCGAGGCGGGCATGTCGCGCGAGCCGAAATTGGAGCTTGAGAGCAGCGCCGCCTTCGGCGTGATACCGAAACGCCGGATCTCGCGCGCCGCCAGCATCGTCATCTCGGCGATCTCTTCCGCCGTCGGATCGACCGTCACATAGGTATCGGTGAAGAAGGTCGCGCCCTTGCCGTTGATCAAGAGCGACAGGGCGGAAAAGTCGCGCACGCCCATCGCCGTGCCGATGATGTTGCGCACGTCGCGCAGGTGCTTGGAAAAGCGCCCTTCGAGACCGCAGATCAGCGCGTCCGCCTCGCCGCGATGCACGGCCAGCGCGCCGATCACCGTGGTGTTGGAGCGCACCATGGTGCGGGCGGCTTCCGGCGTCACGCCCTTGCGGCCCACCAGTTCCAAAAGCGTGTCCACGTAGTCGCGGTAACGCGGATCGTCTTCGGGATTGATGCACTCGAAATCCCTGCCCGGCCGGATCTTCAGGCCGAAGCGTTCGCAGCGCGTCTCGATCACCGCCGGGCGACCGATCAGGATCGGCACGGCGAGCTTGTCTTCCAGCAGCACCTGGGTGGCGCGCAGCACGCGCTCATCCTCGCCGTTGGAATAGATGATCCTCTTTTCCGTCGCCCTTGCCGCGGCGAAGATCGGCTTCATGATCAGGCCGGAGCGGAAGACGAAGCGGTTGAGGCGGTCGTGATAGGCCTCAAAATCCTCGATCGGCCGTGTGGCGACGCCCGTTTCCATCGCCGCCTTCGCCACTGCCGGGGCGATGCGCAGGATCAGCCGCTGGTCGAAGGGCGACGGGATCAGGTATTTCGGGCCGAAGGTTTCCGACACGCCGCCATAGGCGCGCGCGGCCACGTCCGACGGTTCCTCACGCGCGAGCTGGGCGATCGCCTCGACCGCCGCAAGCTTCATCTCCTCGTTGATCGTCGTCGCGCCGACATCGAGCGCCCCGCGGAAGATGTAGGGGAAGCAAAGGACGTTGTTGACCTGGTTGGGATAGTCCGAGCGGCCGGTGCAGATGATGGCGTCGCCGCGGGCGGCCAGCGCCTCCTCCGGCATGATCTCGGGCTTCGGATTCGCCAGCGCCAGGATCAGCGGCCCCGGCGCCATCTTCTTCACCATGTCCGGCTTCAGCACGCCGGCGGCCGAAAGACCCAGGAACACGTCGGCGCCCGGCAGGATTTCGGCCAGCGTCCGGCATTCGGTCTTCTGCGCGAAGACGGCCTTCCACTCGTCCATCAGCGCCTCGCGGCCTTCATAGACGACGCCCTCGATATCGCTGATCCAGATATTCTCCCGCTTCGCGCCGAGCGACACCAGCAGGTTGAGGCAGGCCAGCGCCGCCGCGCCCGCGCCGGAGGCGACGATCTTCGCCTCCTCGATCTTCTTGCCGCCCAGCTCCAGGCCGTTGCGGACGGCCGCCGCCACGATGATCGCCGTGCCGTGCTGGTCGTCATGGAAGACGGGAATGTTCATCCGCTCGCGCAGGCGGCGTTCGATGACGAAACATTCCGGTGCCTTGATGTCCTCCAGGTTGATGCCCCCGAAGGTCGGCTCGAGCGCTGCCACCGCGTTGCAGAAGCGGTCGACCTCGCGCTCGTCCACCTCGATGTCGAAGACGTCGATCCCAGCGAATTTCTTGAAGAGGACCGCCTTGCCCTCCATCACCGGCTTGGAGGCGAGCGGCCCGATGGCGCCCAGTCCCAGCACCGCCGTGCCGTTGGAGATCACCGCGACCAGGTTGCCGCGCGCCGTATAGTCGGCCGCCTTGCCCGGATCCTTCGCGATCTCCAGACAGGGTGCGGCGACGCCCGGCGAATAGGCCAGCGCCAGGTCGCGCTGGTTGCCAAGCGGCTTCGTCGCCTGGATCTCCAGTTTCCCGGGGCGCGGGTGGCGATGATAAAAGAGGGCGGCCTCGTCGAGGTCGGCGGAAGTCGGCGGCTGATCGGTCATGGGAGGATCTTGTCGTTGCGCAGGCAGTGAATCGGATTGCACAAGCTAGCATTTTTGAACTGAAACGCCAGAACGGCCCGGCCGGTCCGCCAGGATCACGGTGCGGAGCAGGAGATAGAGCGTCGTCGCGTTGAAGGCATGCCAGAGGAAATGCGTTCCTGTGGGCCAGCTTTCGCAAAGGGGCGCATCCGCCATTCGCAAGGCCATCGACGGCAGGAAGACGCATGCCGCCGACAGCAGCCCGCGCGATGCCGGCGGGTTTCGGCGATAAAGCGCCAGTCCCGTCGCCGCCATCGCCAGGAAGGCCGGCACGTAGCCGCCGGTCGAGCCGAAAGCGGCCCGCAACACTCCGCCCGCCCCGGCGGACGCCAGCGCGAAGGCGATCACGATGCCGAGACTGGGCCAGACCGGCAGCCCGAAGAAGCGCCGCAGCGCGACGAAGAGATAGGCATGGATGAAGACGGCGATCGGGATGACGTCGGCCAGCGCCGACCAGCGGTTCGCAAACGTGTGAAAGAGGAAGGAGCCGATGCCGATCGCCGCCACCAGCAGGATGAGGAGCAGCGACGGGAAATCCCCGCCTCCGCGCCGCCGCAACAATTGCCAGGCGGCGACCGCTGCTATCAGGAAGGCAGCATTCGAAACCGCGTTCAGCGGTTCCGCCCAGAAAGCCGGTCCCACCCGCTCGCAATAGGCGTCGACCGGCGCCGTCCAGTCCATTGGCTGTTTCCTCCCTTGGATGGGCTTGCCGAAAAAGTTTGAGGCGCGGTTCGCCCTGCCGGAGATATAGTCGGCGGAACCGGACAAGCAGACATATCAGGACAAGGAAGCCAAATGCACCGCATCGACGAAAGCCGGCCCTTCATTCCCATGCGCATCGCCGTCCTCACCGTGTCGGATACGCGCTCGCTTCAGGATGACAAGAGCGGCTCGACGCTGGCGGCCCGCATCGCCGAGGCCGGCCACAAGCTCGCCGCCCGCGACATCGCCACCGACGATATCGAGGCAATACGCGCGGTCGTGGGCAAGTGGATCGCTTCGCCGGAGATCGACGTCGTCATCACCACCGGCGGCACGGGCTTCACGGGGCGTGACGTGACGCCCGAAGCCATCGAACCTCTCTTCGAAAAGAAGATGGACGGCTTTTCCGAAGTCTTTCACCGTATTTCCTACGACAAGATCGGCACATCGACGATCCAGTCGCGCGCGACCGGCGGCGTGGCCAATGCCACCTACATCTTCGTCCTGCCGGGCTCGCCCGGCGCCTGCAAGGACGCCTGGGACGGCATTTTGAAATTCCAGCTCGACTACCGGCACATGCCCTGCAACTTCGTCGAGATCATGCCGAGGCTGGATGAACATCTGAAGCGCGGCAAGCTGCGCCAGGCTTGAGCGACCGGCAGTCGCATCCACCGGAAATTGTCCACGGAGCGATGCGAACAATCTTGCGTAATCAAGCGTGCGTGAGATGAAGTTTACCTCCCGAAGCGGCAACCTGTGGGAACCCGCATCCATTGCCCGACCCGGGAGGTCAGACGATTATGAAATCAGTATCGATGAGCCGCCGCGCAGCTCTTGCCAGCGCTGCCGGAGCCGCCTTTGCCGCGCCCTTCATTGCCAGGGGCGTCACCCCCGTGCAGGCAGCCGCTCCGCAGCTCGGCCCCAGCCGACCGAGCTTCAATCGCGTGCAGCTTGGCGGCTTCGAGGTGACCACCCTGCTTGATGCCGCCAACCCGATACCCGGTCCGCATCCGATCTTCGGCCAGGACCAGACGGCCGAAGCCGTTGCCGCGCTTGCGAAAGAGAACCATCTGCCGACGGACAAGATGGTGATCGGCTTCACCCCGGTTCTCGTCAACACAGGCAAGGAACTGGTGCTTTTCGATACCGGCCTCGGCGGCGGCGCCGGCAGCCTGCCGGCCCAGATCAAGGCGTCCGGCTACACCCCCGAGCAGGTTGATGTCGTCGTCATCACCCACATGCATCCCGACCATATCGGCGGGCTGATGAGCAACGGCCACCCGACCTACGCCAACGCGCGCTACGTGACCGGCCAGGTCGAGTACGATTTCTGGTCCTCGCCCGACCGCTTGTCCGGCCCGACGGAAGGCGGCGCCAAGCTGGTGCAGGCGAATGTCGTGCCGCTTGCCGGCAAGATGACCTTCATCGGCAACGAGGGCGAGGTGGTTGCCGGCATCCACGGCATCGACGCCCATGGCCACACGCCGGGCCACATGGCCTTCCACATCGAAAGCGACGGCCACCGACTGCTGGTCTGGGGCGATGTCGCCAACCATTTCGTCGTGTCGATCCAGCGTCCCGACTGGCATGTCCGCTTCGACATGGACAAGGAAAAGGCCGCAGCCACCCGCAAGCGGATCTTCGACATGGCCGCAGCCGACAGCCTGGCGGTTACCGGCTATCACATGCCCTTCCCTTCGCTCGGCTACATCTCGGCCAAGGACGGGGGCTATCGCTGGGACGCGGCGAGCTACCAGTTCTCGATCTGATTTTCAGCGAAAACCGGAAGAAAGGCCCGGGGCGCTTCATGCGCGCTCCGGGTTTTCTTTTTCAATGGGATTGCCTCAGGCCGCCCGCCCGGCTTCGGCCACACAGGTCGCCACGGCTGCGGAGCGCAACTGCACGAGGCGGCGGCGGCCGATCCGCCGGGCAAGATCGCGGTCCGGGCGCGATGCCATGGCCCTCACGCCTCCAAGGCCGCGATAGAAGGCGCGCGACAACACCAGCCCCTGCCCCGCGTGCGGCAAGGCAAGCAGCCGGCAACCGAGAGATGCCCGCCATTCGACAAGGCGCGCCTGCCAGCCGAAATCGTCCACCGCCAGGCGAAATACGGCCGCGCATTCTTCGGCACGCCCGGCACGCTCCGCCCGTTCGGCGAAACTGCGCAACTCCTCCGACCAGCCGGGTTCGAGCACGCTGCCGGGCGCCAGAAACATCAGCCACTCGCCCCGTCGCGCCGCGTCGGCGCCGCCGGCAAGCCTCTCCCCTTGCGAGCCGGCCACTTCTATGAGTTCCGCCCCTGCCGCGTCGGCAATCAGATGCGTTCCGTCCGTCGAACCGCCATCGGCGACGACGACTTCGCGAACAACGCCTTCCGCGGCGGCCGGGACGAGCGCGCTCAGGGTGCGCAGCAGCGCCTGCTCGCTGTTGAATGTTGGAATGATCACGCTCAGCATGGCGCATTCATAAGTGCTTTTTGCCTAGATTGAAATCACTGCCTTATTTTTTTGCTCCCCGCAAGCGGGCACGCCGATGAGAATCCCCCTTGCCGCCTCCGGGACACGGCGCTATGTTCTCGTTATGTTCCAGTTGGACGAGTACCCATGAGACCCCGATCCGCCGAGCAGATACAGGCGCTGGATATTGCCGCCACCGCCTTTACCGAAGAAAACTGCATCGACTTTTCGGTCGCCGGGAGCGCGCCCACCATCGACGCGGAACGCCGTCGGGGCAGAGGCGCCGGCCTCAACATGAGCGGGCGCTTCGAGAAACAGGCGCGCGAGATCTTCGACGACGGCTGGGAAACGATCGAGGACCTGCCGCCGTTCCGCACCGAGGTGCAGACCGAGAGGGCGCGAACGATCATCACGCGCAACGAATCGCCGGATATTTCCTTCGACCGTTCGATAAACCCCTATCGGGGCTGCGAACATGGCTGCATCTACTGCTTCGCCCGGCCCACGCATGCCTATATGGGCATGTCGCCTGGGCTCGACTTCGAAACCCGGCTGTTTGCAAAGCCCAATGCCGCCGAACTGCTGGGGCGGGAGCTTTCGAAGCCGGGCTATCAGCCGAAGACAATCGCGATCGGCACCAATACCGACCCCTATCAGCCGATCGAGCGGAAATTCGCCATCATGCGGGAGGTATTGGAGGTCCTCGACCGCAGCAACCATCCCGTCGGCATCGTCACCAAGTCGGCGCTGGTGCTGCGCGACATCGATATCCTGGGCAGGATGGCGGAGCGCGGGCTGGTGAAGGTCGCCCTTTCGGTCACGACGCTCGACCGCAAGCTTGCCCGCGCGATGGAGCCGCGCGCCGCAACGCCGGAGCGCCGGCTGTCCGCGATCCGAGGCCTTGCAGAAGCCGGGATCCCGACCTCCGTGATGATCGCCCCGGTGATACCGGCGCTGACCGACAGCGAAATGGAGGCAATTCTGGAAGCCGCCCATGACGCGGGCGCCACGGAGGCCGGCTATATTCTTCTGCGCCTGCCGCTGGAGGTAAGCCCGCTGTTTCGCGACTGGCTGCTGCGCGAACGGCCCGACCGCTATCGCCATGTGATGAACCTGCTGCGCTCCATGCGCGGCGGCAAGGACTACGACGCCGAATGGGGCAAGCGCTTCAAGGGAGCCGGCCCCTACGCCCAGCATCTCGGCCGGCGCTTCACGCTGGCGGCCAAACGTCTGGGCATGAACGCCCGGCGCCGCAAGCTCAGCGCCGAGAGCTTCGCGCCGCCATTGAACGGCGGCGTTCAACTCTCGCTCCTCTGATACACGTAAAGAATTACGGGCGAAGGGCGGGCTGCGGTTTCCGTGCAAGCCGGATGTCGTCTAAGCTGGGGCGATTCCAGCATTACGGACATTTCCTCGGCCCATGCACGATTTCAGCCTCGTGGCTCCGCTTTCCCTCGACCTCCCCGAAGAACTCTCCGCCGCCAGGGAGCGCCGGATCGCAGGGCGGTTCGACGATCGGCTGGCGGGACTGGACGAAGCGGGGCGCGGTCCCTGGGCCGGGCCCGTGGTGACCGCGGCCGTGATCCTCGACTATTCGAGACTGCCGGCAGGACTGGACGATTCCAAGAAACTCACCGAGAAAAAGCGGCAGAGCCTGTTCGAGGTCATTTGCGAAACGGCGGACGTTTCTGTTGCCTATGCCTCCCCCCGCCGCATCGACCTCATGAATATCCGCGCCGCGAGCCTGTGGGCCATGTGCCGCGCCGCAGACGGGCTAAGGCAGCATCCGGCAGCCTGCCTGATCGACGGCAGGGACATACCGCCGGGGCTGCGCTATCCGGGCCAGGCGGCTATCAGGGGGGATGGCAGGATCCTTGCGATCGCCGCGGCATCCATCGTCGCCAAGGTCGTCCGCGACAGACTGATGGAGCGGCTCGACCTGCTGAGCCCCGGCTACGGCTTTGCCAGCCACAAGGGCTACGGCACGCCGGAACATTCCGAAGCCCTCGCGCGCCTAGGACCCTGCCTTCACCATCGCATGAGCTTTCGGCCCGTGGCGCTGGCCTCCCAGACGATCGGCCCGAACTGAATTGGCCTTTTTCAAAAGCAAAAGGCCCCGCGCATGGCGAGGCCTTTCACACTTGCTGTCGAAGCCGGACCGCGTGCTCAGTTGAGCCGGGCCTTGACCTCGTCGATGCTCTTTCCAAGCAGGCCGTCGGCGAGATCGCCCTTGACCGTCTTGCCGAGAATCTCGCGAGCCGCGGCAACGGCGAGGTCCGTAGCCCGCGCCCGCACTTCCGCGATTGCCTGCCCCTCGGCCTGCTCGATCTTGCGCTCGGCAGCCTTGGTCCGGCGCTCGATCATTTCTTCGAGCGCCTCGTTAGCCTCGGTCGTCAACCGCTCGGCCTCGAGCCTGGCTTCGGCCACGATGGCGGTTGCCTCCTCCTCGGCCTCGCGACGCTTGCGCTGATACTCGGCGAGAAGGGCCTGGGCCTCCTCGCGCAGCCGGCGCGCCTCGTCCAGTTCCTTGGAGATCGTGTCGGCGCGCTTGTCGAGCGCCGAGCCGATCTTGCCAGGGATCTTCAGGTAGACCAGGAGAGCCAGGAAGAGTACGAGCGATACAAACGCCCAGAATGTAGCGTCCATCTGCCTCTCCTTACTTCAGGGCCGCCTTGACGGCCTTGTCGAGTTCCGTCTTGGACGGAGCCTTGCCGATCAACGCCTCGACGAGCGCGCTCGTCGTCTCGGTGGCAATGTCGCCGACCTGCGAAAGGGCCGCGGACTTGATCTCGGAGATCCGTTCTTCGGCATCCGCCAGACGCTTGCCGAGTTGGGCTTCGGCATCGCGACGGCGTGCGTCCGTTTCCGCCTTCAGCTTTGCCCGCGTGTCGCTGGCAATGCCGTGCGCGCGGTTGCGGGCCTCGGCCAGTGCCTGCTCATAGGCGGCAATCGCCGCGTCGCTCTCCTGCTTCAGCCTGTTGGCTTCGGCAAGATCACCCGCGATACGGTCGCGCCGGTCTTCGAGAATGCCGCTGATCCGCGGCAGCGCCACCTTGGTCATCGCCCAGTAGAGCACGCCGAAGGTGATCGCCAGCCAAAGGAGCTGCGAGGGAAATGTCGCGCTGTCGAACGGGGGGAATGAACCCGTCGCCTGCGCATCGTGGGGCACTTCCGTCCCGGCGGTGGTTTCACCGCTGGTCGACTCCGCACCGTGTGTCGTCGCCATAGCCGTCGTCCTTACCCGATTTCAGTGACGCTGCCGCCGGACCTTGCCAACTGGAAACAGAACCCTGAGCGCCTGCTCCGGGAAGGCCGGTCATCAGTCAAACCGGGCAGCCGGTGTCACCACACCCGCTGCCCGGCCAGATCACGTCGCTGACGCCAGTCTGTTGATCAGACGGCGAAGAGGAGGAGAAGGGCAACGAGAAGCGAGAAGATGCCGAGAGCTTCGGTAACGGCGAAGCCGAAGATCAGGCGGCCGAACTGGCCGTCGGCGGCCGACGGGTTGCGCAGTGCGCCGGCGAGGTAGTTACCGAAAATGCTGCCGAGGCCGATAGCCGCGCCGCCCATGCCAAGGCAGGCAATACCGGCACCGATCAACTTTGCTGCTTCAGCTTCCATGACAAATGCTCCTTCGTGGGATTCAAGCTGTTACGTCCGGCTCCGCGACATGCGGAGCCAATGGGTTGCCCTCAATGGCTCGGATGCAGAGCGTCGTTGAGGTACATGCAGGTCAAGACGGTGAAGACATAGGCCTGCAGGAAGGCGACCAGGAATTCCAGGCCCGTCAGCGCGACCGTCATGATCAGCGGCAGCACCGAGGTAACCGGACCGAAAAGGCCGAGGCTTTCGCTGGCGGCGAGCGAAATGACGAAGCCGGCGAAGACCTTCAGCGTGATGTGGCCGGCCAGCATGTTCGCGAAAAGACGAACGGAGAGGCTGATCGGACGGGACAGGAACGAGATGACCTCGATCATCGTCACCAGCGGCACGAGAACCCCCGGCACGCCGTGCGGCACGAAAAGTCCGAGGAACTTCATGCCATGCTTGGCGAAGCCGTAGACGATGACCGTGCCGATGACCAGCATCGCCAGCGCGAAGGTGACGATGATCTGGCTGGTGACGGTGAAGAAATACGGGAACATGCCGATCAGGTTGGCAATCAGCACGAACATGAACAGCGAGAAGACGAAGGGAAAGAACCGCATCCCCTCGTTGCCGGCCGAACTTCGCAAGGTACTTGCGACGAATTCGTAGCTCATCTCCGCCATCGACTGCCAGCGGGTCGGCACCAGGCCGCGACCGCTCGTCGACATGATCAGGAACAGTGCCGTCACGGCGACCGTCGCGACCATGAAGAGCGAAGCATTGGTAAAGGACAGATCAAGGCCGCCGACCTCGATCGGGATGATCTTGTTGATATGGAACTGATGGATCGGATCGTTCGCCACCGGCTCAGCCCCTCTTCCTGTTCTCGCTCACGCGCAAAGCGCCCCTGGGTTGGTTTCCGGAACGACCGCCTTGGCGTTAAACGCGGCGGAAAGCACCGGCAGTCTTGAGAGGCCCGCCCCTCCTTCGGAAAAATCCGAGGAAAGGCGGGCCCGAAATTCCGTATCGGCCCGGCATCCCTTACCCGCCGCGCTCCCGATCGAGCGGATCCGCCAGTTTGCCGGCGGACCGCAGGACGTTCAGCACACCGGCCACGAACCCCAGCAACAGGAACACGATCAGCCCCCAGGGCGACGTGCCCAGTCCGGCGTCGAACAACCAGCCAATTCCGCCTCCGACCAGAACGCCCGCGACGAACTCCGTCGACAGGCGCATGGCGAGCGCAAATCCCCTGGCATCGCTCTCGCGCCGCCGCCCGGATGAAGCGTTCCGCTCATCCGTCTGGCGCTTCGCGTCAAGCGAGCGGCTGAGCTGTTCCATTCGCTTGGACAGCCCGGCATCGGGCGGGCCGGCCTTGCCTTCTTCCTGCCCCGGATCACGCGGAGACACCATCAGGTTCCCTCCCAGGCTCAGGCCAGAAATTCGGCTTGGAAATCGACCCCCTAAAGCCGGGCGCACCATAGTCGGCACCCCATGCCCTGTCAAGGCGGCGCTGGATGGAACTAAGATATTGAAAAATATGGATCTTCGACTTTTGGAGAAGGTTCGGGAAAGCGCTTTTCACATGCGCCTCGCAACGACATCGTTCGCCGTTGCAGCAATCACACGGCTTCCAGGAAGCGTTCCGCCGTCTGGAGGTCCACCGAAACGAGCTGGGAGACCCCCCTTTCGGCCATTGTCACGCCGAAAAGGCGATTCATCCGCGCCATGGTGATCGGATTGTGGGTAATCACCACGAACCGGGTCTCGGTGCGTCCGGCCATATCGTCCAGGAGGTCGCAGTAACGCTCGACATTGGCATCGTCGAGCGGTGCGTCCACCTCGTCCAGCACGCAGATCGGCGCGGGATTCGTCAGGAAGACGGCAAAGATCAGCGCCATCGCCGTCAGCGCCTGCTCGCCGCCCGAAAGAAGCGTCATCGTCTGCGGCTTCTTGCCGGGGGGGCGGGCGATGATCTCAAGTCCGGCTTCCAGCGGGTCCTCCGCGTCGACGAGCTGCAGTTCCGCCGTGCCACCGCCGAAAAGGTGGGTGAAAAGCCCCTGGAAATGGCCATTCACCGTGTCGAAAGCCGCCAGCAGACGCTCGCGGGCCTCGCGGTTGAGGTTGGAGATCCCCGTCCTCAGCCGCTTGATGGCTTCCACGAGATCATCGCGCTCGGCGGCCAGCGTGCCCCGCTGCTCGTCGATTTCCTTCAATTCTTCCTCGGCGCGGAGGTTGACGCCGCCAAGACGCTCGCGTTCCGCCTTGAGCCTTTCAAGCTTGCGCTCCATGGCATCCTGCTGCGGCAGGGGAGCATTCTCGGACAGCCCGGCGATCTGCAGCAGCGCAGCCGCAGGAACTTCAAGCACCTCGTCGATTCGCGCCTCGATTTCGCCCTTGCGGCGCCGGGCCGCGACCAGCCGCTCTTCCGTACGCACTTTCTGCTCGCGCGCGGCCGACAATGCCTCCAGTGCCTCTCTTGCAAGCTGGTCGAGCCGGCTCAGCTCCGATTCGGCGATTACCAGCGCGTCGTCCGCACTCCGTCGTGCCTCTTCGGCCTTGGCGATTTCGGCGAAGAGCTCTCGCCGCTTGATCTCGATATCCTCGGGCGCCTCCAGCAGAATCTGGCGCTCTTCCTCGGCTTCCTCGCGGCGTTGAGCAAGAATTTCGATCTGGGCGCGCGCGCCCGACGCGCGATTGTGCCAGCTTGCCCGTTCGCGCGCGATCGCCTCGATACGGCGGTCGCGCAGCTGGCGCTCGCGCGCGACGCTGTCCGCCGCCGCCCTCGCCTCGGCCAGGGTTGCCCGCGCATCGGCCAGTTCCGCCCTCAGTGCGGCGAGGGTCTCTGCAATACCATCGCCGGACGGAAGCTCCTGCAGATTGGCTTCGGCTTCCAGCAGCGCCTCGCGAACCTCGGCGATATCGGCTTCAAGCCGCATTACCGCATCCTGCAAGGCCTGCTGCCGCGTGACCGACTGCGCAAGCGTCTTTTCCGCCTGCGCCAGGCTGTCGCGCGCGCCGGCGACCTTGCGCTGCGCATCGCGAAGGCGAACGCGCGCCGCCTCCACCGTGCCATTGGCCAGAGCGACGCGCTCGGCAGCTTCGGCGAGAGCATCCTCGCGCGCGCGCAGCTCCTCGCGAGCAGCGACAATCTCGTCTTCCAGTGCGGCAAGCCGGTTCTTCTGGACCAACCGCTGCGCGGCCGGCGTCGGTGCTTCGGCCGCGACGGTGAAGCCGTCCCAGCGCCAGAGATCGCCGTCCTTGCTGACCAGCCTTTGGCCGGGCTTGAGCCGCGGCTGAAGCGCCGCCCCCTGCTCTCGTTCAACCACGCCAATCTGGGCGAGGCGGCGAGCAAGCGCGGGCGGCGCCTCGACCACTTCGGTCAGCGACCGCACACCTTGCGGCAAGGGCGGATCGCCGTCGCCCGCCGAGGATTGCGTCCAATGCACGGGCGCCCTGGCGTCTGTCGGCGCGTCCAGATCCTCGCCCAGTGCCGCGCCCAGCGCCGTCTCGAAGCCGCCAGCCACGCGAACTGCCTCGATCACGGCTTCGAAATCGCCGGTTTGACCGACATTCAGCACCTTGGCGAGCGTTTCGGCCTCAGCTTCCAGACGAGACAGCCGGGCCTGTGCCTCCGTCAGCGGCGGGCGGGCGGAATCAAGAGCCTCCCGTGCAGAAATCGTTGCCTCTTCGGCCGCCGCAACCGTTTCTTCTGATTCCAGAAGGTGCGATTCGGCGCTTTCCAGCTCCTCGCGCATCAGGGCGGGACCTTCGACGGCGGCAATCTCCGCGGCAATCCCGGCAAGTTCCGCTTCAGCCTCGCTCATCTGGCGCGAAAGCCGGTCCGCCCGCGCCCTGGTGTCCTGAACTACACGTTCGAGCTGCTGGCGGCGCGCCAGAACGCGCGCCTGCTCCTCGGTCAGTTCCGCCAGCTTGCCTTCGCGGCGGGCGACCGCCTCGGCGGCGGTTTCCACAACAACGCGCGCTTCCTCGGCGCGTTCGCCGTCAGCCTCGTTCTCAAGCCTGAGAGTTTCCTCTTCCTCCTGCAGGATCAGCAAATGCTCGCCGTTCTCGGCGATCATCTGCTCCTCGCGGGCAAGATCCTGCGCAAGGTGCTGGAGGCGCGCCGTCAGGTCCGACAGGCGCTCCTTCACGCGGCGCTCTTCCGCGTCCAGTTCGTTGCGCGCGATTACCAGCCGCTGCAGCACGGCACCCGCGCGCGCGGCCTGATCGCGCACCTGCGGCAGCTGATGGGCGGCGATCGCCTGCTGCCTGGCAGCCTCGCCCTGCCGGCTTGCCGCCTCGGCCAGCCGCGCGTCGGCGGCGATTGCATCGGCCTCCGCCTCCTCAAGCTGAGCCCTGCCCTCGGCCCAGCGCAGATAGAGCAGCGCGGCTTCGGTCTCGCGAATCTCCGACGAAAGGTTGCGGTAGCGGCTGGCCTGACGCGCCTGGCGCCGCAGACCGTCGAGCCGGCTGTCGATCTGCACCAGCACGTCTTCGAGACGATCCAGGTTCTGCTCGGCGGCCCTGAGGCGAAGTTCTGCTTCATGGCGCCGCGAGTGAAGGCCTGAAATGCCGGCCGCTTCTTCCAGGATCATGCGCCGCGAGGTCGGCTTGGCGGCGATCAGCTCGCCGATCTGGCCCTGACGGACAAGCGCCGGCGAGCGGGCGCCCGTCGAAGCATCCGCAAAGAGCAACTGCACGTCGCGGGCGCGAACGTCCTTGCCGTTGATCTTGTAGAGGGAGCCCGACTCCCGTTCGATCCGCCGCGTCACCTCCAGGGTGTCGCCGTCATTGAAGCCGGTCGGCGCGGTGCGGGCCGAATTGTCGAGAAACAGCGTCACTTCGGCGGTATTGCGCGAGGGACGGTTGAGGCTGCCGGAGAATATGACGTCGTCCATGCCGGAAGCGCGCATATTCTTGTAGGAATTCTCGCCCATCACCCAGCGCAGGGCCTCGACGAGATTGGATTTGCCGCAACCGTTCGGCCCGACGACGCCCGTCAGGCCATCGCCGATGACGAATTCCATCGGCTCGACGAAGGATTTGAACCCGAGAACGCGAAGCTTGTTGAATTTCACGGCCGGACGCCTCCTCCGGCCATGCCATCATACCTTCCGGCAAGCAGGGCGCGGCGACAAGCGCCGCGCGCCACTGCGTCAAAGAAGCGGTTCGAGGGCCTTTTCAAGCTCGTCAACCGTGATGGCTCCATTCACCCGCGTGCCGTTGAAGAAGAAGGTCGGCGTCGAATTCACGCCGAATTCCGTCGAGGCACGCTCCCGAACGGCATTTACATTGTTCAGGAGTTCCTGATTCTTCAGGCAGGTGTCAAAGCTTTCCTGCGTAAAACCGACCTGCTTGGCGAAATTCAACAGAGAATTATACGGATCGTTGGTGAAAGCCCAGGAGCGCTGCTCGTGGAACATGGTTTCCACGATATCGAAATACTTCTCCTGCGGCGCGCAGCGCGCCAGCATGAAGGCGGCCGTGGCGACCGGATCGAGCGGGAATTCGCGGAAAACGAACCGCACCTTACCCGTGTCGATATATTCCTTCTTGAGATGTGGGTAGGTGTTCTTGTGGAAATTGGCGCAATGGCCGCAGGTCATCGACGCATATTCGACGATCGTCACGCCGGCATTCGGATCGCCCAGCACCATGTCGGACAGCGCTCCAGGCTGCATCAGGGCGTCCACGTCGACCGTCTCGGCGAAGGCGGGCGCGGCCGACAGGGCAAAGCCGGCGGCGACGAGCGTGCAGGCGGTGCGTTCCAGAAACTGTCTGCGGTTCAAAGTCACGTTGAATTTCCCATCCGGATTGGCGTGGAAGCGGAATGTGCCGCCTTTGGTGCATGCGCCTGAATAAAGCGAGCCTTCCGCTTGACGGACCTCACCTCTCGCGCGTCTGCGACAGAATGTGTAGGCGGCGGTGCCGCGCGTCAACGGGACACAGAAATTATGGCATCAATGAGAGGTGAGGACCTCATGAAACCGGAACCACGAACTAGCTCTTGATAACCGGTATTTTGACGAGCAGACCCGCGATCGATCCGCTAGTTTCCTGCAACTCGGTTCCGCCTTTCCGAAAGGGATCGAACGATTTCAATGCTCTCGGGTTATCATGTCTCACCGCCTGGTCGCACCCCTTGCCGCAATCCTGCTTGCCGCCTGCCAGGCGGACCAGTCTCCGCCGGCCTATACGCCCTCTCCTGCGGCGATTTCGGCTGTGCAGCCTGCGAACGCGGAAGGCGACATTTCCGGTGACGGGCCGCTGGTGCTCGACAGCGCGGCGAATGGGGCGGACCCCTTCCTGCCGGACGCCGGTGACTATCCGGCGCCGGCAGGCGACGGGCAGTCCTGGGTCGATCTCGCGCAAGGCTCCTGGAAGGTGGCGGGCGGCGCGGCAAGCGGTTGCCAGTTGCGCTTCGATCATCCGGCCGCGAACGGTATCGCCGCAGCCAGCGCGCGCCATTGCCCGACGAGCCAACTCGCGGAAGTTTCCAGCTGGCGCGGGGCGGGAGACCGCATCGAGCTGTTTTCGGCAAGCGGGACGCCCGTCGCCTTCCTCTATGTCGACAGGCCGGATCTGCTGACAGGTTACATGGTGGATGGACCGGAGCTGGTCGTCAGCCGCTGAGCCGCAAGATCAGCGGTTTTTGGCGATCACCGCGCGGCCAAGCTGCTCCAGCGCCTGACGCAGCTTCGGATTTGCGACCGCGCCGACCTTGCCGGCGAGTTCGCTTTCTTCCTCGGCCGTCAGATCGCGCAGCCGAGGCGGACGTTGCCGTTTTCGCGCCGTGATCGGCCGTTGAACGATCTTTATGCGTCCAACCGCCGCCCAACCGAAAAAGGCGTTGATCCGCTCGATCACCACCGGCAGTTCGTAGCTGAGAAACAACGCCGTCGCTCCGTCCGTGTGCACGGTGAGGACCGCCGGCTCGAGCACTTCGTCCTCGCCGCCGGCGCCGCGGCCTCGCGGCCAGACGAGCCTTTCGGGCTGCACCTTTTCCGCATAGCGATCGCCGACGATATCCGGCCAGGCGGTCAGCAGGTCGGCACTCGCAAAGCCGCGCTTGCGGCAGGCCGCGGAAAGACCCGGGCCGATGAGATCTGCAATTGGTCTTGCCGATCTTGCCTTCGCTCGCCGTGCAGGGTGACTGGTGGCCTGGTTCTGCAAGTTTCCGTCGCTTCCGTTACAGCCGGATGGATCGATACTCGAAACTACACGCCGTCCGCTTGTCTTGAGTCCAACAGTGGTTTGAGACGAAACGATGTCCCGTGCCCTGCTATCCACAAGACTGTTAGGGTGATTCGCATTGCTTGTACTGCAGAAGGGCAAGGTTTTGTTGGCGAATCCGGGCCGGGCGCGTCAAATCTCATTCACGCCGAATCGATTTCCACCGGTCCTGCACAGGCAATGCAGGGATTTGACGGCAGCCGGGTGCAGGAACTAACGCTATCGACACGATGCTCGGACAAGCCGTTGACCGCATGAATATCACCGCCAACCCGGCCGAACTCCTGACCTGGTACGACCGCCATGCCCGACGGCTTCCCTGGCGCGTTCCGCCGGAAGATCGCGCGCACGGCGTCGTCCCCGATCCCTATCGGGTGTGGTTGTCGGAAGTCATGCTGCAGCAGACAACGGTCGCGGCCGTGAGGTCCTATTTCGAGGCCTTCACGAAAAAGTGGCCGACGGTGAAGGCGCTGGCGCGGGCCGCCGAAGAAGACGTCATGAAGGCCTGGGCGGGACTGGGTTACTACTCGCGCGCCCGCAACCTGAAGAAATGCGCCGAAACGGTCGCCGATGATTTCGGAGGACGCTTTCCGGACGACGAGGACGGCTTGCGGCAGCTTCCTGGCGTCGGTCCCTATACGGCGGCGGCCATCGCAGCCATCGCCTTCGACCGCAAGGCCGCCGTCGTCGACGGCAATATCGAAAGGGTGATGACCCGTCTCGCTGCGCTGGAGACGCCGCTGCCGCAGGCCAAGCCTCAAATCCGGGCGTTGGTCGAAAAGTTGACGCCTGAAGGAAGGCCTGGCGACTTCGCGCAGGCGATGATGGATCTCGGGGCAACGATTTGCACGCCGAGAAAGCCTGCCTGCGCGCTTTGTCCGTGGACTTCGCATTGCGCCGGGCGCAAGCAGGGCATCGCCGAAAGCCTTCCTCGCAAGGCTCCCAAGGCGGAAAAGCCGACCCGCAAGGGCATGGCATTCGTCGCCATTCGCGAGGATGGAGCAGTGCTTCTGCGCCGCCGCCCACCCAGGGGGCTGCTCGGCGGCATGAGCGAACCGCCGACCACTCCCTGGTCCGAGGAAGCGGAGACGGACAACCTCGGCCATGCGCCGCTTCCGCTCGAATGGCAGCGCTCGGCGGCCGACGTGCGCCACACCTTCACCCACTTCCACCTCGAGATGGCGGTGTGGCGGGCCAAGGCGCCGTCAGACACCGCTGCGCCGGACGGCCATTGGTGGTCGCCGCCTGCCGACCTCGACGGCGAAGCCCTTCCCACGGTCATGCGAAAGGCGCTGGCGGAAGGCATCGGCAAACCCGCCGCCAAGGCAAGGTAGTCAACACGACTACTGGAATGCCGTTTCCGCGAAGCTGCGCAGCTTGCGCGAATGGAGTCTTTCGCGCGGCATCGCCCGCAGTTTCTCCATCGCCAGAATGCCGATCTCCAGGTGCTGGCTCACCTGCCGCTTGTAGAAATCCGTCGCCATGCCCGGAAGCTTCAATTCGCCGTGCAGCGGTTTGTCGGAAACGCAGAGCAGCGTTCCGTAGGGCACGCGGAAGCGGAAGCCGTTGGCGGCGATCGTCGCCGATTCCATGTCCAGCGCGATCGCCCGCGATTGCGAAAAGCGCTGGACCGGCTCGCGGTGGTCGCGGAGTTCCCA
This sequence comes from Stappia albiluteola, assembly GCF_014050225.1. Taxonomy (GTDB): domain Bacteria; phylum Pseudomonadota; class Alphaproteobacteria; order Rhizobiales; family Stappiaceae; genus Hongsoonwoonella; species Hongsoonwoonella albiluteola. The sequence continues at coordinate 54,908 of NZ_JACFXV010000062.1, read as the reverse complement.
GTTGCGATTGTCGATGGAGGCGACCGTGCCGGTCCGCATGACGCGCTTCAACTCGTAACCCTGATAGCCGGTGACTTCGGCGACCGCCTGCTCCAGAGCGACCTGCACTTCGGCAAGCGGGGGTATCGGCACCCAGGTCGGCAGGTCGGCGTCCAGGACATGGTCCTCGCGCACATAACCATGGGCAAGCACGTAGTCGCCGAGCGTCTGGCTGTTCCTCAGCCCGGCGCAATGACCGAGCATCAGCCAGGCATGGGGCCGAAGCACCGCGATATGGTCGGTTATCGTCTTGGCATTCGATGGCCCGACGCCGATATTGACCATCGTAATGCCGGAATGGTCGTCCCGCACGAGATGATAGGCGGGCATTTGCGGCAGGCGCAGCGGGCTTTCGCCGGCACAGGCCGACGCATCCCCGGCAAGCGTGATGACGTTGCCCGGCTCGACGAATGCGCGATAGCCGCTGGCGGGCGACGCGAGCAGCGCACGGGCGAGCCGGCAGAATTCGTCCATATAGAACTGATAGTTGGTGAAGATCACAAAGTTCTGGAAATGCTCCGGCGCCGTGGCGGTGTAATGCTGCAGGCGATGCAGCGAATAGTCGATACGCGGCGCGGTGAACGGCGCGAGCGGCTCCGGCGTGCCCGCCGGCGCCTCATAGGTCCCGTTGGCGATCGCATCGTCCATCACCGAGAGGTCCGGCAGGTCGAAGACATCGGCAAGCGGCCGTTCCAACCGTCCGGCTATCGTGCTTTCGACATGCCGCCCGTCGTAATAGGCGAAATGCAGCGGGATCGGCAGCGTGCTTTCGCCGATCTCCACCGGCACATCATGATTGCGGATGAGCTGCGACATCTGTTCGCGCAGATACCCCGCAAAGAGATCCGGCCGCGTCACCGTCGTGGAATAGTCGCCCGGCCCCGAGACGAAGCCGTAGGAAAGGCGGCTGTCCAGCCGGCCATGGGTGGCGGTGCGCAGTCTGACTTCCGGATAGAACGCCCTCACCCGGCCGTCCGGCAGGTCTCCCCTGCCCACTCTGGCGAAAGCCTCTCGCAGATACGCGGTATTGCGTTCGAACAGCTCGCAGAGACGGTCGACTGCCCGCCCGGCATCGCGGAAGGGCTCGTGCGGCGCCGGCTCGGGGGAATGAAACAGGCGGCCCGCTCTCTTGTTGCCGCGGGTCACATGGTCGTTGTCGGGCATGCACACCTCTTGCAGGAACCGTGTGGAGAGGCAACGCGTTCACCGCCTCAACCCAAATCGGTCTCATGGTGCGACCAAGCCTGCGCCGACGCAGGGATCGCGGTCAAGCATGCACGATCCGGTTCCGGAAAATATTTCAGGCGCCGCAAAGTTTTTCCGGGCGCGATTTGACGGATCGCGCAAAAAAATTTTGCCGGACTTTCAGCGTTAACGGCCGCAAGTTCTTAACCTTGCAAATTGCATGAGGCCGAAGCCCGGAGCGGCCAAAAAGCCGAGTCCCGCAAGGCGCTTGCCGCATTCGGCTGTCCTGCCAGAGGCCCCGGGAGCCGTTAACAAAGCGACGCAAGATTGACTCCGATCTTCATAAACGTAAACAAACTACTGATTCCAAAAGAAAAATCACTCCCGGGGCTTAACTCCTGATTTACCAACTCAAGTAACCATGATGCTCGAAATTGCGTGAGGTTCTGCGTCGCAATGAGTGTACAGCGTATAGGGGTGCCCCTGACGGCACCCCACTCCTTCGAGAAGCCGGACTGGCTCGACACGATCCTGAAGGGCGACTGCGTGGCAGCTCTTGAAAAGCTGCCGAAGCATTCGGTCGACATGGTCTTCGCCGATCCGCCCTACAATCTGCAGCTCGGCGGCGACCTTCATCGCCCCGATCAGTCGCGCGTCGACGCCTGCGACGATCATTGGGATCAGTTCGACAGCTTCGATGCCTATGACGCCTTCACCAGGGCGTGGCTGCTGGCGGTCAAGCGCGTTTTGAAGCCGGACGGCTCGATCTGGGTGATCGGCTCCTACCACAACATCTTCCGCGTCGGCGCCATCCTACAGGATCTCGGCTACTGGATCCTCAATGACGTCGTGTGGCTGAAATCGAATCCGATGCCGAACTTCCGCGGCAAGCGGTTCACCAATGCCCATGAAACGATGATCTGGGCCGTGCCGCGCAAGGATGCGAAATACACCTTCAATTACGAAGCGCTGAAGACCTTCAACGACGATCTCCAGATGCGTTCCGACTGGCATCTGCCGCTATGCACGGGGTCGGAGCGGTTGAAGGATGAGGACGGCCGCAAGGTCCATCCGACGCAAAAGCCGGAATCGCTGCTCTATCGCGTTCTCCTGTCCTCCACGAACCCGGGCGACGTCGTCCTCGACCCCTTCTTCGGCACGGGTACGACCGGTGCGGTGGCGCGAAAGCTCGGACGGCATTTCGTCGGCGTCGAGCGCGAGCAGGACTATATCGATGCGGCCCGCGCCCGCATCGATGCACTGAGCCCTGCCAATGACGACGCGCTCGAGATCACGCTCGGCAAGCGGGCGGCCCCTCGCGTTCCATTCGGAAACCTGATCGAGGCGGGGCTGATTGCGCCGGGCACAAAGCTGACCTGCGCCCGCGGCCGCCACCAGGCCACCGTGCGCGCCGACGGCTCGCTGGTCAGCGGCGACCACCGCGGTTCGATCCACAAGGTGGGGGCCCTCGTCCAGGGACAGGAGGCCTGCAACGGCTGGACCTTCTGGCACACCGAGGATGGCGGTCTCCTGACCCCGATCGACAACATGCGACAGATCATCCGATCCGGACTGCCGACAAGCGGCCGGTGACTTAGAGCGCTTTCCACGAAAGCGGGATCGCTTTCGTGACAAGAAATCGCTCCAGAATCGATGCTTTGAGCATATCCTTGTCGCCAAATCCGATTCAGATTTGGCGGGGTATGCTCCAGCGCTCTTCCCCGCGAGCCAAAAGGCCTCCGGGCGGTTCCCGCCCGGAGGCTTTGTCTATCTCAGCGGGATCGGCTTTTTCTGATCGGCCGGCATGAGGCAGACGAGAAGGTCCGCCAGGCCTTCAGCCTGGGCTTCGCCGAGTTTGTCGCCGACATGACGCTGAATGGCTGCCGCGTAGACGGGCCACATGGCCCCACGCAGGTCCCTGCCCTTGCGGGTAATGCGGATGACGGAACCGCGACCGTCCTCCGCGCAAGGCTCGCGCGAGACGAGGCCTTCCCGCACCAGCCGGTCTATCAGCCGGGACATGTTGTACTGCGCCATGAGGATGCGTCTTTCGATCTCGAGCGGACGCAAGCCCCCCTCCGGCTCGCGGTCGAGTTCCAGCAGCACGTCATACCAGGCTAGCGGCGGAAAGCCCGCATCCTTCAGATCGCGCTCGACCGAGGCGCGCGCGAATTCCGCGGCCCTTACGAGCCTCGCCCAGGCTTTCTGGATGTCTTGTGAAGGCAGGACGTCCATTTCCATGCGCATTCGCTATCAGCTTCGTGTCAGGCCATCAACCTTGCAGTTTTATTGCAATTGCACCATTATAGATGCAAGTGCATTTATATAAGGAGCGGTCCATGACCGACAAACCTGTTCTCGTCAGCCACACGCTTTGCCCCTATGTCCAGCGCGCGGCAATCGCCTTCGCCGAGAAGGGCGTCCCTTTCCAGCGCGTCTATGTCGACCTGTCCGACAAGCCGGACTGGTTCAAGCAGATCTCGCCGCTCGGCAAGGTTCCGGTGCTCAAGGTAGGCGAGGAATCGCTCTTTGAATCGGCAGCGATCGTCGAATATCTCGAGGATGCCTACCCGAACCCGCTCCACCCCGAGAATGCGGTGACGCGCGCCAGGCACCGCGCCTATATGGAGATGGGCTCGAACATTCTGAACGGCATCGCCGGGCTCTACAACGCTCCGGACGAGGCCGCCTTCCGCGCCAAGGCCGGTGAATTGCGCCAGCGCTTCGAGCGCATCGAGGAAGAACTGAAGGACGGGCCGTATTTTGCCGGCGGGAAATTCACGCTGGTCGATGCGGTCTTCGGACCGATCTTCCGCTATTTCGACGTCTTCGACCGAGTCGACGACTTCGGCATCCTGCAGGGGCTCGAAAAGGTTGCCGCGTGGCGCAAGGCGCTGGCCGAACGCGATTCGGTAAAGAACGCGGTCGGCGAGGACTATCCGGACCTGCTGCGCGACTTCCTGCGTCGCCGTCCCAGCTATCTCGGCCGCCTCGCGGCCTGACGCACGGCATAGGCGAATACAAAAATGCCCGGCGATGAGCCGGGCATTTTTCTTGCGAGCGCGTCAGCTATTCCGCCGCTTCCGGCTGCACGGACTGCGGCGCCGGCCTTTCCCATTTCAGGATCGGCTTGCGGGCAGCCCGGGTTTCATCGAGACGGCGGCGCGGTGCCAGATACGGCGCGCCGCTGAAACGTTCGGTCTCGCCACGTTTGGCACTCATGACGAGATCGCGCAGCGTCGCGACGAAGAGATCGAGCGAGGCCCGGCTTTCGGATTCCGTCGGCTCGATCAGCATCGCCCCGTGCACGACCAGTGGGAAATACATGGTCATCGGGTGATAGCCCTCGTCGATCATCGCCTTGGCGAAGTCGAGCGTCGAGACGCCGGTATCTTTCAGGAAGGTATCGTCGAAGAGAACCTCGTGCATGCACCAGCGCGACCCGAAGGGCAGGCTCATCAGATCCTCAAGGCCGACGCGGACGTAGTTCGCGTTGAGCACCGCGTCCTCGGACGCCTGCTTCAGGCCGTCGGACCCGTGGCTCTTCATGTAAGCCAGCGCCCGCACGAACATGCCCATCTGGCCGTGGAAGGCGGTCATGCGGCCGAAGGGCTTCTCGCCGCCCTCGGTGCCGGCTTCCGTCTCCACCAGCACCGGACCATCCTTGCCAGCCCGAATGAAGGGCAGAGGCGCGAAAGGCGCAAGGCGGTCGGACAGCACCACCGGACCTGCGCCCGGACCGCCACCGCCATGCGGCGTGGAAAAGGTCTTGTGCAGGTTGATGTGCATGGCGTCGACGCCGAGGTCGCCCGGCTTCGCCTTACCGACGATGGCGTTGAAGTTCGCGCCGTCGCAGTAGAAATAGGCGTCGGCCTCATGCACCGCGGCGGCGATCTCGATGATATCGCGCTCGAAGATGCCGCACGTATTCGGGTTCGTCAGCATGATCGCGGCCACGTTGCCGGCATGCTCGGCAATCCTGGCCTGGACTTCGCCAGGATCGACCGTGCCGTCCTCGCGCGCATCCACGGCGACCACCTGATAGCCGAGCAGGGCAGCCGTAGCGGGATTGGTGCCGTGCGCCGATTCCGGGACGAGCACGATCTTCGGATCCCGACCGGCCGCGATATGCGCCGCCTTGATCGCCATCATGCCGCAAAGCTCGCCATGCGCGCCGGCCTTCGGGCTCATGGCGACGGCGCTCATTCCGGTCAGCACCATCAGCCAGTGGCCGAGTTCGCTGATAAGATCGACTGCGCCGGGAACGGTCGAAAGCGGCTGCAGCGGATGAATATCGCCGAAGCCGGGCAGCCGCGCCGCTTTTTCGTTGAGGCGCGGGTTGTGCTTCATCGTGCAGGAGCCGAGCGGATAGAGCCCGGAATCGATCGCGTAGTTCTTGGTCGAGAGCCGCACGTAGTGGCGCATCGCCTCGGGTTCGGAAAGGGCCGCAAGCTCAACCGGATCCTTGCGGGCGAGGCTGCCCAGTTCCGGCTCGAATTCGTCCGGCTCATCAAGGTCGACGCCGGTAATGTCGGTGCGGCCGATTTCGAAGAGGAGCGCCTCTTCCATCGCCAGCCCCTTGTTGCCGGTAAAGGTCTTGTGCGCGCCCTCGCCCGCTTCGCCGGGAGACGTGGGCCGGCCTTGCGTGTTCATGCTCATGCCAGCACCTCCTTCAGCGCCGCCGCGAATGCCGCGCGGTCTTCATCCGTGTTCACTTCCGTCGAGGCGACGACGAGCAGGTTTTCCAGGCCGGCAATGCCCGGTTCCAGGCGCGACACCGGAACGCCGCCGAGGATGCCCTTGGCGACCAGTGCCTCCACCACGTCGTGGGCGGGCTTGGGAAGTCGCAGGGTGAACTCGTTGAAATAGGCGCGGTTGAGCACTTCCACGCCCGGCACAGCCGCAAGCAGCTTCTTCAGCTTCACCGCGTTTGCGTGATTGATGCGGGCAAGCCGCGAAAGGCCGGTGCCGCCCAGAAGCGTCATATGAATGGTGAAGGCAAGGCAGCAGAGGCCGGAATTGGTGCAGATATTCGAGGTCGCCTTGTCGCGGCGGATATGTTGCTCGCGGGTGGAGAGCGTCAGCACGAAGCCGCGTTTGCCTTCCGCGTCCACAGTCTCGCCGCAGAGGCGACCCGGCATCTGGCGGATATATTTCTGCTTCGTGGCGAAAAGGCCGACATAGGGTCCGCCGAAGGTGAGCGGATTGCCGATCGACTGGCCTTCCCCGACGACGATATCCGCCCCCTGCGCGCCCGGAGATTCGACGAGGCCGAGCGAGACCACTTCCGTGAAGACGGCAATGAGCAGCGCGCCGTGCTGATGCGCCTTGTCGGCGATCGGCTTCAGGTCGATCAACTCGCCATAGAAGGACGGAGACTGCACTACGACGCAGGACGTTTCGTCGTCGATCCGCGACAGGATATCCTCGGTGCCGGTCGGATCGGCCGGCAGGCTTTCCACCGCGTCGCCGGCAAGACCGGACAGACCCTCGACCACAGCGCGATATTGCGGGTGGAGACCGCCGGACAGCACCGCCTTGTTGCGCCGCGTGACGCGGTGAGCCATCAGCACCGCTTCCGCCGTTCCCGTCGACCCGTCATACATGGAGGCATTGGCAACATCCATGCCGGTGAGTTCGGCGACCTGGGTCTGGAACTCGAAGAGATACTGCAGCGTTCCCTGGGTGATCTCCGGCTGATACGGCGTATAGGAGGTCAGGAACTCGGAGCGCTGGATCAGGTGATCCACCGTCGCCGGCACATGGTGCTTGTAGGCACCCGCCCCGACGAAAAACGGCACGGAAGATGCCGGAATGTTGCGCGCAGCCATACGGCCGAGATCGCGCTCCACCGCCATTTCGCCCTGGCGGCGCGGCAGATCGACGAGACCGTCGATGCGCGCCTTCTCGGGAATATCGGAAAAGATCTCGTCTACCGACGATACGCCGACGCGCGCCAGCATGTCGGCGCGGTCGCTATCGGAAAGCGGAAGATACCGCATGAAAACGGCTCCCTATCGGGTCGTTGCAAGCCGTGGCGGCAGGCCCGCCACCACGATCTCGGTCAATACGGAATTGGCGATGAAGCAGGCCTCATGCGCCTTGTGGTGAAGGTCGTCGACGAAGCTGCGCTCCGGCAGCCTGTCGCCTGAAAAGGTGATCTCCGGGCGCAGCGTGACCCTGGTTATGGCAAGCCTGCCCGGCGCCACGCGCGCCATCTCCCCTTCTGCCCTGTCCTCATAGGCTTCGACGAGGAGACCTTCCCGGCGCGCGAAATCGAGGAACCACAGCATATGGCAGCTCGAGATCGCGGCGATGAAGGCTTCTTCGGGGTCAACCGCAGCCTCGACGGAATGGGGCAGCGGCACGACGGAGGGCGACGACGAAGCCGCCACCTCCACGCCGCCGTCGAAACGCCAGCGATGGCCGCGCGAATACCGGTTCGCCGCGAAGTCGCCCTCGCGATGCCAGATCACATCCGCACGGTGGAGATGGCTTGCCATGGCTCAGAGCGCGTCGACGTGAGCCTTGTAGGCGGTCTCGTCCATCAGGTCGTCAAGCTGGGAGGCGTTGGAGAGCTTCACCTTCACGAACCAGGCCGCGCCGGTCGGATCCTCGTTGACCTTGGCCGGCTCGTCGACGATCGCGCCGTTGACCTCGACCACTTCGCCGTCGACCGGCGCATAGACTTCCGAGGCTGCCTTCACGGATTCGACGACCGCCGCTTCATCGCCCTTGGCCAGCTTCTTGCCGACATCGGGCAGTTCCACGAAGACGACATCGCCAAGCTGGCTCTGCGCATAGTCGGTGATACCGATCGTGGCAACGTCGCCGTCGACGGAAATCCATTCATGGTCTTCGGTGTAGCGGATGTTCATGTTGCTTGTTCCCCGAAAAGAGGCCGGTTTTCCGGCCAAGGATCGTTTTAGAAGTCAGGATTTTGGCTTGCGGTAATAGCGCTGCTGAACGAAGGGGAGCTCGGCCACAGTCGCCGCCAGCCCCTTGCCGCGCACGACGATCTCAAGCTTCGTGCCCGGCGTGGCGAAATCCTTCGCCATGTAGCCCATGGCAATCGGCGCGCCGAGGGTCGGCGCGAAGCCGCCCGATGTCACCACGCCAACGGTCTCGCCGCTTTCATTGCGGATTTCCGCGCCTTCACGGGCCGGGGCACGGCCTTCCAGCTTCAGCCCGACGCGCAGCCGGGAGACGTTTCCGCCGAATTCGGAAAGAATACGGGCCGCGCCGGGAAAATCGGCGGCTTCGCGACGACGCTTCTGCAGCACGAAGGCAATCGCGCCCTCGACCGGCGACGTCGTCTCGTCGATATCGTGGCCATAGAGGCAAAGCCCCGCCTCAAGACGCAGCGAGTCGCGCGCGCCAAGCCCGACCGGCTTCACCCGCTCGTCGGCCAGCAGCGCTTTCACGAGCGCTTCGGCTGCACCCGCCTTAACGGAAATCTCGTAGCCATCCTCGCCCGAATAGCCTGAACGCGAGACGTGGCAGTCGATGCCATCGAATTCCATGGAAGCGGCGGTCATGAAATCGAGGTCGGCGGCAGCCGGCGCGTGCAACGCCATCACCTCGGCCGCCTTCGGGCCCTGCAAGGCAACCAGAGCGCGGTCCTCGACCGGGTCAAGGCGCACATCGGCAGGCAGCCCCGCGCGGATCACGTCGTAGTCCACGGCCTTCCGCGATGCATTGACGACGAGGAAGAGCCTGCCGTCATCATCGGGAGAGATCGAGCGCGTCACCATCAGGTCGTCGATGATGCCGCCGGCCTCGTTGAGCAGCACGCTATAGCGCTGGCGGCCGGGCTTCAGGCCGACGATATCGGAGGGGACCATCCGCTCCAGCGCCCGCGCCGTCGTTTCGTGATCCGGGCCGACCAGAAAGGCCTGGCCCATATGCGAGACGTCGAAAAGGCCGGCCGACTCGCGCGTCCAGTTGTGCTCGGCAATGATGCCGGCCGGATATTGCACCGGCATGGCATAGCCCGCGAAAGGAACCATACGGGCGCCAAGCTCGCGGTGGAGATCGGAAAGGGGAGTGTCCAGCAACGGACCGTCGGCAGCATCGCTCATCGCAAAGGCACCCAGACAAGAGACATGACACGGACCGGGCATGGCTAGCCCATCCGCGCCCCCTCTGTCCTGCGGGCCTGAGAGATTTCCCGGCAGGACGAACCCGCGCCGGTTACTCCTTCGGCGAGCCAGGCGGAAATCCACCCGGCTTCTTTCCAGAGCGTTGCTTGTTCAGCGGTCCTTTTGCCTGAGAGTTTCCGGGGCGGTTGCTCCTTCGGCGCCAGCTCTTCCGCTGGCCTCTCCCGCAGAACTTTGCGAGGGATCGCTCCCTCCTCCCATAAGGCGCGCAACGGCGACGCCATACGGGCCGGAATAATCGACGCTTGCCTTGGCCGAGTCAATTCTTCCGGATGCCTGAATTCAGGGCTTCTAGAACACCAAAGCGCGCCATCTTGCAATCGCCAATTGACACCCCGCACACGTTTCTTCGCAAACGTGGCGGTTACCGCCTGGCGGACTTGCCCGCCTCATCGAGGGCGATCGTGATCTTGGGCCGCGCGTCCGGCGGGATCGTGATGCTGCTCTCAACGAGGTTCCAAAGTTCCGCCGGCGCGCCTTCGCCAAGCGTGACCGGGACGGTGAAGACGTTTTCGGTCTTCTTGTCCTCGGCTTCGGCCTCGCCGCTTTCGATCAGGTTGACATGGACCGGCAGGAGCACCTCGCCACCCTTCCAGACCGGGCCGGGCGTAATCCGTCCCGAAACGCCGACCGTCACCTGGGTCTGGCCGTTGACGCGCTTGCAGCCCACCGCCCATTTCTCGATGGATGCCTGATAGATGAGCGCGCTGGCGTCGCCATCCTTGCCGCGCTCGTAGTTCATCACGAGAAACTTGTTCCGTTCGACACTGATCGGCGGGCACCAGGGCGGAGCGACAAAAGCATCGGGCGAGACGTCCGCCACGCTCTTGCCGGCGCCGCCGCCCGTGACGATCTGCTTGCCGATCCCTTCGCCAGGGATATTGCAGGCCGCAAGGCCCGAGGCGGCAGCAACGACCATGGCGGCGCGACAAAGCGGCTTGAAGCCGGCATTCTTCCTGAGCGACATCCCGTACCCGACTGTTTTGTCAAAATCGCGGGCACGTCTATATCAGGTGAGGCGGGCTTTGGCGAGCGGGGGCCGGTCTCGCCACCTGCCCTTGACAGTCGCCCCGCGCTTACCTCTATTGCCCCCCAATAGCCGTCCTCAAAGGCTAACGCAGCGGCTTGCAAGATCAATCGAGGTATTCATGACGGCGACAGGGATCGCGGCACCGGCGAACAGCAAGCCTCGCCTCGACATTTCGCTTTGCGCCCCGCGCGGCTTCTGCGCCGGCGTCGACCGCGCCGTGCAGATCGTCGAACTGGCCATCGAACGCTTCGGCGCGCCCGTCTATGTCCGCCACGAGATCGTCCATAACAAATATGTCGTGGAAAGCCTGAAGGCGAAGGGCGCCGTCTTCGTGGAGGAACTGGCCGAGATCCCCGATGCCGAGCGCGAGCGGCCGGTGATCTTCTCCGCGCATGGCGTGGCGAAATCGGTCCCCGCGGAAGCGCAGGCCCGCAACATGTTCTACCTCGATGCCACCTGCCCGCTCGTTTCCAAGGTGCACAAGGAAGCCGAGATCCACTATCGCAAGGGACGCGAGATCGTGCTGATCGGCCATGCCGGCCACCCGGAAGTGATCGGCACGATGGGCCAGTTGCCGGAAGGGGCCGTGCGGCTCGTCGAAACGGAAGACGATGCCCGCACTTTCCAACCCGCCGGCGACAGGCCGCTGGCATGGATCACCCAGACGACCCTTTCGGTCGACGACACCAAGGCTATCGTCGACATCCTGCGCGAGCGCTTTCCCGATATCGTGGCCCCGCACAAGGACGACATCTGCTACGCCACTACCAACCGCCAGGAAGCCGTGAAGAGCGTCGCTCCGCTGGTCGATGCGATGCTTGTGGTCGGAGCTCCGAACTCCTCCAATTCGCAGCGCCTGCGCGAAGTGGCCGAGCGCGCCGGTTGTCCGGTCGCCGTGCTCGTTCAACGCGCATCGGAAATCCCTTGGGGAACCTTTGAAGGCATCTCGCGGCTCGGCATCACCGCCGGGGCTTCGGCACCGGAGGTGCTGGTCGAGGAGATCATCGGCGCGTTCGCGGATCGCTATGACGTCAACGTCGAGACGGTGCGGACGGCCAAGGAAACCACGGCCTTCAATCTGCCGCGCGCCTTGCGCGAACAGGCCGCGGAGTAGCGCCCGTGGCCGTCTATACCGACGTCGCCGACGAAGAGCTCGCCGCTTTTGTCGCCCGCTACGATATCGGCAAGCTGCTGTCTTTCAAGGGCATTGCCGAGGGCGTGGAGAACTCGAACTTTCTCGTCCATACGGAAGCCGGCTATTTCATCCTGACGCTCTACGAGAAGCGCGTCGACCCGAAGGACCTGCCGTTCTTCCTCGAGTTGATGCGGCACCTCGCCGGCAAGGGGATCACCTGCCCGACGCCGCTCGTCGCCAATGACGGGGAAATGCTCGGCACGCTCGCCGGGCGGCCCGCGGCAATGGTCACCTTTCTCGACGGCATGTGGATCAGGCGTCCGCGCACTGTGCATTGCGCCGCCCTTGGCGAAGCGCTGGCGCGCTTCCATCTTGCAGGTGCCGATTTCACGATGGTCCGCCGGAATGCACTTTCGGTGACGGGTTGGCGGCCGCTTCTGGAGGGATCGCTTGCCCGCGCCGACGAGGTCGCGCCGGGGCTCGGCGCCGAGCTTTCCGAGGAACTCGCCTATCTCGAGGCTGCGTGGCCCGGTAATCTTCCCACCGGAGTGATCCATGCCGACCTTTTTCCGGACAATGTCTTCTTTCTCGGCGAAGACCTCTCGGGCCTGATCGACTTCTATTTCGCCTGCACCGATTTCCTGGCCTATGACGTCGCGATCTGTCTCAACGCCTGGTGCTTCGAGGCCGATCTTTCCTTCAACGTGACGAAGGCCCGCGCGCTCCTGAACGGCTACCGCTCGGTGCGCGATTTCACCGACGCGGAATTCGCGACGCTGCCGATCCTTGCACGCGGAGCGGCCTTGCGCTTCCTGCTGACGCGGCTGCACGACTGGCTGAACGTGCCCGAGGGGGCGCTGGTGACGCCGAAGGATCCAAAGGAATATCTGAAGAAACTGCGGTTCCATCGCGACGCCCAATCGGTGAGTGCCTATGGCCTCGACGGATAGCGCCATGTCCCGCGTCACCGCCTATACCGATGGCGCCTGCTCCGGCAATCCGGGTCCCGGTGGCTGGGGCGTATTGCTGCGCTTTGGCGAGCACGAAAAGGAACTTTGCGGCGGCGAAAGCGAGACCACCAACAACCGCATGGAACTCACGGCGGCGATCGAGGCGCTGAATTCGCTCAAGCGACCGTGCTCGGTCGACCTCTATACCGACAGCGCCTACGTGAAGAACGGCATCACCCAGTGGCTCTTCAACTGGAAGCGCAACAACTGGCGCACCGCCGACAGGAAGCCGGTGAAGAACGCCGATCTATGGCAGGCGCTCGATCAGGCCCGCCAGCGCCACCAGGTCGACTGGCACTGGGTGAAGGGTCATGCCGGCCATCCCGAGAACGAGAAGGCCGACGAACTGGCGCGCCGCGGCATGAAACCCTTCCAGAAGGGCCGCAACGGGGCGTCGGCGTGACCGGCAACGCCGCCCCATCCGGGGAACCTGCCGAAATCCTCATTCTCGCCAATCCGACTGCGGGGTCGTTCGATGCAAGGCTTCTGGAGGCCGTGTCCCGCCTGCTGACGGAAAGCGGCCGGTCGGTCAGGCTGCATCTGACCCAGCGCGCGGGGGAGATTGGCGCGATCTGCGCCGAGCCCTCGCTATCGGCCGGCATAATCGTCGTGGCGGGCGGCGACGGCTCCGTCAACGAAGCGCTCGGCGGTCTGGTCCTGCACGCCGCCCCACCGGCGCTTGCCGTCATTCCCTTCGGCACCGCCAACGTATTGGCGCAGGAACTGCGCCTTCCGTTCAAGGCCCACGCGATTGCCGAGATGATCCTCGACGACCGTCGCGTGCCGCTCCATCACGGCCTCGCCAACGGGCGTCCCTTCGTGCTGATGGCATCGGCCGGTTTCGATGCGGAGGTGGTGCATGCGGTGCCGCTCGCGATGAAGCGACGCTACGGCAAGCTGTCTTATGTCGCGACGGCCTTGAAAAGGTTTGCCGCAAGACGCCCAAAAGCCCCGCTCACCATAAAGACTTCGGAAAAAACGATATCCGCCCGGCTTGCGGTCGTAACCAACGGCCGTTGCTATGGCGGAGCTTTCGTCATCTGCCCCGATGCATCGGTAACCCGAAGCGGACTGCATCTGATTGCGCTCGAACGCGACGACGCACCCTTTCTTCTGCGGGCCGGCCTCGCCCTCGCCTTCCGGCGCCTTCACAAGATGCGCGGCGTTCGTTGCTTTGCCGCCAACCGTGTGGAAATTACGGCCGAAGAGCCGGTGGCCGCACAGATCGATGGCGATCCTTTCGCCACAACCCCGCTACTGATCGAATCCGGTGGCGAGTCAATCCCTTTCATCGTTCCGCGACCGAATTTCTGAGTATTTGCACCAATATTCGTGAAATGCGTGTATAAGCGCGTCTACATGTCGCATCCAGTAGCGATCAAAGCGTGATCTCTATCACGGCGTGTATATTCAATCGTTAATAATAGAAAAGTCATAATAGCCTGCAGGCGAGAACGGCAAACCATATGCAGTATCTACAATCCGGCGTCATAGCGCAGATGATAGGCAGCCTGGGGCTGGCGGCGCTCGTTGCCCTGACCTACAGCCTCGTCATTCGGCCGAGCCTGCATGGCAGGCTGAAAATCCTGCTTGCCGGAATTCTCTTTGGCGGCGCCGCAATCGCTTCAATGCTCAATCCGATCGTATTCGCTCCGGGCCTGCTGATCGACGCCCGTGGCGTCATGGTGACGCTCGCCGCCCCCTTCGGCGGTTGGATTGCCGCCGTCATTGCAGGCAGCATGGCGGCCTTGTTCCGCATTTCGGAAGGCGGGACCGGCGTCATTGCCGGCTCTCTCGGCATCGTGGGAGCCACTGTCGCCGGTATTTTCTGGTCGCGCATCTTTCCGGGAGGTCGAAACCTCACCCATCTGGCGCTCTACGGCGCCAATGCCGCGCTGTTTCAGATCCTTGGCCTTCTCGCCCTGCCCGGCGACCTCGCCTGGACGATCATCGAGCGCTTCGCTTTTCCGCTGGGTGCGATCAACCTGGCCGGTGTCTTCATCGTCGGCCTCTTCCTGCGCTGGGAAGAAAAGCGCTCGATGTTGATGCAGAATGCCCAAATTGCCGCGCAGACGGACTGGCTGACGCAACTCTCCAATCGGCGCCGCCTGGAAGATGTCGAAAAAAGCCTGCGAGGCCGCCTGAAGGGAGACGACGCATCCTTCGCAGTCGCCCTGTTCGATATCGACTTCTTCAAACGGGTGAACGATATGCATGGCCATGCCGCCGGCGACAAGGTTATTGCGCGGGTAGCGGAAATCATCCGGGAAATGGCACGCCGTGAAGACGAGGTGATCCGTTACGGCGGCGAGGAATATGCGGTTTTGATGCTCGGCGCCAAGGCGCATCAGGCCCTGCAATGCGCGGACCGGATCCGCAGGCTGATCGAAGCGACGACGATAAGCCTTCCAGGTGCCGAAATCCGCATCACCATCAGTGCCGGCGTTGCGTCGATGTCTTCGTCCCATGGAACGGCATCGCTTGCCAGCCTGATCGAGGAAGCCGATGCCGCCCTCTACCGGGCAAAGGAAAGCGGCCGCAACAAGGTGGTCTCGGTTGCCACCGACAAGAGCGGCGAGAGAGTATTCAAGTCGCCGGCCGGAACCCACAAGTTAGCCAAGGACAGGCTGCGCAGCGTCAGCTAGAGCATATCCCGCCAAATCTGAATCGGATTTGGCGATAAGGATATGCTCAAAGCATTGATCCTGGAGCGATTTCTTGATCCACGAAAGCGATCCCGCTTTCGTGGAAAGCGCTCTAGGTCGCGTATCGCTGTCAGGCGACCGGGGACACTATCCGATCGGCCGCGGCTTCGGCCGCCTCAAGGGCGCCTTCCAGGTACCCGCCGTGCTCGACGGCCATCTCCGACGAGGCGAAGACAAGACGACCGTCCCAGAGATTTCGCAGCGGGTGCGGCATCCCGTAGGCGGGATGTTCGCCGGCCGGCACGTGATCGGCCTCGGTCGACGTCAACCCGTCAAAGGCCCAGTCCTTGAGCTGAATATCGATAGGCTTCCCGGCTTCAGGTCCGAACATACGCTCCAGCTGTTGCCTTGCCGCTTCCCTCAGCTCCGCTTCCCGGCCTTGCCGGATATGGGCCGGCACACCGACAAAGCCGAATAGGGCATAGGGTCCGCCCTCCGGCGGCGACAGGTCATGGATTTCCACCATGGGCCCGCGCCGGCTCATGCCGTCGCCGGACAAGCCGATCCCGCGCCAGAATGGCGTGTCGTACAAGGCGACCACCTTCGCCTGCCCGCCCATCCAGGTCAGGACATCCGCCATGGCACGCATTTCCGCAGCCCCGAGTTCCGGAATGAAGCGGATGGTATCGGCGGCGAGCCGGGTGGGAAGGCACAGCACTACCTGCCTGCTGACGATCTTCCGGATATCCTCGCCCTTGTTGGCAATCGTCGAGACGAGACCGCCGTCCATTCTTTCGATGGAGACGACGCGGCTGCGGTTCGATCTTCTCCCGGCAGGAAGCGACGCCGCCAGCCGGTCGGTCAGTTCTGCGATACCGCCCGCGAGCCGCAAGGAACCGGCCATTGTGGAGAAATCGAGGTCACGGCGAACCGAACCGTCCGCCTCTTCCAGGACCAGCCGGCCCGACGAATATTGCTCGAAGACGCGCAGCCCCAGATCACCCGTCAGGCGCAGCATGCGCGGCTGATGCGGCCAGAACCACGCCGGCCCGAGGTCGAAGCCCGGTGCCCCCGCCTGCTCATCCGCGCGATGGCTGAGAACACGTCCGCCGAAGCGATTGCGAGCCTCGACCAGATGATAGGCATGGCCCCGCGCTTCGAGCAGGTTGGCGAGCGCAAGACCCGAAAGTCCGCCGCCGACGATCAGCGTATCTACGTTCATGTCATCCGCAATCGGAAGGGAGCACGATCTTCGCCACCTGCGCGAATGGGCGCCGGAGTGTCAAATCACGCGTGCTCGAGCCGCGTTTCCGACTGCAGCAGCTTGGTCGCTTCCGCCGGCGGCATGGGCTGGCCGAAAAGGAAGCCCTGCGCATATTCGCATCCGAGTTGGTAGAGTTCGAGCGCATCCGACTCCGTCTCCGCCCCTTCCGCGACCACCTGCATGCCGAGATCATGGCCAAGCGCCACGATGGACCGCAGAATGACCGGCCTCGCGCTGCGCCCGTTCGGCCTGACGAAAGACTGGTCGATCTTGATCGTGTCGAAGCGGAAGCGCTGCAGATAGCTCAGGCTTGAATAGCCGGTCCCGAAATCATCGAGGGACAGGCCGGCGCCAAGCTCGCGCAGCCTCTCCAGCACTTTGGCGGAATATTCCGGATTGCTCATCACCATCGATTCGGTGAGTTCGAGTTTCAGCGTGCCCGGCGAAAGCAGAGAGCGCGACAGGATCGCCTTGACGTCGTTGATCAGATCCTGCCGCAGGAGCTGACGGGACGAAATATTGACGGAAATGAAGAGTGGTGCCGGCGCCCGGAATTTCTGCTGCCATTCGGCGAGTTGCCTGGCGCCGCGCTCCAGCACGAAAAGGCCGAGATCGTTGATGAGACCGGACTGCTCGGCGACGGGAATGAATTCGCTTGGGGAAATCGGCCCGCGTACCGGATGGTTCCAGCGCGCCAAGACTTCGAAACCGGCGATCGCCCGGTCGACGAGGCGAACGATCGGTTGATAGGAGACCGAAATGCCGTCGGTTTCCAGGGCTTTGCGAAGATCCGCCTCCAGTTCCACCGTATGGACGGACGCCGAACGCAGGGTCGGGCGATAAATCTCAACCCGGTCGCCACCCAGGCGCTTGGCGTGGTTCATCGCGATTTCGGCGTCGCCAATGAGTTCATCCGGGCGAACCTGACCGCTCTCGAAAATAGAAACGCCGATGGAGGCCGTGAGGAAAACCTCGCGATCGCCGAAGGTGATCGGCGACCGCAGCGCCTTGCGCAATGTATCGGCGAAGGTTGCGATACGATCCGCGGCCTGTTCCGACAAGAGCAGCAGGCCATAGGTATCGCCGGAGATACGCGCGACGGAATCGAGCGGCTTCAATTGCCGTCCGAGACGGCGCGCGACAGTCAGCAGGATGCTGTCGCCCGCCGAGAGACCGATCGTGTCATTGACCTGCTTGAAGCGATCGAGATTGATGATCAGCACTGTGGGACGGCCGTTGCCTTCCGCCTTCGCCCTGGCAACCGCGGCATCCACGCGATCCATGAAGATCTCGCGGTTGGGCAGTCCGGTGAGATTGTCATGCACCGCATCGTGCAGGAGCCGTTCTTCGGCAATCTTCTGCTCGGTGACATCCAGCAGCGTGCCGACGCACCGGATCACCTCGCCATCGGAACCGACGATCGGCCGTGCCCGGAGCCTGAGCCAGCGGAAATGCCCGTCTTCTGCACGCAGGCGGAAAACCTGAGAGATCCTGCCCCTGCGCTGATCAACGACCGCGTCCAGGGTCGCCCTGAACCGATCGCGGTCCTGTGGATGGAGAAAATCGAGCCAGTCGCGGGCCGGGCCGTCAAGAACGCCGCGCTTCATGCCAAGCAGGTCTTCCACCTCGTTGCCGGTGGTAATGCGGTCGCGGTCGACGTCCCAGTCCCAGATGATGTCGCCCGATCCAGTAAGGGCCAGGGCCCGTCGTTCAACATCGGAAATCAATCCCTGGACGATCGCGCCGCCCGCAAATGCGTGCTGCATCACCGTGAAGCCAATCAGCAAGACGATCAGCACGAGTCCGCCGGCAAGCGCCGGCTGGACGATGTCATTGGCAAGCGCCCCGGTGATTGTCATGGCGGCGCCGATCATCCAGGCAATCAGCAGGACCCAGGTCGGCACCAGCATGATCGCCCGGTCGTAGCCCTGGAACGCGAGCACCGAGATGACGACGAATCCGAGGATGGCGATGACGCCGAGCGACATGCGGGCTATGCCGGCGGCAACCGATGGATCCCAGACCGCAACCCCCAGCAGCCCCAGCACCAGGATCAGGGTGCCCAGCACCAGATGGCTGTATCGGATGTGCCAGCGATTGAGGTTGAGATAGGCGTAGAGGAAGACGATCAGGCTTGCAGCCAGCGCCACCTCGGCAGACGCGCGATACAGTTGGTCGTCACCCGGAATGAGCTGGAAAACCCGGTTCCAGAAGCCGAAGTCGATGCACAGGTAAGCAAGAACCGACCAGGCGAGGATCGCGGTCGCGGGAAACATCACCGTCCCCTTGACCACGAAAAGGATGGTCAAAAACAGGGCGAGCAGGCCGGAAATGCCCAGAATGATGCCGCGGTAGAGCGTGTAGGCGTTGACCGTCTCCTTGTAGACCTCCGGCTGCCAGAGGCGGATCTGCGGCAACGTCGTCGTGCGAAGCTCCAGGACGAATGTGACGACGGCACCCGGGTCGAGCGTAATCAGAAAGACATCCGCCTCCTGGCTCTTCTGGCGTTCGGGTGAAAATCCCTGGCTGGGCGTCATGGAAACGATGCGCGATGAGCCGAGATCAGGCCACACCACCTGGGAGCCGACCAGACGAAAGAACGGAGCCACGATAAGGCGATCGATCTGTTCGTCGCTCGGGTTGGAAAGCGCAAAGACGGCCCAGCTCGAGTTCTCGTCGTTGCGGGAATTCACCTCGATGCGCCGCACGATGCCATCCGCTCCCGGCGCGGTGGAGACCTGCAGGCCGGGCCCCACATTCGGGTAGCGTTCGATCGAATTCGTCAGGTCGAGCGCTTCCGCGTCGAGCGGCACGGGAATCGCCTCAAGCGCCAGGGCTGACAATCCGCCCGCCAGGAGAACGATCAGCGTCGAAAGCAGAATGACGAAGGATCGCAAGATGGCTCCCGTGCGCGTAAGGGTGATGCCGGGCAGGAGTATCGGCTTGGCCGGCATGTCACAAGGCTTCTTTTTCTCGTATCCCCGAACCAGGATCTTCGGCATTCAGCGCCTCGGCCGGAATCAGGTCGGGATCCGGATCGTCCGAGATGCGGGCGAAAAGGACGTGATCCTCCCAGCGCCCGTCGATGCACAGATATCGGCGGGCGTAGCCCTCGCGTTGAAATCCGGCATTTTGAAGGAGGGTAATGGAGGCGGCGTTGTGTGGCAGGCAGGCAGCCTCCACCCGATGGAGCCGAAGCCGGCTGAATGCATGCGGCACCAGAAGGCGCACGGCTTCGCTCATGAAACCCTGGCCGGCGAAGGGTGCGCCCATCCAGTAGCCCAGCGAGCAGGATTGCGCGACGCCACGGCGAATGTTGGAAAGCGTCGCCCCGCCGACGAGGCATCCGTCATCCGCCTTGAAAAGAAAGAAGGGATAGGCCTTGTCTTCGCGCATCTCCCGCGCGTATCGCCTGAGGCGGCGGCGAAAGGAGGCCCGGCTCAGGTCGTCCTCCGGCCAGCGAGGCTCCCAGGGTTTCAGGAAGCTGCGGCTTTCCTCGCGAAGCGCCGCCCATGGGACATAGTCGTGGGCGGCGGGCGCCCTCAGATAAATCCTGCGGCCCGCCAGGATGCTCTCACGCTCGGGGAAGCCGACGGACCGCAGGAAGACCATCGCCGCCGCTCCCGCTCACGATATACCGGCCGCGCGCCGCAAGGGTGAGCCGAGGCGGGCGGAAAGGCTGTCCAGCGACATGACGCGATCGAGCGGCCCGATTGCCGCCATGGTAGGGTCCGCGCCGGTGAAGGTATCAGCGGCAAGCCGGCGAACCTGGTCGGCATCGACAGCTCCGATCTTCCCTTCGATCTCATCGAGCGTCAGCACCCGGCCGTGGATCATGATCTGACGGGCAATCTGCCCGGCACGCGCCGCGGGACTTTCCAGGGACATCAACAGCCCGGCACGGATCTGCGCCTTTGAACGTTCGATTTCCTCCTGAGAAATATCGAGGCTTGCGCGCGACAACTCGCCGAGGATCACGGGAATCAGTTCTTCCACATCCTCCTGGCCGGTTGCCGCGTGAACGCCGAACAGTCCGGTGTCGCGAAAGGCCCAGTGGAAGGAATAGATCGCATAGCACAGCCCGCGCGCTTCCCGTACTTCCTGGAACAGGCGCGAGGACATGCCGCCACCCATGACCGAGGCAAGAACCTGGATAGCGTAGTAATCGTCCGCCTTGTAGGGTTTGCCCTCGAAGCCGAGCAGGAACTGGACTTCCATCAGATCGCGCTCGAGCCGGTTCGAGCCGCCCGTGTAGCTGGCGTCGGCGTCCACCGGCGCCGCGTCCCCCGGAACACCCGAAAAGCGCTCCTCAGCCAACGCGACGATCTGCCGGTGATCGACCTTCCCCGCAGCGGCCAGCACCATCTGCGGCCCGCGGTAGTGTGTGGACAGATAGCTCTTGAGGTCGTCGGGCGTGAAGGACATCACCCGTTCCGGCGTGCCGAGGATCGGCCGGCCGATCGCCTGCCGGGCCCAGGCCATCTCCTGAAAGAGATCGAATACCTTGTCGTCCGGACTATCGTGGGCGGCACCGATCTCCTGCAAGATTACATGCTTCTCGCGGGCAAGCTCCTCGGCGTCGAAGGTCGAATTAAGAAGGATGTCGGACAGGATGTCGATGGCCAAAGGAACGTCCTCGGCCAGAACGCGGGCATAGTAGTTGGTATGCTCGACGCTGGTCGCCGCATTGAGCTCGCCGCCGACAGCCTCTATTTCCTCGGCAATCTGGCGGGCGCTGCGCCGGGCCGTCCCCTTGAAAGCCATATGCTCCAGAAGATGGGTGATCCCGTTTTGCGACGGCTGTTCGGACCGGGAACCGCCATGCACCCAAACGCCGAGAGCGGCTGTCGCCAGATGCGGCATGGTGTCGGTTACGACCGTCAGTCCGTTGGCAAGCCTGGTAATCTCGACAGTCATGTTCTCAGGCTCCCTGACGCACGGCTCTGGCGAAGCGGGCGACATGGTCCTCGATCACTCCCTGGTCCGCCGGCAGAACCGTCATGCGCTCCTCGTCCGTCAGGATGTGCTCAAGCCTGGCAGGGAGCCCGGGACGCACGCCGCAGGCCTTCTCCACCGCATCGGGGAATTTTGCCGGATGAGCGGTACCGAGTACAACCATCGGAACGGCACTTTCACCCTGCTCCTTCGCCACCTTGACACCGGTGGCCGTGTGAGGGTCGACCAGATAGCCGGTCTCGGCCAGCGTCTCGCGGATCGTGGCCGCCGTATCGTCCTCACCGCAGCGGCCGGCGCTGAATTCCGACCGCATCGCCGCCATCTCGGCGGACCCGATCTGGAAAGACCCGGACTGTCCAAGCCCCTGCATCAGGCGGCGTACCGCCGCGCCGTCCCGATCATAGGCCTCAAACAGCAGTCGCTCGAAATTGGAGGAGATCTGAATGTCCATCGATGGCGACATGGTGGGGCTGACACCTGCCATCGCATAGCTGCCGGTCGCGAAGGTGCGGGCGAGGATATCGTTGGCATTGGTGGCGATCACCAGCCTGTCGATCGGCAATCCTATCCGCTTGGCGACAAAGCCGGCGAAGATATCGCCGAAG
Source organism: Stappia albiluteola (assembly GCF_014050225.1). Lineage (GTDB taxonomy): Bacteria > Pseudomonadota > Alphaproteobacteria > Rhizobiales > Stappiaceae > Hongsoonwoonella > Hongsoonwoonella albiluteola. Next base: position 32,880 of record NZ_JACFXV010000062.1, on the reverse strand, counting down.
TTGCCCGTCGGCACCGTAAAGGACACCGCACGATGCGGGGCACCGAGTGCGACGCCCGCGACGAAATAGTAGACGACCTGCGCGACGATGCGCGCCCAGTTGATGGAATTGACCCCCGCAAGGCGGACCTGGTCGCGGAAAGAGAAATGATTGAACATCCCCTTCAGGATCGACTGGCAATCGTCGAAATTGCCGGACACCGCAAGCGAATGAACATTCGCTTCCTTCGGCGTCGTCATCTGCCGCCGCTGCACAGGTGAAACGCGGCCATCGGGAAAGAGGATGAAGACATCGGTGCGATCGCGTCCGCGGAAGGCCTCGATCGCCGCACCGCCCGTATCGCCGGATGTCGCGCCGACGATCGTCGCCCGTTCGCCACGCGCTTCCAGCACGTGGTCCATCAGCCGGCCGAGGAGCTGCATCGCCACGTCCTTGAAGGCGAGCGTCGGACCGTGGAAGAGTTCGAGTACAAAGCGGTTGGGCGCGATCTGCACGAGCGGCGTCACAGCCGGATGGCCGAAGGATGAATAGGCGCCCGAAATCAGCTTCGCCAGATCCTCCCGGGCTATGGCGGAGCCAACGAAGGGCTCGATCACCGCAAGAGCCACGTCCGAATAGGATTTGCCGGCAAAGCCTGCAATCGTCGTTTCATCGAGCCGGGGCCATGTCTCAGGAACATAGAGCCCCCCGTCGCGCGCAAGCCCGGTCAACAACACTTCGGCAAAATCAAGAACCGGTGCCTCGCCTCGCGTACTCACATATTTCACGACTGCAGCCTTCCTCCGTTGCCGCGTCACACACGGCCTATCCGCGCGCTGCGGGGCGCTGCGCGCGGGTTGATCCGTCCCTGCTTGTCACGCAGGATTACCGCTTGCCAGACTGGCCGCATTGCACCGCGTCATAACAGCAACGGCGTTGCGACGAGCCAAGCGCGCACCCTATCGCCCCGCGCAATCGGCGACAAGCGCGTCAGTCAGGATTGTTGCCCGAATTCAGCAAGCCGAACCCGCCGCCATGATATTCAGGCATGGCCTATGTCGCTGGAAAGCATCCCGGCGTCGATACCGATGAGCGCCAGTGCCCGCTCCCATTTCGTCGCGTTGTCCCGATCGAAGATGATCAGCGGGTCGGCCGGCGCGGTGAGCCAGCCATTCGACTGGATCTCGCTTTCAAGCTGGCCCGGCGCCCAGCCGGCATAACCGAGCGCAAGAAGCGCCTGTTCGGGGCCGCGCCCCTCGGCGATCGCCTTCAGGATCTCCAAGGTGGCGGTCAGGCAAATGCCGTCATCGATCGGCAGTGTGGAGCTTTCGATGAAGAAGTCGTCCGTGTGCAAGACGAAGCCGCGCCCTGTTTCAACCGGTCCGCCACGATGCACCAGCATGCGGTCTGCGGGAGACGGCAGGCGGATGGGATCGCCCTCCTCGATGATGTCGAGCTGCTGCAGAAGGTCGGCAAAGGTCAGGTTCGAGGCCGACTGGTTGAGGATAATTCCCATGGCCCCTTCTTCGGAATGGGCGCAGACATAGACGACGCTGTGCGCAAACCGTCCGTCCTCCATGCTTGGCATGGCGATCAGGAACTGGCCATCAAGATACCCGCGCTCCATCTCCATCCTCACACGTTGCCGCAATCGGCCGCATGACCCAACATCATGTGAATCACACTTACATTTACACAATATTATTGTTAATCGCTCGCCACTTTGCCAGTCCATACCCGCTCACTTTCGTGGACCAGTGCCGCCGGACGACCCTTGATCCTTGGCCACACCCCTCCATTTCGCGACTTCACGGAGAACTGACGGCCTTGCCGGCGCGGGGTTGAGGCAGGTTCACCTGAAATCGGTTAGGCTTCCGCCAGACAGACCATCTAAGGGACGGGCCGAGATCGTTGTTCACCATGCGCAATTCTTCCGCTTCCTACCTTATTGCATGCTTCCTTGCCCTTGCGTCGATGGTGGCGCAGCCGGCGGCGGCGGCCGTGACGGACTGGACCGATGTCATGGGCGGACGGGTACGCCTCATTGCGGCAGGCGGAGATAACGGCGCCTACGACGCCGGTCTCGAATTCGAGCTAGAGCCGGGCTGGCATATCTACTGGCGCTTCCCGGGCGAATCCGGCGTGCCGACGGAAGCTGATTTCCAGGCTTCGACGAATCTTGCGGCGGCAACCCTGCTGTTTCCCGCCCCCGAGCGCTTCTACGACGGCTATTCAACCGCGATAGTCTATCACGACCAGGTGGTCCTGCCGGTCCGGCTGGAGGCCGAGGACAAGACAAGGCCGGTCACGCTCAGCGCCGATGTGCGCTTCGGCATCTGCCGGGAAATCTGCGTGCCGGCACAGGCCGAACTGTCGCTCATCCTGTCTCCGGAAACCGCGGCGGACGAGGAAATGCGGGCGAAGCTCGACGCCGCGTCGAAGGCGTTGCCGAAGCCGCAAAACGACGCCGCGCCGCGCATCGCATCCATCACCGGCCCCGGCGCCGGCAAGATGCTTCGAATATCGGTCGAACTTGCCGACGGCTCGACGCCTTTCGATCTTTTCGCGGAAGGGGCACCGGGCTCCTATATCGAGGTTCCACGCCTCGTGGAGGCATCCGGAAAAAGCGCGGTATTCGAGCTTTCGACGGACGGCCTTCTGCCGAACGGAGACAAGGCACCGCTTCTCCTGGTGCTGACGCACGGAGACGCAGCGGTGGAATATCGAACCGAAATTCCGCTCTCCGCCGGTAACTGATCGGGGCTAATTCCGGTCGCCTGATGCAGATCGCTCTCGACGGCGGCCCCTGGCCGCCCTATCACCGCAGGCAGGCGATGCGCGCCCGAAGTCAGAGTGCGAACACGCCGGCATCTTTCAAGGAGGGAGTTTCATGAGCATCAAGGTTGGCGATCGTCTTCCCGAAGCCTCGTTCAAGATCATGACCGCCGACGGTCCGGCCGAGGTCACGACCGCAGATATCTTCAGCGGCCGGACCGTGGTGCTCTTTGCCGTACCCGGCGCCTTCACGCCGACATGCCATCGCAACCACCTGCCTGGGTTTCTGGAAAACGAACGGGCAATCAAGGCCAAGGGCGTCGAAACGATCGCCGTTGTCAGCGTCAATGATGTCTTCGTGATGGATGCCTGGGCGAAATCGACAGGTGGTGAAGGCAGAATCACCTTTCTTGCCGATGGCAGCGCGAATTTCGCCAAGGCGATCGGCCTGGAGCTGGACGCCACTGCCGGCGGCCTCGGTATCCGCTCGAAGCGCTACTCCATGATCGTCAAGGACGGTGTCGTGACCGCGCTCAACGTCGAGGATGCACCGGGGCAGGCGACCGTTTCGGGGGCTGCTGCGATACTTGAAGCGCTTTGATCGCTACATTTAAAGCGCCTATCAAGCCCGCCCTCCGGCGGGCTTTTTCATTCCGGCCGGAACCGCTACTCGGCCTTCCTGACAGACAGCCGCGAACGTACGAAAAGCGCATACATCACAAGAAGCACGGCAGCCAGGCCGAACCAGGTTCCCGCATATTGCAGATGATTGTTCGTGAAGGACACGATCGTTTCGCCCGCCTGCGGCAACCCTCCGCTAAGCGTCGCATCGGCGCCGAGATCGACCGCGTAGGGCGCCACGGCCAACCCCGAGACTCCAAGGCTGTCGGCCATTCTCTCCGGCTCGCGCACGAACCATATCCGCTTGGCCAGATCGGGTTCCACTGACAGGTAGTTCGGCACCTCGGCACGCCGCAGCAGTCCGGATATGCGCACTTCGCCCGACGGGGCGTCGCTGCCCGGCCTGGCCTCGGGCAGGCGCTGGCCGTCCGGCACGAAGCCGCGATTGACCATCACGACGAAGCCCTGCTCCGTCTCGAAAGGCGAATAGACGAAGTAGCCCGGTCCGTTCAGCGGTCCGTTCGCCTTGCCGAGCGCAATGTAGTAGTAGAGTTCGCCCGGCAGGAACCGGCCTTCCGCCGCCACGGCACGGTAATCCCACCGGTCGGTATCGAACTCCGCCCATTGGCCGGGGCCGGGCAAGGCGACGGGTGCCAGGTCGAGCCGCTCGTTCACCCGCGCGATCAGGCTTTCCTTCCAGGCAAGCCGTTGCACCTGCCAGATACCGAGGCTGAGAAGAACGGCAAAGCCAAGTGCCGCCGCTATGGTCGGCCAAAGCAGGATGCGCCAGACCGGTCTTGATGCGCGAGGCAAGTCAGCACCCTCAATCGTCAAGGCGGCCCTCCTGGGCGCTGTGCCGATATTGCTGGGCGATCATCAGTCCTTTCAGCGGGCGAAGCATGCCAAGCGCCAGGCCGACCGTCAGCGGCAGCCAGATGATCATGTGCACCCAGATCGGCGGCGCGAGCGTGAACTCCATCGCAAGCGCCAGGCCGACAATGATGAAGCCGACGATCATGATGATGAAGACCGCCGGCCCGTCACCGGAATCCGCAAAATTGAGGTCGAGCCCGCAGTTCGAGCATCGTTCGACGGGCGTGATGAAGCCCTTGAAGAGCCGCCCCTGCCCGCAGCGGGGGCAACGCCCCCTCCAGCCCGTGCTCAGCGGACTGAGCGGCGGATACAATGCCTTGTCCATCGGATGCTGATTACTCATCGGCTCTCCCTCGCTCGCAAGCATTCGGCCGAATAGCGCAAAGGCCGCCACGATCCTGTCGTGAGCGGCCTCTCCAAGGTTCATGGCTCAGCGGCCGAACGTACCGGCGGGAACGCATTGGCGCTCCCTGCGCCAACCGCTCAGTACGTGTTGTGGAAGTGCGACCCGCCACCCCAGATATAGATGGCGGCGAAGAGGAACAGCCACACCACGTCAACGAAGTGCCAGTACCAGGCAGCCGCCTCGAAGCCGAAATGCTTCTCTACCGTGAACTGGCCGATCGCAGCGCGGATCAGGCACACGGCAAGAAAGATCGTGCCGACGATCACATGGAAGCCGTGGAAGCCCGTCGCCATGAAGAATGTCGCACCATAGATGTTGCCGGAGAAGTCGAAGGCCGCATGGGCGTATTCGTAGGCCTGGGTCGCGGTGAAGAGCACGCCCAGGATCACCGTCAGAGCGAGGCCCCACTTCAGACCCTGCCGGTCGTTGTGCAGCAGCGCGTGATGCGCCCAGGTAACCGTGGTGCCGGAGGTGAGCAGGATCAGCGTGTTGAGAAGCGGCAGGTGCCAGGGATCGAAGGTCTCGATGCCGTGGGGCGGCCAGACGCCGCCGGTTGCCTCGATACGGCCGAATTGCTGCGCCTCGCCCGCGAAGAGCGATGCATCGAAGAAAGCCCAGAACCACGCCACGAAGAACATCACTTCCGACGCGATGAACAGCAGCATGCCGTAGCGCAGATGAAGCTGCACGACCGGCGTATGGTCGCCCTTGATGGATTCGCGGATGGTATCGCGCCACCAGCCGAACATCGTGTAGAGCACGATCAGCATGCCGACGGCGAAGAGCCCCCAACCCGTCAGGTCGATGCCGAAAATGTCGAAAGAGACGCCCTGCGCCGATTTCATCCAGCCGATGGCGCCGAGTGCGGTAAGCAGCGCACCAATGGCGCCGATAAACGGCCACGGGCTCGGATCGACAAGATGGTAGTCATGGTTCTTGGTATGGGCCATGGGTGGCTTCCCCCGATTTTACACCAAGCGTCGGCTATGCCGCCGCAATCAAAGATTATCCTTGGTCAAGCCGGATCGCGGCGCTGACGCCACCGGCTTTTCCGCATCCGCAGCCGGAAAGAACGTGTAGGAGAGCGTAATCTCCCTCACGTGCTTCAGGTCTTCGTCCTTGTCCATTTCCGGATCGACAAAGAACACCACCGGCATCTCGACCGATTCCCCGCTCGCCAGTTCCTGTTCGGTGAAGCAGAAGCACTCGATCTTGTTGAAATAGGCGCCAGCCTCGAAGGGCGTGACGTTGAAGACGGACGTTCCGATGCTGTCGGCGGCGCCGAGATTGGCGGCGTAATAGGCGACCTGCGCCGTCTCACCCATCTTCAGCGTTATCGTCCGCTGCAGCGGCCTGAATTCCCAACCGAGCCGCGAATTCACGTTCGCGTCGAAGCGAATTGTGATCTCGCGATCGATGATCGTGTCGGCCCCGGCGTCGGAGCGCTGCGTCGTCCCGCCGTAGCCGGTGACCCGGCAAAAAAGCTCATAGAGTGGAACGGACGCATAGGCGACGCCGACCATCGCGAAAAAGACGCCTCCTACCGCGAGCGCGATCTTGCGATTGCTGCGGTTCAGCGCTGTCTCTTCACGCGTCTTTTCCGGGGCTTCGCTCATGCTGCCACTACTTTCACACTCTTTCCTCAGATCGGCCGGTTCAACACGCCCGGCCCGAGCTTCACGATCGTGACGACGTAAAACAGCACCACGAGCGCTCCGATTGCCGCGGCGATGGCAATGTTCCGCGCCCGCCGCCGCTTCTTCTGCTCCGCCGTCAGCCGGATACCTTCCTCAGCCATCATGCGACACCGGTTAGCAGCGAGACCGCCAGGTGCTCACCCAGCAGGACGGCAAAGAGCAGGAAGAGATAGAGGATCGAGAAAGAGAACAGACGGATCGCCGAACGGCGCGCCTCATCCCCCTCCCGGTTCCGCCAGACCCGGTAGGCGAGCAACAGGAACGCCGCGCCGAGCACGCCAGACGTGACGCCGTAGACCAGGCCGCCGAAGCCGAGCGCATAGGGGAGCACACCGACAGGCGCCAGAATCAGCGAGTAGAGCAGGATCTGGTTCCGGGTAGAGGCATCTCCCGCCACCACCGGCATCATGGGCACGCCGGCCGCTTCGTAGTCGCTCGACTTGAACAGCGCCAGCGCCCAGAAATGCGGCGGCGTCCACATGAAGATGATGAGGAACAGGACAATGCTCTCAAGACTCACGCTGCCGGTTACCGCTGCCCAGCCAACCATTGGCGGGAATGCTCCCGCGGCACCGCCGATGACGATGTTTTGCGGCGTCGAGCGCTTCAGCCACATCGTGTAGATGACGACATAGAAGAAAATCGTGAAGGCGAGCAGTCCGGCCGAAAGCCAGTTCACCAGCAGGCCGAGCACGAGGACCGAGAGCACCGCGAGCGTCATGCCGAAGGCCAGCGCCTCGCTCCGCGTCACCTTGCCGGCCGGGATCGGCCGGTTACGGGTGCGGGACATCACCCGGTCGATATCCGCGTCGTACCACATATTCAGCGCACCCGACGCTCCGGCGCCGATTGCGATGCATAGCAGTGCCGTGAAGCCGAGAACCGGATGAATGCCGCCTGGTGCGATCGCAATTCCCACCAATGCGGTGAAGATGACGAGCGACATGACGCGCGGCTTCAGCAGAGCGAGATAGTCGCCAACGCCGCCCTGCCCGCCGGCCCAGGCTTCGTCGACCATCTCTTCCCGGACTTCCGCCAATGACATCCTTCGACTTCCCTTGAATTCCACGCGCCGTCCATGTCGTGCGACCGATGGCGCGATATTCCCGAGATCTGCGGGCGGCGCACGGCAATCCCGCGCGCCGCCTGCCTGTTACTTGATCCGCGGCAGCGTCTCGAACTGGTGATACGGCGGCGGCGACGACAGCGTCCACTCGAGCGTCGTGGCACCTTCGCCCCACGGATTGTCCGCAGCGGCGCGCTTGCGGCTGAATGCCTCCACAATGCCGTAGAGGAAAACCAGCACGGCAAAGGCCGAGATATAGGAGCCGTAGGAGGAGATCGCATTCCAGCCGGCGAAGGCATCCGGGTAGTCGACATAGCGGCGCGGCATGCCGGCCAGACCCAGGAAGTGCTGCGGGAAGAAGATCAGGTTGACGCCGATGAAGGTGATCCAGAAATGCGCCTTGCCGATCGTCTCGTTGTACATGTAGCCGAACATCTTCGGGAACCAGTAGTACCAGCCCGCGAAGATGCCGAACACGGCGCCGAGAGACAGCACGTAGTGGAAGTGGGCCACCACGTAATAGGTGTCATGCAGCGCGCGATCGAGACCGGCATTGGCGAGCTGAACGCCCGTCACGCCGCCGACGGTGAACAGGAAGATGAAGCCGATTGCCCACAGCATCGGCGTGCGGAACTGGATCGAGCCGCCCCACATCGTGGCGATCCAGGAGAACACCTTCACGCCCGTCGGCACGGCGATCACCATGGTCGCGGCAACGAAATACGCCTGCGTCTTCACGTCGAGGCCGACGGTGAACATGTGGTGCGCCCACACGATGAAACCGACGACGCCGATCGCCACCATGGCATAGGCCATGCCGAGATATCCGAAGATCGGCTTCCTGGAGAAGGTGGAGATGATGTGGCTGATGATGCCGAAGGCCGGCAGGATCAGGATGTACACTTCCGGGTGACCGAAGAACCAGAACAGGTGCTGGAAAAGGATCGGGTCACCGCCGCCGGCCGGGTCGAAGAAGGTCGTCCCGAAATTGCGGTCGGTCAGCAGCATCGTGATGCCGCCCGCCAGAACCGGCAGGGAGAGCACGAGCAGGAAGGCCGTCACGAGCACGGACCAGGCGAAGAGCGGCATCTTGTGCAGCGTCATGCCGGGCGCGCGCATGTTGAAGATGGTGGTGATGAAGTTGATCGCGCCGAGGATCGACGAAGCACCGGCAATGTGCAGCGACAGGATCGCCAGATCCATGGCGGGACCGGGCTGACCGGAGGTCGAGAGCGGCGGATAGACCGTCCAGCCGCCGCCGACGCCGTTGCCACCAGGAGGGCCTTCGACGAATAGCGACAGCAGCAGCAGGATAAAGGCCGGCGGGAGCAGCCAGAAGGAGATGTTGTTCATGCGCGGGAACGCCATGTCCGGCGCGCCGATCATGATGGGCACGAAGAAGTTGGCGAAGCCGCCGATCAGGGCCGGCATCACCATGAAGAAGATCATGATCAGGCCGTGCGCCGTCGTGAACACATTGAACAGATGCGGATCGGAGAAGATCTGCATGCCGGGCTGCTGCAGCTCGAGGCGAATGCCGACCGAAAGCAGGCCGCCGACAATGCCGGCGCAGATGGCGAAGCAGAGATAAAGGACGCCGATGTCCTTGTGATTGGTCGAGTAGACCCAGCGGGTCCACCCTGTCGGGTGGTCGTGGGCGCCATGCGCGTCGGTCGCAGTGGCCATGAGTGAAGCTCCCTCTTTCGAACTTGTGCGAGGCGGCGCCGCACAGAAGGCGCCGCCCGTGCGTCCTTCAACCGATCAGCGGTTGGCCACGGCAATCGGCGTGACAGCCTTTTGGGCCGTCTTCTTTTCCGCCGCGATCGCAGCCCAAAGATCCTTGTTCGCCTGCTCCAGGTCGGATTTCGCGGCCTCGGCCCAGGCCGAAAACTGCTCCTCGGTCACAACGCGAACGGCGATCGGCATGAAGGCATGATCCTTGCCGCAGAGCTCGGAACACTGGCCGTAATACACGCCGGTCTGGTCGGCGCGGAACCAGGTCTCGTTCAGGCGCCCCGGAACGGCGTCCACTTTCACGCCGAAGGCCGGCATGGCGAAGGCATGGATGACGTCGTTGGCCGTGACCTGCACGCGGACCGTCTTGCCCACCGGCACAACGAGCTCGTTGTCGGCGGCAAGGAGGCGCGGAAACTGATCAACGGAAACGCCCTGCTGGGAAGCGCGCTCCTCGCGCCCGTCATCCTGCAGCATGTAGGCCTCGAAGGAGAGGCCATCCATGTTCTCGTCAGTGTACTCGTAGCCCCAGTACCACTGATAGCCGGTCGCCTTGACCGTCATGTCATAGGACGGGATTTCAAGCTGCTTGAACAGCAGGCGGAAGGACGGCACCGCGATCACGACCAGAATCAGGATCGGCACCACGGTCCACAGCACCTCTATGAGTGTATTGTGGGAGGTGCGGGACGGCTGCGGATTGGCCTTGGCGCTGAAGCGCGTGATGCAGACAATCAGAAGCGCCAAAACGAAAAGCGTGATGACCGTGATGATGGCCAACGTGAAGCCGTTGAACCAGTGAATGTCATCCATAACGCTCGTGACGGACGGCTGAAGGCCAGTCTGCCACGGCACAGGCTGCGACGCGGCTGCCTGGCCCGCAAATCCGGCGACGCCGGCAATTCCCGCTGTAAGACGCTTGACCGTATTCGTCACGTCTACGCTCCCTTCCCTGACCCTCAGCCCCCGTTTTGCGGCCGGGTCCTTCACCAAAACGTGGTCGTCCAGCCTGGCGGCCAGCGCGCCTTCTTGATGGCGCGCGGTAGACCTCATGCCGGAATGACCATAAATTCGACGCAGTATAATACGCAAACAGCCACATACTGCATGATCGAAAGCAGCGACCAGCGGCGAAACGCCGCAGCCCCGCTTGATCGAGATCATAGTCGCGCATGTGAAACCACAAGCCGGCCTCGACCGCAATAAGGTTCTGGCAGCGCTACCCAGAATATCGCCGCGCCGCGGCGTATCGCCGACAGAAGGGATGCCCGGGCCGCATTTCCAGACCGTCCGCCGTCAGTGTTGGGGCTTTCGAGGACCGAATCCCGCTTTCGCCTTGAAAAGAACGCGCGCGCATCGGAAAACCATGGGGCTGTAACCCTTTTTTGCGAATCGCCCGGATCGGCCCCGTTCGGCAAGGGCGACAATCGCAGACCGCACGAGAGACCGAAAATGGTCGAGGACGGAGAAAAGACCGTGCCCTGGAAAATCTATTCAACGGCCAGGCGGGATGCTCGCGATCTGAGAGCGTGCCTTGCCAGGCATGCGGCAACGGCCCTCGTCGCCCTGGCCCTGGCCGCGTCGGGCGGCGCTCCAGTCGCAAAGGCGCAAGGCGAAGTCCGCACCGTCCATGGCGACTGGCAGATGCGTTGCGATACGCCCCCCGGTGCCAAGGAGGAGCAATGCGCGCTCATCCAGAATGTCACCGCCGAGGATCGCGAAAACGTCGGCCTTTCGGTCATCGTCCTGAAAACGGCGGACAAGAAGACACGTCTGTTGCGCGTACTAGCCCCGCTTGGAGTGCTGATCCCGACCGGCCTTGGTCTCAGGGTAGACGGCGACGACATAGGAAATGCGACATTCGTGCGTTGCCTGCCGACCGGCTGCATTTCGGAAGCCGTGCTCCAGGACGACCTGATTGCCAAGTTCGAGACGGGCGAGACCGCCACCTTCGTCATCTTCCAGACGCCCGAGGAAGGTATCGGCATTCCGATCTCGCTCAAGGGTTTCAAGGAAGGTTTCGCGGCACTGCCCTGACGCCACGGCGAATGCCGGCCTGCAATTGCTGGATCGCAACCCTATCTTATCGGGTGGCCGGGCAAGACGGCCGGCCCAATTCAAATTCGTTCAGGATACCGAGCCCACAATGACCGACAGCACCATCGACCTTCTGGCCCTGTCCGACCTGGACGAGGAAACGGCACGGGCTATCACGGCAGGTGCGCTTGCGGGCGCTGATGACGGCGAGCTTTTCCTGGAATACCGCCAGTCCGAAAGCCTCGTCTTCGACAATGGCCGCCTGAAGGGCGCGAACTTCGATACGACCCAGGGCTTCGGCCTGCGTGCGGTTGCCGGCGAGGCGGCTGGATACGCCCATTCCGGCGAAATCTCGAAAGCCGCCCTGAAGCGTGCGGCGGATGCGGTGTCGGCAGTTGCGAGCGGGCGCTCGGGCACCTATGCCGCAGCGCCCCAGCGCACGAACCGCCATCTTTACGTGGATGAAAATCCGCTTGGCCAACCATCATTCGAAGAGAAGGTGCGCCTGCTGCAGGAGGTCGACGCCTTCGCGCGCGCTCGCGATCCGCGCGTGCGGCAGGTCAGCGTGTCGATTGCCGGCACATGGCAGGTGGTCGACATCCTGCGCGCCGACGGGCACCGCGTGCGCGATATTCGCCCGCTGGTGCGTTTCAACGTTTCCATCGTCGTCGGCGAAGGCGACCGGCAGGAATCGGGCTCCTACGGTTTCGGCGGCCGCGCCGGTTTCGGTGAATTCGTCGCCGAGGCCCGCTGGCAGGCGGCGGTCGACGAGGCCCTGCGCCAGGCTGTCGTCAACCTCTCCGCGGTTCCGGCTCCCGCCGGCAGCTTCGACGTGGTGCTTGGCCCCGGCTGGCCGGGCATCCTGTTGCACGAAGCCGTCGGTCATGGCCTCGAGGGCGACTTCAACCGCAAGAAGACGTCCGCCTTTGCCGGCCTCATGGGAGAGCGGGTCGCCTCCAAGGGCGTGACCATCGTCGACGACGGCACGATCCCCGACCGGCGCGGCTCGCTGACGGTCGACGACGAAGGCACGCCGACGAACCGCACGGTACTGATCGAAGACGGCATTCTGGTCGGCTACATGCAGGACCGGCAGAATGCACGACTGATGGGCGTGAAGCCGACGGGCAATGGCCGCCGCCAGTCCTTCGCCCATATCCCGATGCCGCGCATGACCAACACGGTCATGATGGCCGGTGACCGCGACCCGGCCGAAATCCTGGCAAGCGTCGAGGATGGCATCTATGCCGTTTCCTTCGGCGGCGGCCAGGTCGACATCACCTCCGGCAAGTTCGTGTTTTCCTGCACCGAGGCCTACCGTGTGCAAGGCGGCAAGGTGGGCCAGCCGATCAAGGGAGCCATGCTGATCGGCAACGGCCCCGATGCGCTGACGCGGGTGGCGATGATCGGCAACGACATGCAGCTCGACCCGGGTATCGGCACCTGCGGCAAGCAGGGTCAAGGCGTGCCGGTCGGCGTCGGCCAGCCGACGCTCCGCATCGACGGCATGACCATCGGCGGTACCGCGCTTTGAACGCGAACGGATAGGAACAGCACGATGACGATCTCCTTCGTCATCTTCGACATGGCCGGTGTCCTCTACGACTGGGACACGGATATCCGCCTTGGCGCGCTGGAAAGGCTGACAGGCCTTTCCGGGGAGGACATCGACCGCCTGATCTACGGATCCGAGTTCGAGGAACGCGCGGAAGCGGGCGATCCGCCAACGGGCGACGCCTATCTCGCCGCCCTTTCCCGACGCCTCAACCACAGGATCGACCGGCAGACCTGGATTTCCGTGCAAAAGGCAATGATGCGCCCGCGCCCGCAAACGCTTGCGGTCGCCAGCGCGGTATCGGAAGAGGTCGACACCGCACTGCTGACCAACAACGGCATGATGCTGAAGGAGGCACTCCCCTTCTGTGCGCCGGAGGCGATCGAGATCTTCGGCGAGTCGGCACATGTTTCGGCCGAGTTCGGCGCCCGCAAGCCGGATGTTGCCTGCTATCTCAGGATTTGCGAACGCTACGGGCACAAGCCTTCGGAAACGCTCTTCATCGACGATAGCCAAACCAATGTGCGCGGGGCGGAAGCCGCCGGTCTGCAGGCGCATCTCTACACGGACGCCGGCTCCCTCAAGTCGGCCCTGCACTCCTGCGGGATTCTTTAGCTCGCCGACTCGATACGGAGCCTCTTTCCCTCGATAAAGGGATTGGATAAACAAAGGCTATTCGTATTACAAAAAGAGGTGCCTTCCAATGTCGATTGTGGCCGAGTATCGCCGCGAGCTTGCCGCCGTCCTGCGCCTTGCCGCACATTTCGACCTGAACGAAGGCATCTGCAATCATTTTTCCGTCGTCCTGCCCGGCGACGGCGAGCGCTATCTCATCAATCCATACGGCATTCACTGGTCCGAGATGCGCCCGGACGACCTGGTCATGATCGACGGCGACGGCCAGATCCTGGAGGGCGACGGCGAAGTGGAGGCGACCGCGCGCAACATCCACATCGCCAGCCACCGCGCCAACCCGCGCCATGTCTGCGTGCTGCATACCCACATGCCCTACGCGACCTCGCTCACCATGCTGGAGAACGGACGCCTGGAAATGGCGCACCAGACCGCCTGCCGTTTCTATGGCCGCCTTGCCTATGACGACGAGTTCGGCGGCATTGCGCTCGACGAGGAAGAGGGCCGGCGGATTGCCCAGCGCGCCAAGGACGATCCCTCGGCCGACGTGATCTTCCTCGCGAACCACGGCGTCGTCGTGGGCGGCCCCAGCGTCGCCCATGCCTTCGACGACCTCTACTACCTGGAACGCGCCTGTCGCCAGCACGTGCTCGCGCTTTCGACCGGCAAGCCACTCAGGATCATCCCGGACCAGGTCGCCCGCGAGACCGCCCGCCAGTTCATGCAGGTCTTCGAAGTGCAGGCGATTGCCCATTTCAAGGCGATGCGACGGATTATCGGCATTTGACGAAGCCGGTTTGACCTGGACCGAACAGCGACTAGGCTGGATCGCCGCAACAACGCCACCGGATGCGATTCATGGCCGCCGAAGCCGCCCCGCCGATTTTTACCGAGGCTATCGTCTTCCTTTCGGCTGCGGTCATCGCCGTACCGCTTTTCAAGCGGCTGGGGCTCGGCTCGGTGGTGGGGTTCCTGGCCGCCGGCATCGCGATCGGCCCTTTCGGCTTCGACGTGATCCCCGACCCGGGCGAAATCCTTTCCGTTGCCGAGATCGGTGTCGTTCTCCTTCTCTTCGTCATTGGCCTGGAACTGGAGCCCGCGCGGCTCTGGCGCATGAAGGGCGACATATTCGGCCTTGGCACCACGCAGGTACTGGCTTGCGGCGCTGCCCTCACCGCGTGCCTGCTGCTGGCCGGCGGCACTGCCGAAAAAGCGGTGATCGGCGGCTTCGGGCTGGCCCTTTCATCGACAGCCTTCGCCTTGCAGATCCTGCAGGAGCGCGGCCAGCTTTCCACCAATTACGGCCAGCGCGCCTTCGGCATCCTGCTGCTGCAGGACATGGCCATCGTACCGCTTCTGGCGCTCGTCCCCATGTTGGCGCCATCGCAGACACCAACCTCAGTGTCGGGAATATTCAACGAGATCGGGATCACGGCGGCAGCGGTGGCCGGCGTGATCTTCGCCGGTCGATACCTGCTCACCCCGATCTTTTCCTTCCTGGCAGCCTCGCGCGCCCGGGAGGTGATGCTGGCCGCCGCCCTGCTGGTCGCATTGGGAAGCGCCGGCGTCATGCATGCCGCAGGCCTGTCCATGGCGCTTGGTGCGTTCCTGGCCGGCGTCATGCTCGCCGAATCGAGCTTCCGCCCAACGCTGGAAGCGGATATCGAGCCCTTCCGCTCCCTCTTCATGGGCCTCTTTTTCATCTCCATCGGCATGGTGCTGGATATCGGCCTGCTCCTGAACAACATCTGGCTCGTCGCGGCCGGCGTCCTCCTGGTAATGGGGGTGAAGGGCGTGCTGCTCTGGCTGATCTCGCGCCTGTTCGGGTCTTCGAATTCCGATGCACTGAAGATCGCCGTCACGCTGCCGCAAGGCGGCGAATTCGCCTTCGTCCTGTTCACCTCGGCTACGGTCGCCGGAATATTCGACCGGCCCGAGACTACCCTGCTGATTGCGATCGTCATCCTCACCATGCTGTGCACGCCGCTAGCGTGTACGGCACACGACCTTGTCGCCACCCGCATGCAGCGACGCGGCGCGGATACCACCGTCATCGAGGAATTCAGCGCCGCCAAACCGACGGTGCTGGTCGTCGGCTTCGGCCGTTTCGGCATGGTGGTGGCGCAAATGCTGACGTCCGACGCCGTGGCGATCACGGCGATCGACCTGCATCCGGACCGGATCCGCTATGCGCGCAAGCTTGGCTACAAGGTTTATTATGGCGACGCGACAAGGGCCGACATTCTGACCCACGCGGGAGCCGGCGACGCGGTCCTCATCGCCCTTTGCATCGAAAACGAACAGGTGATGGCCCGGGCCATCGACGTCATCCGCGCCCATTTTCCCACTGCAAAGCTCTATTGCCGCGCGACGGACCGGGCCCACGCCCTAGACCTGACGAAACGCGGCGTGGATTTCCAGATCCGCGAAACCTTCGAGTCCGGCATTGCGTTCGGCCGCGCCGCCCTCGACGCACTCGGCATAGAAGGCGAGAGGATCATCGAGATCGAAACGGATGTCCGGCGGCGGGACAAGGAACGGCTCGAGCTTCAACTCAAGGAAGGGCTCTTTGCAGGCGCCGACCGGCTGCATCAGGTAACACCGCGAACACGGGACGCAGGCGGCGAAGGTGGGTCCGACGACTGATCCGGGCATCTGTGGCTCAACTGGCCGCACTTCCATGACTTTTCGCGTCTTCATGCTCGAGCCGATGCAATAGTCCATGCTGCCATTCGCCGATCGCCTGGCGAAGGATGGAGACGGACGACCACAGGAAGAGCCCGGCCATCAGGCCGGCAACCGCGACGTCCGGCCAGCCAGTCCCGGATGCAAACACCCCGCCCGCCGCCGCCACGACGACCAGATTGCCGATCGCGTCGTTGCGGCTGCACAGCCAGACGGAACGCACATTCGCGTCGCCGTCCCGATAGCGCAGCAGGATCAGGACGCTGGCAAGGTTTGCAGCAAGAGCCAGCATCCCGATGCCGCCCATGATCGGAGCATCTGGCACTCCAAGAAAGAAAACCCGCCAGATCGTCGCGCCGAATACGAAGAAGCCCATGAAGCAGAGGCTGACGCCCTTCGCCAGCGCGGCAAGCGAGCGAATGCGCAGCGGCCGGCCGATCACGGCGAGGCTGATCGCATAGGTCATCGTATCGGCGAAGAAATCGAGCGAATCGGCCTGCAACGCCTGCGAGCCGGCAACGGCACTACCCGTCAGTTCGACCAGGAACATCGCCGCATTGATGACGATGACCGCGACCAGCGACCGCTTGTAGGCTTTGCTCATGCCCTCGAAACGGGCCTCATGGGAACAGCATCCAGCCATTGGCCGTCTTCTCCGCATCTTGAATTCCAGCCCGGCGACCCTAATCCCTATAGCAATTGTAGCTTCAAGAGGCTTGTTGAGGCATGACCGGGATTTCTTCCATCGGCGAGATTGCCCGCGACACGGGCACCAGCGTCCAGACGGTGCGCTACTACGAGGCACGCGGCCTTCTGCCGAAGCCTCCGCGCTCGGATGGCGGACAGCGCCGCTATACCGACGACCACCGCACCCGCCTTCTCTTTATTCGCCATGCGCGGGAGATGGGCTTCTCGCTGCCGGATATCGCCGAGATGATTGACCTGTCGTCCGTTTCCGGCAAGCCTTGCGAACCGGTGGACCGCATGGCGCGATGTCAGCTGGCGGAAGTCGACCGCAAGATCGCCAGGCTCCAGGCGCTTCGATCGGCGCTTTCCGGCATGATCGAAAGATGCGATGGCGAGGATGTCTCGTCCTGCCGTATTCTGGAGACGCTGGGAGCGAGCTCTCACCCGGAGGACAAGTGAATTGAGATCGGCGCGCGGTCGCTCGGCAAGGGGCAACGGGCTGGTCAAGCCGGGCGGCAGGCGTTATCAAGGCCCATCAGCTGACAGTCGGCGAGCGCAGAGAATGAACCGTTTCGAAAAGCCCAGAATGCCGAGCGAGGCGCGCGTCCGTTTTCTCGACGGCGATTTCCAGATCGAGGCGCCGGGCACTTTCGTACGCTGCGCGGTGACCGGCCAGGCAATCCCGATCGACGAGCTGAAATACTGGAGCGTATCGCGCCAGGAGGCTTACGTAGATGCGGCGGCGGCCCTGAAACGCTTCCAGGAAGCCGGCAACCTCCCCTGACTGCAATGCTCACGCCTTCCGGCGGAGCGTCCCTAGCACCAGATCGACCATGCGGCCTGCGTCGTCGATCCGCATTTCGGCCTCGACCACCCGCGCACGCGCGGCCAGCCATCGCAGGACCTCGCCGTCTCCCGTCTTGAGCCGCACCATGTCCTTGGTCGTCGTTACAAGTTCCAGGCCTTTTTCCTCCGCCTCCATCAGCAGGCTTTCCGCGTCCTGACGGCTATAGGGCTGATGATCGGCGAAGGCCCTTTCCGCGACAACGTCAACGCCGCTGTCCCTCAGGCTGTCGAAGAACTTCGCCGGCCGGCCGATACCGGCGAAGGCCAGCACCCTGCTGCCGCGCAAGTCATCGTCGATCCTCGCTTCGAGCCGCGCGTGGAAGATCGGCAACCCTTTGCGGGCGGCGAACCGGATGACCGGGTCGGCGGCGTTCCCCTCGCCCACGACGACTAGCGCGGAGGCGGCGACGATCTGTTTCCCGACCGGCGCGCGCAGCGGTCCTGCCGGGAGGCAGAAGCCGTTGCCCACGCCCGTCGCCGCATCGACGAGCGCAAAGGAAAAGTCTTTTGCAAGGCTCGGGTTCTGCCAGCCGTCATCCATCAGGATCATGTCCCCATGGCGCGCCGCCAGTTCGGCGCCAGCAAGCCGGTTGCGGGACACAACGGTAGGTCCCCTCTCGGCAAGAAGCAGTGCTTCGTCACCGACATCTTCCGAGCGATGTTGCAGCGGATCGACCAGCAACGGCCCCGCCTGAGCGCCTCCGTGGCCCCGCAACAGAAACACCGGTTTCCTGCCGCGCCGCGCCAGATGCTCGTAAAAAGCGAGGCTGAAGGGCGTCTTTCCCGTGCCTCCGGCAACGAAATTGCCGATGCAAACGACACCTGTATCGACCTTGCCGGACGGAGCGCCGAGCATGCGGCTCGCCGTAACCGCTCCGTAGAAGGCGCCGATCGGCCATAGCGCCAGCGCCTGCAGGCTCGGCTGCGGCTGCCACCAGAACGCCGGTGCCCGGCCGAAGAGCGCCATGGTCAGGCAGCACCGTTTCGGGGAAGCAACGCGGACAGGGCATCCATCGTCCGCGACACCGCCCCCTGGCCATCATGCGCGGTCCGGCCCGCCGCGGCGGCCACTTCAGCCGCGTGCCGCGGATTGTGCAGGAGTTCGCTCAGGGTTTCCGCGAGATCTTCCGCCCCATGCACGACCAGCGTCCCCTTCTCGGCAATCAGGCGATCGTACACGTCCTGCTGATTGGCGAAACCGGGCCCGGTCAGGATCGCGGCACCGCAGAATGCCGGCTCCAGAGGATTGTGTCCGCCGGCCGACATGAAAGAACCGCCCATGAAGACGATCGGCGACAGCCGATAGAAGAGCCCCATCTCGCCGATCGTATCGGCAAGATAGACGTCCGTCTCCGGCCCGGGAAGGTCATGACGGCTGCGGACGGCGACATTGAGCCCCCGCCCTTCCAGCACCACGCGGATCTCACCGCTGCGGTTGGGATGGCGGGGCGCCAGCAGTGTCAGAAGTCCCGGATGTTCGTCGCGCAGGCGGCGATGGACCTCCGCCACCACTTCCTCCTCGCCGGGATGCGTGCTCGCTGCAAGCCAGATCGGCCTGCCGTCGATCCATCGGCGAAAGTCTTCCAAGGCCGCCGGATCGGCATCCGGAACCGGGCTCTCGAACTTGAGGTCGCCAACCACGCGAACATCGCGAACGCCAAGGCTGCGGTAGTTTTCCGCGTCTTCTTCCGATCGGGCGAGGCAGACATCCACGAGGCCAAACAGGGTCTGCGCCAGCGCGCGCGCCTTCAGCCACCCGGACGTGGATTTCGGCGACATCCGGCCGTTAAGGATCGCAAGCGGCAGACCGCGCCGTTTAACTGCCCGAAAAGTCGCCGGCCAGATCTCGGACTCCACCAGCATGACAACCGCCGGTCGCCAATAGTCGAGGAACGCCGCCACGCCGCCGGAGAGATCGTAGGGCACATATTGATGCAGCGCGCCGTCCGGCAGGCGCTCCGCCGCCGTCTTGGCCGACGTCACCGTCCCCGAAGTCAGCACCACTTTCAGGCCGCGATCCGTCAGCGCGCGAACCACCGGCATGACCGCATTGGTCTCGCCGACGCTCGCCGCATGCACCCAGACGAGGTCGCCTTCGGGGCGCGGCTGGCTCGCTGCGCCGAAACGCTCGCCGCGCCGGGCCGGATCTTCCTTGCCGAGCCTTGCCCGCCGCCGATGGAGAAGGGAAAGGACCGGGTAGGCGATATGCCCCACCCCGTCATAGAGGGAAAGAAGCGCCAACGCGGCGGCGCGCGAAAGCGTACCGGCCGGAGGGCGCGAAGCCGTCATCGAGCCTTCACCAGCCTGTAGGCACGTTCCGTCGCCTCGTTCAGGCCGTCCTCGACCTTTTTCCTCGCCACTTCCAAAGCCTCTTCCCCGGCATCCGCGTCCACATGGATCATATCACCGATTGCCAGCGCCGCGCGGCTGAAGGGCAGGTTTATCGAGGCCTTGTCCCAGGAGTTCAGATCGATATGCCGGCTGGTCGCAAAGGCCATGGGAACGATTGGCCGGCCGGAATGCTTGGCAAGCTGCACGATGCCGAGCCCCGCAACACGCGCGGGCCCCTTCGGAACATCGGCGGTGAGCGCAACAGTGCCGCCTTCCCTGAGCGCGCGCATCGCCTCGATGAAGCCGCGCATGCCGCCGCGCTTGGTCACCTGATGCGCCTTCTGCGCACCGGACGCGCGGATGAGGCCGAGACCCAGCTTTCGCGCGGCGATGGCATTGATCTCGCCATCCGCCGAACGGGAGATCATGGCGCGAACATCCCAGCCGTCGGGCCGCGCGAAGGGCATCAGAAAATGCTGGCCGTGCCACATGGCAACGATCATCGGCAGGTCCGGCAGGACCTTCTCGTAGAAATCCGGCGGATCGACGACAAGCGAACTCGTCTTGCGCACGGCAAGCAGGTAGCCGGCAAGCATCGAACCAATGGCGTTGAGCACCATCGGATGACGGCCAAGGCTCTTCAGCAAGGCAGGATCCCCCCTGCCCGCGGCGAGGCGAGTGACAGGAAGATCCGGTTCACGACGGGTGCTTGTCGGTTTCCGGATCGAACAGGCGATGCATGTGGACGATAAAATAGCGCATGTGGGCGTTATCGACGGAAGCCTGCGCCTTTTCCTTCCACGCGGTATAGGCCGTTGCGTAATTCGGATAGATCCCGACGATGTCGAGATCTGAAAGGTCGCGGAAGGTCAGCTCGTCGACCTTCTCAAGTTCGCCGCCGAATACGAGGTGAAGAAGCTGCTTGGGCTGGTCTTTCCCAGTCATTCCTGCTCTCCATCAGTGCACATGTTCGAAACCCGGTTGCCGGGCGTTGTTCGCAGGATGCGATCGGGGGGTGCGATCGGGCCAAATCGGCGGCCGCTACATCGCCAAGTCCAGCATCGGCCGTAGATCCTCGACCAGATTTGCCGGACCGGCGATCAGCGCGCCATGGCGCACATCCGTCTTGTTGTAGTGTGCCGTCCTGCCGGAAAGGTCGGTCAGGCGGCCGCCCGCTTCCTGCACCAAAAGATCGGCTGCCGCAAGGTCCCAGTCGCAGGCCCGCCCGCGCGCCGCCGCAATATCGATGCGCCCCGCGGCGACCAGCGCCAGGCGATAGGCGAGCGAAGGGATGTAACCGGCATATTCCAGCCCGCGCGCCTTCAGGTCCGAACGCCCCGCAACGGCCTTCGGGCCGGCGAAGGTCGCACCTTCCAGGCTGTCCCTCCGCGATACCCGCACGCGCGCACCGTTCATCATCGTTCCGGAGCCCGTCCGCGCCAAGTACATCTCGTCACCGACAGGCCGGTAGACGGCTGCCGAAATCGGCCGCCCTTCTTCCACCACGGCCAGTGCCACCGTCCATTCGTCGCCACCGGACAGGAACGCCCGTGTGCCGTCGATGGGATCGACAACGAAGATGCGGCGGCGCGACAGGCGGGCGGCATCGTCCGTCGTTTCTTCGGAAAGCCAGCCGTATTCGGGCCGCGCCGAGGTCAGCAACTCATGCAGCGCCCGGTCGACGGCGATATCGGCTTCGGAGACCGGGGAGTCCCCTTCCTTGGACCAACGCCTGGGATCGCAGCCGAAAAAGCCGAGCGCGACGCGCCCCGCCTCGCGGGCGGCGGCCTCCAGCAGGTCCAGGTCGGATTGCGCGTCTTCGATTTCACTGACCTGCAATGGTCATACCCTCGATCAGGATGCTGGGTGCGGCGGTCGAATAGCGGTCGTCGAGATCGGAGGCCGGCACGAGGCGGGCGAACATGTCGGTCAGGTTGCCGGCCAGGGTGATCTCGCTCACCGGATAGACGATTTCGCCATTCTCGATCCAGAAACCCGAAGCGCCCCTGGAATAGTCTCCCGTCACGCCGTTGACGCCATGGCCGATCAGGTCCGTCACCAGCAGTCCGGTGCCGATCGCCTTCATCATCGCCTCCGGGCTTTCCTTGCCGGGACTGAGGCAAAGGTTGGTGGCGCTCGGCGAAGGCCCGGCGCCGCCGCGAGAGGCGCGCCCGTTGGAGACAAGGCCGAGTTCGCGTGCCGTCGCCGTATCGAGGAACCAGTGCCGCAGCACGCCGTCCTCGACCATCGCAAGCGGCAGCGCGGCCAGCCCCTCGCCATCGAACGGACGGGTGGCGGGGGAGCGCGGCTTCCTCGGATCGTCGGTGATTGTAATGCCTTCGGCGAAGACGCGGCTTCCCATCCTGTCCTTCAGGAAACTTGTCTTGCGCGCGATCGCGGCGCCATTGACCGCGCCGGCGAAATGGCCGACCAGCGAGCGCGCTGCCCTGGTCTCGTAGATCACGTCGGCCGTACGGCTTGACAGTTTGCGGGGGTTGAGCCGCCTGACTGCCCGCTCGCCGGCGCGGCGGCCGATATCTTCCGGCCGGTCCATGTCGGAGAGATAGGTGCGGTAGTCGTAATCGTAGTCGCGCTCCATCCCCGTGCCCTCGCCCGCCACCGCCGTCATCGACAGGCCGAAGCGGGAGGTAAGGTAGGAGCCGGAAAAGCCGTTGCTGGCGGCAAGCACCAGGCCCGCAAGCTGCCAGGAGGCACTGGCACCGCCCGATTTGCTGACGCCTGCGACATCAAGGCCGGCGGCTTCGGCCGCCCGCGCCCGCTCGCCGAGGAAAGCCGCATCGACGCTGGTCCCGTCAAGCAGGTCGAGAGCCGGCATGTCGCGGATGAGGTCGCCGGGATCGGCCAGCCCGGCATAGGGATCGTCCGGCGCCACTTTCGCCATCGCGACCGCGCGCTCCGCAAGTGCTGCGATATCGCCAAGGCTGTTTGCGGAAACGCTCGCCACCTTGCGCCCCACGAAGACGCGCAGCGTGAAATCGTCGCCTTCGGCGCGTTCGGTCTCCTCGACCTTCCCCTCACGCACGTCGACGCCGAGCGATACGGCGGAAACGGCGACCGCGTCGGCGGCATCCGCACCCGCCTTCTTCGCCGCCTCGACAAGCGCTGCGGCGCGCTTTTCAAGCACTGCCTGATCGACCAGTTCCGTCATTGTTCATCCATGGCTGCGGCTGCGGGAGCGTGTCAGCCCTGTGTTTAGGCATTCGCCCGCCCTTCGGCAAGCAGCGCGGAACACCGGCCGACGCCCGCGCGGCCGCTCCATTTCCTAACCTGCTGGCAACCAACTTTGGTCACTCTTCCCTAACCCTCTTCAAAATCAGAGAAATTTAACCGTGCTTGTTAAGCAGATCGGTACGTCCCCCGCTTAAGTTGGTTCCATCAGAGGCCCACAAAACAAAGGGTCCGATGGAGAGGCAATTGAGGCGTCAAACAGCACTCCAGGATGCCGCTGCCGCGGGATCGAGCCGCGCTCTGCGACTCGATCCCGCAAGGCTCCCGCATCGCTTCACCGCAAAGGCCGACCCGCTGGGCGAGCCGACCGGCAACGAAGCCTTCAACGTCTATATCGACCAGCAGACGGTCATCATGAAGCGGCGCCTTTCCGGCCTGCCCCTCACCGTCGTCCTGCCGGTCGGAACCTTCACCGGGGTCTATGCGCGGGTCACGCCGGCGCCGAATTCCGCGGCACTTTCAATCAGCATCGGCCTGCATCACCGCGATCCGAGCCTTTGCGTCGAGCTCTTTTCCGGCGCCGATATTGAAGCCGCGGCCGAGGACTGGCGCTCCTGGTCGAGCCTTCTTGGCCTGCCGCTGGTCGCCGTCGAACCGAATGGCGCGATCCGCGTCCTCGACGATCAGGCCCCGACCGGCACGCCGCGCATTTCCGCTGCCCGCCGTCGCGTCGCCGCGCTCACCAACCGCCGCCCGCGTTTTCTGTGCCGGCGCAAGGCGGGCTCGCCGGCTGCAAGGCAACTCGTCCACCGCGGCGAATACGAGATCATCGCCAGGAACTGACCTTTCCCGAATTTTCCACCGCAACGCCACGTCGCGGCCTCACGCCCCCGCCTGCCTGGCGAATGTCCAGGCCGTCTCCGCCAGCGGGCGGATCTGACGGATCATCGCAGCCGCATTGGCATTGGCCGCAGTTCCGTCCCGGACCCGGCCCGCGATCCCCTGCAGGATCGCAGCGATGCGGAAGAAATTATAGGCGAAATAGAAGTCGAGCCGTTCCGCGACCTCGAAGCCGGTCGCTGCTTCATAGAGCGCGATATAGTCGGCAAGCCCCGGAATACCCAGCGCGTCGAGGTCGAGGCCGTCCAGAGAGCCGATGCCGGAACCGTCCGGCATGGCCGGCATCACCCATTGCATGCAGTGATAGGTGAAATCGGCAACCGGATCGCCGAGCGTCGAAAGCTCCCAGTCGAGGACGGCAAGCACGTCCGGGCCTATTGGCGCGACGATGAGGTTGTCGAGACGGAAATCCCCATGCACGATCCGCGGCGGATGGGCGGGAACGTCCTGAGCCGGCAGCCACTCGATCAACCGGTCCATCTCCGGGATCGCTTCGGTTTCCGACGCACGATACTGCTTGGCCCAGCGGGAAATCTGGCGCGCGACATAGCCTTCCGCCCGGCCGAAATCGGAGAGCCCCAGCGCTTCAGGTTCGAAACCGTGCAGCCGTGAAATGGTCGCGTTCATCGCTCGATAGATTGCGCCCCGCTCCTGCCCGCCCACGGTCGGGATCGACGGCTCCCAGAAGATGCGGCCCTCGACCTTTTCCATGACGTAGAAGGCCGTGCCGATGACACCCTCGTCCTCGCAGAGCAGAAAGGTACGCGGCACCGGAAAGCCGGCCTTTCCAAGCGCCGACATCACCCGATACTCCCGGTCGATCGCGTGCGCCGAAGGCAGGAGCGTGCCCGGCGGCTTGCGCCTGAGCACATAGGCCCTGTCGGGCGTGTCCAGCAGATAGGTCGGGTTCGACTGGCCGCCCTTGAACTGGCGGACCTGCAGCGGACCGGCAAATCCGTCGATCCGGCGACCGAGATGAGCCGCCAGCCTTTCGGCGTCGAAGGCAAGGGCTTGCGGCACTTCCCTGGTGCCGGAAAAAGCGTCCTGCCTGTCGATTGTCCCACTCATTGGATATCTTTCGCGAGGAACGGACGCAGCGCCGCATAGGTTGCCTGAGGGGCTTCCTCGATGAGGAAATGGCCCGCGTCGACGCCGACAGCCTCGACCTCTTGCGCCCATTCGCCCCAGACTTCAGCCGGCGAACGCTCGCCGCCGCCAAAACCTGCCTCCCCGTAGATCGAGAGGAGCGGCACCTTGATCTTCCGGCCGGCCTCACGATCGGCCGTATCCTGCGCCATGTCGACCGTGGCGCCGGCCCGATAATCCTCGCAGACGGCATGGATTCTCGCTTCCTGGCGATAGAAGGCACGGTAATGCTCCAGCGCGCGCGGATCGAAGGCGGAGAGGTCCTTGGCCTTCGTCCAGCTTGCCAGTGTGTGTTCCAGATAGGCAATGCTGTCGCCGGCAATCAGGCGCTCGGGCATTGGCTTCGGCTGGGCGAGGAACATCCAGTGATACATGCGCATGCCGTAGCGCCAGTCCATCCGCGCCCAATAGGCATAGGTCGGCAGGATATCGAGCACGGCGACCCGCGTCAGTCGATCCGGATGGTCGAAGCCCATCCGGTAGGCGACCCGACCGCCCCGGTCGTGGCCGACCACGGCAAAGCGCTGGAACCCGAGGCGTTCCATCATCCTGACCATGTCCGCGCCCATCGCGCGCTTGGAATAGAGAACGTGCCCGTCGTCGCCCCGCGGAGCGGATGACGCACCGTAGCCGCGCAGATCGGCCGCCACGACCGTGAACTCTGCGGCAAGCCGCGCCGCGATCGGATGCCACATGGCATGCGATTGCGGATAGCCGTGCAGAAGCAGCACCGGCGGACCGCTGCCCCCGATGCGGCAGAAGATCTCCGCGCCTTCGCCCTCGACAAGCCCGGCCCGGAACCCTGGAAAAAGCTCCGGCAGATCGGTCTGCAATCCGTTTTCCGTGCTCAAGTTCGTCTCCTCCCGTTGTTGCCGGGAGCATGGAACGAAGGGCGTGGACCGGGCAAGGCTTCAGGAGGCTTTTTCGCGCTCCACGGCACGCCAGCCGATATCCGCACGGCAGAAGCCTTCCGGCCAGTCGATCCTGGCAATCGCCGCATAGGCCCGGTCCTGCGCTTCGGCCACGGTGCTGCCCAGCGCCGTCACGTTCAACACCCGCCCGCCATTGGCAAGCAGCCGGTCGCCGTCCTGTTTGGTACCGGCATGGAAGATCTCCACCATCGGGTCCTCCGCGGCGGCTTCAAGCCCACGAATTTCCGTCCCCTTGGCATAGTCGCCGGGATAGCCCCTCGCGGCCATGACGACGGTCAGCGCCACCTCGTCGCGCCAGCGCGCGCTCATCTTGTCGAGCGTGCCGTCGACCGATGCCAGCATCAGCAGGACGATGTCGTCCTTCAGCCGCATCATCAGCACCTGGGTTTCCGGGTCGCCGAAGCGGGTATTGTATTCGATGAGCTTCGGCCCGTCCCCGGTGATCATCAGTCCCGCGTAGAGCACGCCCTTGAAGGGCGTTCCCTCCGCCGCCATCGTCTTGACCGTCGGCATGATGATCTCGCGCATCGTGCGCTCGATCAGGTCGTCGCTCATTACCGGAGCCGGCGAATAGGCGCCCATCCCGCCGGTATTCGGCCCCTTGTCGCCGTCGAGCACGCGCTTGTGGTCCTGCGCCGTGGCCAGCGGCAGCGCGTGTGTGCCGTCGCACAGCACGAAGAAGCTCGCTTCCTCGCCGGTCAGAAATTCCTCGACCACCAGTTCGGCGCCCGCCTCGCCGAATTCACCGCTGAAACAGGCGTCGATGGCGGCAAAGGCCTCTTCCTTTGTCATGGCGACCGTCACGCCCTTGCCCGCCGCGAGCCCGTCCGCCTTGATGACGATCGGCGCGCCCTTGACCTCGACATAGGCGCGGGCCGACGACGCATCGGTGAAGCGGCGATAGGCGGCGGTCGGGATATGCGCCCTGGCGCAGAGGTCCTTGGTGAAACCCTTCGAGCCTTCAAGGCGCGCTGCCTGCTTCGACGGCCCGAAGGCCTTGATGCCGGCAGCCGTCAGGTCGTCCACGAGGCCGGCGACGAGGGGGGCTTCGGGGCCAACGACGACAAAGCCGATCTCCTTATCTCGGCAAAATGAAATCACCGCATCGTGGTCCGTGGTATCAAGGGCGACCAGTTCCGCCTCGCCGGCGATACCGGCATTGCCGGGCGCAGCATAAAGCCTTGTCGTCAGAGGAGAATTGGCTATTGCCCAGGCAAGGGCGTGCTCGCGGCCGCCCGATCCGATCAGCAGAATGTTCATCGCCCGCACCCCTGTAAAATCGCGACCTGTCCAATGGAATAGCCGCGCTCTACCATCTAACGCTACGTTTGGAAATTGCGATGCCCCTGCAAAACCGCGTTGCCCCCGACGGATCCATTCATGCCCGCCCGGAGCGCGGCGCCTTCATGGGCAATCGCGGCGGCCGGCTGCATGACCCGGAAACGAAGCTGCTCGGGACGCGCGCATTTGCCAGCCGGCAATGGATCTGCTGCCGCCTCTCCTTCAAGGGACGGCAACGGGAGGTGATGGGTCCCGGCTATACGGAGCTGTTCTTCCTCGACGAGGTGACAGCGCTTGCCGCAGGCCACCGCCCCTGTTTCGAATGCCGGCGCGAGGATGCGAAAGCCTTTGTCGGCGCATGGGCCGCGGCCGGCGGTCACGATGCGCCGCCTTCCGCTCCGCAGATGGACCGCTGCCTCCATGCCGAACGCCTCGACGGCAAGGTCAAGCGTCTGCATCGACTTGAGATCTCCACCCTGCCGGACGGCGCCATGATTCTGCGCGACGGCCATATATTCGCGATCAAGGGCGAGACCCTGTTGCCCTGGAGCTTCGAGGGCTACGGCCAACCCGTTCCGCGTCCCGTATCGGGCATCGCGGATGTGCTGACGCCGCCCACCATCCTGGCGGTCCTTGCCGCCGGCTATCGTCCCGCCTGGCACGAGAGCGCACGCAATGTCTAGATTGCCTTCATCACCTCGCGGGCGATGATCAGGCGCTGTACCTCCGACGTACCCTCGTAGATCGTCGTGATACGGGCATCGCGCGCGTACCGCTCCAGCGGCAGGTCCTGCAGAAAGCCCGCCCCGCCGTGCAGCTGCAGCGCGGTATAGGTGGCACGCTGCGCGGCTTCCGAGGCAAAGAGCTTTGCCATCGAGGCTTCGCGGGCGAAGGGCCGGCCCTGGTCCTTCAGGTAGGCCGCCTGCAGGATCAGAAGGCGCGCGGCCTCAAGCTCCGTTTCACGGTCGGCGATCATCCACTGGATACCCTGCATGTCGGCGATCGCCTTGCCGAACTGCTTGCGTTCCTTGACATAGGCCTTGGCCGCGTCCATCGCGGCCCGCGAGATGCCGAGCGCCAGCGACGCGATGCCGATGCGCCCGCCCGCAAGCTCGCCCACGGCAATGCGGAAGCCGTCATTCTCCGCGCCCATCATCGCAGTCGCCGGCACCCGGCAATTCTCGAAGTGCACCTCGTTGGTGACCGAGCCGTGCTGGCCCATCTTCTTCTCGGCCTTGCCGACGATGAGGCCTTCCGTCTCCCGTTCCACCAGGAAGCAGGAAATGCCCTTGCCCTTCGGCGCGTCCGGGTCGGTCACCGCCCAGACGACGAAGACACCGGCATATTCGGCCGAGGTGATGTAGAGCTTCGAGCCGTTCAGCACATAATGGTTGCCGTCGCGCTCCGCCCGCGTGCGCATGGAAGACGGATCGGAGCCCGCCCCCGCTTCCGTCAGGCAGAAGCCGCCGGCCGGATAGGTGCCGTCGGCGAGTTTCGGCAGATAGGCCTCGCGCTGCTCCTTCGATCCCACCGCCTGGATCACCTCGCACACCATGTTGGTGACCGAGACCGTCACGCCGGTGGAAGCGCAGGCGCGTCCGATCTCTTCCACCGAAAGGGCGAAGGCGACGGTGCCCGCTTCCGTGCCGCCGTAGTCGGCGCCGACATTGAGCGCCATGAAGCCGTTTTCGGCCAGAAGCCTGAGATTGGCGAGGAATTCCGGCCGCCCCTCCCCTTCGTCGAGGCGCTGTGCCAGCGGGGCGATGCGGTCCGCCGCCAGCTTGCGCGCCGTCTCGCGGATCAGGGTTTCTTCTTCTGTCAGCGAGAATTCCATAGGCCTGCCTCGTGAAATCGAAAAACGCTCCGGTTGGTAGCGTTAGATCGGAAGGTTGCGCCTGTCCATTGCACCCGAGGGCTAAGGGGCCAAACGCCCTCCCGATTGAATTTAAACCCTGGTTTCCCCGTCCCACGCATCGGTGAAGTAAATTTGCTGAGGAAGGCCGCGACGTCATCGGCTTAACAGGGTTGAGTTGGGTATGGGTAAAAACGTAGGCTGCGCTTTCTTCTGCCGGCGAGCGTGCCCTGCGGTCGCGCGACGTCGGCAGAACGGGCTTCAACAAGCGACCCGTAACGATAAGACTGCCAACAAGTTTGGCTAATATCTTTGGGAGGAAGGGAATGAAACGCACTCGTACCTTGCTGACGGCGGCCACCGCGCTCGCGCTCGGCTTCGCCTTTACAGCCGAGGCATTCGCCCAGGACGTGACCTGGAACGTTTCCGTCTGGGGCAAGCGGCGCGCCTTTACCGAGCATCTGGAAAAGCTGAACGAACTGCTGGCGCAGAAGACCGACGGAAAGTTCAAGCTCAACATCGCCTATGGCGAGGCGCTGTCCAAGTCGCGCGAGAACCTTGACGGCATCTCCATCGGCGCCTTCGAGATGGCGCAGATCTGCGCTTCCTATCACGAGGACAAGAACCCGACGCTTACGGTTCTGGAGCTTCCCTTCCTCGGCGTGCCCGACCTTAAGACGCAGATCGAGGTCGACGAGGCGCTCTACCATCACCCGGCGGTGCAGAAGGACCTGGCCCGCTGGAACGCCAAGCTGCTGATGTCCTCGCCGATGCCGCAGTACAACTTCGTCGGCAAGGGCGACGCGCCCAAGAAGGTCGAGGACTTCTCCGGCATGCGCGTGCGCGCGCTCGGCGGTATCGGCAAGGCCATGGAGACCATCGGCGCCGTGCCGACGACCGTGACCGCGGCCGAAACCTTCCAGGCGATCGATTCCGGCACCGTGCGCTCCGCGTCCTTCGCGCCGCATGCCCACCTGTCGTTCAAGACCTACGAAGCCTCGAACTGGTGGACGACCAACCTCAATCCGGGCACCGTCAATTGCCCGGTGGTGATCAATATCGACGCCTACAACGCCCTGCCGGACGACTACAAGCAGGCGCTTGATTCCTCCGTCAAGGAATCGCTCGACCACTACCTTGCCGAATACGACAAGGTCTACGACCAGTGGTACAAGACGCTCGACGAAATGAAGATCGAGCAGGTGACCTTCGACAAGGACGAGCTGACCGCGTTCAAGCATAAGGCCGGTGAGCCGCTCTGGCAGGCCTGGGTCGAAGAAATGAATGCCAAGGGCATTCCCGGCCAGGAACTTCTTGACCTGGTCCAGTCGAAGCTCAACTGAGACTGACATCGATCGGAAAACCTCGCGCTCCGTCCCGCGATCCCACGGGACGGAGCGCAGGATTTCTTGCCCGGCCGCCGGCGCGCGCACCGGGCGCATCCACTGTCCGCACGGAAACCCGCCATGACATCGCAGACCGCCCCAAGCGGCCGGCCGGAAACCTATATCCGGTTCGACGGCGCCCTCGGCAGGATCGAGAATCTGTTCAATCTCATCGCCGCTGCCAGCATCCTCGCGCTCATGCTGCTCGCCGTCGTGCAGATCATCGGCCGCACCTTCTTCAACTCGCCCGTTCCCGGCTTCATCGACCTGACCGAGCAGGCCATGGCGGCCTTCGCCTTCGGCGGCATCGCCTATTGCCAGCGCGTCGGCGGCCATATCCGCATGGAGATCGTGCTCGGCCGCTTCAAGGGCCGCGCGCTCTGGATCGCGGAACTCGTCGGCGTCGTGCTGATCTGGCTGGTGGTTGCGGCATTGATCTACGGCTCGTGGTTCCATTTCGAACGCTCGTACCAGATCGGCGACAGCACCATCGACGTCGGCCTGCCGACATGGCCATCGAAGCTGTTGGTGCCCGTGGCGCTCTCGCTCCTTTGGCTGCGGCTCTCCAT
Organism: Stappia albiluteola; assembly: GCF_014050225.1. GTDB lineage: Bacteria > Pseudomonadota > Alphaproteobacteria > Rhizobiales > Stappiaceae > Hongsoonwoonella > Hongsoonwoonella albiluteola. The sequence continues at coordinate 1,701 of NZ_JACFXV010000062.1, read as the reverse complement.
GCAGATCTACGGCTACCTGCGCCTCGTCCTGCATCCCGACGCGGAGCCGATCGCGGTTCCCGTCATCGAGGACGTGACGACGGCCGCTCAGCATGAAATCGAGGAAGCATTCGGCGAAGACGGCGCCAACGAGGGAGGGCGCGCATAATGACGCCATTTGAAATCGGCCTGCTGATGACAGGCCTGCTGCTGGTGCTCGTGGTCATCGGCATGCGCGTCGCCTTCGCCGCCGCCCTCGTCGGCACGCTCGGGCTCATCGCCATCTTCTCCATGCGGCTCGGCTTCGAGAAAGGGTTCGTGGCGGCGCTGAAAATGGCGGGCACGATCCCCCATTCCAAGTCTGTCACCTATTCGCTGTCCGTGCTGCCGACCTTCATCCTGATCGGCTTTCTCGCCTTTTACGCCGGCTTTACCCGGCAGCTCTTCGAGGCCGCCAAGCGCTGGCTCGGCTGGCTGCCCGGCGGCATGGCGGTCGGCACCGTCTTCGCCACCGCGGGCTTCGCCGCCGTCTCCGGCGCCAGCGTCGCGACAGCGGCCGTCTTCGCCCGCGTCGCAATTCCGGAAATGCTGGACGTCGGCTATTCCAAGCGCCTGTCGGCTGCCGTGGTCGCGGCCGGCGGCACGCTTGCCTCGCTCATTCCGCCGTCGGCGATCCTCGTCATCTATGCGATCCTCGTCGAACAGTCGGTGGCTAAACTGCTGATCGCCGGCTTCCTGCCCGGCCTCTTCTCGGCGCTGATCTACATCCTGATCATTGTCGGGATCTCCGCCTTCCGCGGCGACGCGCCGCCGGTGCGGGGCTTCACCTGGAGCCAGCGCATCCAGTCCGTGCCGGGAACGCTGCCGATCCTCGCCGTCGTCGCCATCATCTTCGGCTCGCTTTATTTCGGCATCGCCACTCCGACGGAAGCCGGCGCGCTCGGCGCCTTCGTGGTGCTCATCGCCGCCTTCATCAACGGCATGCGAACCAAACAGCTCGGTCAGGCGCTGCACGAAACCGCGAAGCTGACGGTGATGATCTTCACCCTGATCTGGGGCGTGCTCGTCTATGTGCGGTTCCTGGGTTTCGCCGGCCTTCCGGACGCCTTCCGCGATTTCATCGTGTCGCTGCATTTCAGTCCGTGGCTGACGCTTGTCATCATCCTGTGCGCCTATGCCGTGCTCGGCATGTTCATGGACGCAATCGGCATGCTGGTGCTGACGCTTCCGGTCGTCTATCCGGCGGTGATGGCGCTCAATGGCGGCGAAACGGTGAGCGCGGCCGACAGCGCCTTCGGCATGTCGGGCGAACTTTGCGCGATCTGGTTCGGCATCCTGGTGGTGAAGATGGCGGAGCTCTGTCTGATAACGCCGCCCATAGGCCTGAACTGTTTCGTGGTGTCGGGCGTGCGCCCGGACATTCCCGTGCAGGAAGTCTTCCGCGGCTGCGCGCCGTTCTTCGTCGCAGACGTCCTGACGATCGCCCTGCTGGTCGCATTCCCGGCGATCATCACGATCCTGCCGGCGATCATGTAGAGGATTACCGCCATATGCGGCCAAGTCCGCGTATTGCGGGCCGGGGTGACGATGGAGCGTGGCGCGCGGGGCGAGCAGGAACATCGCCGCACGCTCGTGTGCGCCGGCGGTTTGGCCTGGGAAGCGGCAAGGCGCGGCTTTGCCGCTCTTGCGAATTGAGTTGGGTGCAGCGCTGCCGCGCCTTGC
>NZ_JACFXV010000061.1 GCF_014050225.1 Stappia albiluteola | reverse complement strand
CATGAACGGTCGGTCCGATCACGGTCCCACGAGCAGCCGGGCGATGGGACAAGGATAAGCGTGCGCCGGAGGGCGGGGATTAGTTTTCGCGAAAGGGTTGGAGAGAGGGGTGCTGCCGCATGGATACGCGGGTCGAGCCCGCGTATGACGAGCCGAGAGGTTGCGGCAGATAGGCAGCCACACACTCCGACGTCATACCGGGCAAGTGAGGCGCAGCCGAGCGATGACACGGGATCCAGAGATCAGCGCGGGCAACGCCCGCCCCTCGTTGCCCCCCTTACAGAAGTTACTGCCTCTCAAAACAGCGAGCCCTGCTTGGCGGCTGGCGGACGCTCCTTCGCGGGCCTGGCCTTGCGCTGCGGCGGCACCTCAGGCTCCCCCTCGCCGCCCGCCACGACAGCCGCAAGCCGGCTTTCGTCGCCAAACTCGATGGAAAGCGCGGTGCCTGGCGTCACGCCGGTCGCCGAACGCAGCGGCTGGCCCGCCTCGTCGCGCACCAGCGCATAACCGCGCGCCAGCACGTTGCGATAGGAAAGCGAGTCAAGCAGCTTCTCCAGCCCCCCCAATTGCCGACGTTCCGCCTTGATCCGTTCACCAAAGGCGCGGTCGAAGCGGCCGGACAGCCCGTCCAGCCGCTCGCGCGACAGCGTTATACGGTCGCCAAGCCGCTCCGGCGACAATCGCCTTGCCGTCGCATCGAAGGATTGCCGCCGCCTCTCGACGCCAACGTGAAGCGCGCGCGCCTTTCGCCCGCCGATCGCCACAAGGCTCTCGCGCGCGTGGCGCAGGGTCCGCGCCAGCGTTTGTGGCGAAAGCTTCGCCGCCGCCGTCAGCAGCCTGCCCTGCCGGTCGCGCAGCGTCGCCCTCAAGGCAGGCCTCAACCGCTCGCCAGCCGTATCGAGCCGTTGGCGCGGCAAAGCGAGCAGGTCGCGCGGCGATGGCAATGCGGCACCAGCGGCGCGGAGTTCGGTGCGCCGGCTCGCGACGAGACGCAGCAATCCGGAGGTCAGCCGCCGGGTCAGGTCGTCGACAGACGCCAGCAATTCGGCCTTTACGGGTACGGCAATTTCGGCGGCGCCCGTCGGCGTCGGGGCGCGCAGGTCGGCGGCAAGATCGATCAGCGTCCAGTCGGTTTCGTGGCCGACGGCCGAAATCAGCGGAATATCGGAGGCTGCGGCCGCGCGCACCACGACTTCCTCATTGAAGCCCCACAGATCTTCCAGGCTGCCGCCGCCGCGCGCCACGATAAGGAGATCCGGACGCGGGATCGGGCCGCCGGGAGCAAGGGCATTGAAACCGCGAATGCCGTTCGCCACCTCCGTCGCACAGGTTTCGCCCTGCACCCTCACCGGCCAGACGAGGACATGCAGCGGAAAACGGTCGGATATGCGGTGCAGGATGTCGCGGATCACCGCCCCGGTCGGCGAGGTGACGACGCCGATGACGCGCGGCAATCTGGGCAGCGGCCGCTTGCGCTCCGTGGCGAACAGGCCCTCGGCGGCAAGCTTGCGCTTGCGCTCCTCAAGGAGTGCCATCAGCGCGCCGACGCCTGCCGGCTCCAGCGCCTCGATCACCATCTGGTATTTGGATTGACCCGGGAACGTGGTGATCTTGCCGGTGGCGATCACTTCAAGCCCCTGCTCGGGCTGGATCTTCAGCCGCGACGCCGTGCCCTTCCAGATCACCGCCGCCAGCACCGACCTGTCGTCCTTGAGGTCGAGATAGACGTGGCCGGAACCGGGCCGCGAAATCCGGCCCAATTCACCGCGCACCCGGACATAACCGAAGGTCTCTTCCATGGTGCGCTTGATGGCGCCGGAAATCTCGGAGACGGAAAATTCGGCAATATTGCTCGTGTCGGACAAGGGCTGTTTCCGCGGCGAGATTCAGGAACGTACGTTTGCTCCAAGGGACATGACCGGGCTGCCCAGGTCAAGGCGGAGCAGAGGCCATACCCATCAAATCGGCGGTGGAGTTTCGCCTCGACGGATTCCCCCCGGCAATTCCTTGCGTTAGGGTCACCGCATGCCCAGATCGAATTTCAGAATGCAGCGCCTGTTCCTGCGCCAGATCCTCGCCGAAGGCGCCCGGATCGAAGCGGACCGGGCCCAGGCCAACTATCTCGTCAACGTGCTGCGCATGGCGAGCGGCGACCGCATCCTGGTCTTCAACGGCCGCGACGGCGAGTGGCTCGCGAGCCTCGAGGTGGAAGGCCGGCGCGCCTGCCGCATTGCGCTTGAGGAAAAGACGCGCGAGCAGGTCGCGCCAACCGATATCGACTATCTCTTCGCGCCGCTGAAGCAGGCCCGCCTCGACTACATGGTGCAGAAGGCAGTGGAGATGGGGGCGGCCCGCCTGCGCCCGGTTCTGACCCAGCACACGCAGGTGACCCGGCTCAATCTCGAACGCATGGAAGCCAATGTCATCGAGGCCTGCGAGCAATGCGGCGTCGTCGCGGTTCCCTCCGTGCACGAACCCCTGCCGCTTGCCCGCCTGATCGAGGGCTGGGACGTCACCGATCCCGGCCGCCTGTTGCTTTTTTGCGACGAGGGCGAGGAGAGCCAGAACCCGCTTCAGGCATTAAGTGGGATCGAGCGCGGCCCCCTTGCGGTGCTTGTCGGCCCCGAAGGCGGTTTTTCGCAGGAAGAGCGGGCCTATTTGCGCCGCCAGCCTTTCGTGCGGCCGATACCGCTCGGCCCGCGGGTACTGCGCGCCGACACGGCGGCCGTTGCGGTACTTTCGGTGGTGCAGGCGGTGCTCGGAGACTGGGTTTAGGTCGCTCCCGCCCCTTGCGGCGAAGCAATGGAACTCAGGAACAAAATTTCCGGTTTGTACGGCGGCTGCCTGCTGAGTATGTTTCCCGCCAACGCGCCCCGGCGCGTTCGGCGGAGCATGCGTATTTGCCGGGCGCATCAGGGGCATTTCATACCGGTCAACCCTTCTGCGCACGTCTGTAGCGATACAGGTCATCGGCACGCAGGTTGATCCAAAGGACACGGCATGGCCCGCGACACCGTCGATTCCACCCCTATCGAGGGGTATTCCCAACTCGCGGCAACGCTGGAAGCCGGCTGCAAGCCGGCCGAATCGTTCCGCATCGGCACCGAGCATGAGAAGTTCGGCTTCAACCTTTCCGACCTGAGCCCCATTCCCTACGGGGGCGAGCACGGCGTCAAGGCCGTGCTGGACGGCATGGAAGGCCTTCTGGGCTGGGAGCCGATCTCCGACAACGGCAACATCATCGGCCTCGCCGATCCGGTCGGCGGCGGAGCGATCTCCATCGAGCCCGGCGGCCAGTTCGAACTGTCGGGCGCCCCGCTCGACAATCTCCACCAGACCTGCCGCGAGACCAACGCCCACCTGGCGCAGGTGCGCGAGGTGGCGCAGCCGCTCGGCGTCGGCTTCCTCGGTCTCGGCATGACGCCGACCTGGACACGCGAGCAGGTGCCGGCGATGCCGAAGCAGCGCTACCAGATCATGACGCGCTACATGCCGAAGGTCGGCTCGCTTGGCCTCGACATGATGTACCGTACCTCGACGATCCAGGTGAATCTCGACTTCGCCAGCGAAGCCGACATGGCGAAGAAGATGCGTATCGGCCTGGCCCTGCAGCCGATCGCGACCGCAATCTTCGCCAACTCGCCCTTCACCGAAGGCAAGCCGAACGGCTTCAAGTCCTTCCGCGCCGAGATCTGGCGCGACACGGACAACCAGCGCTCCGGCCCTCTGCCGATCGCCTTCGATCCGGGTTTCGGCTTTGAGTCCTACGTCCGCTGGGCCGTGGACGTGCCGATGTATTTCGTCAAACGCGGCGATACCTATTACGACGCGACCGACGTCACCTTCGCCCAGTTCATGAACGGCGCTCTGGAAGGCCGGGTGCCCGACGCCCGTCCGACGCTCGGCGACTGGAACAACCACCTCTCCACGGTGTTCCCGGATGTCCGGCTGAAACGCTATATCGAGATGCGCGGCGCCGACGGCGGTCCCTGGCGGCGGATTTGCGCCCTGCCCGCCTACTGGGTCGGCCTGCTTTACGACGACAGCATCATGGACCAGGCCTGGCAGTTGGTGAAGGACTGGAGCGAGGAAGAGCGCGTCGCGCTTCGCGACGGCGTGCCGAAGCTGGCGCTGCAGACGCCATTCCGCAAAGGCACTGTGCTGGACATTGCCCGCCATACGCTGGAATTGTCTCGCGAAGGCCTGAAGCGCCGCGCCCGGCTGAACGACGCCGGCGAGGACGAGCGCATTCATCTTGCTGCCGTCGAGGAGACCGTCGCGACCGGCAAGTCGCCCGCCGACCAGATGCTGGATCTCTATCACGGCGAATGGGGCGGCGACGTCAGCAAGGCCTTCCGCGACTTCGCCTACTGATCTCGCGAAACCGACCCGCGGCCACCCGATATCGGGTGGCCGTTTTCGCATTCCACTTCCCATTTGACCGCAATCGGCGATGCGTCGATGATGTGGCATTGCAACAAGGACCGGCTGCAATGTCCGACGCGCAAGGAATTCCTCTCGCTTTCGATCCCGAAGCGCTCGCCGCACTGATGCGCGAACAGTTCGGCTGGGGCAAGTCGGATCTACTGAAAGCATCCGAAGCGCTGATGTCGGCCGCCCTTGCGGGGCTGCGCTACAACAGTTCCACGCCTGCAGGAATGCAGAGCCTGCTGGCCATGATGCCAGGCCCTGCGGCCGCGCGGTCGGCCCCCTCCCCCGAAAGCATGTTCGGCGAGCCGCTGGCCCTCTTCTTCGGCCCGGAAAGCGTCCAGCGCGCCATCGTCGAGCGCATCGCCCAGTCCACTGGCCTCAATCCGGGCGGCATCGAGACCATGATGCCGGTGGTCGCGACGCTGACGATCGGCAACTTCGCCCGGCAATTCGTTTCCGGCCCCGCGCGCGACATGCTGGACGCCTTCCTCGCAGGCTATGCCCGCGGCAGGCCGAAGCCGGTTCCCACGCCCGCCGAGGTGATGGCGCCCTATACCGAAGCCGTGCAGTCGTTCTGGGATGGCTATTTCCGCGCCGTCGGGTCCTTCCAGGAAGCAATGGCAAAACCTGCGCCCGAACAGGAGGTCGAGGTCGAGGACGCCGACGATGCGACCGAGGAAGCCGCACCCGAGGAAGCCGCATCTTCCGAGGCGTCAGAGGCTGCGCCACCGGAACCCGAGGCGAATGACCGCACCGGCGAAGCGAGCCTTGCCGATGCCTGGCTTGCGCTCGGACGCGACATCCAGGAAAGCCAGATCCGCACCTTCGAAAACCTGTTCGAGCAGAACTCGCGCGGCTGAATGCCCCACATATAAAAAAAGCCCGCCTCGGATGAGGCGGGCAGTCAGGTCGTAAACTCACAAATGCGGCGGCAACGGTATGAGCCGATTTGGCTGGATACGAGGAGCGAAAGCTCTGTAACCCGGCTGGTTTTCAAGCTTTCGCGACGTAGTAGCCGGGCAAATCGGCCATATCCTCCGGACAGCGAAACGGCTTCGATCTCGCCGCGTCGAACCGCTTGAGCGGGTGGTAGACCCGCACGGCGCGCTTCTCCTTGCATCTCATCGCCGTTTCAGCTGCCGTTGTCGTCGCATTTGCGAGTTTACGACCTTGGCGTCGGCGAGGGTGCCGACAGGGCTGCGAAAGGAAGGACTCAGCGCGTCCTGCGATACGGACGCGCGGTCCTGGCCGCGTCACGCGCTTCATTGCGCGTGCGCACCAGGCGCCCGCTCGGATCGTCGAAACGGTCGCTCAGGACAGCGAATACGACGTCGGAGCGGCTGAGCCCGATATCGGCGAGCATGTGGTCGTCGAATTCGAGCAACTGCCTGATTTCCCGACGGTTACGCTGTGCTTTCCAAGCGTTTGCGATTGCACGGCCCATGGCCGCGAAGGCGCTCGTGGAAAGGCTGACGAGCGAGGTCCGGGCAGGCCGGATGGTCGAATGATGCAGTATCGTCGTCATGGCACAGGTCTCCCGTTCGGAGGCAAGCAAGTGCTTGTCCGTGGCGAAGGCGCTTCGAGATGAAGCCCCTTGCTTTCGTGCATGGGAGGAATATGTCATTCGGCAATCAATCATTCAAACGAATGATTTGAATGGAAACCCATCGATTATGATGATATGTTTTCTCCCTCGACGTTAGTCTTGCTTGGAGACAGTTCCATGGCGTATGCGCTCGACATCGACCAGCTCAGGACCTTCCTGGCGATCGCCGAACTCGGCAGCTTCACCAAGGCGGCCGATGCCGTGCACAAGACCCAGTCCGCAGTCTCCATGCAGATGCGCCGACTGGAGGAACGCCTCGATCGGCCGATCTTCGTCAAGGACGGCCGCCAGTCCCGCCTGACGGAAGACGGCCACCGGCTGCTTGAATATGCCCAGCGCATGATCCGCCTCAATGACGAGACGGTCGCCGCCTTCGCCGAGCCGGAAATGGTCGGCCGCGTACGCCTTGGCCTGCCGGACGACTATGCCGAACGCCTGCTGCCTCAGGTTCTCGCCGCTTTCGCCCGCCTCAATCCGGCGATCGAGATTTCCGTCCAGTGCCAGGGCTCCGTCATCACCGGCGGCCTGATCGAAAGCGGCGATCTGGATATCGCCATCGTCACCTCAGGCGACTGCGTCAACATGCGCGGCGAGTTGCTGCGGCGCGAGCAGCTTCACTGGGTTTCTGCCGCCGACCGCTGCCTCCACTGCGAGGATGTGCTGCGCCTGGCCCTTGGGCCGACGACCTGCTCGTGGCGGGCGGCCGCGGTCGCCGCGCTCGACCGCGTCAACAGGCCCTACGCGATCTCCTACTCCTCGTCGAGCGCCGCCGCGCTGACGAGCGCCGTGCAGGCGGGCCTTGCCATTGCGGTGCTGCCCGAAAGCGCGATCCGGCCCGGCTTTCGCATTCTGGGCGAGACGGACGGGTTTCCCGAGCTTCCGCCCTGCGAGATCACAATCCTGCGCGCCACCCACGCCAATGACGCAGTGCATGACGCGCTGTGCTCCCACATTCACGCGGCGATCGGCAACGTCTCGATGATGATGGCCGCCGAATAAGCTCAGCGACGGACCGCCGCCCTGTTGCCTGTCAGGACGAAAAGGTTGCCGGCCAGCACCGCCGCCAGTCCGGCAAGCACATCCGGCGTCCAGACGAAGCCTTCCAGAGCGGTCGAGACCAGCAGGGCGACGACGGGAAACATCACCGTCGAATAGCCGGCGCGCGCCGAACCGATGCGTCCCAGCAGCGTCAGGTAACAGGCGAAGGCGACCACCGAGGCGAAGATCGCAAGGTAGACCAGCGCGCTGAGATAGCTTGTCGTCCATTCGATGGCAAAACTGTCGCCCTTGATCGCGGCGAACAACCCAAGCAGCGTCGCGCCGTAGACCATGCCCCAGGCATTGGCGGAAAGAACCGAGATGCCCGCCTTCTGGCTGGACGCGGACACCATGTTGCCAAGGCAGAAGGATAGCGTACCGGCGACGCAGAAGCCGAGACCGACGATGGCGCCGGCGTCGAAGCCTGCCGCATTGGCGAAGATCTGTGGCCGGAACAGCAGCGCCACGCCCGTGAAGCCGAGCAGGCCGCCGATCAGCACGCGCCGGCTGATCTTCTGGCGGAAGATCGCGAAGGCGAGCAGCAGGTTGAAGATCGAGGCCAGCGAGAACACCACCGACAACAGGCCGGACGGCACATAGGTGGCGCCGTAGTAGAACAGCACGAAGTTGGTGGAGAAGATCAGTGCCCCCATCGCGGCGAACCGCAGATGGGTGGACAGCGGAAAGGAAAGCCGCGCTCCCTTGAAGCGGGCGAAGCCCATCATGACGACTGCCGCCAGCACGAAACGCCAAAAGACCGAGACCTCCGGCGATACGGTGCCCACCTGCAGCTTCAGGGCGTACCAGGAAAAACCCCAGACGATGACCGTGAGCCCGTAAAGGCCGAAGTCGAAGAGCGAAAGCCCCTCATCCCCGAGATCCAGCCGCCCGGCAGTCTTTTGCGCAATCGTCACTGTTCCGGCCTTTCAGAAAGGTTGGGCGCCCGCTCCGGCAATGCCGTCAGGCGGCTGCGGATACGCGAGCAGGCGCGCGGAGTATCAGCAATGCGACGCATTCAGACAAATGATTGTTTCTGCTGAATACCATCACGATCGTTGATCCATTCTCCGAGCATCCGCAGCAGCGAATCCAGGTTGGCTTATCCCCGGCCCCGATAGGACGGCACGCCCTGATCGGGCAGCCACACGCCTTCCGGCGGCGTGCCGGTCTGCCAGAAGACGTCGATGGGAATGCCGCCGCGCGGATACCAGTAGCCGCCGACCCTGAGCCAGCGCGGTTCCAGACGCTCCACCAGACGCCTGCCGACCATCACCGTGCAGCCCTCGTGAAAGGCACCGTGATTGCGGAAGGAATGCATGAAGAGTTTCAGCGACTTGGACTCGATCAGCCATTTGTCGGCCACATAGTCTATGACGATATGGGCGAAGTCCGGCTGTCCCGTCACGGGGCAAAGGGACGTAAATTCCGGCACCACGAAACGCGTGACATAATTCACGTCGGGATGCGGATTCGGCACTCGGTCGAGCGGCGCGGTTTCGGGATCGGCCGGAGTTTCCACCACGCGGCCGAGCATCAGCTCGTTTTCGGTCATTTTCTGCTCCAGGCAGCCGGCTAGACAGTCCGGCGCGCTTCATATCCCGCCTCTCCGGATGTTTCCGGTGGCTCGCCGTCTTTTAGACCCAATCGGGGCTTGGGGAAATCACGCTTTGCTGTGCACCGAAAAAGAGGCCGCTCGCCGCATCTCCGCTCGTCTTCGCCAGGCCCGATCCGGCGATCCATGGGCAGTCGGCGCCAGGGGAAACGCCGCTTGGATACGCGGGTCAGGCCCGCGTATGACGAACCGGGGGGTAACGGCAGAAAAGCAGCCGCACACTCCAACGTCATACCGGACAATGGAAGCGAAGCTGACCGCCGATCCGGTATCCAGAAATCGTCGCGGGCAACGCCCGCACTCTATTCAAGCAACGATGCGCTCGCGCGCGACTGATATCTGGTTCCCGGCTCTCGCAATGCGCTTGCGCGCATGCGGGCCGGGATGACGGCGGAGTATGGGCAAGCCCTGCCAGCAAATTCTGTCGCCGGAAGGACGCACCGCCTTTCCTCTCATCTTCGTCGGACTTGATCCGATTTTTCGGCCTCCCGTCAATGGATTGACGCCGGTCAAAGTCGCCTTGTCGCGAGAGCGCTAGTCTCTATGCAACTGGCCGAGAAAGTTCCCGGCAGTGACGCGTTCCGTGATCGGAAGGAGGGAAGAAATGGCGATCAAGGATATCCTGACTGTAGTCGATCTCGCCGGCAGTCAGAAGGCAGCGCGGGTTGCGCTTGATCTTGCCGGGCGTACCAACGCCCATGTGACGGGCCTGTCCATCGCCTTCGAGCCGGTCGTGCCCGGTTTCATCGCGGCGCCCATGCCGGCCGACTATATCGAGATTGCACGCGACTCGGCCCTGAAGGCGGCGGCCGAAGCGGGCCGCAAGTTCACCGACATGGCCCGCAAGGCCGGAGTGAATTCCGAAGTGCGCACGGCGGAGATGATCACCGGCGGCACGGCCGAGCCGGTCATCACCCATTGCCGCTTCACCGATCTGGTGGTGATCGGCCAGGACAATCCGGACGAGCCCGAGCCGATGCGCGAAATGCTCATCGAGGCGGTGCTGTTTGAATCCGGCGTGCCCGTGCTCGTCGTTCCCTACATCAATGGCGGGATGAAGCTGAAGAACGCCATGGTTGCTTGGGACGGCAGTCCGACCGCCAGCCGCGCCGTCCATGCCGCCCTGCCCATCCTCGCCATGGCCGACAAGGTCACGGTGATGCTCGTCGAGACCGGCAAGGTGCGGTACGGCGAACCGGGCGCGGATATCGCCACCTATCTCGCCCGTCACGGCCTCAACGTCACCATCGACGTGGTGCCGCGCCCGACCTCGGGCATTGCGGATGCGATCCTGAACTACGTCTCCGATCATGGCGTCGACATGGTGGCAATGGGCGGCTACGGCCATTCGCGTATGCGCGAGTTCCTTTTCGGCGGTGCGACCCGCGAGATCCTCGCCTCCATGACCGTGCCGATCCTGATGGCGCACTGAACGACCAAGACCGACCGGGCGACGCGCGATGCCGCCCGGTCCAACAATGGCAAGACGACGGGAAACGCTTCGGGATAACATGCCGCGCCGTGCTTTTGCGGGCTGCGCCGACAACGAGGTCTACCCGTGACGATCCGCAATCTGGAGGGCCTCTTCACCCCCTCCTCCGTCGCCATTGTCGGCCCGCCGCAAGGCAGCCGTGCCTGCCTGGACGTTCTGCTGCGTCAGCTATCCGGAGGCGGTTTCAAGGGCCGGATGACCGTCATCGGCTGCGGTAAGGACGTGGCCGAAGGGTTCCGCACCAAACGACGCCTTGCCGATCTCGATGTGGCCGCCGACCTGCTGATCCTGATCGGCGCGCAGCAGGATGCTCCCGCCCTCATCGCCGAAGCGGGCGCACGCGGCGCCCGTGCGGCGATCGCGTTGTCAACCGGCTTCGAGGCCTGGCCGGAGGATCTGGTCGCCCGCACGCTGCAGGCGGCAAAAGCGCACACTTTGCGCCTTCTCGGGCCCGGCAGCCTCGGCCTTGCCGCTCCCCATGCCGGGCTTGCGGCGCATATCGCGGCAACGCCTGCTGCGTCCGGCGACCTAGCGCTGATTGCCCGTTCGAGCGCTGTCCTCAACGCAACGCTCTCCTGGGCTGCCGCCAACCGGGTCGGCTTTTCCGGTGTCGCCTCGCTCGGCCAGCGCACCGATGTCGATGTCGGCGACCTGCTGGACTGGTTCGCCCTCGACTACCGCACCCGCGCCGTGCTCGTGCATCTGGAAACCATCGCCAACCCGCGCAAATTCCTCTCGGCGGCGCGTGCCTGCGCCCGCACGAAGCCGGTCATTGTGATGCGCTCCGGCCGCAGCCGCGACCGACGCGGCGACGGTGTGACCCATTCCGGCCGGCTGGCGGCGCCTGACGCCGTCTTCAACGCGGCCCTGCAGCGCTCCGGCATCCTGCGCGTCGACGATCTCGACGAGATGTTCGAGGCCGCCGAAACCGTCACTCGCCTGAAGGCGGTCAACGGCCAGCGCCTCGCGATCCTCGCCACCGGTGGCAGCCTTGCCACGATCGCCGCCGACCAACTGGCCGCACAGGGCGGCGAGTTGGCGGCAGTTGCGGAGGAAACGCTATCGGCCATCGCCCCACTCCTGCGCGGCAACGCGCCGCGCGCCAATCCCCTCATTCTCGGCGAGCACGCCGCGCCCGAGACCTTCGAAAAGGCGGTCTCCATCCTCATGGCCGACCCGTCTTCGGACGGCGTCATGGTAGTCGCCGCCCCGTCCGCCTTCGCGCCGCTTGCCGCAACGGCCGAGGCGATCGCCCGCGGACATGCGGCGGATGCGGCACCTCCTTCCCGGCGCAAGGCGCTGCTCGTCGCCCTTGCGGCCGGCAGTCCGCTGCCGCGCGCGCCTCTCGACGAGGCGCGCATTCCCTGCCATGCCAGTTCGGCCGACGCCGTGCGCAGCTTCATGCACCTTGCCCACTACATGGAGGCAAAGACCTTCCTGATGGCCGCGCCGCCGAGCCTGCCGGCGGATTTCTCGCCCGATACCGAAGCGGCGCGCGCCATCGTTGCCGCCGCAATGAAGGAAGGCCGCGAATGGCTCGGCCCCGGCGAGACCTGCCGAATCCTCGACGCCTACGCGATCCCGAGGGTCGAGACGCGGCTTGCCGCCACGCCTGAACAGGCCGCGCAAGTTGCCGCGGAAATGCTGGAGCGGACCGACCGTCTCGTCCTCAAGATCGCCTCGCCGCAAATCACCTTCAAATCCGATGTCGGCGGCGTCGTGCTCGATATCGCCTCGCCTGAACAGGCAAGGGAGGCCGCCCGTTCGCTGATGGAGCGCCTTTCGAAAAGCCACCCGGAAGCGGGCATCACCGGCGTCGTGCTGCAACCGATGAAGTCCCACCCCCATTCGGCGGAGGTCTTCGTCGGCCTCGCCGACGACCCCGCCTTCGGCCCGGCGATCCTGTTCGGCCATGGCGGCACGGCGGTCGAGATTGTCTCCGATCTCGCCATAGAACTCCCGCCGCTCGACCTGAAACTGGCCGAGGCGCAGATATCCCGCACGCGGATCGACCGCCTGCTTGCCGGTTTCCGCGACCGTCCGGCCGCGAACCGGCATGCGATGGCGCTCACCCTGGTGAAACTGTCGCAAATCGCCGTCGACATCCCGGAAATCCGCGAATTCGACATAAACCCGCTGATCGTCGACGCTGGCGGCGTTGAGACCCTGGATGCCCGTATCCGGCTCGGCGCGGTGTCCCGCCGGCGCGGCCGGCACGGCACGTCGCGGCTTGCCATCGCCCCCTATCCCAAGGAATGGGAGGAAACGCTGACGCTGAAAGGCGGCAGGACGGTATTCGTGCGACCCGTGCGCCCGGAGGACGAAGCGCTCTATCAGGACTTCTTCGACGCGCTTTCGCCGGAAGATCTCAGGCTGCGTTTCTTCGCTCCAGTCAAGGAATTCAGCCACACCTTCATCGCCCGCCTCGTGCAGCTCGACTATGCCCGCGCCATGGCCTTCGCTGCGCTCGATCCGCGAAGCGGCCAGATCCAGGGGGTCGTGCGCCTGCATGCCGATCCCGATCACCGCACCGGCGAATACGCGATCATCGTGCGCTCGGCAATGAAGGGTCAGGGCCTCGGCTGGGCCTTGATGCAGCTCATCATCCGCTATGCCGCCGCCGACGGCATAGAGACAATCAAGGGCGAGGTGCTGAAGGAGAATTCCGGCATGCTCGCCATGTGCGAGGCGCTCGGCTTCCGCATCCACCCGTCGCCCGATGACGATGCCATCGCCGAAGTGACGCTCCCGGTCGCGGACGCGCACGGCAAGCTGTGAGGATCAGCCCGCCCGGATCTGCGACAGGCTGCGGGCGGGGGTGATCGCTTCCGGATCGAGCTTCAGATGCAGGATCGCCGGCTTGCCGCTCGCCTCGGCCCGGCGGAAGGCGTCGCCGAACTCCTCGGCCGTCTCCACCGTCTCGCCGTGGCCGCCGTAGGCGCGCGCCAGCGCGGCAAAATCTGGGTTGACGATCGTCGTCGCCGAAACCCGGCCCGGATAGGTGCGCTCCTGATGCATGCGGATCGTGCCGTACATGCCGTTGTCGACGACGAGCACGATCACCGCCGCGCCATCCTGCATCGCCGTTCCGAATTCCTGCATCGTCATCTGCATGCAGCCGTCGCCCGCAAAGGCAACGACGGTCCTTTCCGGAAACCTGAGCTTCGCCGCCACCGCCGCCGGCAGGCCGTAGCCCATCGAGCCGCTGGTGGGCGCCAGCTGCGTCATGTAGCGGCGGAAGCGGTGGAACCGATGCAGCCAAGTGGCGTAATTGCCCGCGCCGTTGGTGTAGATCGCATCGTCGGGCAGATTGTCCTCGATCCAGGCCATCACATCGGCCATCTGCAGCCTGCCCGGCACGCGCGGCCTGGCACCCGACCAGGCGAGGTAGGCTTTGTGCGCCTCCTCGGCCGCGCCCGCCCAGGCAACGCTCTGCGGTGCCGCGAGACCGTCGAGCATTCCCGCGAAGGCTTTCGGCGAGGCGTTGATCGCCAGCACCGGGCGATAGACGCGGCCCAGTTCCTCCGCGCCGGGGTGCACGTGGACAAGCTTCTGGCCCGGCTGCGGCACGTCGAGCATCGTGTAGGACTGGCTCGGCATTTCCGACAGCCTGCCGCCAACGAGCAGCACCAGGTCGGCCGCCTCGATGCGCTCCTTCAGCGCCGGATTGATGCCGATGCCGACATCGCCCGCATAGTTTGGATGGAGATTGTCGAAAAGCATCTGGCGGCGGAAGGAACAGCCGACCGGCAGCTGGTAGCGTTCGGCAAAACGCATGAAGGAGTCGCGCGCTTCTTCATCCCAGCGGCTGCCGCCGAGGATGGCGACCGGGTTCCTCGCGCCCGCCAGCAATTCTCCAAGTTCCGCCATCTGCGCAGGCCCCGGATAGCTCTCCACGACCTGAAAGGGTTCCGGCTGCGGCGCGACCGCCTCCGCCACCAGCATGTCCTCAGGCAGGGCAAGCACTACCGGCCCCGGACGGCCGGAGGTCGCGACGTGGCAGGCGCGCTGGATCATCTCCGGCACCCGGTCCGCATCCTCAATCTCCGCCACCCATTTGGCGATCGAGCCGAACATCTGCACGTAGTCGACTTCCTGGAAGGCGTCGCGGCCGCGCATACCGCGTTCGATCTGGCCGATAAACAGGATCATTGGCGTGGAATCCTGCTGGGCGATATGCACGCCGGCCGAGGCATTGGTCGCGCCCGGTCCGCGCGTCACCATGCAGATGCCGGGCTTGCCCGTCATCTTGCCCCAGGCCTCCGCCATGATCGCCGCCCCGCCTTCCTGGCGGCAGACGGTTACGGGAATCCTCGCGTCGTGCAGGGCGTCGAGAACCGCGAGATAGCTTTCGCCGGGCACGCAGAAGATCCGCTCCGCCCCGTGCCGTTCCAGCGCCTCTACCAGGAGCGCGCCACCCGTCTTCGCCGCAACCGCCATCTCGCCCATGACCTTCCGCTGTTCCCGCCGCATGTGGCGCCCATATAGGCATAACGGAAACGGCCGCGCAAAAGCGCGACCGTCCCTATCCCATTCCGTTTTGGAATGACCGGCGCCGTCCCGGTCTCAGGCCTTGCGCTTGACCTCGATCTTCGCCGTCTTTCGGACTTCCTCGGGCGGCTTCGGCAGGGAAATTGTCAGCACGCCATTGTCCATATGCGCCTCGACCTTCGCCGGATCCGGCTCGAACGGCAGCGTGAGCGTCCGGCGGAACGCACCGTAGGAGCGCTCGCTCACATGGCGGTTTTCTTCGCTCACCTCCTTGGAGGCCCGCTTCTCGCCCTTGACGGTCAGCATCCGCCCGACCACCGAGACGTCGATATCCTTCTCGGAAACGCCGGGAACCTCGACGCTGATCTCGAGCCCGCGGTCGGTCTCGTTCACGTCGAGCGCCGGGAAAGTCCCTTCCCCCGAGCCGCCGAAGGCGGGAAAGCGCTTGGAGAAATCGGCAAAGACCCGGTTGAGGTCCTGGCCGAGATTGGCGAAGGGATCGGATTTCTCATCCCACAGGGATGGCAGCAGCGACTTCATCGGACATGCTCCTCCAAGGCATATACCGCCAAATCTGAATCGGATTTGGCGATAAGGATATGCTCAAAGCATTGATCCTGGAGCGCTTTCTCATCACGAAAGCGCTCTTGCGACGAACGTCCGGAGACGCGGCAGGAGCGACCGGCGGAGTATTTCCCCGCGTCGTGACCACGCCTCCCGTCCGGTGTGGAATGATAGTCCGCTGCCCGGCGCGGGCCTTGATCAAGGTCAACTTTCCGCGCCGGCCTGCCGGCGCTGTCACGCGTCCTGGACGGTCACCACCTGGAACGTGTGCATGTCGCCGTCCTCGTCGCGGATAGACACATATTCGCCCGGACGGAAAGGATGGGCGCCGAAGCGATAGCCGGCTTCGTCGTCCTCGTCGCCGTCGATGTCGTAGTGGAAGGCCCAACCGCCGCCCGGCCGGTGCACCAGATGGCCGATATCCTCCTCCTCGTCCCCCCAGAACCGGCGCACCCGGCAATGATCGCGTACCTTTCTCCAGACGGCGGCGTCGATATGGCCGCTCGCGTCCAGCGGAGCGGAAAACTCGTAGCCATGATGCGCGGAGCCGTTCGGAAATTCCTTTGTCCGGGCAAGATTCAGTCTGATTTTTTTCAGGCCCAGATGCGCGTTCATTGAGGGCTTCCTCCTAAAGTTGCCGTCCATCCACCTTGAATGCGCCGCGCTCCATCATACAACAATGATCGATATCAAACACATGCTCTATACGTCGGGGCGCGAACGCCTTTTCCCGCGGGACGCGGCGAAGCTGCGGCAATCCGCACTGCCAACCGCCGGCCCGAAAGCGTAAGATGCAGCGGCTCAGCCAGGGTGAGACAGCATGCCCCATTCCGGAGAAAGCCCCTCGCAGGCCGAAGTGATCGAGTTTCTCGCCAATCCGGCAAGCCATGGCGGCAAGACGGTGAGCCGCTTCGACACCCACGCCGCGATCGTTTTTCTCGCCGGCGATCGTGCCTACAAGCTGAAGCGCGCCGTCAGGTTTCCCTTCCTCGACTATTCGACGCCGACGCTTCGCCGCGCCATGTGCCGGCGCGAGGTCGAGCGCAACACGCTCTTCGCGCCCGACCTCTATCTCAGCGCCCGGCCGGTGACGCGCGGCAGGGCCGGGCGACTGGAGATTGACGGCAAGGGAGAACCGGTCGACTGGCTCGTGGTGATGCGCCGCTTCGCGGACGAAGCGCGGCTCGACCTCGTCGCCGAACGCAACGGTATCGATAGCGAGCTTGCCGTGCAGCTGGCCTCGATGATGGCGGAGGCCCACGGCAAGGCCGAAATCCGTGACGCCGCGGCCTGGATCGAGGATCTCGGCCGCTATATCGAACAGAACGATCAGGCCTTTCGCGCCGACAGCGAGCATTTTCCCTTCCGCCGCGCCCGCGAACTGACACAGGAAGCGCGCGCCACGCTCCACCGCCTCGCCGACCTGCTTCAGGCGCGTGGTCGGCAGGGCCGCATCCGCCTGGCACATGGCGACGCCCATCTCGGCAACATCGTATTGATCGACAATCGCCCGATGCTTTTCGACGCCATCGAGTTCGACGAGACGATCGCCACCGGCGACGTTCTCTACGATCTCGCCTTTCTGCTGATGGATCTTTGGGAGCGCGGCGAGTACACAGCCGCAAATCGCGTCTTCAACCGGTATTTCGAGCTGGCCGCCGACGGCAGCGACCATGACGCCCTGGCGGCCCTGCCCTTCTTCCTGATGATGCGCGCGGCGATCCGCGCCAAGGTCACCGCCGCCGCCCTTCCGCACCAGTCGGCGGCGGACCGTCCGAAGACGGCGACGGCGGTCGCCCGCTATTTCGACTGGGCGGAACGCTTTCTCGAGCCGGAAACCCCGAGGCTCGTGGCGATCGGCGGCCTGTCGGGCACCGGCAAGACCACGCAGGCCCGGCTTCTGGCCGCAGGCCTCGGCCATGCCCCCGGCGCGCTGATCCTGCGCACGGACACCCTGCGCAAGAAGCTTCTCGGCATCCCCGAAACCGCTCCCGCGCCCAAGGAAGCCTATACGCCGGAGGCGAGCGCCCGCGTCTATGACGCACTCTACCAGGCGGCCGACCGTGTTCTGGCTGCCGGCCACAGTGTCATTGTCGATGCCGTCTTTGCCCGCTTCTCCGAGCGCGAGGCGATCGAGGCCGTGGCAAGCCGCGTCGAGGTCCGGTTCGAGGGTATCTGGCTGGAAGCTTCGCACGAGGCCAAGGTCGACCGGGTATCCACCCGCCACGCCGACGCCTCGGACGCCGATCGAACCGTCGTAACCTTCCAGGAAAGCCTCGATATCGGACCCGTCAACTGGCGGGTGTTCGACGCTTCGACCTCGATCGACATGGTGCAGTCCGGCCTGCGCGCGGCTCTCGGCATTTGCCAGTGAGGCGCTCATCACGACCGCGTTTTCCCAACCGGGTTGGAGCCCCTAGCCGCGCATCCCGTTAGCGTCCGTTGCCGCCGTCCAATGGCCGCCTCGTCAAACCAGACAATGACACCGCTGCCGGCTGGGCCTAAACTTGTGCCGAAAATCGGGATTCTCTCCATGCGCCACCGGCTCACCCGCATATTCGGCCTCGGGCTGCTGCCACTCATTCTCGCATTTGCTGTCCTGGCCGATGTCGCGCCCCTTGGCGCGCAAGGCGCCATGCCCTCGATTGCTCTGCAATCTGGCCTGCCCGCCGGCGAGGTCGCGCTGAAAGGCCTGACGCTCCGCCTCGAAATGGCGAAGGAACCGGAATATGGCGAGGACGCGCCACACCTGACCCTTCTTCAAGACGGCAGGCCCGTGGTCTCGCTGTTCGGCACACCGGATGGCTTCGGCGTCCCGCAAGGCAGCGCCCGCTTCATTGAGATGGACGCCAGCAACGATACGCCCGAAATCTTCTTCACCAGCTATTCCGGCGGCGCCCATTGCTGCACCCAGGCATATGCGGTGACGAAGCTGGCCGACGGCCGCTGGCAGGCTGTCGACCTCGGCGCCTTCGACGGCGACGGGCTGCATCCGGAGGATATCGACGGCGACGGCCTCGCGGAAGTTGCCGCGCCGGACCAGCGCTTTCTCTATGCCTTCGACTGTTATGCCTGCAGCGCCGCGCCGCAGCAGATCTTCGCCCTGCATCAGGGCACGATCCGCGACGTCTCCCGCGAAGCCCGTTTCGCGAAGGCACAGGCGGCATGGCTGGCGCAGCTCAGGGAGTGGCGCGAACAGGCGGCGGATGACGCATTCTCGCCCGGCTTCTTCGCCGGCTATGTCGCCCAGTCGGCGCTTGTCGGCAAGGGTGCCCAGGCCTGGTCGGAAATGCTCGCGGCCTACGATCCCAAGCTTGATGCCGGCTTCGAGATGTGCCCTGGCCAGCCCTTTCCCGGCGACTGCCCGACGAACCGTATGGTCACGGTCGGCTATCCGGAAGCGCTGATGTCCTTCCTGCTCGACGCGGGCTATGGCTTCTGATCATTCGCCGACCGCCGGCGTGCCGCCCTGCAGCACTTCGGCGAAGACGTCCATGTCGACATTCTGGCCGGTCAGGATGACGCCCGGCGTCGATCCGCGCTTTCGGTCGGCGATCAGCGCGGCGAGAGCGGCAGCACCCGCCCCTTCGGCGACCGTGTGGGTGGCGCGGAAATAAAGCCGCATCGCCTCTGCGATCTCCTTCTCACTGACGCGCACGATGTCCTCCACCCCGGCGCGGATCACAGCGAGCGCCTCCTCGGACGGGCAGCGTACCGCCATGCCGTCGGCGAAGGTGTTGGCGCTGTCCGTCTCCCGGTAGCTGCCGGCCTCGAAGGCGCGGGCATAGGCATCCGCCTTTTCCGAGACGACACCGATCACCCTGGTGGGAAGGCCCAGCGCGTCGCGGGCCGAGATGACGCCGCACAGCCCCGACCCCAGCCCGATCGGCACGTAGATCACGTCGAGATCGGGCACCGCACGCAGGAACTCCAGCGCATAGGTTGCCACGCCGCGCACGAGGTCGGCATGGAAGCTCGGCACGAAGAGCAGGCCCTCGGCATCCGCCAGCTCCGCCGCATGGGCCTTGGCCTCGTCGAAGTCCCGCCCGTGCTCGACGAGCCTCGCCCCGAACGCCTTCATCGCCGCGTTCTTCTCGCGCGAATTGCCGTGCGGCACCACGATGGTGCAACCAAGGCCGAAGCGGCGCGCGGCATAGGCAAGGCTCTGGCCGTGATTGCCGCGCGTTGCCGAAATGATGCCGGTGCCGCTCGGGCTGTGCTGGGCGACATTCTGCAGGTAGACGAGCCCGCCGCGCACCTTGAACGCGCCGGTCGGCGTATGGTTCTCGTGCTTCACCCAGACCGGCCGGCCGACGGCCTCGCCAAGCAGCGGCCAGGCATATTGCGGCGTCGGTTTCATGGTCCCGTAGACGATCCTTGCGGCGTCTTCCATGGCGGCGAGTGTCAGCATCTTCGTCCCGGTTTTCGTGGTTATTCGGCAAGCACTCGTTGCGGCGGGAAGGTGATCTCGATCAGCGTACCGTGGTTGGGCTCCGAATCGATGCGGAAGCTCGCGCGGTTCGCCTCGACCAGCGCCTTCGTCAGCGGCAGGCCGAGACCGGTACCGCCGCCGTGGCGCGAGGTGTGAAGCTGGCGGAACGGCTCCATCGCGGCCTGCAGGTCCTTGGCGCTCATGCCGACGCCCGTGTCGCGCACGCGCAGCACCACCTCGCCCGAATCCTCCAGCGCCGAGGAGACGATCACCTGACCGCCCGGCTGGTTGAACTTGATGGCATTGGACAGGAGGTTCAGCACGATCTGGCGCACGGACCGGCCATCGGCGACGATATTTGGCACCGATGCCGGCAGGCTGGCGCGGATGATGACCCGGTCGCGGTTCGCCTGCGGCTGCATCAGCGCCACGCATTCGCGGATAATGTCGTTGGCGGAAACCGCCTCGAAGGTGAGGTCGAGCTTGCCCGCCTCGATCTTGGAGAGATCCAGCAGGTCGTTGATGAGGCTCATCAGGTGCGAGCCCGACTTGTGGATGTCGCGCAGGTATTCCTTGTAGCGATCGTTGCCGATCGGCCCGAAGCGCTCCTCCATCATGACTTCCGAAAAGCCGATGATGGCGTTGAGCGGCGTGCGGATCTCGTGACTGATCTTGGCGAGGAAATCCGATTTCTGCGAGCTGGCCGTCTCCGCCTGCTTCTTGGCGTGGGTCAGTTCCTCTTCCGCCGTCTTCCATTGGGTGATGTCGCGCAGCACCGCGCAGAATTTCGGCGCGTCCGGATCGCTGCCGACCCGGCCTATCGTCATGAACAGCGGAATGAGGCCGCCCGAGCGCACCCGGCCGATCACCTCGCGGCCGTCGTTCAGCACGCTGGCCACGCCGTTGCGGGCGAGGCCTTCCAGATAGTCGGCGGCGCTGCGGTGGCTTTCCGGCGCGAGATAATGGGCGAGCGGCGCGCCGACCATTTCCTCGCGGGCGGAGGAAAAAAGCGCTTCCGCCGAACGATTGACCTTCAGGATCGTGCCCTTGTCGTCCAGCACCAGAACTCCGTCGGTCGCCGTCTCCAGCACCGCGTCGAGTTCGGCGATCTGCTCTTCCGCCTCGCCGAGCGCGGTCTGCGCCACATGCAGACTGTCGACCGCCGCCTCATGGATCGGGTCGTGCCGGTCGAGGAAGGAGATCATCAGCGCCCGCCCGCCGTTCCAGGGAACGGCATGGAGACGCGCCTTCACCGGCCTCAGGCCTCCGCCGGCGAGGCGCACGCGCATGGTCCGCTCCACCTCCACCGGATCGCCATTGGCGCTCGGCCATTCCTCGGGTTCGCCGAACACCGCATCCAGGCCGCCGGCGGCGCGCAACTCGGCGATATCCTCATAGCCGAGCAGGTCGATCAGCGTATCGTTGGCATAAAGCAGGTCCGGATCTCGGATGATGGCAACCCCGATCGGCAGCCGGTCGAGAATGGCCGGCTCGATCGCGGTCGGAGGCCCGGACTTGCGGGCCGCTGCGTCGGGCTGCCTCGCCCGGCGCGCTGCCTCGTCATAGGCCTCCAGTTCCGCACCGCCTTCCAGCACGGCCGGCTCCGCCACGGGTTCCGGCGCGGCGCCGCGGGCCCGCTTGCCGGCAAAAAGCTGCGTCACCTTGCTGTCGGCAGCTTCGATATCCTTCGGACTTTCGGCCTCGTCCGCCTCGCCTTCGGGTTCAGGCACGACCTTCTCTGTGTCCGGCGCAGCCGCGGCGTCCTCCACCGAATTGCCGCCCAGCGCCTCGGCGATCTTGCGGAAGGCCTCCCGCTCCGGCCGTGACAGGCGGGAGGCCTCGGCGTCCTCCGCAATCGATGCAGCCTGATCGGCAGCTTCCTCGAAAGGCTCGCCGACTTCCACGCCCTCGTCAGGCGCCCCGGCCTCGGCGGCCTGCTCTTCGACTGTCGGCTCCTCGGCCGTCTCGGCAAATGCCTTGCCGATCCCGGTCGCCTCCTCGACCTCTGTCACAGCTTCCGCCGCCGGCTCGTCGGTGCCCGAGCGGGCCTCGGCGATTTCCCCGGCCTCCACCGGCTCCGTCGCCTCGTCCGGTTCGGCAGCGGGTGCGTTGAAGTGCTCGACGGCCACCACCTCACCTTCCGGATCGGGGAAGGCATCGGCTGCGCGGCAGACGCCGAAGCCCCGGAACCCCTCGAAGACCCGGCGGCGGTCGAAGGCCGGCAGGGCCGCCATGTCGACCGGCACGCGCAGCGCCTTGCCCGTAACCGGCCAGTTCACCGTCCGTCCGCTCCAGGTGTCGCGGCGGCCGAGAGCCGAGGCGATCCTGCCGTCCTCGTCCAGGCCGAAACGCCGGGCGACGTCGCTCCATGTCTCGCCGACGATATCTGCGGCGGCAGGCCCCATCACCTGTTCGAACTCCGGCGACAGGAAGGTAAAGCGGCGGTCGATATCCATCTTCCAGGCAAAACGCACCGGCCGCCCGGCCGCCTCGAACTCGAAATCGGAATGCGGCGGCGCGATGATCTCTCCGTCATCCCCTGCCGTTCCGGACGCCCGTTCGGGCTCCGCCGGCGCCTCGCCACCAACTTCCTCCGTCAGGCGCGCGAATTCCGCCTCATCCTCGACGTGCTTTTCTTCGGCCGCATCCTCCGCGTCCGGTTCGCCCGCAAGGGTTTGCGGCTCGTCCACCGGCTGTTGCGGCGCGGGCTTGAAAGCCGGTTCGCTCGGATGGGTTTCGTCTTTAGCCGCGTTGCCGGAAACGACGAGCAGGCTCTCGCCCTCGTCGAGCGCGACAAGCGCCGCTTCATGACGTCCATCGGCGACGGGCAGCGTCCCGAATACGGGCGACCGCTTGCCGGATGCCGAAAGGCTGGCGATCTCTTCGCGATCCGGAAGATCCAGAGGGCCATGGCTGCCAAGCGCGGTTCCGCCAGGACCGATGCGCCAGGCGGTATTTGTCCGCCCGGCGACGAAACGGCAGAGAGCATCGAGCGGGGCCGGCTCCTGCCCGGTGCGCGGCATGTCGGTCGCCACGATCAGCGCGCCCTTCATCCCGTCCGGAAGGATCAGCCTCCGGCACAGGCAGGTCAGGATCAGCACCCTGAGCCCCCGATAGAAGCGCAGCCTGTCGATGGTATCGCGGTCGGCGGACCCGGACTGGGCGATGCGTGCGATATGCGGACGCGCCGGCGCGCGGGCAAGCCCGCTGATCGCGGCAAGGTCTTCCAGCGCTTCCACGCCGAAAAACGCGGCACCTGCCGCATTGGCCCACAGGATCGACTGGCCGTCGCCCGCCCAGATCCAGGCGGGCCGCGGATCGCCGAGCAGGGAATTCGCCGCGGCAAGTCCGCTTAAGGCAAGATAGCCGCGCGTCAGACTGTCCATGGGCACTCCAACTCCGTCTCCGCTTTCAGTCCGCGCCTCTTGTTCCGGCAAATCCGGCCCTTTCGGCAAGTACCGGAGTGTTACGCAAGCCAGCCGCAGGGCCATTGTCGGTAAACAATCAGTAAATATCCTGTCCGAACGGAATCGTCCATGTCGCCCTCCCTGCTGTGCCGGTCTTGTCTTGCAATGTGGTTAATGGCCTTCTTTCCGCTATCCGGTTGAAATATGTGGCCTCGTCGCGCATGCTCTTTCCTTGGGAAAATAGGCTGGCCGCAGGCGCCCGGCGGTGATGCTGCGTTGCGCGCGGCAGCCGACGACAGACAGGGAGATTCATCATCATGGCGGACAAGAAGACCGGCTTCGAGATTCCGGAGCAGATGCGTGACTTCGCCGACAAAAGCATGGATCAGGCGAAGAAGGCTTTCGACGACTTCATGTCGGCGACGCAGAAGGCCATGTCCAATGTCGAAGGCTCTGCCAACGCGATGCAGACCGGCACCTCCGACATCAACCGCAAGGCTCTGCAATATGCCGAGGAGCATATGAACTCCGCCTTCGAATTCGCGCAGAAACTCGTTCGCGCCGATGATGTGCAGCAGATCATGAACCTGCAGCAGGAATATCTGCGCAAGCAGATGGAAGCCCTCGGAGAACAGGCGCGCGAGATTTCCGACAAGGCGAGCAGGACCGCCCAGGACGCCGCCAAGGCGGTGAAGGACTGACGCGGCACGACCTCCAGGTTCCAAAGGAGCGCCGGCCTTCGTCATAGAAAGAGAGGCGGCCGGCGCCCGGAACCGCGCGGCCCACGCATGCCGCCGCCGTCCTTCGTCGCTCCTGGCCGCCGGACATTTTGTGACGCTACGTCATATTTACGCAGATGCGCCCGTGATCGAGATGCGTTAGACTGCGCTCGATAATCCAGCTCCGCATTCTATCGGCCAGTTCACGGGCTGCATGCTTCTGGCATCGTTTATTATCCGCCCCTTTCAATGACCTTACGTAAATTCAACACCAGCGCTATGCTGCAGTGCAAAAAGATGTTGCAATGCACAATGCCTTCGCCTATATTCTGCTCACGGATCACGGCGGCGGCTGAGCGCAACAGGCTCCCTTAAAGCCATGCGGCCTACCTCCGCTTCGAAACCGAAAATATTCGACCGTCGATCGCCACCGGCTCGGATGCCGGCTGATCAAGGAGACTGAAACATGACCGAGACGACCGTTGCCAAGGCGCCGCGCGCCAAGTCGACCAAATCCGCTGCCGCCAAGGCCGCTTTCCCGAATTTCGAGGCTTTTTCCATGCCGAATCTTGAAGTGCCCGCCGCCGCCCGTGAAATGGCGGAAAAGAGCATCGAGCAGGCTCGTGACGCCTACGCAAAGGTGAAGACGGTTGCGGAAGACGCCACCGACCTCCTGGAGGACACTTTCGAAAGCACCCGTCAGGGCGCACTCGACTTCCAGTTCAAGGCTCTCGACGCCGCCAAGGCGAACACCGATGCTACCTTCAAGTTCATGAAGGACGTGCTCGGCGCCAAGACGGTGGCCGAAGTGATCGAACTGCAGTCCTCCTTCGCCCGCAGCCAGTTCGACGCGGTTTCCGGCCAGGTCAAGGACCTGCAGGATTTTTCCGTGAAGGTCGCGACCGAAGTCGGCGAGCCGGTCAAGGCCGCGTTCGAAAAGTCCTTCTCCGCTTTCAAAGCCGCCTGAACCGGCCGCCCGAAGGCATGAATATCTAAGAGAACCCGGGCCGTCGTCGGTCCGGGTTTTCGTTTATGAGGGCCCAATTTCGTGCGTCGCGCCCTCGCTGTGGATGAGCGCGGAAGCGCACTGTTCAGCCCTCTTGCAATCGGCGGAATTTCCGCTTAGGTTCCGCGCCATTCGCGTAGGTGCAACATGCCTTGCAGGCTTGCGGCACACAGCGCAGCGGCCCCTCCCCGCCTTGCGGAAACGGCCTTCAGGGCTCTCCCTGATGGTCAGATGCTGAGGGTCGCAGGTTTGGGCAGACGTAGCTCAGTTGGTTAGAGCGTCGGATTGTGGCTCCGAAGGTCGGTGGTTCGAATCCACCCGTCTGTACCATTTAGCCATTTTTTCAATCGCACAGATCACAATCATTCATGGTATTTCGCCCGCACTTTTCGCGGAAATTGATTGAATATCGCACCCGTTTTCCTCTCCCACAGCCCTGACGCAGCGTCATTTTTCCGAATTTACCAAGATGCCAAGCTGTGGTTGCATGTCTGTCGGCGAACCGCGATCTATAAGGCGGAACCGGGGAGGCGAAAAATAACAATGCAAGCCGGTATCCAGCCAAAGATCTACAAGGTGTGAGTGATTGCCTGCTGTTTGAAGCTTTGCTTTCAAACGGCAGCAGCTCGGCACCGGAAAACGAGCGGCGCCCCTCCTCCGCGAGACTGGGTTGCCGTGTGGGCCTTTTCATGTCTGAAGGCCCTAAGGCGATGGGGGTTTGCTGTTTGCCGCCGGCTACGAATTACCAGGGTGAGAGCCCCGGCGCGCGTCATCGCGCCCTGCGGCTGCTTGGCGCCTATTACGACCTCACCCTTCAATTAAAGGAGCGCTTCGGCGCGGAGGACCCGATTGACCTTGTGATGGTCGTGCTGATCGCGATCGGCGATCTCGGGGACGTACCTATGGACGCGGAACTGCTGACTGAGAAGCTCGGCGCCTCGCGATCCACTGTCGAACGGAGGCTGCGCGGTTTTCTGGACCGCGGTCTGGTCGTGAAGGAGCGGCAGGGCAAGGCCGCACTGTTCCGGCTAGGTCCAGGCGTCATCGACAATCCACAGGGAAGATGGCCCGGTGGGGCGGACATCACCGCCGAAATGGTCGGAACCTTGATGAATCTGGTGAGGGATCTCGTGAACGAGGAATAGCGGAACTCTCCGCCGCAACCGGAGAAAGACTTCACGCTCAGCCCGTTAGGCGAATCGAATCTGCACAACCTAAGGGGCAACACGTTCGGGTGAACACCTATCACTTCGAGTCAAGCGCCTTTTGTTCGTCAAAATGACAAACGTGCCGGCGCAAGGATTGGAATGATGAGTAACGATAACGAACTGTTATCTACAGATGCACGTAGAATTTTACACATCTATGAGATGTATTTCAGCTTGACTTTCAGATTTATGGAAGAATATAAAGTTAAGGAATTTAGTCAACTTATGATTTTGACAACAATAGCGATTGCAAACGCAAATAATATTGAAGCCGACATCGATTTAATATCTGAAGAGACGGAAATTCCGTACTCGACTGTACGGCGTCGCGTTGAAAAAATGTGCCTCGAAGGAGTCCTGCAGGCGATCAAAGCTCAAAACAAGATTATCTACCGGCTTTCCAACGACGCCAGAAGTGCACACCCGGATCAAACGATCGAAAAAATTAATAATAATTTTAGAAAAGAAGTAATGGATATCGTCATTGACTCTCTTGATAAAATAATTTTAGAGCGAAAATAGAATTGTTCAGATTGAAAATTTCATCTCGTTGACCAATTAAGAACTCGTTCACTATGATCTACATATGGCTTGGAACGGCGCTTCAGTGTTTCGTCAGTCGTTCCTGATATCCGCACCGCGAATGGCGGCCGGATGAAAGCGTAACCATGCAGGAAACCGGGTGTTTTTCGAAAGACCCGGCCGGGTTGCCGCACAGGTGACCGGCCGGAAACGGCGAAGTAGTGCCCGGAGCCCTGAGATCTCCGTGATCTTGAAGCGATTGGACGAAAACGATGGCATGGACGAGCGAACGGGAAGACCTTCTCAAGAAACTCTGGCTGCAGGGGCTCAGCGCCAGCCAGATCGCCTACATGATGGACGGGTTTACGCGAAACGCCATCATCGGCAAGGCACATCGTCTCAACCTGCCCAAGCGCACGCCTTCGACGAGCACACGGCCCAAGGCTCGCCGCGTCAGGGCGCAGCCCTCGCTGGCCCGCATCGGCGGTTCGAGCCACACAAGTGCGCGCGTTTCGTCTTCAGCGACCGATATTCGCCTGCGTACCAGCCTAGACCTCGAAATTGAACGCTCGATCTTCGAAACGGAACACGCAAACGTCCAGGCCGAGGATCGCGTGACGCTGATGACGCTCGGCAGCCGCACCTGCAAGTGGCCGATTGGCGATCCCGGTTCCGAGGATTTCCATTTCTGCAGCCGCGATGCGGAAGGAAACGGCTCCTATTGCGCCTTCCACCATCGCCTTGCCTATCGCAACGTTCGCGGCCGCCAGATGCAGTCTTCCGCCAAGACAGAGCAACAATTGCTCAAGCTGGCGGCAAGCTGAGCGCTCCGGTCGTCCGATGTTTTCATAACCCGGCCCTCTCCGCAGCCAGTTTCGGGCCGGCTCATCCAGAGCGATCGCCCGTTCCCTCCCCGGGCGGTTGCTCTGGATACTGAAACGGCGGCCTCGCCGGCACCCACCCCCTCCTGTCAGCGAACAGCCGCCGGAGACCGCCCCAACGGGCGGTCTCTTTTTTTGGCACCAGGCGCTGCGCACTGCTTTCTTCCGCAACGACAGAATCTGCTTTTCGCCGCCGCACCTTCGTATAATGTCTTCGCCTGTGACTTTTCTTGAAAAGTCAGAGGAGGGGAAGCATATGCGAAGTGATTATCTTGGATTTTCCTGTCTTCTTTCCGCCGTCATACTTCAGGCGACTGCTGTGCTCGCCGCCGACGATGACGTGCTGAAGCGCGGCGCCTACCTGATGAACGGTCCGGTTGCCTGTGGCAACTGTCACACGCCGGTCGGCCCGAACGGCCCCGATCTCTCCAAGGAACTCGCCGGTGGCACGCCCTTCGACTTTCCAGAATTCATGGCATTCTCTGCCAATATCACGCCCGATCCCGAGACCGGCATCGGTTCCTGGAGCGACGATCAAATCGCAAGGGCAATCCGCGAAGGCATTCGCCCGGACGGCACCGTCATCGGACCGCCCATGCCGATCGAGTTCTATCGTCATCTTTCCGATGACGACCTGAAGGCGATCGTCGCCTACCTGCGGCATCTGGCGGTCGTAAAGAACGAGGTTCCGCGCTCGACCTTCAATATCCCGCTGCCCCCCAATTACGGCCCGCCTATCGTCAGCCAGGGATCGCCCTCGCCCGACGACAAGATCGCCTATGGCGGCTACCTCGTGGCCATCTCTCATTGTCTGGAATGCCATACCCCGCGCGGGTCCGATGGCCATCTCGACATGAAGCGGGCGGGCGCGGGCGGCAATTCGTTTCCGGGGCCCTGGGGCGTGTCGGTTTCCCGCAACATCACCCCGGACCTTGAGGACGGCATCGGTTCCTGGAGCGACGACGAGATCAAGGCCGCCATCACCACCGGCGTGCGCAAGGACGGCACTCATCTCATGCCGCCGATGGCCTTCGGCTACTACGCCAACATTACCGGCGGCGATCTCGACGCCATCGTCGCCTATCTGAGGACGCTGCCGCCGCAAAAGACGACGAACTAGCCGCGTCTTGAGACAGAAGCCGACAGATAATGCCCCCGGATCGGCGCCTCCGGGGGCAATGCGCAGGTGGAAGGTTGCGGGCAATTCCCTGTCTTTGGCTTGACGCTTGTATCCCTATCCGGCCTTGCGGACCTCTGCCAGAAAGTGGGCAAGGTGCGTCACGCATGGCTTGCATTTGCCGCTCCTGCCCCGCCGAAGTCCGTGGCGGCCAGCATGCCCTTTTCGGCGATGAGCCTGAAATGCCGGTGATGCGTGCCTCGAAGTCGCCTTCCGTTTCCGTATAATCCGAAATAGCGAGAAATGTCTTTTTCGTAGTTAATCCTCCAATTCAAATCGGATTTACTCACTATAATGTTGTTATCATCGAAACGTCTCTCAACTACCGTTGTCACCACCCCTGATAACACCGCAGCTATTCGAGCAAGACTTACAGAAAGGACATCAAGTATTATTTTAACTTATTAAGGCACTGAGCCTACATAGTGGATATACCTGTGGCAACGCCATCCCAAATCGACCTGCCACCGAAAAGCCGTCTTGCCCGGATTTTCAGCACTGCAGGCGCCAGCTCTGCAGGTAACAAATCGTGTTCAGTCGCGCCCGACACGACGCAGGCCGAGCCATCACCATTGGAAAATCGGAGTTTTTTCCTCATGTTACATTGGAATCATTCTAACATATTGACTTATCTATACTTTTCATTGACAGCCGACAAAGCGCCGATATGATCCCCAGCGTTCGCTCAGAATAAGGCGCGTACGCGCGCACCAACGACGGGGCCTTGAACCTCGCTTGTGTGGAGAATGAAAATGACGATTGCAGGTGTAACAGCGCGGGCGGCCGTCCTGGCCGCCGGTCTTGTCGGCGTTTCATTGCCAGCCATTGCGGCTGAGGTGAATATCTACTCCTATCGGCAGCCTGAGCTTATCCAGCCGCTGCTTGACGCCTTTACCGCCAAGACCGGCATCCAGACCAATGTGATCTTCGCGGACAAGGGCCTTGCCGAACGTATACAGGCCGAAGGTGAGAATTCGCCCGCCGATGTCATGTTGACGGTCGATATTGGTCGCCTTGACGGTGCCAAGCAGCTCGGCATCACGCAGCCCGTCGCTTCCGACACGATCAATTCCAGCATTCCTGCCGAGTTCCGCGATCCCGAGGGGCACTGGTTCGGTCTGACCAGCCGTGCCAGGGTTATCTACGCTTCGCGCGAGCGCGTCGAGCAGGACACCATTACCTATGAGGAACTGGCCGATCCGAAGTGGAAGGGCCGCATCTGCACCCGCTCCGGCCAGCACGATTACAATATCGGCCTGTTCGCCTCGATGATCGCCAATGACGGAGCCGAAAAGACCGAAGAATGGCTCGCGAAGCTGCGCGACAACCTTGCCCGCAAGCCTGCCGGCAACGACCGCGCCCAAGTGAAGTCGATCTACGCCGGCGAGTGCGACATCGCGCTCGGCAACACCTATTACATGGGACTGATGCAGACCAACGATAAGGAGCCCGAGCAGAAGGAATGGGCGTCCGCCGTCCGCATCATATTCCCCAACACCAATGACCGCGGCACGCATGTGAACATCTCCGGCATGTTGATGGCGAAGCATGCGCCCAATGCCGAACAGGCGAAGGCGCTGATGGAATTCCTCGCCTCCGACGAGGCTCAGCACATCTATGCCGAGACCAACCACGAATACCCGGTCGAGCCGGGCGTGGCGCCATCGGAGATCGTCAAGGCCTGGGGCAGCTTCAAGCCGGACACGCTGTCGCTTTCGGATGTGGCAAAGAACCGCAAGAAGGCGAGTGAACTGGTCGACGCGGTCGGCTTCGACAACGGGCCGGCAAGCTGATCGCTTGACCTTGACCGGTTTACGGATCATTCGGCACCGGCGGCCTGTCCGTCCGGTGCCGAAAGCCATTTATAAGGATGCGGCTGACGGCCGGGCGAAAACCGAGCAGCAATGACCGATACGACACGTCCCGCGCGTTCCAGTTCCTCCTATCGGCGTTTCCTCGCCCGCCTGATATCGCTGCCTGCAATGACGCGTGAAGATGCCATTTGGCTGATCGCCGGAGCGATCGTCACTCTCTTCGTGCTGCTACCGCTGGCGACACTGGCCTTCATCGCCGCCGAACCCGCCACCGCCGTCTGGCAACACCTCCTTTCGACAGTTCTGCCGGAAGCGCTCGCCACAACCGCCTTGCTGATGGCGGGCGTTGGCGCCATCACTCTTTTCGTGGGCGTGGGCACCGCGTGGCTCGTCACCATGTGCCGTTTCCCAGGACGGCGCATCTTCGACTGGGCCCTGCTGATCCCGCTTGCGGTGCCAACCTACATCATCGCCTTTTCCTATGTGGAATTGCTTGACTTCACCGGCCCCGCGCAGACTGCCCTTCGCACCGTCTTCGGGTTCAGGACGCCGCGCGAATACTGGTTTCCTGAAATCCGCTCGCTCGGCGGCGCCATCTTCGTCATGGGTTTCGTGCTTTACCCTTACGTCTACCTGACGACGCGGGCGACCTTCCTGCTGCAATCCGCCTCGGCGCTGGACGTTTCGCGGACGCTTGGCGCAGGGCCTTTGCGCCTCTTCTTCCGCGTCGCCCTGCCGCTCGCCCGCCCGGCAATCGCCGTCGGTCTCTCGCTGGCGATGATGGAATGCCTGAACGATATCGGCGCGGTGACCTTCTTCGGCGTCAAGACGCTCACGTTCTCGGTCTATGATACCTGGGTCAACCGTTCGAGCCTGGCTGGCGCTGCCCAGCTCGCGTGTACCATGCTGGTGATCGTCTTCGCCCTTCTGTGGGCGGAGCGCCACGCCCGCCGGCACCAGCGCTTTCATGTGGCGACGACGCGCCATGCCGGCCTGCCAAGCTATTCTCTCACAGGTGCGCGCGCCGCCGGTGCATGGTTCGCCTGTGCGCTGCCCATCGTTCTCGGCTTTCTGCTGCCGTCATGGCAGCTTCTCCAATATGTAAGCCGACGCCTCGATGACCTCACCGATCCCGCATTGCTTTCGGCAACCTTTAACAGCCTGAGCCTTGCACTCTCCGCCGCAATCCTGACGGCAGCGGTCGGTCTCGTGCTGACCTATGCCAACCGCGTGAGCCGCCAGCCCACGGTCCGCCTTTTCGGCCGGATCGCCTCCATCGGCTATGCCGTCCCGGGAACAGTGCTTGCAGTCGGCATCCTCATCCCGATGGCTGCACTCGACAATGCGATCGACAGCACCATGAAGTCGCTCTTCGGCGTCGCGACGGGCCTTTTGATCGTCGGCTCGGGAGCGGCCCTGGTCTATGCCTATGTCGTGAGGTTCCTGGCCGTCTCCTACGGCCAGATCGAAAGCGGGCTCGCCAAGATCACGCCGAATCTCGACATGGCGGCCAGAACGCTCGGACGCACATCGCTGCGCACGCTCATCGAAGTGCATCTTCCCCTGATCCGGCCGGTGCTCCTTTCCGCCATCCTGCTCGCCTTCGTCGACTGCATGAAGGAACTGCCGGCCACGATCCTACTTCGGCCCTTCAATTTCGAAACGCTGGCAACGAGCGTCTACAATGCCGCATCTCGCGAGGTCTTCGCGGATGGCGCGATCCCGGCCCTGCTGATCGTCCTGGTCGGGCTGGTGCCCGTGATCCTGTTGGCGCGCACCTCCGCCGCGACCTACCGCGACAGGACAAGCCGCCGAGCCAGTCGAAACTGAGGCTGTTCTACCGCTAT
This sequence comes from Stappia albiluteola, assembly GCF_014050225.1. Lineage (GTDB taxonomy): Bacteria > Pseudomonadota > Alphaproteobacteria > Rhizobiales > Stappiaceae > Hongsoonwoonella > Hongsoonwoonella albiluteola. Next base: position 105,867 of record NZ_JACFXV010000061.1, on the reverse strand, counting down.
TTTGCTCCGTGACATGAGCTGACGCCAGAGCATATCCCGCCAAATCTGAATCGGATTTGGCGACAAGGATATGCTCAAGAGATTGATCCTGGAGCGACTTCTTGTCACGAAAGCGATCCCGCTTTCGTGGAAAGCGCTCTAGAATGTCCCCGCGCATCGAGTGCAGGGACGACCGGAGGAGCCCGGCATGGAGAAGAAAGCCCAGATCAATTTCTGGTACGCGCTGGCCGCGATCTTTCTCGTCTTTCTCTTCCAAAGCTGGTGGATCGCTTACAAGACCTACGAAACGATACCCTATTCCGAGTTCGAGCAACTGCTGAAGGACGGGCGTATTTCTGAAATCGCCATCAAGGAAAACACGATCGAAGGGCGTTTCAAGGAACCCCTGGACGGCGGAAAATCCTATTTCGTCACCACGCGCGTCGACCCTGCGCTGGCGGAGGATTTCAGCAAATACGGGGTCAAATACACCGGCGTCATCCAGTCGACATTCCTGCGCGACATTCTGTCCTGGATCCTTCCGGTCGCCTTCTTCTTCGCCCTGTGGATGTTCTTCATACGCAGGATTGCGGAAAAGCAGGGCATGGGCGGTTTCCTGACCGTCGGCAAGTCAAAGGCAAAGGTCTATGTGGAGACCGATATCAAGGTCGGTTTCGACGATGTCGCCGGCGTCGATGAAGCGAAGGTGGAACTGAAGGAAATCGTCGATTTCCTGCGCAATCCGCACGGCTACGGCCGCCTCGGAGCGCATGCACCCAAAGGCATCCTGCTCATTGGCCCGCCGGGCACCGGCAAGACGCTCCTCGCACGCGCTGTAGCCGGCGAGGCCCAGGTACCGTTCTTTTCGATCTCGGGCTCTGAATTCGTCGAGCTCTTCGTCGGTGTTGGCGCCGCGCGCGTGCGCGACCTCTTCGTCCAGGCACGCGAGAAGGCGCCCGCCATCATCTTCATCGACGAACTGGACGCGCTGGGTCGCGCACGCGGCTCCAATCCGATGAGTTCCAACGACGAGAAGGAACAGACCCTCAATCAGTTGCTGGCAGAGCTCGACGGCTTCGACCCGACATCCGGTATCATCCTGCTGGCCGCAACGAACAGGCCGGAAATCCTCGATCCGGCGCTGCTGAGGGCCGGACGCTTCGACAGGCAAGTGCTGGTCGACCGGCCCGACCGCAAGGGCAGGCTGGAGATACTGAAAGTCCATATCCGCAAGATCAAGCTCGACCCCGATATCGATCTGGAGCGCATTGCACAGATCACCGCGGGCTTTACCGGCGCCGACCTTGCAAACCTCGTGAACGAGGCGGCCTTGCTCGCCACACGGCGCAACGCGGATGCGGTCACCCTCGGAGATTTCACCGAAGGCGTGGAACGCGTCGTCGCGGGGCTGGAAAAGCGCTCACGCCTTCTTTCCGACGAGGAACGAAAGGTGGTGGCCTATCACGAGATGGGGCATGCGCTGGTAGCCGCAAGCCTCAAGGGCGTCGACCCGGTGCACAAGGTCTCGATCATTCCCCGCGGCGTTGGCGCACTCGGCTACACCATGCAAAGACCGACGGAAGACCGGTTCCTGCTCTCGACCGAGGATCTTCAAAACCGCATGGCAGTGCTGATGGGCGGGCGTGCCGCGGAAGAAACCGTCTTCGGCCGCATCTCGACCGGCGCCTCGGACGATCTGCAGCGCGCCACCGAAGTCGCCCGCGAAATGGTCATGCGCTACGGCATGGACGGCACGCTCGGAAACCGGGTCTATGCCGCCCAGCGCCAGAACTTCCTGGGACAGGCCCTCAACGACGGGCCCGAGGTCTCGCAGGAGACCTTGCGCGAAATCGACCTTGCTGTGCGCGACAGGGTGGAAAGCGCCTACGCGGCGGCCAGGGACATTCTCAAGGCCCGGCGCGCCGAGCTCGACGAGGGCGCCAGGCTGCTGCTGGAAAAGGAAACGCTGACCGACGAGGATTTCCCTCCCCTCCGGACGGCCGGCCGCGCGCGAAACGAGTCGGATCGAAGCACCGAGCTCGAAGAACACAAGGGCTAGTCTCTCCGCGTCCGCCTGCATGCGCCGACACAAAAAAACCGGCCAGGCGACGTGCCCGGCCGGTTCGATCTTAAGTCAAACGAGCAATGCTCAGGCGTTCTCGGCAACCTTGAGCTTCGCCTTGGTCGCGGCCTTCACCTCGTCCAGCGTGACGCCGTCGGCCAGTTCCACCAGCGCGAGACCGTCTTCGGCAACGTCGAAGACGCCGAGATTGGTGATGATGCGGTCCACGCAGCCCACACCGGTCAGCGGCAGGGAGCATTCCGGCAGCAGCTTGGAGTCACCTGCCTTGGAGGTGTGATCCATAATCACCACCACGCGCTTGACGCCAGCGACGAGATCCATCGCGCCGCCCATGCCCTTGACCATCTTGCCGGGGATCATCCAGTTGGCGAGGTCGCCCTTTTCCGACACTTCCATGGCGCCGAGGATCGACAGGTCGATGTGACCGCCACGGATCATGCCGAAGCTGTCGGACGACGAGAAATAGCTGGTCTGCGGCAGTTCGGTGATCGTCTGCTTGCCGGCGTTGATGAGATCGGCGTCCACCTCGTTCTCGGTCGGGAACGGACCCATGCCGAGCATGCCGTTTTCCGACTGCAGGGTGACGTGCACGCCCTCCGGGATGTAGTTGGAAACGAGCGTCGGAATGCCGATGCCAAGGTTTACGTAGAAGCCGTCCTGAAGCTCCTGCGCGGCGCGCTTTGCCATGTCATCGCGTGTCCAGGCCATGATGCGTATCTCCTCAAGGTTCTCAGGCGGCCGTCCGCACGGTGCGCTTTTCGATGCGCTTCTCATGCGTGCCGACGATGATGCGGTCGACGAAGATGCCGGGGGTGTGGATCTGGTCCGGATCGAGCTCGCCGACCTCCACCAGTTCCTCGACCTCCACGACGCAGGCCTTGCCGGCAGTCGCCATCATCGGATTGAAGTTGCGGGCGGTTTTCCGGTAGACCAGATTGCCTTCCTTGTCGGCCTTCCAGGCCTTGACCAGCGAAAGGTCGGCGACCAGCCCGGTCTCCAGGATGTAGGTCTCGCCGTTGAATTCCTTGTGCTCCTTGCCCTCGGCGATCAGCGTGCCGACACCGGTCTTGGTGTAGAAGCCGGGAATGCCGGCACCGCCGGCGCGGATGCGCTCGGCCAGCGTGCCCTGCGGGTTGAATTCAAGCTCCAGCTCGCCATTCAGATACTGGCGCTCGAAAGTGGCGTTCTCGCCCACATAGGACGACACCATCTTCCTGATCTGGCGCGTCTGCAGCAACAGGCCGAGGCCGAAATCGTCGACGCCGGCATTGTTGGAGATGGCCGTGATGCCCTTCGTGCCGCTGTCGCGCAGGGCGACGATCAGGTTCTCGGGAATGCCGCAAAGGCCGAAGCCGCCGGCCATGATCGTCATTCCGTCGAATAACAGCCCCTCGAGCGCGGCCGCCGCGTTCGGGTACACCTTGTTCATGAGGTTCTCCTTGCCTGCATTCCAGGAGCTTGCCCCAGGCGGCCTCGCCGTTCGGGGCCGAGGGAGCGCTCCAAAAGTGTCAACCGCTTTTGAAAGCCGGCGCTACCTGCCGCTCACCCCACATCACGCCGCCACAGGCCACGCCGACGGGTTGGGGGTCGATCTCCGGTGCAAATCGCCCGCTTTCGATTCTTTCGCCTTGGCTTTGCCTCAGCGCCGCCGCAATCCATGGACTTCATCCATGGCAGGCGCATTGTGATAGCGTCGAACCGGCGACACCACAAGCACCGCCCTTTGGCGAGGCGGACGCGATTTCATGGCGCGACAGGATTGATGCCTGGCGAAAGATCGCCTATCCCCGCCATTGCCTTCGTGCCCTTTGGCGCGGGACGCGGCGGGAGGACTCGTCAGGAGCCACACCGATCCGCCCGCCCCGAATGGAACCGGCAGATCCCCGAAGCGGAATCGACAGAGCTTATGCCTGGAAAACACGCAAGGACCATTCGCCGCGCTGCGCTCGCCGCAGTTGGCCTCGCCGCCATGGCCCTCGCCACGGGTCTGCTTCTGCCGCTGCTTCTATCGAGTGATGCTGCGAAAGATCGCGTCGAGGCAGCGCTCTCCAACTGGCTTGGCGTTTCTGTCACGATCGCCGGCGATCATGAACTCAGGTTCATTCCGGACGCCCGCCTTACGCTCAACGATATTCACCTTGCCAGCCAGGACGGGCTTTGGCGCCTCGATGCACCGCGTCTGACCGCCCATCTGGATCTATTCGGTCTGGTGCTTGGCAAGGTCTCCGCCTCGACGTTCGAATTGCAGGAACCACGGATCGAGACGGCATACTGGCGAAGCAGCCGAACCGACGTCCCGTCGCTGTCTCAACAAGTCCAGCACGAACTGGCTCGCCTTTTCCGATACCGCCTGAAGCTGAACAATGGCCAGCTGCGGGGGAAAGGTAGCGCGCCCGGCGAGGCTGTCACCAATATCGACCTGTCGCTTTCCGCGAACGAGGGCAAAAACGCCATCCTGCGGGCGAAATTCGAATATCACGCACATCCGTTCGAGCTGCGGCTGACGCTGAGCGACATCGCCATGCTCAACAACAAGGCTCCCGGCGAATTGGCTGCGTCGCTCGTATCACCGGTCATTTCCGCGAAACTTGCCGGCAGGACGATTGAAGGCGACGGCCGCGTGATCGGCACGCTCGACCTTTCGACAAGCGACCTGCGCCGCCTCAGCCGCGAGATGGGTGCCGATTTCCCCCACCGCGCATCCTTCGGCGCGGCCCGCCTCTCCGGGCAGGGAACTTTCAACGGGAATGGCGCCGAATTCGACCAGCTTCGTATCGACATCGATGGAAATTCCGGCGAAGGCCGGCTTGCCATCAGGCCTTTCGGCGTGCGGCCGACGATCGAAGGAACCCTTGCCTTCGATCGAGTGGATGCCACCGCCTATCTGGATGATCTGAAGGCGCTGTTCGACCGGCGGAACCAGGCCTCTCCGAACCTCACAGGCCTGCTGGATGCCGCCGATATCGACTTGCGCATGTCCGCCCTCAGCATAGAGCTCGGCCATGTAACCCTTGGACGCACGGGCCTCGCTTTCCTGATGCGTGAAGACGATCTCGTGGTCGATATCAGCGAAGCCGAATTGATCGGCGGCACGGGCCGGGGCCATCTGCGCCTTTCCCCGGATGCCCTGCCTCTCCATTCGCTCGACATCGAGCTGAATGCCGCCAATATCGAAATGGCGAACCTGCCTTTGGCGGATGCGACTGTGACGCCGAACGGTGGCAAGGCAAGCCTCTCCCTGAGGGCGAAATCAACAGGCACGACGCTTGCCGATCTCGCCGGCAACCTTGGCGGCAAGATCGCCGGCAGCATTGACAACCCGAGAGTATCGGGCCTCGATCTCGGCGCCGAAGTGGCACGCATGAATGCGGCCGCTCGCGCCGGTATCGTCAGCAATTCTGGCAGCGCGAGGCAGGGTCTGAAGCTTGAGGCCGATTTTTCGCCGCAGGAAATGCAGATCGAGAAGCTAAGCTGGGCCGCCGCGGGTTACCTGATCGATGCGAGAGGCAAACTGCAATTCGTGGATGGAGGATTGGCCCTCAGGGCAAAGGCCCGTACGCTACCGTCGGCGGACGCTGAAACGGAAGCCGACGCTGGCGCCCCTTACGTTCCATTCCTCATACGCGGCACGTGGCGCCAGCCCAAACTGCTGCCCGACCTGAAAGGCGTGTCGCAAGCGCCGGCCGGCAGCGATTGATCGTTTTCAGGCCTGGGCTTCCGCTCTGCGCATGTCGCGTTGCCGCTGCACTTCCTGCCGCTTGGTGACAATCGAGGTCGCAATCACGCCAACCGTCACGAAAGCGACAAGCAACGTGCAGACTGCGTTGATTTCCGGCGTGACGCCAAGGCGCACCTGGCTGTAGATACGCATCGGCAAGGTCGTCGCCCCCGGGCCTGTCGTGAAGCTGGCGATCACCAGATCGTCAAGCGACAGCGTGAAGGCCAGCATCCAGCCGGCAATGACGCCAGGCAGGATGATTGGCAAGGTGATTGCGAAGAAGGTTTTCACCGGCGGACAGCCGAGATCGAGCGCGGCCTCCTCCACCGACCTGTCGAAGCCGGCAAGGCGCGATTGCACAACGATGGCCACATAGCACATGGCGAAGGTCGTATGGGCGATGATGATCGTCCAGAAACCGCGCGCCTGGTCGATGGCAACAAAAAGCAACAGCAATGAAAGGCCCAGGATCACCTCCGGCATAACCAGCGGAGCATAGATCATGCCGGAAAAGAGCGTGCGCCCGGAAAAGCGCCCGGATCGCGCCAGGACGAGCGCGGCGAGCGTGCCGAGGACCGTCGCGATCGTGGCCGATGCGAAAGCAACGCGGATGGTTACCCACGCTGCGTCCAGCAATTGCTGGTTCCGCAGCATTTCCCCGTACCATTTGGTCGAAAATCCTCCCCAGACCGTCACAAGCTTCGATTCATTGAACGAGTAGATGACGAGCAGGACGATCGGCAGATAGAGGAAGGAAAAGCCGAGGACCAACGAGGTGACGTTGAACCAGCTTGGCCCCTTACGCATGACCACCCTCCCCAGTCCCGGTTGTCCGCCTCATGCGTCCTTCTCCTGTGCCCTTTGCTGCTGGTTCTGGAAGAGCACGATCGGCACGACGAGGATCAGAAGCAGGATCACCGCGACGGCGGAGGACACCGGCCAGTCACGGTTGTTGAAGAATTCCGCCCAGAGCGTCTTGCCAATCATGAGGGTTTCCGAACCACCGAGCAGATCCGGAATGACGAACTCGCCCACTGCCGGAATGAAGACAAGGAAGCAGCCGGCGATGACGCCCGGCAGCGACAGCGGGACCGTGATCGACCAGAAGGCGCGCCAGGGTGGGCAGCCGAGATCCGATGCAGCTTCAAGAAGGCTTTCGTCGAGCTTTTCCAGCGTCGCATAAAGCGGCAGCACCAGGAACGGCAGATAGGAATAGACGATACCGACATAGACCGCCGCATTGGTGTTGAGGATCGTCAGTGGCTGGTCGATGACGCCCAGCCACAGCAGCAGCTGGTTGAGGAGCCCCTCATTTTTCAGGATGCCAATCCAAGCATAGACGCGAATCAGGAAGCTGGTCCAGAAGGGCAGGATGACCAGCATGAGAAGGGTGGGCTGCCAGGCTTTGGGTGCGCGCGCCATGCCGTACGCCAGCGGGAAGCCGACAAGAAGTGTCAGCAGCGTCGAGGTGGCGGCAATCCATACGCTGGAGAGATAGGATTTCCAATAGAGATCGTCTTCGAACAGAAAGAGGTAATTTTCGAAACTGAAGGACGACAGGTTCTCCCTGAGGCCGGCCCAGCCTTCCGACAGATCAAAGGTCGGGAGATAAGGCGGGATCGCCACCGCCACTTCCGACAGCGATATTTTGAAGACGATGAAGAAGGGAACCAGGAAGAAGAACAGCAGCCAGGCATAGGGAACGGCAATGAGCAGCCAGTTCCCCAGCGACCGCCGTTTTTTCGCCGGAGCCTTGCTTTCCTCGGCCGCCCCAAGGGCCAGCGTCTCGGTCATATCCGCCTCGCCTTACCTGGTGAGAATGACACCGGCGTCCCGATCCCAGGACAGCCAGACGCGATCGTCCCAGCTGATCGGCCGTTCCACCGTCCGCGTCACATTGGCAACCGTAGATTTGAGAACGACGTCCTCCGTTGCCTTCGCGTGAAAGATGGAGACGTCGCCGAGATAGCCGATATCCCAGATTTCGCCCTGCACCGCATTGCAGCCATCTGCCGGCGCATCGAAACTGAGCCGCACCTTTTCCGGCCGTATGGCAAACCACACCGTATCGCCCACAGACGCTTCGGTCTGCTGGTCGACCACGATTTCACGATCGAAGCCGGAGGCACGCAAGTGGGTCGCCTCGCCATTGCGGGTTGCGACCTTTGCCTCGATCATGTTGATCGAGCCAATGAAGTCGGCGACGAAACGCGAATTGGGGACTTCATAGATCTCGGCCGGCGTCGCGACCTGAATGATGCGGCCCTTGTCCATGACGGCAATCCGGTCGGCTACCGTCATGGCCTCTTCCTGGTCGTGGGTGACGATCAGAAAGGTCATGCCGAGTTCTGCCTGAAGGTCCGTCAGCTCGAACTGCGTCTCTTCGCGAAGCTTGCGGTCAAGCGCGCCAAGAGGCTCGTCGAGGAGAAGCACCTTCGGCTTTTTTGCCAATGAGCGGGCAAGGGCGACACGCTGGCGTTGGCCGCCGGAAAGCTGATGCGGCTTGCGTTTGGCGAAGGCCTCCAGCTTCACCAGTTTCAGCATCTCCTGGACACGCGCTTCGATCTCGCCCTTCGGCAGCCTGTCCTGTTTAAGGCCGAAAGCGACGTTGCCCTCCACCGTCATATGCGGAAAAAGCGCATAGGACTGGAACATCATGTTCGCCGGCCGACGATAGGGCGGCACGCCGCGCAAGTTCTGTCCGTCCAGGAAAATCTCGCCTTCGTTCGGCTCCTCGAAGCCGGCGAGCATGCGCATCATCGTCGTCTTGCCGCAGCCCGAGCCGCCGAGCAGGGCGAAGAACTCCCTTTCGTAGATTTTCAGCGACAGGTTATCGACGGCAGTGAAATCGCCGAAGCGCTTCGTGACGTTGCGAAACTCGATAAACGGCTTCGCATCGGGATTTTCCCAAGGAGCAAAACTGCGCCTTACCGGGCCGATCGGTTTCTTCGCCAAGGCACCCCTCGCCGCACCTGCATGGAACAAGAAAGAGGCCCGGACCGAAACCGATCCGGGCCACGATTTCAAATCGTTATTGGCCGCTCTTTATCGCCGTCCACAACCGGGTACGGGCGCGAAGGGCCTTCGGTGGTTTGGTGGTCGTCGTGTAGAGCTTGTCGATCGTTTCCTGCGACGGGTAGATCGCCGGATCCTCCAGCACTTCCTTGTCGACGAACTGCTGGCTCGCCTTGTTGCCGTTGGCGTAGAAGATGTAGTTCGACGCCTTGGCCACGACCTCGGGGCGCAGCATGTAGTTCAGGAACTCGTGCGCTTCCTCCACATGCGGCGCGTCGGCGGGGATCGCCATGTTATCGAACCACATCAGGGCGCCTTCCTTCGGGATCACGTATTCAACCGTGACGCCCGCACCGGCTTCCGCAGCGCGGTCGCGCGCCTGCAGGATGTCGCCCGACCAGCCAATGGCGACGCAGATGTCACCATTGGCAAGCGCATTGATGTATTCCGACGAATGGAACTTCTGGATGTAGGGCCGGATCGACTTCAGCAGTTCGCCCGCCTTTTCGAAGTCCTCAGTTTCGTTGCTGTCCGGGTTGAGCCCCAGATAATTGAGTGCCGCCGGAACGATCTCATCCGCCGTGTCGAGCACATAGAACCCGCAGGAGGCGAGCTTCTCGGCATTTTCCGGCTTGAAGACGAGGTCCCAGCTGTCGACCGGAGCGTCCGGCCCGAGCACTTCCTTCACCTTGTCGACATTGTAGCCGATGCCGGTGGTACCCCACATATAGTTGATGGCGTGCTCGTTGCCAGGATCGAACTTCTCGATGCGGGCCATGATTTCCGGCCAGACATTGTCCCAGTTGGTCAGCTTCGACTTGTCGAGCTTCTGGAACACGCCGGCCGAGATCTGGCGGCCGAGGAAAGTGCCTGTCGGCACCACGATGTCATAGCCGGTGCCACCGGCGAGCAGCTTCGTCTCCAACACTTCGTTGCTGTCGAAGACGTCGTAGACGACCTTGATGCCGGTTTCCTTGGTGAAATCCTCAAGGATGGTGTCGTCGATATAATCGGACCAGTTGTAGACGTTCACGACCCGGTCTTGGGCATCGGCCGAGCCGGCTGCCAGAGCAAGCACAGCAGCGCCCGCGAGAAGCAGTTTTTTCATGATGCTTACCTTCCGCTCTTCCCCGTATTCCCGAATGACCGACTGTCCCGGAAGCGGTTGTCGCAGGCTCACCCGATGCCACCACGTCCACATCCCGGCAGTCGAATTGTCCTGACCCTAGATCAACCTGCGGTCGGAAGGAAACCTTCAATCGCAGGAAGCGCAACGCTATCCAAAGCCCGGATCTCGGGCCTTCCTCAGCGCTTCGCCATCCGATCCCGGCACCTGACAGTCGCCCCGCTCCGGTTTTTCCCCGTTTCTCATTTTCGCGAAGGCCGCAGCCCCGCAGTTTACAAGTAGGTTTGCCGCTCGAGCGACGAGATCTCGCGCCCGAACGCGGTCAGTTCCTCGCGCTTGATATCCACCAGTACCTTGTGCAGATCAACGCCGACCGCATCCTTCATGCGGGCGGATGCCGCAAAGGCATCGATCGCCTCATCCATCCAGGGCGTCAGGCGGGTTGCCGTCTTCTCATAGGCATTGCCTTCCACCGGCGGGGGCGGCTCTTCGGCCCTTTGAAGGCCTTCGACCACGCCGGCGAGCACCCCGGTCAGCACGAGGTAGGGGTTGGCGTCCGCGCCGGCAATGCGGTGTTCAATGCGCGCGGCTTCCGGCTTGGCCGCCGGCACGCGAAGCGCCACGGAGCGATTGTCAAATCCCCAGCAGATAGAGGTCGGCGCATAGGAGCCCGGCTGCATGCGGCGGAAGCCGTTGAAGGTCGACACGAAAAGAAGGTGCGCTTCCGTCATCGTGTCGAGCAGGCCGCGAATTGCATGCCCTTGCCGGGTCGCGCCGGTTTCCGCATTTGCAAAGATATTGCCTTCGCCATCCTCCATGCTGACATGCACATGCATGCCGTTGCCCGGCCATTCCACGAAAGGCTTGGCCATGAAGGAAGCCTTGAGATTGTGCTTGCGCGCGACACCGGCCACCAGACGGCGCAGCAGAACCGCGTCGTCGGCGGCCGCCAGGGGATCGTCCCGGTGATGCAGGTTAAGCTCGAATTGCCCGGGTGCCGCCTCCGAGACCGCGGCGTCGGCGGGAATATCCTGCGCATCCGCACCGCGCCGGATGTCGTCGACCAGCGGCATCAGCGCTTCCAGGTCCGACAACGCATACATGTTCTGCCGCGCCGGCCCGAGATGGGTGGAAAAAAGCGGCTTCGGCGGGCCGCCCCAGTCGCCGTCCGCCTGATCCTCGAAGAGGTAGAATTCAAGCTCGAAGGCTGAAGTCGCCGAAAGCCCCATCGCCGCCAGCCTGTCGCGCCCCTGGCTGAGAACATGGCGCGGATCGATGAGGAACGGGCTGCCATCCCGGTGATACATGGAAAGCAGCACCTGCGCGGTCGGCCGCTCGGCCCAGGGAACCCGCTTCAGCGTCTCGGCGATCGGCCAGCACACGCCGTCCTTGTCGCCTGTCTCGATATGAAGGCCGGTTTCTTCCACCTCGCGGCCCCAGACGTCGAGGCCAAACAGCGAGAACGGCAAGGCGACGCCGTCCTCGAAAACCTTGCGTAGCGCACTGCCGGGCAGCCACTTGCCTCTCAGCACGCCGTTGGTGTCGGGCAGGACGACTTCAAGCGTATCGAGATCCGGGTTTTCGGCCAGAAAGGCGTCGACAACATCCTTCCAGCTCTCGGTCCCCGCCGGTCGCCCCATCGGGGCGCGCACGGATTGCAGCATGAAATCCTCCAAATTGCCGGCGGCGGCGCCGCACGGCTTCCCCTTCCGCTCCGCCGTCCGGCCCGTCCCTGTGGCGAGCTGCTTTGCGTGGATCATTGCCGAGCCGATGAAAATGTGATCACGTAGAAAGAGACCTGTCAAGCAACCAAAGACCGCCAGCCTCGATGAACGACCCGCTCGCGAAGACAATTCCGCCCGACGTCGGCGATGGCACGCCTCCACAGCGGGGCTCGGCGCGCGAACGCGTCGAGCGAACCATTCGTCATGCGCTGCTGACCGGCCGCTTCGTTCCGGGACGCCCCGTAACGCTGCGTGGACTTGCGCAGGATCTTGGCGTGAGCCCGATGCCGATCCGCGAGGTGATCCGCTCGCTGGCGGCCGAGAACGCACTCGATATCAGGCCGAACGGCCGCATCGAGGTACCCCGGATGACCCCGGCAAGGCTGGTCGAAATCATGCGGGCAAGGGAGATGCTCGAGCCTGAGCTCGCGGCCATGGCGACCGGGAACCTCAGTCGGGCGGATGCAAAAGACCTCACCCGCATCGACGATGCCATCGACCGCAGCATCGAAAGCGGCGATGCCGAAGCCTATATGCGGCTCAACCACGACTTCCATTTCCGTATCTATCGGGCGGCGGAATCGAAGGTCTTCCTGCCATTGGTGGAAAGCCTCTGGCTGCAGTTCGCGCCCTTCATGCGCATCGTCTACGGCCGAGTGGGCACCGCCGCCCTCGAAGATCACCACAAGGATGCGATTGCAGCGATCATTGCCGGAGACCGACAGGCCCTGAAAGCGGCCATCGCCGCCGATATCGGCGCCGGCATGCACCTCCTCCAGGAGGCCGGCGATTGACAATCATTCGAAATGTGATCACAAATTGACCTGTTTCGACCATTTTCCCAACGCAGCAGAGAAGTCTGCCTTCTCCGGCTGCCAACATGTGCATCCGGACACCTACGGTTCTTCATGAGCAAGAAGAAGAAAGCCCTTTCCATCGACAGCCGCCGCGGCGTGAAAACGCTGGAGGAAGCTCACGCCTGGCTTGCCGAGCGCGGCATCGAGGATATCGAATGCGTGGTGCCGGACCTCGCGGGCGTGGCGCGCGGCAAGATGATGCCGACGGAGAAGTTCTTCTCCGGCCCGACGATGACCATGCCGTCATCGATCTTCGCCCAGACGATCTCCGGCGACTACCCGCCCGACGACGACCGTTTCCAGCACAATCCGACGGATGGCGACCTGTTCTTCCGGCCGGATTACTCGACGCTGACGGCGGTGCCCTGGGAAACGGATCCGACCGCGCAGCTCATCCACGACGCCTATACCCGTGACGGGATTCCGATCGAGACCGCGCCGCGCAACGTGCTGAAGCGCGTCCTCCAGCTCTATTCCGAAGAAGGCTGGGAGCCGGTGATCGCACCGGAGATCGAGTTCTATCTAGTCAAGCCGAATACCGACCCGGACTACCCGCTTGAGCCGCCGAAAGGGCGTTCTGGCAGGCCCGAGGTCGGCCGCCAGTCCTATTCCATCTCGGCGCTCAACGAGTTCGACGACCTCATCGACGACATCTACGACCTGTCCGAAGCCCAGGGCCTGGAGATCGACACGCTGATCCACGAGGAAGGCGCGGCGCAGATGGAGATCAACCTGCGTCACGGCCATCCGCTGGAACTCGCCGATCAGGTATTCCTGTTCAAGCGCACGATCCGTGAGGCCGCCCTGCGGCACGACATGTATGCCACCTTCATGGCCAAGCCCATGTCGAACCAGCCGGGCTCGTCCATGCACATCCACCAGTCGGTGCTCGACAAGGAAACGCGGGACAACATCTTCTCGACGCCGGATGGAGATGCTTCGGCGAAATTCCTGTCCTTCATCGCCGGGCATCAGGCCTATCTGCCATCCGTGACCAGCATCATGGCGCCCTACGTGAATTCCTACCGCCGCTTCAGCCGCAACACGACGGCGCCGGTGAATATCTTCTGGGGCTACGACAACCGCACGGTCGGCCTGCGGGTTCCCAACTCCAAGCCCGCGGCGCGCCGGCTCGAGAACCGCGTCCCCTCCTCCGACGCCAATCCCTATCTTGCCATCGCCGCGTCGCTTGCCTGCGGCTATCTGGGCATGACGCGCAACCTGACGCCGGACGAACCCAAGACAGGCTATTCGAGCGACGTCATGCACGCCCTGCCCCGCGGCCTTCTGGAAGCCGTCGCGCTCTTCGGCGAGTGCGAGGAATTGATCGAGGTGTTCGGCGAGAAATTCGTCAATACCTACAGGGCCGTAAAGCAGGAGGAGTTCGAGACCTTCATGGCCGTCATCAGCCCCTGGGAGCGCGAGTACCTGCTGCTCAACGTGTGAGGCTCCTTTCGTTCGGCACCCTTGCCTGGATGTTCGATCGACAATTGCGTTGCTGCGGCCGCTCGAGACGGCCGAGGAAAATCAGAGGATGCGAGACATGCCTGCCCATTCCAATCTCTATCCGACCAAGGACCTGCAGGCTCGCGATGCCGCTCATCACATCCATCCCTTTACCGATACCGGCGCGCTCAGCCGCGAAGGGTCCCGCATCATTACCCATGCCGAAGGCGTGTGGCTGACCGATTCCGACGGCAACCGCTACCTGGACGGCATGGCCGGGCTCTGGTGCAGCCAGGTGGGGCACGGCAGGAAGGAGATCGTCGAGGCGGTCCATGCTCAGATGAGCGAACTTGATTATTACAACACTTTCTTCAAGACGACCCATCCGCCGGCAATCGAACTCGCCGAAAAGCTCGCCGAACTGACGCCACCGCAATTCAACCGCGTATTCTTCGTCGGCTCTGGCTCCGAAGCCAACGACACTGTCTTCCGGATGGTGCGGACCTACTGGGACCTGATGGGCGAAGGCGAGCGCAAGGTCATCATCGGGCGCTGGAACGGCTATCACGGCTCGACGCTCGCCGGCACCAGCCTGGGCGGCATGAAGGCCATGCACTCCCAGGGAGATCTTCCCGTGCCCGGCGTTCACCACATCGCCCAGCCCTACTGGTTCGGCGAGGGCGGGGACATGAGCCCGGATGAATTCGGCCTGTGGGCTGCCCGCGAGCTCGAACGGGCAATCGAGGAAATCGGGCCGGAAAAGGTTGGCGCCTTCATCGCCGAACCGGTCCAGGGCGCGGGCGGCGTCATCATTCCGCCGGATACCTATTGGCCCGAGATTTCCCGGATCGTGAAGAAATACAACATCCTGCTCGTCGCCGACGAAGTGATCTGCGGCTTCGGCCGGCTGGGCACCTGGTTCGGCAGCGAATATTACGGCATCGAGCCCGACCTTATGCCGATCGCCAAGGGCCTGTCCTCGGGCTACCTGCCGATCGGCGGCGTCATGGTCTCCGATCGCGTCGCCAATGCCTTCATCGAGCGCGGCGGCGAATTCTTCCACGGCTATACCTATTCCGGTCATCCGGCCTGCTGCGCGGCTGCCATTGCCAATCTGGAGATCATGCAACGCGAGAAGCTGGTGGAGCGCGTGGCGAGCGATATCGGCCCCTATCTGCAGGCGAAGTGGAAGGCGCTGGCCGAACACCCGCTCGTCGGCGAAGCGCGCATGGTGGGTCTGGTCGGCGCGCTGGAACTGGTCCCGGCCAAGGGTGACCGCAGGAAGGCCTTCGCCCCTGTTGGCGAGGTCGGTACGCTGTGTCGCGACATCTCCTTCAACAACGGTCTCGTCATGCGCGCGGTGCGCGACAGCATGATCATCTCGCCGCCACTCGTTCTTTCGCATGACGAGGCGGATATCCTGGTGGAGCGCACGCAAAAGACGTTGGACGACACCTATCAGGCGCTGAAGCGCGACGGACGTCTGGCCGCATAGTCAGAGACCTCGCCCGATGACCGAAATCGCGCAGGCCCACGCGCCGTCCTATTACACGGCAACCGCCCATCCCCGCGAGCCGGCGCCGGCACTCGCAGGCTCCGCTTCGGCCGATGTCTGCATCGTCGGCGGCGGCTATACGGGGCTCCATGCGGCACTGACACTTGCGGAAGCCGGCCGAAAGGTCGTGCTTCTGGAGGAAAACCTGATCGGTTGGGGCGCGTCGGGTCGCAATGGTGGCCAGCTGCATACCGGCCAGCGCCGGGATCAGAGCTACCTGGAGGATACTTTCGGCAAGGAGATGGCCCGGCGGCTCTGGGACCTCTCCCAGGAAGCCAAAGCTCTCGTGAAAGGGCGGATCGACCGCCATCGAATCGATTGCGACTGGATGCCGGGACTGATCCATGCCGTTCACAAGGAGCGGTATCTCTCCGAAGAGCTGGCCTATGCCGAGAAACTCTCCCGCGACTACGGCTATGACGCGATCGACAAGCTCGATCGCGACGCCCTGGCAAAGGCAATCGGCACCGATGTCTATTTCGGCGGCACGCGCGACCGGGAGGCGGGCCACCTTCATCCGCTGAATCTGGCGCTTGGGCTGGCACGGGCCGCCGAGGCCGCCGGTGTGACGATCCACGAGGCCACGCGCGCGACACGGCTCGTTGAAGAAAATGGCCGCGTTGTCGTCGAAACAACGAACGGACGCGTGGATGCCGGGGACGTGCTTCTTGCCGGCAACGGATACCTGGCAGGGCTGGATACCGATCTCGATGCCCGGGTCATGCCGATCAACAACTATATCCTGACCACGGAACCGCTGGATGAAGCCAGAGCCGATGCGCTCATACCTGGCCGAGAAGCGGCGGCCGACAGCCGCTTCGTCGTCCACTATTGGCGCCTGACCAAGGATCGGCGCATGCTCTTCGGCGGCGGCGAGACCTACAGCCCCTCCTTTCCCGCCGACATCGCGTCCTTCGTCCGCAAGCACCTGCTCGGCATCTACCCGCAACTGGCCGACGTGAAGATCGACCATGCCTGGGGCGGCACTCTTGCGGTGACGCAGAACCGCCTGCCTTACCTGAGGCGCGTCCGAAAGAACGTCTACGCTGCCGCGGGCTTCTCTGGCCATGGCGTGGCAATCGCGGGTTTCTCGGGCCATATCGCAGCGCTGGCGATGATCGGCGACAGCGAGCGTTTCGACATCATGTCGTCCCTGCCGGTAGCTCGGTTTCCCGGCGGACGGCTATTGCGCTGGCCGATCCTGGTGCTCGCCATGAGCTGGTTCGCGCTGCGGGATCGGCTGTAGACGTGGCCCGCTTGGGCGGCAGTTGCCGAATCCCGTCCTTGTATGACGGGAAAATACTTACATTCTTGAATTTTAAGAAGAGTCAACCTTTCTGTGCTTGACTGCAAAAGCCTTTAAGAAGGCGTTTCCATCGCAGACGCCATCCCGTCAGGGGATTGCGCAGGCGGGTTTGCAAACACGAAGGCGCTGAACATTCCTGCGTCTGCGCGCCGCCGGAGCGCAGAACGGTTCGGGCTGAACGGTCGGACTATGAGCGGCGGAGGAATGATGACCGAGGTGCTGCTAGTCGAGGATGCGGCTTTCTTTGAGCGCGTCATCAGGCGACAACTGACCGATCAACACGGCTTCAATGTGGTTTCCGCCACGACCTGTGCCCAGGCTCGCGAGTTGCTGGACAACCCGGATTTCAAGCCGGCCGCCGCCCTGGTCGACCTCACGCTGCCCGATGCCCCCAATGGCGAAATCGTGGATCTCACGATCGCCGCCGGGCTTCCGACAATCGTATTTTCCGGGCGCTTCGACGACGAATTGCGCCGCACGGTCCTCGAAAAGGGCGTCGTCGACTATGTGCTGAAGGAAAGCCCTTCAAGCCTCTCGTTCCTGACGACGCTCGTGCAACGCATCGTCGCGAACCGGTCGATCGATGCTCTGGTAATCGACGACTCCCGCGCCGATCTTGCCGTGATCGAACGACGCCTAAAGGCCTATCAGCTTCGCGTCCATGTGGCCCTCAGCGCGAAACAGGCCCTGGAGATGCTTGACGGGATCGAGAACCTGAAGCTTGTCATTCTCGATCACCGAATGCCGAATATGGACGGTTTCGAAGTGCTGAAGGCCCTGCGCCAGCGCTACGGCATGCATCAGGTTGCCGTCATCGGCCTGTCGGGTCAGGCCGGTCCGGAAACGACCGCCCGCTTCCTGAAATCCGGCGCGAATGATTTCATTTCGAAGTCCAGCACGCCGGAAGAGTTCATGCTACGCCTTTCCCAGAACCTCGACATGCTCGACCGTATCGAGCTGCTTTCGGAACTGGCGCATCGGGATCCGCTGACCGGCCTGTCCAATCGTCGTCACCTTTTCGCCGATGGCGATGCGCTCTATCGCCGCTGTCGTTCCGGCCAGAAATCGGTTCCGGTCGCGGCCCTGGACATCGACCGGTTCAAACGCGTCAATGACACGCTCGGACACGAGGTCGGTGACCACCTGATCCGTTATCTGGGTCAGACATTGACAGAGCTGCTGCCGGAAAATGCCTTCGCTGCCCGCCTCGGCGGCGACGAGTTCTGCGTCATCCTGCCGGGTTGCCCGATGGATGAAGCCGTCTCACTCCTGAACAAGGTGCGTGACCGCCTTGCACTGGCGCCGGAGTCGGACCCTTTTCTGAAAGGCCTTGGACAACTGACAGTCAGTGTCGGCCTTTCCGATGGCGATGAGGACAACTTGCAGAATGCGCTTCGCGTCGCAGATGTCAGGCTCTACGACGCCAAGAACAACGGCCGCAACCGTATCGTCGCCAGATAAGGACCTCAGATACAGCGCCCGCCGTCGACCTCGAGCGCAACGCCGGTGATGAATTCCGCTTCATCTGAAGCAAGCCATAGCGCGGCGTTGGCTATGTCGAGCGGCCTCGACAACCGGCCAAGCGGAATGGACGCCTTGAATTGCGCCCGCTTTTCCGGCGTGTCTTCCCCCATGAAGAGGTGAAGCATCCCGGTCTCTCCGGCAACCGGGCAAAGCGCATTTACGCGGATATTCTTCGGCGCCAGTTCGACGGCCATCGATTTCGTTGCGGTAATCGCCCAGCCTTTCGAGGCATTGTACCAGGTCAGGCCGGGGCGCGGCCTCAGGCCGGCGGTGGACGCAGTGTTGATGATGACGCCGCCACCGGCAGCCTCCATGGCCGGCACGGCCTTCAACGCAGCGAGATAGATCGCCTTGGCATTCACCGCGAAAATGCGGTCGAACGTCTCCTCGTCAACCTCCAGCAACGAGCCGTTGCGGTCCGTGTAGCCGGCGTTGTTGACGAGAATATCCAGACCGCCGAACCCGCTGGTCGCAGCGGCTATCATCGCTTCGACGTCGGCGGCAACCGTGACGTCCACCGTGACCGCGCGCGCCGCTTCGCCGATCTCCGCGGCAACGCGCGATGCCTCGGCGCGGTTGAGATCCGCGACGATGACCCTGGCGCCCTCCTCGGCGAAACGCTTCGCCATGCCCTCGCCAAATCCCGACGCCGCCCCGGTGACGATCGCAACCTTGCCGTCGAGCCGTCCCGCCATCACCTGTTTCCTCCCGCTTTTTTTCGTTCCGGGTCGCCGGATCAACCGTGGTTGAAGATGACAGTTTTCAGCGCCGAAAATTCACGCAGGGCCTCCAGGCCCTTCTCGCGACCATGGCCGGATTTCCCGAAGCCCCCAAACGGAAGTTCGACGCCGCCACCGGCGCCATAGGAATTCACGAATACCTGCCCCGCCCGCACCTTGCGCGCCACCCGCATCGCTTTTTGGCCATCCCGTGTCCACACACCGGCGACAAGCCCGTAATCGGTTGCGTTCGCCAGCTTCACCGCCTCCCCTTCGTCCGCGAAGGGGATAACGGAAAGGACCGGCCCGAAGACCTCCTCCCGGGCAAGCCTCTCTCCCGGCCCAACGGGCCCGAACACGCGCGCCGGCGAATAGAAGCCGCCATCTGGAGCATCCGGCGCGATACTGCCTTCGGCGATCAGCGGGATACCTGCCGCCCGCGCTTCCTCCACGAACGCCTCCACCCGCGCGGCCTGCCGGGCGCTGATCAGCCCGCCGAGGTCGAGATCGCGGTCGTGCGCTCCCGCGACGAGCGAACGGAATCTGATACGCAGCAATTCGCATATCTTCGGCAGGATACCCACCTCGACCAGCAACCGGCTGCCGGCGGAACAGGTCTGCCCGCCGTTCTGGATAACCGCATTGACGATCACAGGAAGGGCTGCGTCGAGATCCGCGTCGGCGAACAGGATCTGCGGCGACTTGCCGCCAAGCTCCAATGTGCAGCCGACGTGATTTTTCGCGGCCGCCGACTGGATGAGCGCCCCGACCTCAGGCGACCCGGTGAAAGTGATGAAATCGATCCCGGGATGGTTGGCCAGAGCCGCGCCCGCCTCCTCGCCGTATCCGGTCACGACGTTCCAGCATCCTGCCGGCAAACCCGCTGCCAGGGCCAGTTCCGCGATCCGGATCACGGAAAGACAGGCCTCTTCGGCCGGCTTCATGACCAGGGTGTTGCCCATGGCCAGCGCGGCACCAGCAACGCGCGCCATGATCTGCGACGGATAGTTCCACGGAACGATGGAGCCAACCACGCCATGGGGTTCGCGCAGGGTCAGCGCCAGAAAGCCCTCCTGCACGGGGATCGTGTCTCCATGCATCTTGTCGGCAGCCCCGCCGTAAAATTCGAAATAGCGGCCGGCGGCGGCAATATCCGCCCTTGCCTGGCGGATCGGCTTGCCCGTATCGCGCGCTTCGATCTCTGCAAGTTCTTCAGAAGAATTGCGGATCAATTCGCCCAGCCGGCTGAGAATGCGCCCCCTTTCGAGAGCCGAAGTCCTCGCCCAGGGTCCATCTTCGAAAGCGCGCCGCGCGGCGACCACGGCCCGACCCACATCTGCTGCATCGCAGCGCGGGACGCGAGCGAAAGGCAGTCCGTCCGAAGGCGAGACCATGTCGATGTAGACGCCTGTCGCAGCCTGACACGAGCGTCCGTCCACCAAGGCGAGATAGTCGCTTCCCACGCTTCCTCCCCGCGACTCGTCCCTGCTTCCAGGTTTTTGTTCTGTTGGTATTTACCTGGAGCGCCGATCCTGTATGGAAAAACGGTAGCCGATGGGCCCAACTGCCGCAATGGCAGGAACAGGCAAATGACTGAAGAGACAGCGAAAGACATCAGGGAGCGAGGAGCTCGGCTTGCCGTCCTGTGCCGGGACTGCGGAAGGCTGAGGTATCTCGGACGCGGTGTTGGCGACAACGAAACGCCGGCGATGCTTCAGCAGCGGCTCTCCTGCCACCGTTGTGGCTCCAGGGAAGTCGAGATCAGGATCCTCAGCCGCGATCCCGTCACCGGCTTCTGGCCGGCGGAACATGGATGAGAGCCGGTCAGTCTATCCAGCAGGTCGCCGCGCGCCCGTTTTTTTCTTGCAGAAGCCCCAAAGTGCGGCGCGTCTTGAAGCCGATCAGGCCATCGGCGCCGCCGACGTCGTGACCTTGCTGTTCCATCCCGAGCTGAAGCTTGCGCACCGCGCCGCGCGTTGCCGTCGGGATTGCCTTCCAACCCGAGGCGAACCCGCCTCCCCCCGACAGCCGGTCGGCGAGATGGCCGACGAAAAGCGCGTAGACGTCGGACTCGTTATAGGCCTTCAGAACATAGAAATTCTCGGTGGCAAGGAACGCGGGGCCGTATCTGCCGGCGGGCAAAAGCAGGAAACCGTCACGCGGAACCTCGTGTCCGGGGAATTCCCTCGCCTTGACGCGGGTCACACCCGCTTTTGCCCAATCGGCAATTGGCTTGCCGCGATCCGGCCCTTCGCCGGTGCAGGAGACATGTGCGGGCAACACGATCTCGAAACCCCAGTCCCGACCCGTCACCCAGCCGTGACTTTTCAGGTAGTTGGCAATCGAGGCCAGTGTATCCGCATCCGAACGCCAGATGTCGCGCTGGCCGTCGCCGTCGAAGTCGACCGCAAACTTCAAAAAACTCGACGGCAGAAATTGCGGCTGCCCAAGTGCTCCTCCCCACGAAGCGCGGAATGCCGCTCGGCCGATATAGCCCTGATCGAGGATTTTCAGCGCGGCGATCAGCTCTTCGAAGTAAAATGACTGCCGCTGTCCCATGAAGGCCCGTGTTGCCACCACGGTCAGGGCGTCATAGGGCAGTTTCGCCGCTCCGTAGCCGGTTTCCCGCGCCCAGATCGCGACCAGAATGCCGCGCGGCACTCCGTAGGTCTTCTCGATCCTGTCCAGCAGTTTGGCATCCCGCTGAAGGATCGCTCGCCCTTTCGGCACCAGTGCGTTGAACTGCTTTTCGCTGAAATAGCTGGCCGGTGCCTTGAACTCGGCCTGGTAATTGACCTTGGGCGGTACGTTGTCCTGCCCGGGCCTGGCGAGACCGGGCAGGGAGGTATCCGGCTTCAGGCCGCCCAGCTCGCGGCGCAACGTCTTGTCCGAGATGCCGGCACGTTTTGCGGCGGGCACGACCTTTGTCGCCAGGAACCGCTCAAACTCGACCTGATAGCTCTGTGCCTGTGCCGGAAGCACGAGGACGGCAAGACAGGCGAGGAAGAGTGCGATCCGCAGCATGGCCCTTTCCGTCGATACGACACGCCCGCCTAAGGTTGCCGCATCACGTCCGCTTCGCAACCCCTTACGTCGCGAAAAGGCCGGGCTCCCTGAGCATCAGGGCCTGGATGAGAATGATCGCCTTCGCATCGCGGATTTCTCCCGTGGCGATCGCCTGCACCATCCTCGCAAGCGGCCATTCGATGACCTCGATATCCTCGCCCTCATGGGACAGACCGCCACCGGCGTCAATTCGGTCGGCCGCCACATAGCGGCCAAGATACAGATGGAGCTTCTCCGTGATCATGCCGGCCGAGGGGAACACGTCGACGACATGCTCGACATCCCGGAGCGCAAGGCCGGCCTCTTCCAGGACTTCGCGGCGCGCCGTCCCGGCGGCGTCTTCCCCTTCCTCCAGATGTCCGGCGGGAACCTCGATGAGGTTCGAAGAACCGTCGCCGCGTGCCAGCAGGGGAACGCGCAGTTGGCGCACCAGAATGCCAACCCTGCGTTCGGGATCGTAGGGCAACACGCCGACCGCATCGCCGCGATGCTGGAATTCCCGTTCAAGCAGTTGCTCTTTTCCGTCGCGACGTCGATGGCGCACGAGAACGCGTTCGAATCGCGAAAAACCGGAGTGGATCACATCGCGTTCGACGATTTCTGATCGGGTATCGGCTCGTCTGTCTGCCATTTCGCCTCGCCCCTGGCTTGTGTGCAAAGGAAGCGCGGATGCGCCCCGGGTCAAGCACCGGCACCGCAAACCGAAAGAGGCCCGCACCTCAACGGCACGAGCCTCCATGACACCTTCGCGCTCGCCTTCCGATCAATCGACGAAAGCGCGCTCCACGACGAATTCGGCAGGCTTGTTATTGGCGCCTTCGTTGAAGCCGCGAGCTTCAAGCAGCGCCTTGGTGTCCTTCAACATCGCCATCGAACCGCAGATCATCGCGCGGTCCGTCGCCGGATCGAGCGGCGGCACGTCGAGATGACGGAAAAGCTCCCCATTCTCGATCAGCGTCGTGATCCGCCCCTTGACGGGATAGTCCTCGCGCGTCGCGGAGGTGAAGAGCCGCAGCTTCTCGGCAGCGAATTCGCCGATCAGCGGATCGTTCTTCGTCTCCTCGACCAGATCCTTGGCATACTGCAGTTCCGCTACATCGCGGCAGGTCTGCGTGAGGATGACATCCTCGAACTTCTCGTACGTCTCCGGGTCGCGGATGATGCTGGCAAACGGCGCCACACCCGTGCCGGTGGAGAACATGTAGAGCCGCTTGCCGGGGACCAGCGCATCATTGACCAGCGTGCCCGTCGGCTTCTTCTTCATCAGGATCGCGTCGCCGACCTTGATCTTCTGCAGGTGCTGGGTCAGTGGACCATCCGGCACCTTGATGGAGAAGAACTCAAGCTCCTCATCCCAGGAAGGGCTGGCGATCGAATAGGCGCGGAAGATCGGCTTGTCGCCGATCATCAGTCCGATCATCACGAACTCGCCGGAACGGAAGCGGAAGCTCGCCGGGCGCGTGATGCGGAACTTGAAGAGGCGGTCGGTGTAGTGTTTCACCGAGGTTACCGTCTCGATGAATGTTCCGGCCGGCACGACGCTGGCCAACTGGTCGGCTCTGCTCAACACGTTCATTACGCTCATCCAGAATTGCCCGAGGCCCGGCAAGTGACCGCTTCAGCGTCACCTATCAAGCCGGGGGTATAATACGATCAATCGGCCTGCTGGCCCACCCTTTGGGCTGCGACATGCCGGCGCGCCCAGGGACGGGTGCCAAGCGGCACCTCATCGGCTCTTCCGACGGGCTGCAGATAAACGGGAACCTCGACCGAATGGCCCTCGACAAGCGCACGTCGGGTCGGCTCGTTCACCACCTCGAAGCTGTCGATACCACAGCGGATCATGAAAGGGATCTGATCGAGGAGCACGTCGCCGATGGCACGCAACTCACCTTGATATCCGTGTTTCTCCCGCAGCAGGCGGGCTGAGGAATAACCTCGCCCGTCCGAGAATTTCGGGAATTCGATGGCGATCAGCGCGACCGCCTCGAGCCTTCCTTCCAGCGCCTGCGCCCGCTCGCCTGCCTTCAACACGACGCCGACCCGAAGGCCCTCGGCATTCTCGTCTGCGATCGACAGGAACCGCTCCAGCGACAACAGCACCTGGCCTTCAGCCGGAAGTGCTTCGTCGTCGGCAACCTTCAGCCAGGAATCCGCTTCGAAGGCGCCGTTTCTGTAGATTGTATCAGCCATCTTCAGATTCCCGCTCCGTCCTCGTTCTCACCCGGCAAGGCGAAATGGATGCCGCATTCCGTCTTGTCCTTGCCGCGCCAGCGGCCCGCGCGCGGATCCTCGCCGTCAGCCACCTTGTCCGTGCACGGCATGCAGCCGATCGACGGATAGCCCTGGGCCACCAGGGGATGACGGGGAAGATCATGCTCCTGCATATGGGCAATGATGTCCTGTGCCGTCCAGGATGCCAGGGGATTGACCTTGATGCGGCCGTCTTCGGGCTCGAAGACCGGAATATCCGATCGTTCGGCGCTCTGGAAGCGTTTGCGCCCGGAAATCCAGGCATCATACCCCTTCAAGGCGCGCGCCAGCGGCAGCACCTTGCGGATATGGCAGCAGCGGTCGTTGTCCCGCAGCCAGAGGGCGCCGTCGGCATCCGCCGCAAGCACGTCTTCCGCTTCCGGCGTTACCGACCGGATATTCGTGAGCCCCAGACGGCGCGCAACCTCGTCGCGATAGCGCAGGGTCTCGCCGAAATGCTTCTTCGTGTCGACGAAGATCACCGGCACATTGCGGTCCACCTCCGACAGAAGATGCAGCAGCGTCACCGAATCCGCTCCAAAGGAGGAGACGAGGGCGATCCGCCCATCATAGAGATCGAGCGCAGCCTTCAGGATATCCGTGGCGCCTGCCCCGCCATACTGGGCGTCGAGCGCGCGGGCTTCCGCGGCAACGGCCTCGACGGGATCGAGGGCGAGCAGCGTTGCTTCATTGCGTCCCATAGAGCGCCTCCTTGAAAGGGGTCTCGCCCACGCGCCGATAGGTCTCCAGGAAGGTCTCGCCTTCGCCGTCGCGGATGTTCACATAGGTGTCGACAAGGTTCTCGACCGCATCGACGACTTCCTCGTAGGAAAAGCCCGGGCCGATGATCTCGCCGATCGAGCTGCTCTCGTCAGCCGAACCACCGAGCGTGATCTGGTAGTATTCCTTGCCCTTCTTCTCCACGCCGAGAATGCCGATATGGCCGACATGGTGATGGCCGCAGGCATTGATGCAGCCCGAGATCTTGATCTTCAGGTCGCCGATCTGCTGCTGGCGCTCGCTCGCCCCGAACCGTTCGGAAATGCGCTGGGCGACCGGGATCGACCGCGCCGTGGCAAGCGCGCAATAATCCATCCCCGGGCAGGCGATGATGTCGGTGACCAGTCCGGCGTTGGCCTCCGCCAGGCCGTTTTCCGCCAGAACCTTGTAGATTGCCGGTACGTCTGCCTTGCGCACATGCGGCAGCACGAGATTCTGCTCATGGCTCACGCGGATCTCGTCATGGCCATACCGCGCGGCAAGATCGGCCACGACTTCCATCTGCTCGGCCGTGGCATCGCCCGGAGCACCGCCGATCGGCTTCAGCGAGATGGTCACGGAGACATAACCCGCCTGACGGTGCGCGTTGAGATTGCGCGCCGCGAAATTCGCGAAGCCCGGCACCGTCTCCAGCGCGGCGTCAAACAGCGCCTCGTCACCGGGCGCGGCGAACTCCGGAGCGGCGAAATAGGCCTCGATCCGGTCGACCTCCTCCTTCGGCAGGGTGAGAATGCCGTGGCGGATGGCCTCGAACTCGCGCTCGATATCCGCCTTCAATTCCTCGATGCCGGTCTCGTGCACCAGGATCTTGATGCGGGCCTTGTACTTGTTGTCGCGCCGTCCATAGAGATTGTAGACGCGCAGGATCGCCTCCGAATAGGCGAGCAGGTCGGCCTCGGGCAGGAAGTCGCGTACCTTGCGGCCGATCATCGGCGTGCGGCCAAGACCGCCGCCGACAAAGACGGTGAAACCTGTCTCGCCCGCCTCATTGCGCACGAGCTGCAGACCGATGTCATGCACCTGCACGGCTGCACGATCGTGCGGCGCGCCGGTGATCGCGATCTTGAACTTGCGCGGCAGGAACGAGAATTCCGGATGGAGTGACGACCACTGGCGCAGGATTTCCGCGTAGACGCGCGGATCCGCGATTTCGTCGGCGGCAGCGCCGGCAAAGTGGTCGGCGGTCACATTGCGAATGCAATTGCCCGAAGTCTGGATCGCATGCATCTCGACTTCGGCCAGTTCGTTCAGGATCGCCGGCGTCTCGTCGAGGCGCGGCCAGTTGAACTGCACGTTCTGCCGCGTGGTGAAATGGCCGTAGCCGCGGTCGTACTTGCGGGCGATCTCCGCCAGCTTTCGCATCTGGCGGGAATTCAGCGTGCCATAGGGTATGGCGACCCGCAGCATATAGGCATGCAGTTGCAGGTAGAGGCCGTTCATCAGACGAAGCGGCTTGAACTGGTCTTCCGTCAGCTCTCCGGAAAGCCGGCGGCGCACCTGGTCGCTGAACTGGGCGACGCGGGCGTCAACGAATTCGCGGTCGAACTCATCGTAGCGGTACATGCGAAAAACTCCTTCAGCCGCCGATCAGGCAGCGCTTTCCTGCCGGCGGGCCTGCTTGCCGAGATCAAGGCGAATGGTCGGGCCGGCGGCGCGGATCTGCTCGCGGAAGCGAACCGGCTTCAGGTGCCCTTCCTCGCGGATGACGTCGATGGCGTAGGGCTCGACGACTTCCTGACGAGCCACCGAGGCGTCGGCCTCGGCAAGCGCGGCCGCTTCTTCCTCGCGGCTTTCCAGCAAGCGCGCTTCGAAGAGCGTCTCGACCCAGCGCCCGGCGGCACCGAGCCAGACCACTTCACCGTCGGACAAACGATTGGCAGTAACGAGCTTCATGAACGGAAACCTCATGCGGCATAAACGGAACAGGACTGGTCGATGGATGTCAGCGGCCGGGCGCCTTCCAGCACCCCCTTTGCGACAACCTCGCCGATGATGATGAGAACGGGATCATCCGCACCTTCGCTTCCCTCGAGTCTGGAAAGCTCCCGCAGGGTTCCCGCAAGCACGGTTTCGCCAGGCTGGCTGGCATTCTCGACTGCCGCGACAGGAGTCGAGCCGGCAAGCCCGGCATCGATCAGACGGTCGGCAACCTTGCCGGCAACGCTGCGGCCCATATAGACGGCGACCGTGGCGCCCTTCAGCGCAAGGCCTGCCCATGTCGGCAGCGTCTCGCCGCGCCAGTCGTGACCGGTGGCGAAGACGATCTGCGAGGCAACGCCGCGCAGGGTGAGTGGGATGCGGGCACTTGCGGCGGCTGCCGCCGCGGCGGTGACGCCCGGCACCACCTCGCAGCCGATGCCGGCCTCGCGCAGCGCCGTCAGTTCCTCGCCCGCGCGACCAAAAATCAGGGGGTCGCCGGATTTCAGACGCACCACGCGCGCGCCTCTGGACGCCTCACTCACCAGGATGCCGTTGATTTCGGCCTGGGAAACGGAATGCGCACCCTTGCGCTTGCCGACAGCAATGCGCCGCGCATCCCGCCTGCCCATGGCGATCACGGCCTCCGGCACCAGCGCATCGTGGACGATCACGTCGGCTTCCTGCAGGAGACGCTGCGCGCGAAGCGTCAGCAGGTCTTCCGCACCCGGACCGGCGCCGACCAGCCATACGAACCCCGCCTCGTCGCTCGAGCCATTCAACAGCCGCTGCGCCTCGGAGCGGGCTACGTCGATCCGCCCGGCCTGGACATTGTCGGCGACCGGGCCGGAAAAGAAACGCGCCCAGAAACGGCGGCGCTCGGCACCCCCGGAAATCACCCGCGCCACCGTTTCGCGGAAGCTTTCGGCGAGGCGGGCAAGATCGCCGGTCTCTCGCGGCAACATGGCCTCTATCCGCGCACGGATATGGCGGGCAAGCACCGGGCCGACGCCTGTCGAGGTTATGGCAACGGCGACGGGCGCACGGTTGACGAGCGCTCCAACGTAGAAATCACAAAGCTCGGGCCGATCCACCGCATTGGCCGGCACGCCGAAGCGTCGCGCGGCGGCAACCACCTGCCGGTCAAGCTCGGCATCGCCGCTCGCCGCGAATACGAGTGCCGCGCCGTGTGCATGCTCGTCACGGAAGACCCCGGCGATGTGGCGGGCGCCCGCATTTTCGATTGCCTGGGCAAGAGCGGCGTTCAAGTCTTCGGCGACGACCTCAATCAGCGCGGAGGTCTGAGAAAGCAACCGGACCTTGGCCGCCGCTTCATCGCCGGAGCCGACAACAAGCACGCGCCGCCCCTCGACCTTCTGAAAGGCCGGGAACACGGCAAGCTTGCCGTCATTGTCCTTTTGCTGACCTGCCTTGCCGAACCGCATGGCGCACTCCGCGTGGCTTATCCACTGACGCCACAAGAAATAGCGATTGAGCGCCCGGAATTCCGGGCATGGCGTTTCAATGCCTAAGCTATCGGGAGAAAAGAATTCCACTTCCCGCGGCCGGGAGCAGGACGCCATGCGATTCCAGCAATTCACGCATCAAAGCAATCCTATTCCCCACGCGCCGGCAAATAGAGCAATGGCTATAGCGAAACTCTCGAAGTTCGACGACGCGTTAAGCAAAATCATTCCAATCAAGCCGCAAATTTGCTCAAGTTCCGTTTCATGCCCATATTTGGACATCTACCAACGGCATGTCTCGCGGGGGTTGCGGGGCGCGGACCGGCAGACCGGTCGGGTAACAGTGAGGCACGATCGACGGAGAAGGCCCAGGGGCCGCATTCCCTCGAAAAGCCGACGAACCAGCAGGAAAGGGTCAGGCCCATGACCATGGCAAAGCAGGGCGATATCGTGCGCATCCATTATACGGGGCGCTTCGACGACGGGACGGAGTTCGACAGCTCGGTCGGCCGCTCTCCCCTGGAATTCACGCTCGGTGCAGGTGAAATCATTCCCGGCCTGGAGCGCGAGATCGACGGCATGGCCGTCGGCGCCAGAAAGAACGTCATGATCAGCGCGGAAGATGCCTACGGACCGCACATTGCCGAGCATGTTCAGGAAGTGGACCGGAACCTGCTGCCGCCTGAAATCGTCCCCACGATAGGCACGCGCCTGCAGGCGGAAAGCGGCGACGGGCGCACCGTCGTTTTCACGATCACGGCGGCTGACGAGACGACCGTGACGCTCGACGCCAACCATCCGCTGGCCGGCAAGGACCTCGTCTTCGAAGTCGAACTCATCGAAATCGCGACGGCGGCCTGACAGTCCCCAAAAGAAAACGGCTGCCGGAGCCCCCCCGACAGCCGTCGCTTCGATTGCGTTTTCAGAAGGCCCTCAGCGGATCGGCTGCAGGATCGAGACGTAATTGGCGACAGCAGCGCCGCCCATGTTGAAGATGCCACCGAGTTCGGCCCCCTTCACCTGGATGTCGCCGGCCTGCCCGGTCAACTGCATGGCCGACAGCACGTGCATTGAAACGCCGGTTGCACCGATCGGATGGCCCTTTGCCTTCAGGCCGCCGGAAGGATTGACCGGCAACTTGCCGTCCATCTCGGTCCAGCCCTCCAGAATCGCCCGCGCACCCTCGCCCTCGGGCGCAAGGCCCATTGCCTCATACTCGATGAGTTCGGCGATGGTGAAGCAGTCATGCGTCTCGACGAAGGAAAGATTGTCGAGCGTCGCTCCCGCCCGTGCAAGCGCACGCTTCCACGCTTCGCCGCAGCCCTCGAACCGCAGGATATCCCGCTTGGACATCGGCAGGAAATCCTGCACATGCGCCAGGGAGCGGAAGGCGACCGCCTTGCGGCGGCCAAGCGCGGAAGGAATGTCGGACAAGACGAGCGCGGCGGCGCCATCGGACACGAGCGAGCAATCGGTGCGCTTCAGCGGCCCGGCGACGAAGGGATTCTTCTCGCTTTCCGCACGGCAGAAATCGAAACCCAAATCCTTGCGCATCTGCGCATAAGGATTGTTGACGCCGTTCTTGTGGTTCTTGGCGGCGATCTTCGCCAACGCGTCCGACTGGTCGCCGTATTTCTGGAAATAGCCATGGGCGATCTTGCCGAACACGCCGGCAAATCCGGCCGGAGTATCGCCGTCTTCGGGCAGATAGGAAGCTTTCAGCAAATTCTTGCCGATCTCGGGCCCGGGCGTCGTGGTCATCTGCTCGACGCCGACGACGAGCACATGACGCGCCTCGCCGGAGGAAATGGCACGCACGCCCTGATGGACCGCCGCCGACCCCGTGGCGCAGGCATTTTCCACCCGCGTCGCTTTCTTGAAGCGCAGCGCCGGGTCGGCCTGCAGAACCAGCGACGCCGTGAAATCCTGTGCGGAAAAGCCCGCGTTGAAATGGCCGAGCACGATCTCGTCGATATCGGCAGGCTCGAGACCCGCATCGGCAATCGCGTCGCGCGCCACGCCGATGATAAGGCTTTCGACGGTCTCGTCCGAATGCTTGCCGAAGGGCGTATGCGCCCAGCCGATTATGGCCGCTGTCATTGGTTCCACTCCTGCAGAAGCGTTTCCCGGAAGATTTGGCGCGGATCGTTCCACCAACAAGGCCCGCGCGCAAGCGCTTTATTTACTTGCACGTCAACGGAATCGATATTCACCATAACTTTCAATTTATTATTCTCATTCCGGATTGCCTGTGCGCCCCAATCCGTAGGCCCAGGCCCAGGCCAACCCCTGCTCCGTTGTGGTTCTTGGCTTGTATTCTGCGCCGATGAGGCCGCGATAGCCATTCGAATGAATGTGCTCGATGACATAGGGATAGTTGATTTCGCCGGCATCCGGCTCGCCGCGGTCCGGTACGGCGGCGATCTGGATGTGGCCGATATTGTGCCAATGGGCATCGAGGCGCGTGACGATGTCCCCCTGCAATATCTGGACATGATAGACGTCGAACAGGATCTTCACCGCCTTCGAACCTACCCGGTCGATGATCGACGATGCCTGCTCCACCGAACGAAGGAAGTAATGCGGCCGATCCCGACCGTTCAACGGTTCTATCAGCAGGGTGATGCCGGAGGCCTGCGCCTTCTCCGCCGCCCGGGAGAGGTTGGCGACGAAGGCGTCCTCGGCAGCCTCGCGGTCGGCGTCCTGCACCACACCCGCCATTACGTGGATCATCGGCACGCCGAGCGCCTGAGCATAGGAAAGCGCCTGCTGGAAATGCTCCTCGAAAGCCGCCTCCTGACCGGGGACCGCCGCCGTGCCGAACTCGCCTTTCGCCATGTCGCCCGGTTGAGTATTGATACCGGTCAGCTTGACCTGGGCCTTCTCCAGTGTCTCTGCGAGCGTCTCGATCGAGTGTTCATAGGGGAAATGGCACTCGACGCAGTCAAATCCTGCAGCCCTTGCTGCGGCGAAGCGGTCGAGAAACGGCATCTCCGTGAAAAGTAGCGATATGTTGGCCGTCAGCTGTAACACGCCTGCTCCTCCCCCTGCCCTTGCCCAAAGAGTAGCGGAAGCAGGCCCGATAACCAAGCCGAGCAGGCATCGCCTGGCGGCAAGGCGCTTGAAAAACCGGCACATTTGCCCGTAAACCCGACAAGCAACGCCTGCAGCCGCCCAATGGAACCGAAAGGGCCGAAGCGCACCCGATGACCGCAACCCTGCCTGTCTCAGCCTTCATCATTGCCCGCGACGAGGCAGATCGTATCGGCCGCGCCATCGATAGCGTGATCGATCTGGTCGACGAGGTGATCGTCGTCGACAGCGGCTCCACCGACGGCACGCCGGCCGTTGCCCAAGCGCGTGGCGCGCGGGTGGTCCATAACGACTGGCCGGGCTACGGACCGCAAAAGCGCTTCGCCGAGGAGCAGTGCCGCAATGACTGGCTGCTGAACCTGGACGCCGACGAAGCGGTGACGCCCGCGCTTGCAGAGGAAATCCGCCGGCTTTTCGATAGCCAAGAGATCAACCGCGCGGACTGCTGGCAGGTGGCGATCAAGGACATTTTCGCCCATGAATCGGCTCCCGCGCCCTGGGCCTACGGCTACATCCAGATCCGTCTTTATGATCGAGGGAAGGGCCGCTTCTCGGATTCGACGGTGCATGACACCGTACGTCCCGAAGCCGGCGCGCGCCTTGCGATGTTGAAAGGCGCCATGGAGCACCGCTCTATCCGCTCCATCGAATTTCAGCTGGAAAAGATGAACCGCTATTCGACCATGCAGGTGGCGGATCTCGGGGCTCGCGGGCGAAACCTGCCGCGCTGGCGACTGCTGAGCGAATTTCCGTTCGCGTTTTTCAAGGCTTATGTCGCCCGCCGCTATGCCCTTTATGGCTGGTGGGGATTGGTGATTGCGGTGAACTACGCCTATTCGCGCTTCCTGAGGGTCGCAAAAGCCTATGAGGCGGACCTGGGCCGCGCGAATTCAGGCGGCCGGCCTCCTGCCAAGGATGTCTGAGGCCGGATCGAGCCCCTTCTTCACCGGAAGCACGATCGTAAAGCAGCTTCCCTCGCCCGGGGTCGAGATGACGTCGATCCGCCCGCCATGGCGATTGACAATGATGTCGCGAACGATCGCAAGACCTTGCCCGGTACCTTCGCCCACGTCCTTGGTGGTGAAGAATGGATCGAAGATGCGGTCGACGATCGCGGATTCTATGCCGCAACCGCTGTCTTCCACTTCCACGATGATCGTGTCGCGATATTCGTGCCGCGTCCGCAAGGTCAGAAAGCCGCGCCCGCCCAGCGCGACCGCTTCCGATTTGCGCAGCGCATGCAATGCGTTCACGATCAGGTTGAGCCAGACCTGGTCGAGCTCACCGGCAAGCGCCTCGATAGATGGCAAGGACCGGTCGAGATCGAGATAGACATCGGCCACCTGCTTCAGGTCGCCCCGGCACAGGGTCGCCGCATTTTCCAGCGCTGCATTGACATCGCAGGATATGACCTCGCGCATGCCCGGATGGCTGACCCCGCGCATGGTGCGTACGATCCTCGCGATCTGCTCCATACCGGCAATCGCGTCCTGGATCGCGTCCGGCGCTTCCTTCAGGAGCGCTTCCACACGCTCATCGCCGGAAACGCCCCCGCCGGAAGCGCGCGCCATGAGGTCGGGCAGGATATCACGCAGGAAGGTGAGGTTGTCGGTGACGAACTGCACCGGCGTGTTGATCTCGTGAGCGATGCTGCTGGCGAGTTGTCCCAGTG
The DNA here is from genome assembly GCF_014050225.1 of Stappia albiluteola. Taxonomy (GTDB): domain Bacteria; phylum Pseudomonadota; class Alphaproteobacteria; order Rhizobiales; family Stappiaceae; genus Hongsoonwoonella; species Hongsoonwoonella albiluteola. Next base: position 72,568 of record NZ_JACFXV010000061.1, on the reverse strand, counting down.
CCTCGAGCTTCTGCCCCTGGCGGAACTTGGCCATTTGGAAATTGCGCTCGCGCTCGCTTTTCAGCCGAAGCGTCGCCTCGTGTCCCGCCTGCGCCATGACGCGAAAAAGGCGCGCATCCCGCTCCGAAGGGCGGCATCCCTCCGGCCATAGGCACAGGACGATGCTCGTCTCCCCGTCCACCAGATGGGAGCTGGCAAAGGCGGTCCTGCCGATCCGCGAAATCCCGCCTTCCCGCTCGTTCCAGAAGGAAAGAAGGGAGAGATCTTCAATCACTTCGAGAGGCTCATTGCTCAAGGAAGACAGCAAGCCGCTCAGGTCCGCTTCGAACACCACGGCATCCTGCCGGCTTATGGCTTCCACCAGATAGCCGGACACGCGCTTCAGCACGAGAAAGCAGGTTGCCGGCGGAAACGCGGCGGCAATGTCGCGCGCGACCGCTTCGGCGAAGCCCTGCGGCCCTTCTTCCTGGGTCAAGCGGCACAGAAGCTGCGCCAGGATATCCGCTTCCTCGCGAGGCGGAGCCACGATCGCCGCCGACGCGCGCGGCGCGGCATGACCGGCCGGCCTTGCATCCGATTGGCGAAAGTCGCTGTGCCTGATCAGCGGCGGAAAGTGCTGTCCGTGAATGCTGACTATTCTGCCCGACGTTGCCGCCATCTCGCCCTCTGCGCCCGATGCGGGGAAGACTAGGCGGCGGCAATTTCAATTCCCTTGGGCAAATGCTTAAAATTCGAACGAATGGGCGAATTTCTCCGCTCGCGATATCCGTTCGCAACGTTCTGTTAATGTTAATCTCAGCTGTGCAGGCCCCTGTCCCAAAAGTGGGATTTGGACAAGATCCCGGCTGTGAAATAACAGATTTCGAAGGGACATGGCGCTTCCCTGCCAAGGCAACCACCCCCATCCGGTTCCGGCAGTTACGCTTAACCCGTCAATGACAGCACCCCCAAGCACCGAATAAGGCGCGCCGCCCCCCGCAGCGCGCCTTTTCTTTTTCTTAAGCAAGAATACGTAGAATTACGACGCCTCGTCAGGCGTCGCCGCCCGGTCCGCGTAGCGCAAGATGGCTCGGGAAGGCGCTGTAGACCAGACGCATCAGGTCCGACTGACGGTTCGTTCTGGTCTTCTGGTAGATCCGCTTCAGGTAAGTGCGCGCCGACTGGACGGAAAGTTCGCAAGCCTCCGCCGCCTCCGTGACGCTGAGACCGAGGGCAAGCTGGCGCACAAGGGCCGCCTCGCTCCGCGTCAGCCTCAGCACCTGCCCGATCACGCTTGCGGATGGCGGATCGACACGTTGCGGATCGGTCATGATGACGACGATCTTGTCGCGGTCGTCGAACCGGCGCATCGTCACCGAAAAGGGATGGATCGCCTCCTTGCGGGCCAGGCCGAACTGGGTTTCGCCGCCACTTTCCAAAAGATCCCGGATGAGGGGCTCCAGGTCGATCGGCTTTCCGGTCTCCCCGGACAGTCGCAGGCGTCCGTCGCCGACCGTTCGCACGCTGTTTCCAGTGAGCATCATCTCGAGCGCCGCCGGATTGGCATAGTCCACATGCGCCTCGCCATCGATCACGAAGACACCTGCCGTCACCAGCTCGAAGGGCTTGAATTCCGCCTCCCCGGAGCTTGCGGCACGCGCCTGTTCGCGGTGTTCGAGTGCCTCCTTGATGCCCTTGACCAGGGCCTCGGGCGGACAGGGCTTGGTGAAGAACCGGAATACGCCCGCCTCGTTGATTGCGGCGGTCGCCACCGCAAGCTCGTTCGAACCGGTCAGCATGATCGCGGAGGCGTGGACGCCGCCGTCTCGCATCGCGGCGAGCAGGGAGATACCGTCCATCACCGGCATGCGCATGTCGCAGACGACGACGTCCGGCCTTTCACGGATTGCCGTTTCCAGCGCCACACGCGGGTCGCTTTCGAAATGCAGCTCCCATTTGACGCCGGTCGCGGCAAGGTGACGCTGCAGGGCGGTCAGGATCCGCACCTCGTCATCCACGAACATGATCCTGGGCCGCATCTGTGCCATCCCTCTGTCGACGCCGGCAAGCGGTGCGCCCGCCCAACGATTGCTACAGGCAAGGGTGGCAGGGGAAATTCATACACGCGCTTAACGAAGCCAAGCTTCGGTCACCTTGCTTAGGCTTTGGTTAATGCGTCGGGCGACGCGCGGCATCGCCCGCGGTGACAACCGCAAATGCCGGCGCTATAGAGCAGGGTCTTGCCGCACGGGGGTGCGGCGCCTGTCTCCGCCGCATCAAGGGATACGCTGCCGGCATGAGCGAAACCGCCTCGCGAATCGCAATCATCGGCGCGGGACCGGCCGCCTTGATCGCCGCCGACCGGCTCAGCCGCGACGGTCACGGCGTGGACATCTACGAACAAATGCCTTCCCCGGCTCGCAAATTCCTGATGGCTGGCCGTGGCGGGCTGAACCTCACCCATAGCGAGCCGAAAGAGGCTTTCCTTGCGCGCTACCGGGAAGCGCGACCGAACCTTGCTCCGGCAATCGAGGCCTTCGATGCCGACGCCTTGCGCGCATTCTGCGGGGAGCTCGGCGAAGACACTTTCGTCGGCACCAGTGGTCGCGTCTTTCCGATGTCGCTGAAAGCCTCGCCCCTGCTGCGCGCCCTCTTGAGACGCCTGCAGGAGAACGGCGCAAGGCTCTTCACGCGCCATCGCTGGATCGGATTCAGCGAAGACGGCGGCCTCGCCTTTGCCACTCCGGATGGCAAGAAGACGACTGGAAACCCCCTGGCGAGCCTCTTTGCACTGGGCGGGGCAAGCTGGGCGCGTCTTGGTTCGGATGCATCCTGGAGCGGGCCTTTCCGGGCACTGGGCATCGACATAGCCCCCTTCCGCCCCGCCAATAGCGGCTTTCTCGCCTCCTGGTCCCCTGTTTTCGCCGGCCGCTTCGCCGGCACGCCCCTGAAGCGGATCGCCATCACCTTCGGCGGGCAGCGCATCATGGGCGAAGCGATGATCACCGCGAACGGGCTTGAAGGCGGAGCCATCTATGCGCTGTCCGCAGAATTGCGCGATGCAATTGGCGATCGGCGATCGGCGGACCTGTCCATCGACCTGAGGCCGGATGTTTCCGAGGCGGAACTTGCCAAACGCCTCGCAGCCCCTCGCGGACGTCAAACGGCAAGCACTTTCCTGAGGAAGAAGGCCGGCCTTGCGCCGGTCGCCATAGGGCTGCTGCGCGAGGCCGGGCCATTGCCACAGGACGCCGGTATTCTCGCGCGCCGAATCAAGGCGATGCTCGTGACGCTGACGGGGACAGCGCCGATCGACCGGGCCATCTCAAGCGCAGGCGGCATCCGCTTCAACGAGATCGACGAGGATTTCATGCTGCTGCGCCGGCCAGGCGTCTTCGTTGCCGGGGAAATGCTCGATTGGGAGGCCCCGACCGGCGGCTACCTGCTGCAGGCCTGTTTCGCCACCGGCATCGCCGCGGCCCGCGGTATCGAAAAATGGATCGCAAGGGCCTGAAACGACAAAACCCCCGGTGGGAGGAACCGGGGGTTTTGTCGCAGTCAACGACCGGTCAGCGGCAGAAGCGCGCCTGGCCCGGACGGTAGAAATAATATCCGGTATTCGGATTGAAGGTCTGGTAGCGGGCCGAACAATATTGGTACCAGGCAGGGGTCCAGGGCGCCGGACGGGCGTAGTAGACCGGGGCAGGCTCCACGTAGACGGGTGCCGGTTCGTAGTAGTAGCGCGGCTGGGAAAGGGCGGAGCCGACCAGTGCACCGGCAACGAAGCCGCCGGCCGCCGCTGCTCCAGGCGTGTTATACCACTTCTTCGCCTCCGCCGGAGCAGATGCGGTGGTGATGACGGCACCGGCAACCAGCGCAACGGCCAGACCGGACATGGCAGCTTTCCTGAACATTTTCATTCCCCTCTGACTGGATTTCCTGACGGCCGGATATTTCGACCGCCGATGGTCAGAAGATAGGCAATGCCACGCCATGTTGATGTGACGGGTATCACGGGATGGCGGAAAACCGCTGCGATGCTCCTCCATTACGGGAGCGGTTGCGATTCGCCCTGCCAGCCCTTAAAGTACGGCCCGCCGGACGACCCTCCGGCAGACTACGGGCTTGCGAATTCGAACCCCGGTTAAGAAAGTTACAAACGGCTCCATCCTACCGCCGGGTCGGCGAGGAAATGCTGATACGAACTGCCTTTCCCGCTTCTGAATGACACGCTCGTGCAAGCAAACGCGCTATCCGTGCGCTTGCATACCTTTAGACCAGCGGGACAGGAGTTTCCCATGCGCCAGACAGGCACCCTTAAGTTCTTCAACCACGATCGTGGGTTCGGCTTCATCACGCCGAGCGAAGGCGGCAAGGACATTTTCGTTCACATCACTGCTTTCGAGCGCTCCGGCCTCGCCGTTCCGCCGGAAGGCACCACGCTTTCCTATGTTGCGGAAGAAGACCGTCGCGGCCGCGGTCCGCAGGCTGCCGAGCTGCAGCTCGCCTAAGTGACTTCGGGCGACATCGCCTGATACGCAAGTTTCGCCGCCGGATCCCTTCGGCGGCGTTTTTCATTCCCGCCACCTTTCGGTCCTGAAGCAACGCATTCATGTCGCAGACGGTCGACGTTCTGATCCTCGGCGCCGGCGCCGCCGGCCTGATGTGCGCCATAGAAGCAGGCAAGCGCGGCCGCAGCGTCCTCGTTATCGACCACGCACGCAGGCCGGCCGAGAAGATCCGCATCTCCGGCGGCGGGCGCTGCAACTTCACCAACATCCATTGCTCGCCGGTCAATTTCCTGTCTGCCAACCCGCGATTTGCGGTCTCCGCCCTCAAGCGCTACACGCCCGCCGATTTCCTGAAACTGGTCGAAAGCCACCGCATCGCCTGGCACGAAAAAACGCTCGGCCAACTCTTCTGCGACGATCGCTCGCAAGCCATCATCGATCTCCTGCTTGGCGAGGCGGAGCGTGCACGGGTCCGTTTCAGCCTCGCGACGGCCGTCTCCGACATTTCAAAGCCCGACGACCGCTTTCTGGTGGAGACTTCAACGGGACCTTGCCGGGCGACCTCCCTCGTCATTGCGACCGGCGGCCCTTCCATCCCGAAGATCGGCGCCACGGGTTTCGGCTACGACGTGGCGAGGCGCTTCGGGTTGAAGGTCATCTCCCCGCGCCCGGCCCTCGTTCCCCTGACCTTCGATGAGGCCTTGCGGGACAGGACGAAGCATCTTGCCGGCATTTCGGTCGACGCCGTGGTTTCGCATGGCAAGACGCGCTTTCGCGAAGGCCTGCTTTTCACCCATCGGGGCCTTTCCGGCCCCTCCGTGCTGCAGATTTCTTCCTACTGGCAGCCGGGCGACACCATCACCGTCAATCTTTCGCCGGATGAGAACGTCCTCGACCGCCTGAAAGTTGTGCGCAAGGAACAGCCGAGACAGGATCTGCGCACGGCACTCGCCGACCTGCTTCCCAAGCGGCTGGCGCAATTCGTTGCGGAACTGCACGGCCTCGGCGGGCGCCTCGCCGACCAGTCCGACAAGGCGCTGGCGAAAGCCGCCGACGCGATCGCGCGCTGGATCGTCAAACCGGTCGGCAGTGAAGGCTACCGAACGGCGGAAGTGACGCTCGGCGGCATCGATACCGACGAATTGTCATCTAAAACGATGGAAACGAGGCGGGTATCCGGTCTTTACTTCATTGGTGAAGTGGTTGATGTCACGGGGCACCTTGGCGGCTACAATTTCCAGTGGGCCTGGGCATCCGGCCACGCGGCGGGGCAGTTTGCCTGAGGACGGCAACCGGCCGCCGCCGGCAATACGCGGTTAGGCACGCATGAAGACGGGCGGTTCATGACCAAGACCACGATCCACGATGTGGCGGCGCGCGCCGGCGTCAGCCTCGCCACCGTAGACCGCGTGCTGAACCGCAGGCCGGGCGTCCGGCCGCAGACGATCGCCAAGGTCGAGGCCGCCGCACGCGAATTGAACTACAAGCCCGACCCCTATGCCGCAAGCCTTGCCAAGAAGCGCAGCGACCGCTTCCTGTTCCTGTTGCCCGAGGGCCGGAACCCTTTCATGCAGCAGCTTGCCCGCGAGGCGCACGAGACGGCCGAACGGGTGTTCATGGACCGCGTGCGCCTTTCCGTGCGCCATGTCGATACCTTCGACAAGGCCGCCCTTTCCCTGGCCCTTTCGCAGGTGAACCCGGCGGAGATCGAAGGTGTCGCCATCGTTGCGCAGGATGCGCCCGTCGTGCGTGCGGCAATCGATGCCCTCGCCGATCGCGGCGTGCATGTCGTCACCCTCATCTCGGACGTCGCAACGCGCGGCCGCGAGCATTTCGTGGGCATCGACAACGTGGCGGCGGGCCGTGTCGCCGGCCGCCTGATCGGCCGCTTCCTGCCGGAAGCCCCCGGCAAGGTGGCGCTCATCTGCGGCACGCTGGCGCTGACCGACCACGCCCAGCGCGTGGAAGGCTGCCGCTCGGTGCTCGCCGCCGATTTTCCTCACCTGGAAGTCCTGCCGATCCGCGAAGGGCGCGACGACGACGTGCTGACCCGCGAGGCCGCCACCGATCTGCTCAGGAAGAACAGCGATCTCGTCGGCCTTTACAATGTGGGCTCCGGCACGCGCGGCCTGATCGCGGCCCTCGAGGCGTGGCCGGCCGGGACCAAGCCGGTGACCATCGTCCACGAACTGACGCCCCATGCCCGTCAGGCACTGAGCGCGGGCCTGCTCGACGCGCTGATCTGCCAGGATCCGGGTCACGAGATTCGCAGTGCGGTGCGCGTGCTCAAGGCACTCGTCGACAAGGCGCCCATCGTCGAGGGGCAGGAGCGCATCCGCATCGAGATCTATATCCGCGAGAACCTGCCCTGAGCCTTGAAGATACCGGGTTTTGCCGGGCCTCCCGCATCATGCGCGTTGACGCGGCCGGCGCGGGGCAGCATATGTAGGGCCATGCGCCTCACTCAGCAAACCAACTACGCAGTACGTACGCTCATGTATTGTGCCGCGAATCCGGATCGGCCAAGCAAGGTGCCCGACATTGCCGCAAGCTTCGGTATGTCGGAAACGCATCTCTTCAAGATCATGAAGGTGCTGGTCGATGCCGGCCTGGTGACGACCACTCGCGGCCGCAACGGCGGCATCACGCTTGCCCGGCCGGCAGAACGCATCACGGTCGGCGAAGTGGTTCGTGCCGCGGAAGAAAATTTCCAGCTGGCCGAATGCTTCAATTCCGGCCGCCGGGATTGCCCGCTGATCCCGTCCTGCGGTTTCAACGGCCTGCTGCATGAGGCGCTGGAAGCCTTCATGAGCGTGCTGGACCAACACACGATCGCGGAACTGGCGGCGGACCGCTCCAATATCCGCGTCCTGCTGCAGATGGACGAGCCGGTCGGCGCCTTCGCCTGAAAGATCGGCGATCCCGGCCGGACAATGTTGCCCGGCCGGAACCACGTCCGCTCAAATCACTTCATTTCGGTCTCGACGGCGAAGGTGTCGCCCTCGACGCGCCAGAGCGCATAGGTACCGGGCACATCGCCGTTGGCGTCGAAATTATGGTCGCCGGCCGCACCCTTGTAATCGATAGCCGTGCCGGCCGCGATCAGCTCCTTGGCCTTCTTCCATTCGCCGGGCAGGATCGCCTCGCCTTCGCCGTTGGAAACCTCGCGCAGCGCCTCATGCACCTTGGCCTTGTCGCCACCGGCCTTTTCCAGCGCCAGTGCGGCAAGGAACGTGGCATCGTAGGAGGTGGTGACGAAGATGGCGTTCGGATCGCCGCCAATTGCCTTGAAGGCCGCGTTGAACGCTTCCAGCCCAGCCGACTGCTCGCCCACCGGCGAGGAGGCATAGAAGGTGCCGAGGTTCTCCGCACCGAGTTCTCGGATTGGCGCATCCGACTTCATGCCGTCGCCGCCGATGAAGGTCTCGAAGAAGCCGTTCTCCAGCGCCTGACGCAGGATCGTCAGTCCGGTGCCGTCGCCATAATCGAAGAGGACGAGCGTGTCGGCGCCGCCATCCGCAAGCTCGGCAAGGTTCGAGCGATAGGACGCCTTGCCGTCCTCATGCGCCGCAAAGCCGGCGATCTCGCCGCCCTTTTCCTCGAATTCCGCCTTGAAGGCTTCGGCGAGACCCTTGCCGTAATCGTTGTTGAGATAGGCGACGGCGACCTTCCCGGTGCCACGCTCAAGCAGCGTGCGAGCCAGGGCTCGGCCCTGATAGTCGTCGGACGGAACCGTGCGGAACACGGTGTCCTTGTCCGCAAGCTTGCTAATTTCCGGCGAAGTGCCCGACGGCGTGATCATGGTGATGCCGGCCGGGATCGTGACCGAATTGGCGGCCGCAAGCACGGCGCCGGAGCAATGCGGGCCGACCATCGCCGAAATGCCCTCGATGTTCACGGCCTTGGTGGCGGCATCGGTGGCGTTTTGCGGATTGCAGCCGCTGTCGCCGACGACGCCGACGAGGTTCTCGCCGGCAAGGAGGCCGCCCTGTTCGTTCACCTGCTGGATCGCGAGCTGGGCGGCATCGATCATCGCCGGGGCCATGGCCGCGATCGGGCCGGAAACGCCGCCGAGCAAGCCAATCTTCACGTCGGCGCTCGCCGGATGGGCCAACGCCGTCGCGCCGAGCAGGACGCCGACAAAGGCCAGACTGGATTTCCTCATTTTCAATCCTCCACCCTTCTTCGCGGCAGGACCTCGCTCCCGCCGCCTTGTGACTGCAATTCCCGGCGCAGTCTTAGCCGGAAGCCCGATGCGCTCAAGATCTTACTTAGCGGAATCTGTTGAGATTTCAGCCTCCCGCTGGCGCTCGGGGAGTATGCCTTCGGGACGGAAGCGCAACACCAGCTGCAGCATCAGCCCGATCAGGAAGACACGGATATATTTCGCCTTCACCGCCATTTCCGCCGGCAGGCGGTCGGTCAGGATCTCGGACATGGACCAGATGATCCACACGACCGCCACGCCAAGGATCGCGCCGCGATTGTTGCCCGAGCCGCCGAGGATCAGCATGATCCAGACGAGGAAGGTGGCGACCATCGGATCGATCGCCTCCGGCGTGATCGCACGGTTCAAATGCGCGAAGAGCGCACCGCCCAGCCCCATCAGCGCCGCGCCGAAGACAAAGGCTTCAAGCCGCCGGAACGGCACGTCCTTGCCCATCGCCCTGGCCGCGGTCTCGTTGTCGCGGATCGCCCGCATCATGCGCCCCCAGGGCGAAGCGATCTGCCGTTCGACCAGCAGATAGGCGGCCAGCAGCACCGCCGCGACGATCGCCAGATAGGCAAGCTGCGACTGCACGTAGGGAAGATCGCCGAAGGGCCGCGGGATATCCGTAATGCCGCGCGCCGAATTGGTCAGCCAGTCCTCCGACTTGATGACGAGGCGGATGATCTCGGCAACACCTATTGTCGCAATCGCAAGGTAGTCGGAACGAAAGCGCAGGCAGACCTTACCGATGGGCCATGCAATCGCCCCGGCAGCCACCATCGCCCCCAGCCAACCGATCACCACCGGCATTTCGAACCCGCCGATGCGCCCTTCGGCATAGGGCGAGGTCAGGATTGCCGAAACATAGGCGCCGACCGCGAAGAAGCCGGCGATGCCCGCATTGAAAAGCCCGGTGAAGCCCCACTGGATGTTCAGGCCGATCGCCAGCAGGGCATAGATGCCGATGAATATCGCCATGAAGACGGCGTAGTTCAGAAGCCCGATCCACTCCATTGCCGTCTCCTAAAGCACCTTGCCCCTGAGCAGCCCGGTCGGCCGCACCAAGAGCATGACGAGCAGGATGGCGAAGGCCATCGCCGCCTTGTATTCGCTCGGCAGCACGAGGACCGAGAGTTCCTCGGCGATGCCGACGACAAGGCCGCCGATGACCGCGCCCTCGATGCGCCCGACGCCGCCGAGAATGGCGGCGGCGAACATCGGCAGCAGCATCTGCCAGCCCATCAGCGATTTCAGCTCCGTGTTGAGCCCGAGGAAGTAGCCGGATGCCGCGCACAGTCCCCCGACGATGATCCAGGTGAGCGTGACGACCTTGCGGTTGTCGATGCCCGAAAGCAGCGCCAGGTCCGGATTGTCGGACATGGCCCGCATCGCCTTGCCCCATTTGGTGCGCAGCAGGAACAGTTGCAGCGCCAGCACGAGGCCGATCATCACCGCAACGGTGGCGATCTCCCGGTCCTTCAAGCGGATGCCCCACCAGTTCTCCGGCCGCGAGATGCCGCGCGTGTAGGACTCCGCATCGACGCCCCAGATCACCTGCACCAGCGAACGGATCATCAGCGCGACGCCGAGCGAGGCCATGACGGTGACGATCTTCGGCCGCTCCCGCAGGTAGTCGTAGAACAGGCGGTCCACGCCGACGGCGACACCTGCCGTGACGATCATCGCCACGGGCAAGGCTGCATAGACCGGCAGGCCGATCGCGCTCACCACAGCGAGCGCCAGGAACGCGCCCAGCGTGGCAAGATCGCCATGGGCCAGATGCGCATAGCGCAGGATGGCGAAGACGAGCGTGATGCCGACGGCGCCAAGCGCGTAGATCGAGCCGAGGACAATGCCGGGGACGAGGTAGAAATTGATGAGATCGAGCATGAACCTACCCGCCCAGAAACATTTCGGCGACCTCGCGGTCGGCCAGAAGTTCGGCACCCGTGCCTTCGTGGCGGTTGGCACCCTGTGCCAGCACGTAGCCGCGGTCGGCAAAGGCGAGCGCCTGCTTTGCGTGCTGCTCGACCAGCAGGATGGCAACGCCGCTGTCGCGCACGTCCCGGCAGATCTGGAAGATCTGCTCCATGTATTTCGGCGAAAGGCCGGCGGTCGGCTCGTCCAGAAGCAGGATCTTCGGCTCCAGCATCAAGGCACGGCCCATGGCCACCATCTGCCGCTGGCCGCCGGAAAGATTGCCGGCCAGTGCCTTCTGCCGCTCCTTCAGGTCCGGAAAGAGCGCGTAGACCCGGTCATAGGCGGCCGAAAGGTCGCCCTTGCGCAGGAAAGCGCCCATTTCCAGGTTCTCGTGCACGGTCATTTCGCGAAAGACGTTGTCCACCTGCGGCACGTAGCAGACGCCGGCCTCGACGATCCGGTTGGTCGCAAGGCCGGTGATGTCGCGCCCTTCGACCAGGATCGAGCCGCCCCGCACCTTGAGCAGCCCGAAGACCGCCTTCATCGCCGTCGACTTGCCGGCGCCGTTCGGGCCGACGATCACGACGATTTCCCTGGGCGCGACGACGAGCGATACGCCCAGCAGGATATCGGCGTCGCCGTAACCGCCGCGCACCTTGTCCATTGCCAGCAGGGCGCTCATGCGGCCTCGCCCGTCGTTTCGCCGAGATAGGCTTCAAGCACGCGCGGATCGGAGCGGACATGGGCGAAATCGCCCTCCACGAGCACCCGGCCCTCGGCCATGCAGATCACCGGGTCGCAAAGCTTTTCGATCATTTCCATGTCGTGCTCGATGAGGATGAAGGTGTAGCCGCGCTCGCGGTGCAGCGTGGCGATCTTTTCCTCGAGCTTTCTCAGCAATGTGCGATTGACGCCGGCGGCCGGCTCGTCGAGCAGCACGAGCTTTGCGTCCGTCATCATCGTGCGGCCAAGCTCGAGCAGCTTCTTCTGGCCGCCCGAGAGATTGCCGGCGCGCTCCTGCGCGAGATGGGAAAGTTCGAGGAAGCGAAGGGTCTCGTGCGCCCGCCGCTCGGTTTGCGCCTCGACGCCCTTCACCCGTCTCCACTGGAACCAGTTGGCGAACAGGCTTTCGCCGGCCTGTTGCGGCGGCACCATCATCAGGTTTTCAAGCACCGTCAGCCGATGGAACTCGTGCGGGATCTGGAAGGTGCGCACCAGGCCTTTGTGAAAGCGCCGGTCGCTGGCAAGCCCGGTAATGTCCTCGCCGCGATAGCGCACATGCCCGCTTGTGGGAAACAGCGCCCCGGCGATGATGTTGAAGAGCGTGGTCTTGCCTGCGCCATTCGGGCCGATCAGACCGGTGATCGTTCCCTCCTCCACCTTGAGCGAGCAGCGGTCGACGGCGCGAAAACCGCCAAAATCCATCACGAGGCTGTCCACCTCAAGCAACACGGCATCCCCCTCCCCAGATAGTCTTTTTTCAATCCTGCTTGCGCAGCACCGCCCTGACGGGCGCGGCATCGAGACCCTCCAGCTTCAAGGGCAGCGCAATCAACTCATAATCGCCGGCTTCCGCAAGGTGCAGGGCGAGGTTTTCAAGAATTCGCATGTCATGACGCAGGAATGCCATATGCGACGGCAGGTCCTTCGACGTCGCCGGATCCACCGACGGCACATCGACACCGACCAGCTTCACGCCGAAATCGTGAAGCATTGTGACCGTTTGCGGCGCCAGCGCCCGAAAGTCATCCCGCCACGCCATCGGATCGAGACGGTCCTCCAGCCGCAGCAGCACGCGCGGCGGCGTCCCCGCGAGCCGGCCCTCGATATCCCCCGGCATCAGCAGCGGGCCTTCGCCCCGCGCATCGATCAGCCGCGCCGGCCCTATGAAGTCTTCCACCGGCAGCTTGTCGATGGCGGCGCCATCCTCGCTATAGTGCAACGGCGCGTCCGCATGGGCGCCGCAATGGGCTGACATGGCGAAGGACGCCACATTGACCGGGCAGCCGGGGCCGATCTTGAACGTATCCCTGCGCGCATAGGGCTCGTCGCCCGGGAAGACCGCCATGCCGGTCCTGACCGGCGGCGTGATGTCGATGAAACGGCTCATCATTGCTCCTGAAGCGCGTTCAAAGATCCGCCCGCAGCGACCAGAGTTCGGGAAACAGCACCACGTCGAGCATGCGCTTGAGATAGGTGACGCCCGACGTCCCGCCCGTCCCGCGCTTGAAGCCGATCACCCGTTCCACGGTCGTGACGTGATTGAAGCGCCAGCGGCGGAAATAGTCCTCGAAATCGACCAGTTTCTCGGCGAGTTCGTAGAGTTGCCAGTACCGGACAGGATCGCGATAGACCTCGATCCAGGCCTGTCGCACGCTCTCGTCCTGCGCGTGCGGCCGGGTGACGTCCCGCTTCAGCACCGCCTGATCGACGGCAAAGCCCCTGCGCGCCAAAAGCCGCACCGCCTCGTCATAAAGGCTCGGCTCGCGCAGGATGCGTTCAAGCTCGCCGTGCACGTCCTTGAGGTGAGCGTGCGGGCGAAGCATGGCGGCATTCTTGTTGCCGGCGAGGAATTCGATCGCCCGGTACTGATAGGACTGGAAGCCGGAAGACTGGCCCAGCCGGTCGCGAAACTCGGAATACTCGGACGGCGTCATGGTGCGCAGCACCTGCCAGGCGGAGTTCAGCTGCTCGAATATGCGCGCGATCCGGGTCAGCATCTTGAAGGCCGGCTCAAGGTCGTCGGCGGCGATCCTGGCGCGGGCGGCGATCAGTTCATGGATGGCAAGCTTCATCCACAATTCGGAAGTCTGATGCTGGATGATGAACAGCATCTCGTCATGCGCCGACGAGATCGGCACCTGCGCGCCCAGCAATCGGTCGAGGGCGAGATAATCGCCGTAGGACATGCGGCCGTCGAAAGCCATCTCGGCACCGTCGTCCTGCGGATCATAAGGCGTAAGCGGCCCGCTCATGTGACCTTCGCCCTCCTGTGATACTTCTCCTGGTCCCAGGCTTTCGCGGCAACGATTTCGCCCAGGATTTCCGCCGCTCGCAACACGTCCGCATGAGAAAGGTAGAGCGGCGTAAAGCCGAAGCGGACGATGTCGGGAGCCCGGAAATCGCCGATCACGCCCCGATCGATCAGCGCCTGCATCAAAGGATAGCCGTAAGCGCAGGAAAACGACACCTGGCTGCCACGCCCGGTGAAATCGTGGGGGCCGGTGAAGACGAGATCCGGCGCGCGCGCCTCCACCTCTGCGATGAAGAGCCTGCAGAGGCTGATCGACTTCGCCCTGACCGCCTCCATGTCGACATCGGCGAAGACGTCGAGAGCGGCGTCCAGCGCGGCAAGCGACAGGACCGGCGGCGTGCCGACCCGCATGCGGTCGACGCCTGCGGCCGGCCGGTAGTCGAGATCGAAGGCGAAGGGTGCCGCATGCCCCATCCAGCCGGACAAGGGCGGCGTGACGCTGCCTTGATGCTTCGGCGCGACATAAAGGAATGCCGGGGCGCCCGGCCCGCCATTCAGGTACTTGTAGCCGCAACCGACGGCGAAATCGGCCCCCGCGCCCTGAAGATCGACCGGAAGCGCGCCGGCGGAATGGGCAAGGTCCCAGATCGCCAGGCTGCCGGCGGAATGCGCCTTCGCCGTGAGTGTCGCCATGTCGTGGCGCCGGCCGGTCCGGTAATCGACCTCCGTCAGCATCACGACGGCCACGGTCTCGTCTATCGCCGCCTCCACGTCTTCCGGCGCGACGACCCGCAACTCGTGCCCCCTGTCGAGCAGGTCGCGCAGACCTTGCGCCATATAGAGGTCGGTCGGGAAATTGCCGCTGTCGGACAGGATCACCCTGCGGTCCGGCCGCAGCTGCAAGGCTGCCGCCAGAACCTTGAAAAGATTGACGGACGTGGAGTCGGTCGCGACCACCGTTCCCGGCTCCGCACCGATCAGACGGGCAACCTTGCCGCCGACGCGGGCAGGAAGGTCGATCCAGTCATGATCGTTCCAGCCGCGAATGAGGCTTTTGCCCCACTCCTTCGCCACCACTTCCGCAATGCGTGGCGCAACCGCCTTCGGCAGGGGCCCAAGCGAGTTGCCGTCCAGATAGATCACCCCGTCCGGAATATCGAAGGCCTCGCGCTTGTGCCTCAGCGGATCGTCGCGGTCGAGCGCCGCGACATCCAAACCTGCACCTTGCCTCATGCGCTGCCGACTCCCCTGCAATCATGCTGCCGCGGACTGTATCAAGTGCGGCGAGGTCGCTCTACAGGCAACAGAGACCGGCGCGGGGATCCGACGTAGAGAGCAAGCGACACGGATTTTCCCGTTTGCGTCATCTGGCAAGCGCGCTGATGACGGTGGGCGCGGCGCAAGGCATAGTCGCGCCGGGCGATGCGAATTCGCCGGGAGGAAACCTTGTTCATCAGCGTGTTCGATATTTTCAAGATCGGGATCGGTCCGTCGTCTTCGCACACGATGGGGCCGATGGTGGCGGCCGGCCGCTTCCTCGCTCTGCTGCGCGATAATCATGTGCCGGCAAAGCGCATCATCGTTTCGCTGCACGGTTCGCTGGCCTTCACCGGCAAGGGCCACGCGACCGACCGGGCCGTGCTTTTGGGCCTGCTTGGCCACCTGCCGGCGACGATCGACCCGGACCGCGCGGAAGAAGACCTGACCGCGCTCTCCGACACGAAAATCCTCGCCGTCGAAGGCGTGGGCCGGATCGCCTTCGATCCGCAGGCCGACCTGCTCTTCGACTACGGCCCGCCGCTGGCAGGGCACGCCAACGGCCTGATCCTGCGCGCCTATGACGGCGAAGGCCGGCCGCTGGCCGAGGAGACCTATTATTCGATCGGCGGTGGCTTCGTGCTGACGGAAGCGGAGCTTGCCGAAAAGGACGGCGGCTTCGGCGTGGCGGAGGAGGAGACCGTCCCCTTCCCGTTTCGCAATGCCAGGGAAATGCTGGCCATGGGCCGCGACAGCGGCAAGTCGGTCGCCGAGATGAAGCGGGCGAATGAGGAGCTGCGCCATCCAGCCCGCGACATCGACGCCGGTGTCGATGCGATCTGGGAGGCCATGGACAGTTGCATCCGTCGCGGCCTCTCGGTCGAGGGCCAGTTGCCTGGCGGGCTGAAGGTGAAGCGGCGCGCCTCGGCGATCCACAAGAAGCTGCAGGCCGAGGCCGGCAAGAACCGCGCCTTCGAGCACACGGTGATGGACTGGCTTGCCGTCTATGCCATGGCGGTGAACGAGGAGAACGCTGCCGGCGGGCGCATCGTCACCGCCCCCACCAACGGCGCGGCCGGCGTCGTGCCGGCGGTGATCCGCTATTATCTCAGCCATTGCCCGGACTGCAACCAGACCGGTATCCGGACCTTCCTGCTGACGGCCGCCGCGATCGGCGGGATCATCAAGGCCAATGCCTCGATATCGGGCGCGGAGGTCGGCTGCCAGGGCGAGGTCGGCTCAGCCTCGGCCATGGCCGCCGCCGGCCTTTGCGCGGCCCTCGGCGGCAGCAACGAGCAGATCGAGAATGCGGCGGAAATCGCCCTCGAACACCACCTCGGCATGACCTGCGATCCGGTCGGCGGGCTGGTGCAGGTGCCCTGCATCGAGCGCAATGCACTCGGCGCCGTCAAGGCGGTGACGGCCGCCTCGCTGGCGCTTCGCGGCGACGGAACCCATTTCGTGCCGCTGGACAGCTGCATCGAGACCATGCGCCAGACCGGCCTCGACATGACCGACAAGTACAAGGAGACGTCGAAGGGCGGGCTCGCGGTCAATGTGGTGGAATGCTAGGGTCAGGACTCATTAATTTGACTGGAATGGCGTTCGAGATGACGAGAGATGGAAGGAAAAGCTGGAAGAGCGGGGGTTATTCCCCCGGTCGAGGGCTTTGACGCGGCAGCTCGAAGTCAGCTCGATCGTCCTTTGGATCGGGCGGATCCGCACGGGCTACTTTGTCGCAAACCCTTGCAAGGCTTTAGCCTTACTGTGGGCTTGCTCCTCGTATCCGCACAAATCCGCTCCGACCATTTCAGCCCAATTAATGAGTCCTGACCCTAGGAGCCTTGCCGGCCACTATCGCATCGAACAGGCCGATGAAAATCGCTGCGATGACAGTGCAAGTATCAAATCTGCTGCACGAATATCCATCCAAGTAAAAAATGCCTACACGGTCGCAAGCCGCGGGCGGCTCAAGAAAGTTCTGCTTAAATCTTTCGCCGACCGTAATCGAATGAATGCTTCAATTCGGCGCGATGGATTTCGGCCTCAGATATAAAAACAAGAAACAAAATGAGATATCCAAGATATTATTTATTTAATACATTATATATTAATGCAATATATGAGATATCAGTTATTTTACGTAGAGGATTTTCGATTTCATGTGCAAGTATATAATATCATACCGGAATCTGACTTAGAGTTTATTTAATAAATTGCACCGATCATCCGCCAAAACACGCGGAGGAATCGCTGTGCTGAACAGGCTTTCAATCCAGGTCAAAATTCCCCTCGCAATCGTAAGCTCCGCCTTTATCGTCGGTTCGAGCATAGGCGTCGTCAGCTACCTTGCCGCGGCGAACGAGATCCGGCTGGTTTCCGAAAGGGAACTGCAAACGATCGCGGAGAGCCGGGCGGCGGATCTGAAGGCTTACCTGAACTCCATTCGCGAAGATCTCAAGATCATTTCCAACCTGCCCTTCACGTCAAAGGCACTCGCGGAATTCGACCTTGCCTGGCAGGAAATTCCCGGCGACCGGACCAGGGCACTCAAGACCGCCTATATCCAGGACAATCCGAACCCGCTCGGAGAGAAGCACAAGCTGGACAAGGGCCTTGCCGGCACGGCCTACGACACCGCGCACGGCACCTACCACCCCTGGTTCCGCGAAATGCTGGAAGAGCACGGCTACTACGACATCTTCCTGTTCAATGCCGCGGGCGATCTCGTCTACACGGTCTTCAAGGAAGAGGATTTCGCGACCAGTTTCAGGCCCGGCGGCGAGTGGGCGGCGACCGATCTCGGCCATGCCTTCCGCGCCGCGATGGAAGGACCGAAGGGCGCCGTTCACTTCTTCGATTTCAAGCCCTACGCGCCAAGTCACGGAGCGCCTGCCGCCTTCATGTCGATGCCCATCGTGCACGACGGCGTGAAGCTGGGCGTCATCGCCTATCAGATGCCGATCGACCGCATCAACACGCTGATGTCACGGCAGGAAGGTCTCGGCAGGACCGGCGAAACGCTGATCGTGGGCGCCGACGGGCTGATGCGCAACGATTCCCGCTTCACCGGCGAAAACGACATCCTGTCGAAGAGCCTCGACGGCGACAGCCTGAAGGCCGCTCTTTCCGGACAGGCTACGCTGAGCATCCGTGACGACTATCGCGATGCGGAGATGGTCGAGGCCACGGTGCCTCTGGTCTACGAAGGCACGAGATGGGCCGTTTCCGCCGTGAAGGAAGTCGACGAGATCGAGGAGCCGCTCCGGCACCTGCTGAAGGCCATGCTGATCGCCGGCCTTGTCGCGCTGGCGGTTGCGGTCGCCGGCGGCCTTGGTGTCGCACTTGGCCTGACCCGGCCGATCGGACGGCTCGTCGATGCGATGAGGCGGCTCGCCGGCGGCGATACGCGCATTGACCTGAAGGACAGCACGCGCGGCGACGAGATCGGCGACATGTCCCGCGCCGTGCAGGTGTTCCTCGACAATGCGCGCGCCCGCAGGCAGCTGGAACAAGCCGCCAAGCATTCCCGCGACATCGAGGCGATGCGACAGCAGAAGATGGAAAAGCTGATTGCCGAGTTCAAGATCGCGGTCGCGGCGATCCAGGAGAACCTTTCCGTCCAGACGACGCAGATGGACGGCACCGCGCGGCAGATGATCGACATCTCGGACAAGGCGCTGGTGGCGGCGAACGCCGCCTATGACGCAACCGGCAGTTCTTCCCGGAACGTGCAGACGGCGGCCGCGGCGGCGGAGGAATTCATGGCCTCGATCCGCGAAATCGCCCGCCAGTCCAACAAGGCGCGCGACCTGACCAGCACCGCCACCAATGCGGCGATGACCACCGACAAGGACGTCGCCGCCCTGTCGGCCACGGCGGAGAAGATCGGCGAAGTCGTCGGCATGATCCGCGCGATCGCCGAGCAGACGAACCTGCTGGCCCTCAACGCGACGATCGAGGCTGCGCGGGCGGGCGAAGCCGGCAAGGGCTTTGCCGTGGTCGCCGCCGAAGTGAAGGAACTGTCGAACCAGACGGCCAAGGCGACGGACGAGATCGCGACGCAGATTTCCGACGTGCAGCAGTCCACCAAGCGCGCCGTCGAGGCGATCAAGCAGATCGTCACCCAGATCGCCGACGTGCAGACTGTGACCGGCGCCATTGCCGCATCCGTCGAACAGCAGGAAGCGGCCACCAACGACATTACCCGCAATATCGCGAGTGCGGCGGGCGGCAGCTCGGAAGCGGCGGTCAACGTCGAGGCCGTCACCACGGCGATCACGTCGGCGCGCTCCCACACGGACGACGTCGCGGCAGCCTCCGGCGCCTTGGCCGACGTGGCCAGCAAGCTCTCGGCAGCGGTGCAGGGATTCCTGGAGCTCGTTGTGCAGGACGCCCGGGATCGCCGCGCCAACGAACGCATGATCGCCAACGAGCAGGTCACCGTCACCGTCAATGGCAAGCGCCTGCCTGCGGTCCTGGACGATTTCTCCGAAAAAGGCATGAAGATCAGCGGTCTTCCCAACCTCAACGAAGGCACCAGGCTGACCCTTCACCGCCACGACATGGACATCTCCGGCACCGTGCTCTGGTCGAACGACGACTATGTGGGCGTGACTATCGATACAAGGCAGAAGGCCGGGAACAGCCGGGCGGCCTGACCCCCTCCGGCCCGAATGTCGAGCGCGCCGGCCTGAAAAAAGGGCCGGCGCGTTTTTGTTCGACAGGCAGCAGCAGGGATATGCAGCACCCGCGCGAAGTCAAAGATCGCGGAAGGCCACACCCTCGCGTTGCTCCTATCGTTTTTTTCGGCTAGCTGTTTTCTATCAGTAATTGCTGTTTTGATTCATGCTCGCAGGACTTCCGGATAATGCATTTCGTCAAAAAGAGCGCTTTGAGCCTGGCCGCGCTGGCCTGGATCGTCCCGTCCCATCCGGCATACTCCCAGACGCCGACCCAAACTCTGGAAGAGCGCATCGCGGAATGCGCGCGAATAACCGACAGCCTGCAAAGGATCACCTGCTTCGACGCCGTGGCGGCGCAGGCAAGCCAAACGAGTCCGGAGCTGCCGGCAAGCCCGGATTCGAATGTCGGCAACTGGATCGTCAATGAATCGTCCAATCCGCTGGACGACAGCAAGGTCGTGACCGCCAGTCTTTTCACCGACAATCATACTTCGGTACTGGGGAGCCAGGTTTCGTTTCTTGCGCGGTGCTCATCCAACAAGACAGAAGCCTTCATTGTTTGGGGTACCTATCTCGGCAATGACGGCGCATCCCCGAATGATGCACGAAAGCTTGTCAGTTATCGGATCGGCGACAAGCCCGCAGTGAATTCGTTCTGGAATCTCTCAACGGACCACCGCGCCGTTTTTGCACCGGGTTGGGCCGGAAATCTGCTGAAGGAAATGGTTCAGCACGACAAATTTGTCGCCCAGATCGTTCCCTATCAATCAGTTCCGATTACCGCCACCTTCGATACCCGGGGGATGAGGAAAGCTCTCGCCAGCCTGGCGCAAACCTGCCACTGGTCGCTGCCACCTGCCCCCGAAGACTATCTAGCAAGCGAAACTCCCGAGACGACGGCGCTGGAGGCGTTGAAGAGCAAAGCCCTCCAGACGGCTGAAGATTACTTCAGCGATTGGTCGCAAGGGGCGAGCACTACCAAAGAGCGTATAGCGAAGCGCTACAAGCAATCCGTCGTCGATTTCAATCACAACCGCTTCCCCCTTGATAAATTCCTCGAATATCGCGGTGGATTCATCGACGCATGGCCGCTCAGAGCCTTCCACGTGCGTTACGGCAGCACGATTGCCAGCTGCCATATCGGAACCTGCTCCATTTCCGGGATCGTCGACTGGTACATCGAAAACAACGAGCAAAAGAAACGGCAATCCGGCGCGACTGAATTTTTATTGATTTTTGACACCGATACATGGCTGATCTCGACCCATAGCGAGAGGGAAATCGCCTCGAAGCACGAAGCGATCTCACCAGAACATCTCATTGGCCAATGGTACGACGAGAACGGTCGATGCCGGGGCGGCAGTGGCGACAGCCCGCTAACCGACGAGGCCTGCGAAAGGCGTAGTGAAATCGACGCCCTGCTTGAACGCGCAGGATGGTGCTACGGCGAAACCGCCAATTACAGTTACGAAGCGTCCTGGGAACGCTGCGGGAAAAAGCAGGCAGAGGCGACAAAGGCTGCGGCCACTCCCCGGGATTGAAGTCGATTGGCCCTAACGCCCTGAAAACAGCGTTTCCATCTCGCGGCGGATGATGACGGCGTCGTCTTCCGCGTCGATTTCGACATCGGCCCAGCGGACGATCTCGCCTTCGGCGATGTCGCGGGTCAGCCGCACGCCGCTGGCAAGGCCGATCGGCAGAAAGCCGTTTTTCAGCGAAACGCCGGCAGGCTGCTGCTTGCCCCAGACGCTGAAACCGCCTTCGCCATCAAGCATCTCGCCAGCCTTGAGAGCCTTCTTGGCCGTCGCCACCACATCCGAATGAAAACCGTGCGGACAGCCGGTCGGTTCTCCCCGCAAGGCGGCGGAGGCGATAGAGATGCCGAGTTCGAGGCCGATCATGTGCGTGGGCCGGTAGAGGGCGGCAAACCGCCCGCTCCTGTCTTCGAGCGTGTGGTATTCGGTGAAGCAGCGGCGGGCGTAGTCGGTCTCGCCCTCAATGACGACATAAGTGCCCATGGCAAGGTGATGCGGCACGTCCTCGCCTTTGCGGGTAAGAGAGGAAACAACCTCCGTCGTGCCGGAATGGCTGAGCACGCCACCATCGCTCGCCGGCTTGCAGATATCCGCAAGATCGAAGCGGCTCGCCGGCGGGAACGACAGGCCGTCCGGCTGCGGGGTCAGCCCGGTGGCGTTGCAGACCGCCGTCATCTCGATGCCGGACTTCGTGCCGTCGAGGAAGGAATTGAACATCTTCAGGTTCAGCCCTTCCTTGCTGCTGAAGGCGAGGTATTTCGACACCTCCTCCCAGGTGGTGTCCGGGTTGAGCTGATGGTAGCGCGGCAGGTAGCGGGTGCCCTTGCCGGCCGCAACGACCTTGAACCCGCAGGCCCGCGCCCAGTCCACATGTTCGCAGATGAGCGCCGGCTGGTCGCCCCAGGCCAGCGAATAGACGACGCCGGCCTGCGCCGCCCGCCGCGCCAGAAGCGGTCCGGCCAGAACGTCGGCCTCCACATTGACCATGACGATGTGCCGCCCGGCGGCGATCGCCGCAAGGCAATGGCGGATGCCGACGGCCGGATCGCCTGTTGCCTCGATCACCACCTCGACGCCCGGAGCGCCGATCGCCCGCGCCACGTCATCGGTGACGCAGGTCGCCCCCGTCGTCGCCGCATCCTCGGGCGAGCGCGCCGCATATTGCTCGGCCGGCCAGCCGGCATTTGCAAGCGCGGCCTTCGCCTTCGGCACGTCCCGGTCGACCACGGCGACGATCTGGATGCCCGTCGTCAGCCGCGCCTGGGAAAGGTACATGGTGCCGAACTTGCCGGCACCTATCAGCACCACCTTCACGGGTGCGCCGGAGGCGGCGCGGGCGGCAAGCATGCGCGACAGGTTCAACGGCGTTTCTCCCCGCTACGATCCGACACCATATGATCGATGGTGAACCGGCTCAATCGCGCACGATCATGACCGATTTGTCGGTATGACGCACCACCTGGTCGGCGCTGGGGCCGATGAGATGGTCGGCCATTTCCGGCCGGTGCGAGGCCATGACGATGAGGTCGCAGCCGTTGGCTTCGGCACAGCGCACGATCTCGCGGAACACGCGGCCGGTAGCGACATGCTCCGTCACCTTTCGCTCCGATAGTTTCTCGGCGACAAAGGTATTGAGCGCCTCGGCGGCCTTGCGTGTCGCCGTCGCCTCGAAGTCGTTCGGGAAATATTGCGAAACCATCGAGGTGCGGATGTCCGGCACGACCGTCAGCACATGGAGTTCGGCCCCGAACCTTTCGGCGAGTTCCACCGCAACCGGCAGCGCCTTGGTCCAGGAACTGTCATGGGCAAGATCGAGCGGAAGAAGGATCGACTTGTACATGGTTCGTCTCCGGTCACGAGGCGGCCTGGGTTCGGGCCGCCGTTTCCGCCGTTTCGATGCGGCGACGCTGGGCGAGCACGACGAGGCCTAGGAGCAGCAGGGCTGGAATGTAGAGCCAGTATTTCGACGGCGTCTCGACCGGCGTCAGCACGCGGACGATTTCCTGATCCCAGTCGAGGCCGACATCCTGCGCCGCAGAGCCGAAGGCGACATCGTCGATGATCATCTTGCCGTCCTGGTCCAGCAGCGTAAGGCCGGCGCCCTCAAGTCGCTCGCTGCCCGAACCACCCTCCGGCAGGTTGAGGAGGACCACCCATTCACGCCGCTCGCCGACCGCATCGACGCCCGACACCCTGAGACGCAACGGCTCGCCCGCCGGCACTCTTTCCGCCGCCTGGGAGATCTCCGTCGGCGGAACCTCCTCGTAAGGCGGGTAGATCATGTCCATCCAGAAGCCGGGACGGAAGAAGGTGAAGGCAAGCAAAAGCAGCGCCACCGTCTCCCAGATCCGGCTCCTCGTCAGGAACCAGCCCTGCGTCGCCGCCGAGAAGAGCAGCATGGCCAGCGTCGCCACCACGAAGATGAAAAGCCCGTGCAGCCAGTCCACGTTCATCAGCAGCAGGTCGGTGTTGAAGATGAACAGGAAGGGAAGCGCCGCCGTCCTGAGCGAATAGAAAAAGGCGACGAAGCCGGTGCGGATCGGGTCGCCGCCGGAAACCGCCGCCGCCGCGAATGAGGCAAGGCCCACCGGAGGCGTCACGTCGGCCATGATGCCGAAATAGAAGACGAAGAGATGCACGGCGATCAGCGGCACGATGAGGCCGTTTTCCTGGCCGAGCGTGACGATGACCGGCGCGAGCAGCGCCGAGACGACGATGTAGTTCGCCGTGGTCGGCAGGCCCATGCCGAGGATCAGCGACAGGATTGCGGTGAGGAACAGGATCGCTAGCAGGTTGCCGCCCGACAGCACCTCCACCACATCGGCAAGGGCAGAGCCGACGCCCGTCTGCGACACCGCGCCGACGATGATGCCGGCGGTCGCTGTGGCGATGCCGATGCCGATCATGTTGCGTGCGCCCGCAATCAGGCCCTCGACAAGCTCGCGGAAGCCGCGCACCACGGCCTCGCCCAGCGGTTCGCCGTTGCGGCGGAAGATGGCGAAGAGCGGCCGCTGGGTGACGAGGATGAACATCATGAAGGCCGAAGCCCAGAAGGCGGAGAGGCCCGGCGACAGGCGGTCGACCATCAGCGCCCAGATCAGCACCACCACCGGCAGGATGAAATGCAGGCCCGATTTCACGGTCGGCCCCGGCAGCGGCAGTGAGGTGACCGGGGCGTTGGGATTGTCCATCTTCGGCTCGGGATAGTGCGAGCTGTAGAAGACGAGGCCGACATAGACGGCAACCAGCAGCGCGAAGACGACGTAGGAAGCCGACGCCCCGAAGGCCGGCCTGATCCAGCCCATGCCGTAATAGACGGCGAGCGACAGCGCGCAGACGGCCAGCACGCCGAAGACGAAGCCGACGATACGCCGCATCCATGGCCCCGGCTCATAGGCGCGCGGCAGGCCCTCCATCCCCGCCTTGCAGGCCTCCAGATGGACGATGTAGACGAGCGCGATATAGGAGATCAGCGCAGGCAGGAAGGCGTGCCTGACCACGTCGAAATAGGGAATGCCCACATATTCGACCATCAGGAAGGCGGCGGCGCCCATGACGGGCGGCATGATCTGCCCGTTGACCGATGAGGCGACTTCCACCGCCCCTGCCTTCTCGGCGCTGAAGCCGACCTTCTTCATCAGCGGAATCGTGAAGGTTCCGGTGGTCACCACATTGGCGATGGAGGAGCCGGAAATGAGGCCGGTCATCGCCGAGGAGACCACGGCGGCCTTGGCCGGCCCGCCGCGCAGATGCCCCATCAGGGAGAAGGCGACCTGGATGAAATAGTTGCCCGCCCCTGCACGGTCGAGCAGCGAGCCGAACAGCACGAACAGGAAGACGAAGGAGGTCGACACGCCGAGCGCGATGCCGAAGACGCCTTCCGTCGTCAGCCAGTGGTGATTGATGATCTCCCTGAGGTTGTTGCCCTTGTGGGAGATGATCTCCGGCATATAGGGGCCGAGAATGGTGTAGACGAGGAAGAAGCCGGCCACCAGCACCAGCGCCGGGCCGAGTGTGCGGCGCGTCGCCTCCAGCAGCAGCATCAGCCCGGTGATCCCGACCACGTAGTCGAGGAAGATGGGCTGGCCGACCCGGTCGGCGAGCGGCGCGTAGTAGATGAAGAGATAGGCCGAACAATAGGCCGCCACAGCCGCCATGATCCATTCCTGGATCGCCACGCGGTCGGGCCGCGCCGGCAGCAGGATACCGAGCGCCACCACCGCCGTGATGGCAAGGATCACCCAATGCGGGAAAACGTCTTCCGCCGAGAAGGCGAAGAGGCTCCCGAGAACCACGGGAACAGCCATGCCGAAGACGATCGTGCCGACCGTCCTCGTGGCCGGGAAAGCCAGGAAGGCCAGCACCACTGCAAAGGCCAGATGGATCGACCTTGCTTCCGTGTCGTTGAAGACGCCGAAACCGAGGGCAAAGGGCAGCGGCGAGGCGAACCAGAGCTGGAACAGCGACCATAGCAGAGCGATGCCGGCGATCAGCCGCCCGACATACCCGCCGGCACTGCGTGCGCCGGTGTCGCTGGAAGCGACGAGTTCGTCCAGCTCCGCCTGGCTGAGGCCACCCGGCGTTGCGGGCTCAACCCCGCCGGTTTCCGTATCCCGCGTCTCCGGCATGCCTCGCCCCCTCCTTCACGCTGCACCGTCTCCCGTCAGCCACGGGAGAGAAGAAGCCCCGCAGGCACTGCCTGCGAGGCCCCGTGTTTGGCCGTCAGAGCCAGCCGCGCTCCTTGTAGTAGCGCTCCGCGCCCGGATGGAGCGGCGCGGAATTGCCCTGCGTGATCATGTCCTGTTCGGTCAGGTTCTCGAAGGCGGGATGCAGCTTCTTGAAGCGGTCGAAATTGTCGAAGACCGCCTTGACGACCTGGTAGATCACCTCGTCCGGCACGTCGCTGGACGACACGAAGGTCGCCTTCACGCCGAAGGTGTCGACGTCGCTGTCGGTACCCTTGTACATGCCGCCCGGGATCGTGGCCTTGGCATAGTAGGGATTGTCGGCGATCAGCTTCTCGATCTCCGGTCCGTCGACGGGAATGAGCTTCGCGTCGGTGGTGGTCGTCGCTTCCTGGATCGCGCCGGCCGGATGGCCGACAGTATAGATCATCGCGTCGATCTTGTTGTCGCCGAGCGCGCCGGCCTGCTCGGCCGCCTTGAGCTCGGAAGCGAGCGCGAAATCGGACAGCGACCAGCCCTTGGCGTCCATCACGACGTCCATCGTTGCCCGCTGGCCCGAGCCTGGATTGCCGATATTGACGCGCTTGCCCTTCAGGTCGTCGAAGGTCTCGACGCCGGCGTCGGAGCGTGCGACCACGGTGAACGGCTCGCCATGCACGGAGAAGACGGCCCTGAGCTTGTCGAACTTGTCGCCTTCGAATTTCGACGTGCCGTTATAGGCATGGTACTGCCAGTCGGACTGGGCCACGCCCATCTGCCGATCGCCGTTCTTGATGGCGTTGATGTTGTCGATGGAACCGCCCGTGGACGGCGCCGTGCACTTGATGTTGTGCTCGCCCGTTCCGCGGTTCACGAGCCGGCAGATCGACTGGCCGACGACGTAGTAGACGCCGGTCTGGCCACCCGTGCCGATGGTGATGAAGGTTTCCTGCGCCAGCGCCGAACCGCTGCCGATCGCCGTCTGGGCGCCGAGCACCATGGCCGCGCCCACAATAGTTCTTGTCAGTAAGTTCATTACCGACCTCCCTCTTTTCTCTAATCAAACACGATCCAGCTTAGGCCGAAGCAACAGGCCATGCAACGAAATCGCCGGCAGAAACATCAACAAAATCAAATATACGGACATAATTCTCGTATTTTTGAATATTCGACGGCACTGAAATTAAAGGACACCTGCAACTTCGATTTAGGAAAAATGCCATGCCGCCGCGAAAGAGAATTACTTCTGCGGATCGCCACTTGGAATATTATTGTTCCTTTTGGTTAGAAAAACGCCATGCAACCAGTATTCGTATATTTGACTTCGACGTCTCCTGGATGCGCGAGGAATCGATCTTTGCGGATTGGCAATCTCGGCATCGGTTGTATTCTTGCAGGCCTTGAGCAAGGACACGACCCAGGAATATCGATCAGGGGACCGGCCGAAAATGACCGACGACACCTTGCGGGCCGGGGCGACGGAAGCGCTTGGCCGTTTCATCACGGGCTTTCGCCGCGACCGCCTCAACGACGACCAGCGACGTATCGCGCAACTCTGCATGCTCGACGGAGCGGCCGTCGCGCTTGCCGGCGAACACGAGCCGGTTGCCCGCATCGTGCGCGGCATGGTGACGGCCGAGGGCGGCGTTCCGGAAGCCTTCGTCTTCGGGCTCGGCCATCATCTGCCGGCACGCGCCGCCGCCCTTGCCAACGGCACCGCCATGCATGCGCTCGACTATGACGACACCCATTTCGACCATATCGGCCACTCGACCGTCGCAATCCTGCCGGCGGTACTGGCGCTCGGCGAGAAACTGGGCGCCAGCGGCGCCGAAGTGCTCGACGCCTTCGTCATCGGTATCGAGACCGCCTGCCGGGTCGGCGTCTATTTCGGCCCCGGCCATTATCAGAGCGGCTTTCACCAGACGGCGACCGCAGGCGCCTTTGGCGCCGCTGCGGCAGCGGCCCGCCTTGTCGGCCTGCCGCAGGACGCCTGCCGCCATGCCATCGGCATCGTCTCGACCCGCGCTTCAGGGCTGAAGTCGCAGTTCGGCACCATGGGCAAGCCCCTGCATGCCGGCCTTGCCGCGGCGAACGGCGTGGAGGCGGCGACCCTTGCCGGACTCGGCTTCGTTTCCAATCCGCAAGGGCTGGAAGGCCTGCAGGGTTTCGCCGAGACCCATGCCGGCGGCGGCAGGGTGAAGCCGGATGCCTTCGACGGGCTTGGCGAGGCGTTCCGCTTCGACCGGGTGCAGTTCAAGTATCACGCCTGCTGCCACGGCACCCATGCGCCGATCGAGGCGCTCGCCGCCATCGTGCGGGACAAGAAAATCGAGCCCGAGGCTGTGGAGAGCGTGACCTTGAAGGTCCATCCGCGCTGGCTGCGCGTGTGTGACATCAAGGAACCGGCAACGGGGCTGGAGGCGAAATTCAGCTACACGCAGACTTCGGCCATGGTGCTTGCGGCGCGCGACACCGCCTCGCTTGCCAGTTTCGACGACGCCGCCTGCAGCGACCGCCAGTTGGCCGCGCTGCGCGACCGGGTGATCGTGGAAACCGATGACGGCCTGGGCGACACGGAAGCGCGCGTCAACCTTCTCACGCGCAACGGCAGAAGGATCTCGTCCCATGCCGATCTGAGCCGGCCGACGCCGGTGGCGGAGACGGAAGCGCGCCTGAAGGCAAAGGCGGCGGCGCTGATCGGTGCGGACGCCGCCGCGCGCCTTGCCGCCTGCGTCGGCGGCATGGCGGAGGATGCGGCCTTCGGCCTGCCGGCATTGCTTGCGGGGCTGTCGAAGCACTAGATCGACCTGCCTGCGCCCGGGCGGACGCAGGTTGCTCCGCGCCCTGCCCCCAAGCGCTCATGTCGGCTCGTCGCATCCCTTTTCAGCGGGTGCGAAATCGGGCTTCAGGTCGAGCAGCGCCGTCCCGTCGACGCAATCGAGGCCGCGCACGAAGAGCGTCGTGCCCTCGACCTTCTCCAGCCCGACCACGGCCGCCGCCACCGGGTTCGGCCTGACCGGCGAGCGCAACGCGAAGGTGCCCATCAGGCTGCCGCGATGCTTCGGCGACTGCAGCACCAGATCGCGGCGCGACAGGTGCATCCAGTACAGAACCAGCAGCCGCCGATACTGCTCGATGCCGGTGAGCGCGTCCCGCCAGCGGGGATCGACCTCGATGCGGCAGAGCGGACCGTCCATGCTGCCGCGCCTCGGACACTCCTCGCGCCGTTGCCAGGGCGTACGGATCCGGCCGACGAAATAGAGCGAGGCGTCGAATGCCTCCGGCAGGTCGGCGGCGATTTCGCCGGGGCGAATGCCGAAGGACTGGTCCGGCGACGGAGCGGTTGGGCGGTTCTCGTTCATGCGCATCTTCCGGTCGGGTTTGCGTCCTGCCGCCGGATGATATCGAACATGAGGCGGCACGGCGAGGGTGCGCCGGCCGGCTCCGTTCCCCTGTCTTTCGGGCGGGCTTTGCCCGCAAAGGTTTTTGGAACCCGGTCCATCGTTCGGCTTCGCCTCACTCGCCCGGGATGACGGCCGAGTGTGCGGTCACCTCTCTGCCGCAACCTCTCGGCTCGTCATACGCGGGCCTGACCCGCGTATCCATGCGGCCTGCCCCAAACTCCGGTGTCATCCCCGCGCAGGCGGGGAACCAGTAACCACGTAGGTCAGTAGCTTAATCTCTAGCCTTTTGTGATTACTGGATGCCCGGTCGAGCCGGGCATGACAGAGTGTGTGGGAGTGTTGGCGCAAGCACGGCAGGGTGAGTGACCCCTCTGCGGCAACCCCTCGGCTCGTCATACGCGGGCTCGACCCGCGTATCCATGCGGCGCCGACACATGCTCCCGAATGAATATGGCCACCAACCGGGAATTGCACTTTTCTCCGTATATTTCTCAGGATAGAATGCGTGCAGGGCTAGTGAAAAAGACTGGCCTAGGGGTGTCGTAACCTCTACCGAAGCGGCTGGCATCAGCCGCAATTGATGCCTCCTCGACCTAAGGGTTCACCCCTCATGGCCGGGGAGGCGATGGCGTATGTCCAAGGGCTTGCCCCAAAGGCCATCGCAGCCGTCTTCGGTCGGCTTACGACCTCCCCGGCCGCCAGAGTCCTCTCTGGCGGTTCACCGGCTTAACGGGGAGGCAAGCCATGGCCGATGGCTACAACTTCGCTGCGGATTTACTCACCACCTGGCGCTCGACGGCGGACTGGGTGAAGGTCGTCGCGCTCGTCACCTTTGCAACGACGCCAATTGTGGCCTTCATAATTTATTTGAAATACCGCCTCGCGAAAGCGCATCTCGCCCGCGAGAGCGAGCTGTTGAGCTTCCTCCCACCCGCCGATTTTTCCGAGCCGCGCATTCCGCATGCGCCGGGCATCCGCCTCGTCTCGCGTCCAGCCAGGGACGAGGCGTGATCCGGCCCGCAATCGTCATGTCCAGGCCCAGTTGGACACCCGCTCGCATGACGCGCCACCCGCACCTCAACCAGGCGCGGCGGGCGGGTCGCCGGTCAATGGTCCGGCGATGACGACCCATATTTTCGGGCGGGCTACGCCCGCGGATGATTTCTGGATACAGGATCATCGTTCGGCTGCGCTTCACTCGCCCGGGATGACGGAGTGTGTGGCAGACACACCGCTTCAACCCCTCGGTTCGTCATACGCGAGCTCGACCCGCGTATCCATTTGGCGCCTGAGGTCTTAGCCGCCGTCCATGGATCGCCGGGTCTGGGCCCGGCAATGACGAGGGGAGAGGCTGTGCGTCCATTGCGCGGCAGAATTAGATGCAGCCCCCGCCCCACACTCTGATGTCATCCCCGTGAAGACGGGGATCCAGTAATCGCATGCGTTGGTGGCTGAATCTCCGGCCACCGTGGTTACTGGATGCCCGGTCGGGCCGGGCATGACAGAGTGTGTGGCACGTTGGTCCGGTATGACAGGATGTGCGGGTGCGCAAGCACGACAGGGTAAGTCGCCACTCTGCCGTAACTCCTCGGCTCGTCATACGCGGGCTTGACCCGCGTATCCATGCGGCCTGCCCCAAACTCAGGTGTCATCCCCGCGCAGGCGGGGAACCAGTAACCGCCTGCGACAGTGACTGGATCTCCGGCCACCGTGGTTACTGGATGCCCGGTCGAGCCGGGCATGACAGAGAATGCATTTGCGCAAGTATGACAGAGTGAGCGGCGTCTCTGCCGCAACCTTTCGGTCCGTCATACGCGGGCTCGACCCGCGTATCCATTTGGCGCCTGAGGTCTTAGCCGCCGTCCATGGATCGCCGGGTCAAGCCCGGCGATGACGAGAGGAGAGGTGGTTGGTCCACTCGGCGGCCGAGGGTGGGGCCGGCGTCAGCCCCTTGCTCAGGTGTCATCCCCGTGAAAACGGGGATCCAGTAGACACCTGCCTCGGCAGCAAGACCTCCGGCGTTGGCGGTTACTGGATGCCCGGTGGGGCCAGGCATGACAGAGTGTGTGGGCGCGTTGGTCCGAGCACGGCAGAGTGAGTGGCCCCTTTGCCGTAACCCATCCGCTCGTCATACGCGGGCTTGACCCGCGTATCCATGCGACCCCCGAGTTATTAGCCGCCGTCCATGGATCGCCGGGTCTGGGCCCGGCGATGACGAGGGGAGAGGTGGTTGGTCCACTCGGCGGCCGAGGGTGGGGCCGGCGTCAGCCCCTTGCTCAGGTGTCATCCCCGTGAAAACGGGGATCCAGTAGACACCCGCCTCAGCGGCTAAATCTCCGGCCGCCGTGGTTACTGGATGCCCGGTCGGGCCGGGCATGACAGAGTGTGTGGGCGTGTTGGCGCAAGCATGACGGAGCGTGTGGCTGCCTCTCCGCCGTATCCTCCCGGTTCGTCATACGCGGGCTCGACCCGCGTATCCATTTGGCGCCTGAGGTCTTAGCCGCCGTCCATGGATCGCCGGGGCGTTTTCCAGTACCGGGCCCGGCGATGACGACGGGAGAGGCTGTGCGTCCTCTGACAGTTGAGAGGTGAGGCAAACACCGATCCCACACTCCAGCGTCATCCCGGGTCATCGCTCGGCCGTGCCTCACTCGCCCGGGATGACGGCCGAGTTTAAGGCAATCCCTTGGAAAGCCACGTTTCCCGGCCCGGAAAACAGGGAATCCGAAGCGTTCAGGAAGCCAGCGACGCGCCCTCGTCGACTTCCTCGATCTCCGCCTTGTAGCCCCATAGGCGGCGGAGGTGGGCGAGGGTCGCATCGCGGTCGGCCGGGTCGAGCGCCACGCCGTTGCGGCGTATGGAGCGCAGCTTCAGCCAGCGGTCGCCGAGAAGGTCGACATCGACGATCTGGATGTCCGGATCGGTGGTCGAGATATCGTAGTCGCGCGCAA
The DNA here is from genome assembly GCF_014050225.1 of Stappia albiluteola. Lineage (GTDB taxonomy): Bacteria > Pseudomonadota > Alphaproteobacteria > Rhizobiales > Stappiaceae > Hongsoonwoonella > Hongsoonwoonella albiluteola. The sequence continues at coordinate 40,475 of NZ_JACFXV010000061.1, read as the reverse complement.
GCGCGTCCCGCAGTTCGCGAAAGCCCCTTTCGTCGTGGATATGGGTGACCGTGTAGAAGGGCTTCGTGCTGTCGTCGGCCAGCGCGAACATGCGGAAGCGGCGCATCACCGTCGGGCTCAGGAACTGCTGGATAAAGCTTTCGTCGCGATAGTTCGCCCAAGCATCCTTGATGACGTTGCGCCAGTCGCCGCAGCCGGCGATTTCCGGGAACCATTCGCGGTCTTCCTCGGTCGGTTCCTCGCAGACGCGGCGGATGTCCTGCATCATGGCGAAGCCCAGCGCGTAGGGGTTGATGCCGCCATAGCGCGGATCGTCGAAATCGGGCTGCGTCAGCACATTGGTGTGGTTGTGCAGGATCTCCAGCATCGCGCCGTCCGTCAGGCTGCCTTCGGCATGCAGCGCATTCATGATGTAGAAATGCACGAAACAGGCGCAGCCCTCGTTCATCACCTTGGTCTGGCGCTGGGGATAGAAATACTGGCCGATATTGCGGACGATGCGCAGGATCTCGCGCTGCCATGAGCGCAGGATCGGGCTGTAATGCTCCAGGAAATAGAGGATGTTCTCCTCCGGCAGGTGCATCTCGCGCTTGCGCTCGAGCTGGGCGGCATTCATGCGGCTTGCGGATTGCCCGCCGGGAATTGTGTTCCAGAGATAGTGAACCGCCTGCTCCTCCGCCTTCAGCCGTTCGCGGCGCCGCTCCTCCTCTTCCCGCAGCGAGGGATGAGGCGGACGGCGGCGGCGGAACACGCCGGTCGCCATCAGCGCATGGGCGGAATCGAGGATCGCCTCAACTTCGTCGACGCCGTATTTCTCCTCGCAGGACGCGATGTAGCCGCGCGCGTAGTTGAGATAGTCGAGAACGCCGTCCGCATCCGTCCATTGGCGGAAGAGATGGTTGTTCTTGAAGAAGTGGTTGTGGCCGAAAGCGGCATGGGCGATCACCAGCGCCTGCAGCGCCATGGTGTTTTCTTCCATGCAATAACTGATGCAGGGATTGGAATTGATGACGATCTCGTAGGCGAGGCCGCGCATGCCCTTGCGATAGAGCCGCTCGTGGTGGAGGAAGTGCTTGCCGTAGGACCAGTGACGGTACATCAGCGGCATGCCGATCGAGGAATAGGCGTCGAGCATCTGCTCCGACGAGATGATCTCGATCTGGTTGGTGTAGAAGTCGAGCTGGAGATCCTCGCGCGCGACGCGCTCGATCGCATCATAGGTGCCGCGCAAGGTATCGAACGACCAGTCCGCCCCTTCGAAGAGAGGCCCCTTGCGGGCGCGTTTAGCCATTTTCGGCTCCCTCATGCTTCTTTGCGAAGAGTTCGCGGAAAACCGGATAGATGTCGGCGGGGCGGGCGATCCGCTTCATGGCGAAATTGCTCATCCAGGTGGCAAGCTCGCGATAGGCGCGCCACAGCTCCATGCCGTTGCTTTCGCTGTTGATCAGCCGCGCCTCTTCCTCGTCGACGATCTCGATATAGGCGAAATACTGGCACAGCGGCATCAGTTCCTGCGCCAGGATATGCGCGCATTTGGCGGAATCGCCGCTGAAATTCTCGCCGTCCGACGCCTGGGCGGCGTAGATGTTCCATTCCGAGGCCGGGTAGCGCTCGTCGATCACCTTCTTCATTTCCACCAGCGCGGTGCTGACCACCGTGCCGCCCGTCTCGCGCGAATGGAAGAAGGTCTCCTCGTCCACCTCGCTCGCATCATGCGTATGGCGGATGAAGACGAGATCGATCTTCTCGTAGCGCCGGCTGAGGAAGAGGTGCAGGAGGACGAAGAAGCGCTTGGCGAGATCCTTCTCGCGCTCGCCCATGGAGGCGGACACGTCCATCAGGCAGAACATCACCGCCTTGGCGTTGGGTTCCGGCTTCGGGACGTAATAGTTGTAGCGCACGTCCAGCGGGTCGATATAGCCGATGACCTTCTGCCGCCTCAGCATCACCTGCAGTTCGAGGCGAAGCCCATCCAGCTCGGCCCGCTGTTCCTTCGACGGGTTGGAAATGGCCTCAAGCGCGAAGATGCGCTCGCGCAGCTCCCTGACTTCGCGGTCCTTCGGCCGGTGCAGCGCGATGCGGCGGCCAAGCGCATTGCCCATGGTGCGCTTGACGTTGATATTGGCCGGCGAGCCGGCGACCGTATAGCCGGCGCGCGCAAGCTTCTTGGACCGGATCTCCTTCAGTGTGCGCTTGACGAGATCGGGCAGTTCCAGATCCTCGAAGAAGAGGTCGAGAAACTCGTCCCGCGACAACACGAACAGGAAATCGTCCTCGCCCTCGCCGTCCGGCGCGCCGCTCTTGCCCTTGCCCCCGCCGCCGGCGCGCGGCTTGTCGATCCGGTCGCCGGTGCGGAACGATTTGTTGCCGGGCAGCACACGCTCGCGCCGGCCGCCCTCGCTGGCGTGGTGAAAGCTTGGCTCGAGGATGCCGTCCATGGGGATCGACACCTTCTCGCCGCGGTCGACGTCGGCAACCGATCGCTTGCCGACGCTCTCATTGACCGCCTTCTTTACATAGGCACGAACGCGTTTCAGGAACCGGCGCCTGTTTCCCAGGCTCTTGTCCTTCGGGTTCAAACGGCGATCGACGAAATGAGCCATGTCGTTATTCGCCTTCTTCCCCTTACCCCGCCTTGTTCACGCGCATGTACCACTCCACGAGCCGCCTTACCTGACGCCGCGTATAGCCGCGGGCGACCATGCGCTCGACGAACTCGTTGTGCTTGGCATCCGTCTCCTTGTCGCGCTTGGCGCCGAAGCTGATGACGGGCAGAAGGTCTTCCACCTGGCCGAACATCCGCTTCTCGATGACCCGCCGCAGCTTCTCGTATTGCCGCCAGTCGGGATTCCTGCCGCGATTCTCGGCCCGCGCCCGCAGCACGAACTTCACCACCTCGTTGCGGAAGTCCTTGGGATTGGCGATGCCGGCCGGCTTCTCGATCTTCTCCAGTTCCTGCTCGAGCACCTCGCGGTCGAACATCTGCCCGGTGTCGGGATCCTTGTAGTCCTGGTCCTCGATCCAGGCATCGGCATAGGCGATGTAGCGATCGAAGAGATTCTGGCCGTAGTCGGCATAGGATTCCAGATAGGCCTTCTGGATCTCGTTGCCGATGAACTCGGCATAGCGCGGCGCGAGATCCGTCTTCAGGAAATCGAGATAGCGGGCCTGGCTCTCGTCGTCATACTGCTCGCGCTTCACCGCCTGTTCCAGCACATACATGAGATGCACCGGATCGGCCGCCACCTCCTCCGTGTCGTGGTTGAAGGTCTCCGACAGAACCTTGAAGGCGAAGCGGGTGGAAATGCCCGCCATGCCCTCGTCCACGCCGGCTGCGTCGCGATATTCCTGCAGCGATTTCGCTTTCGGGTCGGTATCCTTCAGCGTCTCGCCGTCATAGACGCGCAGCTTGGAATAGGGCGTGGAGTTCTCATGTTCCTTCAGCCTGGTCAGCACGCTGAAGCGGGCGAGGATCGGCAGCGTTTCAGGCGCGCAGGCGGAATTGCCGAGCGTGCTTTCGCGCAGCAGCTTCTCGTAGATCTGCGTCTCTTCCGTCACGCGCAGGCAGTACGGCACCTTGACCACGGAGATGCGGTCGAGGAACGCCTCGTTGTTCTTGTTGTTCTTGAACTGCTGCCATTCGGCCTCGTTCGAGTGGGCGACGATGATGCCCTGATAGGGGAAGGCGCCGATATTCTCGGTACCGACATAGGAGCCTTCCTGGGTCGCCGTCAGAAGCGGGTGCAGCACCTTGATCGGCGCCTTGAACATCTCGACGAATTCCATCATCCCCTGCGTGGTGCGGTTGAGGCTGCCGGAATAGCTGTAGGCGTCGGGATCGTTCTGGCTGAGATGCTCCAGCTTGCGGATATCGAGCTTGCCGACCAGCGAGGAGACGTCCTGGTTGTTCTCGTCGCCCGGCTCCGTCTTGGCGATACCGATCTGGCGCAGCTTCGAGGGGTAGAGCTTGACGATGGAGAATTTGGAGATATCGCCATCGAACTCGTCGAGACGCTTCACCGCCCAGGGCGACATCAGCCCCGTGAGCAGGCGTTTGGGGATGTTGTACTTGTCCTGCAGCAGGTCGCCGAGGCGCTCGCGGTCGAAGAGGCCGAGGGGAGATTCGAAGACCGGGCTGAGCTGCTCGCCGGCCTTCAGCACATAAATCGGCTCCTTCTCCATCAGCTGCTTGAGGATTTCGGCAATCGTCGACTTGCCGCCGCCGACCGGTCCAAGCAGGTAGAGGATCTGCTTGCGCTCCTCGAGCCCCTGGCTGGCGTGCCGGAAGAAGCCGACGATCCGCTCCACGGTCTCTTCCATGCCGTAGAGCTCGCGGAAGGCGGTGTAGCGCTTGATGGTGCGGTTGAGAAAGATGCGCCCCAGCCGCTGGTCCATGCTGGTGTCGACGAGCTCCGGCTCGCCGATCGCCTTCATCATCCGCTCGGCTGCGGTCGCACGCATCGAAGGATCGTCGCGGCAGGCCAGCAAATAGTCCTGCACAGACAATTCATCGACCTTCGTGCGTTCGTAGGCTTCCGCGAACCGGGTGTAGACTTCCATTGCCAAACCCCTCTCTGTTGCCTTCCGTTTCTCGACCGAGAATGTCCTGTACGGCTATGAAATTTCCTGGTGCGCGAAAATCTCCTTCAAGTCGCAAAGCGATAGAGCGTCGTGTGCCCCCATTCCGAAATTCGGAATCGATCAGGACACCAGCAAGTATATCTTTCCAGCGCGGTTTTCGGATTTGAAGCTCGCAACGAGTGTGTTGCGAACAATGAAGCGAGCTTCAATTCCACCACACTAGTGAGTCTTTTTTCAGTATACGCCAACTCGGCTTTTGCTTCTCAGTTAAAACGGAACTTCACGTGCTTTTGGGCAATTCGACCACACACGTTGATCTACCCAACGTCATGATTTGTGATCGTGCCAGCTGGTCTTTCGCAAATCACCTCGACCACCTGCACGGTCCCGCCTGATGACTTGCCAAAAGCAATGCATATCCCATGCCATTGCCGCTGCAGCTTGCGTCCGCACCTCATTGACGACGGTGCCCGCCTCCCGGCATGTCCGGCCTGCCGCTACTGCCTATGATGTTAATATTGGGATAATGTTCAAGAATGGGAACATAGAATTAATAATTTTTTAGGAAAAGCGACTTGCCACCAGTAAAGGGCATCCACGCCCGGCACAAACGGTGGATGTGCCGAAACGGCACGCGGGCTTCGGTCAAAATTGCCCCAAGGTGACATTGCCGGCGTTCAGACCAAGCGGTTCTTGCGCAGCATGCCTGCCTCTTCCAGCACCGGATAGGCGATCGACACCAGCAGGGAATTGATCTCCTTGAGGTCGCGGATCGTGTCTATATGGATCGCGCTGGTCTCCCGGCTCGTCGACAGGCCCTCGCGCAGGCGTTCCAGATGCCGTGCCTCGCTTTTTTGCACGAGCTGGCGCATCGCCTCCTTTTGATGCACGAGCTCACGCGCCGTCTCAAGGTCTCCCGACACCAGCACGTTGAAGGTCAGCCGCGCGTTCTTCAGCACCTCCGCATGGATCTCGCTCAGCTCGCGCCAGCCCTGTTCGGAGAAGGAGATCTTGCGATCCTCCTTCTTGCGCACCTTGGCGACAAGGTTCTGCGCGATGATGTCGGCGACCTGCTCCAGCTTGATGGCGGCGCCGAGAATGTCGTTCAGCCGGCCCATCGAGGCATTGTCCAGATCCTCTTCCGGGATGCGGGCGAGGTAGAACTTGATGCCGGCATGGATCTCGTCGACCTCGTCGTCGAGCTTCGACAATGCATCGATATCCGCGCCGCGCGGCTGGTGGAAGAACTCGAACACGCGCTGGAGCATCACGTCGATGCGCTCGCACATGGCCAGCAACTCGCGCGCCGCATCGCCAAGCGCCAGCGTCGGATTGGCAAGATCCGCCTCGTTGAGGGCCGTCACCCGTTTTTTCACCAGCTCGCCGTCGCTGCGCGGTGGCGGCAGCAACCGGTCGAGAAACCCGGGAATGAAACCGGCAAGCGGAATACCGATAAGCGCGATCGCGCCATTGAAGGCAATATGCGCCATCACCACCGCGTCGCCCGGATTGCCGGCAAGCCACGATGCGTCGAACTGGACGACGATCTGCAGCAAGAGAGCCGCTACGGCACCGAAGCCGCGGATCAGCACGTTGCCGAGTGGCACAACGCGGGCCGTCCTGTCCATGCCGCGCGTGAGATAGGCGGCGATCATCGCGCCGCCGAAATTGATGCCGAGCACCAGCGGAACGATCAGCACCGGCGGAATGAGCCCGCGATCCGTCAGCGAGGCGACCAGCAGCACGGCGGCGATGCTGGAATGGAACAGCCACGCCATGATGCCGGCCAGCAGGAAGGCGGAAATCCAGTCGCGCGAAAGATAGTTGAGGACGAGGGGCAGGATCTGGCTGTCTCGCAACGGCTCCGATGCATGGCCGATCAATTCGAGCGACAGGAGCAGTAGGCCGATGCCGATCATGATGCGGCCGGCCTGGCGCCACATGCGCGCCTCGCTGGCCCGGAAGGCGATGGTGCCGAGCAGGAAGAGCACAGGCACGAGCAGCGACAGGTCGATGCGCAAGAGCCGCGTGACCAGCGCCGAGCCGAAGTCGGCGCCCAGCAGCGCCGCGATGCCGATGCCCGACCCGACATAGCCTCCGGCCACGAAGCCGGCGATGATCAGGGCGACCGCCGTCGCGCTCTGCATGGCGATGGCAAGCCCGGCGCCTGCGAGAGCCGCCGCGAAGCCGTTGGTGAGGGCCTGCCGCAGCCGCGTCTTCAGGGCCGCCCCATAGGCCCGCTCCACGCCCGTGCGCACCATGCGGGTCGCCCACAGGAGCAGGGCCACCGCACCGGCCAGATTGAGAAAGATCACCGAACCCGACATGGGCTTGCCGCCTCATATATGGCCACGACCCGCGTGGCGCTCTTATTCTTCTATATTCTACAGCACTTTAGCACTCAAATCATGATGCCGGCCGCGTCACGACTTCCTGAGCCGGGTAAGGATCTGCGCCCGTTTTCCCACCGCCCGCCCCGCATCCGGCGGCACTCATGAGAAACGATCAGATGGCGGGAATGATCCAGTCCGGCACGATACCGCTTTCCTCGATGAAACGCTCGACATCGAGGCCGCGGAAGAGACCATGGTCGCTGACGAGCGCCGTCGCCCAGCCCCGCGCCGCCGCGCCCAGCACGTCGGTGTGGAGCGTGTCGCCGAGCATCAGCACCCGGCCGGCGGGCGTGCCGCCCGGCAGTGCCCGCTCCACCAGGTCGTAGACGGAGGGAAAGGGCTTGCCGTGAAAGGCGACCGGCGCGCCGGCCCTGTCGGCGACGCGATGGCCAAAGAAGCCCGGCTCCAGCGACAGGCCGCTTTCGCGCGGCGCCACGGCATCCGGATTGCCGACGATCAGCGGCCGCGGCCGTCGGAGCATCGACGCCTCGAGCGCCTGCTGCAGATCCTCCGTCCAGCGTGCCGTACTGAGAAAGACGATACCTTCCACCGCGTCGAAATCCGGCTTTGCCTCGTCGAGGAGCCCCCGCAGGGGCGCGTCGAAGTCGGCGCACTCATCCTCGGCCGTGGTGATGACGCCCCAGTTCGCCTTGTCCGGCACGGCGGCGAAGGCAAGCCGCGCGCCTTCACGGCTGGAGACGATCTCGCGCTCGGCAAAATCGAAGCCGAGCCTGGCGAACTTGGCGAGCGTCGCCTGCCGCCCGAGACTTGCCGCGTTGGTCAGCACGAAGACCGTCTTGCCGGCCGCCCGCAGGGCGTCGAGGCGAGCCCGCGCCCCGGCGATGGGCGTATCGCCGACGTTCAGCACGCCGAAGGCGTCGAAAACGAAGACGTCGTAGTTTTCCGCGATTTCGCCGAGATCGGCGGCATGGGAGAAGGTTTGCGGATGGGCGGCCGACGGCAGGCGGGAGCGCACGCTCTCGTAGAAGCGGAACGCATCTTCCGCCGTCATGCCGTCCCGATCAGATGATTGCACCGCGCACCTTCGCAGAAACCCACTCGCTGACGACGACCGCAACCAGGATGACGATGAGGATCAGCGCCACCTGCGGCCAGGCGAGCACGTTGAGAGACGACTGAAGCTGTAGCCCGATGCCGCCCGCGCCCACAAGCCCCAGGACGGTGGATTCGCGCAGGTTGATGTCCCACCGGAACACGGCGACGCCCGCGAAAGCCGGCATGATCTGCGGCATGATGCCATAGGCCATGACCTGCCAGCGGCTTGCCCCCGTGGCGGTGATCGCCTCCACCTGGGTCGTGTCGATCTCCTCGATCGCCTCGTAGAGAAGCTTTGCGCAAAAACCGATGGAGCGCAGCGCGATGGCGATGAGACCGGCCAGCACGCCCGGTCCGATGATCGAGACCAGCAGCAGCGCCCAGATCAGCGAGTTGATGGACCGCGTCGAGACGATGATCAGCAGCGCGATCGGCCGCACGAAGACCGCGCTCGGCGTCGTGTTGCGCGCGGCCAGGAAGGCGACCGGCACCGCCATCACCAGCGCCAGCATCGTGCCGATCGTGGCGATGTTGAGAGTATCCCAAAGCGGCGCCCACAGCGTTTCCATATAGGACCAGCGCGGCGGCCAGGAGCGCGAAGCCATGTCGGCGGCAATGCGCGGCGCATCCCAGACGAAGGCCCAGGTGGTCGCCTCGGATATGCGCTGCCAGCACCACATGAAGATCGCCACGCCGACGAGCCAGCCGGCCCAGCGCACGAGCTGTTCGTTACGGTTGCGAAGTTGCCAGGTCTTTTGGCCTGCACTGTCGAGGATCGGCATTACTGCACCTTGGCGCGGATGATGCCGGACAGGTATTCCAGCAGCATGACTGTGGCGATGATGATCAGCAGGATCGCGGCGGCGGTATCGAACTCGTAGCGGTCGAAAGCCGTGTTGAGCGTCGCCCCGATGCCGCCGGCGCCGACGAGGCCGAGCACCGCCGATTCACGGAAGTTGATGTCGAGCCGGTACATGGACAGGCCGATCAGGCGCGGCATCACCTGCGGCTGAACGCCGTAGTTGATCCATTGCAGCCAGGAGGAGCCGGTTGCGCGGATCGCCTCCGCCTGCACCCGGTCCATGTCCTCGATGTCCTCGGCAAGCAGCTTCGACAGGAAGCCGATGGTGGCGAAACTCAGGGTGATGAAGCCGGCAAGCGGACCGAAGCCGAAGATCGCCACCATCAGGATCGCCACGATGATCTCGTTGAGCGCCCGCGACAGCGCGACGATGCCGCGGCAGACGAGATAGACCGGCAGCGGCGCGATGTTGCGCGCGGCCCCGAGCCCGATCGGCACGGAAATCAGGATGCCGACCACGGTGGACGCGACGGTGACGATGGCGCTTTCCAGCAGCCCTTCATAGATATCGCCGCCGCGCTTGGTAAAGTCCGGGCTGGCGAAGGCGGCGACGAAACGCCAGCCGCGCACCAGACCCTCGCTCACACGCTGCCAGTTCACTTCCAGCGAGCCCAGGGCAAGCGCGACATAGACGATCGCGCCGAGGATCAGCCCCCAGCGCAACGCCGGGTTCTTGATGAAATGGGGCTTGCGCCATCGCCGCCCCAGCCGTTCGTTCAAGAGGGCGCTCGTCATGCCGCCGCCTCTTCGGCCGGGCGGATGGTCGCCTTCCAGTCTTCCTCGCCATAGATCGTGGTCAGCACGTCGGGACCGAGATCGTCCGGGCTGCCGTCGAAGCGGATCTCGCCCTTCTGCAGGCCGATGATGCGCTGGCAGAACATCTGGGCGAGCGCCACGTCGTGGATGTTGATGATGGCCGCCAGTTCGCGCTCCGCGCACAGTTCGCAGATGAGCCGCATGATCTGGCGCGAGGTCTTGGGATCGAGCGAGGCGGTCGGCTCGTCGACCAGCAGCACCTTCGGATTCTGGATGAGGGCGCGGGCGATGCCGACGCGCTGGCGCTGGCCGCCGGAAAGCTCGTCGGCACGCTTGTCGGCCATTTCCAGCAGGCCGACGCGATCGAGAAGGCGGAAGGCCTCATCCACGTCGCTTTGCGGATACTTGCGCAGGAAGGAGCGCCAGAAGCCGACATAGCCAAGGCGGCCGGACAGCACGTTCTCCATCACCGTCAGGCGTTCGACCAGCGCGTATTCCTGGAAGATCATGCCCATCTCGCGGCGTGCGCGGCGCAGCCTCGACGAGCTCATCGAGGTAATCTCCACCGCCTCCTCGCCGTCGCCGAGATGGACCTTGCCGGATGTCGGCTCGACCAGACGATTGACGCAGCGGATCAAGGTGCTCTTGCCCGCGCCGGACGGACCGATCAGCGCCAGAACCTGGCCCTTCGGGATTTCCAGATCGACGGCGTTCAGCGCCTTGTCGCCGGTTCGATAGGTTTTCGTCAGTTTCTGGAGTCTGAGCATCTTTCACCCGGCAGGATTTCAGGGCGCCCGGTCAGGGCGGGCCAAAAGTCGGACACCGCCCCGGGGTTCTCCCGGGGCGGTGTCGATGTTTCGTATTGCGGTCAGTTGCAGGAATAGGAGACGTCGTTGGCCGCATCGATCTTGCGGATGACGTCCCAGAAGTCCTTGTAGTTCATATTGATGAACTGGGCTTCCTCGGACTTCTCGAATTCCTTCTGCAGCGACGAGCCTTCCCAGTCGAAGGTGAAGAAGGCTTCCTCGATCTTGGCACGCAGCTCGGGCTTCAGGTTGTGCGCGGTGCCGAAACCGGTGGTCGGGAAGGTCTGCGATTCATAGATGATCTTGACCTGGTCTTCCTTGATCACATCGCGCTGGATCATGCGGTACATGACCTTGTCGGCGATCGCGGCGGCCGGATAGTCGTGGTTGGCGACACCCAGGATGGAGTTGTCGTGCTTGCCCGAGAAGACCGGCTCGAAATCCTTCTCGGCCAGCATGTTGAAGTCCGCCTTCAGGATCGCCGACGGCGCCTTGAAGCCGGAATTGGAGGTCGGCGAGGTGAAGGCCATCTTCTTGCCCTTGATATCCTCGACCTTCTCCACGCCGCTGCCCGGATGGGTGATGATCGCCATCTTGTAGCCGAAGGTGCCGTCGGCGCTGGCCATGATGGTGAAGGGGCTGAAGCCGGCGCAGTTCACCGCGAGCGGGTTGGAACCGGTATTGAAGCCGGCGATGTGCAGGCGACCGGACCGCATCGCCTCGACCTGGGCCGCATTCGACTGTACGGGGAAGAACTGGGCTTTCTTGCCGGTCACCTTTTCCAGATGCGTAAGGAAGTCGCTCCAGGCTTCCTTGTAGACGGCGGGATCCTCGACCGGGGTATAGGCAAAGACCAGCGTGTCCGGATCGACCTGCTGGGAAGGATCGGTCGGCGTGTCGGCGACCAGGTCGCCGTCGCGGTCGCAATAGCGCGCATCGAGATCGCCGCGCGGGCATTCCTCGGCACTCGCCGGGGCGCTGCTGACAGCCGCGAAAGCGGCAAGGGCGATGGCGCTCAAGAGCCAGTTCTTCAGTTTCATTCTTCTCTCCTCCCTGAAAGCATCATTTACGGCAGCCCGACTGTCCGGATTCGCCGCGTCTCCTTAAGCAATTAAAGGAAAACGTGGCCGAAACCACATCTCCACTCCTCCAAACCACAACTTAAATCGGTTTTCTTTCGAAATATGGCGAGAGATCTTAATTTGTTTTACAAATATAAATGGATTGTTACATTTATTACAAAGCTACAGGAGCCTTTAAACAGCCCAAAGACTTCGCGTTTCTTCGGTGTCGCAAGATGTGACGGCGATCAACGGCATGTGATGGGGCGGAGCGCACGCGGTCCGGGGTGACGCTGGAGTGTGGGGCAAGCGCTTGTCCCAACCTCAATCGTCGGAGGACGCACTGCCTCTCCGCTCGTCATCGCCGGGCCCAGACCCGGCGGTCCATCGGACGACGGCGAAATATGCTGGCGCCGCATGGATACGCCGGTCGAGCCCGCGTATGACGAGCCGAGAGGTTGCGGCAGAGAAGCAGCCACACACTCCGTCGTGCTTGCGCCAACACGCCCACACACTCTGTCATGCCCGGCTCGACCGGGCATCCAATAACCGCAACGCCGGAGGTCTGGCCACTGAGGCGGGTGTCTGCTGGATCCCCGTCTTCACGAGGATGACACCGGAGTTTGCGTCAGGAACCGGACAGGCACGCAGCAGGAGCCGTGCTTCATGTCCCTACCCTCGCTGCTTCCAGCTCGGCAAGGTAGGGATTCTGCCGACGGCTGGCTTCATAGGCGCCCGGATCGAGATCGGCGTGGATCACACCGCCTGCGGTTTCGCTCGCCTGGGCGAGCAGGCTGCCGTCCGGCGCGGCGATGCAGGATAGGCCCTGATAGGCAAAGCCGGCATCGCTGCCGGCGTGATTGGCATAGACGACGAAGACCTGGTTCTCGAAGGCCCGCACCGCCATCACGGAGGTGGCGATGAAGCGCCCGGCGGGGCTCTCCGGGAGCGCCGTCGCCACCAGCACGCAATCGGCGCCGCGCCGAGCGAGACCCCGCACCCGCTCGGGAAACTCGACGTCGAAGCAGATGAGCAGACCGAGGCGGAAACCCCTGTAGTCGACGACCGGCGGGAGATCGCAGCCGCGCGCGAAAAGGCCCTTCTCGTAGTCGCCGTAAAGCTGGATCTTGCGGTAGAGCGTAACGCCGCCCGCCGGCGTGACAAAGGCCGAGGCGTTGAAAAGCGCGCCGTCATCCAGCAGCGGCAGGCCGACGAGGATCGCGATATCCGTTTCGCGCGCAATATCGACCAGGCGGGAAAGCATGGGACCGTCCGCGGTTTCGGCCTGGCGACGGATCGCCTCGCCCGCGCCGTAGCCGGTGGTTGCCAGTTCCGGGAAGACCGCGATATCGGCGCCCTTCGCCCGTGCCTCGTCGGCAAGCCCGGCGATTGCCGCAAGCCTTTCTTCCACCGGGCCGAGGCCGGCCTCCATCTGGCAGGCGGCAACCTTCATCAGCGCTCCCCTTCGTCCCAGGCGCCGAGCAGCTTCGGCAGATCGCCGAAGCGGGCGACGAGCCCGAACACGGTCACCGCCACCAGCACGAAAAACACCGATACGCTGGCCATGGTTGGCGTGTAGCCGTAGCGAAGCGCGTTGAAAATCTTGATCGGGATGGTTTCCAGCGTGAAGCCGATCGTCATGTAGGCGACGATATATTCGTTCAGCGACAGCACGAAGGCGAAGGCGAAGCCGGAAATCAGGTAGGGCCTGATCAGCGGGAAGACGATCGTCTTCAGCAAGGTGCGGTCGTCGGCGCCCATGGTCGTACCCGCCTCGATGATCTCGCGGTCGATGGTGGCAAAGCCGAGCGTGATCGTCACCAGCGGCAGGCTGACGAAGAAGATGCCGTGGCTGATCACCACTGTCCAGGGCTGGCCGTAAAGCCCGATCGTCGCCCAGAAGCTCAGCGCGCCAAGCGCGGTGATCACCGGCGGCAGGATGAAGGGCGACAGGCCCAGAACCTGCACGATGCGGGCCCATGGCGCCACGCGCCGCCACAGGAACCAGGCGAGCGGAGCGGCGATCGCCACGCTGATGAGAGCGGAGGACGCGGCGATCAGTACCGAGTGGACAAGCGCCGCGCGCCAGGCATCGTCGGTGAAGATCTGCAGATACCAGTCGGCCGACAGGCCCTGTGGCGGAAAGGCCAGCGTCTTCTTCTCGTTCAGCGCCACGCCGGCGATGACGACGAGCGGCAGGGCCAGGAAAAGCGCGAGCGCTGCGAAGAAAACCCGTGACAGGAAGCGCCCGCTCATGACGCCGGCTCCCGGCGGTTGATCATGTTGGCCAGCAGCACCAGCACCAGGCTGGCAATCACCAGGAACACGGCCATGGCGGCGGCGAAGGGCATGTTCGACTGATAGATCGCCTGATCGGTGACGAGGACCGACAGTGTCCAGTGCTGCGGCCGGCCGAGGATCTGCGGCAGCAGATAGGCGCCGAGCGCGAAGATGAAGACGATGATGAAGGTCGCGATCAGCGTCTTGCGCAGCGCGGGCACGATCACTGTCAGAAACGCCCTGAGCGGCGAAGCGCCCAGCGTCCGCGCCGCTTCGCCAAGCGAAGGATCGAGCCGCGAGAAGGCCGGATAGAGCACCAGCACTGTATAGGGAAAGGCCTGATAGACAAGGCCGGTCATGACGGCGGCGAAGCCTGGCGTCCAGGCCCGCGGCTGCTGCATGAGCCCGAGCGCGACGAAGAGGTTGCTGATGCCCGCCGTGCGGCTCAGCAGCGTCGACCACGCGAAGCCGATGATCACCTCCGACAGCGACAGCACGCCGAGCAGACCGATCAGCCAGGCAACCTGCACGCGGCGGGACAGCTTCGTCAGCAGATAGGTGAAGGGCACGCCAAGAACGAGGCAGACGGCGGAAACGAGAGCGGCCAGGAACAGCGAGAAGACGAGAATCTCGCCGAAGAAGGCGGAGAGAAAGCGGCCGTAATTGGCGAGCGTGAAGGCAGGCTGGTAGAAGCCGCCCTGCACCCGCTCGAAGAAGGAGATCGCCACCATGATGGCGAAGGGCACGACGAAGAACAGCCCGAGCATGGCGGCGGGAAAGGCAATCGGCAGGTAGTCGGCCGGCTTTTCGGGAGGCGTCCTGCGCATCGGCTCACCCCTCCCCTTCGCCGAAGACGACGCAGGCTTCGGCGGGGATGGACAGGCTCACTTCCTCGCCGACGCGGCAATCGGGCCGAGCCTGCGGAGTGGCGACCGCGACGATGCGGTCTTCTCCCGCGTCGAGATGAAACTCGACGCTGGCGCCCATGTCGCGGATGAAGCCGACGCGCGCCCTGACGGGACCGTCGGCGCCCGCAACGAAGGCAATATCCTCGGGGCGGACCGAGATCAGCGTCCCCCCGCCGGAGGGTAGCGCCAGTCCCGGAATGACGCCGCCGGAAATCGCGGCGCCACCAACACCGGCGCGCGCCCTGATCAGGTTCGCCTGGCCGAGGAAATCGGCAACGAAGGCATTGGCCGGCCTGCGATACATGTCCACGGGCTTTGCCATCTGCTGGATGCGGCCTTTCGACATGACGACAATGAGGTCCGACATGCTCATCGCCTCGCGCTGGTCATGCGTGACGACGATGGTGGTGATGCCGAGTTGCTGCTGAAGCTGGCGCAGCTCCACCTGCATCGCCTCGCGCAGCTTGGCGTCGAGCGCGGAAAGCGGTTCGTCCAGCAGGAAGAGCCTCGGCGAGACGGCCAGGGCGCGGGCAATCGCAACGCGCTGGCGCTGGCCGCCGGAAAGCTGGGAGATTGCCCGGTCGGCGACGCCGGGCAGATGCACGAGGTCGAGAAGGTCCTTGACACGTGCGGCCTGTTCCGCCGCGGAGCGGCCGCGAATGCGCAGGGGATAGGCGATGTTTTCGCCGACCGACAGATGGGGAAACAGCGCCAGCGACTGGAACACCATGCCGAAGTCGCGGCGATGGGCCGGGATGTCGTTGAGGCGGTCGCCGTCCATGCGAAGCTCGCCGGATGACGGCTCTTCCAGGCCGGCAATCATGCGCAGCAGCGTGGTCTTGCCGCAGCCGGACGGGCCAAGCAGGCAGACGAAGGTGCCGTGCGGGACCGAGAGGGTGACGCTGTCAACGGCGGAAACCTGGCCGAAACGCTTGCTGATATCGATGAGGTCCAGTCCGGACATGCGCGTTGTCCCGGGAAAGTGGCATACAGGGAACCGCCCGGCCGAGAAAGGGCCGGGCGGCCGTGTCGAGAGGTCCGCTTACTGGACGATCAGCTCCGTCCACTTCTGGTTCAGCCAGTCGGCCCTGGACGTATAGAGATCGTAGCGCGGGATGATCGGCGCGATATCGGACGAGACGGAGGCGAACTCGTCATCCGTCAGGTCGAGCACGGAGCGCTTGAGCGTCGGCGCGGTGCCGACCTTTCGCGACATCAGCGACTGGATCGCCGGCTGCGACATGTAGTCGATGAAGACATGCGCCTCGTCGGTTTTTGTGGAGGCACGCGACAGCGCCCAGCAGCCGGAGTCCGAAATGCCGCCTTCCTTCGGGAAGGTGGAGCGCACGGGGAAGCCGTCCGCGGCCGCGAGGCCCGTCACGTCGTGATAGTACTGGCCCATCGGGATCTCGCCCGACTTCAGCGCCTGCTCGAACTGCGCCTCGTCGCGATACCAGAGCTGCACGTTGGGCTTCACCTCGGCAAGCTTGTCCATCACCTTCAGGATGCCCTCCTCGGTGTCGAGGATGCCTGTGCCGCCGAAGAAAGTGGTCGCTGTCACTTCCAGCAGGAAGGAGTTGGAGACAAGCGCCAGCAGGCCGAGCTTGCCTTCGTTCGCCGGATCCCACAGCGCCTCCCAGGAGGTCGGGGCCTCAGGATAGGTATCCGTGTTGGTGACGAGCGTGATGTACCAGGCGACCGCGCCGACGCCGGCGACCCGCCCGTCCGGATATTTGTTGATGAATTGCGGCAGGATATCGCCGGCATTCTTGATGCGGGCAAGGTCGAGCGGCGCCCAAAGGTCCGTGGACTGACCCTTCAGCATGGCGACCTGCGACATCATCGAAAGGTCGGCGGGAGCCGCACCCGCGCGTGCGGCCTGCTCCAGCTGCACCAGCCAGGCCTCACCCGTGGGTTCGGCGATCGATTCAACCGCGATGCCGGTCGCCTTGGTGAATTCCGGGAAGATGTGCTTGTCGAAGCTGTCCTTGAAATAGCCGCCATAGACGCCGACCTTGATCGAACGGTCCTGGGCGCGCAGCACGCCCGGCATGGCAAGGGTTGCGGCACCCGCAGCCGCCCCGGCAAGAAGCGTGCGCCGCGAAACGTCGAGCTTGAAGTCCTTCATCGTCCTGTTCCCCTTCGGTTTCGCCGCCGGATCATGGCGCCCGGCTGGCTTGTTTCATCTCGTCGCCCGGTCTTTTGTCCCGCCTGTTCAGGCCTGTCCCTTGCGGGACGGGCTGAAGACCATCAGCGACAGGATCTCGAAAAGCATCTGCGCGCCGGCATGTGCGGTGTTGGTGGTGGCGTCGTATTGCGGGGCGACCTCCACCACGTCGCCGCCGACGATATCCATGCCCTTCAGCCCGCGCAGGATCTCCTGAGCCTCGCGGGTCGTCAGTCCACCGATTTCAGGCGTGCCGGTACCCGGTGCGAAGGCCGGATCGAGGCTGTCGATGTCGAAGGACAGATAGACCGGCCCGCCGCCGGCCTTCTCGCGCGCCATCTCCGCGATGCGGCCGGTGCCGAGCGTCGAGATCTCCTCGGCGTGGATCACCGTCATGCCGGACCGGGTGGAGAATTCCCACAGATATTCCGACGAGCCGCGAATACCGATCTGTATGGTGCGCTCCGGATCGAGCACGCCGTCGAGCACCGCCTGGCGGAACGGCCCGCCATGGTGGAAGCGGCTGCCGTCGAACGGACCCGACGTGTCGCAATGGGCGTCGATATGGATCATGCCCACCGGGCGCTCCCGCCCGACCGCGCGCAGGATCGGCAGCGTCATGGAATGATCGCCGCCGGCCGACAGCGGCACGACGTCCGCCGCGACGATCTTCGCCACCGCCGCCTCGATATCCTCGTGCGAGCTTTCCAGCTTGAAGCGGCTGCGGAAGGGTACGTCGCCGATATCGGCGACGCGCATGTCCTTGCCCGGCATGCAGCCCAGCACATGGTGATAGGGGCCGACGCGCTCGATCGCCCTCAGCGCGCGCGGCCCGAAACGGCAGCCGTTGCGATTGGTGATGCCGAGATCCATCGGCACGCCAAGCAGCGCGACGTCGAGATCGGAGAAATCCGGGTCCGCCCAGTCTATTGCGCGATAGGGCGCATCGAGCAGGGTCGGAATGCCGGCATAAGGGGCGACGCGGGTGCCCTTCTTGTCGAAGAGCCTGTCGGCGACGGCCTTGAAGGCCGGATCGTAGATGACGCTCTCGTTGTCGCCGCCGAAGCGGGAGCGCAGCGCCTCGAGCTTCGCCTTGTCCATGATCTCTCCCCTCTCGAACGTTCAGCCGGCAAGGCCGGCAAAGCGCGGCCCGAGCCCAGCGATGATTTCCTCGCCCACATTGGCGAAGGCGACGCGCAGATGACTTTCCTGGCCTGGACCGAAATAGCTGCCCGGCAGCGTCAGCACGCCACGCTCGCGCGCGAGCCTCTCGGCCACCTCGACCGCCGGAACGCCGTCGAACGGATGGCGGAGATAGGCGAAATAGGCGCCGATCTGGTCGATCCGCCATTCCGCATGCGGCTGAAGCGCCGCGCGGAAGGCCTCGATGCGGGCGCCGATCCTCTGGCGCATCGCCTCCCGCCAGGGCCGCAGTTCGGCAATCGCCCAGGGGAGGGCGAGCTGGGCGGTGCGCGGCGCGGATATCTGCACACAGTCCAGCACCTTGCCGACTTCGGCGAGGAATTCCGGAGCCGCGGTGATCGCGCCTATGCGATGACCGGGGATCGCATGGGCCTTGGAGAAACTGTAAAGGCTGACCAGCGTGTCGCGCCACTCGTCCATGGCAAACAGATCGTGCGGACGCCCGCCGGTTTCGCCGAGGAAATCTCGGTAGGTTTCGTCGAGGATAAGACGAATGCCGCGCTGCCGGCACAGGCGGAAGAAGCTTGCCAGTTCCTCCGGCGGCGTGACGGCACCCGTGGGATTGTTCGGCGAGACGATCACCACGGCCTTCACCCGCCGGTCGATCAGGGCTTCCGCCGCCCGCCAGTCGGGAAGGAAGCCGTCCTCGGCCTTGAGCGGCAGGGGACGGGCTTCGATGCCGAGCATGTCGAGCGTCATCTTGTGATTGAAATACCAGGGTGCCGGCAGAAGGATCGCATCGCCGGCGCGCGCGATCGCCATCACGGCAACGAAGAAGGCCTGATTGCAGCCGGCTGTGATCGCAACGTCGGACGCTGAAATCACCGCGCCATAGAGGGTGGAGCTTTCCGCCGCATGGGCCTCGCGCAATGCCGGATCGCCGAGGATATCGCCGTAGCGTGCCGCCTCCGCGCTGCCGCCTGCCTCGGCAAGCCGCTCCAGGAACGCCGCCGGCGGCGGATCGCCGGGCACGGCCTGGCTCAGGTTGATCGGCTGCCCGAAAGCGCCATCATAGGCCCTCAGCCAGGCTTGCGCCTCCGGGATCGGCGGCGTCGCGGTATCGAGAAGAAGCGCATTCAGCGCCGCCATTCCATCTTTCCCCATCCAGTGTCCGCAGATGTGCATGGAGCGGAAATTAGCGCAGCCACGCTTGCCTTGAAGAATAGGAAAGTTTCAAAGATAACTTTGAGGAATACAAATGTAACGGGCGATACCATGCTCCTGTCCGGCAGCGACCTGCGCCTCCTTCGCGTCTTTGACGCCGTGGTCCGCAATGGCGGCTTCGCGGCGGCCGAGGTGGAACTGAACCTCAGTCAGTCCACCATCTCCAACCATATGAGCGCATTGGAGCAGCGCCTTGGCGTCACGCTCTGCCAGCGCGGCCGCAAGGGCTTTCGCCTCACCGCGCAGGGCCGTGCCGTCTACGAGGCGGCCCGCCGGCTCGACAAGGCCGTGCATGACTTTTCCGCCGATATCGGCTCTGTGCGCGGGGAACTCAGCGGCGAGCTTCGCATCGGCGTGCTCGACGCGATCGCGGAAGACCGGGAAAACCACCTGCCGAAAGCGATCGGACTGTTCCGCAAAACGGCGGCCAACGTCCGCCTGACGATTGCCCAGGAGCGGGCGCAGGAACTGCAGCAGCGGGTGCGCGACGGCGTCTACCATTGCGGCATCGGCGTGAAGCTGAACCGGGTCGACGGCCTGGACGAACTGCCGCTCTACGAGGAGCACCATGGCCTTTATTGCGGGCGCGGCCATCCGCTTTTCGACGTGCCGGACGACGCCGTCACGAAGGAACTGGTCGGCAGCTTTCCCTTCGTGCAGCGCGGCTATTGGCGCGACGAGGAAGCGCGCCGCCACGCGCTCGGCCCCGTGGCGGCCACCGTCTACCAGATCGAACCGCAACTGATGCTGCTGAAATCCGGCGAGTTCACGGGCTTCCTGCCCCGCCACTACGCGGAGCGCTGGGTGGCGGCGGGCGACTTGCGCCACCTCGCGCCCACGCTGTTCGGCTACCGCTCGACCTTTTGCCTGTTCACCGCGAAGGGCGCGCGCAAGACCGACGTGGTGACCGCCTTCGTGGAAGCGGCGAAGGCAGTGTGGGCGGTACGGAATTAGGCCAAGGCCGGCCCTGTCGAGCCGCGCTCGACGATGCGGCATGCCAGTTCCACGCGCCGGGCCGGCATCTCGAATCCGGTCGCCGTTTCCCGCAGCAGATCGAGCGCGACCGCGCCCAGCGCCCGCATGGGGATCTCGACGGCGCTGAGCGGCGGGTTCAGCAGCGCGGTTTGCGGCAAGCCGTCCATGCCCATCACCGAAACCTCGCCCGGAAGCCGGATACCGGCAGCAGTCAGCGCCATGATCGCGCCGGCGGCGAGACTGTCGCCGGCCGCAAGCACCGCGGTGAAGTCACGGCCTTTTTCCGCCAGGCGTTGGGTGATCGCCTCCGCCGCGAGTTCCGGCAGCCAGTCCCCCACCTCCACCACCAGGGAGGGATCGGCATCCGCGCCCATGCGGTCGCGCCAGCCCTCGAAACGCCGCGCGATGGTCCGTCTGCCCGGCCGGGTAAGAAACAGGATGCGGTGATGGCCAAGCCGGCGCAGATAGTCGGTGGCAAGCGCCGCCGCCGAACGATTGCTGGGCGCGACGGAAGACAGCCGCATGTCCGGATCGTCGCCGTTCACCAGCACCAGCGGCTTGGAGAAATTGCGCGTCGGCGCCAGCATTTCCTCGTCATCGAGGGTCAGGAAGAGGACGCCAGCGACCTCGTCGTCCGCCTCGGCTTCCGCAAGCAGCGCCTTTTCGTCCGCCGCGCTTGAGACCGTGCGCGTGACGACCTCCATGCGCAGGGCTTCCGCCCGCGCCCTGAGGCCCTCCAGCACATGCAGCGAAAACTGGTTGCGGGCGTAGTCGATCATGGCCGCGGCACTGGCCGCCAGCACCACCTTCTGCCCGGCAAGCGAGGAAGGCAGCGGATAGTTAAGTTCCCGCGCCACCTCCACGATCCGCGCGCGCAGGTCCGGCCGCACGCCTTCCTCCGAGGCCAGCGCGCGCGACACGGTGGCGACCGAAACGCCGCAGCGCCGTGCCACATCCTGCAGCCTGACGCGCGGCGATACCCGGTTTCTCTTGCCGCCTTTTTCCATCGATTCTCCTTTGCATCCGCACAATGAAAAAAATTTACAGATTGTGCAAAGAATTTTCTTCGGCAGAATTCTTCCAGGTCACGCAGAGGGCCGATGAGGAACCAAGGGGGAGGAAATGGCAGCCGGCATTGCCGAATTGCGCGAAAAACTCGACCTCCTGGTCGAGGGCATGACGGCGCTGAGCCATGGCGGTCAGTTCCATGAACCGAACCTCGACGGCCGGCCCGGCGATTACATCAGCTTCCAGTCCTGGGAGTGGCCGCAGGGCGTCGGC
Source organism: Stappia albiluteola (assembly GCF_014050225.1). Lineage (GTDB taxonomy): Bacteria > Pseudomonadota > Alphaproteobacteria > Rhizobiales > Stappiaceae > Hongsoonwoonella > Hongsoonwoonella albiluteola. The sequence continues at coordinate 18,982 of NZ_JACFXV010000061.1, read as the reverse complement.
CTTTATGGTCTCGTGCAGCTGTGGCGGCACCGGCGCGACGAGAAACTGCTTTCGGTCATCGAAGGCTGGTACGACCGGCATCTGGAGGCCGGACTGCCGCAGCTCAACGTCAACACCACCGCGCCGATGCTCGCCCTCTCGCTGTTGTGGCGCGAGCGTGGCGGCGATCGCTACCATGCTGCGATGGACAACTGGGCCGACCGGCTGATGGCGGACGCGGCATGCACGGTCGAAGGCGGCTTCCAGCACGACGTCTCCGACAAGCTGAATGCCGGCGAGCTCTGGGACGACACGCTATTCATGGTCGCCCTGTTCCTGGCAAGCTACGGCCAGGGTGCCGGACGGCAGGACCTCGTCGACGAGGCGGTCCGCCAGTTTCTCGTTCACACCCGCTATCTCTGCGATACCGAAACCGGATTGTGGTTCCACGGCTGGACCTTTCAGGGCCGGCACAATTTCGCCCGCGCCAGATGGGCGCGCGGCAATGCCTGGATCACCGCCGGCATCCTCGATTTCGTCGAACTGGCCGACATCCCGGCCCCCGTCAGGGATTTCCTGTTCGGCGTGCTGTCGGCGCAAGTCGAGGCGCTGCTGCCGCTGCAGGCCGCCTCCGGCGCCTGGCGCACGCTGCTCGACGATCCGACGAGCTATGAGGAAATCTCGGCGACCGCCGGCTTCGGCTATGCGCTGCTGAAGGCCGCGCGGCTCGGCATCGGCGACGCGCGCTGGCGCGAGGCGGGAGAGCGGGCGCTGGCCGCCGTGCTTGCCAATATCGATCCGCAGGGAACGGTGCAGAACGTTTCCTACGGCACGCGCATGGGCCATGACCTTCAATTCTATCGCGACATTCCCCTGCAACCGACCGGCTACGGACAGGCGCTGGCGATCCTGTGCCTCGTCGAGGCGCTGACGGAGGCGGAAGGCGCGACGACCACGCGGGAAAACCTGACGACATGCCGATGAACATCCGCTACGGCGCCGGACCGGAAGACATCCAGCGCTATGACACGCAGCAGCTTCGCGACGCCTTCCTGATCGACGGGCAGTTCACGCCCGGCGCGATCCGCTTCACCTATACCCATGTCGACCGGATGATCGTCGGCGGCGCCGTACCGCTTGCCCAGCCGCTCGCCTTCGGTTCGGGCGAGGATGTCGGCACCGAACTGTTCTTCACCGCCAGGGAAATGGGCATCGCCAATCTCGGCGGTGCCGGCTGGATCGAGGTCGACGGCAACCGCTTCGCGCTCGCCAACCGCGATGTCCTCTATGTCGGACGCGGCACGCAGTCCGTCATGCTCGGCAGCGACGACGAGGCCGGTCCGGCACGCTTCTACATGAACTCGGTGCCCGCCGGCGCCGATTTGCCGACCCGGCTGATCCGGAAGGACGAAGCCAGGGTGCTGAACCTCGGCGAGGAAACGCGCGCCAACGTGCGCCGGCTCGCGATGTATATCCACCCGGAGGTGTCGCCCTCCTGCCTGCTCTTGATGGGCATCACCGATCTTGCCCCGGGAAGCGTATGGAACACCATGCCGCCGCATCTGCACGAACGGCGCATGGAGGCCTACTGCTATTTCGACCTCTCCGCGGAAGATCGCGTCATGCATTTCATGGGAAGGCCGGACAATACCCGCCACCTGGTCGTCGCCAATGGCGACGTGGTGCTGTCGCCAGCCTGGTCGATCCACATGGGCGCCGGCACCGGGCCTTACGCCTTCGTCTGGGGCATGACCGGCGAAAACCAGGCCTATACGGATGTCGATCCGGTCGCCATCGCGGAGTTGCGCTGATCATGAGCACGGCTGAAGCCATGAGGTTGATGCCCGGGTCCTCCCTCACCTACTGGCAGGTGAGCGAGACGGCGGAAGCGCGCTACGACGTCGCCGACAGCCCGATGAAGGGCGAGATGGATCCATTCTTCTTCCTGACGAAGGAGAAGAACTTCATCCCGCACGAATATCCCTGCCGAACCCGCTTCGCCGCCGACCATCGCGGCAGGCGGCCCGAGGAGCGAGGCAGCTTCGAGGCGGAGCGCAACTGGCTCCCCTTTGGCGCGAGACGGCTCGACCTTTCCGGCTTCTGGTTCCGCCCGACGCGCCTCGCCTCCTGGGCGCGTACGGTGGTCAGCGCCGCCGCAGCGGGCACCGCCCGTTTCAGGCTAGCCACCTGCGGCGGCGCGATCCTCTTCGTCAACGGCAAGGAAGCCGGCCACCTCTCCCCCTATGTCCGCAATCTCGAAACCGCGGCGGACTTCACCGCCGAGCTTGCGGAAGGCGACAACGAGATCCTCGTCTTCTTCGACGATCTCGCCGAGCGCGACACGCGCTACTACATCCAGCTCGACTGGCTGGCCGGACCGCAGGCTTCCGCTCGCCTGCCCTTCGCAGCCCCCGAAGGAGCCGTTCGGGCCGTTGAGGCCTGCCTTTCGGCCATGCATTTCGACAAGCCGGCCTATACCGGCGGCGACGTGGCGGTGACCCTGCCCCGCCCCCTGCCGAAGGCGGCGAAGGCGAGCGTAACCGTCGAAGGCGATTTCATGTCGCATGAAAGCCTGAGCCTTGCGCGGGATCTCGCGGCGGGAGATGCGACGCTGCCGCTTGGCCCCGCCGACGAATTGCCGGCCGATTTCCGCCACTTCAATATCGCGCTGACGATGGACGGCTTCACCGCCTCGCGCGTGCTTGGCGTGGAAATCGCCCATCTGTCGCGTCAGGGCGCGGCTCCGGCCGATCTTGCCGGGCGCATCGAGGAGGCGCTGGCCGAGGTGTCCGAGCAAGGCGAGCCGGACACGGTCTGCGCACTCGCGCGCCTTGCCTCCGGCAGGACCGGCGAAAAGACGGAAGCGATGATCGAACGCGCGCTGCCGGCGATCGACGATTGCTGGGACTGCGCCGATTTCGCCCTCGTGCCGCTGATCTGGTCGCGCACCCGCTACGGCAGCGATCTTTCGTCCGCCCTGCGCGGCCGCATCGACGAGGTGATAGCCGGCTACCGCTACTGGATGGACGAGCCGGGCAACGACGTGCAGTGGTACTTCTCCGAGAACCACGCCCTGCTCTTCCACACCGCCGCCTATCTCGGCGGCCACCTGCTGCCCGACACCCGTTTCCGCCGCTCGGGCCGGCTCGGGCGGGAGCAGTCGCAGGTGGGGGCGGCGCGCGTACGCGCCTGGCTCGACCATTTCGAGGATTGGGAGATGGCCGAGTTCAACTCGGCTCCCTATTTCCCGATCGACCTGAAGGGCCTGTGCGCCCTCCACGCGCTCGCGCCCGACGCAGATATCGCCGAGCGGGCCGGCCGGGGCATCCTTCGCCTTCTCGAAATCGTTGCGAATTCCGCCCATCAGGGCGTGCTAACGGCCGCCCAGGGCCGCTCCTACGAGCATACGCTGAGGGCCGGCCTGTCGCTGGAACTCTCTGCCATCGGGCGTCTGGTCTGGGGCGCCGGCACTTATGGCGCCCGCTTCCATGCCCTGCCCCAACTGGCGCTTTGCCTGCGCGATCACGGCCTCAGGCTTCCCGCCCATCTGGCCGAACGGGCGCTCTGGCAAAAGCCCACGGCGCAGGAATGGGCCTTCAAGCAGGGCGAAGGCGGTTTCGCCGCGCTCTACCACTACAAGGGACGCGATTTCGCGCTTGGCAGCGCGGCCCATTACCGCTGGTACGACTGGGGCTATCAGGAAACGCTGGTGCATGGGCGCATCGGTGCCGAGCCGCAGGCACAGATCTGGATCAACCATCCAGGCGAGGTGATCCATTCCGGCTATGGCAGGCCGTCCTATTGGGGCGGCAGCGCCTCCGTCCCGCGCGTGCAGCAATATCGCGGCCTTGCCATCGTCGTCTTCGACGGACGCGAGGAACAGCCCGACTTCACGCATGTGTGGTTTCCCGCCGCCGCCTTCGACTCCATAATCCGGGACGGAGCACTTGCTGCCGCCAGTTCGGGCGAAGGCCGGCTTCTGCTTCGGGCCAGCGACACGTTGGAGGACGTGACCGAGGGGCCGAGCACAGGCTGCGAATTGCGTCTTGCCGGCCGAAAGGGACGCTGGCTGCTGCGCATGGGAGAAGCGGGCGACGGCCGCAGCCTTGCGGATCTCGTCAATCGTTTCAAGGATATGAACCTGGAGGAAAGGGATGATGGCCTGATCCTAGTCGAGGATCCGGCCTATGGAACGGTCGCCTTTCATGCCGACGGCAGCATTTTTGCCGAGGGAAGGCGTTTGAACCCGTCCGAATGGACGGTGGCGGGCCGGCGCGAGGAGTTCGGTTCCGCTTCGCAAAGGGAGTGAAATTGCCCCGGCGGATAGAGGGCCGCCGGAAAAAGAGTGGGAGGAATGTGATGATGAAGAAACTGACGGCGACGGCGCTTGCCGCGCTTGCCATCGGCGCTGCCGGCATTGTGCCGGGCCAGGCCGGCGATGTCCGCGTGATGTGGTATTCCGACGGCGTGGAAGGCGAGGTCATCCAGGATATCCTCAACCGGTTCATGCAGGAAAATCCTGGCATCAACGTGATTCTCGACAATGTCGCCTACAAGGTCGTGCAGGAGCAGCTGCAGATCCAGCTGGAAGCCGGCCAGGGACCCGACATTGCCCGCGTCACCAACCTGAAGGCACTGGCCGATCACTGGCTCGACCTCACTCCTTATGTGAAGGATCCCGACTACTGGCGGGCGAATTTCGGTGACCAGTTCGACTGGATGCGGCCGGACGGTTCGTCCATCATCCCGGGCTTCATGACCCAGATCACCCTGACGGGCGGCTTTGCCAACAAGACGCTGTTCGAGCAGGCGGGCGTCGAACTGCCCGGCCCCAAGGCCACCTGGGACGACTGGGCGGAGGCCGCAGCCAAGGTGCAGGCCAGCCAGCAGCTTCCCGCCGCCTTCGCCATCGACCGCTCCGGCCACCGCATTTCCGGGCCGAACGTCTCCTACGGCGCCAACTACATCGCCGCCAACGGCGACCCGGCACCCGTCGACGACGGGGTGAAGACCTTCGCCAAGAAGCTCGTGGACTGGACGGCGGAAGGCAAGCATTCCAAGGAAGTCTGGGTGAGTGCGGCCGGCTCGACCTACCGCGCTGCCGCCGACGACTTCATCAACGCGCAGATCGCCTACTACTATTCTGGAAGCTGGCAGATCGCCAACCTCTCCACCAAGATCGGCGACGCCTTCGACTGGGTGGCGACCGGCAGCCCCTGCGGCACCGCGGGCTGCTCCGGCCTTGCCGGAGGCGCGGCCCTCGTCGGCATCAAATACACCAAGAACCCGGAAGACGTCGGCAAGGTCATGGACTACCTCGCCAGCGAGCCGATCGTGAAGGAATTCACCGAGCGCACGCTGTTCCTGCCGGCGCACAAGGGCGTCATCGCCAAGGGCGGCATCGACTTCAAGTCGGACGACCCGAACGTCAAGGCGGCGCTGAACAAGTTCGTCGAGGCAAGCGGCGAGATCCTGCCGAATGCGGCGGCCCTGCCGGCCTGGAAATGGGCTTCCGCCTATTACGGCGCGCTCGTCACCCGCATCAGCCAGGTGATGGCCGGCGAGTTGTCGCTGGAGGAAGCCTACCAGCGCATGGACGAGGACATCGCCGACCAGGTCGCCCAGGCCAAGAAGTGATCCCTTCGACATGGGCTCCCTGAAGCGAAACATCGGCGCCGCGCTCGCGGCGCCGGTTACCGCCGCTGCCGCACTGATCGACAAGCCGTTGCGTGCCTGGCAAAGCGCCACCGGCACGGGCGGCATGGCGACCTTCTTCCTGGCGCCGAACATGTTGATCTTCGGCATTTTCGTGCTGTTCCCGCTTGTCGTGAACTTCGTCTATTCGATGACCGGCGGCACGGCGCTCTTCCTGCCGGATCGCCCCTTCGTCGGCGCGGAACATTACGAGCGGTTGCTCGACTGCACGGACTACACCGATCCCAGGAGCTGCAAGGACGACCAGTTCTGGATCGCCGTGCGCAACACCGCCCTGTTCGTCGTCCTGCAGGTCGGCCTGATGACCGTTGTGGCAATGATCACCGCGCTGATCCTGAACCGCGACCTTAGGGCCCGCAGCTTCTGGCGCGCGGTCTTCTTCTTCCCCGTACTGCTGTCGCCGGTGGTCGTCGGCCTGATCTGGCGCTGGATCCTGCAGCGCGAGGGCCTGCTGAATTTCATGCTCTACGAGCTCGGCGGCGAGCCGGTCGTCTGGCTGACCGACCGCTTCTGGGCCTTCGCGGCCGCGGTCGGCGTGTCGATCTGGGCGCATGTCGGCTTCTACGCGCTGATCCTGCTTGCCGGACTGCAGGCGATCCCGCGCGACCTCTATGAGGCGGCCGAGATGGACGGCACCCGCCCGGGACGCGTCTTCTGGCGCATCACCCTGCCGCTGCTTGCGCCCAATCTCCTCGTCGTCATCGTGCTGGCGCTCATCCGCGCCGTGCAGATTTTCGATGAGGTCTATGTTCTCACCGGCGGCGGGCCCGGCACTTCCACCCTGTTCCTCACCCAATATATCTACGAGGTCGGCTTTGCCTCGCTCCTGCGCAATCCCGGCCTTGCAGCAGCTGCGTCGATCCTCATGGGCGCGGTGCTGGTGGTGCTGACGCTGATCCAGCTCAACCTGTCGCGGCGCAATTCCGGCAAGGGAGGCGGCCGATGAAGAGGATCGCGGAATTCCTTTTGCGCCGCCGCGGCGGTTCCGGCTGGCACTGGACCGATATCGTCACCTGGGTGTGGCTGGTCGGCGGGCTGCTCATCATGTTCGGCCCGGCGCTCTGGCTCGTCGGTTCATCCTTCAAATCGCCCGCCCAGCTGGCCGAATTCCCGCCGACCCTGCTTCCCTATGTGAGCCAGCAGGCGACGGTCGAAGGATACGACAAGCCATTGACCCTCTATGACGTCACGCTGGAGAACGGGGAGAAACGGCGCCTCGCCGAAATCCGCCGTATCGGCATCGTGGCGCAGATGGTCGACCCGGAAAATCCCGGCGAAGTCATCAAGGTCAATATCCAGAACCGGACGCCGGCGCGCGAGGTCGGCTTTGCCACGGAGAACTATACCGAGCCCTTCCTGCATTTCGATTTCCTGCTCTATCTCAGGAATTCCGTCTTCGTGACGCTGATGGCAACGCTCATCACCCTCGTCACCAATTCCATGGCCGCTTTCGCGCTGTCGAAATACCAGTTTCGGGGCCGTTCGCTGGTCATGCTCCTGATCCTGGCGACGCTGATGGTGCCGCTCTCGGTGATCCTGGTCCCGCTCTATTCGGTGATCAGCGCCATGGGCCTGTTCAACTCGCTGTGGGGTGTCATCCTGCCGACGGTCGCCACGCCCACGGGCGTGTTCCTGCTGCGGCAATACATGCTGACCATCCCCGACGAGCTGCTGGACGCGGCGCGCATGGACAAGGCCTCGGAGTGGCAGATCTACTGGCGGATCGTCCTGCCGCTCACAGCACCGGCCCTTGCGGTGCTGGCGATCTTTTCCGTCGTCTGGCGTTGGAACGACTTTCTCTGGCCGCTCATCGTGCTGTCGCGCAAGGAGCTCTACACGCTGCAGGTCGGCCTCAACACCTATGCGGGCGAGTTGAACGTCCAGTGGCACTTCATCCTGGCGATGACCGTCGTGACCATGATCCCCGTGGTCCTGGTTTTCATCTTCCTGCAGCGCTTCATCACCGCCGGCATCGCCGGCAGCGGACTCAAGTAACGGGAATTGACCATGGGGCGGATCACGCTCAGCGACATCTGCAAATCCTTCGGCGCGGTCCATGTGCTGCACGGGATCGACCTCGATATCGCCGAGGGCGAACTGGTCGTCTTCGTCGGCCCGTCGGGCTGCGGCAAGTCCACCCTCCTGCGCCTCATCGCCGGGCTCGAAAAGCCGACATCCGGCAAGATCGAGATCAACGGCAACGACGTGACCAGGGTGAATGCCGCCGACCGCGGCCTCGCCATGGTCTTCCAGTCCTATGCGCTCTATCCGCACATGAGCGTGCGCCAGAACATGGCTTTCGGCCTGGAAAACGCGCATCTGCCCAAGTCGGAGATCGCGGATCGCATCGCCGAGGCGAGCCGGATGCTGGAGATCGGCGACTATCTCGACCGCCGGCCCGGACAGCTCTCCGGCGGCCAGCGCCAGCGCGTGGCGATCGGCCGCGCCATCGTCCGCAATCCGACCGCCTTCCTGCTCGACGAGCCGCTGTCGAACCTCGACGCGGAACTCAGGGTCAGCATGCGCGCCGAACTCGCCAGCCTGCACGCACGGCTGAAGACGACGATGATCTACGTCACCCACGACCAGATCGAGGCGATGACGCTCGCCGACCGCATCGTCGTTCTCAGGAAAGGCCGCATCGAGCAGGTCGACACACCGCTCAACCTCTTCAACCGTCCGGCCAATCTCTTCGTCGCGGGTTTCATCGGCGCGCCGGCGATGAACTTCATCGCGGCCCGAAGCGATGGGGCCGGCAACGGCGGCACCGCGTTCCGCTATCTCGACGACGGGCGCGTGGAACTGCCGGTGACGGAGCCGCTTTCCAACGGCGCGGGGGCGACCCTCGGGATTCGCCCGCAGCACCTCCGCCTCGCCGGCAACAGTGATCCGGCAAGCTTCCATGCTACCGTGACGCTGGTGGAGGCGCTTGGGGCCGAGACCGTGGTCCACACGCAGGTGGCCGGCGGCGAGAAGATGCTGGCCGTGCTGCCGGGTCAGGCGGAGCTTGAGAGGGGCGAGACAATCGCCCTCACCTTCGACCCCGCCAATCTTCATGCCTTCGGCGAGAACGGCATGCGCCTTGCGGGAATCTGACTGCCGTTCCCGGCGTCAAACACGGCCTTGGGAAAACGCATGCTCGAAGAAGGCAAGCATCCTGTCGCGCATGGCCGCCGTCTCGCGATGTCCCGCTTCGGCCTCGCGATGCAGGATGAGGTTCTGCGGCGTCTCAGCATAGGCGGCAGCCGCCTCGGCATAGGCCCGGTCGACCGCGTTCGGCGGTGTCAGCGGGTCCAGGTCGCCGATGCAGATCAGTTGCGGGCGCGGCGCCACGAGACCGGCGATGGCCCCGTTGGAGGCGAAGGTGAGCAGGCCCGGGACGGTAAGGTAGGGGCCATGCAGGTCATGGGCGCCGGTTTCGATCATCGCCGCGAAATCGGCAAAGCAGCACAGATGGGCAATCGCCGCGATACGCGGATCGACGCTCGCCAGCCAGTAGCCGAGGGTGGCGCCCATCGATATGCCGAACACGCCGATGCGGGCCGCGTCCACGTCGCGCTGCTGCGCCAGCCAGCCGAGCGCGGAAGAAAGCTCGCCGAGCATCTGTCCGGCAAGGGTCCGCCCCTGCCACAGGGCTGCCTTGGAGGCAGCGGTCTCGCTGACGGCCGAGCGGGTGCCGAAACAGGGGAGGTCGATGGCAAGCACCCGATATCCGGCAGCGGCGAAAACCGGTGCAAGCGGTGTCTGAAGGGCGGGCCTGCCCTCGACGAGTTCGTCGGCGCCGATCTCGTGCCTGTTGCCGTGCGCATGGATATAGAGGAGGGCCGGTCCCGCTTCGCCGTCGCCTTCAGGCCCCGAGAGGAGACCGCGCACCGCTTCGCCTCTGCCATTGCGGAACGTGAGCCTTTCCAGCCGATAACCTCGCGCCGCGAGCTCGTCCCTCCCCTCGAGCGTCAGGGGATGGCGGTCGATCTCGAAGACTTCCGCAAGGCGGCGGCGCAGGTCCATTCTTTTCCTCAAGCTCCAGGGAGCAATATATGAGCGACACGACGATCAAGGGCGCCTTTTCGCTCGAAGGCCGTAAAGCCCTGGTGACGGGCGGCGCGGCCGGCCTTGGCCAGGCGATAGCCGTCGCACTTGCCGAGGCGGGCGCCGATGTCGCCATCACCACGCATCACCGGCCCGGCGACGAAACATTGGCGGCCATCTCCCGCGCAGGGAGGCAGGGCCTTCAGATCGCAACCAACCTGACATCGATTGACGCAGCCGGCGCGCAGGCGCTGATCGACGAAGCCGAAGGCCTCTTGAACGGTCTCGACATCCTTGTCAACAACGCCGGGATTATCCGCCGCGCCGATGCCGCCGAACACGGCGCGGCAGACTGGCGCGCCGTGCTTTCGACCAATCTCGATGCCGTCTGGTACCTCAGTCAGGCGGCAGGCCGATCCATGCTGGCGCACGGCGGCGGACGCATCGTCAACATCGCTTCGCTGCTGTCCTTCCAAGGCGGCATCCGCGTGCCGGGCTACGCGGCCGCCAAGCACGGCGTGGCCGGCCTGACGAAAGCGCTGGCCAATGAGTGGGCGCCGCATGGCATCGCCGTCAACGCCATCGCCCCGGGCTATATCGAGACCTCCAACACCGAGGCCCTTCGCGCCGACCCGGACCGCTCCCGCCAGATCCTGGAGCGCATCCCCGCCGGTCGCTGGGGCGGGCCGGAAGACATCGCCGCGCCCGCCGTCTTCCTCGCCTCGCCCGCCGCCGCTTATATCCACGGCCACGTCCTGACGGTCGATGGCGGCTGGATGGCGCGATAACCGGAAATCAGCGCTCACGCAGGGCACGATGGCTCGCCCTGTTCACCGGCTTGAGGAGATAATCGAGGATCGAGCGCTTGCCGGTCAGCAGGTCGACCTGCGCAACCATGCCGGGCAGGATCTGCAGTTCTTCGTCGGCATGGGGCAGGTTGGTGTCGGTCGTCCGGATACGCCCGATGTAATAGTGTCGCCCCTCTTCGTCTGCGACCGTATCCGCGCTCAGATATTCCAGCGTCCCCTTGAGAGCGCCGTAGATGGTGAAGTCGTAGGCCGTGAGCCGCACGCTCGCCGGCTGCCCGGCCCAGAGGAAGGCAATGTCCTCCGGCCGGATCTGCGCCTCCACCACAAGCGTGTCATCCTGGGGCACAAGCTCGACCAGCGGCATGCCCGGCTGGATGACGCCACCGATCGTGTTGACGAGAACCTGCTTGACGATACCGGAGGCCGGCGCGCGGACCGATGTGCGCTTGACGCGATCGGAAGAGGCGACCAACTCCTCCTTCAGTCCGGCAAGCTGGGCGTTCATCTCGTTGCGCTTTTCGATGGCCTCGGTCCGGAAGGTGTTGAGGACCTCGCTGCGCTGCTGCTTGCCCTGCGCGATCAGGGCGCCGGTGGTGGCGATTGCCGTCTCGTTCTGCTTACGCTCGCCTTCCAGTTCGTTGAGCTGCCGGCGCAGCTGCAGCACCTCGACCTGGCTGACCGCTCCGCGCTCCAGCAGCGGTTCGACCAGTTCCAGTTCGTCCTGCAGAAGGCCGTAATTTTCGAGCAGCAGGTCGTTACGCGCCGACAGTGTCGAAAGCTCCTCGTAGCGGCGGCGCAACTGCTCTTCGATGGCGGCCAGATTCTCCTGGAGACCGCGCATCCGGCTTCGAAAGAGGCTTGCGACACGCTCGACGATATCGGGCCGGGCTTCGCGCAATTCCGCCGGGAAGTCCGGCTCGCCGCCTTCGATTTCCGCTGTCAGGCGGGCGATATTGGCCTCCAGATCGAAGGCCCGCTGGCGCGCTTCGTTCAATTCGGCGGTCAAGGATGTACCCGCGATCCGCAGCAGCACATCGCCTGCCGAGACGTGGTCGCCGGCCTTGATCCGGATTTCCTCGACGATCCCGCCTTCCAGGTTCTGCACGATCTGCACTTCGCCGGAGGGGATCACGCGGCCTTCGGCAAAGACCACCTGGTCGAGCCTGGCGTAATATGCCCAGGCCAGAAACGCTGCGACCGCAAGACTCAGCGCAACGATCATCGCCCGCGCCGCGAAGGTCGGAGGCGCCATCATCGCGGCGCTGGTCGAGGTGATGACTTCCCGCTTCACGCCGCAGTTCCCTGTCCGAGCCGGCGCAGGACGTCTTGCTTGGGGCCTTCCGCCGCGATCTGGCCCCGGTCGACCACGACGAGCCTGTCGACCAGCGAAAGCAGGGCCGGCCGGTGTGTCACCACCAGCAGCGTGCGCTCCGCCGCCACGCTTTTCAGGTGCTCGATGAACGCAGCCTCGGTGCGGCTGTCGAGCTGGCTTGTCGGCTCGTCGAGAAGCAGGATCGGCGGATCCTTGAGCAGCGCCCGCGCGAGCGCCAACGACTGGCGCTGGCCGCCGGACAAGGCGCTTCCGTGCTCTCCGACGGGCTGATCAAGCCCCAGCGGACACTGCTGCAGCCAGCCTGCCGCTCCCGCGCCCTGCATCGCCGCGAGAATCTCCCGGTCGCTGGCACCGGGATGATGAAGGATCAGGTTGTCGCGGATCGTTCCCTGAAAGAATTGCGGCACCTGCGGCACATAGCCGATTGCGCGGCGAAGCTCCGCCGGCTCGATGCGCGCGACGTCGAGGTCGTCGACGAGCACCCGCCCGCTGGAGGCGCGGTAAAGCCCGAGCACGAGTTTCACCAGCGTGGTCTTTCCCGAACCGATCGGACCGACGATCGCGATCTTTTCCCCGGCCCGGATAGTCAGGCTGAAAGCCGAAAGCACCTTCACCGTCGGCTGCATCATGCCCTTCTGACCGGGAGGCGCCGGATAGGCGAAGTCGACCGCATTGAAGCGGATCGCGCCGCTGACCTGTTCCGGCTGAATGAAATGCTCGCCCGCAGGCCGTTCCACCGGCGCTTCCACCAGCGGCTTCAGGGCGCGGTAGGCGATCACCGCGCCGTGCAGCCGGCCGATCGCCTGCACGAGCTGGCCGACGGGCGCCATCGCGCGCCCACTCAACAGGATGGCGGCAATCAGCGCGCCCTGGCTCAGTTCGCCGCGGGCAATGCCATAGACGCCGTAGATCACCATGATCACCGTGATGGCCACCTGCCCGGCAAGGATCAGGTTGGCGTTCAGCAGCGACAGGCCCCGGATGGGCACGGCCGAGCTCAGGTTGGCGGCATGCGCCTTTTCCCATCGCCTCGCGGCAAAGCTCTCCGCACCCATCGATTTCAGCGTCTCAAGGCCGCTCAGGATATCGAAAAGCACCGAATTCCTGTTGGCGGCGTTGCGATGCGCGCGGTTCATATGGGCGATGATCAGCGGCTGCAGGGCAAGGCTCGTCAGCAGGATCAGCGGGATGCCCACCATCGGGACGAAGGCAAGCGGCCCGGCAACCAGCCATAGAATGAAGAGGAATAGCGCCAGGAACGGCAGGTCGCCCAGGGCGACCAGCGTGCTTGAGTTGAAAAACTCCCGCAAGGAATCGAGCTCGCGCACCGAATGGGCGATGCTGCCCGACGACGCCCGCACATGGTCGAATCGGGCCTGCAGCAGGTGGTCGATCACCCGGTTGCCCAGCACGACGTCCATGCGGCGCCCGGCCACGTCGGTCAGGTAACCGCGAAGCTGACGCAAGCCGACATCGAACAGCCCTGCCAGCACGACGCCGATGGAAAGCACCCACAGCGATTCCAGCGCCTGGGTCGGCACCACCCGGTCGTAGACGTTCATGATGAAGAGCGGGATCGACAGGCCGAGCAGGTTCACCGCGAAGGTGCCGATCAGGATCTGGCCGTAGATGCTGCGATTGGCCCACAGGCTGGAGCGGATCAGTTGCCCGAGCGACCGCTCGCTCACGCGGCCATCGGAGACGGCGGATGCATCGTCCGAGAAACTGTAGAGACGCCCGTCGAAGCCGCGAAAATAGTCGGCCGCCGCAACCCGACCCCGGCGCATGCTTGTGACGAAGGAAGGCTCGCCCCTGCCCCCGGCGATCTGCGTGATGACGTCAGGGCCCATGCCATCGTCCACCGCGATCGCCGGCATGTCGAGCGGTGTCAGGCGTCGGCGGTCCGCCACCCGGCAAGTCAGTCCGACCCGCTCCGCGGCATCCGCCAGCCGCTCCTCAGGAATGTCTCCCGATTGCGTCAGGGGAAAGCCGGTCTTCAAGGCGCCGGCCGATCTTCGGATGCCGAAATGACCGGCGATGGCGGACAGGGCATCGGCAAGCGAGACGGCGTCCTCCACCAGGGACACCTCTCTCGCCGCGCCGTCAGTCGCCTCGTTCGCCATCGCCCGGACAAACCTCTTTCACGCGCCTATTGCAGCGTCACCCTCTTGTCGAGCTGCTCGGCGTCGTCGACCGAAATGAGCCGACGAATTTCGTCCGACTTGAACCCCACCATCATCGGCTTCCGCACGCCCCGCAACGCCGCAACGTCATAGAGTTCCGTCACGATTCCGTGCAGTCGGGCCCAGTGCGCGACATCTCCCGTCCGGAGATCGACGACATAGATCGCCGCGCGCGGCTCCACCTTGCGGGCAGCGAGCGCCTCGTCCAGGGCAAGCCCCGAGAAGGTCTTGCTGTCTCGCGGCAGGGAAAGGCCCATCACCGCGTAGTCGCCCACGAAGGTCAGACCGCGCAGATATCCCGGACAGAAGGCGACTTCATCGAACCGGCCGCTGGCGATATCGACGGTGCCGAAGCGCCCCGTGCCGCTGTCGTGCAGCCACAACCGGCCCTGATGAAGCCGTGGCGAATGCGGCATGGAGAAGCCCGCCGCCACCGTCTCGCCGCTTGCGACATCGATCACGACGCCGCCGTCCCGCCGGTTGTCGCGCCACCCGTCCGCCGTGTCCGTTGCCGAGATCGCCGTGACATAGCGCGCGGTGCCGTCTTCCATGGCCAGCCCGTTCAGGTGGCAGCGGTCTTCCGCCGCCAGCCGGCTGATGAAGGCGGGCTTCCAGACCGGCTTGAAGCTGTGCGTCATGCTCGGTCGCGCAAGACAGGAAAACAGGCTGTTGACGAAGATCGCGCCGCCATCCGCCTCCACGCCGATATCATGGATGTCGAGGTCGCCGGTCACGTAACTGAAGCGCGGCGCGAGGACCTGATCGAAGCCCTCCCCCGTCGTGGCTCCGGCCGGCAGCAGGTTCTCGAAGCGGTGCAGCTGGTAAAGGCTCGCCGCATAGAGGGTGCCTCCGCTGATCGTCAGCCCCATCGCCCGATCGAGCTGGCGATTGAACAGGCTGAGCCGCCCGTCGGCATTGGTGCCGATCAGCATCACCATCCCGGCCTGGTAGGTCGAGAAGGCAAGGCTGGCCCGGCTTTCCGCGAGCCACGCCTCGAACTGCCGCGAGGTGGTGATCTCGAAGCGCTGCGCCTGTGTGTTCAAGCCGTTCCCCGAATTTCCAGCAGGCCTCGCAGCGCGTGCCTACACCACATTGGTCTGCACCTGGATGTCGCTGTCGATCCGCACGATCGCCAGGGTATCCGCACCAAGGTGATACTCGTAGCCGGTCAGCCCGCCCCCGATATCGCCGGCATTGACCCAGGCTCCACCGGCCTGCGGGTGTCCCCCCGTCAGAGCGGCAAGATCGACCGCGTCTCCGCCGTCGCCCAGGATCGTCAGGACATTGCCGCCGGTGTCGTTGATATCGAACACATCCTCGGCGCTGAGCGTCAGCCTGCTGCTGCCGCCATCCTGGCCCAGGTCGATCGTCTCGATGCCTTCGATCCTGTTGTTGGAGATCGCCGTCAGGTCCAGATCGATCGGCGCGTCGAAGCGCAGCGTGTCATTGCCGCTACCGCCGTCGATATGCCGGAAGCTGCCATCGGAAATCGCCAGCACATCGTTTCCGGCGCCGCCCGACAGCACATCCGCGCCGCCATTGCCGGTCAGCGTGTCATTGCCAAGCCCGCCGACCAGCTGATTGGCCGCCGATGTGCCGACCAGCGTATCGGCCCCGCTGGTGCCGACGCTGACGCCACCGCTGAAATTGCCGCCGAAAATGACGTAGCTCTGTCCGCTCGATGCTCCGTTCGGGTCTGCGCTCCTTGCTCCGATGAGGAGGTCATCGAAGCCATCGCCATTCACATCGCCGGCCGAAGAAACCGAATAGCCAAAACGATCGCCGTTATTCAGGCCATTGAGAACGAAGCCGTCCGGTCCGCTTCCGCCGATTGTGTCTGCATCTATGACGCTGGCAAAGGATTGCCCGCCGAACACGACATAGGCACGCCCATTGGCGTTATCGGCGCCAACAATCAGGTCTCCTATGCCATCGCCGTTGATGTCGCCGGCGGAGGCAACCGAATTACCGACGGCATCGAAATTAACGGTACCCTCGATGCGGAAACCTCGTAGCTGGCCCGATGAGCCGGTGGCGTTTATCTGGGCAAGGTCTACGGCACCGTCTCCCGCCGCTATGGATGCGAAATTCTGGCCGCCAAACACCACGTAGGCATGACCGTTATTGTCGAAGGTTGTATCGCCGCCATTGGGGGCTCCGATGATGAAGTCATCAATGCCGTCGCCGTCGATATCCCCCGCGGAGGATACCGAGCGGCCCGCTCTTCCCCCGTTGAAGCCATCGAGGCGGAACCCGTTGGTGCCGTTGACGGTCGTGAGATCGAAATCCGCAGAGAAATTCTGCCCGCCAAAGATGATATAGGCAGCACCATCGCGATCGGGGTCATCGTGGAAATTGGCTCCCACGATTAGATCGTCAATGCCATCGCCATTGATATCGCCCGCCGATGCAACCGATATTCCGGATCGCTCGGCGGCCCCGCCATTCAGCCTGAAGCCGATCGCCCCGTTCAAGGACGAAAGATTGATCGAACCGGTGCTGCCGATGCCCGCATCGCCGAACACGACATAGCTTTGGCCGGCATTCGTCCTGCCGGATGGATCTGCCCGGTTCGCGCCGATGATCAGATCGTCGATGCCGTCGCCGTTCACATCCCCGGCGGAAGAGACGGATATGCCGCTTTCGTCTCCCGCAGCTATGCCATTCAGCACGAAGCCGTTCATCCCGTTGAGGGTCGACAGGTTGATCGTCCCTCCGGCTCCGATACCGGCACCGCCGAAGACGACGTAGCTCCGCCCGGCAGCGCCATTCGCATCGTTAGCGCCAATGATCAGGTCGGCGATACCGTCGCCATTGACGTCCCCTGCCGACGATACAGCCATGCCTGCCCGGTCCGCGGAAGCGACGCCGTTGATCGTGAAACCGGAACTGCCAAGCGATCCGGCGTTGATCGTTGCCGACCCGCTGAAATCGGCCTTGCCGAAGACGACATAGCTGTGGCCGGCCCCATTCCCGGGTGCGCCGATAATAATGTCATCAAAGCCGTCGCCATTGATGTCCCCGGCGGAAGCGACGGATATGCCGCTTTCGTCGCCGCCGGCGACCCCATTGACCACAAAGCCGTTAACACCATTAATTCCGCTCGTGTCTGCGGGCGGCTGCGTCATCGGCGATGGCGGCGTGGCCTCGTCGACATCCGACACGCTGACGGTGAAGGTCTCCTGCCGCGTATTGCCGGCGCTGTCGCGCACCTCCACGGTCACCTGATGGCTGGTGGCCGTCTCGAAATCCAGCAAACCGCCATCCGCCACACGCAACTCATTGCCGACAATGGCGAAGCGCCCGCCGGCATTATCCAGCAGCGTGTAGAGGAAAGTCTCGCCGGCATCCGGATCGGCGGCGCCCAGCGTGCCGACCACCGTGCCGTTGGCCGAGTTCTCCTCGACGCTCGCATTCGACAGCGTGATGTCCGTCGGCGCCTCGTTGATGTCGCCGACCGTCACCGAAATCGTCTGCACCGACGTGCCGCCGTTGCCGTCCGATGCCGTGACCTCGACCTCGTAGACGTTGTCGCCGCCGGCATCGCCCGGCGCCTCGAAGTCCGGAGCACCGAGGAACCGCAAAGCACCGGAATTGGCATCGATCGCAAACAACGTTCTGTCCGCGCCACCCGTGATCGAATAGCTGACGGTGTCATTCGTGTCCGCGTCGGTCGCCGCAACCGCCCCTACGGCGGTCGTGTTCTCGTCGACCGAGAACGAGGCGGACGAGGTGATCACCGGGGCGTCATTCGCACCCGTCACCGTCACCGTCAGCGTCGCCGTGTCGATCCCACGATTGCCGTCCGACACTTCATAGGTGAAGACATCGTCCGCCGCCTCACCGACACCCAGCCCCTGCGCCGCGGCCTGATCGGCCACATAGCTGTAGCTGCCGTCCGCGTTGATCGTCAGCGTGCCATAGGCACCGGCAATCACCGTTGCCACACCCACCGCCACCGGCGCCCCGCCGGCCGAAACCGTGCTCACCGAAAGCGGATTGCCGTCGGCATCCGTATCGTTGGTCAGTACGTTGCCCGCAATGGCCGGACCGTCTTCCGTCGCCGAATTCGCATCGGCGACCGCGACCGGATTGTCATTGGCATCCGTCACGCTGAGGGTGAAGGTCTCCTGCCGGGTGTTGCCGGCGCTGTCCTCGACCTCCACGGTCACCTGATGGCTGGTGGCCGTCTCGAAATCCAGCAAACCGCCATCCGCCACGCGAAGCTCGTTGCCGACAATGGCGAAGCGCCCGCCGGCATTATCCAGCAGCGTATAGGTGAAGCTCTCGCCCGCATCCGGATCGGCGGCGCCCAGCGTGCCGACCACCGTGCCATTGGTCGAGTTCTCCTCGACGCTCGCATTCGACAGCGTGATGTCCGTCGGCGCCTCGTTGACGTCGCCGACCGTCACCGAAATCGTCTGCACCGACGTGCCGCCATTGCCGTCCGATGCCGTGACCTCGACCTCGTAGACATTGTCGGCACCGGCATCGCCCGGCGCATCGAAATCGGGCGACGCAATGAAGCTCAACTCGCCCGTCGCGCCATCAATCGTAAACAGCGCCCCATCGGCACCGCCGCTGATCGAATAGCTGACGGTGTCATTCGTGTCCGCGTCGGTCGCCGCAACCGTTCCTACGGCGGTCGTGTTCTCGTCGACCGAGAACGAGGCGGACGAGGTGATCACCGGGGCGTCATTCGCACCCGTCACCGTCACCGTCAGCGTTGCCGTGTCGGTTCCACCGTTTCCGTCCGACACTTCATAGGTGAAGACGTCGTCCACCGCCTCGCCGACACCCAGCCCCTGCGCCGCGGCCTGATCGGCCACATAGCTGTAGCTGCCGTCCGAGTTGATCGTCAGCGTGCCATAGGCGCCGGCAATCACCGTCGCAGCACCCACCGCCACCGGTGCTCCGCCGGCCGAAACCGTGCT
>NZ_JACFXV010000060.1 GCF_014050225.1 Stappia albiluteola | reverse complement strand
TCGAACATCCCGCGCGGGCGGGGCGTGGCGGCCGCCGCCTCGATCCGCCGGCAGGCGGCGTCGAACCACCGCCGCTCGATCTCCACGCCGACGAAGCGCCGCCCGGCGCGCACGGCCGCGACGCCAGTGGAGCCAGAGCCCATGAACGGGTCGAGCACCGTTTCTCCGGGCTTCGCCGAGGCGCGGATATAACGCTCCATTTCCAGCACCGGCTTTTCTGTCGGGTGGCCGGTTTCGTCGCGCTGCGGGATTTGCGAAAGCTGCTTGGCACCGGGGGTGAGGATCGTTTTCGCCCGCCCCTTGAACAGGTAGAGCGTGAACTCGCAGTCCTTCATGAACCAGCGGTTCGCCGTCGCCGTTCCCTTGCCCCAAACCAGCAGATTATGCAGGCGGAAACCCGCGCGGACCCCCGCCGCATGCGCCGGGAACACGTTCTTGTCGTTCGCCATCAGGTAGCAGTCGGCGTCGTCGACAAGCGCTTCGAAGGCCAGCGCGGCGACCTCGTCCCAATCGATATCGCAATGGACGATGGCGCCATTGTTGGAATAGTCCGCCATCCAGCCGACGGTCATCGGCTTGTGCCTGGACGAGGTCTTGGCCGCCCCGCCGGAGGTGAGCCGATACGGCGCGTCGGAGACGAACAGATGCGCCTTGGGCAGCGCCGGCACGATCTCCCGCGCATCGCCCAGGTAGAGCGTGGCCGGGCCGATCTCGCGCTTTTCGAGATAGCCCGCCATTACAGCGCAATCCCCAGGTCGCACCACAAAACCGGGTCACCCATGCGCCCCCGGCTGGCATAACGCCGCGCCCTTTGCTCGGCCGCCGCCGCGTCGTCGTCGCTCAGCGGCGCGAAAGGCATCTCGTTCGGCACGCCGTCCGGATGCGCCTTGCGGAAGCGCTTGCAGGCCGCCTCCGTCGCCAGTTCCAGCGCTTCCCGGTCATTCGTTTCGATCTCCGGCAAACCCGGATCGGACGGATCCAGCATCGGTGTTCGGACGTCGGAAATCATGCGGCCACCCCCTGCCCTACGATTTCGAACAGCACCGCCTGAGCCGGTACCGGCGCCGGGCCGCGCGAGCGTCGCTTGATCGCGCCCTTGCTTGCCGTTTCCGCCAACCGCCGATACGCCGCCACCCGCCGCCGCAATGCGCGGCCAAGCGCCATCGACCGCAGTTGCCAATGCGCCAGGTCTTTCCGGCAAAGAAAAAGCTCGGCTTCCAGATAGGCGATCCGCGCCTCGTGAAAGCGGATCTCGGCCGCCTTGTCGTCCGGCCGCCTGTCGGCAGCCGCGCGTGCCCTGGCCAGATCCCGCGCCAGATCGTTGAGGGATTTGCCGCTCATTTGCCGCGCTCCTCTGCCGGTGTCTGGTAGATCAGCGTGGTGCGGGCGTGATGCGCCGCGCACCAGTTCTTGCCGTCCGCTTTCGGCGCGCCGCAGCACAGCACAAGGCCGTCTTCATCGCGGCCGTCGAGGATCCACGGGCATTGCGAAACCCGCCGATCGAGCAGCCGGACGGGCATCACTCCCGGCAGCGGCTCGCCTGGGTCGAAGGCAACCGACTCCGGCCCCTCAACCTGCACCGGAGCGCCTGAAGGCAAGGACGTCAGCGCGCGGCGCGCCCTGGCTTTCGCTGTCTCCGCCTTGTGCGTTGCGGGCCGGCGACGGGTCTCGGTCCGCATGTAGCGGTACACATGGCCGCATATGACGGAGCGCGAAACCCCGTGTTGCTGCCCGATCGCCTCATAGGACAGGCCCCTGGAAATGCCTTCGCGCACAACGTCGCTGCGCTCATCGCGATTGAGATAGAGCCAGGCCATCACGCCACCCCGGCCAATGTCAGCGCGGCGCGTCCCTCTACCGTCAAGGACCAGAAATCGGCCCGCGCGGTCGGGCGGCGCTCGACGTACCCAAGGTCGATCATCATGAAGAGAGCGCTGCGAAGCTGGTTCTGAGACAGAGTGCAAGCACGGGCGATGCTGCCGGTGTCGGTCTCGCAGATTTCGGGGCTGTCCCAGTCTTCCCGGTCGATCTCGATAGCCATGTTGAGCGCCCTGAGCGCCATAGCTTCACAAGGATCTAGGAAATCCGTATCAAGCATCACCCGTCCCTCCGGCTCATCACCCGCTCGCAATGCGCCCGCAGCGTGCAAAGCGCGTCGATGCCCTCGGAAAGCTCCTGCATGATCCCCATTTCGCGGATCTCGTCGGCCGTCACCGTGCCGCCATTGCCAAGCGCAAGGCACAGCACCGAGGCCGCCTCGCCGCATTCGCGCACCGCCGCGGCGATCTCGCGCGCCCATTCGGCGTCGGCGTCCGGCCTGGGCAGCGGCACGAAGCTGCCGCCCGCCAGCCGGCAGATTTCCGAAAGCAGCACCGGCCCGCCGTCCAGCGTCAGATCCAGCATCACGTCCACCGGGCAATGCGTGTCGGCGTGGCGCGGGTTGTCGGCATTGCCGTAGTCGGAAAGCGTCTGCCCGGAAACGCGGGTGATCGCCGCCGCCGCCTCCTGGCCGTGCATGCGCCGCACCTGGCGGCGCATGGCCTGTTTCAGGGCCGATCGGTGATAGTCCGTCGTTGCCCGGTCAAGCTTCATGGTCATCGGCCTTTCCCCGTATCTTCCCGCGATGCGCGGGGCTGACAGCGCTGGCGCGAATGCGCCAGACTGCGCCCCATGAACAACAAAACGGCCCCATCGCCGCACACCCCCCTCACCCCGGCCCAGGCCCGCCTGCGCGCCGCCTGCCGCCGTCTTCTCGCCCTCCGCGCCGTCTCCGCCGGCGGCTCCGGCCTCGGGGAGGAGGGAGAGGCCGGCGCCGCACGGCGCATGTCCGGGCCGGGAGTCGGCAGCCCGGACGGGGAGATCAGGCGGCGGGTTCATCGAGCGGATAGAGATCCGGGCGCAGATGGTGGCGCGGAACCCCGGTAACGCGCTCGACTTCAAGAACGCGCTCGGCCGGAATTCGCCCCTTTTCCCATTTGCAGACCGTCGCTCGCGTGACGCTGAGCTGACGACTGACGTCATCGAGCGTGAGGCAATTCGCCTTCCGATATTTCGTGAGTGCGTGTTCCATGACCGGAATGTTTCATTTATCGAAACTTGGTGTCAAGCGAAATATTTCGCTTTCAGATAACGACACCGGAAACCCCGCTGAATACCTTCGGCGGATGGATGGCGATCATGTGAAATTTTTCCTGCGAGAATGGCGGAAGGCGAAAGGCTGGACGCAGGATCGCCTTGCCGAGGAAACCGGCAGCAACAAAGGCCAGATCTCCAAGCTGGAGACCGGCGCGCAGCGGATGAACGCGGAATGGATGAGCCGCTTTTCCCAGGCTTTGGGGATCCGGCCAAGCGACCTGATGCGCCATCCGGACAAGCAGGACGCTGCGCCTCTTTCGCCCATCCCGAGCGCCAAGATGATAGCCGTGCCGATTGTCGGAACCGTCCAGGCCGGCATATGGCGCGAGGTGGAGGCGCTTTGGCTAGATGCCGAGGAACAAAAGGTAATTCTTTCCATCGAAGAACCGCCTTACAAGCCCGGAGACCTTGTCGGCTATCGGGTGGCCGGCGATTCCATGAACCTGCTGTGTCAGGATGGCGGGATCGCCCTCTGCGTCGATTTCGCGAAATCCGGGCTTGCTCTCCGCACCGGCCTCATCGTCGTGGCCGAGCGCGAGGAACATGGCAAGGTAGAACTGACCCTAAAGGAAGTCGGGTCAAACGGTAATGGGTGGGAACTCATACCAAGATCGACAAACAAACATTACAAGACCATCATATTGAATGGCGACGACGAAGGTGTCACCGTGTCAGTAAAGGCCATCGTACTACGTTTCATTACGCCAAGATTGATATAGAGGTCATGAATGCGAGTTAACTTTTTAGAAGAAGAGACTTTACCAGACACTGGTTTCAATATCGCTCTTGACGAAGTCAATATTGTAGGCGAGGAATATTACAAAAGAGAATGCAATTTATTTCTTGACGGCATTCTATATTCACGCGCAAGAAACTTGGGGTTCGGGATAGAACTCGTCCGGGAGCCATCCAACCCGCACGACGAACTGGCGATAATGGTTTTCGGCTACTGGACGGGAAAGAGCATTCTCAGGCGAACTTCGATCAAGCGTGCCCACATAGGCTATATCCCAAGGAAGCTCGCTTACCGCATCGCAAAGGAAACGGACGGCGTTGCACCGATCGCGGCAGCTCTGTCCGCGATCGAGACATCGCCGGTTGATCCCATAAACATCATAATAAATATATATTACGGATAGCAGGTTGCAGTTATACATTGCAACCAAACCCGATATTATCAACAAAGCCTAAGTATCTTATCTGCGTTGCTGATAATACTTAGGCTTCTCGGCCGCACCGTCTGAAAGATCGCTGCCGCAATGTCGGCATTTAATAGCCGCCGACTGAACCAACTCCGCGCAATACGGACATTTTTTAAGCTTACCAGCGATGTATTCCTTGTGCTCTCTTTGGTCGTCTGGCGTGGGCAGGGCGACGAGGAGAATAAAGGCTAGCAGAGGGGATATAACGCACGCCAGCGCGACCCACCCGATTGCCGACCTATGACGGGAATTTGCTACGATGCCGACAATGACGGCGAAAACGATCCAAACAATTGCAATCTCTAAAACCATGATCCCTCCAGGCTCTCACCGCAATTAGCAGAGATGCTTAAGACCGACCAACCGCATCTCACGGAATCAACCGTAATGCGCCAATCCTAGCGATGACAACCGCGCCCGTCGACGGTTGCGTCCTCTATTCGACGCGCACTTTCGCGCACAAGCTTCCGATTTAGGGCATGTCACAAACGAGATAAGCGAGGCATGTTTCTTAAATCGAAATTTTTATGTTGACAGGTGAATTTCGAATTATGAAACTCCGCTCATTGATCAGCGGAGAGCGCCATGTCTCATTCCAGCGAGTTTTCAGGTTTCGCGCCGCTTGTGCGGCGCCCGGCCCCGCGTGACGCCGTCGAGGCCGTCTCGTCCGTCATCGTGGTGGCAACGGCCATCGGCATCCTTCTCGGCGAAACCGTCTACGCCGCCGCCCGCCTCGCGGGGTGGCTGTGATGGCCGATAACACCGATATCGAATGGTCGGACGCGACATGGAACGTGGTCACCGGCTGCGCCGTCGTCTCTCCCGGTTGCACCAATTGCTACGCGATGAAGCTCGCCGGCACCCGGCTGCAGCATCACCCCTCGCGCGCCGGCCTGACGCAGATGAGCAAGGCCGGCCCGGTCTGGACGGGCGAGGTGCGGTTCAACGAGCAATGGCTTGACCAGCCCCTGCGCTGGAAGCGGCCGCGGCGCATCTTCGTCGCCGCTCATGGCGACCTGTTTCATGAGGCCGTGCCGGACGAAGTGCTCGACGAGGTTTTCGCCATCATGGCGCTTTGCCCGCAGCACACATTCCAGGTGCTGACCAAGCGCAGCAAAAGGATGCGGGAATATCTGAGAGACCCCAATACGCCGTTCAGGGTCGCCGATATGGCGACGGTTGTTGGCCGTCATCTACCAGATGGACACCCAGGATGGCAGCGAGGCAATTGGCGGGCATCGCCAATAATCGGCTGCACTCAACCCGCAAATTGGCCTCTGACGAACGTCTGGATTGGCGTCTCCGTCGAGGACCAGACCCGCGCCGACGAGCGCATTCCCGACCTGCTCGCCACCCCGACCGCCATCCGCTTTGTCAGCGCCGAGCCGCTTCTCGGGCCGGTGGATTTTTTGGCGTTCCAGGAGGGAATCCCCGGGAATGAGTGGCTGACATGGCTTGATGGCATCGACTGGATAATCGTCGGCGGCGAAAGCGGCCCCGACGCACGGCCGATGCATCCGGATTGGGCGCGATCCATCCGCGACCAATGCGCCGCCGCCGGCACCGCTTTCTTCTTCAAACAATGGGGCGAATGGGCGCCGCAAGTGGGCGCCGTCGATGGCTGGAACATCGACGACAACCCGGAAATAAGCCGCTTTGACCACAGGGATTGGGAAGGCGGCCATTGGGGTGAACCTTATCGGCCTATGTGGTGCGACGAAGTCGATGACGACACAGTCTCCCGCATCGGCAAATCCCGCGCCGGCCGTCTTCTCGACGGCGTCGAGCACAACGCCATGCCGGAGGTGGCCCGGTGAACCGTTGCACAAACCTCATAAAGCGAGCGTTCATCGGCCTTGGCCGCGCCATATACGACGCCTTCCCTGTCTGCCTATGCGTCCTTGGCGGCGTCTTCTTCGGCATCTCCTTCCACGTTCCGGAAAATCATGATTCTGGAATGCTAGGCATGGCCCTTCTCGGCTTGGTTTGCTGTTCGACGGCGCTTTCTCTCGCCAGCGAGCGCGCGCGGGCGCGCGGATTTCTGGACGGGGCCGAAGCCCTCTTTCACCTGATAAACCGCGAATTCGCAAAGGACGACGGCCAATGACCGCCGCCCTTCCCGTGACGATCGATGCCGCCGCCACCCTTTGCCACCGGCGCAAGGTTGCCGACCGCCGCGTCAGGCTGGAGCTGCTGGTCGAGGATTACACGGTCGACGCGCAGGCCGCCTATGACGTCGGCGATCCGGGCCTCGGCAAGGCGCTCGAGCGCAACGCCGGCCGCATCCGCGCGAAAGCAAAATCGCTCAGCCGCCGCAACGACGGCCGCTGACGCACGCCGCCCCATCGGCATTTCCCCCTCGTTTCAGGAGGTCAATGCAATGTCTGATTTGCTCAAGATCGAGACCCCCGCCGGCGACCTGCGCAAGGTTCTGTCGCTGCTGTCGCGCATCCGGCTTCACAGGTCGAAAATCCCTGTTCTCGGCTGCGCGCTTGTCGAGGCGAAGGACAACGCGGTCACCCTGACCGTGACGGACCTTGGCGCCTGGCTGACGCTCAGCCTGCCGGCGCGCGTCCACGCGCCCGGCCGCGCGCTGCTGCCGTTCAACCTTGCCCGCATGCTTGTCGCCAATCACGCCGCCGGCACGCCCATCACCATCGAGCAGGCGGCCGGCGGCACCGAGCTGACGGTGAGCGACCCGGACGGCCGCACGACGCTGATCACACCACCGGTCAGTGACTTTCCCGAAGATAACCTTTCCACCAGGCCCGTGATCGGCACCTTGACGCTTGCCGACGAGGCAGCCTTTCGCGACAGGTTGAAACGGGCGCTGCGTGTCGTTTCGACCGAAGAGACGCGCTATTACCTCAACGGCGTCTGCCTGGACGTTGCCGAAGGCGCCGACAAGGTCAAGCTCGTATCGACCGACGGTCACCGGCTGATCGCCATCGATGCGGGGGCCGAATGGAGCCCGGCGGCGCAGGGTGAGATGGACCCGCCCGACCAGCTTTGCATCCTGCCGCGCATGATCGTCCCCGCATTGACGGCCATGCCCTTCGCCGGGCCGATCCTGCTGCGCGAGGGGGAGAATTTCGAAGTGCCGCTCGTCGGCGGCCGCATCATCACCAGCACGATCGATGGCAAGTTTCCGGACTGGCGCCGCGTCGTGCCGAAGTTCGGCGAACGGCAGCCGGACATGATCAGCTTCGACCGGGCCGAACTTCTGTCGGCGATGCGGCGTATCCCGTGGGGCCATAGATCGACGCGGATCGACATCGCTGTCGGCAAGGGCAAGGCGGTTCTTAGCTACAACAGCCGGCATGACCTCAGCGGCTTCCGGGTATTGTCCGTCGAGTCGTCCACAAAAACACCCGAGTGGTTTCACGCCTTTGACCGACAG
>NZ_JACFXV010000006.1 GCF_014050225.1 Stappia albiluteola | reverse complement strand
TGGTTGCGGGGGCCCGCAACGTCTTTTGTTATAACTTGGGACCGGTTTCGGGTTTTGCGCCCGGAAACGATGTCGAGGATGTTCATCACCTCGCCGCGTAAGGTGGCGTTGACTTCGCCGCGCTTGTCGCCGGGCTCAACCACCACCGCGTCGACCAGCGCGCGGAACGCCTCGGCAGCTTGATCGCGCAGTTCGGGATCAGCCAGAGCCTCGCTCAACTGCGTCACCTTGGCTTTGTAGATTTCGGCGATGTTGGGGTGAATGTCGGGGACGTCCTCGGGCGCCTGTTCCATACGCGCCAGGACATCCTCCTTCTGGCGCTCAAGTTCCTCCATCCTATCCTTCATGGCGGTCTGATACATGCCATCCTCGATCGCCGCCATGATGCCGGCGATGCCGCGTTCGATCTTGTCCAGCGCCCTACGGTCAAGCTCCGCCTGCGCCCGACGTTCACGGTTCTGACTGTTCAGCGCTTCGGCATAGGCGCGCACGGCCTTGGAGACCCTGTCGGCCGAAACCAGCCGCTCGGTAAGACCGGACAGAATACGCTGCTCGATGTCATCGCGACGGATGGTATGGCCGTTGTCGCAGGTACCCCGCCGATAACGATTGAGACAGCCATAGCGGTCACGGGTGATGATGCCGTAATTGCCGCCGCAGCAGCCGCATTTGAGCAGGCCCGAGAACAGGAAGGCCGGACGTCGCAGCTCGTTGACGTGCCTGGCACGATAGGCGCGCACGCCTTTGGTGACATTCTCGAACTGCTTGGAGATCTGCTCCTGCCGCCGCCGCGCCGCCTGCCATAGGTCTTCGTCGACGATGCGCAGTTCTGGCACCTCGGTCCTGATCCATTCGGACTCCGGGTTGACGCGAGAGACGCGCTTTCCCGTCGTTGGATTCTTGATGTAGCGCAGCCGGTTCCAGACCAGCACACCGGCATAGAGCTCGTTGTTGACGATGCCGGTGCCCCGGCAGACATGGCCGCGAATGGTGGTGTCGCCCCAAGCCTTGCCATTGGGGCCGGGAATGCCATCGCGGTTGAGATCGGCGGCGATAGCCTTGGGGCTCTTGCCGGCGGCGAATTCGCGAAAGATGCGGCGGACGATCTCGGCCTCGGCCTCGTTGATCTTCCGTTCGCCGCGCACCTGCTCGCCATCGCCGTTGAGACGTTTCACGACGTCATAGCCATAGCAGAGGCCGCCGCCCGCCTTTCCCTTCTCGACTCGGCCGCGCAGACCGCGGTGGGTCTTGGCGGCGAGGTCTTTCAGGAACAGGGCGTTCATGGTGCCCTTCAGACCGACATGCAGCTCGGAGATCTCGCCCTCGGCAAGCGTCACGAGCGTCACGCCGGCAAAATTGAAATGCTTGTAGAGAATGGCGACATCGGCCTGGTCGCGGCTGATACGGTCCAGCGCTTCCGCCAGCACGACCTCGAACTTGCCCGCCTGCGCGTCCTGCAAGAGCGCCTGGATGCCCGGCCGCAAGGTGACGCTCGCACCCGAAATGGCGGCGTCCTTGTAGGCCCCCACCACCTTCCACTTCTCCCGCGCCGCCTGGTCCCGGCAAATGCGGAACTGATCCTCGATGGAGGAAACGCTCTGATTGTCCGAGGAATAGCGGGCGTATAGCGCAACGCGGGTCATAAGACTTTCCTTTCTCTCAAGGGCGGATTTTACCCGTCCGGTTCCCGCCCCTCTTTCTCTGGCCGGTTGTCGTTCGCTGCCCGCTTCCGCCGCACCCGCTCCCAGGCCCTGATGTGTTCGCGGGCGATGTGGCGGCCGATGGCCCGTGCGATGGTGTCCAGGTGCCGCTCGGCTTCTTCCCCCGCCATTTGGTCTGGCCCATTATCGTTCGTCGGGGGCGGGATGAGCGCAGCCGCCTGTTCCTCCTTTTCCTTCATGGGTCGAACCTTTCCAGTATTGGTACACACCGGAAAAGGATCGCCCGAGGCGCGGATTACTCTTATGGCCCTTATGTACGCTCCTCTGACACTTCTGCCGTCCATCCCTTGGATGGCCGCCAATTCTGCGTGAACGACTTTCCCGATGCCGCCGCAATTGTCGGCGGCATGACAAACCTTGTGATCTCCTCGACGACCCCGGTCAGGTTCGGCGGATCGATCGGCAGCGGCGTTCGCCGGACGAACGCATTCCAGCGCTCCATGGCGTCCATGTCAGCGGCGAAGTCTTGCGATAGCGCCGGCGGCACCGTATCCGGCAGTTCTGTCTCGCGGCGCTCGAACGTGGCCCGAATGGCCTGCGAGAGCGTCTGTCCGTCAAAAGCAAAGAGGCGAGCCATGGACAGCAGATCGTAAAAGTCCTTCATCCGGCTGGTGCGGGTGCCGATATCGACGATCGCTTCGAGTTTCTCGGCAACGACCGTTTCGCGCGGATAGATCCTGAGCCGCGGTGCCGGGGCATCGAGCAGCACCGGATACTCCTGCTCCTCCAGGTCTGGCGTGACTGCATCGCCAAAACCGATATCGATCTGGATCGGCACGCGCGCCGTACCGATGAATGACAGCGCGCTGACCCGAACGCCGTCGTAGAGCTGCTCCGCCCGAATCGGTTCAGCGCGCACCGAGTCGAGATCGAACACGACGCCGTCATCGACGACAGATGTGCCCATGATGTCGCGAAACGCATCTCGTAGCGCATCGACGTCGGAATCACCGAAACCAAGCAGGTCGAGATCCTGCGTCGGACGAATGATGTCCGTCGTCCAGACGACAAATAGCATGGCGCCTTTGAGCGCGAAGCGATCTCGCTGCGACGACACACTCAGGCGATACAGCAAGCGTTCAAGCACGTAGCGGGTCAAAACGAGGTTGTAGTCCAGGCGCAGTCGGACGGTGACCGTCCGGAGCCGGTCGCGCACCGATTGGGCGATGTTCTTGCGCTTATCCTTCATCGGCCACCGTCGCGTCGAGATAGGGCTTGAGAATTGACCAGATATGAAGCTCCCCGGCATAGGCGGCGATCCGGTCGGGATGCGCCTTGCGTCTGCGGATCCCATTGCGGAGTCCTTCGAGGGCGACGTCGATGCCGATCTCCTTGCGATAGCGGAAGCAGTCGACGATGGTCTTGGCTGGATCGAAGATCGGCGTCTCGACCTTGTCGATCACATGGCGCTCGACGCCGACCGACATGGCCTTTTCGCCGAACCGGATGGCCCGGACCGGTGGATAGCTGATGCGAGGCATCCGCTCTTTGCGCCCGATGGCGACCCAGATATGGGGCGGCGCCTGAAGCGTGAGCTCGTGGAACTGGAGAGCGGAGATGAGGCAGATCACCCCTTTCGGCACGGCCTTGGCCACCTCTGCAAGGCTGTGGGTCAGGGAGTAATCGGCCTCCGGAAGCTGATAGAGGCCGCGGCCGACACGCAGGACGGAGCCGTCTTCCGTCATCCGGGCCAGTGTCTGATAGTGGACCCCGGCCGCCTTCAGCTCTGACAACCGCATGATGCCCTGCTCGCCAAGGAGTCTGACGGCTGCTTCTTTCTGAGATTCGGCACGATGCGCGGGCATGTGATGATCTGTCGGCTTTTCCATGTATATGCCGACCTTCTATCACATCCTGGCGCATTCGAAAAGCTCCTGCAACCGGCGCTCCCGCCAAGTCCGATTTCGGACGAGTTCCTAATTGATGGTTTGGAGCCATCGAAATGAGCAAAACTCGAAATGCCGATCCGGCCGCCGGCCACCCTTCCGCATCACGCAAGAAGGTTTTGGCTCGGCTCCTTTGCCGCGCTAAAGAAAGGCAGTTCGTCAATCTCCGCTACTCCCGCCGCCTGTTCCAGACGAGTTGCGCCCGATCCCCCTCCTCGGAGGGGAACAGGGCGGCGGTGAAGGGCTCGGGAAGCCTCGGGTCGTCGAGACGGACGCGGAGATAGTATTTCGGGTTATCGCCCGTCGTCCGGGCATCCCAGGCATCACCGATGCGGGCGTTGCCGACAAGGACGCGGAATGCCGGGGCGTTGTCGTGGGTCCGGTCGTCGTTGGGGACGAGCCGGACCTTGGTGTCGATGGTGAGCGTGCGGATGGAGCCGGTCCAGCCGCCGTCATTGGACAAAGTGAAGGCGCCGATTTGCATGGGTCACTCCTCGAACTGCGATGTGGATGAGACAGCGGGCGACGCCGCTTCGGTATCGCCCGCGCGCGCTGAGCGGGCGCGGCGCGCCGGTTTGTCGGTGTCCGTCTCCGGCAACCCATCCTTGCGCGCCTTGGCGAAGGCGCGGTCGCTGTCGAGGAAGGCCTCCAGCATGAAGGGAATGAGTTCGGCGACAGATTCGGCCTCGCCGTAGGTGGCGCGGTAGAGAGCGGCATAGTCCCGGAGCGCCTGGTTGAGGTCGGCGCCGACGGTGATGGTGATCTTCGCCGGCGTGCGGTCGGGGAGTTTTCCGAGTTTCAGATTGGCCATGATCGATCCTTTCAGCCCTGGTAGGGGCGCAATACGAGATCCCTGTGAACGATGATCTTGAGCGGCCAGCCTGGACGGACTGTGATGGTCGGCTGGATGTTGAGGTTCTTCTCGGTGATGCGCTGGCCGGCCCGGCTGACGTTCTGCTGGGTGGATTCGCGGATGGCCCGGACCAGATCGCTCTCGTCGCTGCCGAGGCTCAGCTCCGTGCCGACACCAAGCAGGGTGGCGAGCGCGATGCCCTTGATGAGCCGCCAGGTGTGGTAGTCGACCTCATCCTCGAGCCCGGCATAGCCGGCCGTGTCGGTGGTGGGCAGATTGTCGATCTCGATGGAGGAACCGTCGGGCAAAATGATGCGCTGCCAGACAAGCAGCGCACGCGACTGGCCGAAGGCAATCACGCTGTCATAGGCGCCGATGAGGCGCGAGCCCTGCGGGATGAGCAGCGTGCGGCCGGTCACCGTGTCGTAGACGTTCTCGGTCACCTGGGCGACGACGAGGCCCGGCAGGTCGGAATTGATCCCGGTGATCAGGCTCGCGGCGATCACACTGCCGGCCATCACCTGATAGGGCGAGACCGGCGTCTGCAGAGCATCGGGATTGTAGATGCCGCCGCTATCGCGCTGGCTCAGAAAATCCAGTTTGCGCTGCTGGTTGTTCTGGTCGCGCTCTGGGTCGAGCGCCAGGCGGCTGGCATCGGGCGAACCGGTCTCCGTTGCTGCCATTTGCTGGGACTGGCCCGTCACTGCCGGCGTGTCATGCCGCGGCCGGTTCTCGATACGGAAGAAAACGCCGGCCTCCTTCGCCTGAATGGCCTGTTGGGCGAGGCGCTGCTGCTCGGCGGACAATTCCGATCCTCCCGGCGCAATCCCAAGCTGCCGCTGGCGTTCAAGGATCGGCCGGCCGAGGTCGCCCGGCAGCGGTGGCCCCAATTTAGGTGTCCCGGGACGGACCTGCGAGTAATCCCCTGGCAGGGCAGCAAGGCCATCCGGGGTCGGCTTGCGCTCGGTGTTGTAAAGTTCCTCGGCCTGGTCCTGAATGCGCAGGGCCGGGCTTTGCAGCGCTATCATGGTCACGCCGAGGATGGCGCCGGAGCCGAGCGCGGCTACGCCGATGACAAGACCGCGCCTGAAGCGGACGACACGGCGGGGCGCGGCGCGCAAGTCCAGCTTGCCGGGATCGCGCTTGGACGAAGCGGCAGGTTTTGGCGTGGGTGCGGCGGTATCCGTCATGGCCCCTCCCCCTACCGGTCCGTGCGCGAAAACAGCACGGTGCGCCGTGGCGTCCCGTCGGTTCGGGAGATCCGCACCACCTGCTGCGGCTTGGTGCCGAGGCGCAGCTCGGCGGCGGCGAAGAGGCGGTCGACGATGTAGTAGTTGCCGCGTATGCGGAAGTTGACGAGCTGGTTGCCGCCGTCGGCACCGACGACGAAGAGCGGCGGCGCTTCGCCCTGGTCGATGCGGCGGGGGAACTCGATATAGACCTTGTGGCCGTCGTCGAAGGCGCGCAGCGGTTTCCAGGGCGGACTGTCGCCGGTGATGGCGTAACGGAAGCGGATATTCTCCAACGCCACACTCGAGGCGACCGGCAGCGCCGCCTCGGCCGCTGTGTTCTGCCGGCGCAGGGCGAGAAGCTGATCGGACGGATAGGTCCAGGAGATCGCCGCCATGGCGGTCCTCTCGGTGCTTTCGAGCTGGAGGTGATAGGCACGCCGGTCAGTGGTGATGACGAGATTGGTCTTGAGGCCCGGCGCGAATGGCTTGACCAGCACGTGGGTGCGCTCGCTGTCGCCCGCGCCGCTCACCGTATCGCCGATCACCCAGCGCACGGTGTCGCCGGCGGAAACGGAGGTCAGCTTCTCGCCCGGCTGCAGGGCGACATCGCTCACCCGCTCCGGCGCCGCATAGAGGCGGTAGAGCGCCCCTTCCGTATAGGGATAGACCTGGATGGCGTTGACATAGCCGTATTTCGTCGGCTCCTGCGTCGCCGCCTTGTTGGCGTCCTCGACCCGCTGGGTCGGCGGTCGCTTGTCCTCGGTCACCTCGCCGGGCTCTGGCTGAAGCTGGCCCGGCAATGGCAGAACCTTCGGCACCTCGACGATCTTCACCGGCCTGGCCGGTTCCCTGTCGATGACGGCCGGCTTGAAGTCGTCGGAGTCGTAGCTGATCGCCGGCGGCAAAGGCTTTGTGGCGCAGGCGGACAGGGCCAGCGCCGAAACGGTGATGATCAACACATTCTTCTTCATTGAGAGGACTCCTTGGGAGATTGCGGCGCGGCAGCATCGAGTTCGCGCGACCAGTCGATGGCGTTGACGAAAACGCCGAGGGGGTTCTTGCGGAGCTGCTCGGCGGTGCGCGGGGTCTGGATCACGACGGTCAGGATCGCGGTCCAGCGTTCGGTTCGGGCGAAGCTGCCGCGATCGAAGACCTGCTCGGTCCACTTGACCTGGAAGGAGGCATCGGAGGCCCGCACCACGCTCGTCACCTGGGCCGAGACGCTGCGGATGCCGATCGCGCTGAAGGGATCGTTCTTCTTCGCGTGATCGTTCAGGAACAGCGCCGCGCGGTTGGTGGCGAAATCGTAAGCGGCCAACCAGTTCTGGCGCACCAGCACCGGATCAGTGGACACCGAACGGACGTTGGTGATGAAGCGGGCGAGGTGCCAGGCGATCTGGGCGTCGGCCGGCTGGTAGTTCTGGATTGCCGGCGCGACGGCACGCGCCTCGCCGAACTTGTCGACCTCCACCACATAGGGCGTGACGCGGCTATGCAGCGACTGCCAGAGCAAACCGCCGGAAAGACCGACGGAAAGCGCCAGGCAGCCGAAGGCCAAGAGCCGCCAGTTTCTCGCCTGGATACGGGACGCGCCGATGCGCTCGTCCCAGAGCTGGGCGGCCTTCTGATAGGGAGTGACGGGCTCTGGCGTCGTGCCGTATCGCTGAATCGGTCGTCGGAAGAACATGGGTCAGTCGTCCTTGTCATTGAGGGAGGGATTGGCGCCGTTGCCGGGTCGGTCGCCGTCCTTGATGGCTTGGGTGGCGGTGTGCCGATGGGCGCGCGCCGTCTGCTCGGAGCGCAGGCGATTTGCCCAATCAGGCGCGGCGTTGGCGGGGGCGCTCGCCGATGCGGCGGCTGCTTCCGACATGGAGGCGGTCGGCGTGCCTCCGGTGGCAGTCCAGGCGCCACGGCGGCCGGCATCGGCGCTTTGCTTCAGAGAGGAGGTGGCGCGACCCGCGACTTGGCGCGCGGCGTTTGTGGCGGCTCCGCCGGCAGCGCGCGCCATGCCACCGACACCGGCCGCGACGCCTGACATGCCGGATGCACCCGAGGTCGCCTGCCCCAGCTGGTAGGCGGAGGATGCGGCAGCCCCCATCGCCGTGCCCGCACGGATGGCGGAAAGACCGCTGCCAGCGGCCATGCGCGCGCCGGCAAGCGCCGCGCCACCGGCGAGCATGGTCGCGCCCACCGCAGCGCCCGTCGCACCGAGAGCGGCACCGGCGCCGAGCTGTGGCGCGCCGGAAACAAGACCGGAGGCGATGCCGGGGCCGAAGATGCCGAGACCGAGCAGCGCAAGGGCGCCCAGCACCTGCGACATGGCGGCGGCAAGGTCTGGTTCCTGACCTTGAAGGCCGTTGGTGAAGGAAGCGAACAGCGTCGAGCCGATGCCGACGATGACGGCGAGCACCATCACCTTGATGCCGGAGGAAATCACGTTGCCGAGAACCCGTTCGGCGAGGAACGACGTCTTGTTCCAGAGCGCGAAGGGCACAAGGACGAAACCGGCGAGCGTCGTCAGTTTGAACTCGAGCACCGTGATGAAGAGCTGGATCGCCAGAATGAAGAAGGCGATGAGGACCAGGAACCAGGCCAGCAGCAGGACGAAGACGGTGAGTGCGTTGCCGAAGATTTCCGGAAAGCCGACGAGATTGCCGACCTGATCGATGAGCGGATACGCCGCCTCATAACCGGTGGCGGCGATCTTGCCAGGTTTGAGCAGATCGTCGGCGGCGAGCGTGCCGGGCGCGGCCTGGATTCCGAGACCGGAGAAGGACCTGTAGATGATCTCGGCAAGGTTCTGGAAGTTGTTGAGGATCAGCGCGAAGACGCCGACATAGAGCACCTTCCGGATCAGGCGCCCGATGATGTTGTCCTCGCCGCCCAGAGCCCAGAACAGGCCTGCCAGCGTGATGTCGATGCCGATCAGGATGGTGGTGAGGAAGGCGACGTCACCCGACAGGAGTCCGAAGCCGCTGTCGATGTAGCGGCTGAAGGTCTCCATGAACCGGTCGATAATGCCGAGATCGTTCATCGCGCGCCACCTCCCCGTCCGTCAGTTCCCGGAATAGGCGGAGCCGGACCCAAGGAACCTGCGCGTGGTCTCGCGCGCCGCTTCCTCCGCCTGCGCCTTGCGCGCGGCGTCTTCGGCCTCGGAGCGGTAATGGGCGGCCATCAGCGTCTGGATCTGCATCTGCTGCTTGGCCGAGAGGGCAATGAGCTGGTTGGCGGCCTGCTGCGCCTGCAGCGCCCCGACGGCGCCCTGGCTCCGATTGACGAGATCGGTGAGTAGCCCTTCGTCCGCGCGCACGTTCTCGACGATCTGCGATTGCACCCGCATGGTTTGGCGGAAAGCGTTCATGGCACTCTGCCAGCGCTCGCGCGCGGCAGTGGCGATATCGCTGGTGCTGACCGTGGCGTCGTACGAGCTTGGATATTGCTGCCGCCACTGGCCTTCGAGCTGCGTCAGGTCGAAGCTGAGGCCGTCGACCTGCATCATCAGCCCGTCGATACGGTTCAGCGCCCCCTGGAGTTGTCCGAGCGAGGAGAAATCCAGCCGCTGAAGGTTCTTTGCCATGTTCTGCAACATGACCGCCTGATTCTGGAGCTGCTGGATCTGGTTGTTGATCTGCTCCAGCGCACGCGCCGCCTGCAGGACATTCTGACCGTAGTTGGTGGCATCGAAGACCGGCCAGGCGGCATGGCCCGCCTGTGGCGCAGCGATGGCAAGAGATGCGGCGACGATCGCCGCGAGAGACGTGCGTTTCATGGTGTTGGCTCCTGCGTTTGGGGAGAGAAGCGGCCGATGATGTCTGCGGCCCAATCGAGGCCGCGCGCCTTCAGGAATTCGACGGCGAAGGCCTCCCGGCCACGCTCGGCCAGGATCGTGTCGATGAGCGTCTGCGCGGCGGGATCGGAGGCGCCACAGAGCGCGAGCGCCACGGGACCGAGGCCCAGCTCGAACAGCCGGTTGCCGCGGCGCGATTGCAGGTAGTAGTGCCGTTTCGGCGTTGCCTGCGCGATCAGTTCGATCTGCCGATCGTTGAGACCGAAGCGCTCATAAGCGGCCCGTGCCTGCGGCTCGACGGCGCGGTCGTTGGGAAGGAAAATGCGCTGCGGGCAGGACTCGATGATGGCGGGTGCGATGGCGCTGTCGGCCACGTCCGCCAGCGACTGCGTCGCGAAGATCACCGAGACGTTCTTCTTGCGCAGGACCTTCAGCCATTCGCGGATGCGCGCAGCGAAGAGCGGATTGTCGAGATAGACCCAGGCCTCGTCGAGAACCAACAGGGTTGGATTGCCCGTGAACCGCTCCTCGAGACGGTGGAAGAGATAGGTCAGCACCGGCAGGACGACGCTGGCCTCGTGCATCAGTTCCTCGGTCTCGAAGCACTGGACGTCGGAGAGCGCCAGCCGATCGTCGGCGGCGTCGAGCAGCCGGCCGAAGGGACCATCGAGCGTGTATGGTTGGAGCGCGGCCTTGAGGGCGTTCGCCTGGACGAGGACGGACAGGCCGGTGAGCGTGCGCTCCTCGGCCGGCGCGGTGGCGAGGTTCTTCAGCGCCGACCAGACGGCCTCCTTCACCTCCGGGGTGACGGTGACTTTCTCGTGCGCCAGCAAGGCGCCGATCCATTCAACCGCCCAGCTTCGCGTCGCCGGATCGTCGATGTCGCGGAGCGGCTGGAAGGCGAGCGCGTTCGTGATGTCATCAGGGGCCGCACCCAGCGCATGATGCTCCCCACCCATGGCGAGCACGGCGGCGCGCGCCGAATTGCCCTTGTCGAAGATGTAGACCTGAGAGCCGGCATAGCGCCGGAATTGCAGTGCGATCAGCGACAAGAGCACCGACTTGCCTGCGCCGGTCGGACCCACGATCAGCATGTGGCCGACATCGCCCACATGGGTGGAGAAACGGAACGGTGTGGAGCCGCTGGTTTCCGCATAGAGTAGCGGCGGGCCGTCGAGATGGGCATTGTGCGCCGGTCCGGCCCACACCGCCGAGAGCGGCATGAGATGGGCGAGGTTCAGGGTGTGGACGAGCGGCTGCCGGACATTGGCGTAGACATGGCCCGGCAGTGAACCGAGCCAGGCTTCGACGGCATTCACCGTTTCCCGAATGCAGGTGAAGCCGAGGCCGTTGACGATGCGCTCGACGGCGCGGACCTTTTCCTCCGCGGTATCCCGGTCCTCGTCCCAGACGGTGATGGTCGTCGTCAGATAACCGAAACCGACATGATCACTGCCGAGCGCCTGCAAAGCGGCGTCTGCATCGAGCGCCTTGTTGTCGGCGTCGCTATCGACCAGTACAGCAGGCTCGTTGGTCAGCACCTCGCGCAGGATGGCGGTGATCGACTTGCGCTTGGCAAACCACTGCCGGCGCAGCCGCGTGAGCACCTTCGTCGCCGCGGTCTTGTCCAGGGGCAAGAAGCGCGTCACCCAGCGATAGGCGAAATCCTGATGGTTCAGGGCGTCGAGGATGCCGGGGCGGGTCGCGTTCGGAAAACCGAGGATCGTCAGCGTCCGCAAATGCCAGTCGCCGAGCATCGGCTCCAGGCCGCCGGTCAGCGGCGTGTCTACCAGCACACCGTCGAGATACATCGGCGTTTCGGGCACGGCGACGGGATGGCGTTTCGTCGAAATGACCCCGTGCAGAAAGGTCAGCGTCTCGGCATCGTCGAGCGCACGGATCTCGGGCAGAAAACCGGACAGGAGATCGAGCACTCGCTCGGTCTCATCCCGGAACCGGGCCTGTTCCTGCCGCCAGTTCCGGGCACCGCCGTCCCCTTCCCCCTTCCGGTCGGAATCCAGCAGCGCATTCTCGGTGCGCGCCTGCGCGTCGGGCGGCGGCATGTAGAGAAGTGTGAGGTGATAGCGGCTTTCGAAATGCCGGCCCTGCCGTCCCTCTTCAAAAGCCGCGCGGCGTTCCTCATTGACAAGCCATGAGGCCGCGTCCGGAAAATTGGACCGCGGATAATCCTGCGCCTCAAGCCGCTCCGCCTCGAAGAACAGCGCCCAGCCGGAGCCGAGGCGCTTCAGCGCATTGTTGGCCCGCGCGCAGAGCCCGACCAGTTCGGCCTCCGTCGCGCTTTCGAGATCGGGGCCGCGAAAGCGGAAGCTGCGCTGGAAACTGCCGTCCTTGTTGAGGACGATGCCGGGCTCGATCAGCGCCGCCCAGGGCAGCAAATCGGCAAGCCGGTCGGCATTATTGCGATATTCGGCCAGATTCAGCATCGCCACCACCCCCGTTGACGCAGGTGGCGGGCAAGCACGGACAGGAAGTCCGGATCGCGCCGGGCCGCAAAAACGCTGAGCGTATGCCCGGCGACGAACAGGCCGAGCCCGGCGATCCACTGCTGGAGTCCGAGACCGATGGCGGCCGCCAGCGTGCCGTTGAGGATAGCGACGGCGCGCGGCGCGCCGCCGAGCAGGATGGGCTCAGTCAGCGCGCGATGGACCGGGATTTCGAAGCCCTCGATGTGGCGAGCAGCATCCATCAGACGAGCGCCCCGCCGCCGAAGGAGAAGAAGGAGAGGAAGAAGCTCGACGCCGCGAAGGCGATGGACAGGCCGAAGACGATCTGGATCAGCCGCCGGAAACCGCCCGAGGTTTCACCGAAGGCGAGCGTCAGGCCGGTGATAATGATGATGATCACCGCTACGATCTTGGCCACCGGCCCCTGAACCGATTCCAGGATACGCTGGAGCGGTTCTTCCCACGGCATGCCGGAGCCCGCCGCATAGGCCGGGGCCGTGAGCAGAAACGTGAGGGCGGTAGCCGACAGAAATCGGAGCTTTTTGCGCATGAGATGTCCTTTCACGAGAGCGATTGCAGTTGGGGCATGGAAAGCGTGGTCACCGCGTAATCGCCGTTGGCGTCGAGGCCGGTGACTTCGGCGATGGTCTCGATCTGTCGGGATGAGCCGCGCCCGGCGATGAACACGACAAGATCGATCGCCTCGGCGATCAGGCGACGCGGGATGACGGTGACGCTCTCCTGGACGAGCTGCTCGATCCGGTAGAGGGCGGCGTGCGCGGAATTGGCATGCACGGTGGCGATGCCGCCCGGATGACCGGTGTTCCAGGCCTTGAGCATGTCGAGCGCTTCGGCACCCCGCACCTCGCCGACAATGATGCGGTCGGGGCGCAGGCGCAGGGTCGAGCGTACGAGATCGGCCAGAGATACGACGCCCGGCCGTGTGCGCAGCGCCACACAATCCTTCGCCGCGCATTGCAGCTCGCGCGTATCCTCGATGAGGATCACCCGCTCGTCGCAGTTGGCGATCTCGGCAAGCAGCGCATTGGCAAGCGTGGTCTTGCCCGAGGAGGTGCCGCCGGCGACCAGGATGTTTATCCGCTCCCGCACCGCCTGCCTGAGGGCTTCGGCCTGGATCGGGACCATGATCTGGGCACGGACGTAGTCGGCTAGGGTGAAGATCTTCGCGGCGGGCTTGCGGATGGCGAAGCACGGCGCCAATGCGACCGGGGGCAGCACGCCCTCGAAGCGCTCTCCCGATGGCAGCTCGGCGCTGACGATGGGATTGTCCGCATGCACCTCGGCGCGGACATGGGAAGCGACCAGGCGGATGATCCGCTCGGTTTCGGAGGGGTGAACACGCAGGCCGGCATCGCTGCGTCCCTCGCCGAGACGGTCGATCCAGAGCCTGCCGTCGGGGTTGACCATCACCTCGATCACGGCGGCATCGCCAAGGGCCTCGTTGATCGTCGGCCCCATCGCCGTCTTCAGCATGGCGCGGCGGCGTTCCTCGGCAGTCGTGCTCACGGGTTTTCCTCCTCGTCCCTGGGGCCGAGCGAGCGCTTGCCGCCGGCGATCTGGCGGCCGACCTGCTCGACGAATTTCTGGTAACGCTCCTGCGCGACCGCCTGCGTCGCCTTGTCCGGGATCGGCGTGTGCGCGTTGAAGGTGAGATAGAGCCGCACGAAGAAGGCGAGGCTCTCGGTCAGGACATCGATGTCGCGCCGGATGAGGTTGTTCTCGCGCGTCAGCCGGTCGAGGCGGATCCTCAACGCCTCATCGATCGCATGGGCACCGCGGTGACGGATGTAATGGCGGATCGCGTCAGTGATGATCGCGGATTTGGAGGCGCCAGGCTTGGCCGCCAGCGCTTCCAGCTCGGCGCTCGTTTCCTCGTCGATGTAGATGTTGTGACGCGGCTTCATGCAGTGTTGCCCTGACAGTCTTGAAAAAGTCAGGACAAGGATCGCCGGATGCGCCGGAATCTCTTACGGCCTTTATGTACGATGGAATGCGATCACATGCGGATGCTTGCGCGGGATCAGAATCCTTCGAGGATATCCTTCTCCGGCCCCATCGCTTCGTTGACGCCATAGACGCGCGCCGGCTTCGACAGCCGATCCAGGGCGCGTTTGTCGGCGACGACATCCGACTCGTCCACATCGAGCCCCGGAAGATCCGGCTGCCCGGGCTCGACGGGCTTCGCGGTCTCTTCCTCCGCCAAGCCCGGGTGGCGCTGCTGCTGAAGCCCGCCTTCCTCGCCAAGAGAACCGCGCCTGGTACCGTCCTCGTCGGAAGGCATCAGGCGGTCGTCGGTATCGCGCACCTGGCCGCTCCAGTCGTCGGGGCGCGGTGCCGGTTTGTCCTCGTAGCCGCCTTCGGAAAGATGCGGGGCCGGCAGAACACGCTGCGTGAAGTTCCGATCTTCGTAATAGCGGAGCTTCTTCGCCCGAATCGGCGGCAGGCCGGAGACCAGCACCAGCTCGTCCGCGGATGGCAATTGCATCACCTCGCCGGGCGTAAGCAGCGGACGCGCCGTCTCCTGCCGGCTGACCATCACATGCGACAGCCACGGCGCCAGACGATGGCCCGCATAGTTGCGCTGGGCGCGCAGTTCAGTCGCCGTGCCGAGAGCATCGGAGATGCGCTTCGCCGTCCGCTCGTCGTTGGAGGAAAAGGCGATCCGCACATGGCAGTTGTCGAGAATAGCGTTGTTCTCGCCATATGCCTTGGAAATTTGATTGAGGCTCTGAGCGATCAGATAGGCACGAATGCCGTAGCCGGCCATGAAGGCGAGCGCGGTCTCGAAGAAATCGAGACGCCCCAGCGCCGGGAACTCGTCGAGCATCATTATGAGCTGATGCCTGCGGGCCTTCTTCGGGTCTCCTTCCAGCCGCTCGGTCAACCGCCGGCCGATCTGGTTCAACACCAGTCGCACCAACGGTTTGGTGCGGGAGATGTCGGACGGCGGAATGACCAGATAGAGCGAGACCGGATGTTCGGCATCCATGAGATCGGCGATGCGCCAGTCGCAGGCCGAGGTCGTCGCCGCGACGGTAGGATCGCGATAGAGGCCGAGGAAGGACATGGCGGTGGAGAGCACACCCGAGCGCTCGTTCTCCGACTTGTTCAGCACCTCCCGAGCGGCCGACGCCACAACCGGATGGACCTTCGGATCCTCGGGCGTGCCGAGATGGTTGGTCGCCATCATGCGCCGCAGCGTCGCCGCGAAGGACCGTCGCGGATCGGACAGGAAGGTGGCGACGCGCGCCAGCGTCTTCTCCTCCTCGGCATAAAGCACGTGCAGGATGGCGCCAACCAGCAAGGCGTGGCTGGTTTTTTCCCAATGGTTCCGGCGCTCGAGCGCACCCTCGGGATCGACCAGGATATCGGCGATGTTCTGGACGTCGCGCACCTCGTCCGGCCCCTTGCGCACTTCCAGCAGCGGATTGTAGCGGGCTGAACGCGGATCGGTCGGGTTGAACAAGAGGCAATGCGAGAACTTTGCGCGCCAGCCGGCGGTCAACTGCCAATTCTCGCCTTTGATGTCGTGGATCACCGCCGAGCCGGTCCAGGTGAGAAGCGTCGGGACGACGAGGCCGACGCCCTTGCCCGAGCGCGTCGGCGCGAAAGCCATGACATGCTCCGGTCCATCATGGCGCAAGTATCGGTCCTTCAGCCGGCCGAGGAACACGCCCGCCGGACGAAACAGTCCCGCTTTCTCTATCTCCCCCTTCACGGCCCAGCGCGACGAGCCATAGGTGGTGACGAGCCTGCTCTGCCGCGCCCGCCAGAGGGAGCCCGCAATCGCGGCGGCACAGCCCATGAAGCCGCTGCCCGCCGCCAGCATCCCGGCCTTGTCGAACACCTCCGGCGCATAGGCCTCGTAGAAATACCACCATTCGAACAGCTTCCACGGCTCATAGACCGGCCAGCCGATGAGAACGAACCAAGGGCTGCCGAGCTGCGCCTGATAGCCCAGCATGTCCGCACACCACTGAGTCGCCGTCCACACGCCGAAAATGACGATGGCGAACACAACGGCGATCTGGCCGATCAGGAGCTTGGTGGGTGTCATGGGCGTCGTTCCGTTGATGGAGGCAAACGGAACGATAATCGCGCGACGCGGCGGAAGCGCTTACGGTCTTTATATACGCTGAAATGCGATGGACATTCTTAAATCAGGCCAGCCACCCGGCATAAAGCGCCGTCTGCCAAGCGAAATACCCCGCCGCAGCCATGAGCAATACGCCGCCCACGCGCTCGGCCCAGAGCATGACACTTCGTGTGTGCCTGAACTGCGCAAGGCTCGCCGCCGTGGTTCCCGCAATCACGAGGGGCGTTCCGCGCGCCAGGCCGAAGCTGCCCATGAGCACGGCTCCCAGAATGGGATCGGCGGTCGAGGACGCCGCGACCACGACGGGGAAGAGTAGCGGCGTGCAAGCCGGACATGTGGAAAGTCCGAAAGGCAAGCCCAGAGCATAGGCGCCGAAAAGCGTGCTGGCCGATCCTGCCGAAGGACGAAGCATCGGGATGGTGATGTGAATGACGCGCCACAACGCCAGTGCGGTCACTGCCAGGATGAGGGCCAGCAGTCCGTAGACATAGGCCAGCGCAGAAGTCAGCAAGCGGAGCACCGCAAAGCCAGCGAGACCGAACAGGCCT
The DNA here is from genome assembly GCF_014050225.1 of Stappia albiluteola. GTDB lineage: Bacteria > Pseudomonadota > Alphaproteobacteria > Rhizobiales > Stappiaceae > Hongsoonwoonella > Hongsoonwoonella albiluteola. Next base: position 88,871 of record NZ_JACFXV010000006.1, on the reverse strand, counting down.
CCCAGGATGGCATCGACGGTAACGATCCCGAGCGCAAACCCGGCCGACAAGCAAAGCCCCCGCATGCGTGCATTTCCTGTTGCGTTCGTTCCTTCGCTAGCGCCAAGGCCGGTGGCCACGGCGATCAGTGGAAACGAACTTGGCGCGATCCCGACGATAAAGCCCGCCAGGAGGACGAGGGCGACCGTAAGCGGAGTGAGACCGTCGATATTCTGCAAGAGCGTTTCGATTCCACTCATACGGTCTGCTTTCCATTCGTTTGTGCTCGCGGCGATTCGACCTGCCCGCCGACACGGTGACCGAGTCGGATGATCGCGTCCGAGATATTCCGGGACGCGAGGCGGCCAGGGTCGAAGGTGACGGTAAGCGTCTTGGCCGCTGGATCGCCGCTCACGTCGAGGATACCGTCCTGCATCGTCAGGCCAGCAGTGAGCGTGTCGACACAACCCTGACAGTGGATACTCGGCACGGAAAACCCGATGGTTTCGCGCCCCTGCGGGCTTTTTGCCTGGGGTTTCGTCATGACAGCGTGCTCCTTAGTGTCCGGTACGGCGCGGCGGTCGAAGAGACGCCCACCGAAGGAGTTCGTGAGCACTGCGCTGACCGAAAGCGCCATCGCGATCATCGCCCAGGAGGGATGCACCAGACCTGTCGTCGCCAACGGCACGCCGATGCCGTTGAAGAAGAAGGCAAGCCACAGGTTCTGCACCGTCTTTCGATAGCTGATGGCGCCAATACCGATCGCTTCGCCAACAGCGCTTACGCGGGCGCCGATCAGAACGACGTCGGACGATTCGATGGCTATATCAGTGCCCGCACCGATGGCGATGCCCACGTCGGCCTGGGTCAGCGCGGGCGCATCGTTGATGCCGTCGCCGACCATGGCCACGCGGGCGCCCTTGGCTTGCAGATCGCGCACGATCCCCGCCTTGTCCTGCGGCAGGATCTCGGCATGGACAGTGTCAATGCCGGCCTGCCGCGCGATCGCCTCGGCGGTCAGGCGATTGTCGCCCGTCACCAGCAGGGGCGTGGCACCTTGTCTCTTGATCGCCGAAACGGCTTCGCATGCATCGGCTTTCAGTGTGTCCGCCAGCGTCAGCACGGCAGCCGGCCTGCCGTCCACCGCCAGGACGACAGCCGTATGCGCGCGGGCTTCCTGCTCTTGCAGCGCGGCTTCAGCGGTCTCCGTATCGACACCTTCGGCGCTGAGATGGCGCGCCGTGCCGACCAGCACCCGCGCGCCATCGACGCTGGCGGACACCCCACCGCCGGTCACTGAATGGAAATCTCTCGCCTCGGCCCCGACGATACCCTCCTCCCGGGCGCCGGCGGCGATCGCCTTGGCCAATGGGTGTTCGGAATGCTCCTCTGCGGCAGCGGAAAGCGAGAGGGCTTCTTCGCGGTCGAAGCCGTTCAGGGGAATGATCTTGACCAGGCGCGGCTTGCCCTCGGTCAGGGTACCGGTCTTGTCGAGCACGACATAGGTAATGTCCTTTAGGACCTGGAAGGCTTCGCCTGAACGAATGAGAATGCCGCGAGTCGCGGCAATACCGCCGCCCCGGATCAGCGCCAGCGGCGTCGCCATGCCAAGGGCGCAGGGATATCCCATGACCAGCACGGTGACGGCGGCATAGATGGCACGTACCCAATGCGGCTCGCGGCTCCAATCATCCGGGGCAAGGCCCCAGAACAGAAGCGCGGCGAGCGCGATCAGGAGAACCGTCGGCACATAGCGCTTCAGCACCTTGTCGACCAGCACCACGATGCCCGGCTTCATCGCCTTAGCTTCCTCGACATGGCGGGCGACCTGATGGAGGAAACTGTCCTCGCCGATGCGCGTGGTCTTAATAAGGAGCGCGCCGGTCTGATTGATCGACCCGCCGATGACGTCTGCGCCGATAGCCTTTTCAACGGGCATGGACTCCCCGGTGACGATCGCCTCATCCACGGCGCTTTCGCCCTCGACGACCGTGCCGTCCACCGGGATACGCTCACCAGGGCGCACGCGCACCTGATCGCCAACCGCAACATCCTCGATACCAACCTCGTATTCCCCGCCGTCACGGATGACATTCGCCGTCGCCGGCTGCATGGAGAGCAGTCGGCGCACGCTTTCTGACGCCTTTGTGCGCACCAGAAGCGAGACCCAGCCCGACAGCAGATGATAGGCAGTGAGAAAGACGACGACGCCGAAGAAATCGACCGCGGGGAAGCCGACAAAACCGTACCAGCCGAACCACGGCATGGGGGCGCCGAGCAGGCCGCCGGTATAGGCGCCGATGGCGCCGACGGAGAGCAGCACATGCTGGTTGGTGATACCGCGCTTGGCCGCACCCCAGGCCATGCGGATAATGCGTCGCCCGTTCCAAGTGAATACGAATGTGGCAATGGCCCAAGCGCTCCAGGCATGCCAGTCGCGCATCTGCCAGAGCCCCAGCCACATCGCGGCCATGGCCGCAAACAGGACAAGCGCCGCCAACGCCGCCATGGCGAGATCGGTCGCCTCCTGACGGATCGCCTTTCTCTGCTCCTCGAAGGCGCTCACCTTGCGCGGATCGCGGATCGTGAAGCCGAGATCGGTCAACGTACGCTTGATGCGGCCTTCGTCGGTTTCCTCCGGCGCGAAGCGGATCAGCACCTCTTCGTGGGCGAGCGACACGTGTGCCTCCCGCACGCCCTTGTCCCGCAGGAGCGCCGACGAGATCGAGTTTGCGCAGAACGAGCAGCTCATGCCGCCGATCTTGAGTTGCAGCGTACCGGCCCGCCCGGATGAAGGCTCTGTTGCGGCGACGGGCATGGTGTCACCTCGAGAGCTTGCCGATGAGCTCATCGGGCAAGAAGATATCGGTCCGGTCGTCGTCGCTCCGAATGGCCAGCATGTTGGCGAGGAACAAGGCGTCACTCGTGCGGAAGGCCGGATCGCCTACACGCCAACGGCCATCCTCGTAGATCACTTTGGAGGCGAAGACGGGCGCCGTTCCGGTTCGCTCCGCTTCAGAAAGCGCAGGATGGGCGAAGTGCTCGGGCAGCTCGTTTTCCAGATAGGGCTTTGCCACCAGCGGCAGCGGGCTCGCCTGCATGAGGCCGGAGCGGATGACGGCGTTCTCGAAGAAGCGCGGGAACAGCGTAGCCGCACTTGCTACTTCTTCACCCTTCCCGTGCCAACGCATGGCATCGAGCGCTGCCGTAACCGCGCCCGCCAGACGCGGCGTATAGATCATCGGCTCCTCTCCGCTGCGGAAAACCGAGGCCGCATCGTCCCACAGGGGCAGCAAACGACTGCGAAATATCCTTGCCGCTGCCTCTCCATAGCCGGGCTCGGCCAGCAGCCGCCCGGCCTCGGTCAGGCCATAGATCGCAAAGGCGATATCCTCGATCTCCGTCGCCTCACCTTGTTTCAGGGCTTCCACATGTTCACGGGCAAGCGTCAGCGCGTCCGCCCGTCCCTCATCGTCATCGATTGCGAACGCGAAGCGCCCGAGGGCCTCGACGGCGAGGCCGCGGTCGGCCGGCGTCTGCGGCGGCAGCTTTCGGACCGCCGCGAACGCATTGCGCAGAAGGCCGCGATAGCTATCGGCATCCGTCAGGTCGCGGTAGGCCGCGTGCCAATAGTCGTCGCGCCCGCTGGTGCCAGCCAGGATGATGTTGGACGCCGCCCACAGCACCGCGATCTGGTCGCGCGGCGAAGGCTCGCCGAAGGCGCCGTCAGCATGGAGCGGCACAAACAATCCGGCTGGACTGAGAAGCCGCCGCTCCAGCGTTTGCGCCTGCGCGCGCGCCTGCGGGATCATCATCAACCCGGCGAGCTTGTTGTCCGGCAGGTCGTGATATTGCAGGTGGAATTCAGGGCTGGCGATCTTGGCCATCGCCCAGGCCTGCGCGCCCGGGTCGAGCGTCCGGTCGAAGGAAGATTGCTTCCAGACCAGCGTCCGCGGTACGGCAATATCCGGCGAACCGGCAAAGCGGGGCTCCGCGCCGGCGTAGAGCGGGCCGACCGCCGCCATGTCCGGCATGGCAGGGCGCGTGACGTAGCCGGCGCGACGCAGCCATTCATCGCGCTCATAGGGCGAGATGATCAGCGCCTCGCCGAGGCCAGAGAACATCACCGCATTGGCGAGATTGGACAGGGCCGCGAAATAGACGGCCGGCCTGACATTGGTTTCGTCGTAGTGGAACGTTTCTCCCGCCCGCGCCTGGGCGGCGAGGAGGCCGGCTGCGGCGACGACGCCGGCGAAGGCCGGTGCGACGGCTCTTCCTGCAAAACCTACAACCATGGCTGCCTCCGATTTCTCGTGCCCCCCATGGAGAGCACGTTCGAGAGGCAGTTTGCGCTCCGTACCAAGATACAGAGTCAAGGGCCATTCGTGATGAATTCAGGCGGAGGTCGGCAGTGTGGCGAACACGCCGAGCCAGATCGACCACAGACCGAGGACAATGAGAAGAACGCCCGCCCAAAAGGGCATCCGCGCCGACAGGCCTGCCAGCTTGTCGAGCATCCGCCGCGCCGGCTCAAACGCCACCGCGGCAACCAGCGGCAGCGACAGGGCAAGCCCGAACACCGCCAGCGACACGAAGCCGCTGATGAGCGCCGAGCCGCTCGCCCCGCTGGTTGCCGCGAAGCCGAGCAGGACCAGGAGAAGCGGCGCGGCACAAGCGGGGATGTTGAGGCCGAAGATGACCCCCAGCCCGATCGAGCCGCCTGTGCCGTTCAATCCGGCCAGTCTCGGCCCGAGTGACCGCATCAGAAACCCGGCCCGGCCAGTGAGATAGAGGACACCTATTGCCCCATAGACGGTCCCAAGCGCGATCCAGGCGCCGCGCTGAAACCCGACAAATGCCGAGCCGACCAGAACCGCCGCCACACCAAGACTCCCGATGAATAGAGACCTCGTCGCCGCGAAAATCACCGTTTCGGCGAGCTTCTGCGTGTCCTGCCTGCCTTCCAGATACTTGATGAAGATCAGACTGGAACCGATCGAACAGGGTTCGATGAATCCGAACAGGCCAAGTCCCAACGGCAGGATGAGGAGATTGAACAGCCCGAATTCCATTATTCAAGAGGACCCCGTAATCGAATAGCCCACCCGGACGATCGCCTGCTTCAGCCGGTCCCCGTTTGTGGCCGCGGGATCGAAACGGATAGCGGCCTCCCGGCGACCGAACGAGACGTCCACCTCACTAACCCCCGGCTCGCTCAAGAGCACGGCTTCGACCGTGCGCGCGCAGCCGTCGCAATGCATTCCGTCGATCTTGAATGTCGTGCGCGTTGCCATATTGCCGGATCGGCTTTCCGAAGGCGTTGGGGTTACCGCCGTGCGCCGATGGCTCAATGCCTCCATGATCGTGCAGGCACTCAAGTCTCCACCTCCGGGACAAGTGGCGATCAGGGCGTCGAGCGCAGACCTGATTTCTTCGAGTTGGCCGATCTTGCGCTCGACCTCCCGACGCTTGGCGACCGCCTGCATGCGCACGTCGGCACAGTCCGCTTGCCTGTCCGTTTTCAGAGCCAGAAGCTCTTCGATCTCACGCAACGAAAAGCCAAGTTCCTGAGCCTGCCGGATGAAACGGATGCGCTCGACGGTCCCAAGATCATAGTCACGGTAGCCGCCGTCACGGGGTTTGGGCGGCTGCGCGATCAGCCCGCGCCGCTCGTAGAAACGGATGGTCTCCACACCCACGCCTGCCTTTTCGGCAGCACGGGCAATCGTCATCGGATTTGCCATGGCTCCTCACCTTTCAAGAAGATATAGACTCCGTACATTGGTACGGAGTCAACAAGTGAGAAGGCGAGCCGTTGCAACCTGACCAGACCGACGTCATTACCCCGCGCAGCAGGAAAGCTTTGCAACGTCCTTGCCAAAGCTTTGGGCCGCGAGTTTCAGCCCCTCGACGGTCGTGAGGTACGGGAAGACCGTTTCCCCGAGAGCCTTGGCCGTCATACCGTGCTTGATGGCGAGCACGGCGGTCTGGATGCTGTCGGCGCCTTCCGGCGCCAGGATTTGCGCGCCGAGCAAACGATCCGTGTCAGCGTCCGCGACCAGCTTGATGAGTCCGCGCACGTCACGCGCCGCAAGCGCCCGCGGCACTTGGTCGAGCGGCACCACCGAGGTCTTGGTTGCGAAGCCTTGCGCCTTCGCCTGGGCTTCTGAAAGCCCGACGCCAGCAACCTGCGGGTCGGTGAACACGACCCAGGGCATGGCCCTGTTGTCGTAAGCGAGGCTGTCGCCGTTCAACGCATTGAGCGCAGCGAGCTTTGCGCCATAGGCCGCCATGTAGACGAACTGGTCACGACCGGTAACATCGCCTGCGGCGTAGACGCCGGGTTTCGACGTTCGCATCCGCTCATCGACGACGATGCCGCCATTCGGGGAAAGCTTCACCCTCGCCTCCTCAAGCCCGAGACCGGCTGAATTGGGCCTGCGGCCGGTCGCGACGAGAACATGCTGCGCTGTGAGAAGCTCTGGCCTACCCTCGCGATCGATGGACAGTTCGACGCCATTCTCAACAGCCTTCATCGCCTGATAGGAGAGTCCGGTCAGGATCGAGATCCCGTCGTCCTCCAGGTAACGGGCCAGAGCGTCGGAGATTTCGGGCTCGGCCTCGGGCAGCAGGCGGCTGCGGGTGACGAGGGTGACCTTCGTTCCCACCCGGGCAAACATCTGCGCCAGTTCGCAGCCGATATAGCCGCCGCCGAGGACCATCAGCGAACGAGGCCGATTGGCGAGCTCCAGCGCCGTAGTACTGGTTAGGTAAGGGACACCGGCCATGCCGGGAATGTCCGGAACGCCCTGCAAGGACCCCGTCGCAACGACGATCTTGTCCGCCGCAATGGCGGCGCCGTTGACAACGACACCCCGGCCGTTCAGGCGCGCCGCGCCTTCGAGATAGGCGACGCCGTTATATTCGGGCAGCAGGTCGATATATTTCTTCTGCCTGAGCGTCCCGACCAGATCGTCCTTGGCGCCGATAAGCGCGCGCCAATCCGTCACATGCGCTTCGCCGGCAAGTCCGGGAAACCGGCCGGCAATGCGTGCACTGTGCAGCGCCTCGGCGGCACGTATCATGGTCTTGGACGGCACGCAGCCGACATTGACGCAGGTCCCCCCGATCGTGCCGTGACCGATCAGCGCGACATTCGCGCCTTGTTCGGCCGCTGTGATGGCGGCGGAGAAGCCGGCCGATCCTGCGCCTATAACGGCCAGGTCGTAGTTGTTCTTGCCCTTGTGGCTGTTCGCGCAGCAATCGGACATGTCAGGCGCTTTCCTTGTTCTGTTGGGTCTCGCTTGAGCAGCACGCCGCAGCACGCTGCCGCCGCCAAAGGCCGTAGGCGATCAAACCGAGGAAGATTGCGAGGACCGGGAAAAGCACATAGTCGATCCAGCCGAGCCAGGCCGATAGGCCGACGGCCCCAAGCAGAATCACGAGTACGGGCGTGAAGCAGCAGACTGCGGCGACAATCGAGCCGACGATCCCGGCTCTGAGGAACGTCGCGTCCTTCACCGGACTCAACCTCTTGCTGCCGCCGGATATCCCGCATTGGCCGAAGCGGCGGCGATCGCTTCAACGCTCGTCACAGACGGGTCAAACACCACGATCGCCGTTCTGGTATCGAAATCAACCTCGACTTGACTCACGCCTTCCACACCTTCCATCGCCTTTTTCACTGTCACGGGACAAAGCGCGCAGGTCATGCCCGGCACATCGAAGGTGGCGGTCCGTTCGGCCTCCGCCGCCTGCGCGGCCGAAACGAGAACGGACGAGGGAGCCGAAGCAATAAGGGGAAGGCCGGACACGCCGATGGCCATCAATCCCGCCGTAGCGATGAGAAGTCGTTTCATGTCAGTTCTCCTAGTAGAAAAACGGTGCCCAGCTGTCGATCGTCAACGCCAGGACGACCAGCACCGTTGAAAGCCAAAGGGCCGATTTGGTAATCAGGGCGGACTCGGGACGGGCGCAGTAGGACCCGTCCTCGCAGACCGGCTGGGCCTTGAAATAGACCTGCCGGAACCCAAGGCCGATGAAGACCAGCGCCACGCCGGCAAGGATCGGCTTGTAGGGCTCGAGCGCGGTGAGGTTGCCGATCCACGCGCCCGATACGCCGAGCATCAACAGTGCAAGCGGCGCGATGCAGCAGGTTGAAGCCAGAATCGCGCCGATGACACCACCGGCGGCAAACCATCCCTTCTTCCGATCTGCCAGCTGCGTCGGCGCATTTAACGCAACGATTTCGATTTTTGTCTCGCTCATACGGTTCGCCCTCGAATTTCAGTCCAAGGCAAGCTAGGGTCTGTAGCAACTACAGACTCAAGGAGAAAATCGAGCCATGGCCAATCACGTTTCCGGGAAGCGATTGCAGCGCGCCGAATTGGCGAGGCGCACGGGCTGCAATCTCGAAACCATCCGTTATTACGAGAAGACCGGCATGATGCCCGACCCGCCGCGCACGGCGTCCGGCTATCGCGTCTATGACGACACCCACGTCTCCCGGCTACGCTTCATCCTGCGCGCCCGCGAACTCGGCTTTTCCATCGAGCAGATCCGCTGCCTGCTCGACCTTGTCGATGGCGGCACGCAGACATGCGCCGAAGTGAAGGAACAAACCGAGCAGCACCTCGCCGATGTCCGCGCCAAGATCGCCGATCTCAAACGCATCGAGAAAGTATTGGCGGCGACCGCCGCGCAATGCTCCGGCGAGGACGTGCCGGAATGCCCGGTGCTGGAGGCGCTGGCATCGTGATGGCAACGCTCGCAATCTATGTCGGCGCGGCACTGGCGGAAATTGCCGGCTGTTTCGCCTTCTGGGCCTGGCTGCGTCTGGACCGCTCGCCACTCTGGCTCGTGCCGGGCACGGCCAGCCTTACTCTCTTTGCCTGGTTGCTGACGCGCATCGACAGCGATTTTGCCGGCCGCGCCTATGCGACCTACGGCGGCATCTACATCGGGGCGTCGCTCTTGTGGCTTTGGGTAGCGGAATCCCAAAGACCCGACCGCTGGGACGTGACAGGCGCCATCGTATGTCTCCTTGGTGCAGCGATCATCGTTTGGAGTCCGCGACCGAGCTGACATCCCCGGATGGCCGTCTCGAGGCTGCGGACACGCGGCAGCCACGCCGCGACAACTTAAGCCTTGACGGTCGATGCCCCGCCCGATGCGCGGGTGGCGGTGTGCCACACCAGAAAATGCAGCTCTTGCTTCGAATTACAGCTCCTGCTAAGTTGCAAATAATTCTCAATTGCAGGAACGTTGAATGTTCGAGATTTCCGATTGGCTGCGAACACGATTGAGCCGGCGTATGGTTCTGGGAGCGGGCCTTGCGGCCGCGGGTGGGTCCGCCGTCGCCGCGGTAGGCAGTGCACAAGAGGTCGCTCAACCTGGATATGCTGGCGGCAAGCCGCATCAAGGAATAGCCGGTTCAAGCCATCAATCCAGTCATGGCTCCAGCCACGGCGCGATGATGACAGTCGGCGATGTCGACGAGGCGAGGAACGGCTTCGACACGTTGAAAATGCTGACCGAGTGGGACACGGGAACGGTTTCCCGCCTCCCCGACGGACGCGTTCTGCGCACCTTCAAGATTGACGCCATCGACAAGGAAATCGAGATCGCGCCCGGCGTAATGTTCCCGGCCTGGACCTACAACGGCCGCGTTCCTGGCCCGGCGCTCAGGGCGACCGAAGGAGAGCGGTTGAGGATCGTCTTCCGCAATTTCGGCTCTCACCCTCATTCGATCCACTTCCACGGCATCCATTCGGCGCGCATGGACGGCGTCCCAGGCGCAGGCGTGATCGATCCAGGCGAAGAGTTCGTCTACGAGTTCGACGCCAAACCGTTCGGCTGCCATTTCTACCATTGCCATGCGCTGCCCTTGAAACGGCACATCCACAAAGGTCTTTACGGGTTGTTCGTGGTCGATCCCGATCCCGAGCGGCGCCCGGATCAGGCGCATGTCGCCCGCTCGCGTCTCCTCGGCACGCCGGAAAACGACGAGTGGCAGGAATTCGCCATGGTGATGAACGCCTTCGACACCAATTTCGACGACGAAAACGAGGTCTATGCGGTCAACACCGTGGCCCATACCTACATGAAACGGCCAATTCCTGTTCGGCGTGACAGGCCCGTGCGCATTTATCTCGTCAACGCCGTCGAGTTCGATCCGATCAATTCGTTCCACCTGCACGGCAATTTCTTCGACTATTACGACCACGGGACAAATCTGACACCGACGCTACGGACCGTAGACACGATCACCCAATGCCAGGCGCAACGCGGCATTCTCGAATTCTCTTTCAACGAGCACGAACCGGGCCTCTACATGTTCCATGCCCATCAGTCGGAATTTGCCGAACTCGGCTGGATGAGCTTTTTCGACGTCAAGGATGCCGTGGCATGAACGAAACCCGCCCCGTTCCCAAAGCAGGTTCGGTTCCGGTCGAGCAGGTGGGGTCACGCGCTGCCCTCATCTGGCTGCTTCTGCCGCTCGCCGTGCTGGTCCTTGCCGTAGCCTGGCTCGTTACAGCCAACCCGTTGAGCCGCTTCGACAACGGCGCGCCGCCGATAGAGAATTTGACATTCGAGCGCACCATCCTGTCCGAAGGCCGCGTCGATCTTCTCGTCCGCGCCGGCGGATCGGAGCCGATGACGATTGCTCAAGTGCAGGTTGACGGCGCCTATTGGCAGTTTGTGCAGGAACCCGCCGCCCCCCTCCGGCGTGGCGACACCGCATGGATTCGCTTGTCCTATCCATGGGTTCTCGGCGAGGCGCATGCGGTGCAAATCGTCACCAATACCGGCGCCACTTTCGTGCACGAGATCGCCGTTGCCGTGCCGACCCCGGTCGCGAATGTCGCTACGTTCTGGAGCCAGATGCTTCTGGGTGCCTTCGTCGGCATCGTGCCGGTCGCCATCGGATTGATGTTCTATCCAGCGCTGCGCGGCATCGGCCGCGGCGGCATGAATTTCCTTCTCGCGATGACGGTGGGCTTGCTGGTGTTCCTTATGATCGACGCCGGAGGGGAGGCATTCGAGCTTGCGGGTGAAGCCGCCGCCATTTTCCAGGGGCGGGTCATGGTCGTTCTGGCGGCGTGCGCTGCCTTCCTCATGCTCATGGCGGCCGGTCGCCGCGGGGGAACGCCATCCGGGCTGACGCTTGCGACGCTCATCGCATTGGGCATCGGCCTGCACAATCTCGGCGAGGGCCTTGCCATCGGCGCGGCCTTCGCGTCGGGAGCGGCCGGGCTCGGCACCTTCCTGGTGCTCGGCTTCACCATCCACAACATCACCGAGGGGATCGGCATCGCCGCCCCGATTCTCAAAGTGCGGCCGGCGCTATGGGTGTTTGCTGCGCTGGCGCTGCTTGCCGGCGGCCCGGCAGTTCTTGGGCTCTGGATCGGCAGCCTTGCCTATGCGCCCCAATGGTCGGCACTGGCGTTGGCGATCGGGGCAGGCGCGATCCTGCAGGTGGTAGTCGAAGTCACGTCCTACCTGATGAAGGCCGACGGACGCGGTGTTGTTGCACTCTCCTCCTGGCCAGTCCTTTCGGGCTTGGCCTTCGGCGTGGCGTTCATGTACGCAACGGCGATGCTGGTAAAAATCTGATCGAGCCTTCGAGCTGGAATGCACCCGGCTCACTCAACGGCCAGCCTCCTCGAAATGACGATCATGGGCCGAGCCATGCAGGTTGGCCCCGGCACTGGTGACGCGCCTACGCTCGCCCCCGTCTGCATCGGCGTGGCCGTGGAAACGATGTTGGGCGTCGCTCTCGAGACTATCAGGACAGTGACCTTGCACCACCGGATGACCGACGTGGCCGGAACGCCTCTGCCTGCCCAAGCGGCCATGACGAATGGCGCTAGGAACAAGCAGATCGGACTTGTCGTCGAAACGGCATTTCAGATGACGACGTTCCTTGGAATCAAAGAGCCTGGATCGCCATTCTCACAAATACCGGCGCGACCGTGCTCGCCACTCTGAACGCATTTAGCCATCGGAGATTTCATCCGGGACGGAAAGGCTGCGACAGGGTTGGTCAGCTGCGACTTTCAGCCAATCCGTCCGAGAAATGGAAAGGCGTCGAGCATCCAGTAGGAGAAGGCACTTAGCTGTCCCGTCATCATCGCCAGCCCCATCAGGATCATGACGACGCCCGCCGCCTGGTGAAGCCATCGACCGAACCGCCCAATAGACTTCAATCTGCCGGCGATCCTATCGGTGAAGCCCGCGACAATCAGAAATGGAATCCCGAGCCCGGCCGAATAGACGGCGAGCAGCACGACGCCTTCGCCTATCGTCGTGCTGGCTGCGCTGGCGGTGAGGATCGCGCCAAGGATCGGACCGATGCAGGGTGTCCAACCGAAACCAAACGCAAGGCCGAGAACATACGAGGCAACGGGCTGGCCGCCGGGAATGTTAACATGGAAGCGAAGGTCGCGTTCCATGACCGACAATCGTGCGGCACCAATCATAAAGAGCCCGAACAGGACGACGATCGCGCCTCCGACAAGGTTCAGTTCGTAGCGCCAACGCAGTAAAGCCTGACCCAGGGCCGACGCCGAGGCGCCGAGCGCCATGAAGATCGTCGAGAAGCCCAGGACGAACCAGAAGCTCAACCATACGGCGCGAGACGCAGGTGCCGAGGCGGTGACGCCCTGAGCGGCAGTGCGCCCGGCGACATAGGAGACGTAACCTGGCACCAGCGGCAGCACGCAGGGAGACACGAATGAAATCGCGCCGGCTAGGAGCGCTGCGGTGAGGCTGAAAAGCGAGACGTCTACCATTGGCGGTACTCGGGGTTGAAGATCCCGCGCAGCCGATATCGGGCGGCAGTCAGATAGGCCAGCGTCGGAACGATCACCCATTGCATCAGGGGCGTCAGCCCGGCATCGAGAACGGGAACCACTGGCATGATGTCGCGATAGGCCCAGGCAGCCCGGACGACGATGTTCAGCCATTCGCTGAATACCGTGTAGGACACGCCAAAAGCGATGGCGAGAAGGAGGACCTGCCCCGCGTGCGCAGCGGGCCAGGCCTGTCTGCCGACGAGAAAGAGGGAGAGAAGCAACGTACTCATGGCGATCAGCAAATCCCCGCCGGTACAGTGCACGATGGCGAAGGCGATCTCGCCCCAGCTGCCATCGACCCAGATGGTGTAGAGGGGAATATGGGCGGTCTCCCAGATCAGGTGACCTGCGGCTGAATAAGCCATATAGCGGCGGATGACCGGGAGCCAGCCGAGGTCTGGGACTTGGTAGGAATTTGCTTTTGTCGTCATGCCCTAAGCTTTGCCTTGATTCAGTGCTCGTTCGTCAGGCCGTTGACGTAGAGGAGCATGTTGATGTGACGGAAGGCGGCGCCATGGAAGATGCCTCCGTGGCGACCTCCGCGCGCAATCACATGGACGAGCGGGTCCTCCGGCCCATCCGGCGATAGCGCGCGAAACCGCTGGACGACGGTTTCGATCGGTTCCTGCGGACGTGCGACGACCACGTTTTTAGCGGAGTGCGCCGGCACCGGATTGTCTGCGTCGCTCACCACTACGAAGGTCACCAGGTTCACCATCGGCGACGCATTCACGTCGTCTATCACCTCTGACAGAAGCGCCTGCTGATTGACGCAGGGCATCCCGCAATCGGACGGAGCGAAACTGAGGACGATAACCTGATCCGAAAAGCTTTCCAGATTAACCGGCGCCCCGTGCGGGTCCCGCAGGTTCAGCGCAGGAATTTCATCCACATCGACCGCCTCGAAGGAAGGTTCCTTCTGCGCCATCACTTCGTCCAAGCGCTCTCCAGGATGATTTGCGTAGGCTGGAACAGCCGCAAGAAAGGCCATGAGCGCAAGAATGTGCTTCATGCCTAGTCTCCCTGTGGCCCGCTGGCGCCCGGCCCGAGCACCGGGACGGAAATCTGCATCGTCGCGCCCGATGCGAATGTCAGCGACAAGGGCAGAGTGGTGCCCTTTTCAAGTTTCTGCGACAGGTCCAACAGCATGAAGTGCATCCCGCCTGGCGCCAGCGTGACGGTTTTGCCTGGAAACATGTTCAACGCGTCGATCTCGACCATTCGGCTGACACCGGAAGCATCGGCCTTAACGGCGTGAATGGTGACGTGCCCAGCTACCGGTGACGCAATCCCTATCAATTGATCCTCCCGATCGCTCGCGAGAGTGAGGTAGGCTGCGGTTGGGCGCGACTCGAGAACGCTCGCCCGCGCCCAGCCGTCACGGACCGTGACGTCGGCCTGCGCCGAAATCGGCCAAAACGCCATCGCCGCCAAAAGTATGTAAGTTCTCATCCTGCTTGCTTCGTCCTCTATATTTTTTTGCGAATTTCTTCCGCCAATGCTTCCGACGATTGGCCGCCCTCCTGATAAACGGCCTCGAACGCACCGTCCGGACGCATGAGGTAGATATGCCCCGCATGTGCCATGAAATATCCGTCCGGGGCCGAGGCGTCATCGGAACGCTCGAACCACGTTCGGAAGTTCCGTGCGGCTTCGGCGGTTTGTGCCTCGGAGCCAGTCAAGCCGATTAGGCGCGGGTGGAATGCCGACACGTACTCCGCCATGACCGGCACCGTATCTCTGGCCGGATCGACCGTAATGAAAATCGGCGCCACCCGGTCCGCATTACCGCCGAGCCGATCCAGAACGCTCGCCATGTAGGCGAGCGTGGTAGGGCAGACATCCGGGCAATGGGTGAAGCCGAAGAACACCAGTTGCCAGCGATCGGAGTAGTCGGCCTGCGTAACCTGCCGGCCGGTATGATCGGTCAGAGTGAACTCCGATCGAACGTCGGCCTCCCCCGAATACCGAACTCCCGACTCTTCCCCTCCGAGGTATAAGTTAAGCCCGGTCACGAGCGCGAAACCGGCCAGCGCCAGAAATGCCATGCTCCATAAAGTCAGTCGAGCGAAACGCACGAGGGATCTCCATGCCTATGGCGCCGCAAGCATTCGCCAACGGCGTCTTGTCTCAACCCTTTTCGACGGCCGAGGGCGACTGTTGGACGCTGCCGGTCATTGCCTGCATCATCTCGGCGCAGGCTTCCATCATCGGCCCCATCTGCTGCATCATCAGCATCATGCCTCGCATTCCCGACATATTGCCGCCCATCATTTCTCCCGAGATGCCGGAGTTGCCATCCTTTATCGGTCCGAACGCCCCGTCGCTGTCCTGTGCAACTGCGACGGTAGCGACAGTGGTCGCCACGATTGCGGCGGCGCTAAGTGTCCTGAGACGCTTCATTTTCCGTTCCTTTTGATTTGTTTGCATTCAGTCCTTCGATTGGCTCGGTGGAACCATCGGACCCGTCGTGGTGTTGCAGGATTTGGATCCACCCATCATACAAAGGCCCAGCCCGCACATGACCGCGCATGGAGCGGCCGCCAAGATCAAGGGCGCCAGGCCAATTGCCGTCAGCCAACCCCAATTGAGGGCCATTCCGGCGCCAATCACGGTCATCGCGCAGAGGATCATTCCCCGGCGGCCAAACGGCAGCCGTCGCGAGCCGGCCCGATCCGCCGCTTGTGAGTTTGTTGCTTCCGACATCGTTCAGTTTCTCCTTTCGTCGATGAGTATCTGCATCTGGGTTATGACTTCGGGGCTGTCCCACTGCGCTGGCCCGACCAGACGGCCGCGTTCCTTCCCTTCCCGATCGATCAGGATCGTCGTCGGCAGGCCGAATGCACCAAGAGCGAACATCGCGCGCCTGCTATCGGCCAAATACATGCCGAGGTGGCGAATGCCGATCTCGTTGTAGAAGCGACGGACGACCGATATGCCTGCCCGGTCGATGGAAAGCGGCAGCACATGAAAATCCTCGCCGCCGAGCCGTGCCTGCAACGCATCGAGCGTCGGCATTTCCTCGCGGCATGGCACGCACCAGGTCGCCCAGATATTCAGCAGCACGACACGGCCGCGGAAGTCCTCCAGCGTGACCTCGCGGCCCTCGCCATCAAGGAAAGGCGGCGGCAGCAATTCGCGCGGCGTGTCGTGAAGAGGGATCAAAGGCCGGGCCAATGCCGGTCCGGCCAGGGTGGACGCCGCCAGCCCCGCCATGAACGATCGCCGGTTCATGTGCCGCCTCCCGCCTGCAGGCGCTGAACGAGCGGAAGGATATCCGCTTCCAGCGAGTGGCGGTTGAAGGGGCCGATATGCTTGTAGGCAATGCGGCCTTCGGCATCGATGACGAAGGTCTCCGGAAGGCCGTAGACGCCCCATTCAATAGCGACGCGGCCGGTCCGGTCCGCGCCGACCTTGGTGTATGGATCGCCAAGCTCTTCGAGAAAGGCGAGCGCTTCTTTCGCATTATCCTTGTAGTTGATTCCGAAGATCGTCACTTCGTTACTTTCCGCCAATTCATTGAGGAGCGGCATCTCGACCCGGCAAGGTACGCACCAGGAAGCCCAGACGTTGACGATCGAGACCTGTCCAATCAGATCCGCAGTGGAGAGCCCATCCGTCCGGCCTTCGATCGGTGGCAGATGAAATTGCGGTGCCGGCTTGCCGATGAGCGGCGAAGGCAGGCGGTCGGTCCTGTTGAAAAGTCCCCAGTACAACAGCCCGCCGATCAGGGCGAAGAAAACCAGGGGCGCCAAGGCGAACCAGGACAGTTTTGTAGGACTGCGGGAAATATCTGCCCTCATGATCGCCCTCCGTCTCTTGCCGAGACTTTTGCCTGGAACTCGCGCTGACGTTCCGGCCAGGTGCTCTTGATGTAGGCGAGCACGGCCGCGATCTCGGCATCGCTCAGCACGCCCTCGAAGGCCGGCATGTCGCTTTCGTAGCCCGGTACGACCGCACTGACGCCGCGCTGCGTAATGGTGAAGAGCTGGCGGTCCGCGTGGTGCCAGGTATGCCCGGTTTCGTTATGCGGTGGCGCCGGCATCCGGCCGTTCGGCAGGCGCCTCTGCCAGTCGGGCTGGCCCTCGAGCTTGCTCCCGTGGCAGGAGGCGCAGTTGGCGGCGTAGAGTTCCCGCCCGAGTCCGATCTGTTCCGGCGTGAGGGGTTCCCCGAGAAAGGTGACGCCTTCGGCCTTGGCCGTCGGACCGCCCGCTTGGGCGAGCGCGGCGACCGCGATCGCGGCGGTTATGCCCGCGCAGGCAAGAAGGAGAAAGCGAGGTTTCATTTGCTGTTCTCCCGCCAGTCGACGGCCCATGCCGCGATCAGGGCGAAGAGGACATGGCCGATCAGCGCGACCCAGGTGATCCCGGTGAACGCGAGGAACGGCGGATTTCCCGCCACGAGATGGGCCATGACATAGAGTGCGAAGATCCAAAGCAGCACACCGTAAATCGCCGCCGGGATGACCCAACCAAGGCTGGGTATCACCGCCCGCGCGATAGGGCGGCCGAGTAGTATCCAGCCGAGGGGATAGGCCACCATGCCCGCGAAGTAGTGCAGGAACTCGGCGCCCGGTCGATATGCTGCGCCGAACAGCACCTGGATTACGTTGTTGGCGAGAGGCACCGGCGCAAGATTGGCAAATCCGAGCATCGGGCTGAGGCTCTGGCCGAAGAAATCGAAGGCAACGGTGGCGCAGGCGCCGGCGAGCGCCATCGTCCACAATCCTTTGATTGTGAGAAATTCGGCGAAAGTGCTGCGGATCTCGGCGGAAATGCTGGATCCTATTTCGTCAGTCATCGTGGTGGTTCCTTGGATGCTTTGCTGGATGTGCCATCCATGCGCCATTTGAGCGCACGGAGGGCGCCATCACCCGCTTCTTGGCTTCTGGCTTCTTTCTCGGTTACGCCTAACTCCGAACAAACTTCGCCAACGCGAAGAGGCTTAGGATCAGGACGGCCACGAGGAGCACGAACAGCAAACCAACCCCGCCCATCATCAGCAGCATCATGGGGCTGCCCATCATTTCCCCCATGCACTCATTCATCGGAATAGACGGTGATGCCGCCCTCTCCGAAGGCATAGGTCTTGAGCGTGCCGGTTTTTACTCGCGCCATGCCCGGGGCGTTCGCAGGCATGCCCGGCAGGGTGATGCCCGTGATCTCGGGCCGTTCGTGCACCAGCCGTTCAATAATATCGGCGGGCACGAGACCGCTGACATAGTAGCCCTCGATCTCGGCGAGGTGGCAGCCGAGCCCTTGCTCGGGCACTCCGACCTCGATGGAGCGCTTGTCGAAGTTGGGGTCATCGATGCGGGTTACGGCGAAGCCGTTCTCTTCGAGGTAGTCGGCATAGGCGTCGCAGCATCCGCAGCCCGGATCTCGCCATATCGTGATCTGCTTCGCAGGGCCGCCCGGCGCGGGCGTCGTGTCTTTAGAGCTCTGCGCCCATGTCAGCGTCGTCAGGGCCGTCGCTCCAACCGCGGCACCGCCAATGAGACCCAATACGGTTCTTCTTTGCATCATTCTCTCCATTATCCGGCCGCTCGCGCGTGCCAGGTTGCGCCACCATCGCGGCTGAGATTCAAGGTGCTGCCGATGACGGCGGCGATGTGCTGTTCGTCTCCCGGATGAACCGCGACAACCGAGGCGGTCCCCTCGATCATGCGTCGCCAGACAACCCCGCCATCCTCCGACGCCCAGATGCCCGAGGGCAGCGCGGCAAAGAGCCGTTCCGGCGCTGAAGGGGCACTTGCCAGCGACAGGACGGGTTCTCCAAGCGGCAGCGGGGCTTCCGGTGGCGACGCGGAACCTGTGACGAGTGCATCCATTGCGTTTCCCGGCAGCACCTCCTGCCAGCGGCAGAAACAATCGGGTACCCTCGTCAGGCCAACATCGGTGCCGGCATAGATCCAGATGCCGCCCATTCCGGTTTCGAGATCAACCGAGACAAGAGTCAGCGGATCGCGCTCCGCCTCGTTGAGCCATGGGCGGTCCATCGCGAGCGACCAATTCTTGCCCGCATCCTCGCTCTTCCAGAGCCCGTCGCCGCGGATCGCGGCGTAGAGCAAGTCAGGATTGCGGGCGGCACTTGCGATCGCGCCGACCTCGCCAGCAGGAAGCCCGCCGCGTCCTGATTGCCAGGTCTTGCCTCCGTCCCTGGAACGCGCGACGCCACCCTCGGCTAACCCGGCAACGACGAGCCCGGGCTGGTCGCGATGTGTGGCAAGTGCCAGGATGCGCCCGGGTGACGCGAGCTCGATCCAGCTGCGCCCGTCATCGCCGCTGACGGCCAACCCGCGGCCTGCGGAAAGGAGGTTGTCGCCATCGAAAGCCAGTGTCTTGCTTGTGGCTTCGTTTTGCGATGCCAATCCGACCCTTGGCAGAAACGAGATAGCGCCGGCAGCCGCCACTGACGTCAGAAAAACGCGTCTTGTCGGTCGGATTTCATTACTCGATTTCATCTCGAGCACTCCTTCGCTCATGCGACACGGATCACGCCCATCATCCCGGCCGCCTGGTGCTCGAGAATGTGACAGTGGAACATCCAGTCGCCCGGATTGTCGGCGACGAACGCGATCTCGACGCGCTCGCGAGGGGCCATTAGCACCGTGTCCTGCCATTCGCGGTGTTTGGTCGGCTTCCCGTCGCGGCTGATGACGCGAAACGAGTAGCCGTGCAGGTGAATCGGATGATGGAACGCCGTTGCGTTCGTCATCTGAAGAACATGGCTCGCGCCAGACTCCAAGGTCAGAAAGGGATCGAGCGCGTGCCCCTCAGCCGCCTTCCCGTTGACGAACCAGATACCGCGTCCTTCGTGGCGTAGGCCCCGCATCGCGTCCCCAAACGCATCGAGGTCCATCTGACGCTCGACCATTGCGCCCATCATGCCACCGGTGAACAAGACGTCGTGGCGGCGGGCGGACGCGGGATCCGGCTCGGGAAGGGGATTGGCCGGCAGCGCAATATCCCGGTCGGGAAGCGCGTCGCGTAAAGGGGTATCGCCATAGACGATGTCGAGGACGCGGTATTCATTTCCACGATAGGCCCGGTCAACCAGCTGGAGCCGAGAGCTGGGCTCTGCGGAGAAATCGAGGATGAGGTCGGCCCGCATTGCTGGTCCAAGCACGGCGAGCCCTCCTGCAGGTGCGTGGGGTGTGACCGGCTGGCCGTCGAGCGCGATGACGCGCGGCGTATGGTCGCCGAAGTCGAGCGCAAAGATGCGTGCATTGGCGGCGTTTATTAGCCGCAGCCGAATGCGTTCCCCGGACCTCACCGTGAAAGTCTCGGGTACACGCCCGTTGATCGTGACGGTGTTTCCCAGTCGGCCTGCGTGGCTTGCATCCATGGCCGCGCCGAAGTCGTCCGACACCGCGGCATCCGAATCCAGCCGCCAATCGTCGAGTACCCAGGTAACATCCCGGTCGACGTTCGGAGCGTTGGCTTCCTCGATAACAAGTGGCCCGTAGAGTCCTCTCGCGACCTGCTCGAAACTGCGCTGGTGCGGATGGTACCAGAAGGTGCCTGCATCGATCGCATCGAACTCGTAGGTGAAGGTTTCACCGGGCGCAATCGGGTTCTGTGTCAGATGCGGAACCCCGTCCATCGCGTTCGGCAGGCGGACGCCATGCCAGTGGACCGTGGTCTCCTCGGCCAGCGTGTTGGTGACTTCGATACGGAGCCGATCGCCCTGCCGCACCCGAATCTCGGGACCGGGAACCCGGCGGTTGTAGCACCACACCAAGGTTTCGGGATGGGGTTCGGGCACCAGCCGCGTGCGGCCTGGGGCGGCGCGCAAGGTGAATCTGCGGGTCTGCTGTGTGGCCAAGGCCGGCTTTCGCACGGCGGTCGCCGCGAAGCCTGCCAGCGACGCAGTGAGAAACGAGCGGCGCGATATGGTGAGCCTGAAATCAGTCGACATGGATAGACACTCTCTGATCTTGTGGAGCGCGGCCGAAGCAGAATTGCGGCAACGACTCGATTGACCCGCGCGCCAGAGCCGATGCGCCCTGTCGACACGAGGCGACACACCGAACGCGATCAGACGCCGGGTGTCAGATCAGAGGTAGGATCGAGGTGGCTGTTTGGCCGGCGGAGAGGCAATGCCGTGCGACCTCCGCTCCTCCAGACGCGCATGCGCGCACGAGGTGAGTGCCGGAACCGAACCTACCGAAGGGGTCGGAATTGCAGCCGCTCCCGTGGCGTTGCACACGAAACCGCAGACGATATCATTGAGACCCGTTTGCGGGTCGCCGCAAGCGTCGCAGTCGTCCATGGCCGGCATGTCGGCATCAGAAGCGATGATCGCGAAGGCCATGGCCACCGAGCCCACCGAATGCGCAACCGCACCTGCGGCGAATGCCGCAAGCGCGAAAATGCAGAAAAGGCGTGCGAAGAACGTCATTAGATCAGGTTACATTCGCGCCGAACGATTTTCCAGCGATGCGTTGTCACATTTCGAAGAGGCGCGTGACATCAGCGGTGCGGGGTGCTCGTTGGGGGCGGGCCGGGCCAGATCGTCCATGATCGGGCATTCGGGGCGGTCGTCTCCCTGGCAGCGTTCGACGAGGTCACGTAGCGTCGCACTCAGCGCCTGCAGCTCCTCGATCTTCCGATCGATACGGTCCAGATGTGTCCGCGCGATTGCCTTAACGTCGGAACTGGACCTCTTGCGATCCTCGTAGAGCGACAGCAAGGACCGGCATTCCTTGATGCTGAAGCCAAGCGAACGAGCTCGACCGAGAAACGCCAGCTTGTGAAGATCGCGGCGCGCGAATTCACGATAGCCGTTCTCGCGGCGCGCGGGCTGCACGAGACCGATATCCTCATAGTACCGAATCGTCTTG
This sequence comes from Stappia albiluteola, assembly GCF_014050225.1. Lineage (GTDB taxonomy): Bacteria > Pseudomonadota > Alphaproteobacteria > Rhizobiales > Stappiaceae > Hongsoonwoonella > Hongsoonwoonella albiluteola. Next base: position 67,190 of record NZ_JACFXV010000006.1, on the reverse strand, counting down.
GCCGGCAGGCCACAGCATTCGGAGACGTCGCCAATGTTCATCGAGTGCACAACTTATGTGCGATCGAGTTCAAGATAGAGATTCCATCCACTGGAAGGTCAAGCCGCGAGAGCAAGAAATTTCATTTCTTGACCTCCTAGTGACTGGAATCGCCATTTTCTAGGAGTGGCCAGTCTGAGGCAGGAACATGGAAACTGTCGGTGACGCCACCAAAATGTTCGAGGATCCCGTCTGCGGAATGACGGTCAGGCGCGCTACGGCCCGCTTCCTACACCAGCACGTCGGCGAGAAGCACTATTTCTGTTCGGAATGCTGCGAGGAGAAGTTCGAGGCCGAGCCGGAAGCATACCTGAAGGGCAAGCCGACGTCCGAGCCAATGCCCGCCGGCACGATCCTAACCGGGCCGGTACTCATACTGGCCATGAGCGGCGATGTCGGCCTAGGCGACCTGACCGGATTCAACGCAATTATGGAGCAGCGTATAAATTTGGTTCGTGTGGGGTGGACAAGGGTTCCGCCATTGCCGCCGCATTGTCCGCCACCTGCGCGAGCACGTCTGGAAATTATCGAGGATCGCTTCGCCTGGGGCGAGATTTGCAAGAAGGAACTTGAGGAGCGCCGCCGCATCCTCCGCAAATGAAGACATTGCTGGTGCGCGAACCGTCCGCCCACGGCACAAAGCACTGTTAGGCGCCCTTCGCCATAACCACACGGTGCAGAAGACGGAGCCCGAGGCGGAAATAGTTGTCTTCCCTATCAGTTGACGCCGACATCGCTGGGCGCCCCGAACCACTATTACAACGGCAAACACACGCACAAGTGGGTACACGCGGGCGGCGCCGCATTGCTCTACACCAAAGGAAGCTAGGACAATGATCACTCATTCATAACCATGGGTACAATGACGATCATCCTCGCCAGCACCAGGGTCGTGACAACTACAATCTGCGCTAAACCTACTGCGGCGTGCCGACCAATGCGCCGAGTCCGGTGGTGGTAGCAATAATGCCAATATCGCAATCATTACTGCGGGCATGATGATTGCACGAGCATGACACACAAACAGGCCGGCTCGTCGTGTCGGCATTGGTGTTGTCGCCAATAACGCTGACAAGGAGCACGTGGCGTGCTGCGCGCCATGACCATATTCCATAAGGACTTCTGCGAACCAAATCTACCCAAATGGGATTTGGATTCATGCTGGCGGAGCTCCGATGTCAGCAACGATTCTAGAAAACATCAAGGCATCATTGATGGAATGGTCAGGTTGAAAGATTCTCACGAAATCCCCAATCCCCTCTGCTTTCCTATGCTCCAGGTGATGCCGTCGCCGCGCATGATGCCGGAGACCTGCTTGCCGATGTGGCGTTCGAGGACGGGCCTCCAGGGGACGAGGGTGAATTCACGGCTGTTCTCGACAAGGGCGTATTTGCCGCTGGCGAGTTCGACGGAGCGGCGGAGCGTCCCTTCCACCGGCTCGCCTGAGCGAGTCTCGACGTAGGAAAGCCCGAGCTGGTTGGAGAGCTGACCGGCAACACGAGCAAGCTCGCGCCGACGCAGGGTCGCCAGCATGTTGGCGCGATAGACGATCCGATCCCGTTCCTCGTGAGCGAGGCCCTCGGCGATCAGCCATTGCCGACGGCGCGCCTGCGCCTCGTGCAGCTCACGGCCGAAACCGGAGTCTCGGCTGGGCTCGGGATGATCCGAGAGGAGCTCGCGGTCGAGCCAGGTGGCGCCGTCGGTGCCCACCTGCTGGTCGAGAGTGAGATGGGAAAGCTTCTCCACGATGACCGGCGCTGTGCGAGCAAGGCTCCGCTCATATTCCATCACCCGGTCGAGATGGTCGGGCGCGATGATCCAGGTACCGTCAGGCTCGCGGGCAACGCCGCCGGTGGCGCGGCGGATGGCCTCGAGCCGCCGCACGTGGGTCTCGGCGTATCCCTCGGTGGCGCGGGGATCATGCTTGAGGTGCAGGTCGATGGTGTAGCGCCCGTCGTTGGCGGCGGCGACCTCGGCGACGGTTCGGTCTACTCGCCGAGGCTCGATGGTCTTCGGCGTCACACGGACAATGTTGCCGTCCGGTGTCGGCTCGGTCGCCTCGCCCCTGCCGATGTCGACGTAATGGGTCCGCCCATCCACCCCGTCGACAATGAGGTAATGCCGGTCCTTGAGTTCGTCGGACAGCCCGCGCGCCACCACGCGCCCGGTGACGGGGTTCGTGGTCGGGTCTCCTAGGACGAGGATCGCGTAGTCGCCGGGGCTGCGGGCGATGCTTCTTCCGGCCATTTCGCGATGCATGGTCTTGATGATGTCGCCGCGCTCGCCCATGCGGCGGAGCGTATCCTCCAGCCCCACTTCCAGCCGCCACTGGCCGGGGCGAAGTTCCACGGCTAAGCCGAGCCGCCTCAGCTTCTGCAGCCGGCCCACGCACAGGCTCTGCTGGAAGGCGTCGCGGTCGGTCGCGGCGACGAGACCCGCCTCGTCCATGTCGCGGACGAGGCGGCGATCAATCCTGGTCAGACGCTCCTGCTCGACCTCGCGGCGCAGCCGGCCCTCGATCTCGAAATCCGACCGCGGCCCGAAATCCAGGCTGACGATCTCGGCTGCGCGCTCGCGCATGCCGGTGGTGATGTAATCGCGGGCGATGATGAGATCCTTGCCGCGCTCGTCGTGGCCGCGCAGCAGGATATGCGTGTGCGGATGGCCGGTGTTGTAATGATCGACCGCCACCCAATCGAGCTTGGTACCGAGATCTTCCTCCATGCGGGTCATCAGGCGACGGGTGAGCGGCTTGAGGTCGTCGTATTCCGCGCCGTCCTCGGCCGAGACGATGAAGCGGAACTGATGGCGGTCGCCCTCCGAGCGTTCCAGGAAGGCCTTGCCGTCCGCCTGGTCCTGCTCGGCGCCGTAAAGCTCGCCCGGCTCCCCCTCGCGGGTCACGCCGTCGCGCTGGATATAGCGCAGATGCGCCCGCGCGCCTTCCAGTCCCTTGGCCATCCCCTTCCCGGCCAGCTTGACGATGCGGGACTTGATGATGACGCGGCGCTGGCGGAAGGCGGCGTAACGGTCGCGATTGACAAGCACACGTCCCACGCCGGCGCCGCGCCCGATACGGCTGCCAGTGAAGCGGGACTTACGTGTGCCGCCCGCCCCGCCGCGTGCGAGGTTCGATGCAGCCAAAACCTGATGCAGGAATTTGCGTCCGCCCTTCGAGCCGCGCGAGCGGATCTTGCCGAGTTTGGGTTTGAAATCGTCGTCGTCGAACACGGTCCGCTCCTCATCAATCCCTATAAAATGGGCGCGAAACGAGCCTCTGGAAATTGGTGCCAATCGCCCCCAGGAAATCCGGGGCATTGCGCCCCCCATGGCACCACGGCGGAGGTGCATGGCACCATCCGCCCACGGAAAAACCGATGTGCAGACAAAGGCTTACGATGCGCGACACCGCAGATGGTGCCGGAGCTTCATCTTGCCTTACGCGGCTTCCCTGAGCCTGCCTGCGACCATCCACGATCATCCGCGATCACATCGACTGATGGCGAGAAAGCCCGGCAGCGGCGAAGCCGCGCCGCCGGGCGAAGGAAGGAGCGAGAAGCGCACCGGAAGCGAACTCTGGCGACGCATTTCTCGCCTCATTTTTCATCCGGTTTTCGCGTCGAAAGCGGCACGAAAAGCGCTCCGCTCAGCAACGATTTGTCGTCGCCTGCGGCCTCGTTTTTCGTCTTCGAGAGAGAGAAAAAGAGCCGATGCCCGGAGGCGATTTGATCGGGATTCCGCGTGTCGGTCGGCGGTAAATTCATTCCGTCCGAAGCGAATCCGCCCGCGTCCGCGAGCGTCTCTGCGATGCGCGCGACATAGGCGCGGGTCTCGGTGGGAAACGGCTTTCCGGTCCGCAGATGGTCCTCGTAGCGGCCCGGTCCGGCGTTGTAGGCGGCGAAGAGCGCCGGATAGCCGAAACGGTCCTGCATGGCCTTGAGATAGGCGGTTCCGGCGAGGATGTTCGCGCGCGGATCGAAGGGATCGGCGCCGAGGTCATGCTGATCGCGCAACTCGACCCAGGTCTCCGGCATGAGCTGCATCAGGCCCATGGCGCCCTTGGGTGAGACGGCGCACACATCGCCGTTGCTCTCGGCCATGATGACCGCCTCGATCCATCTGGCGGGGATGCCGAAACGCTGTGACGCCTCTTTGATATGCGCCTGAAACTGGTCGAGCGGCGCTGCATAGGCCGGTGAAATGATGGTGGCGGCCGCGAAAATAAGGGGGCTCAGTCGATCCATAGCGGCGCGAGCCTCCCGATCACGCGGGCGCTCGTCACCGGCCCGAAATAGCGGCTGTCGAAGGAGTCCGGAGCTTCGCCCAAGAGGAAGAATTCGCCCTGGACAAGTTCCCGGCATTCATTCCAGCGCGGCAGGGAACGTCCTGCCCGATCCACCTTGAGCTGGCGGGCAACGATTTCGCCATTGACGATGATGGCCCCGTCGAAGGCGCAAACATCATCCCCGGCGACGGCGGCAATGCGCTTGATGAGCGGCACGCCGGCGGGCAGATAGCGGCGGATGGCGGCCAGCTTTTCGATGGATTTCGGGAGGCGGACGAGGACGAAGTTGCCGCGTTCCGGCGTGCCGGAGACGACGCGATAAAGACCGATCGGCGCACTGGCGGAGGCGTTCCAGACAAGGCGCGGCTGGGGGAGCGCGATGGCGGAGAAGCCGACGAGCACGATGCCTGCAAGCGTTGCGGCGAGAGGAAGGAAAGCGGGCCTTTTCATCCGCGTTCTCCCTCATCAGATGTGGAGGAATGCCGTCGTCCTTCCGACCAGGCATCGAGGTCAGCAATGTGGTAGCGGACAAAGCGGCCATGCTTGCGGAAACGCGGGCCGTTGCCCGTCAGGCGCATCTTTTCGAGGGTGCGGAAGGAGAGGCCGAGATAGAATGCGGCCTCCCGCGTCGAGAGGAACGGCGAGCCTTTGCGGGCCTCGGCCGCCCTCGATGTGTGATCGATCATCCTTTAGCTCCTTTCGGCGAAGTTCGACGCGAATGGGCGAAGGATGTCGGCGGGGAGCGCGCTTGCTCAGGATCGAAAAGCGGGGGGTGCCGAAAACGATCCCCCCTCGCAATGAATGGACGAGAGACCGGCGTCTGGCTCGAAAACGCCGCGAAAAGCGGGGCTCAATGCCCCGCCTCCGCTGTGTTCAGCAGCGCTGTCAGCGCCGCTTCCATCTCCGTGATCTGCCGCTTGGCCTCGATGCGCTCGCGCGTCGGCAGGCCATTGCGCAGCTCCATGTTGACGAGCCAGATGCTCTCGCGCAGCTCGTCCTCGGCGTAGAAATGGCCGCGATACTCAACGCGGATGTCGTGGCCGAAATTGATCTGGATGGACATGGGAACCTCCTATGATTGAGCCGTTCTCCCGTCGAGAACGGGGTCCCCGGTCATCCGGATAGAGCCTGTCAAGGACGGCGAAGCCGCCGCGAAGCGGGCGCGGGAGGAGCCAAAATGCGGAGTGAAGCGCCAGCGGAACGGAGTATTTTGGAGGGGTGCGCAGCACCGATCCTTTACAGGCTCGTTGCGCCGGATGGCAGAATGGGAAGATCGAGACGGAAAGCCCGTCGGCGCGACCAGCGCCGACACCGATTGGATTGCGGCGGTCGGGCGCGGCGGAATGCATGAAGATAAGCCCCGCCGGATGCGCTCCGGCGGGGTCTTCGGGAATGGGCGGGATCAGCGCTCGCGCGGCTCCCACAGGGCGAGGTGGGAGGTGCGGTCCTCCATCGGCGTCTCCAGCTTGACGAGGCGGGCGCGTACCCAGTTGGGGCCGAATTCCGGCGCGGCGATCTTGAGGTTCAGGTAGGTCTCGCCGCTCGACTTGGCGACCTGGCTCCAGCCGGCGCCGACCTCGTAGCGCTGGCCGTTGCCGGCATAGACGCGATAGTCGGGGGCGTTTTCGGACATCTTGTCGACGGGGACGACGATGAGGCTGGCGGTGACGTTGAGGGTCTTGAGGGTCCCGGTGAAGCTGCCGTCGTTCTGCTTGGAGAACGTGCCGAGGGTGATGGCCATGGTGATAATCCTTTCGCTGTTCGTCGCAGGGACCATCCCTGCGATGGCTCCAGCGGAAAGACCGCATAGGCGGGCCGGATCACCCGCAGCGTAAGCGGAGGGCCGGAACGAAGTGGAGGACCCGCCGGGAGGGAAAATTTGGAGCGAAGCGGGCGCGAGGAATGCCGGGAAAAGTTGACGGCATTGCCGTCACCCCGGCGCGCCTTGCGCGCTATTCGAAGAATAGGCGGCCACGGGCCGCCGGGGGCGCAGCGTCAGCGGAGCACTTTTCGCGGCAGGGGAAATTTTCTCGGACGGCGGGTTGAACGGACCGCCGCGGGATTTACGCGATGAGAGACATGCAGGGATGGTGACTGCCTTGATGAACAGCCGGCGAAGGAGCGCCGTTGCCTTTCCCGCCACCGAGTTTACCGCATCCGACGACGGCTTGGCCGGGGTTACAACGAAAGGAAACTCGCCAAACAATCAGGCTTCGAGTGTCCTGAAAGCATGTACTGGGCGCCCGCCATGTAGCTCCATACTGGTATCGTCCGATCGGCGAGACTCGCGTCGGCCGCGCCCGGCGCCATGAGTGGCGAGCTTGTCCAGGTCAGTGTAGCTGCGTCCCATCTCCGCCCCGAACGCACCGCCAGCTTGAGCACAGGTGGAAACCGCCGAATTGCAGCGCACTGCCTTCAACAAGACTTCAGAAGCGTCACTGTGTTAAACTATCGCCGCCACCTGCGAAGCAGGCGCGGAGTATCCCTGGCGCGGGCACTCACATCATTCCCAGTATGAGAGATTCGCATTATCTAGGATGTAGTCAGTCTATTCCATAAAGCGTTGCTGCGTATCAGCCCGTGGGCGTAAAGGTGGGGCGAATATGCCTCAGAAATTTGACTTTTTCGCTAGCTGAAAACTTACGCCAGACCGTTGTACGCTTGAGAGACCGTTTCGAAAAGGTTTGAATGACCAATCGCAAAGATTTTGTCCGAAAAGCAACCGGATAAGTTTTCCGAGACACTTGTCGTCGCCGCCTATCCGAGCAGCGGGACCTGACTTGAACCGGGCACAGCCCTTTCAGCGGTGCCCACTTGCCACAGCGATCACGCAAAATTCAGCTCCGCTCCGGATCAGCCAAAGCTTAGAAAAAACCATTGGCTCAGGAGATTAATTGGTCCTTCACGCGTCATTTCGGCGGCCTGTACAGGTCGCACGCGTTGAGTGCTCCGAGATTGGGCTTGATCTCTAAATGGCGCGACAATACATCTCGCCTACTCGGATTAAGCGAATCGTGAGAAAAGGATTCGATGTTGGCGAAGATTGGGACGCTCGGTGGGCTAATGCGGATGGTGATGATCGCCGTCCTGCTCGTCCTGCCGTCCCTTTCCCAGCCGCATCTTGCCGCAGTATCGCCAGCGGAAATCCAAGGGGCGGCTGATGCCGCCCTCGTTTGGATGGATACTGAGGTTGACGGCAGGTCTCATACCGGCTCGCACTCACTTAGTCAGGCGCAGTGCGATGAAGACCAAGCAGCGCATGATCATGACACGGCCCGTGATGACACGTGCTGCTACGGGCTATGTTTTGTCGCGGACCTCGCGGTGGCAGCGGATTTGACTGATGGAAGCCCGGGTCGCGATATGTACGATCTCTTCCTCGAAGGCTTGGCGGCGCAGCCTGTAGGTCGCCTTTACGAGCCACCCATTGCCTGATCGCGCTGAAGCGCGCTGACCATCTCGACCGCGGGGGACGTAATTGCCCCCTGCGACTGGCAATGTTCATTTTCAGGTGAATTTCGTGAAAAATCTGATCCTGGCAGTGCTGCTGCCGGCAGGCCTTGGCGCATGTACGGCATCGCAGCCGCAAAACGTGCTGCCACTTCAATCGCCGGCCGACGCCCAAATCGGCTTGCTGCGCAGCGCAGACATCTCCGCCATCGGCGAATACACTCACAGAGTACCAATCGACCCCAAACCCTGGCGTCAACTCAACGACGAGCAGGCTCCTGGAGCGGGAGGTGATTCATGAGGCGTATCGCGCGCCAAATGGGCGCCGTCTCCCTGCTGTCGCTGCTTGCCGGGGCCTGCGCCAGTACCGCGCAGATCTCGGAATATTCGGAGCCGGGCGCCGGCTTCTCCACCGTGGCCGAAACTACCCGCAAAGCAACAGGCAGATCTTCCGTCTGGATTCAGAACCAGGAGCACGCGGAATCGCTCAAGAAACAGGTGCATGGCCTGGTGCACAAGAAAACCGTCTCGGCTGACACGGCGATCCAGGTTGCGCTTCTCAACAACCGAGGTCTGCAGGCGGCCTACGCCGACCTTGGCATGTCGGCTGCGGATGTCTGGCAGCAGCTCCTGCCGGAAAACCCGCGCGTTTCGATCGGCACATTCGGCATCGGTGCTCCAGGCCTGGATGCGTTCCGCAGCATTGAGGGGACGGTGGCCGCCAATATCCTATCGCTGGCAACCCGCAAGGATCGCGTCGATCTGGCGGATACCCGCTTCAGGCAAGCGCAATTGAGGGCGGCAGAAGAAACGCTTCGTCTCGCAGGTGCCACCCGCAAAGCCTGGATCGACGCGGTTTCCGGCTTCGAAGCGGTCCAGGTTCTCAACCAGGCGCAGGTCGCGGCCGACGCCGCATCGGAACTCGCCGAAAAACTCGGTGAAACGGGAGCGCTGCCGAAAGCGGGCCAGGCGCGCGAGCATGTCTTCTATGCCGAGTTGACCGGCCAGAAGGCCGAGGCGCGCCTTGCCGCAAGGCTTGCGAAGGAAGAATTAGCCCGCCTGATGGGACTTTGGGGCGACGAAGTCGACTTCTTCGTTCCTGACCAACTGCCGGCCCTGCCGGGAAGGCTCGCCGTAAAGGACGCGGTGGAGGCGGAAGCCTTGAAGAACCGTGTCGACCTTCAGATTGCCCGGCTTGAGCTCGAAGCGATGTCCAAGAGTTACAGGTTCACCGAGGCGACGCGATACGTCACCGACCTGGAACTGATCGGCGGCCTCGAAGTGGAGCGAGAGAGGGACGATGGAGAAACCTCAACCAGTACGACGCCTCAATTCGAGCTGGAATTCGTCATTCCGGTCTTCGACAGCGGTAAAGCCCGGCTTCGCAAGGCGGAACTGGCGTATATGCGGGCAGCCAACCTGCTGGCGGAAAGGGCGGTCAATATCCGCTCCGAAGCGCGGTCGGCCTATACCGCCTACCGCTCGACCCACGACATCGCACGCCATTACCAAACCAATGTCCTGCCTCTGCGCACACGCATTGAAGAAGAAGGCCTGCTGACGAACAACGCGATGTTCACCAACACGTTCGAACTCCTCGCCGATACGCGGGCGAAGACCAATGCCATGCTTCTGGCAGGCAGGGCCAAGCGCGATTTCTGGCTCGCGGACGCTGACCTTTCCGGTGCGATTTTCGGCGGCCGCGGCGCAGCAGGCGGCGGTGACAGCGAGGCTATCGCAGTCGCGGACAGCAGCGGCGGCGGCCACTAAACAGGAGAAAGCCATGTTCAACAGACGTCAATTGCTGGGCGCCGGCGCTGCACTGGTCTCGACGGCAGCCTGGTCGAAAACGGCAAACGCCGGACTTCCCGAAGCGGCAATCATGGAGACGGCGGCAACGCAGCCGCCGCTGCATCCGCAAAGCGGTCCGGACTACAACCCGGTCGTAACGCTGAACGGCTGGACCCTGCCGTTCCGGATGAACAACGGCGTCAAGGAATTCCATCTGGTCGCCGAACCGGTCGAGCGGGAAGTCGCAGAGGGCATGACCGCCTACCTATGGGGTTACAATGGTCAATCGCCCGGGCCGACGATCGAGGCGGTTGAAGGAGACCGCATCCGCATATTCGTGACGAACAAGTTACCTGAGCACACATCGGTTCATTGGCACGGGCTTATCTTGCCGTCAGGTATGGACGGCGTATCGGGCCTTTCCCATCCCGGCATCCCCACCGGCAAGACCTTCGTTTACGAGTTCGACCTCGTGAAGAGCGGCACCTTCATGTACCACCCGCACGCCGATGAAATGGTGCAAATGGCGATGGGCATGATGGGCATGTTCATCGTCCATCCCAAGGACCCGAACTTCCGGCGGGTCGATCGCGACTTCCTGATCATGCTGAACGCCTTCGACATCGACCCCGGCATGTATGTGCCGAAGGTGATGACGATGCTCGATTTCAGCCTTTGGGGATGGAACAGCCGGGTGTTTCCCGGAATCGACCCCCTCCCCATAGGCAAAGGCGAACGGGCCCGGATCCGGGTCGGCAACCTGACAATGACCAACCATCCCATCCACATGCACGGCTACGATTTTGCCGTGACCTGCACGGATGGAGGGTGGGTTAAGCCTGAAGCGCAATGGCCTGAAGTGTCGATCGATATTCCTGTCGGCGCCATGCGGGCCTTTGAATTCGATGCAATCTACGAAGGCGATTGGGCGATCCACTGCCACAAGTCGCATCACACAATGAACGCAATGGGGCATGACGTTCCCACATTCGTCGGCGCAGACAAGCGCAATTTGACGAAGAAAATCCGCAATCTTCAGCCGGAATACATGCCAATGGGGACTGCCGGAATGGCCGATATGGGCGTCATGGAAATGGAATTGCCGGACAATACTATTCCGATGATGACCGGATGGGGACCGCACGGCCCGCTCGAAATGGGCGGCATGTTCTCGGTCGTCAAGGTGCGCGAAGGCCTGACCCCCGGCGATTACTCGGATCCTGGCTGGTACCAGAACCCACCGGGAACGCAGGCTTACGAGTGGACCGGCGAATTGCCGGAACCGCGAAAGGCCGCCGATGCTCAAACCCAAATTACCCCGAGGCCCGGATCTCACAACACGGCCGGCTAATGCCAGCGCTTGATGCTCACGGCAATTTCCAGAAGGGAAAACGAATGCAGAGATTTATGACCACGACTGTCAGCGCCATTCTTTATGCCTCCGCTGCCGCGGCCGGCGGCAGCCACGCCGGCGGCCACGGGGACGCGGCAAAGACGCCTCACCACGGAGCGGATACCGGAGGGCATGGTCACGCTTTGGCGGCAGAACACCACAGAATGGCTGTCGGGGAGCCGGGCAAGGCATCGAAAGTCACGCGGTCGATCACCGTTACGATGCGCGAAACGGATGATGGCGACATGATCTTTGAACCAAACCAAATGCAGATCAATCACGGCGAGACGATTCGCTTCATCATCGAAAACAAGGGAGAACTCGCCCACGAATTCGTGCTCGACGATCACCATGGAATTTCCGAACACAAGGCGCTCATGGAAAAATTTCCGGAAATGGAACACGACGACCCGAATTCGGTTCACCTGGAGCCCGGAAGCAAAGCCGAGATCATCTGGTCGTTCGTCAACGACGGCGATTTCGAGTTCGCTTGCCTCATCCCGGGGCATTATGAAGCCGGGATGAGGGGCGGCATTGACGTTGTCAATTCGCTCGCACGCAACTGATCCGCTTTTTGAAAGAAAACCCCACGCTCATCCGGTTCGCCTTGGGAATATCCAACGCTGAACTGACAAACAAAAGGTGCAACATGACAAAAATATCGAAAATTGCACTTGCCTGTGCATCGTTGTTTTTTAGCGCAAGTAGCGTATTCGCGACCGAATATACAAAGGGCACCGTCAAGAAAGTTGACGCTAAGGCTGGAAAAGTCACCGTCATCCATGAGGAGCTAAAAAACCTCGACATGCCGGCAATGACGATGGTGTTTCGCCCGGCCGACGATGCCATGCTTGAAAAGCTGAAAGCAGGCGACAACATCGAATTCGTCGCCGACCGGGTGAACGGCAAGCTCACTATCGTCGAAATCAAATAAAACCGGAAACGCCCTCATTCCCCCTACAGGGGCGCCTCGCGCCTTGGCGCATTGCGCCCCTCGTGGAATCTGCCGGACTAAGAGGAGCCCGTCTTGGGACAAAATCGTGACGGCACTTCGCTTCTTGGCGTTGATGCGTCTCGTGAGCTCCGCTGGAACGCGTTGCGGCTCGTTGCCTTTGGTATCGTCGCCGTAAATTTGTTTTTCGAAAGCTCTCACCACAATATCGTCGGCTACCTTCTAATTGCATTTGCCTATCTGACGGTGACAGCCACGTCCATATTGACCAGCTTCTACCGACCCGATTGGCGCAATGCCACAATGATCTACATATTGATCGATGCAGTTTTGGTCAGTGTAGTGCTTTACGGCAACCTTCTGGATACTGCTGCGACAGCCAATCACAATCTGACAACTACGAGCCTTGTGATCCCATTTGTGTTGTTGAATCATGTCGCTCTTCGTCAGGATCAAGGCCGCATTATTGTCTTTTCATCAGCTGTCTTCTTTGCTTGGATAGGAATGTTGATCGTCCAGGCGCTGCGTCACCACAGTATCGGGCTGACACCATTCATCGAGGGCTTGTTCAACAAGGATCTGGGCTTCGCCGCTAGTTTCGGTTTCACAGCAATAGCCGTGCATCTTTTTGCGTCAGAGATGCAGCAAACTAGGCTGCTCGCACTGAATGCAGACAATATGCGCCGGAATCTGACCCGCTTCTTTTCTCCCCAGGTTGCGCTAACTCTCCAGGAAGAAGGCCCTAACCTAGGATTGATGCGCAATCACGCTGCCGTGATGTTCATTGATATTCGAGCGTTTACTCGATTGTCGGAAAACACCTCACCTGAGAAACTAGCTTTGATGTTGTCGGCGTATCGGCAGATAGTTTCGAAGTCCGTGTTAAAACATCGCGGAGTGATCGACAAGTTTACCGGAGATGGCATCCTCGCCGTTTTTGGCGTCCCTCACAATGCTAATGATGATACCGACCGGGCATTGGCATGTGCTATTGAAATATCGAATTCACTCGATAGTTGGCTTGAGGGGCAAAAAAGACTGGACGGAATGATACCGTCCGTAGGAATAGGACTGCATTACGGGTCAATCCTTAGCGGCGTCGTAAAGAGTGGTTACCATGATGAGTTCACGGTCCTCGGCGATACTGTCAACGTTGCCTACCGCCTGGAGCGCATAACCAAAAGCCTTGGCGCATCCCTTGTGGTCTCAATGGATTTGGTTCAAGCCTTGAAATTCAGGTTTCCTTCAACTTCATTCATGCAGATGCAGGGCGTCGACTTGCCCGGTCGGGATGGCAAATTGGATATCTTGTTCCTACCACGTGCCAAGAGGGTTCCGGCCCGCTAAAGACCAAAGCGTGTACTTCCATCCAAGATGCCATTTTCAATTCGCCGAATGGAGCAAGCTATTAACGTAATGCCGTTTTGAGTGCCAATTGTAGATCGTTGGAGCATCAAAGATGGCTTGCTGCATGAACATCAAGCCAACAAATATACGGACAGTGTGTAAGCGGTGCTCTCAGGCAACGGCTTCGAGTTCGGGAGCGGCTATTTAGGCTGACGTTGCCCCCGCGCTCTAATCCGGATTGAAGTTCGTTCTGGCCCATCGAGAGGACCAGGACATGAAGCGCAGCCGCTTTTCTGAAGAGCAGATCATCGGAATTCTGAAGGAACACGAGGCCGGTGTTTCGGTCGCCGACCTGTGCCGCAAGCACGGGGTCAGTGACGCCTCGATCTACAACTGGAAGGCCCGTTTCGGCGGGATGGACGTCTCGGAGGCGCGCCGCCTGAAGGCGTTGGAGGACGAGAACACGCGACTGAAGCGTCTGCTGGCACTGCGCATACGGCAGCAATGCGGCTCTTTCGACGAGCCGACGGCAAGCATCGGAAACGAACGGCCGCACACCTGAGGGCCCACTATCCACGAGATGACGCAGAAGCGCCGCCCAACCGGATTTATCCTCCTTCGGGCCCTCCGCGATGCCGAGGATAGCCGGGAAGCCGTTGCTCATCAGCTCGGTCCCCACCCGTAGCGAGACATTTTGGACCTTGCCGACCAACGAGCGCTTCATCACGATTCCGTCTAGGAATACGTAGAGGTGACTGCGCTCTATCCTTCGGTGCCGCCACTCGTCAATCTTGGCGTAGATCTTATTGTTCGGGTGCGAGATCGCGCCTGAGCTCACTCTCGTGCCCGACAGCGCCCCCGTAATGTTCTCAGCCCGGAAGGCGGAAGTCAGCATCTCGCCGATTTAGATCACTTGCCCGATCGGCGTGAGCTTCTCCTGCTCATCCATTCCTTGCTCCTCTCAGCCAGTCTGAAAGGAAATACTCGCATTGGCAATGCGCAAACAACTTTGTACATTTTCTGTTACATTGCGCCGGTCGCGGAGTTGCACCAACACTGTTGGAAAGGAGCTCGATGCCATCTCGCAGGCGATCAACATTTTCGATATTACCGGCAAACTCATCCTAACTCCGTAGCAGAAGGCTGCCTTTTGCACATAGCGCCGCCCCTTCCGTAATTGCTAACTACGAGACAGATGGCGCGCCCCAATCAACGACCGTGTCTTGCTCGAAGTGTTTCAGATTGGGGATAATCTTACCGAGTGCTTTCGGCATCACACTACATTTGCAACGCCATCGATGCGCCGGAGGTATTTGTATCTTTCGACACGTTGATAACCAAAAAAACAAAAGTGTCAGGAAAACAACAACGACGGCAGCTGCGGCGCGTCACGCGCCACCCTCGCCCTTGTCGAACCGCCACACCGCGATCCCCATCTTACGCGCCTTGTCGGCGAGGTTCTGCGAGATTCCCGAGCCGGGGAAGGCGATGACGCCGATGGGGAGCGCTTCGAGCATCTGGTCGTTGCGCTTGAAGGGGGCTGCGTTCCGATGGCGGGTCCAATCGGGCTTGAAGACGATCTGCGCCACGCCGCGATTGTCGGCCCAGCAGGCGGCTATCTTTTCGGCGCCTTTCGGCGATCCGCCATGGATGAGCACCATATCGGGATGCTTGGCGCGGGCCTTGTCGAGGGCATCCCAGATGCGGGCGTGATCATTGCAGTCGACGCCGCCGGTGAACGCGATGCGCGGACCGGTGGGCAGCAGCGGTTCGGTCTCGGCCCGCCGCTTGGCGGCGATGAAGTCGCGGCTGTCGATCATGGCCGCCGTCATCGTCCGCCGGTTCGTCATCGAGCCCGTGCGGGGCCGCCAGGCGGAACCGGTCGCGGATTCGAATTGAGTGGCGGCAAGGTCGCGGAGGTTCTCGAAGGCGGCGCGGCGTTCGAGCAATGCCTCGCCGCGGGCAGTCAGGCGCTCGAGTTCGACCGATTTGATCTCCGAGCCGTCCTGCTCGCTTGCCAAGCGCCGCTGCGTCATCTCGTTGTCGTCGAGCAAGCGGTCGAGCCAGCCGATGCGGCGGTGGAAGAGATTGGCGAAGCCCCAGAGGACGTCATCGAGATCGTCATCCAGCGCCGTATCGGCCATGAGGGCAATGAGGGCGGCTGCGGCGGTCTCGATCTCCTGCTCGGCACGGTCGGCTTCGGGCACGGTCAGGCGCTCCGGATCGTCCGGGCCGGGACGGGTGCCGTGAAGCGCCATTTCGTCGAGGACATGGGCGGTTGGCGATGCCGCGTGATGGGGTTCGATGGCGTCGTCGGTGAAGAGGTCGTGCAGCATGGGGCTGTCTCCCGGTTCCGAGGCCGCGTCCGTCGCGGCCTTTCCGGGGATCGCCCGCCAGTGCCAAGGGGCGGCTTTGCACCCGCCGGGCCGCAACGAAGTGGAGGACGGCCGCAAGGCCGTTGCAAAGTCGGCCGGCGCTGGCAGATCCCTCTCTTGGAAAGGCCGTGGCGCGGCCCCTTGTGAACCGGAAGGCCGGCCCCGATGCCGCTCCTCGCCCGTCCGGCGCTGACGGACTTCACATGCATCGCCTCTGCTCATCCGCGACCAGGAAACGCTGAACATCGTCCGGAGCGAGCTGCTCGGCGAGCCATGCCCTGAGCCGGTCCGGGCCGAGGGAGAGGAGATCGGCGTTGAAATCCTCTGTCCTCGGGGCGAGCGCGCGGATGTCGATATCGCCGGCTCTGGAGCGGGCGCGCAATCGTTCCACCGCAAAGCGCCCGGCCCCGTCATTGTCGCGCGCGACATAGAGGCGACGCAGCGACGACGGCAGAATCAGGGCAGCGAGGTGGGCGGCGGAGAGTGCGGCAACGACCGGCATGGCGGGCATCACGGTCTTGAGCGCCAGCGCCGTTTCGATGCCTTCCGCCGCCGTCAGGACGTCGGAGGCAACGCCGAGCCGGACCGCGTTTCCGGCGAGATGACCCATGGCGCGGCGGGGCTGATCGAGAGGCGCCTTGCCGCCGCCAGGATCAAGCCAGGTGCGATGCACGCCAGTGATGGCGCCGTCGAGATCCGTGACGGCGGCGATGAGCGCCGGCCATATCTCGCGCCCCACAGGCCCGCGATAAAAGCAGCGCGAATGAAAGCGGAGCGCGGAAACGTCCGCAGGCAGTACGATGCCGCGGCTTTGGAGATAGCGTTCCGCCAGCGTAGCGCGGATCGGCTTCGACGCGGCGAAAAGCCGCCGCGCCGCCTCGGAAGAGCCGGACGGCGCGGGCGGCTCGACCTGGCGGGTCGGCAGAACCGGCAGGCTGAGGAATCCCCGCGCCTCATCGAGCGCGGCACAGAAGTCGAGGCCGCGATTGAGGGCGATAAGGTCGAGAAGATCGCCATGTTCGCCGGTCGATGCGTCACAGAATTTGCCGGCACGTTCGCCGGAAAGGCGGACATAAAGACTCCGCCCCGGCGTTCCCATGACATCGCCGCAGATCCAGTATCGGCCCTGGCGGCGACCGTTCGGCAGGTAATAGCGGCACACCGCCTCGGCCTGTTCACCGAGGCGGCGCGCCAGATCGGCGGCGCGGGGCATATGTCACCCCCGATCCGCGATTTCAGTAATTGGCCAACGGTCGGTGAGGCTCTCGAAAACCGCCTTGCCGGATTCGCCCACCGGCACGAACAACCGCAGCTTCCAGGAGATGATCTCGCCGAACAGGCCGCGGACCTTCAGGGCATCGACCATGCCGGAGGTGAAGCCGGTGAGTTCGATGCGGCTCTCGTTCATCACGCGCGCGCGGCGGAGCACGAGGCCATCGGCGAGATGGGCCGTGACCTTGCCTTCATTGATCAGGGTCCAGGCGTCCCCGGCGGAGAGCTTCGGCGCCTCCATGCCGATATTGCGGCAGAACGCTTCCACCTCAACCGGCGTCAGCATGCGGCCGATGATGCGCTCGCCATCATCGGTTTGCAGCCGATAAACGCGGGCGTTACTCTCCGGAAGACGCCGCCAGATCGGCAGCAGGAGGCCGGTGACGAGATGGAACGTGCTCGTCGAGAATTCGGGGATTCCGGCGATCTCCTTTTCCCATGCGGCGATAAATTCTTGCCTCTCCGCTTCCTTCCAGTGCGTGGCGGCGAAGTCATCGACGCTCATCGTGTCGCGCTGCATGGGGCGCAACAACCGGACGCGGCGTTCCACGCTGCCGTCATCGAGCATCAGGCTCGGCGCGGACGTCTTGACGGCGGCGCGGCCGGAGCGCTCATTGACGAGCAATCGCCCGCCTTCGATGGTGATCGCCTCTTCCGCCGTCATGGGGCGGTTGCGATCGCGCCGCTCGATCGTGAACAGCCGCGTCTCAGCGCCGCTGTCGTGCCGCCAGACGGTGCGCCGGTCGGTGACGATCAGGCTTTCGGCGCGGATGGTTTCCAGGCCGATATCGTGGACACCCGCTGCAATCGCCGCCTCAATGCGGGCGTTCAAAATCTCCTCGAACACCGCGAACAGCGTGTTCTGCATGGCGATGGGCAGTGCCAGCAGCCGGTTGAGGAAGGTCGTGATCGGCGGCAATTCCTCCTTCATGTTGCCGCCCTCGAAGGTCAGCGTCAGGCCGGTCACTTCCTCGAACTGAGTCAACGAACAGCCGTGAATGGCGCCCTGCGCCAGCCAGTAATAGAACTGCCTGAGCGCCGCGCGGGCCTGATCGCCTTCGAGATTGTCCTCGGCGCGGAACAGCCCCTGGCCGCCGGTCTGGCGCTGCCCGCGCGTGATGGCGCCAAGGGTATCGAGGCGGCGGGCAATCGTCGAAAGAAAGCGCTTCTCGGCCTTCACGTCCGTGGCGATGGGGCGGAACAGCGGCGGCTGCGCCTGATTGGTGCGGTTGGAACGGCCGAGTCCCTGGATGGCGGTGTCGGCCTTCCATCCCGCTTCGAGCAGGTAATGGACGCGCAGGCGCTGATTTTTCGCGCCCCGGTCGGCATGGTAGGAACGGCCCGTGCCGCCGGCGTCCGAGAAGATCAGGATGCGCTTCTCGTCATCCATGAAAGCTTGCGTCTCGGCGAGATTGGCCGAGGACGGACGGTTTTCGACACAAAGCCGATCGCCCTTGCGCACGATCCGCCGTGATCGTCCCGTCACTTCCGCTACCTTGTCTGTCCCGAAGCGTTGAATGACCTGGTCGAGGCTGCCTGGCACGGGATCGAGCGAGGCGAGACGCTCTATCATCCGGTCACGGGAGGCGACGGCCTCGCGGCACTGGATCGGGTTGCCCTCGGGATCGAAGGCGGGGCGCGAGCGCAGATTGCCGTCTTCGTCGGTGTAGGGCTCGTAGAGCTGCGTCGGGAAGGCGTGCTGCAAATAGGTGAGGATCACGTCGCGGGGCGACAGATCGACGTTCAGGTCCGCCCATTCCTCGGCTGGAATCTCGGACAGGCGGCGGTCGAGGATCGCCTCACCGGTGGAGACCAGTTGCACGATGGCGGCATGTCCCGCCGCCATATCCGCCTCGATGGACTTGATAAGCGTGGCGGTCTTCAGCCCCGAAAGCAGCGCGGCGAAGAAGCGCTGCTTGGCGCCCTCGAACACCGACAGCGCGGCGGACTTCGCCTGGCCGTTGAGGGTTTTTCGCTCCGCGGTGACGTTCGAGGCTTCGAGGGCAGCGTTCAGGTTGGAGTGGATCACCTGGAACGCCTCGGCATAGGCGTCGTAAATTTCCACCTGCGCCGGGGTGAGATTGTGCTCGACGATCTCGACCTCGACGCCTTCATAGGACAGCGACCGCGCCGTGTAGAGACCGAGCGCCTTGAGGTCGCGGGCCAGGACCTCCATCGCCGCCACGCCGCCTGCTTCGACGGCCTGGACGAACTCGGCCCGGTTGGCGAAAGGGAAATCCTCGCCGCCCCAGAGGCCGAGCCGCTCGGCATAGGCGAGGTTGCGCACGTCGGTGGCGCCGGTGGCGGAGACATAGACGATGCGGGCATCCGGTAACGCACGCTGCAGCCGCAGGCCGGCACGACCTTGCTGGGAGGGGAGTTGGTCGCCGCGCTCACCCTTGCTGCCGGCGGCGTTGGCCATGGCATGGGCTTCGTCGAAAACGATCACGCCGTCGAAGCCGTCTCCCAGCCAGTCGATGACCTGGCGAAGGCGCGGCTCGTTGCGCAGGGTGGCGTATGTGACGAAGAGGATGCCTTCGGTCAGCCGGATCGGCGTTCCCTGCTTGAAACGCGACAGCGGCTGAACCAGCAAGCGCTCCATGCCGAGCGCCGACCAGTCGCGCTGCGCGTCCTCGATCAGCTTGTCGGACTTGGAGATCCACACCGCCTTGCGGCGGCCCTTGATCCAGTTGTCGAGGATGATGCCGGCGACCTGTCGGCCCTTGCCGCAGCCGGTGCCGTCGCCTAGGAACCAGCCGCGGCGGAAGCGCACGGCATTCTCGGCGCCTTCCGGTGCGGCATGGATATTGTCGAAGGTCTCATCGACCAACCACGATCCGGCGAGATGCCCGGAATGCACATCGCCGGCGTAGATGACGCTCTCAAGCTGAGCGTCGGAGAGAACGCTACTCTTTATTATATGCACTGGAAGATGCGGCCGATAGGAAGGGTGCGGCGGCGCCACCGAGGCCATGGCCGCCGACTGCACCAGCTTCGTAGGATGCGGCTTGGCGCCTGGGATATGGATCGATTGCAGGGCGTAGCCCTCGTAGAGCGCGTCGGTCAGGTCGGCGCCCTTGGTCGGCTTCCATTCGATGGCCTCATAGGTGAGCTCGACAGCATCGGGCGCCGCGGAAGTGACGGGCTGCGGCCTGCGCGCGATTGGCGCGACCTTGCGCACAACAGCGGGCTTCGCCGCTGTCGCGAGCCCGATCTCGCCGTCCACCTCCCGGCGAGGCGGCAGATGTTCGATGAGGCGGGTGAGCAAGTCGGCGGCATTTTCCGCACACGGCAGAACCGGCGGCGAAGCCGATTCAAGCGACTTGTCGATGACGGTGAGGCGCGTGTCGAAAGTGGTTCCGTGCTTGTAATAGACGGAGCCGTCCACAACGCAGGTGAAACGCACCGCGCCGCTCAGCTTATCAACGGGGAAATTGTGGCCGGTGATGGCGACCAGGCGACCGCCCTCGGACAGGCGCGCCAACGCCGAGCGCACGTGATGGAAGTCCGTGTCGGAGACGCGCCCCCGCACGTGGAGCGCCGCCGAGAAAGGCGGGTTCATCAGCACGACCGACGGCGCGATATCGTCCGCCAGCCGATCGTCGATGCTGGCGGCATCATGCGTGGTGATCAGGCTGTCCGGGAATAGCCGCCGCAGAAGCGCGGCCCGCGTCTCGGCGATCTCATTGAGCGCCAGCCGCGCGCCCATGAGCTCGGCGAATACGGCAAGCATCCCAGTGCCGGCCGACGGCTCCAGCACCGCATCGTCGCCGGTGAGGCCCGCCGCAATGCTGGCCACATAGGCAAGCGGCATGGGTGTGCTGAACTGCTGGAACTCCTCGGATTCCTGCGTGCGACGGGTGTGGGTAGGAAGAAGCCCGGCGATGCGAGACAGCATGGCGAGCATCGCTACGGGTGAGCCCGCCTTCTCCCGCATGGCGCGACCATATCTGCGGAGGAACAGCACCTGCGCTGCTTCGCAAGCTTCGTATGCGGCTTTCCAGGTCCAGAAACCCTCGGCGTCCGAACCGCCGAACGCCTCCTCCATCGCCTGCCGCAGGACGCGGGCCTCGATGAGAATGCCGCGTTCGAGACCGGTGAGAATGCGTTCCGCCGCCTTGAGAATGCAGGCGGCCTCTTCTTCGGGCGTACGGATGGGTGCGGCGGCCGCCACCGCCGCCGCTGGCGTCATCAGATTCATGAGATTGCTCCGGGATTGAGGTTTCAGGAAAAGGCCGGGGCAGGCTCTCTCTTGCCCGCTCCCGGCCCACCCTCATCCCGGTCTGCTCTCACTCTGACGAGTGGTACGCCTCGTAGGGATTCCCCTCCGCCAGATGGCCGAAGGGCGTGAAGAGGTATTCGCCGCCGTCACAGCCGACGGCGCAAATGACGTAACGCGGCGCGCCGGTTTCGGCGTCCGCGCACTCCATCAGCGCCAGGTCGCCGTTTTCGGCGGCGCGCATGAGGGTCTGGAAATTGGCGCGGATGTGGTCAGGGATCATTGCGCCGCCTTCCCTGAGAGGAAGCTGGAGGGGCTGTCGCAGAGCACGTGGCGATCGGGATCGATAACAAAGCCGAATTTGCCGCGCCCGTCATATTCGGCATCCGGCACGAGATAGCAGCGCCTCTCCGGATCGGACCTGCCCCATTCGGCGCGCTTGCCGCCAAGAGTGGCGATGCACTCGACCACACCGGGATGCTGGTCCGACCTGATGGCGCTGATCACCACCCAGTCTTGCGCATGGCATTCGTGGAAAAGGCGCTGGCCCTTGATGTGGGATGCGCCGGGGGCGAGGGTTTTACCGGTGACCGCCTCATATTCATCCGGGCACCAATCCTTCAGCGTCCGGATCGCGGCCTCCTGCTGCTCATCGTTGAAGCATTCGCGAAAGGCGAAGGCGACCTTGGCCCAGGCGCAGTCCTCTTCGAACCACCCGTCCTTATCGCGCAGGGCGGAATGCATCTGCGCCAGGCGTTCGGCGGAAAGTTTGAAGCCGCCATGGGACGGCGTGCCGTAGAAGACGATGCCCTCGGCGAATTCGCGGGCGTAATCGGCGACGCCCCAGGGCGTATGGACGGGGCGTTCGTCCGGGAAAATCATGCGTTCGCGTTGCACGTGACGTCTCCAGAAAAAGCGAAGCCCGGCCAGTCTTTCGACTTGCGCGGGCTGACGCCGCGCGGGGCCGGGCTTCATGTGGATGGGATTGACGGGAACAGCCGGAGCGATCACTCAGCGGCGGTGAGGAACTCCGGAAGATCGGCAGCCGGCCCTCCCTGGGCCTGATCGTCCGGCTCGGCCTCGGCGCCTTCACCGGCGTGCGAAGCTGTCTCGACGCCGGGCGTGCGCAGCGGCCCACCTGTACGCAAAGGAACTGGCAGCCAGCCGGTATCGGCAAGAAGCCGCTCGGCCTGCTCGGCCATGTCGGACTTCTTCAGCCCTTCGATGAGCTCCGCCATACCGGCGCCTTTGGCCTCGATGACCGCCTCAAGGATGCGCGCCTTCGGTACGCGATTGAGGTAGTTCTCCACCGTCGGCTTCCACCCGGCCGCGGTCATGTCGAGCGAAACCGCGCAGGCGACCTGGTCGGCATGATGCCGGCGTCCCTGTGTCCGATTCCACGGCTCATGCACCGCGTTGACAGTGAGCGAGACGCAATGGGCGAAGAGCGCCATGCGGCTGTCGTGGTCGAAATCGCAGAGGAACTCCCAGAGCAGTTCCGGCTCGTCGGGAAGCTGCTTCTCCCAATTCGCGTGCCGACCGTCGATGGCCTTCGCCGACTGGCTTTCCTTCAGCCCCGGGCCCTGAACGGTCGGCGTCGGGCTTTCGGCGCGAATCTCCAGGCAGCTCGCCGTCGGATAACGCCAGAAGGTCTGGAGCACGAGGGCATGGAGCGCGGCGAGGAAGGCGATGTCAGGATCGCCCGCCAACGCATCGCGCAGGGCGAGTGTCCGGTGCGCTGTCAGTTCCATGACCAGGCGCTCCGATAGCGGCTTCAGGCCGTCTTCCTCACCATCCGCGTCGGCGTCGGAGGAACCTGTGTTCGTCGGATCCTGACTGGATGCGAAATGCGCGCCTTCGACGGAACCTGGCGATGCTGCATCACCATCGCCTCTTGCTTCGCCAGCATCACCCCGGTCGTCCGCGACCGGTGCTTCGTCTTCGAGACGAACATAGCCGCGCTCGGCCTTCAGCCGGCCATCGCCGTCGATGGAGACGAAGGCACCGGCGCGGGCGACCTCGTCGGGATCGTAACGGACCGGCCGCTCCTCGAAGGCGTCGAGCTCCGCCTCGATCTCAGAAAGACGCCGGTCGATCTCCTCGGGCAGGTCCTCGTCGCTCTCCTGGAAATAGCGCTGTTCGATCTCCTCAAACTCCGACCGCAGGGCTTCGCGGCGGGCATGCTCGTCGTCGGACAGCGGCTCCATTTCGCCCATAACGCGGCGCAGGCCGGCGGTGTGGCCATAGGGGAAGTCCGGAGCGACCTCGATCCACTTCCAGCCTTCGGTCTTGATCGACTCGGCCTCGGCCGCGAGCTTCTCGGTGACAAGCTGCTCCAACAACGCCACATCCTGCAGCCAGCCTTCGTCATTCTGCGAGAACAGGTCGCGCAGCACGATGCCGCCGGCTTCCTCATAGGCCGCGAGCCCGACGAAGCGAGCGCGCTTGTCGGAGGCCCGCACCGTGTTCTCGGTCAGCAGCTTGCGGATGTAATAGGGCTCCTTGTTGTGGCCGCGCTGCACGGTCTCCCAGACCTGTTCCTGCCGGGCATGGTCGTCGGAAATCGTGAAGGCCATCAGTTGCTCCAGCGACATGCCGTCATCGGCATAGACTTCCAGCAGCTTGGGCGACACGCTGGCGAGCTTCAGTCGCTGTTTGACGATCTGCGGCGTCACGAAGAAGCGGGCGGCGATCTCCTCCTCGCCGAGGCACTGCTCCTTGAGCGACTGGAAGGCGCGGAATTGATCCAACGGGTGGAGCGATACGCGCTGGCAGTTTTCGGCCAGCGAGTCCTCCTCCAGAATACCGTCCTCCCGCACGACGCAGGGGATCGGCGCGTTCTTCGCCAGCCGTTTCTGCTTGACCAGCAGCTCCAGCGCCCGGTAGCGGCGCCCGCCGGCCTGCACATCATATTTTTCAGTGGGCTGACCGTCTTCGCCGATCACCGCCCGCACGCTCAGAGATTGCAACAACGTGCGCCGGACGATGTCCTCGGCCAGTTCCTCGATCGATACGCCGGCCCGCACCCGCCGGACATTGCGGCTCGACAGCACCAGTTTGTCGAACGGAATATCCCGGGACTGGGACAGGGAGATTTTCTTAGGCGTTGCCATGTCGGTTCTCCGTGACGAGCCGGAGAAAGCCTCTCTTTCGCCTGACAGGCTCGTCACGAAGATACCCACTTCCCTCTCCCTCTCAGGCCGCCGCCCCCGCCGCTTCCTCCAGGTCGAGGTTGTAGACCTCCGCCCCGGCCGCGGCGTATGCCCGCGCCACCTCGATCAGCGGCGCATAAGAGAATGCGCCCCATGGTTCAGGCTCGGGCGCACCACCCACGCAGATCATCGGCCCGGAGATGACGAGCCTGGTCACTTTGTCGAAGTCGACGCAGCGGCTGTCGATCACCGGAAGTCCGGCGGCGATGGTCTGCAGTTTCACGGTGTCGCAATCGTAGCCGGACAGGCTGCTCTGGCCGCCATACGCATTCAGGTAATGCAGACTGAACCCTCCACGACCGATCTTCAGATAGCCGCCCGGCGTGGCGATGGCCTTGGCGATGTCGGCACCGTAATCGCGATCGCGCATCGATGTTCTCCCGCGACGGGCGGCCCGGAACCGTTCCGGACCTGAAAACCCGTCACGGGCGAAACGGCCGCTCTCGAACTTGTCGAGAGCGGCCCTATCGGCGATCAGGCAAAACAGGTCACACGCCGCACATGCCGTCACATTCATCGGCGAAGAGGTCGAGCTGTCCCTTGTCCGCCGGCGTGTCGAGATCGGCCTCGTCGAGCGGCACGCAGGAGCGATGGAGATACACCTCGCCGCGCAGATTGCGGAAGCCGGTGCGGATCAGCCGGTCGATGGCGACAGCATCGGCGAAGCCGTCGGGATCCTCCTCGCGCATCTGCCGCCACACGACGTCGGAATGATACGGACATCCGATGCAGGCGCTCTTGGGCGGCATGGGATAGCCGTTCCGTTCCAGCCAGCGCAGGCAATCGCGGCGCGTCATGCCCAGTTCGATGAGGGGCCAGCGGTTCACCTGCCAGGGCTCGAAGGACATTTTCATGCGCACGATCTCGTCCAGGGAGATACCGATCCACTGTTCAACGACGGGGCGGCCCGGCGAGCGTTTGCCCGTGAGCCCGACCAGCTCCCGCACCTTGCGGCGGATCGGCACGATCTTCAGTTCCATGGGTAGCACTGCCGGCGGATCATGCCGACATTGCCCGATGCGAATCTGGTGAAGGCGGGAATCGACGCCCAGCGCTCGCCCTGCGCGCCGCGGACCAGCCCGTCGCGGTTGTTGCCGGCAGTCACGATATGCACTGGGAACGGCAGTACATTCGGCGATTTAAGCCAGGCGAGATGCCCATAGACGGCCTTCGGCTCCCAGCCGGTGTCGGCGAAGATGGCGCAGTCGGGCATCGGCCCGACCTCGCCGTGGGCGGCCATCAGTGCGAGGGTGGTGGACTGGACGCCGGCGCCGAGCGAAAGCGCGCCCAGCCTGATGGTGGAGGTGTCGGCCGGCGGAGGAAACAGCGCGTTCATGGCTGCCCTGCCGCCTGCTGCCGGGGCCGCCATTCGGCGGGCGGATCGAAGGTTCCGTCCCAGATGCCGCGGCGCAGAAACCGGGCCGTGCCCTCGTCGCTTGTATAGTTGTAGAGACGATTGGCGTCGCGATCGGCAACCGCCCAGCCGTTCTTCGCCACCCAACTGCTGATGTCGTCGCCACCGGCGTAGCAGACAGATACGAACCGGCCATGAGCATCGCGCGTCGTTCCCTGCCAGACTTCGCAAGTGACCTTTCTGCCTTCGAGAAATTTGATGAGCGCGGCGGCGGCCTCTCTGCCGCAAGGCCATGTCGTGCTATCGCGACGTCGGCAGCGCTGGTCGATCTCCACGGCATCGACGCCGTAGAGGCGATGCTGCTCGCCGCCCACTTCGATCGTATTCGCGTCGATCACATTGGCCTGGTCGGTATGCTCTCTGTCGAGCTCGGGCCAGAAGGGCAGACAGACGAATAATACAATGCCGATGACGGCGGCGAGGCGGACGAACTGGAACTGATAGCGGCTTCTTCTCATGGGATTTTCGGCTCCCAGCCTTTTTTCGACCGTCAGCGCTTTGCCCATAGAAAGCCGCCCTTTTCCTCTCGCACCTAGCGTAGGGCCCCGGAGGACTCGAGCCACTGCTCGCTGGACGACGCGCACCAGGTCTTACGGAAACGTGGAACTTGCTAAGCAGCGTGAGTCTATTGCAGCAGCACGCGATAGCCACCACCAACAATCATCTCATCGGCGGCGCGGATGAGGCGTTGGACACGGGTTCTGAGATAGCCGGCCTCCCAGTCGGCCCGGACGCGCTCTTCGCCGTAAAGGATGGTCGCGATCTCGCGCTGGCTGGCGCCGGCACGCATGCCATCATAGGCTTGCAGCACCATGCCCCAGCGACGCGCCTTACGTTCAGGGTGAAACAATGCGCTGGGCAAGCGACCGAGGCGCTCGAGCGCCAGAAGGCGCCGCAGAGTCATCACTTTGGCTTCGACGCCAGCAAAACCCGACAGGCAGTAGCCGAGCCGTACCGGGCCGGAGAGAAGGCTCCCGGCAATGACATCGAGACGCAATGATCGCGGCCCATCGCAAATCAGCACATGCTCGCCATCCAGCGAACGCAGAACGGTGACCGGATGAGGCACGTTGAGAAGGTCAAAGGAATCAGCGTCGCCGACGAAGCCGGCGGGAAATGCCTCGACTGGTAGAACATTGGTATGGCAATCACCGCGCCAGAAAACCGATGATGCGGAAGCCGGTGAGGAGAGCGTATCGGCGAAATCGCAACCCCCAAGATGGGGCATGGTCCAGTTCTTCCTCAAGGGTGACCAGATTGATTGGTGGTGCCGCGCGCAAGACCTGGCGTGACCTCGGCATGATCAGAAAGCTGGGACAATCGGGATGGCGGCGCAGGAATTCCCAGGCCCAGTCGGCGCGATCGAGATTGAGTAGGTGGCGGTAATTGACGCAGTCCCGCCAGTCCTCAAAGGACGTTTCCTCGCTCACTTCTTTCATCCGGTTCTCACCCTCCTGTCGCTCCCCCCGCCATGTCATGGAGATCGACTGAGCGGCTCGCACCTTGGTAGTGTTGTGCCCACAGGACGGAATGGCTGATGGCGTAAGTCCCTCGCGTCGTTTCGAGCGCGGCCTCACCCATGTCGACCATGAGGCCGACAATGGTCTCGCCACGATACTCAAATGACCTCCCGAGTGGGCGCGGGTTCCACCCGAGCTTGGCCAAACGGTCGACCCAATAGGTCTCGCAAACGATCGAGAGCTGGCTGATGCCTCGCAGGAGGCAGTACTCAGCGATACCGCAATAGACTATGCCGGCGGCCTGACAAGGACTTCCCGGTCGACGCAGCGCAGGCACAACGAATATCCGCGTCCATTCGAAGATGTCATTGGCACGCGGCACCCCCTGAGGCGCAAGCTGAGGGAAGACTTCACTCATCAGATGAGGCTTGAGGCTCGGAACAAGGCGCGAGCCGGCAACGACACCTTTCCCTGGGAGGATACCGAGCAAATAGACGGCATCCTCGGTGTCGAAGGCATCAACCTCGCGGCCGTCGGGGCGGGCAAGATTGTGCCAACCGCGTTCGCCGACATAGATTTCGTGGCGCAGCCGATAATGCTGTTCGAGTTCATCACGATAAGCGCCTCGGTTCGAACTATCGACAATGTGAATATGGAACATGGCGAATCCCCCGCTTTCCATGTTCCTAGGCCGGGAAGGTTATTGCCCGCCATACCAAGATCTGGGGATTTATCCAGGTTGGATTTCGTGCCTGAGAAAGGCCTTCACGACAGCATGGACGTTGTTGGCGGCATCAAGCTTCAGTTTGGCGTTGCGTTGATGTGTCAGGACGGTGTGCTCGGAGAGGGAAAGGATGCGAGAGATCTCCCAGGCCGTCTTGCCGTCGGCCACCCACCGTAAGACCTCGCGCTCGCGTTCGGACAACATTGGCTTTGAGGATTTGCCCGAACCAGAACGCAAACGCGATATTGCCTGCAGAGCCTGACGGGCGAGAAGGCAGACAATGTGCCGGGTGGCAGGCACAAGATCGGCAATTTCCCCAGAAACCGTGACTACGGTAGGCGGCGAGAACGGGGCGTGAATGGGCACGCAGATGCCCTGCCGGAGGCCAAATTCGCTCGCCTCATTCATCACCAAACGGGCGGGTGCCTCCAAGTTCTTTCGACTGACTTCACTCCAGAGGAACGGATCGGCCGTTCGGCGGCAGTAAGCTACGCAAGGATCGTGACGAAAGTGACCGGTAGCATTGTAACGCTCGTACCATTCCCGTGGCCAGCAATTGGCAAGGATATATTCCTGCCAGCGCAATTCATGCGTTAGCGGTAGCTGGGTGATCAGGCAGGCGTAAAAGCCGTAGTGTTTGAGGCAGGTACAAAGCGTGCCGAGAATTTCGTCGACGTTTGTCGCCTGGTCGATCTTTTCGGCGGCCTGAAGAACATCGAAGAGTTCGTTTTGCTTCATCTGCAACGCAGCGGGCGAATTCCACCCGTTCAAGGCGACTACTGAAGGAAAATCTTACCTGCGGCTGCAACGGAAAAACAAGCCTGCAGCATACGAATGATTACTATAATAGGTGGAGCCAAACGCGGCATCCTGACTGTCTCATTGCATGAGGCTGAGGTCGGTCGTGGCTCGCAATCTGAGACTGTTGCGTCAGGCCTCGGGGCTGACGCAGGAGCAATTGGCCGATCTCGCCGGGCTTGACCGTAACTATGTCGGCAAGCTCGAGCGGGAGGAGAATTCGCCTACGGTTGACACGCTAGAAGCGATCGCGTTGGCGTTACAGGTTGATGTCGAGTGGCTGATCCGGCGCGAACCACCCTCCCGGCGCTAAGACCCCGTGGCCGATCGACCCGGCAGAGCCGGCCAGCTACCTCGAAGGGCGCGCTCGCGCCTTTTTCGCTCTCGAAGTTCGCTTCTTGACGCTTTCGCCAGCGTCAACTGCACTATTTTTCTTGGTGGCCCTAACCTTTGCCGGTTTGACGAAGAACTCCGAGACGTCGCTCTCAAGTGCCTTGGCAAGGTCCGCGAGGAACAGGACGGTGGGATTTCGGCGGCCGGTCTCGATGCCACTCAGATAGCCGCGCGTACAATCCGAGCGCAACGACAGCTCCTCCTGAGAAATCTCCCGTTCGCGCCGGAGGCGCTGCACATTGAGACCGACGACCACGCGGATGTCCATACTCGCATGGTCACTGCACCGCACACTTTAGAGCGACACACTATAGTAGACATTCGTGCTTGACATGAAATGGGATTATCCGCTTAACTTATGATTATCGGAACGTTATTCCTATTAAAGGAACATATGATGTCAGGCAGCCTTTCCTTGGAACGCGGGCTTTCGGTACTGGAGATACTGAAAGACTCAGACGAACCGGTGGGCGTGCGCGAGGTCGCAAGACGCCTGGAACTAAGCGC
Source organism: Stappia albiluteola (assembly GCF_014050225.1). Taxonomy (GTDB): domain Bacteria; phylum Pseudomonadota; class Alphaproteobacteria; order Rhizobiales; family Stappiaceae; genus Hongsoonwoonella; species Hongsoonwoonella albiluteola. The sequence goes on along the minus strand of NZ_JACFXV010000006.1, from coordinate 37,562 downwards.
CCCGGCCATCCAAAGGCTTCTGAACACGCTTGCCGAACGTGGATATGTCGAACAGACGGCCGACACGCGTCGATACCGGATCGGCCATGGAGTGCTCGTCCTTGCCCAACACGTGCTGCGCAAGGACCGGCTGATTGCCCTTACCGAACCGGAACTGCAGGCCTTAGCAGCCGAGGACTGCTTCAACGCCTTCCTGGGAGTGCGCTGTGGGTCGGCCGGTCTTTATCTTCTTGCCGTCCAGAGCCGCAGCCCGGTCGTCATCCGCTCTTCGCCGGGCGAGAGGATGGCACTGCATTCGACCGCTCTCGGCAAGGCCTTGCTTGTCGGACTATCCGATGATGCGATCGGCAAGATTCTTGGCGAAGCGCCATTTGAGCGGCTAACGCCCCGTACCGTGACCGAACCTGAGCAGTTGATCAGCCAGCTCCGCACAGCGCGCACGATCGGTTACTCCACCTCACTCGATGAAAACATTCTCGGTGTTATTTCGGTCGGCGCGCCAGTGCGCAGCTCCAGCGGCTCGGTAATCGCTGCCATCAGCGTTGCCTATCCCCGCTCCGTCTGCCCGCAGATCGAAATTGCCGAGGTGGGGGAAAAGGTGATGGCCGCCGCCGCGCGGATCTCGGCGGGTCTTGGATTCGGCGGTGAGAGCGAGTTGCAAGACAAGGATCCCCACGATGCCGCCTGACGCCGTGCTGCTCAACAAGGATCGCCTTCACGCTCGAATGGTCGAGTTGCAGCTTGACGCGGTCGTCGCCACCACCCCAGAAAACGTCACCTATATGAGCGGCTTCTGGGCGATGCCGCAATGGATCCGTCGCGGCCCTCAGGCCTATGTCGTGTGGCCGTCGCCCGGCAAGGGCGAACCTGAGATCGTCACCAGCACGGCCACACTCGATCTGGTCGCCGACCAGCAAATCTGGGTCGAGCGCGTGCGTCGCTATGGCGCCTTCCATGTCGATGGGCACCCCGATGATGCAAAGGATCCGGTCAGCCAGCGGCTGCTCGAACTGCAGGAGGCGCTCAATCATAGCGATGCGCTCTCCGCGCTCGTCGCGGCACTGACCGACGCGGGCCTCACGCGCGCCCGTATCGGCATAGATGAGATCGGCCTGATGCCCGGCCAGATCGATATGCTAAAGGAGCGCCTGCCTGATGCCAGCCTTCTCCCGGCCGCCGGGCTGTTTCGGCACGTGCGCGCGGTCAAGACCGACGAAGAGATCGCCCGGCTTTCCAAGGTCGCCCAGATCGCGGAGCGCTCGATTGCGGCGGCGCTTGCAGTCGCCCGCAAAGGAGCTAGTGAGCTCGACCTAGCCCGCGCCTTCCATGCCCAGACCGTCCAGGACGATGCCTTTCCGGTTCTGGGCTGCATCGGTTTCGGCGAGAGAAGCGCTCTGATGAACGTCCAGCCTTCCGATCGCAAGCTGAGACAGGGCGATGTCATCCGCTTCGATGTCGGTGGGCGGTGCCGTCACTATCGCGCCGACATTGCCCGCATTGCCACTTTCGGCGAGCCGTCAGAGGAAGTGCTCCGCTGTCACCGCGCCCTGCTAGCCGGGGTCGAACGGGCTTGCGAGTTGATTAGGCCGGGCGTGCGCGTTGCCGACGTCTTCGAGGCGGCCGTTGAAACGGTTCGCCGAGAGGGGATTGGCCACTACCGGCGCAATCATGTCGGTCATGGCATCGGGATCGACGGCTATGACGCTCCGTCGCTGACCGCAACCAGCGACGAGATCATCGAAACCGGCATGGTGCTGTGTATCGAGACGCCCTATTACCAGCTCGGCCGCTGGGGCCTGCAGGTCGAGGACATGGTGGTGGTGCAGGTCGACGGTGTCGAGCGGCTGATGGCCACCAGCGGCGACCTCACGGTGCTGTCGCCATGAAGACGCTTCATGGCTATAAATGCATCCGCTGCGGATGCCACTATCCCACAGAGCTTGCCATCGACTCGCGCGGCTGCCCGGCCTGCTATGACAAAGCACCCGCAAATCTGTGCGTTGCATACCATGACGAAGATATCGCCTCAGCCGAATGCCATTCGGGCTCAACGGCGGCATTGCCTTCGCTGTGGCGCTATGCTCATCACCTTCCATGTCCCGCGTCCGATGCTGTCTCCCTCGGCGAAGGTCTAACGCCGCTTGTGCCGGCACCCGCAATCGGCAGTCGGATGGGCCTTCCTTATCTTTTCATCAAGGACGAAGGCCGCAACCCGACCTGGTCGCACAAGGATCGCTTTTCGTCTGTCGCCGTCTCGGTAGCGCGCATGCAGGGGGCGTATGTCGTGGCAACCGCCTCCTCGGGTAACGCGGGCGCTTCGCTTGCCGCCTATGCGGCACGGGCGGGCCTCACCTGTATCGTTGCCACTTTCGCCGGCGCAACCGGCCCGATGCTCGCCCAGATCCGCAAGATGGGCGCAATTGTCGTGCCCTTTGCAAACAAGGCCGATCGCTGGGACTTCATCGCCGAGGGAGTTAAGCGCTATGGCTGGTTTGCTACCTCTCCCTTCCGTGCTCCCGTCATCGGTAGTCATCCGGCCGGCATCGAGGGTTACAAGACACTTGCTTACGAAATTGTCGAACAGATGAGAGGTGCCGTTCCCGACTGGTGCGTTCTTCCGGTCTGCTATGGCGATGCGCTGGCCGGAATTTGGCAAGGCTTTAGGGAACTCCATGAGCAGCGCACGATCGCCCGCCTGCCGCGGCTGGTTGCCGCCGAAGTGCACGGATCGCTGACTGCTGCGCTGGCCGGCGATGGCGATTGCATACCCGACATGAAGGCCGGGTTCGACTCTCTTGCTGTTTCGATCGGTGCCACGCGCAGCACGTTTCAGGCATTGAATGCGCTCAGGCAGTCGGATGGCCTGGCCGTGCCTGTCGGCAATAGCGGCCTGATCACTTGGCAGGAGGATCTGGCGGTTAAGGAAGGGATATTCGCTGAACTGGCCTCGGTTGCCCCCTTTGTCGCCATTGAGTTCCTCCGAAAGAAAAATGTCATCGCACCTGATGATCGAGTTGTTGCCGTGGTGACCGCCAGCGGCCTGAAAGACATCGATCGTTCGCTGCGGTACAGCGAAGCCCAACGGAGCTTCACATCGGTTGCCGAGGCGTGGCGACAATTGTCCAGAAACGACCTGCTCGGCCCAAAGGCGGACCACGAAGTAAGCCTTCAACCAGCCAACTAAGAAGAACAGACAAAGGAGTGGGAAAATGGATCGACGCAGCTTTTTGATCGGCTCAACACTGGCCGCAGTTCCCCTGCCATTGCCGGCGCTCACCGCCACACGTCCCTATCCGGCTGGTGACGCCACTATTGTCGTCGGCTTTGCCGCTGGTGGCGCCGGCGATCTAGCAGCCCGCACCGCCGCCCAATATGCCAAATCCGCCCGCGACTTGGCCATAACACTCGATTTCCGGCCAGGGGCAGGCGGCACGATCGCCACCGACCAGGTGGCCCGCGCCAAGCCCGATGGATCGGTCCTGTCACTCTTTTCAGCAAGTCCCCTAATGGTGGCGCCACACATCCAGAAGGTGCCCTACGATCCGGCGAATGACTTTACCTACGTCGCCGCCTATGCCGGCATCTCGATTCCGTTCTTCGTGCACGCCGACAGCCCGTTTGCGACCTGGGACGAAGCACTCGATTACGCCAGAGCTAATCCAGGCCGGCTCAGATGGGCGACGGCCGCACCACGAGGACTGGCGCACATCGCGACAGAGGCAGCCTTTCGTCAGGAAGGGGTCGAGGCGGTGTTCGTGCCCTTCGGCGGCGGCGCCGAAGCCGTTACCGCACTGCTCGGCGGTCATATCGACGCGGTGGTCGCCTCCGGCTACGGTCCGCATCTGGAAGCTGGTTCCATCCGACTCTTGATCGAGACGGGGCCGGACCCAATCCCCGAACAGCCTGAACTGCCCACTTTCAAGACACGTGGCTACCCGCTCGCTATTCCCGCCGTCTATGGCCTTTTCGGACCGGCCAATCTGCCGGTTGAGTTCGTTTCCTGGTGGGAGGAGTTCCTCGAGGAGATGACCGCGAGCCATGCCTACGAGGGCTTCCTCAAGACCTTGCACGGCCACAGGGTCTATGTCGACAGCGCCAGCTTCACGCAGACCGTGGTCGACGGATATCGCGAGATTGGCCAGCAGATCAATGCCCTTGGGCTGCGTCCATGAACCCGGCGCGAATGAGCGCAATCGGCCTCGCGGCGGCCGGGATTCTCGCCGCGGCAATGGCGTGGCGACTTGGCCTGTGGACAGTGGACCGGCCAGGACCAGGCCTGTTCCCCTTCGCCGCCGGATCGCTGCTGTTCGCCACTTCCCTCGCTGCGGCGCTTCAGGGCGGGGTCGCCGAGGCTGAGGACGAGCCGGTCGATCGCGGACGACTCCTGCGCTACGCAGCCGCGATCGCCGGTTTCGGGCTCGCGATGAAAACTCTTGGCGCGGTCGTTGCCACAGTTGGCCTCATCCTCGGCGTGTTGCGCGGGATCGAAAACCGCTCATGGGCTTGCGCGCTAGGCGTCGCCATAGTGCTGGCCATGCTGTCCTGGGGCGTCTTTCGCCATTTTCTCAGCGTGCCGCTGCCGGCGGGTATTTTGGGGATCGGATAAATGGATGCCATGGTCAATTTGATGGGCGGGCTGGGCGTCGCCCTTGAGCCCACCAATCTTGCCGTCGCCTTCCTGGGCGCTGTCCTCGGCACCGCGATCGGCATCCTGCCGGGACTTGGTCCGACCGCAACCATCAGCCTGTTGCTGCCGGTTTCAGTCATGCTAGAGCCGACAGCTGCGGTCATACTGCTCGCCGGCATCTATTATGGGTCGCTTTATGGCGGCTCAACGGCCTCGATCCTACTCCGCGTGCCGGGGGAAGCTGCAAGCGTGGTCAGCTGCTTCGACGGCTATCCGATGGCGCGGGCCGGCCGCGCCGGCGTGGCGCTCGGCATCACTGCCTTTGCGAGCTTCATCGCCGGTGTGCTGGCGACCTTTGTGATTGCACTGGTGGGCCCGGCCTTCGCGTCGACGGCGCTGGCCTTTGGTCCGGTCGAAAAGACCACCCTTGTGGTGTTCGGCCTGACCCTCGCCACCAATATCGGCGAAGGGCCTCGCATCCGTGCCTGGGCTATGGTGGCGCTCGGCCTTCTGCTTTCCTCCGTCGGCGTCGACCTCGTCTCAGGCGAGGAACGCTATACCTTCTCCATCCCCTATCTGCGCGATGGCTTCCACGTCGCTGTTCTCGCCATGGGCATGTTCGGGGTTAGCGAGGTGCTGATCCTCGCCGAGCGCCAACGGGATTTTACCCCGGCGCTGTCGGCTCGCTACCGCCTACGCGACCTGCTGCCTGATGCCAAGGACTGGAAGGATTCCGCCATGCCGATGACGCGGGGCACGGTGCTGGGTTTCTTTCTCGGCCTTCTTCCTGGTGGCGGCGCTCTGATCGCAAGCTTTGCCAGCTACGTCATGGAAAAGCGCATTGCGCGCCAGCCTGAGCGTTTCGGCAAGGGTGCTATCGAGGGGCTGGCCGGCCCCGAAAGCGCCAACAATGCTGCAGCCCAGGCAAGCTTCATTCCGCTCCTGTGCCTCGGCATTCCAGCTAATGCGGTGATCGGTGTCATCATGGGCGGCCTCCTCATGCAGGGCGTCGTGCCTGGTCCGCGGCTCATTGTCGATCATCCCGATCTCTTCTGGGGCGTGATCGCCAGCATGCTGATCGGCAACGCCATGCTGATCGTACTCAACGTGCCGCTCATCCGCGTCTTCGTGCTGCTGTTACGTATCCCGCCGGCGATGATGGCCCTCTCGATTCTGATCTTCTGCGTGATCGGCGCCTTCTCCATCAACAACAGCCTGTTCGATGTCGGCGTTGTCACCATCTGCGGTTTCCTTGCCTATAGCCTCAGAAAAAGCGGCTTCGATCTTGCGCCGCTGCTCCTTGCCTTCTTGCTCGGCTCGCTGCTTGAGGAAAATCTCCGTCAGGGCTTGATCCTCGGCTTCGGCAGCCCGGTACTTTTCGTGACAAGCCCGATCAGCCTCACCTTCCTCGTTATCGCGGCGCTGACTCTGGTCCTTCCGCTGATACGTCAAATGCGCTGGTAGAGGTCCCGCAATGTCGCGTAGCGATACCATAAATACGGGCAGCGGCTGTAAATACGGGCAGCGGCTGTGTTTCGCTATGGTGCGTGGCTGCCCTTGACAATGGTCCCGGAAAGAACCACACGCAAGATGACCGTGATGCACGACCGACGATCTACGCGCCACGCTCGGCCTCAAGCATTGTGCGCAGTGCTTTGCGGTCCCAGAAAAGGCGTGTCCATTCGCTCTCCCCCCGCGCCTCTACCTGCGTGAGAGTATCGGGTTCGTGAGGGACAACTATCGGCCAGCCCTCGAGCACCGCAAGCCAGCGGTCATCGTAGATCGTATGCTGATAGCGGTGGCCTTCATCGGGCATAATGACACCGATCAGCGCATCCGGATACCTGCGCGCGTACCATGCCGCCACCAACGCCGCCGCCCCGCTGGTGGGCCCCATGAAGAGGGCATGGTCATGATGAAGGCGAAGCGCCGAAGCAAACGCTGGAAACGCACCGACCCAATGGATCTCGTCGACCATCTCATGGCGCAAATTTAATGGCATGATCGAGTTGCCGAGGCCACGCAGGAGCCGTCGCCCTGGCGCGTGACCGAACAGGACGCTGCGATGGGTATCCACGGCAATGATAGTCAGGTCCGGAAAGACTTCGCGGAGGAAGCTGCCGGTGCCGCACAACGAGCCACCTGAACCGACACAGCCGACAAGGCAGTCCACTCGACCGATTGTGCGGGTCATCCATTCGGCAAGTCGACCATAGGCCAACCGATTGTCGGGATTGTCGTATTGCTGCGGCCAGAACGTTTCCGGGCAGTCTTCCAATATCTCTTTGAGGCGGTTGAGTCGCTCGGATTGGGCGCCGGAACCTTCCGGGTCATCGATGACATGGACTTTGGCACCTAAGTGTTCTAGGCGGCGCCTGAGGGTTTCGTCTAGCAGGCTGGCTGCGCTTACCAAGGTGAGATCGAACCCGCGCACCGCCGCGAGCATGGCGAGCGCCAAGCCGAAGGTACCCGAAGTGGTTTCTGCGACCGGGCCGCCGGGTTGCAGGCGGCCCGCGGCTTGCGCTCGCTCGAGCATGAAACGGGCGGGTAAAATCTTCATCAGCGAGAAGCAGGCGGCGAAGAGATTGGGCGCTAATCGCGCGAGGCGCGGTGTTTCATAGGTGGTGAGAAAATCGTCCCCGCCGCTCATTGCAGTAAGGTCCCATCGACGTTGACGGTGAAGGTCATAATCCCAAGAAATCCGGCCTGGCCCAAAGTCTCGGCAAGGACGGCTGCTCGTGCCGCGACGCCGCGTTCATCGGCATCGAAGAGCACTCCCAATAACGTACCGCTGTGAGCGACCTGGATGCCGCATGCGCCGTGCTCTTCCGCAAGTTTCACCGCCGCCTCGAAGCGCGGTTTGGCAAGATGATGCTGGCTGATGCGGGCACTCGCGGTGGCGACGCGACCGATCAAGCGAGGGTCCTGCTGCCGCACCGCATGAGATGTCAGACCGCGCAAAACCCTGAACTGCTCGATCTCTTGGCCGTCATAGCGCGCTCGCGGCAAGCGGAGCGTGGCGATCGGACGGGCACGACCGATCCGGAAGCCGACCACCAAGAGCGGTGGATACTCACCGCCGAAATGTTCGAGAATGAGGCCTTCGCGATGCGCAAACAGCACCACCTGATCGCCGTAGGCGATGGCATCACTTGCCTCTTCCGCTTCAACTGCCAATTTGCAGACGGTAGAACGACGCAATATCACACCGGCAGCAGCGGCGGCCGCTCGGATGGCCGCTATCACGTCGGCCGTCGACGAGCCGTAACCATGACCGACTGGGATGTCACTCTCGAGAGTGAGGTCGCCACCGACCTTAGAATAACCGAGATGGTTGAACGTCAACGCCGCCGCCCGCGCCGCCTTTTTTCTGTTGGCCGGCCGGCACCGGATCGCGCCCTCTCCATTGGGCCAGAAGGTAACCGTGGATTTCCTTGCAGCCAATGGCAGCGTAACGAGCCCGCGATGCAGCCGCCCGTCCTCGCCCTCAAACACTCCTTGCAATAATTCGCCGTGGTGGGCAATCGCCCGGCCGACGCCTACCTGAAGCAGACCCTCCTTGCGCCCGCCATTGAGTGTCTTGCCGCTTTTGGGCTGATCATAGCGCGCTGTGGATTCATTCTGGACCATCGCATGATCCTCCATATGAGGGGACGATTATGCGAATAGTGCTAAGTGCAAGTCACTCACCAGATCTTGGGATGTGTTGTTGAAAGGTGATGTGCTCCCGCTAAGCGCCCTCGACTTGGTTTAGAATTTTCCGCGACGATTTTCCTGGTTGGGAAGGAGCGGAAGAACATGAAGGCATCGAATTTTTTGGATGCGCAGAAGGCGTTCATCGTGAAGCGCGGAGATGAAGGCGTCCCTGTCGAGGAGATTTGCCATGAGGCAGGTATCAACTAGGCAACCTATTTCAACTGGCGCAAGAAGTATGCAGGTCCGACGCCTTTGCGAATGCGCAATCGCTCGGTATCCCGCCTCTTGAGTTCGATAGCTGCGATGCGGGAGGGAGGATTTACATCCGTATGTGCTCTATCTCAGCATACGTCGCAATGTATCGTCTCTATCAATGAAGTGATGTTTGAATGCCGCTATCGCATGTAGCGTGATCAGCGCCATAAATGCCTTGCCGCCCCAATTGTGAATCAGGTGCCAATTGACGCCGAAATCGGGAAGGAGAGGAATTTTGTATCCGAACCAGCGCGCGGGTTGAATGCCAAGCGAAAGTCGGACGTGTTCAGTGTATGCCAGCCAGCCTGACAAGGGCAAGAAAACCATTCCGGCATACAAGAGTACGTGTGCACAGCGGATTCCAAGAACCGCAATGCTGTTGTTGGCAACTGGCGGTGGCGCAGGATGCCTGAACCGCCAGATGAGCCTCGCGCAAACCAACAGGAACAAAACCAGACCAAGACTTGCATGGAGCGACGGAAGGAAACGAGACTGATGATCTCCCATCGTCAGTTCACCAGCAACCAGGAGGCCAACGAACGGAACCGCCATCAGCCAGTGCAGTAGAATTGCTGTGCGCGTATATGCGTTCAAGTGGGCACCTTGACGATTGCCATGCTTGCCACGCCCCTCCTTGGCTGGCCGATTTTCACGGTCGACGATCAGGACCAGCATCTCGTTTGGGATAGTGGCCAGCTGGCGCTTTTTCCCCCCAACTGGACACTTCCAAGCAGGCGCGTCAACCTCTTAAATGCCAGTGTGGTTACCCGCGAGGGGGCCGTCACTCGAATGGAACGCAACTTCGGGTCACTGCGATTGTCGTTGCAAACAGTGCCAAGGGGTTGTGGCCGCTAGGCGCGACCAGCTTAATTCCACCGATGCGAGGCGAATCATCTGAAGCTTCCGCAACGATGAAGCGGCTAAACGTGAAGGCGGCCCCGGCAGGCACCGTGACCGCCTGATCGCACTCGCGCTGACAAGCGCATCGTTTTCATGAATATCTTTGGCGTCTACCTCAACGTTAAGCTTGAGAGCGATCCGCCTCCCCTTTGACGATTCCGAAACATCCGGGTCACCCCGCCATATCAAGCGCCTGCCCGATCGGACGGGGGCCGCGCACTTCCTGGGCCTCCTGCAACTTGCCACCGATCGCCAAGGCCTCGCCGCGCTCCAGATGCCCGCTGCACATCCCTGTCAGCGGCGGTCGAGACTGCAGCTGACGCCCCTCGCAGAAATCGAGCGCGTCCTCCGCCGAGAGAGGCTTGTGGCGTGGTGTCCGGTAAGGACAGCGCATGATTAGACCGGTATCATATTCCTTCCGCTTGATGGGACCGCCCGTAGTAAGCCGCAATCGGCGGGCGTCATAGGGACCACAGATGGTGACATCACCACAATAAACTCATCTGGCGCCGTTACGTCACCACGCCATAGAGATCATCCTTGTATTTGGAATGCAGTAGTATGATATCTTGCTCACCTCCGCCGTCGCAATTACGGGACAGATCGGGGCTCCTGCAAATCTGTTTTCCGTGCCCCCGGCATCAGCACCATCGCGAATGGCCGTAAGCCTCACTCGAGAGGCACTCTTAAATTGTCTCATCCCGACAAAGAATGAATTGTGCCAGTGGTTGGGCCACAAGGCCAAGTACGAATAGCCAGGTTAGATTTCCGCCCCCACTTGCCAACGCTGATCGCGTTCAGTCAGATGAACATTACTGTTAGAATTACTGAAAACCACCGTAGCTGGAAATCATACCACGTGCTCTATACAATCGTGCTCGCAGTCTCTGCATTTCTCGCCACCGCCCTGCTTCACCTGGGCGCATTACGATGGTGTTCAGGAAGCATGGCCGCAGTTCCTCTGGCTCCCCCGGCGCGCGTATTGGCGGTCACTGCCTTGCTCTTCGCCGTCCACCTGGCAGAAATCACGCTCTACGCCACTGCTTATGCCTTGGCTGAGCACGGGTTTTTGATCGGCAGCTTTGTTGGCGAGCCGATCATGGCGCCGCTCGACTACTTCTACTTCTCGGCGACGACCTACACCTCGCTCGGCGTCGGAGATATCTTCCCCACCAGGCATATGCGGTTTCTGACCGGGGTCGAAGCGCTGAACGGCCTTCTACTCATCGCTTGGTCGGCCTCGTTCCTGTTTGGGCTGATGAATCGCGTTTGGGAGTGGCAGCCCTGCGTCCGCCCGGGACGCTGAGAGACGCCGGCGGACAACGCTTCACTCAGTCTTCCTAGTGCCGGTCGTCAAGGTGATCAGGGCAATGACTGCGGAGAGCCCCGAACCGGCGAGTACCGCCAGTTTGGCGGTATCGGTCAGCAGCGGATCGTGAAACGCTATCGTCACGATGAACAGGCTCATCGTGAAGCCGAGCCCGGCGAGCAGGGCAGTCGCCGCGATATCGCGCGCGGTTACCCCGGCAGGTAAGGACCCGAAGCCGAGGCGAACCGCGAGCAGCGTGCCCGCAAGCACCCCTGCGGGCTTGCCGAATACGAGGGCCGCGGCGATGCCAAGTGCCACTGAATCGGTGGCCAGTGCCGGGTGCGCAAACTCGAGCGGAACGCCTCCGTTGAAGAACGCGAAGACCGGCACGACGAAAAAAAGGGCAACCGGGGAAATGCGCCGTTCAGTGTGTGAGGCCGAATGGGCTGGAAAGGCCGAGAGCGGCAGTGACAACCCGACCACAGCACCCGCCACAGCTCCTTCTAGGCCCGTCGCGACGAGCCCGAACCACAATACCACTCCGGCCAGAAGATAAGGTGCGAGACGGGTGTGCAGGCATCGGTTTAGGCCGAGCAGACCCAAGAGGCCAGTGGCGATGACGGCCAGCGGCCAGACCGCCTCGATCTCGCCATAGAAGAGCGCGATCACGATCACCGCCCCCAGATCGTCGAAAATGGCAGCGGTCGTTACGAATGCGATGATACCGGGCACTAACCGACCTCCAAACAGCGATAAGAATCCGAGGACCAGGACGATATCGGTGGCAATCGGGATCGCCCAGCCGCCGAGTTTCACGGGATCGAAGTAATTGAACGTAGTGTAGACTGCCGCTGGAAGGATCATGCCGCCGAGCGCCGCGGCAGCCGGAATCGCAGCGGCGCCGGGAGATGCGAGAGCGCCGGTGGTCATCTCGTGCTTGGTGTGCAGGCCGATCTGGAAGAAAAAGACCGTCAGCAGTCCTTGGTTAATCCAGTCGATCAATGGCGCTTCGACCTGAAGCGGGGGCAGGCCCAGCCTCAACGGATAGTGGTGCAGGAAGGCATAGCTCTCCGCCAGAGACGAATTCGCCGCGACCATGCCCAGTGCGATTGCCACGAGCATCGCCGTGCCTGCTCGACGTCCGTCCCGAACTGCATGCGATAAGGGCGCCGTCACCGGTGAACTCCGTCGCGCCGCGGTGCCAGCCAGCGCGACAGGAAGACCCATTCGAAGATGAACACTACCGCAATTGCCGAAACCGCAAAGGCAACGATGGCCGGATCGCTTCTAAGCTTCATGACCGTGAAAGCCACGAGGACCGAGGCGTCGGAGGCGAGCGCCACCAAAAGCACAGGCCCCCTGGCACCTACTTCCTGTTGGCGAAACCGCCAGACGCCGAAATGCACGACCATGTCCATCACAAGGTAGAAAAAGACCCCGAGTGACGCGATCCGGCTGAGATCGAAGAGCACAGCCAACGTCGATGCGATCACGACTGTGTAGACGAGCGTGTGCCGCTGGATCGGCCCCGACATGCCGAAGTGGCTGTGTGGGATCATTTCCATGTCAGTCAGCATCGCCAGCATTCGTGACACCGCGAAGACGCTGGCGAGCACCGCCGAGGCCGTAGCCACGACCGCCAAAAAGACTGTGAGCAGGAACCCCACTTTGCCCAGCGCGGGTTCGGCGGCCTCGGCAAGGGAATAGTCGCGGGCGGCGATGATTTCGTCGATGGTCAGGCTCGATCCCACGCCGAAAGCCACCAGAAGATAGACCGCGACGCAAAGGGCAATCGAGATCGTGATCGCGCGCCCAACACTACGGTGCGGATCGGTGATTTCCGCGCCGCTGTTCGTGATCGTAGTGAACCCCTTGAAGGCGAGGATCGCCAGAGCCACCGAGGCGATGAAACCCGTCGCACCAAAACTGTCGCCCCTCGGCGAGGTCGCCGCAACGCCGAACCCACTCGACCACAGCGCCGCGACCCCGAAGAGCGCGATGCCACCGATCTTGATGGCCGCCATGACCAGCGAAAAAAGGCCGATCGACCGGTTTCCCGCGATGTTCACCAGAAAAGCGAAGAGGATCACCGCCACGGCGAGGATCGGCACCAGCGGCCCGCCGTCGATGTCAAAGGGCCGCAAGAGATAGGTGGCGAAGGTTCGCGCGACGAGGCTTTCGGCGATGACCATGCTAAGCGCCATGAGCAACGCGGCACCGGCGGCGATCGCCCCGGGCCCATAGCATTTCTGCAGGATCATCGCGATCCCACCTGCCGACGGCCAGACGTTCGACATCTTGACGTAACTGTAGGCGCTGAACCCGGTGATGATCGCGCCAATTATGAAGGCAAGCGGAAAGAACGGCCCGGCGAGTTCCGCGATCTGGCCGGTCAGCGCGAATATCCCCGCCCCGATCATCACTCCGGTACCCATGGCGACGGCTCCGCCCAGTGTAATCGAACCGGCCTTGTAGCCCTCATTGCTATGACGATGTTTCAATATGCTCCCTCACCTCACTCAGCATTCTCTAGTGACCTTTCCCTGACGTAGCATTGGAAGCCGAATTGGTCATATCCGCCGACGATGGTATTTGGACGCTCCAGACTGCCGCCCCACTGTTCTTCGGGCGGAAAGTCGAGAGTGAACCAAGTCGCAGTACAAAGCGCGCCTTCGCCGTGACGCAGGGAGATTTCAGCAATCAAGCAACCAGCGCAGTCGACAGCCACGGTATTCAACCTCGCCGCAACCTCTCGCGAGTTATAGCCCGGGAGACCAAATGGTATGCACGGGAACCCATCGGTGGCCACTTTCAGTCGTTTGACCGGATTGGACATTATCGTGCGCGCGAGCGCCAATGGCCCCAATCTCCAGACCCGATAGGTATCCCAGGCGATCTCCCAAATGAGCTTTTGGCTCTCCGCCTCCGCCCTTTCACGCGCCTTGAACGTGCGGTGGAGCGCCAGCGTTTGAACTGCAAAGCGGGTTGTCAGGACCGTTCCCAAGTTTGGCGCGACAGACAAATCTGCCTTCGTTGTGTCACACCTGACCCGTGTTTCAGCCAGAACCTCCGGAGCGTCGTCTCTGAAATCGGTTCGGCAAAGACCGCGAGTGCCTTTGAATACCACAGGCGTATTGCCGCTCCGACCGCCCGTGCAAGCTTCGCGACAAAACTGGGCATCACCGATATTTTAAGAACGATGCCCCTCCCGCGCGCCATCGGAGGCGCGGATGTCGATCGCGCGGCCCGAGAGCCACGACGCTGAGGGCCCCTCGAGCAAATGGCGGCGCCGAAAAATTAGTTCGACCTACCACCGGTCGTTAGGCCTGTGCAGAGCCATCAGCATTTGCCCGATATCGCCCGTTCCGCCGGCCAGGACGAGCCTGTCTGGCGCCCGAGCGGAACCGCAACCCCTTCTTTCTCCCTGAATGCCCTTCGCCCTACTCGTCTTCATGCTCCATCAGTTCGGTGATTTTTTCCGGAATATCCTCCTTGCTGAATGTCTTCTGCTCATCGGCATCGTGAACGAAAGCGATGATCGAGGCCAATTCGTCGCCAGTCAGCTCGATTTGGCCGCCCAATTCGTCCTGCTGCATCATCACCATCGCTTCGGCGCCTCGCCACATCCGCGCGGCGAATTCGAACGGGTTCATCGGCATGTCCATATATTCGGCGTCGAGCGACCGGGCATCCTCGCCACCTATGCCGTTGACGGAATGGCAGACGACGCACCCCTTCGAGGCAAAGAGCCGCCGGCCCTCGGCGGCGTCCATGCGGGGCATCGTCAGGCCCGGCGCCATCATTTCAGTCATGCCATGACCGTGTTCGCTGGCGACGGCCTGCGACGCGACACCCGCAACGAGGATCAAAGCAGTACAAATCGATCATTTTGTCATTTGTTCCTCCATTTTTTCACGGCTTTCCAAATCATCCGATCGTCAGATCGCCGCGACGATTTCGGCCAGCATGTTGCGCGGCTTACCCGCCACAACCAGTAGCTCGGCGTTATCGATGGCCGACACTTCGATATCAGAGGCGGATTCGCGCAGAGCCACGTTGCAGGGCAGCATCGCACCGACCTTCGCCTCCCTTGGCAGATCGAGTTCGCTCATGGTCACGCCCCCGAATAAGCGGTAGTGAGCCCCACCAAGATCAGAAAGAGGATCATCCAGATCCCGTCGCGCCCCGTTGCGAAACCATCGATTACGTCTTTTTCTCTTTCTCAACCTGCTTTGGTCCGGCCAGGCTGTCGCGCAGTCCAGCCAGGGATAAATGCGGGCACGGTCGCGGCATAGCGGTCCCAAGCCTCTCCGAAGTGCGCCCGGCTGTCGGCTTCCTCGCTGCGGGCGAGGCGCGCATACATCCACACCAACACCGGAAACATCGCGAGGGTGAGCAACGTCGGCCATTGCACGAGGAAACCGGCCATGATCAGCACGAAGCCGACATATTGCGGGTGCCTGATGCGGGCATATGGCCCGGTCACCGCCAGCCGGCCGGCCCTCTGCGCCGCCCAGAGATGATGCCAAGCCACCGAGATCAGCCAGAATCCCGCGCCGATCAGCGCGAAACTTAGCAGATGGAATGGCCCGAAATGCGGATTCGCTCGCCAACCGAGGATCATTTCCGGCAGGTGCCCGCTGTCATGGGCGAACCAGTCGACCCTGGGCCAGTTCGATTGCAGCCATCCCGACAGAAAGAAGATCGTCAGCGGAAAGCCGTACATCTCGGCAAACAGCGCAACAATGAAGGCGCTGAACGCGCCGAAGCTGCGCCAGTCGCGCGACGTCCGTGGCTTGAAGAAGCTGAATGCGAAGAGGATGAAGACCGCCGAGTTGATAAAAACAAGCAGCCATAGGCCGTAGGAGGCACCCGGTTCGGTCATGACTTGTCACCACCTGAGCCGTGGCTTCCATGCCCGCCATGGCCCCCGTGCATGAAGAAATGCATCCCAACGCAGATTAGGAGCGGTAGCCAGAGAAGCCATTCGCTGGCGAGGATGTGTACACGATGCTCAAAAGCCAGAAGCAGACCACCGAGGGCCAACGCGACAATCAAGTACGCCCCGGTTCGCGACCGCCAGAAGGACGGCGGCTGCGGCCTATCGTGAGGTGCGACACCCGGATTCAATGGATCGTTCATGGCGCGACTCCTTTCTGCTTGCGATGATGGGCGGGCGGGCAAAGCTGCGGCAACGTTGACGCTAACGTGCGGCTCGACTTTTCAACCGATGCCTTTCCGGACCAGGCAACCCAAGGCTGCCGCTGACCTGTGCCGCCCGATCAGTGCCAATTTCCCATCGCACTTGTGACGCCCCCACCCCACCGTCATATTTTCACCCCGCGCAGGCGGAGCGAATTCAGCACTACCGAGATCGACGAGGCGCTCATCGCGAAGGCGGCGAAGATCGGGCCGATCAGGATCCCGAGAAACGGATAAAGGAACCCGGCCGCGACCGGCACGCCGGAGGCGTTGTAGATCAGCGCAAAGAACAGGTTCTGGCGAATGTTGCGCATGGTGGCGCGGGCCAGACGCCGGGCGCGGACGATGCCATCGAGGTTACCTTTGACCAGCGTGATGCCCGCGCTTTCGATCGCGACGTCGGCGCCGGTGCCCATGGCAATGCCGACATCGGCTTGCGCGAGCGCGGGCGCATCGTTCACGCCGTCGCCGGCCATGGCGACCTTGCGGCCCTGCCCCTGCAGCTCCTTGATGATCCGCACCTTGTCCTCGGGCAGCACGTCGGCACGGATCTCATCGATACCGAGCCGCGCGGCCACGGCGCGGGCAGTGCGTTCGTTGTCGCCGGTCGCCATTATGATGCGAAAACCCAACTCGTGCAGCGCGGTCAGTGCCGCGGGCGTGGTCTCCTTCACCGGATCGGCCACGCTGACGAGGCCCGCCACAGCGCCCTCGACCACCACGAACATGACCGTCTCGCCCTGGTCGCGGCGGGCGTTCGCATGGTCGCTCAGCGCACCGGGTTCGATGCCAAGGTCACGGATCATGGCAAGGTTACCGAGCGCCACGGAGTGGCCGTCCACGCGGCCCTTGACGCCCTTGCCAGTCACGGCCTCGAAGTCCTCGGCTTCGCCCAAGGCAACACCGCGCTCCTCGGCCCCGGCGACGATCGCCTCAGCCAGCGGGTGCTCCGAGCCCTTCTCCAGCGTCGCCGCGAGCCGCAGCACATCGGCCTCGCCGTGCCCCGGTTCGGGCAGCACGGCGACAAGTTCTGGCTTGCCCAAGGTCAGCGTGCCGGTCTTGTCGACGATCAATGTATCGATCTTCTCGAACCGCTCCAGCGCCTCGGCGTTCTTGATCAAAACGCCGGCCTGCGCACCCCGCCCCGTCGCTGTCATGATCGACATAGGCGTGGCCAGTCCAAGCGCGCAGGGGCAGGCGATGATCAGCACCGCCACCGCCGAGACCAGCGCATAGGCAAAGGCCGGATCCGGACCCCAGATCGCCCAGGCAATGAAAGACAGGATCGCGACGCCGATCACTGCGGGCACGAACTTGCCGGCCACCATGTCGGCCCATTTCTGGATCGGCGCGCGCGAACGCTGTGCTGTCGAGACCATCTCGACGATCTGCGCCAGCATCGTGTCCGATCCCACGCGCGTGGCCTCCATGATCAGGCTGCCGGCGCCATTGATCGTGGCGCCTGTCACCTTGTCGCCGACCACTTTCTCGACCGGGATCGGCTCTCCGGTGATCATGCTTTCGTCGATCGAGGAGCGGCCCTCGGCCACCACGCCATCGACTGGCACCTTGTCGCCAGGCCGCACGCGAATGCGGTCACCCACCTGAACTTGTTCCAGCGGCACCTCTTCCTCGCGGCCGTCCGCGCGGATCACCCGCGCCGTCCTGGCGGCCAGATCGAGAAGCGCGCGGATCGCTTTGCCGGTTCCTTCGCGGGCGCGCAATTCCATCACCTGACCCAGAAGCACCAGCGTGACGATCACCGCCGCGGCTTCGAAATAGACGCCGACCGCCCCGGTATCGGGGTCGCGGAACCCGTCGGGAAAGATCCCCGGCGCGACCACCGCGACGATGGAATAGGCGTAGGCTGCGCTTACCCCCATGCCGATCAGGCTGAACATGTTGAGGTTCATGGTGCGGAACGATATCCAGCCGCGTACGAAGAACGGCCAGCCTGACCACAGGATCACTGGCGTGGCGATCAGGACTTCGAGCCAGAGCGAGGTTCGTTCTCCGAAGAAATCGCGGATTACCATGATCCCCAGGTAAGGCGACATGGTCAGGATCAGGAGCGGTACGGTTAGCGCCGTCCCGACCCAGAAACGGCGTGTGAAATCGAGGAGTTCGGGGTTCGGGCGCTCGTCGGCCATCGCCGCATTTTCAAGCTCCAGACCCATGCCGCATATCGGGCAGGACCCAGGCTCGGTCCGACGCACTTCAGGGTGCATAGGGCAAGTATAGACCGCGCCGCTCCAGCCGGCGGGGACTTCATCAAGGTCGCCCCTCCTTGCCAGACCATGTCCGTGCTGAGCATGTTCGTGGTGACGGTGCGCGTATTCATGCCCGGCATGGGCCGAGACCCTGCTCTCGGGCACGAGATGCATTCCGCATTTCGGGCAATCGCCCGGCTCCCCTTGCCTGATCTCAGGGTGCATCGTGCAGGTCCAGACCGTGGGCTCGTTTTCAGCGTGGCTGCGGCTATCGTTCATGGCGTGACCTACATGTTATGGGGACGATAGGTTATTCCGTTGGCTTTCTGCAGTTCGCGGACATAGGCGATGATTTCATCCACCTCGGCGCGGTTCACCTTCTGCGGCGGCATATTCCCGAAGGGCCAGTGATGCTGGCGCACGCCATTGGCGGCTGCGAAATAGAAGGCTTCGTCGGAGTGGTGGCCCGGATTGTAGATATCGTGGACCAGCGGTGGGCCCTGTTCGGTTCCAAGAGCATTCCGGCCATGACAAGCGGCACAGACCGCGTCGAAAACACGCTTGCCTTCTGCCGCTTCGGTGGACAGTTGAGGGACGACGAGCGCTGAGGTGCTTACCGCTGCAGGGGTCGAGCTTCTGGAGGGCATGAAGCTCTGGTACCCTGCTACCAGGGCTCCTATGCCGAAAAACCCCAGAACGAAATTCCTTGCGAGATTGCTCGACTTCTTCAAGACCTGATCTCCTTTGCTAGACCTTCAAATGCGGCCGCTTGGATCGCCGCAGCGAGGCATTCGGCGACTGAAATGGCGTTGGAAGGGTGCGGGATCGTATCGGTGGTGACGACGCGCGCCGCCCCGGCCGTCAGAATGTCATCGAAAGCGCGGTCGGAAAAAACCGCGTGGATGAGAACGCAGACCGGCGGCTTGGCGCCGGCCGCCAGCACCCGTTCGACGGCTCGCACCATCGTTCGACCGGACGAGGCGATGTCGTCGAGGATCACCGGTGTGCCTCGGCTGAGATCGGCGCCTTCCGGCGCGCTCACCTCGACCTGCCGGTCACCGATTCGCCTCTTGCGCAGCACCTCGTAGGCGAGACCTGCCATTTGGGCGACGTCGGCAACCCATTGCTGGCTTTCGCTATCAGGCCCAAGCAAGATTGCGTCAGGCACTTCAGATGCGACCCACGCCGCGATGAGCGATGCGGACGGAACGCGGACGGTCGGCATCGGAAAGACATCGTCGAGCTGGGCAATTCGGTGGAGGTGCGGATCGACGGTCACGAGCCACTCGAAACTTTCGCCGAGAAACTGCGCGAAAAGCAGCGCGCTGATCGCCTGACCGGCCTCGAAACGGCGATCTTGGCGCATGTAGCCCAGATATGGTGCGACCAGTCCAACACGCACCGCACCCAATTCGCGCGCAGTCGCTGCAGCAAACCGCAACGGCAGCGCCAACCGATCCGGATCACGCAGGCTGGCGACGAGGGCGATCTCGGCACCGGAAAGACCATCCGGCAGCGTCACCAGGCTCTCGCCATCTGGAAAGCGATGCAGATCGAGCGGTAGTACCTGGGCATCTAGGTGGCGGGCGATGCCGTTTGCCAGCGACGTCATGCCGGGAAGCGGGACGAGGATCATGGCGTCACCTCGCGGATCGGCATGACCTCGGGGTGGGCCTCCGCATAGGCGCGCGCATAGGCCAGTTCGCCTCGTGTGGCTGCGTGGATTGTGTAGAGCGGCTGGCCGGCCTCCACCCTGTCGCCAAGCCGGCTATCGAGCCGGATGCCTGCGCACTTCTGGCGCGGGGCGCCGGCAAGCTTGGCGATGCGCGCTATGATCCGGTTGTCGATGGTCTCCAGCATGCCCGCGCGCGGAGCAATGATCTCGTGTCGCGCAGGCGCGGCTTCGGGCTCGCGGAATCCGCCCTGGGCAGCGCAGATCATCATGAACTTCGCCTCGGCCGCACCGCTGTCGAGCAGTGCCGCGGCCCGGGCGCGGCCTTTGCCATGCACTCCCGACGCAATGTCGAGCAACCCACCGGCGAGGTCGAGCGCTCGTGATCGAAGGTCCATCGGCGCATCTGCCTGGCGCCGCAATACCGCCAGAACATCTGCCGCCTCGAGCGCAGGGCCGATGCCGCGCCCGACCGGGCCGGCGCCATCGCTGATATGCAGGGTCACATCCAGCCCCATCCGTCGACCGACGGCCAAGAGCCGCGCCCCGAGCGCGTCCGCCGCAGAGCGGCTGCGCACCTTGGCGGTCGGTCCGACCGGCATATCGATCAGGACATGACTCGATCCCACCGCCGCCTTTTTCGACAGCACGCTCGCCACGAGCTGGCCGGTGGAATCGAGATCGAGGGGGCGTTCGATACGAATAAAGTGATCATCCGCCGGGCTGAGGTTCAGCGCGCCGCCCCATACGACGCAGCCACCCACGGCCTCAACGACCTTGCGCAACGCCGCCGCATCCAGATCGACCGGTGCCATGACCTCCATCGTGTCAGCGGTACCTGCAGGCGAGGTGATGGCACGGCTCGAGGTCTTGGGGATCAATTCTCCTGCCGCAGCAACGATGGCGACCACAATCGGCGTCGTGCGGTTGCCCGGCAACCCGCCGACACAATGCTTGTCGAGCACCCGGCGCCCTTCCCAGTCGAGCCGATCGCCCGCGTCCAGCATCGCCCGGGTCAACGCCTCCGTCTCGACCTCGTCGAGCCTGTCGCCGGTGCAGGCGGTGAGGAAAGCGGCGAGCTCGATCTCCGACAGCCGGTTGTCGAGCGTGTCGCGCACGACGACGGCGAAATCTCGCCCAGCGAGACGTTCCCCGTAGGCCTTGGCCCGAATGCGGGTGGCCGAGGCAGCGGGCTCGGGATGCGAGAAACGCCCGCGGTCCCCCGGCCGTGCGCCAAGCGCAGACCAGGCCGAAACCGAGAGCGCCGCCTGATCAACCTTCAGCCACCCGCCCGTCGCCACCACATTCAAGGTGGCGACAATCCACCGCTCGCCCAGGTCGATCCGAACACGGGTCTGGGCGGCGAAGCCCTCGGCGCGGCAGATGTGGCAATCCTCGGCCATGTAGACCACCGGTTGGCGATAGGTGTCGATTCGAGCTGGGACAAGGGAGAGCGTCTGGGTCATCGCGGACGATCCAGCCAGATAGTGTCGAGATGTTCCGGTGCGCGCGCCGCCCAGCCGAGTTCGTGCTCGATCCTTTCGCGCAGGGTATCGGCGGCCGAAGGTTCGCCATGGGTGACATAGGTCATGGCGGGTGGTCGCGGCGCGCTGCCCATCCAGCGCAGGATCTCGTCTGCGTCTGCATGACCCGAGAAACTCTGAAGTTGAACAACCTCGGCCGCGATCGGAACTTCGCGCCCGAACATGCGCAGATTTCTCGCTCCATCTGCCAGCGCAGCGCCTCGCGTACCGCCAGCCTGAAAACCGGACAGAAGGATCGTATTGCGGCGGTCCGGACCGAAGCTGACCAGATGGTGCAGAATGCGCCCTCCCGTCAGCATGCCGCTGGCCGAAACGATGATCATTGGACCCCGACGAGTGTTGAGTTCCTTCGATTGCTCGACCGTTTGCACGCGCTTGGCCAGTTGGAACATGGCCAGGCAGTCTTCCCGAGATACGTGATGCTCGTCATGATGGCGGTGATAGATCTCGGTCGCATCGACAGACATTGGGCTGTTAAGAAAAACGGGCACGCGCGGGATCTCGCCGCGCTTCATCAGCCGTGCAACGTGGTACATCAGCCCCTGCGCGCGGCCGACCGCGAAGGATGGGATCAGGACCGTCCCGCCACGAGCGAAAGTGCGCTTGAGGATCGGCGCAAGTTCTGCCTCTGGGTCGATATCCGGATGGCTGCGATTGCCGTAAGTCGATTCGCAGACAAGCACATCCGCGCCGCCGAAAGATGCGGGCGGCCGCATCAGTGGATCGGGGACGTGACCCAGATCACCGCTGAAATGCACGACCCGGTTCCCGATCTCGAGCCGGATCTGCGCTGCACCCAAAAGATGCCCCGCCGGGAGGAATGTGGCGCCAATACCGTCGCCGAGATCAAGGCGCTCACCGAAGGCAATCGGATCCAGCCGTTCGAGCGCCGCCTCGGCGTCCTTCAACGTGTAGAGGGGCGTCGGTTTCTTGTGCCTGGAATAGCCCTTGCGTACGGCATAGCGGGCCTCTTCCTCCTGCAAATGTCCGCTGTCGGGAAGGATCAGGCTGCAAAGCTCGGCCGTCGCCTCGGTACAGGTGACGCGCCCGGCATAGCCCGCCCGGATCAGGGCGGGGAGGTAACCGGTATGATCGAGATGTGCGTGCGTGAGAAGCACTGCGTCGATGATGCTCGGACGCGCCGGGAACGGCTTGCGGTTACGGTCGCGCAGGGTCTTGAAGCCCTGAAACAGACCGCAATCGACGAGAAGGCGGCGCGGGCCGGTCTCGATCAGATAGCGCGCCCCGGTGACGGTGCCGGCGGCTCCGAGGAAGCGCAAAGCGTTTCGCTTGTCCGATGGCATCCGGATAGCTTCCCTTCTGTTCAGCCAATGGTGACTTTTTCACCCGGCACAAGGACGTAAGGCGGAACCACGAGGTTTTTCGGAGCTGGACCCTTTCGAATCCGACCGGAGGTGTCGTAGTGCGACCCATGACAGGGGCAGAACCAGCCTCCCCAATCGCCGACTGGCTCACCCACCTTCTGGCCAAGCGGTACGCAGCCCAAGTGGGTGCAGATGCCGACAACGATCAGCCATTCGGCGTCCTCGACCCGGTCGGCATCAGATTGCGGATCTCTAAGCTCGGCTGCGTCATCTGCGACGGCGCTCTCGATTTGCCCGGATGTCCGCCGGTCGATGAACACCGGCTTGCCGCGCCACTTCACCGTGACCCGCTGACCTGCCTCCATCGAAGTCAGATCGACATTCACTGCTGCTTGACCCCGAACCTCAGCCGAAGGGTTCATGGCGTCAATGAACGGCCACGCCGCCGCCGCGAGCCCGACCGCAGCCATGGATCCGGTAGCGATGTAGAGAAAATCCCTCCGGTTGAGATCGGCTTCGTCGACCGCAGCAGTGGTCATGCTCAAATCTCCGGATTTCGGTTGTCAGGTTCTCTGCATGCCCAAAGCCGGGAGACACTCCGCAGCCTTTTCCCGGCTTCGGATATGCTCATCGCACCCACCGCGATGAGTACCAATTATACAGCGGCGCGAAGATGAGCGCGGCGTACCAGCCATAGACGAAGCTTTCGATCAGGCCGATCGCGAAGCCGGCAGGCGTAAGCCAAACGAAACCCGGCAGCAGTCGGGCCCAGGTTTCATACATCGCATAGCTCGGGAACAGGAGATCGAAGGTCACGCATACCAGATAGGTGATCGCCAGGAAGAGGCTGAGCGCCCATCCAAGCGCCAACATCGGGATCAAATGCGTATTGCCTGCGGTTCTTCGACCCATGACACAATCGCCACATGCAAACCGGAGGGCGATGAAAAGAACCGCGGCAACCGCTGCAAAGTAGATAATCGGTGCCATACCCTCATTCTTTCCTTTTCAGGTTCCGGTCCGCCACCGCAGTTGCAGCGGACCGGAAGTGCCTGGCTCATCAGTTTTTGGCGGGCTCTCCGGAATCCTCTTTCTCCGACAAGTCCTTCATCTTTCCCCGCATCTCCACGCGCTTGGCGAGGGCAGCCATTTCGACCTCGGTAATGCGGCCGTCGCCGTCGGCGTCGAGATGCTGGAACCGATCGACTGTGGTCTCGCGTGTCACCGCGGCGTGCAGCACCTCGAATTCCGAGAGCGATAGGCTGCCGTCCTTGTCGGCGTCAAACTCGGCAAGCCGCGCGAGCATGGCTGACCGTACGGCGTTGGGCGAAGAGGCGCCAATCGTGTCGCCGCCCATCATCATGAGCATCATCGCGCCATCCATCATGGCCATGCTTCCCTCGGGACCGACACCCGTCATGGCGCCGCCCATTGTCTGGCCGTGCATCTGCATCATCATCGGCATCATCATGCGCATCATGCCCTGCATCATGCCGGCCTGGCCGCCCATCGGGCTGGTATAGTCCCCGGCCGCTTTCTGGGCGCCGTGCCCGTGATGGCTGTTGGCCAGGGCGAAGCCCGGCGCCGCAAGGGATAGAGCGAGCGCGGTAGCGAGTGTCGTGATCGTTTTCATTGGATACGTCCTTCATTGCTGTTTTGCTGTTCAGATGGCGGGGCGAACTGCAGTAAACAGTGCAGCGCCCCGGCGCATCCGGGTCAGCGATGGCTACACCCGCAACCGCCTTGGGTCGGCGCCGGCGCAGGTTTGGCCGGCACGGCTTTTTCGGCTTCTGCCGGACGCGCCTTCCCGGGGCCTGCCGCACCATTGCAGCAGCTTTCCAGCAGGCGGGAGGTTGCGCGCCGGCCATCGGTCGGGATGGATACTGTCTTGTCCATGTCTGGTGTCCTTCCTTGAGGAACCAACCTGTAGACGCCGATCAGGGCGTCGCATTACAAGCAATGCGTCGCTAACGATCCGTCTTGTCGAAGGAAGGGCGCGAGCTCGTTCAAGAGCTGCGCGTGCGGCGCGGCATCAGCCGCGCCGTGGCGGGCGGAAGAACCCGTAAATCCGTGATGGGACCATAACGCGCTGGACGATTGTCGATGACAAACGAGCCGGCTTGGGTATGTCCAGAGCGGCGGACGCAGTCTGGACGGCCATCATGCAGTTCACGCCTGTCAGGCAATGCCCGAATGCCGCACCATGCGATTTGTCGGTATCCGGTTGTCCTGTATTGTCGGCATCGGCCAGAATGACGACTTGTCCCAGAATCTCGTCGGCGAAGCCGTGCGCAGGGATAAGCCCACCCGCACCTGCAGCCATCATCGCGGCGATCAGCGCGATGGCGCCGATCACCGAGGAAAGCGAAGGCTGCAGGCGAAAACGAAACACGTCGGACTCCTCATTCCATTGTAATTCAATCCATGGTGCCGTCCGAATGCCTTGATCCAAGTCAACAAGGACGATTTTCAAATTGCCACATTACGAAGGGCGATCGGATCACGACCGAGGAAAGAGTTGTTCCCATCAAGGCCGACTTGCTGATCCCATCCTTTCAATTCCATGGCATTTCGCGTGAGATTTGCTGCAGACGCCACTCTTTTCCATCCTCGGCGGAGCCGTCCATTCGCCGGTTTCCTGATCGACCTTGGGGCAATTCTGTGCGACCTTGGGGTCGCGCTTACAGCGTTCTCCTGCGCGGCTATTTTCAGCGGTGACCGCAGCTCGATCGCAAGTCCGGGCGTCGGGTACGCTTCATGGAGAAAACGGCGGTAATCATCACATCTTTGACTTTCATGGCCTGTCCATTTACCCTTTACCATTCGTGTCGCTCGATCATCGCCCCAGATGGCCTAGGGCCGGTCGACATTCAGGATTTGGCGTGCGGTATAAGCAAAAATTGCTCAGATTTTGGAGCGAAACCGCAGGAAAGAGCGACCCCTTTCAAGATTTCGCGACGCCAAGATGGGCGGTTCTTGCCATACCTCTTCGGGACACGGCGGATTTTGGCTCTCTCCCTTCGGGCTTGGCCCGAACAGCAGCTTCGAGACGTAGCTGATGGACATCGGCCCCATCGTCACTAAATCAGGGCTAAGAACCTGCAGCAGGAAATCGAAAGCCCAGTCCTCGCTCAGCGCCACGAGGACCAGCGCAAGGTCGGAACACCGAAAGCGCCGAGGGATAGGCAGGGCCCGCAGAGCAACTGTAATGTCCAGTGATCCGGCTAAGGCTAGGCGGACGGCGACACCCAACGACAGCGTATTCGGGCCACCGCGGACGCCGAGCGCCTCTGCTCCGCCGCGCGCGACGTTTTGCGGCGTTGACCCCCATTCCGGCGACATAGACCGAAACGCAGATGATTTTGGCCAACCCGCCCACGAAGCCGACAAGCAGACCGATTGGCACGTGAGAATGCACCCTGTTGGCCATGGCCACGTAAGAAACTTCCCTTGCTATTGGGTTCCTTCTTTCGGGATGCGCCTTGAAGGGTCGTAGTCCGTGCGGCAAGAGGAGCAGAACCAATCGGCCGATGTCGCCAATAGCGGGCGCGTTCAGCCAGGACGGATGCAGCCCAGGTGATTGCAGGCCCAGATCACTTTGAGCCTTTCGCTCGCGTCAACCGGCTTACGGTTTTCGTCCAGCGCCAGTTTGTAGGCTGTCGCGTTCGGGTTTTCTTTGATGATATCGAACGGCTCGGCAAGTCTTCGAATGGTGCCGAGCGGGCTGCCTGGATTGCGGTAGGCGAACGCCTCAAGACAACGATGGTATGCCCTGACTCTTCATCGCGATCCGCCAGCCGGTCCCCATCGCGGAGCGATCCACCTCAATCCTGACGGCGCTGGCGACGTCGTCCGAAGGATTTTTCGAACTGATACGCGGCCGTACGACCGCACCGGCGCCAGTGGCGGCATAATGGGCAAAGTCGCGTCGACCTACACCATCGGTGTTCGGCACGCCCATTCCTGACGTTTTGACATTTATTGCCACGATCTTGCTTCAATGCACCGTATCACCCCCGCCGCCACAGCAGACGTGAACCGGCTTGGCGATGCTGGGCGCGCGATCCGGTGTCGCGTTCCCTCGGGCGGAACCACGCGGCGAGCGCGATCGAACCAAGCCGCGCGGGCATCGTTTCGGCACGCGAGGTCAGTACCACCGGCGCCTTCAGCCCGAGGGCGACGTGGGCGGCACCTTCGACCGCGGCGATTCCAGTGTCCGTCGCCATCGAGCGTGCCAGCATAAACGGCGCCTGATAGCAAAGGCTCGACCTTCTCTTGCTCACCGCGCAGATTTAGTCGTCGTTGATCCCGTAGCCGGTCAGGTAGCCGGAAAGTGCGCCAATACCGGCGCCTCCCTCGCCACCCGACACCGAGCCAAGTGGACCAAAGAAGACGCCGATCAGGAAGCCCCAGAAACCGCCACTCCAGGCGCCTGACGAGGTTTGGCCAACCGAGTACTGAAGTCGCGGCCTGCCCTTCTCGCTTTGGCGCACGATCACGGCGTCGGCGAGGTCGATGGTATATTCCTCTTCGGGACCGTGAAGCCGTTCGGTATCGCCGTGGCGGAGTCTGGCCGATGCTTGTAGATGACGGCGATCAGGATCTTCCCGTAAATATTCCTTCTAGTTGTCCCTGTTCGTCTTGTGGGGAAGCGCGGACCGGCCCCGCGCAAGTGAAGAAACCCGGCCTCTGACACTTCCGACAGCGCTCGGTTCCCTCAAGTTGGTCGAAATCGATTAGGCAAATTTATGCGCCTGCATCAAAACGCCCCCGCGGCGAGTGCCCAGGTTTGGGTCAGAGTCGAGAAACCTAACCAGGCAGCCACCGCGGCGACGGCCATCATCGTGCCGGAATGCAGCCAGCCGGCCCCGCGTTCCATCGCCCCGAGCGGCCAGGCCGCGACAGTGGTCAGCGTGGCCATGCCGACCATCGAGCCCAAGCCGAAAATCAGTATATAGGAGAGGGCGACGTAGGGGTCATTGACAGTAGAGACTGCCAACGCCAGTAAACCGGCCGAACCTGCGGCACCGTGAACGAGGCCGACTAGAAGCGCAGACAGCGGAAAATGCGCATGGATATGCGCATGGCGATCACGCGAATGGGGAATCTCGGCGATACGGTGGCTATGGGCATGGATGTGGCGACGCCCGTCATCATGGCTGTGCACGTGGAAATGGATCCGTGTGCGCCAGAGCCGCCAAAGCACACCGGCGGCCAGCAAGATCAGCATGGCCCCGACCGCAAACTCCAGTGCGGCGGCCCGCTCCGGCGTGAGCGCCACCGCGAACACGATCACCGCAGTGCATATGGCAAAGAGCGTAAGCGTGTGCCCAAGCCCCCAGGCAAAGCCGCGCAGTGCCATATGCCGGCGCACGCTGCCATGGGTCGAGAGTGCGCCCACCGCCGCCAGATGGTCGGCTTCAAGCGCGTGGCCCATTCCGACGAGAAAGCCCAGTAGCAGAACATTGTCCATGATACTACCCTCAGCGAATCCGCAGCATTCTTGCCTTTGCGAGCCCAACTCTGCGGCCCACTTTCGCGAGTCGCTCGATTTTCCCTATGCCGACAACGGTAATGCGAACCTCCGCAGGCATATCGCCGCTTGCTAAATGGCGATCAAGGTCTTCATGTCACAGTTCCTTCCGGCTGTCCCGGTTCGTCTTCTTAGGAAGCGCGGACCGGTGTCGCGCATGGATCTGACGGTTTCAAGCGTCGTCGCGAAGGCTATGTACCTCAACCTCGTCCGCGGGCTGGTACTAGCGGCCACGATCGCCATGTCCGCAGCTTGCGTTCCCGAAGAAATTCATCACCAGCATCCCGCCGATTGGGAGGATTCAGACTCAGTTTTCAGTAAGCCACCACATGATCACTCGCTCCTTGTCTTTTGGTGCTATGACGCCGAAGCCATTCCCGTAGAGGGCGCGGAAGGTCAGGGCCATCCCAGCATCGCGCGCCCGCCGCCAGTCGCCTATAGCCGCACTGGTCGTCTCAATGAGCGCGCGCTCGGCACGCAGTCTCGGGTCGCTGTTGGGTAGGGGCACCCGGTTCGGGCGGATGGCCTCGGCTACCGCCCGAATCGCACCCATCCAGGGATTGTAGCGTTCAGAGAACATCAGGCGGCTCCAGCGCATTGGATGCAGCAAGCGCAATGCAGCCGCGCTCGCCGGCGTCGTAAGCGCCCTGATCCAGGGACCCCAGAGAAGGTCGTAGGTTGCATCGCCGAGGCGCGAGGATTGCGCCACTCGCTGAAGTTCCGAACCTGCCGGGCTAATGCCCAGATCGGAGACCTCGCGCGCCTCGAAGCGCACCGCGAAACCGGGCTTATGGCAGTCGGGATCGCCAGAGGGGTTGTCGATCTTCATCTCGTAGAGCCCCGGTGCCAGTGCCTCGATCTCGTCCAGGCTTTCCAGGATCGCCCGGTGTTCGAGCCGCGCTATCGAGGCAGAGACGAAGATACCGAGATGCCCGATATGGGGATTGATCAAATAGACAATGCGCTTGCCCGCTTCCTTTAGCGCCGCGCTGTCGGGGTAAAGTCGCGCGATCCAGCCCAGCGCCTGTTCCGGTGGGGTAATATTATCGCCCACCGAGGCGAAGACCACCATCGAATTGCGGATGCGCCGCAGATCAACGCTGCAATCCTCGCAGATGTGCATTTCGCCGGATTCAAGTTGGTTGCCGATGAAGAGGTTCTCAGTGATCTCAAGAATTTCTTCACGGCTGAGTGTGTAGAAACCATTCCACCAGCGTTCGAAGTCGAGAAACCGCTCAGCCTCTGTGTCGACGTGAGTGAAGAGGCTGGCATATTTTTCCCAGATTGCCTTTTCAGGCTGCAGGTTCTCGAAGTTCTGCGCCAGCCACGCGCCATCAAAGCGCCCGTCGCCGAGGTCGGCCACCATGTGAGCAGCCCAAGCTCCGCCGGTTAGCGCACCCATCACCCGCATTGGATGAACGTCCGCCACACCGGCCCAGTAACTGAGCGGCGAGCCGTTCAGCACCACCGGCCCAGTGAGTCCGACGCAATCGGCGGCGAGCAGCGTCACCGCCCAGCCCGCCTGACAGTTGCCATAAAGCACCGGCGGTAGGCTAGGATGGCGGCGGGCGACCTCGGCCACGAAGCGGCGCAGCGCATGGTGGACATCGGCCAGCGTCTGGCCGGACATCGGCTCGGGAAAGAAGACCACGAAATAAACCGCGTGGCCCTCATGCAGCGCCATGCCGACTTCGCTGTCGCGCTTGAAGCCGCCAATGCCGGGGCCGTGGCCGGCGCGCGGATCAACGACGATCACCGGCGCCTTGCCCGGATCGACGCAATCGTCCCAGCAGTCGTCGCCAACTTCGGTGATGCGTAGGAGCGCGTAGTTAGCCGGTGTTTCGAAATGGCGAGCGTCGAGGATGGTTTCGTATTTGAAATCCAGAAGCGGCGGCATGCCCTGACGTTCGTGCGCGATCATGTTGTCGGCGCGTTCACGAAGCACATCTAGGAACAGCACGGTGCGCTCTACGAGGTCCAGTAGAAAGGGTTTCGTCGGGGCTTGGACCGTCGGGCCCGGCAGTACAGGTTGCGAAACCTGATGTGCCGGCAGCGGCGATGTTTCTTGATCTGCCGCCAGCCGCGAAGCAGTTGGCCTTTTCGATTGGCGCGACGGATTTGCCGAGGCCATCTCAGTTTCCTTTCAGCAAAAGATTGAATAAGGGACCAAAGATTAGCATCACGAACTAGCCGTAAATCAGCGTCTCAATGACGCATTGCGCATAGCATGCAAGGCTAATCCCTTTAATCTGGGGCAAGAGCAGCGCCCAGGAACTCGTTATCATCAGGCCCTGGAAAACGAATTCGACGAGCATACCCGTCGTGTAGGTTATCGCGAAAAACATCCCGAAGCTCCAGCCGAGCGCCTGAATGGGAATGAGCGCGATGCGCCGCATTTCTGTCCTAACTGCCATGGTATGTGCTCCTATGGCATCGCCGATACTGGCATTTGCTCCGGCGCCTTTTGGCAAGACGCTTGAGGTTCGAATTCGTTGCTCCGGCAGCAGACGCATCGGCAGGGTGGATTTCTCCCGGTGCCCGCACTCGATGCAGTATCCGTGAATCGGGAAGTGATCAGGGCGATGCCCGCGAGGGCAACGACGATTCCCGAGGAGAACCAGTTGAGTGTTTCGCCGAAGACGCAGCGTCATCGCCAAATCGTACGCGGGCACGAGGAACGCGAACGTGTTTCCGCCAAGTTCAGGTGTGCGCACAATGTCGGTCCACAACAAGTAGGCGAGTGACGACATGATCCGGGCGAGTTCGGCGGGGATGACCAAGAACTGCGGCGTGAAGGCCACAGCACAGCGGTCTTCGAACCCCAGCCCGCCGACGACCAGCCGCAATCCATCGATCTGTATCTGCGTTGCCATCGCCATCAGCGGACCGACCGGTTCCGCGGCCTCCCGGATCAGCACGTTGTTGTCGGTAATGGCCAGCGCCGCCAGCAGGACAGACGTGACGCGACGCCCAACGCGATAGTGCGCAGGGTAGGCACCTTCTTTTTCAAAGGAGTTGGTGGGCTGGCCAAGTGGTTACAGGGCTTACGGACAATTACGACTGGTTGATCCAGATCAAGGCGAATAACCTGCAACCCAGCGACGCTACATTCTTCCACCTGCCAAGATCGGATAGGGCCCGATGAAGATCGACAGGACCGACGCAGACGGCACCCGCAACGTTGGGCCTTCGCTCGAGGCGGCGCTCACCCGAGGGCGCGAGGCTTTTCTGGCTTTCCTGATGCGACGGCTCAGGGACCGTGCCGACGCTGAGGATGTCCTACAGGATTTTTGCATCCGGGTTCTGGCGCGCAAAGGCCAGTTGCGTCGGGTCGAACGGATGGACGCCTGGCTCTTTGCAATCCTTCGCTCGACGTTGACGGATCATCGCCGCAAGTCAGCGCGACGCGGCAGGCTGGTCGACGCCCTAACGCGTGAGCCTGGGCCCGGGGCCGAGGAATCCGAGCAGATGAGCGAATTCTGTCGATGCGTTATCGGATTGATATCCAGATTGCGCCCCTCGGAAGCCGATCTTCTGCGCCAGGTGGATTTCGGGGAGGCCAACCGCAGCGCGCTGGCCGCGGAACTGGGTTTGACCAGCGGCGCCCTCGCGGTGCGGCTGCATCGTGCTCGGGCCGCCCTGCGCGAGGCGTTGCTCGAACATTGCGGCCCCTGCTGCCGCGATGATTTCGCTGATTGCTCCTGCCAGTCCGTAGGCTGTGAGAACGCCAGAGACGGCAGCCATTGCCGGCCCGCCGCCGTCTGAGCGCGGCGCGCTGCAATGTCGTGCGTCGGACATTGTCCTTTCCCTGAACGCTGCACCACACGCCAGTCTGGGAGCCCACTCACGCACCCAAGACTGCCGAAGCCAACCGCCGCCGGACTCGCAATCACAGGCCTCTTGTACCGCCTGAGCGGTGATTGCGCTAGGCGGCTCGGCCATCTCGATGTGGAGCTTGCGCGGGAGGTCTTCCACTTCGTAGAGGAAGAAGGTCACAGCTTCGCCCAAGCAGCCAAGGCGGTTGGCGTCGACCGGGCTAATTGCACGTATCTGCCCGCTGGCAGCTGCTAGGATCTGGCCGAGGAACTGGTGCGTGTCTTCGCTACGGCTGCTGAGAGCCGGAGAGGTGTAATCACTGTCGGACAGGGGAGTGAAACGACAATGAAGCGACGACTCACCATCCGCCCTCCGGACGCGACCGACCGAGAGTCGCGCATCATGTCGGCGCCGCGTTGTTTCTCTTCGCCACGCGTGATGTGCGCCAACACCATTGGAAGTTCGGCGACATGCGCCCGTCCCCAAAGCCGCGATTGCCAATATCGTGACTGATGTCCGAGCGTTGCAACGGCCAACCGGATTTTCTGACCTTTTGCAATTCCCAGTGCACCATCCGGCACGGGCAGTTTCAGGAGGTCGGCGCCGTGCACACCGCTCGCCAGAGATCTCGCTTCCAATCGTTGGCATCATGCCATGACGACGCCAGATGGATAGCGTAGTCGGTACCGCCGACCAATATGCGTGCGGGAGTTCCGCATCGCACGCTTGCATGATGCCTGCCGCGATCGCGGTAGCTTGGTGCACCATCGCTGCCCACCTCCGTGAGTCCTATGGTGACATCGATATCGTACCCGGCGACGGTGGAAAGCTCGCGGGTGAGTAGGCTGAGATCAACGATGGTCAGGTCCGGAAAGTGGGACGTGTGGAAGATTATCGGTTCCGCAGCATTTGCGCTTGTTGCAATTAGCGCTATAGCCATCAGGGAATGCGCGTGCATAGCCATCCTCCCTGCATTCTCTGTCTGGCAAGAATAGCACTGGGCTTGGCCGGCGTGGAGTCGTAAGGCGCAATTGCATGGAACGACACGGCGATTGACCTTGGGGAAATTTGGTCGGATTGCCTCGGCTGGCATTCTCACTTGTTGACTCCATACTATATTTACGAAGTTTAAATTTCTCTGGAAGATGAGAGGCCAAGGCAAATCTAACGACCATTGCCCGCGCCGCCGAAAAGGTAAGTGTTGACGTGGAGACCATTCGCTTTTGCGAGCGGGACGGGCTGACAGCGCAGCCGCCCAGGGTCCGTGACGGCGGCTGCCGTCACTATGATCGTAAGACTATAGTGCGACAACCTGGTTGAGACGCTGGTGTGGCGGCAGGACTGGCACGCAGTTCATGCGCGTCACCGACATTGGTGAGGGACGCTTCGAGCGGGACGTCGCGCCACCGGAAGCCGAGTAATGCGACGCAAATCCGGGCAAGGGGGCCGGGCTAAGGTCAGCGACCAGACGATTCTGGCCGACACCGTCCGACCGGAGGCCGTGCGCGTCGTGCCGGCGTCCTGCCGGGCGAAAACGTGCCGACATAGCCATTGATTCGGCCGACATCATCATCCTCTGATACCGGCTGAGCGCAGTGACAATCGCCTGCGAGCTCAGCCGGCACGCCTATCGCAAAGTAATGCAGAAAGTCGCGCTCGCCTTTGTGTTCAACGGCATCTGTATGTCGCTGGCCGCAATCGGCCTCCTCTATGGCGTCTGGGCGATTGCGGTGAGCGTCGCCTTGATCTTCTTCAACTCGCTTTGGGGCCACCTTTGCCGCCGAGCAGCACGCAGCATGTAGCACAGTCGGCGAGAAGGAATGGTCATCGTCGCGACCCGGAAAGAGATAGCGCGGCGGTCGGGCGAGACGCCAATAGGTTCGCAGAATGCCCAGCAGTTGCGGCGACAGCATTACGTCACGGTCCTTGCCGCCTTTGCCGCCGCGCACCGCAAATATGCCGCGGTCGCTGTCAATGTGCTCGATGCGCAGGCTGACCACATCCGAGGTCCTGAGCCCCGCTGCGCAGACGGTGGTCAGTGCGGCACGGCTCTTGAGACTGGGCACCGCCTTAAGGAAGGGGACGACTTCGTCGGCGCTCAACACCACCGGAAGCTTGCGGGGCTCCCGCGCGTAGGGGATCCGCTCAGGCATCATCGCCTCCCCGAGCATCACGCCGTAGAAGAACCGCAGGGCGCACACAATCTGGTTCAGCGCCGGCCACGAGATGCCGGTCGAGATCAAATGCATCTGGAAGGCGCGGACAGCCGCCTCGTCAGCGCCGACGACACCGGCGTGACCTTCCGCTGGCGCGACTACCGTTACGGCAACGCACCGCGCTCCATGACGCTGGCACCGCACGAGTTCATCCGCCGCTTCCTGCTCCACTGCCTGCCCGATGGCTTCCACCGCATCCGCCATTACGGCTTCCTCGCCAACGGCATCCGCCGCGCCCGGCTCGCCGTCATCAGGCGATTGCTGGCCGATGCCCCGCCGCAACGCCGCCGCGCGGAAAGTTGTCAGCGCGCCCCCTTCGATCCGACCGTTTGTCCCTGCTGCGGCGGCATCCTGCGCATCACCGCCAGGCTGCCGCCGGCGCGACCATGGCCCGGCACGTCATGAGTGCACGCCGCCGCGCCCATTGGTCCCGACAGCCCTGTCGCACCGGCCCAAGTCGGTGCGACAGGGGCCTGTGTTCCCTATGTGATCCCGCTCCGGTTTTGGCTCTGCCAAAGCCGCGCTCAAGACCGCGGTGGCCCCGCAACACCAGCGCCGGACGCCGCCGCAGCGCGGCATCGCCCTTGCCGCAGCGGCATGCGCCATCAATACCGGCGCACCACGATCAAACGCCGCAGCACTAAATCCATAGCGCCGTGCCAGCGTCAGCGGGCCAGTTCAATCCGGCTTCGATGAGGTCGCGCACGGCGTTCGGTCGCCAGTGCATCCCTGCGCGACCTCACAGAACCCTCCCGATTCCCAAGAGGCGTTTTCGGTGATTCATGAGAAGTCGGCTGTTGGAGGGGCCGGCCATGAACAGGGACTGGCAAGTCGATCTGGAGCGCTGGCTCGAGCCGTTTGTTGTGGCACTGCGGCACAAGACGCGTGCGCGGATGTGTCCGGCCTATATTGCAGGGTTGATTGGCGTTGGGGATCGCAAGAGTGTCCAACCGATGGCGGCGCGCGCCGCAGGCGTCGGCTATGACCAGTTGCACCACTTCATCGCGAGCGGCGTGCGGGATGCTGCGCCGCTGGAGAAGGTGCTGCTCGCGGAGGCCGACAGACAGGTTGGCGGGAACGATGCGTGGCTGATCGTGGACGACACCGCGCTGCCCAAGAAGGGGCGCCACTCGGTCGGTGTGGCGCCGCAATATGCCTCGGCGCCCGGCAAGAACGCCAACTGCCAGACGCTGGTGTCGCTGACGCTGGCCTGTGGCGAAGTGCCGGTCATGGTGGGGCTGCGGCTGTTTCTGCCCGAGAGCTGGACTTGCGATGCCGCCCGGCTCGATCGTGCCGGTGTGCCCGAGGACCATCGCGCCTTCAGGACCAAGCCCGAGATCGCCCTGGCCGAGATCGACCGGGCTCGCTCAGCCGGCTTACGCTTTGGCTGCGTGCTTGCCGATGCCGGATATGGCTTGAGCGCCCCCTTCCGGCAAGCACTGACTGCGCGCGGCCTCACCTGGGCCGTCGGCATCCCGTTCAAGCAGAAGGTTTATCCCGCCGACGTGGCGATGATCCTCCCCGTTGCCGGACGCGGCCGCCCGCGCCGGCGGCATATCCCCGACGTGACGTCGATCACCGCGCAGGCGATGCTGGAGGCGGCAACATGGCGGACGGTCAGCTAGAGCGGGATGGCGAAAAGTGTGAGCGGTTTTCGCCTAAAATTCCGCTCTAAATATATAGGATCGATCACGTTTTATGAGATTGGATCGCGCCGATCCAATCTCATCGTGATCTAGCGGCGTGGCACCAAAGGCCGCCTCTCGGCGCGCTTCGCCGCTGTCCGTGCTCGGGTTGCTGATGGCCCGCCCCAGCGCATCCGCGACATGGGCGCCCAGCATTTGCCCGGCGAGGAGGTCTGGGTGATCGGAGAGCACCGCTCGACCGGCGAGCGCAAATACTACCTCTCCAACTTGCCCGCCGACACCCCGCTCAAGCAGATCGCAGGCGCCATCAAGGCGCGCTGGATCTGCGAACAGGCGCATCAGCAGCTCAAGGAGGAACTTGGCCTCGACCACTTCGAGGGACGCTCATGGACAGGCCTGCACCGACACGCGCTGATGACGATGATCGCCTATGCCTTCCTGCAATCTCGCCGCCTCAAACAAGCGGCAGGGGGAAAAAAGAATCCTCGGCCCGCCGCCCCAACCGAGCCTACCCGCCGTCAGGCAAGCCATCCTCACCGCGCTCGCGCAGCCGCCCCCACTGCCGCAGAACCCTCTCAGCCAAAAAATCTGCCAAAGTAGTGCTAATCTTCCCTATGGACCGCCCACCCTCATGTAACTTTCGACAGTCACACTTTGGCACATTGCGATGCCTGGAGCGGAAGCCATCCACCCCGTCGGGTCAATCCGCATCTTGGACCTTGGCAGACGGCGTTTCCGTCGCCTCATCAGTCGGTGCCGGTTTTATACTCGACCGGTCGCGCAATTCTGGCCCGCGAAATATTGGCGGCTCGTCCTCGAAATAACCCTTGGCGATCCGGCTGAGAGAGCGTGCCATCGATGTGAGCGGGGTCGTGAAATCCGGCAATGGAACGAGTGCAAGAAGGAGCGCTGCAATCCAATACGCGTGATTATGTGTGAACATTGCGAGCAGCGCGAGCACGCAGACAATCTCGAACTGGATCTTCTGGCCGCGCTTCGCCATATGCTCGGGTAGTGCATGAAGCTTGAAATAAAAGACGCCAATGCCGACGACGAAAAATAGCACGAACACTCCCATCGCCACGAACAGCACGTCAGTCCGCCCAGGCTCAGTGACAAAGGCCGGCAGATGGTTCGGGGCCAAGGGATGGAGATCTTCCATAGCTTAAAGTACGCATATTAGAGCTTCGATGAAAGCGTTCTAATTCCGCTCGGCAAGAGCGATGCAATGCAATTCGATCCTGGCTACCTCTGCATTGGTCAGGATCTCGTTGGACGTCAGCCGTTGCTCGCAGTAGACTTGAAGAAACAAGCGTCTGTCGCTTACGCTTTACTTTCCCCACTCAGCAGGTTATGCGGCTACCTTTAGCCCAAGCACCCGCGCTCATGCACCAGCGCTGGAATAGCCCCTGCTCTGCAAGATGGTGGAAGAAGGAGGTGGTCGGACATGGAAGTAGACAAGCGTCGCGAGCCGCAGATCCTCTGGATGCTAGCCAAACCAGCCTCTCAGCTCGCCTGACCACCCTAAAATGGCGAATGCCAACTTCGCCGATCTAAGTGATTGTTATATCTTGCATTCTATGGAGTTATAATGAAAGTGGTTGCGGGGGC
>NZ_JACFXV010000059.1 GCF_014050225.1 Stappia albiluteola | reverse complement strand
TCGAACATCCCGCGCGGGCGGGGCGTGGCGGCCGCCGCCTCGATCCGCCGGCAGGCGGCGTCGAACCACCGCCGCTCGATCTCCACGCCGACGAAGCGCCGCCCGGCGCGCACGGCCGCGACGCCAGTGGAGCCAGAGCCCATGAACGGGTCGAGCACCGTTTCTCCGGGCTTCGCCGAGGCGCGGATATAACGCTCCATTTCCAGCACCGGCTTTTCTGTCGGGTGGCCGGTTTCGTCGCGCTGCGGGATTTGCGAAAGCTGCTTGGCACCGGGGGTGAGGATCGTTTTCGCCCGCCCCTTGAACAGGTAGAGCGTGAACTCGCAGTCCTTCATGAACCAGCGGTTCGCCGTCGCCGTTCCCTTGCCCCAAACCAGCAGATTATGCAGGCGGAAACCCGCGCGGACCCCCGCCGCATGCGCCGGGAACACGTTCTTGTCGTTCGCCATCAGGTAGCAGTCGGCGTCGTCGACAAGCGCTTCGAAGGCCAGCGCGGCGACCTCGTCCCAATCGATATCGCAATGGACGATGGCGCCATTGTTGGAATAGTCCGCCATCCAGCCGACGGTCATCGGCTTGTGCCTGGACGAGGTCTTGGCCGCCCCGCCGGAGGTGAGCCGATACGGCGCGTCGGAGACGAACAGATGCGCCTTGGGCAGCGCCGGCACGATCTCCCGCGCATCGCCCAGGTAGAGCGTGGCCGGGCCGATCTCGCGCTTTTCGAGATAGCCCGCCATTACAGCGCAATCCCCAGGTCGCACCACAAAACCGGGTCACCCATGCGCCCCCGGCTGGCATAACGCCGCGCCCTTTGCTCGGCCGCCGCCGCGTCGTCGTCGCTCAGCGGCGCGAAAGGCATCTCGTTCGGCACGCCGTCCGGATGCGCCTTGCGGAAGCGCTTGCAGGCCGCCTCCGTCGCCAGTTCCAGCGCTTCCCGGTCATTCGTTTCGATCTCCGGCAAACCCGGATCGGACGGATCCAGCATCGGTGTTCGGACGTCGGAAATCATGCGGCCACCCCCTGCCCTACGATTTCGAACAGCACCGCCTGAGCCGGTACCGGCGCCGGGCCGCGCGAGCGTCGCTTGATCGCGCCCTTGCTTGCCGTTTCCGCCAACCGCCGATACGCCGCCACCCGCCGCCGCAATGCGCGGCCAAGCGCCATCGACCGCAGTTGCCAATGCGCCAGGTCTTTCCGGCAAAGAAAAAGCTCGGCTTCCAGATAGGCGATCCGCGCCTCGTGAAAGCGGATCTCGGCCGCCTTGTCGTCCGGCCGCCTGTCGGCAGCCGCGCGTGCCCTGGCCAGATCCCGCGCCAGATCGTTGAGGGATTTGCCGCTCATGTGCCGCGATCCTCCGCCGGTGTCTGGTAGATCAGCGTTGCGCGGGCGTGATGCGCCGCGCACCAGTTCTTGCCGGCCGCTTTCGGCGCGCCGCAGCAAAGCACAAGGCCGTTTTCATCGCGGCCGTCGAGGATCCACGGGCATTGCGAAACCCGCCGATCGAGCAGTCGGACGGGCTTCACACCCGGCAGAGCCTCGCCAGCTACAAAGATAATCGGCGCCGGCCCCTCGATCCGCTCCGGCGCCCCAGCAGGCGACGGCGCAAGCGCGCGGCGCGCCCTGGCCTTTGCCGTCTCTGCCCTGTGAACGGCAGGGTTCCGGCGGCCTTCGCCGCGCATATACGAACGGACATGGCCGGAGATGACGGAGCGCGAAACCCCGTGCTGGCGCCCGATCGCCTCATAGGACAGGCCCCTGGAAATACCCTCGCGAACTACGTCGCAGCGCTCTTCCCGGTTAAGGTAGAGCCAGGCCATTACAATGCCCTCCGCGCTTCAACGCGCTGGCCCGGCTTCCCGGCAAAGCCGGGAAGATCGAAACCACGCCGATTGCCGATGATCCTGGACAGGTCGACGCCGCGTTCCTTGGTCACATGGCCAAGGCTTTCGTCGCCGCGCGGGTGGCCATCGACCCATGTCCAGTAAGGCTGGAGTTCGTTGTCGATCAGCCTCCAATGGCCGATGACGAAATGACCGCGCATGCCGGCAAAACTCTCTGCCGGC
Source organism: Stappia albiluteola (assembly GCF_014050225.1). GTDB lineage: Bacteria > Pseudomonadota > Alphaproteobacteria > Rhizobiales > Stappiaceae > Hongsoonwoonella > Hongsoonwoonella albiluteola. The sequence goes on along the minus strand of NZ_JACFXV010000059.1, from coordinate 6,245 downwards.
TTGAGAACGCCGCGATGGATGGCCGTGTAAGGGCGGACGAATTCGACCCGATTGTAGGAAAAGACCGGGCGGCCACGTTGCGCCCGACGCTTTGCTGAAGCTTGCCGAGCCCGGTCAACCGAACTTGGCAGGATGCGACGGGCGGCGGCGACACGGGAATGGGAGCTGATGGCGGCCAGCAGGAATATGACCAGCCGCTGCATCTTCAGGATTGTATCGGCCACACCGGGCTTAATGCCTCGAACCGTATCCGCCTTCGGTGTGAATGCGACTTCATAATCTCCACCATCGCGCAATCGGTCGCTCAGGACCGAAGAACACCATGGGAAGGCCATGTTTTCGACCTTCTGGAACAGCACAAGTTGAGTTGCCTCAGGCGTCCCAATAGCCAGCCATGCGAAATTACCTAATTCGATCCAACAGGGCACGATTGGCGCGCGCGCCACCTGAATGGCCGCTTCCCGGCTTTCCGGATCGTCGAACAGAGCGGGCAAAAGGCGGCCGCATTCCTCATGGTCGAAAACAAATCGATCGCACACCCCGCGCCAGTGATCGCCATCGACGGGTGCATGATTGCGGTCGGGCAGCTTCAAGGCATTGCGTGCGGCTTCGATCAGTGGGTCGCTGGTAGGCGGCATGGCTAGCAGGCGGTCGGCAAGGAGACGCATCACCACCCCCTGCGGCAAAAGCCGCGCGTGTTGGCATAGTCCACCTTGCGGGCCAGACCGGCGGAGACGAGCACCTTGCCCAGGTCGCCCGCCCGCGTTTGCACCCGCGCCAGCTTGCGGCCATAGGCGCCGGCCTTGCCCGCCTCGACGATCCGCACACCCGGCAGGGCCAAAAGCCGCGCCGTCAGGTTGCGGGCCGCGACGCCGCCCGGCTCGCGCAGCTCAAGCGCGTCGACACAGGCCAGCCGATACTTTTCTCCGGCGAGCCAGAACGTGTCGCCGTCGACAACGCAGGTCACGCCCCGCGCCGCGCGGTCCCCGCCCTGGCACACCGGCCATGCCGGCGCCGGCCGGGGCAGCGCCTCGGCACGGGCGATCTCGGCCAGCCCGACAAGGCCGAGCGAAAGCGCCGCCGTGCCAAGGCTGGCAGCGGCCAGCACAAGCGCGAAAAACAGCACACCGGCCCTGAGTTCCCGAAGCAGTGTCATTCGTCGCCCTCCCCGGCATTGATCACCCGATTGCAATGCTGGCGAAGGGCAATGAGCGCTTCGATTGCTTCGGATATCTCGCGCACGATATCCAGTTCGCGGATTTCCTCGGCGGTGATCGTGCCGCCCGTCGCCAGCGCCTCGCAAAGCTTGGCGGCCGCTTCCCCGCCTTCCTTCACCGCCCGGCCGATCTCGGCTGCCCACACCCCGTCGGAATGCGTGGAAGGGAGTTGCACGAAGGCACCGCCCGACAGCCGGCAGATTTCCGTAAGCGCCACAGGCCCGGCGTCGAGCGTCAGGTCCAACAGAACGTCGATCGGCATATGCTCGTTCTCGTGCCGCTCGTTATCGGCGTTGCCGTATGCCGAAAGCTGCTGCTGCGAGACGCGGGTGATCGACGCCGCGCTGTCCTGCCCGCCGCATTGGCGAAGCTGCATGCGGACGGCGCTTTTCAGCGCCCGGCGTTCGTTCTCGCTGGAAGGACGGGCATGTTTCATTTCACGCGCCTGTAATTGAGTTGAACGGACGGGATGACGAAGCTGGCGCGATAGCGCCAGAATGCCGGTAACGATGGAAGGAAACCCCGCCGATGCCGGACACTGGGAAGACCCCTGCCCGCGAACGCCTTGCCAGCGCCATGCGCCGCGCCCTGGCGGCGGAAATCGTGCAGGCGGCCGGCGCCGGCCCCTCGGAGGAAGGAAGGGCCGGCGCCGCGCCGCAAACGCCCATGCGGGGAGAGAGGGGCACGGGCGAGGAACTCATGCGCTCACCTGCCGGTCGCTCGGGCCATCGGCCCGGTCGCGAGAAGCGGCGGTGACGGTCGGACGGGCGACGGAGGTGGAAAGCCGGGCCTCAAGCCGCTCATAAGCACGGCGAAGCATTCCGGACATCCGGGACGGGCTGGCTTCCGCCCGCGAGACCGCCGATTGATGGCAGCCGATTTCCTCGGCAAGCGCCACCTGGGACAGGTTCAGTGCGGTGCGAATTTCCTTCGGCGTCACAACGGAGGCTCCGTTCAAAATGCAAGACTATGCAAACAACTATGCAGACAATGCAATTTGCATAATTCATAGTCAAGACCAAACGCACAAAAAAATATGCAAACTAGACGAAATGGATCAGCACGAACGCCTCATCGCGGCCCGTAAAGCGGCCGGCTTCGCCACAGCCTCAGAAGCGGCGCGGGCACTCGACGTGCGCGAACCCACTTATTTGTCTCACGAAAACGGCACGCGCGGTTATGGGCGACAGGCTGACCGATATGCCCGGCGCTTCGGCGTAAATGTCGAATGGCTGCTATACGGCCGAGGCAAAGGCCCGGACGGCACACTCCATGCCGCCCATGCGATGGAGCCTCAGCCATTGCCGCAACCGGCGATGCAGCCGAGCGAACGCCCGCCCTACGATGGAGCTTTCTCGCGCGACGTTCCGGTCATAGGGACTGCCGCAGGCTCGATTATCCGCAAGGATTTCGAGGGAATGCTGATTGAAGAACCCATCGAATATGTTCGCCGCCCGCCCGCGCTGACATCCGCGCGAGATCTTTACGCCGTCTATGTCACCGGTGAATCAATGGAGCCGGAACACGGCCCCGGCGTTCTTCGGTTTGTACACCCTCATCGCCAGCCGCTTATCGGCGACACGGTTATCGCGGTCACTCGGGCACACGACGACGACCCTGGGCAGGCCTATATCAAACGGCTGAAGAAGCGCACGGCCGAGCACCTGGTGTTGGAACAGCACACTCCTCACGCCTTCATCGAAATTCCGCTGAAATATGTCATTTCCCTTCACAAGGTGCTGACGACAAACGAACTTTTCGGCGTCTAACGCCTACCTGCCGACACATCCAGTTTAGTTTCAATCTCCGGATCCACCGCCATCTGCCCGCGCCAACTGATGCGCCGGGACTACTTGCGCGCGCCCTCCCCTTTGCCAATGTCCGTCTGACTCGGCGAGCCCGCGCATAGCGGCCAACTTCGCCGCCGACGCACAACGCATAAAATTTCTTATGCGATACGTATTGACTTGAATTATGCAACAGGCATAGTCTCCACCGCATTCCGCCGTCAAGGGACGGCATTTGCGGAGGACGTTTCATGCCTCATCCCTTTTCAGAATTGCCGGCCAGCCCGGCGCGGCTGTCGCCCGAGACGGCCCTTTGCGTCGTCACGCTGGCCGTCGCCGGCCTCCTGCCCCTGCTGCCGATCCTGTTCGGCCCGTTCTTCGCGGGGTGGCTGTGATGGCGCCGCGTTATGCAATTCGGTTGGAAACCGAGGACGGCACGCTCGAAGAAGCTTGCACGCATATGACCCGGAAAGCCGAAGCGCTTCGCTACGCGAATGGATGGGCAAAGACATGCGCTTGCCGCGACGTGGTCCGGATCTGGGTTGACGACACGAAGACGGGACTCGGCATTAGGTCATTTGAGGTCAGCCATGGCCGATAACACCGACATCGAATGGACCGATGCGACATGGAACGTGGTCACCGGCTGCGCCGTCGTCTCTCCCGGTTGCACCAATTGCTACGCGATGAAGCTCGCCGGCAGACGGCTGCAGCATCACCCCTCGCGCGCCGGCCTGACGCGGCCGAGCAAGGCCGGCCCGGTCTGGACGGGCGAGGTGCGGTTCAACGAGCAATGGCTTGACCAGCCCCTGCGCTGGAAGCGGCCGCGGCGCATCTTCGTCGCCGCTCATGGCGACCTGTTTCATGAGGCCGTGCCGGACGAAGTGCTCGACGAGGTTTTCGCCATCATGGCGCTTTGCCCGCAGCACACATTCCAGGTGCTGACCAAGCGCAGCAAAAGGATGCGGGAATATCTGAGAGACCCCAATACGCCGTTCAGGGTCGCCGATATGGCGACGGTTGTTGGCCGTCATCTACCAGATGGACACCCAGGATGGCAGCGAGGCAATTGGCGGGCATCGCCAATAATCGGCTGCACTCAACCCGCAAATTGGCCTCTGACGAACGTCTGGATTGGCGTCTCCGTCGAGGACCAGACCCGCGCCGACGAGCGCATTCCCGACCTGCTCGCCACCCCGACCGCCATCCGCTTTGTCAGCGCCGAGCCGCTTCTCGGGCCGGTGGATTTTTTGGCGTTCCAGGAGGGAATCCCCGGGAATGAGTGGCTGACATGGCTTGATGGCATCGACTGGATAATCGTCGGCGGCGAAAGCGGCCCCGACGCACGGCCGATGCATCCGGATTGGGCGCGATCCATCCGCGACCAATGCGCCGCCGCCGGCACCGCTTTCTTCTTCAAACAATGGGGCGAATGGGCGCCGCAAGTGGGCGCCGTCGATGGCTGGAACATCGACGACAACCCGGAAATAAGCCGCTTTGACCACAGGGATTGGGAAGGCGGCCATTGGGGTGAACCTTATCGGCCTATGTGGTGCGACGAAGTCGATGACGACACAGTCTCCCGCATCGGCAAATCCCGCGCCGGCCGTCTTCTCGACGGCGTCGAGCACAACGCCATGCCGGAGGTGGCCCGGTGAACCGTTGCACAAACCTCATAAAGCGAGCGTTCATCGGCCTTGGCCGCGCCATATACGACGCCTTCCCTGTCTGCCTATGCGTCCTTGGCGGCGTCTTCTTCGGCATCTCCTTCCACGTTCCGGAAAATCATGATTCTGGAATGCTAGGCATGGCCCTTCTCGGCTTGGTTTGCTGTTCGACGGCGCTTTCTCTCGCCAGCGAGCGCGCGCGGGCGCGCGGATTTCTGGACGGGGCCGAAGCCCTCTTTCACCTGATAAACCGCGAATTCGCAAAGGACGACGGCCAATGACCGCCGCCCTTCCCGTGACGATCGATGCCGCCGCCACCCTTTGCCACCGGCGCAAGGTTGCCGACCGCCGCGTCAGGCTGGAGCTGCTGGTCGAGGATTACACGGTCGACGCGCAGGCCGCCTATGACGTCGGCGATCCGGGCCTCGGCAAGGCGCTCGAGCGCAACGCCGGCCGCATCCGCGCGAAAGCAAAATCGCTCAGCCGCCGCAACGACGGCCGCTGACGCACGCCGCCCCATCGGCATTTCCCCCTCGTTTCAGGAGGTCAATGCAATGTCTGATTTGCTCAAGATCGAGACCCCCGCCGGCGACCTGCGCAAGGTTCTGTCGCTGCTGTCGCGCATCCGGCTTCACAGGTCGAAAATCCCTGTTCTCGGCTGCGCGCTTGTCGAGGCGAAGGACAACGCGGTCACCCTGACCGTGACGGACCTTGGCGCCTGGCTGACGCTCAGCCTGCCGGCGCGCGTCCACGCGCCCGGCCGCGCGCTGCTGCCGTTCAACCTTGCCCGCATGCTTGTCGCCAATCACGCCGCCGGCACGCCCATCACCATCGAGCAGGCGGCCGGCGGCACCGAGCTGACGGTGAGCGACCCGGACGGCCGCACGACGCTGATCACACCACCGGTCAGTGACTTTCCCGAAGATAACCTTTCCACCAGGCCCGTGATCGGCACCTTGACGCTTGCCGACGAGGCAGCCTTTCGCGACAGGTTGAAACGGGCGCTGCGTGTCGTTTCGACCGAAGAGACGCGCTATTACCTCAACGGCGTCTGCCTGGACGTTGCCGAAGGCGCCGACAAGGTCAAGCTCGTATCGACCGACGGTCACCGGCTGATCGCCATCGATGCGGGGGCCGAATGGAGCCCGGCGGCGCAGGGTGAGATGGACCCGCCCGACCAGCTTTGCATCCTGCCGCGCATGATCGTCCCCGCATTGACGGCCATGCCCTTCGCCGGGCCGATCCTGCTGCGCGAGGGGGAGAATTTCGAAGTGCCGCTCGTCGGCGGCCGCATCATCACCAGCACGATCGATGGCAAGTTTCCGGACTGGCGCCGCGTCGTGCCGAAGTTCGGCGAACGGCAGCCGGACATGATCAGCTTCGACCGGGCCGAACTTCTGTCGGCGATGCGGCGTATCCCGTGGGGCCATAGATCGACGCGGATCGACATCGCTGTCGGCAAGGGCAAGGCGGTTCTTAGCTACAACAGCCGGCATGACCTCAGCGGCTTCCGGGTATTGTCCGTCGAGTCGTCCACAAAAACACCCGAGTGGTTTCACGCCTTTGACCGACAG
>NZ_JACFXV010000058.1 GCF_014050225.1 Stappia albiluteola | reverse complement strand
ACCAGCGACAATCCGAGTGCGGGCGCGCAGGGCCTGTCCCGCACGATCAGCTTTACCGTCGACGACGGCGGTGCGGAAAACGCCGCCTCCGCCCCGGTCAGCGTCACCGTCGGCATCACAGCCGTCAACGACGCGCCGGTGGTCAGCGGCGACGTCTCGCTGGAAACGGCAGAGGACACGCCGCTGATCATCGCGGAAGCCGAGCTCCTCGCCCTCGCCTCCGATCCGGACGGCGACGCGCTTTCCATCCAGAACCTCACCGCCGCTTCCGGCACGCTGGTGAATAACGGCGACGGCACCTGGACGTTTACGCCACCCGCCGGCTTCGACGGCAATGTCGCGCTGAGCTACCAGGTCAGCGACGGGGAACTCGTGACGCAGGCGAGCGCAAACGTCGAGGTGGTGTCAGTCGCCAACGAGGCGCCGGTCCTCAACCTGCCAACGCCAACGGGCGGGGATATTCGCGTCAATAGCTATACGTCGGAGAACCAGGCCGATCCAATTGTGGCGTCTTTGGCGGATGGAGGCTTCGTCGTGACGTGGGGCTCCTATCTTCAGGATAGTTCGGCCTATGGAATATATGCGCAAAGATACAATGCGGCAGGAATTGCCGTTGGTACCGAGTTTCGTGTGAATAATACGACCGCGGAAAATCAGGGGCTTCCGGTCGTCGCCGGTTTAGCTAACGGCGGCTTTGTAGTGACCTGGGAGTCTAATCTTCAAGATGGTTCAGGCGTCGGGGTCTATGGGCGGCAATATAATTCGGCTGGGTCAGCCGTTGGATCTGAGTTTCGTGTGAACACATACACGACGAACCATCAGACATTTCAATCGGTTGCTGCATTGGAGAATGGCGGCTTCGTTGTTACTTGGTCGTCGCTTCAGCAGGATGGATCCAGCTGGGGAGTCTATGGCCAACGATATAGCGCGAGTGGAACCCGGGTGGGCTCAGAGTTCCGTATCAACAGCTACACAACGGATGTTCAGGCTTATCCATCGGTCGCGTCTTTGACGGATGGTGGCTTCATTGCCACATGGCATTCCCTTAATCAGGATGGATCAAGCTGGGGCATCTACGGGCAGCGATATAATTCAAGCGGAGGTACAGTAGGCTCCGAGTTTCGAATCAATAGCTATACAACAAATCATCAGAACGAGCCTTCTGTCACAGGTCTAGTCAATGGCGGCTTCGTCGTGACGTGGCATTCGTTCAATCAAGATGGCTCGAGCTGGGGTATCTATGGAAGGCGCTACAATTCCAGTGGCAGCGCGGTCGGCTCTGAGTTCCGCGTTAACAATTTCACAACAGATACGCAATCCGATTCATATGTAACGGCGCTCACGGATGGTGGCTTCGTCGTAACTTGGAACTCGTTCAATCAGGACGGTTCGAGTTGGGGAGTTTATGGCAGGAGATACAATGCTAGCGGTAGTGCGATCGGTTCCGAGTTCCGCATTAACAGCTATACACCGAATGAACAATCTCGACCATCCGTTACAGCCCTTGAGGATGGGGGCTTTGTGGTGGCATGGCATTCCAATGGCCAAGATGGTTCGGGATATGGTGTGTTCCGCAAGATCTACAACGCCGACGGGACAGAACGCATCGGGCCGAGCTATATCGAAGGTAGTGGCGCTGTGGCATTCGCCACGAACTTGACGATATCCGATGTAGACAGCACAACGCTTGTCGGTGCGACAATTGATATTGACAACTTTGTTGCCGGTCAGGATGTCCTCACTTTTAACAATCAAAACGGCATTTCCGGGTTTTTTGATGGTTCCTCCGGTACTCTCACACTCTCTGGAAATGCGACTGTCACGGCCTATCAGGCAGCGCTGCGCTCGGTCGGCTACCTGAACACCAGCAACGATCCGACCGGCACGGGGCGGGACATCTCGATCACCGTCAATGACGGGACGGGGGCGACGCAAACCTCCAACACCGTCACGGCGCATGTGAACGTCATCGGCGTGCCGGGCGACAATGCGGTGGCGGGCGAGGCCTTCGCGGCGACGTCGGCCGGGGATGCCGACATCTTCCAGTTCGATGCGGCTGCGGGCGCACAGGTGCTTGATGCCTTCGCGGCTGGCGATGGCGATGTCGCGGGTGACGGCATTGTCGATGCGGTCGCCTTCGATACGGGCTCGGGACTGGCGAGCTTCGACGACGTGCTTTCCCATGCCGCGCAGGTGGCGGAGGACGTGGTGATCGATCTCGACGGCGACGCCTCGCTTACGCTCAAGGGCGTGGAGATCGGGCAGCTCACCGCCGACGACTTCCGCTTCATCGCGTAAGCGGCAAGGCATCCAACAACACTCCCCGGCGGTCAACAATCGCCGGGAGTTTTGCGACTCGGCATAGCAACATACTCAGGCAACTTATTGGTTTGGCTGAGTATTCAGGTTGTCGTGCGTTTGGAAGAAAGCTGGTGCTGCGAGAGAGGATTGAACTCTCGACCTCTCCCTTACCAAGGGAGTGCTCTACCACTGAGCTACCGCAGCATCCGAAGCGGGTGTCGATTGCCGACGCGAAAATCGACAGCGGGACCGCAAGGCCCACCGGACGCGAGCGCTTGTGCCATATCCCCGTGCGTGGTGCAAGACCCTATCACCGCTTGTGGACAGTCGCCATCCTCTGTCTCGCGGAGAGGCAGGATTGCTATTGGTCGGAGGCGGGATTCCTTGCCCGATGCCATGCAGCGCGCGCTAGAATGCGGGGAGAGAATCGCGTGAGTTGCCCCCGACACGACCGAAGTTCAATCCCGGCAAGCGCGTTGACCGCTGTGAGCACGATGACGAGTTCAACCGACAATTCATCCAGCTGGCCATCCGGCCGGAAACCCGCTGCCAAGCCGGACGCGAAGCTGGAGCGGGAAAAGCGTCTTGCGGAAGCACTCCGGGCAAATCTGCGCCGTCGAAAGGAGGCGCAAACGGATGCCCAGCGAAAGTCCAGCAACGAAGCGGAGGAGGATTAGGGGGCGAGTTCTAACGCTGCGGGTTTGCCCCGCCTTGCTTTGGCCACAGCCATGGTGCTAGACGGAACGGCCCGCGAGCGGGCGGAATTTTGCGGTTTCCTCTCTTAATTTCAGGCGGTGGGCACATGGACAGGATCAGGATCGTCGGCGGAAACGAACTGAACGGCACGCTGCCGATTTCCGGCGCCAAGAATGCCGCCCTGCCGCTGATGATCGCCTCCTTGCTCACCGAGGAAACTCTGACGCTGGAGAATGTTCCGCGCCTGCGCGACGTCGCCCAGCTCATGCATATCCTGTCGAATCACGGCGTCGACTATTCGGTGGACGGTCGCCGGCTTGGCCAGGACGCGATGACGGGCCAGACGCTGCATCTGAAGGCGGCGACGATCGTCGACACCACGGCGCCTTATGAGCTCGTGTCGAAGATGCGCGCGAGCTTCTGGGTGATCGGCCCGCTCGTCGCGCGCACCGGCGAGGCGCGGGTATCGCTGCCGGGCGGCTGCGCGATCGGCACGCGTCCGGTGGATTTCTTCATCCAGGGTCTTGAAGCGCTTGGTGCCGATACGGTGATCGAACAGGGCTACGCGGTCGTCAAGGCCCCCAGGGGGCTGATCGGCAACCGTGTGGCTTTTCCGAAGGTTTCAGTTGGCGCCACGCATACGGTGATGATGGCGGCCGCCCTCGCCAAGGGCGAGACTATCATTGAAAACGCCGCCCGCGAGCCGGAAGTGAAGGATCTCGCCGATTGCCTGATCGGCATGGGTGCCAAGATCGAAGGCGCCGGCACGGATACCATCCATATCCAGGGCGTGCAGCGGCTCGGCGGCCATCGCCACTCGGTCATCCCGGACCGGATCGAGACCGGCACCTATGCCATGGCCGTTGCGATGACCGGCGGCGACGTGGTGCTGCAGGGCGCGCGCGCCGATCTTCTGGAAAGCGCGCTCGACGTGCTGCGCGAAACGGGTGCCGAGATCACGCAAGTGGACGGCGGTATCCGCGTCTACCGTAATGGCAACGGCATCGCGCCGGTCGATATAACCACCGAGCCGTATCCCGGTTTCCCGACCGACCTGCAGGCGCAGTTCATGGCGCTGATGAGCCGCTCGGGCGGTACCAGCCGCATCACCGAGACGATTTTCGAGAACCGCTTCATGCATGTGCAGGAGCTCGCCCGGCTCGGCGCCAATATCCATGTCGACGGACGCACGGCAATCGTGGAAGGCCGGCAGGAGTTGCGCGGCGCCCAGGTAATGGCGACCGACCTTCGGGCGTCGGTTTCGCTGGTGATCGCCGGGCTGGCGGCCCAGGGGGAAACCACGGTCAACCGGGTTTACCATCTCGACCGCGGCTTCGAGCGGCTCGAAGAAAAGCTTTCGCGTTGCGGAGCTGAGATCGAGCGCATTTCCGCCTGAGGCGAGGGCGGTCTTACGGAATATCTGCGTCTCTCAGGGCTTTTCGCACCGGTTGCCTTGCGCACGGTGAGCGGCTAGAGCATATCCCGCCAAATCCGGATAGGATTTGGCGAGAAGGTCATGTGGCCTGCGCCTGCTTCCCGGTTTTGGCCGGAGAAGGGTGGCGCGGGCGCCAGACGGGTGGGCGCCGGCAAAATGGAACAGTTGAAGCTTGCGGCACTGGACAGGGAAGATCTGGAAATCCTTTCGGCGCAGGTGCAGGACGCGGTGCTGAAGGTCGGTGATATCCGCTACCTGCCACGTGAGGGGAAGCTGGTGCTGGCGATGAATCGCTTCGCTTGGGACAAGCTGCCGGGGGACACGCGTTCGGGTACGCGCCGCCAGCCACTCGAGCGTCGTCGGTCGGCGCTTTCCTTCGCCCGGATTTCCAATCTGAAGGCGAGCCGGATCCGCCGCGAGGACAAGGATGCCGTCCTGTCTTTGCTGGCGATCGAGTACTCGGAAACCGATGCTCCGGCCGGCCATGTCGTGCTGCATTTTTCCGGCGGCGGGGCGCTTGCCTTCGATGTCGAGTGCATCGAGGCGCAACTTGCCGATCTTGGAGCCGCGTGGGCAACGGAGCATATGCCACACCACGAGGGAACGTCCTGACGAAAGGGCGAGGCTGAGGGATACCGGCGCCGCGGCAAGGCTTGCTGGCGCAGTGAAGGAGTGAAAAGAGTGGTCCAGTGGCTTTCAACCGCAAGCGGGGCATTCGAGCAGGAATTCGTTGCCCTGCTTGAAAGCAAGCGTGAGGCCTCGGCGGATGTCGACGAAGCGGTGCGGGCCATTCTTGAAGACGTGAAGGCGCGAGGCGACGCGGCGCTCCTGGACTACACGGCCCGCTTCGATCGTCTGCAGGCGGCCTCCGTCAACGAGTTGAAGGTATCCGAGGCAGAGATTTCGGCCGCTTTCGAGAGGGTCGATGGGGAGACGCTGAAGGCGCTGGAACTGGCGCGTGACCGGATCGCCAGCCATCACGCCCGCCAGATGCCGCGCGACGACCGCTATACCGATGCGACCGGTGTCGAACTCGGCTCGCGCTGGACTGCCATCGGCGCTGTCGGTCTCTATGTGCCGGGCGGCACGGCGAGCTATCCATCTTCCGTGCTGATGAATGCGGTTCCGGCCAAGGTCGCCGGCGTCGAGCGCATCGCCATGGTTGTGCCAAGCCCGGACGGTACGCTCAACCCGCTGGTGCTGGTTGCCGCCCGCCTGGCCGGCGTCGAGGAAATCTATCGTATCGGCGGCGCGCAGGCTGTCGGCGCGCTTGCCTTCGGCACGCAATCCATCGCCCCGGTGCACAAGATCGTCGGGCCGGGCAATGCCTACGTCGCGGCGGCCAAGCGGCGTGTGTTCGGCACTGTCGGCATCGACATGATCGCCGGACCGTCCGAGATCCTCGTCGTCGCCGATGGCGGTAACGATCCGGACTGGATCGCAGCCGATCTGCTTTCCCAGGCAGAACATGACGAAAGCGCCCAGTCGATCCTGATCACTGACGACGGCGAATTCGCGAGCGCTGTTGCCGAGGCTGTCGAGCGCCAGCTCAAGCTGTTGCCGCGTGGAGAGATCGCCGGAGCCAGCTGGCGCAACTTCGGCGCGGTGATCGTGGTCGAAAGCCTCGATCAGGCGCCGGCACTGGTGGACCGGATTGCGCCCGAGCATCTTGAGCTTGCGGTGGACGATCCGGATGCCCTGCTCGGGCAGATCCGCAATGCGGGAGCGATATTCCTGGGCCGCCACACCCCGGAAGCGATCGGCGACTATGTCGGCGGTTCGAACCACGTACTGCCGACAGCGCGCTCGGCCCGTTTCTCGTCGGGCCTTTCGGTGCTCGATTTCGTCAAGCGGACGTCGATCTTGCGCTGCAACGCCGATAACCTCAGAGTGCTTGGACCCGCCGCGATCGCGCTGGCCGAAGCGGAGGGGCTGGCGGGGCATGGCAGGTCGGTGGCGATCCGGCTGAATATGTAGACCCTCGAGAAAAGGGATGGATGGAACGGCGGCATGACGGAAGGCGGCGGCGCTGACCCGCAGGACAAGGCCCGCCTTGTCGAGATAGAACTCGACGAGGCCTCGATCGCCCGCTCGACGCCGGATGTGGAGCATGAGCGCGCTGTCGCGATCTACGACTTGATCGAGGAGAACCGCTTCGAACCCGCGGGTGAGCTGGAAGGCCCCTTTCGTCTTCGCCTATCGATCTTGGAGAAGCGGCTCGTCTTCGAGGTGACCTTTGAAGACGGACGACCCGCCGTCACCCATATCCTGTCGCTGACGCCGCTTCGCAAGATCATCAAGGACTATTTCCTCATCTGCGAAAGCTATTTCGAGGCGATCCGCAGCGCGACGCCGAGCCAGATCGAGGCGATCGACATGGGCCGGCGCGGCGTCCACAACGATGGCTCGCAGATTCTGATGGAGCGGCTGGAAGGCAAGATCGCGCTCGACATGCAGACCGCGCGGCGTCTGTTCACACTCATCTGCGCCCTGCACTGGAAAGGATAGGGCCGGTGGAGGGCGTGCGTCCGAGCGCCGTCTTGTTCATGTGCGGCATGAATGCGGTTCGCTCGCCCATGGCCGCCTTCATTACCTGCCAACTTTTTCCGCAGCAGATCTACGTGCGTTCCTGCGGCGTGCGCGACGGCGAGCCGGATCCGTTTGTGGAAGCGGTGATGCAGGAAATCGGCTGCGATATCAGCAAGCATCGGCCGCAGACTTTCGAGGATCTGGACGAGTCCGGCTTCGATCTCGTGATCACACTGGCGCCGGAAGCCCATCACAAGGCCCTGGAGATGACGCGCACCGAGGCCGTCGACGTGGAATACTGGCCGACACCGGATCCAACCGTCGCCACCGGTTCGCGCGAGCAGATCCTCGATTCATACCGGCAGGTGCGCGATCTGCTGATGGCCCGTATCAAGAAGCGTTTCGGATGGTCGCCGGCCCCGAGCGGCTGACCTATATGCAACTAATGGGTGCATTGTCGCGGCGTTGTCGCTAGTCTGGCTGCGGGGCGCGTGACACGGTGACAGTCTCCCTGCCGTAGGACGATCGTCTGGGGGCGGCGATCGGGCCGCCATGTGGGGTTGCCCTCGAACGGACTTGCCGGCGATTTATTCATCGGTTCGGCCGGATACGGGGGACGGGAGGCCCCACCGCGCCCCACCCTTTCCTGCTGGATCGCTCGGATTGAGGTGGCGTATCGCTCTGTTCCACCGGAAAGAGCTCCCAATTGACGGTAATTCGACTTCACGCATATCACCCTGTTCACTTTCTCTTTCCGATCCGCTAGGTTCCCGGCCACGCTGAGGCGTATTCCTTTCGGATCGGCATTTCGGAAAGTGACCGGGACGCGATCCGGAACAGTTCGGCCGAATTCGGGACGTATCGTCGCTCCAGGCTTGCTGGCGTCGGAACGGCCTCATTTTGGCATTGAAGATCAGGACACCGAATGGCCAAGGAAGAAGTACTTGAATTCCCCGGAGTGGTTACCGAGCTGCTCCCGAACGCGACCTTTCGCGTCAAGCTTGAAAACGACCACGAAATCATTGCCCACACCGCCGGGCGGATGCGCAAGAACCGCATCCGGGTGCTTGCGGGCGACCGTGTCCTGGTCGAGATGACGCCCTACGACCTGACGAAGGGCCGCATCACCTACCGCTTCAAGTGATTGTGCCGATTGGCATCTACGTTCGTCTGCATCAATTTCATCCGGTCGGCACGCGATGACTGAACGCCCCAAACTCGTCCTGGCCTCCGGTTCGCCACGTCGCCTGGCGTTGCTGCAGCAGATCGGCATCGATCCGGATCACCTCCTGCCGGCCGACATCGACGAGGCGCCGCATCGCGGGGAAAGCCCGCGCGCGCTGGCAAATCGTCTTGCCCGGACCAAGGCCGAGGTGGCCCGCCGCGGCGCGGATCGCCTGCCGGATGGAGAGCGGGGGCTTGTGCTTGCCGCCGATACGGTCGTGGCCGTCGGGCGCCGCATTCTGCCCAAGGCGGAAACCTACGATCAGGCCGATGCCTGCCTGCAGCTGCTTTCGGGCCGCGCGCATCGCGTCTACACCGGCATATGCGTGAGTGCGCCGACGGGCGTCTATCGCCAGCGGCTCGTGGAGACACGGGTTCGCTTCAAGCGGCTGTCCCGGCACGAAATCAAGGCCTATCTCGCATCCGGCGAATGGCGCGGCAAGGCGGGTGGCTATGCCATTCAGGGGCTGGCTGGCGTATTCGTGGCGAAGATCGTGGGGTCCTACGCGAACGTGGTGGGCCTGCCGCTCTACGAGACCTCGAATCTATTGAGCGGGCTCGGCTATCCCGTGACCGCCACGTGGAACGATCCGGCCGCGCTTGCAGGCTGAGGGGCTTCTTCTTTGGGTGGAGTTTTCCCGAAAGGCTGAGCAACTAGGATTGCGTTGCGCAGTGCGCGCGGTCCAAGATGCGTGAACTTCTCCATAGAGGGAAGGCGGCCGATTTCGGGAGGATCGATGAATCTGGCGGCTTGGCTCCACCGTGCCGGGCGGGCACGGCCTGACAGTCCTGCAATTGCGATCGGTCAGCGGACGATTGCCTCCTATGCGCGGTTTGCCGAACGGGCGGCGCGCCTCGCTTTCGGCCTGAAGAGCCTGCCGGGTGTGGGGCGGGATGCCCGCGTCGCGATCTTCTCAAAGAACTGCGCCGAGTATCTGGAAATCCTCTATGGCATCTGGTGGGCGGGCCTGACCGCCGTGCCGATCAACGCCAAGCTTCATGCGGCCGAAGCTGCGTGGATCCTTGAACATTCCGGCTCTGCCGTCGCCTTCGTCGGGAAGGACCTGGAAGCGTCACTTGCGGCGCAGGCGCCCGATAGCCTGAAGCATCTGATCACGGTTGCCTCGCCCGCCTATGACCGGCTGTATTCAGGTGATGCGTCGGCTCTGGCGGAAGCCGCGCCGGACGATCTCGCCTGGCTCTTCTACACATCCGGCACCACGGGGCGCCCGAAGGGTGCGATGCTGAGCCATCGCAACCTCATGGCGACGTCTTTCGCCTATCTCACGGATGTCGATACGACGATGCCGGGCGACACGCTCCTGCATGCGGCTCCCATGAGCCATGGCTCCGGCATCTACATCATGGCGCATGTCGGCCGCTTCGGCGTCAACGCTGTGGCGGAGTCGGGCGGTTTCGAGCCGAACGAGGTGCTGTCCTTCTTCAACAATCGGCCCGGGACATCGATGTTCGCCGCGCCCACCATGATCAAGCGGCTGGTCGAGTGCGGGCGGGATGTCGCGGCGGAAAATATCCGTACGATCATCTGGGGCGGCGCGCCGATGCATGTCGCCGATATCGTCCGCGCGCTTGACCGTTTCGGCCCGCGCTTTGCCCAGATCTACGGTCAGGGCGAGACACCGATGACAGGTACCGTGCTTTCCAAGGCGGATATCGCGCACCGCGATCATCCCCGCTGGCTGGAGAGGCTCGGTTCTGCCGGCCTCGTCAATTCCGCGGTCGAGGTGCGGATCGGCGGCGCGGATGGCAATCCGGTCCCGGAAGGCGAGAGCGGCGAGATACTCGTTCGCGGTGATACGGTGATGCTCGGCTACTGGGATAACCCGGAAGCGACCGCCGATGCGCTGCGCGGCGGCTGGCTGCACACCGGTGATGTCGGCTCGATTGACGGCGAAGGCTATGTCACGCTTCGTGACCGGTCCAAGGACGTTATCATCTCGGGCGGCAGCAACATCTATCCTCGGGAAGTGGAGGAGGTGCTGCTGTCGCATCCGGGCGTTCGCGAGGCTTCGGTCATCGGCCGTCCGGATCCGGAATGGGGCGAGGTGGTGATCGCCTATTACGCGGGAGACGCCGAGCCGGCGGATCTCGACCGGCTCTGCCTGGACAGTATCGCGCGGTTCAAGCGGCCCAAGGCATATATCCGGCTGGAGAGCCTGCCCAAGAACAATTACGGCAAGATCCTGAAGACCGAACTGAGGGATGCCGACCGCACGCTGCATAATGAAGCTGTGACAAACGGGGGGAAGGCATGACGGGACGTCTGGCCGGCAAGGTCGCACTGGTGGTGGGAGCCGGCTCGGTCGGTCCCGGATGGGGCAATGGCAAGGCTGCCGCCGTTCTCTTCGCCCGGGAGGGGGCGAGTGTCGTCTGCGCGGATATAAACGAGAAGGCAGCGGATGAGACGCGGTCCATCATCGAAGGCGAGGGCGGCAAGGCAATCGCGGTGCGCTGCGACGTGACGAAAAACGACGAGGTGGCTGCGATGGTGGCAGCCGCCGTCAAGGCATTCGGGCGGATCGACATCCTCGACAACAATGTGGGCATCGCCGAGGTCGGCGGCGTGGTCGAACTGCCGGAGGAAGAGTGGGATCGCGTCAATGCGATCAACCTGAAAAGCGTCTTCCTGACGATGAAGCACGCCATCCCGGTGATGCTGAAACAGGGCGGAGGGTCGATCGTCAACATCTCCTCGATCGCGTCGGTTCGCTATACCGGCGTGCCCTATTCCACCTATTACGCCACCAAGGCGGCGGTAAATCACCTCACGCGGACCACGGCCGCCGAATATGCCGGCCGAAACATTCGGGTGAACGCGGTCCTGCCCGGCCTGATGAAGACGCCGATGGTGGAAAAGGCGGCGGGCCTTGCCAAGGCCTATGCCGGCGGCGACGTTGAGGAAATGTGGAAGGTGCGCGACGCGCAGGTGCCGATGGGCCATATGGGCGACGCGTGGGACGTGGCAAATGCGGCCCTGTTTCTTGCCAGCGACGAAGCGCGCTATATCACCGGTATCGAATTGCTTGTCGATGGCGGCATCACGCTGAAATACAGCTAAACCCGCACCGGCTTGCGACTTCACAGCAAAAGGAACGCGGAGATGTCAGACGAAGCGGAAAAGGGCGAGGCCGGAAAAACCGAGACGGCTTTCCGCCGGGCGCGGCCCTGCCCGGTCTGCAGCAAGCTTTCCGCCGAGCGATTCCATCCGTTTTGCTCGAAACGCTGTGCCGATGTCGACCTCAATCGCTGGCTTTCGGGAAGCTACACGGTGCCGGTGGTCGAGATGGAGCCGGAGGATTTCGACGAATTGGAGCGCGAACTCGGCAAGGCGGTAAAGCACGGCTAGACAGGGTCCGTTCGGCGGCAATTGTTGCGATTGGATCACGGGCTTCGGCTAAAGACCACATCGGATTGACGAAATGTAATATGAGTCACAGTATTTCGCGGCTTGCGGTGTATGAATTGCTTGTCCGCGAGAGTTCTTGTCGAAATAAATTCTCGCTACGTGAAACCTTTGACTGCAAGGGGCGAGAAAAATGCAACCATCCCGTATTTTGCTTGCTGGCATCATTTTGCTGCTTTCCGGCGTTGCCACTGCAACGGCGGATAACGGGGTGGGTGTGACGAGCGCAGTGAACCAATCCGCCGAAGCCGAGCGGAACGGCCGTGTGCGCACGATGCGTATCAAGGAATCCGTTTTCTACAACGAACGGATCCGCACTGACCGCATCGGCCTGGTGCAAGTGCTTCTGGTCGATGGTTCGACCTTTACAGTCGGTCCGGATTCCGATCTGGTGATCGACGAGTTCGTCTACAATCCGCAATCCGGTGCCGGAAAGCTGGTCGCGACGTTCGGCAAGGGCGTCGCCCGCTTCGTTGGCGGACGCCTGTCGAAGGAAAAGGGCGGCGTGACGATCAACACCCGCCAGGGGACGGTCGGTATCCGTGGCGGCATGGCGACGTTCTTCGAGGACGGAGGCCAGTCCGTCTATTCCCTGCTCTACGGCAATCAGCTTTCCTTCCAAGGGCAGTCGGGCGGTAACCAACTCGTCTATCGCTCCGGCTTTTCCGTCTTCGCGCAGGGAGGGCAGGGCACAGTGGGGAGGACGCCTGCCGACCTGACGAAACGGATCGTCGGTCTGCTATCGGGCCAACCCGGTCAGAACGGCGGCAGCTCAAACAAGCCGAAGGCCGGTCAGTTCCAGGCATTCAGCAGCCTCAATTCGGGACTGAAGCCGAAATACTTCTCTCCAATACCGAAGCCTGTGCTGCATGCCGATCCCAAGCGGCCACTCGAAGGGCGTTTCAATTTGCAGGACGCCAACAATTCCTTCCTCTTGAGCACGAAGACCTACGGTTATCAGCCTTATCCCGGCGGCGGGCTGTAACTTGAGCTTCTGAACGGCAATTCTCTCCTGGTGCCGGCATGTTCGGCGCCGGGATTATTCGCTTGAGAAGTTCATCCGCGATATTCACACCCCGTTGAAATATCACCTTTCTTGCTGGACGGCCCGGATATCGGCTGGCAATCTGAAGGCAACCGGGCGGTGCGGTCAATCGAATTGCCCGACGCGATAAGTAAATCGCTTGAAAATCAACATTTTAATGTATGAAACTTGCGGCGGTGCGTTATATTTCCGCTGCGGGATAAATGAGTTAGCGGGGCAGCCTCCTTTCCTTGGCAGTTCGGGCGCGGGAGCGCGGCGGGCCGCCGATCGGGGGAAGGTGAAATGAGCCGCGCTCCTCCAATCCTGCCGGGTATGTGCGGAGGGGCCGGAAAGACCGGGTTTAAATTTGGGGAGACCGAGATGAAGCGCATTTTCCTGGGGAGTTGCCTTGCGGCGCTCGCGGCATCGGCGACGTTGGCGCCGCAGGCGGCGTGGGCCGAATACGCGCTGACCATCCTGCATATCAACGACCTGCATTCGCGTATCGAGCCGATCAACAAATACGATTCAACCTGTTCGGCCGAGGAAGATACGAAGGGCGAATGCTTTGGCGGTGTCGCCCGGATCAAGTCGAAGATCGACGAGCGCCGCAAGGCGCTCGGTGAGGCGGGAAGGAATGTCCTGACCCTCGATGCCGGGGATCAGTTCCAGGGTTCCCTTTTCTATTCCACCTACAAAGGCAAGGCCGCTGCGGAGTTCATGGAGGCCATCGGCTTCGATGCTATGGCGGTGGGGAACCATGAATTCGACGATGGTCCGCAGGGACTGGCGGGGTTCCTCGATCTCGTCAATTTCCCGGTTCTATCGGGCAATGTCGACGTCGAGAACGAACCGACGCTGAAGGGGCGTATTCCCGGCGCAATCATTCTGGAGCGGGGCGGCCAGAAGATCGGCATCGTCTCCGTTCTTGCGGAAGACACGGTGGAAACCTCTTCTCCTGGCAAGAATGTGCGGTTCCTGACGGCCGAAGACTATCTCAAGGGCGCAGTGGAAGGCCTTGAGGCTGCCGGCGTCGACAAGATCATTGCCCTGACGCATATGGGATTGCCGCGCGACATGCAGATTGCGTCCCGCGTTCCGGGGATCGATGTCATCGTCGGCGGTCATTCTCACACCTTGCTCTCGAACACGGCAGAGAATGCGGCGGGGCCCTATCCCGTGGTCGTGCAAAATCCTGCCGGCAAGCAGGTCCCGATCGTTCAGGCCTATGCCTACGGCAAGTATGTCGGCGAGGTCGAGGTCGTCTTCGACGATGACGGGAACGTCGTTTCCGCTGTCGGTGAGCCGATCCTGCTGGACGCTTCCGTACCAGCCGACAAGGCGGTTGCCGCACGCGTGACAGAGCTTGCCGGGCCACTGGAAGAACTGAAGGCGCAGGTGGTCGGCAGCACCTCCGCAACCATCGACGGCTCGCGCGACAGCTGCCGCGCCCGCGAATGCGAGATGGGCAATCTTGTTGCCGATGCCATGCTGGATCGGGTCAAGGATCAGGGAATCCAGATCGCCATCCAGAATGGCGGCGGCTTGCGTGCGTCAATTGAAGGCGGCGAAGTCACCATGGGCGAAGTGCTGACGGTGCTGCCCTTCCAGAACACGCTGTCGACCTTCCAGCTCAAGGGGGCGGATGTTCTGGCCGCGCTTGAGAACGGCGTTTCGCAGGTCGAGGAAGGTGCCGGCCGTTTCCCGCAGGTCGCCGGGCTGCGTTACACCTGGACCAGGGCGAAGAAGCCCGGCGAAGGCCGTATCATCAAGGCGGAGGTCAACGAGGGCGGAACCTTCGTCCCTCTTGATCCGGAAAAGGTCTACGGCGTCGTCAGCAATAACTACATGCGCGGCGGCGGCGATGGCTACAAGATCTTCGCCACGGCTGGGCTCAATGCCTACGACTACGGGCCCGGGCTGGAGCAGGTCGTGGCCGATTACATCGCCGAACTGGGCGGTGCCTACAAGCCGTATCTCGACGAGCGTGTTCGCGAAGTCGAGTGAGACTCTATCCCGGCCGGCGCCGCCGTTAATCCGCAGCGGCGCCGGTTGATTCTTGTCAGAATTCTTCCGCTAATTGTATTCAATATCCGTAATTGTTGCAGTGCTACAACATCACTAACCCAACTTATGAATAGGTGTACGCGGATCGCGACTCCGACAATGAAAATGCCTTAGGGTAATAATAAATTATTTCTTTATTGCCGGGGTTCTGCGTGTGTCATCTTCCAGCCTTCAAGTATCTGTGCAAGGCGCTCCGCTCGATCCCGGCCAGGGCGAGCGTGGCTGCCATGTTGTTGTCGCCGCCAGCCTTGGCCCAGGTTTTCGACCCGCTTGAGGGAGCAAATCCGCAGCTAGTCGCCGAACAGGCGGACCTCCTGGCCGCTTCGCTTGCCGCGCCGGAGAATGTGGAACTGGCTTTCCGCTATGCCGAGGTCTCGGTGACGCTCGGCGACTATGAAGCGGCAATCAGCACGCTGGAGCGGTTATTGATCTTTTCGCCGGGGCTCGGGGCGGCGCAGCTTGAACTTGGTGCCCTCTATTTTCGCCTCGGGTCCTTCGAAGTGGCTCGTACCTATCTGGAATTCGCCCAGTCGAGCAATTCAGCCACGGCTGAAACGCGGGAACGGGCGGCGGTCTATCTTGCAGCGATCGAGGAAGCGGAGGATCCGGCAAGCATTTCCGGGACAGTGATCCTTGGTGTGCGCTACCAATCGAATGCCAATGCCGGCCCCAGCAGCAGGTTCGTCACCCTCAACGGCATTCCATATGTTCTCGATGAGACCGCGGTCGGCGATCCGGATGTCAACGGTTTCATCGCCGGCGGCGTACATGGGGCTTACGACGTCGGCAATCAGGGTGATCTGCTTGAGGCCGATCTCGTTTTCTACGGGTCGCGCTACGCCGACTTCACGAGGCTCGATACCGAATTGGCGGAGCTGACTTTCGGTCCAAGTTTCAGTCTCGGCCGCTTCGAGATCGACAATGCCCGCCTCGGGGTCTACGGCATCCTCGGTGGCGTGCGGCTCAACGGCGCCAATTATTCGGGTTCGGTGGGCTCCGGCCTGAAATTCGAGATGCTGCCGGATATCCAGAGCAGCCTGAACGCACGGGCGGAAATCCGTCGGCGCTGGTTCAACGATACAGCCACCTATCCGACGGTCACCGACTACGACGGCTACCAGTTGCTCGGCGTCGTGACCTATTCCCGCCAGGCGACTGAAGCGATCCGATGGTGGGTGCAGGTGCTTGCCGACTATGAGGAAGCGAGCGCAAACTTCGAACAGAGCTGGGAGGCGGGCTTCGCGCTCGGTGCCACCTATACGTTCTCGTCGCCGATCGATGCCGTGCCCTATGACTGGGCGTTCGATCTGGAGGCCGGTTATATCCGCCGCGATTATGACGAACCCAACCCTGCGGTCAGCCTGACGCAGACCCAGTACGACAACGAAGGCTGGCTGCGCGCGATCCTCACGGTACCGGTCCGCGAGGATGTCGCACTTGCATTGACGGGCGAATTGCATCGTCAGCAGTCGAATTACGTAACGCGGGAATATTCCGACGCCTCGGCTACGATCTCCGTCATCAAGAACTTTTAGGACCGTATGCCTTGAATCATTCTGACAAGGCCGCCAGCCAGCCTGCTCCGGAAGAAGCTTTTCAGGCGACTTGGCGGGGCTGTCGTCGGTCAGCGCTCGGCCGGC
The DNA here is from genome assembly GCF_014050225.1 of Stappia albiluteola. Classification (GTDB taxonomy): domain Bacteria; phylum Pseudomonadota; class Alphaproteobacteria; order Rhizobiales; family Stappiaceae; genus Hongsoonwoonella; species Hongsoonwoonella albiluteola. Next base: position 54,934 of record NZ_JACFXV010000058.1, on the reverse strand, counting down.
ACGGCCACCGGAGGCGAATGTTTCTGCGCCCCTGCGTCTACGAAATCGAGCCTCCAACCGGGCTGCAGAACGATGCCGCTGCAAGGGCAAGCTACTCGCACCATTGACGAACGGGCCTGTGAAAAAGTCGCCTGGCCCCGCTGGACAGACGCCCTGTCAGCTTCTATAAGACCGGCACTTCTGGTGGATATGGCTTCTTTCGACGACCATCCGCCTTGGCCCAGGTAGCTCAGTTGGTAGAGCAGCGGACTGAAAATCCGCGTGTCGCTGGTTCGATTCCGGCCCTGGGCACCACCATTTAGCCCAAATATCTGATTTTATTTTGCCTTTCGGCTTTTCCGCCGCACTTAGGCTTTGGGTGCGGCAAAACTCGCCTTGCCGGTCGATCTCGAGATCGTCATCAGGAAAGTCTTCCCGAAAGCAGACAGCGCGTGTTTTCCTGCGGACGAGAGACCGTATTCGGCGCTCGACGGTATTTCACCTAGAGCGCTTTCCGACCGGATGGGATCATCCGGTCGATAAGAAATCGCTCCAGGATCAATGCTTTGAGCATATCCTTGTCGCCAAATCCGAATCGGATTTGACGGGATATGCTCTAGCGAGATTGCTGTGAAAATCAGGTTGGAAAAGCAGGCCGCATGAGGTCAGAAATAAGCCTTGTGCCCTCGAAATAGCAGGGGGAATTTGAGGCGCAGGTCACCGGCAAGAAACAAACAGCAATGCCTTGCCCAGCGGCAGTGGCATTCAATTTAATAAAGAAAATTAATTTTGGTAAGCGTGAAGTGGGGTTTTGATGGTTATCAGAACATTTTTCGGAGTTGCGATTGTTTTAACCATGTTTGGCCATGCCAATGCATCGGGATACTGTTATGAACCTTCATTCTACGGGATCGTACCAAGCGCGCCAAAAACCTATACGAGACCTAGCGTGCCTCGTTGCCTCGAAGACTATTCCTATACAAGACGACATTCATGTAAGCCCTACGAGATCGATAACTTTATCAGTGAAATGAACGATTACATCCGCCGACTAGATACATATGCGAAAGAAAGCCTCTCTTTTGCCAAGCGAGCAATAGAGTTTTCAAATAATGCGTCAGACTACGCAAGATGCGAGCGCGACGAATTGACGAGGAATGTGGAGTAGCTGCCATCTCCGGACAGATCCGGCCGAAAGCTGTTTGGCCATGGGTGCGAACGAAATCCGCTTGCACCAAAAGTAATCTCATGGGTGAGTGGCCTTGGTTTGGCGGGTGCGTGCAATCGTCGGCTGACGGTCTCCATGTCATCGGAGAATGCCGCGGTTGCGGAACGGCCACTTGGACGCGTCTCCACCAGATCGTGGTGCTGAATTTCCGGTTCGAACGACGATTGCCACCAGAAACCCTCCTCCGGCACGCCGAACTCACTCTCCCACTGAGAATGCAAGTATCTGGCTGATCTGTGTGAGAGGCAGTCTGGTTTCCGCGCGCCATTCGTTCAGCGCGGCCTGCGCGGCCTTAAAATCCTTTTGCGATGATGGCGCCCTGGCAACGATGCTTTCGCGCTGCAGGGCGGCGACGACGTCCTTGGAGAAGACGAGGGCATCGACGCCCATGCGACGAAGGAAGATCTGTCCCGTATTGCCGCCTAGCCGGCTTCCGCGGGCTTTCAGCACCTGCAGCAGTTCGACGTAGTTTTCAGGTTCCCAGGCCGCGAAAAAGGCGCCGGCCGAACCGTGCTCGCGCTCAAGCCCTGCGAGGAACTGGGCATTGGTGCCGACGGACTGGATCTTCGCCACGTTGGCGATGACGTCCTTGTGGCGAGCGAGGCGGTCGATGTCCTCGTCCGACATCAGCGTCCAGCGAAAGATGTCGAAACCCTCGAAAGCGTCCTCGAAACCCGGCCATTTCTTGTTGATCAGCGACCAGCTGAAACCGGCCTGGAAGACGCAGCGCGTCATCTCGCTCAGCCAGCGGTCGGCCGGCGTCGCGCGGATTTCACCGGCGCTGCGCGGCGTCAGCAGCAGGGCGTCAAGCGCTGCCTCGCCGCCTTTCCTGGCAGCGGCTATTTCGCGGATTTCGGCAAAGGAACGCATTCCACCCCCGTTCTCCCGGCTTTTTGTCGTGCCGGGATCGGGGGCGAGAATAGCGGAATGCCCTCAGGCCGGGCAGGGGAAATCGGCCGGCGTCGATCAGGCGCCGGCCGCTTTGCTTGCGGATTTTCCTTCGTCCTCGGCGGCGGGCTTGTTGTCGACCGGAAGCTCGATGTCGATGCCGAGCATGGTCATGTCGCCGTTGCGGTCCATCTCGACCTTCACCGCTTCCGGATCGATCTCCAGATGCTTGCGCACCACCGCCAGGATGTCTTCGCGCAGCTTGTTGACGAGTTCGGCATTGCTGCCGGTCGAGACCCGCTCATGGGCGAGAAGGATCTTCAGCCGGTCCTTGGCGACCACGGCCGTGTTCGTCCTTCGGGTCAGCAGGCTGAAGATATTCATGCAGCCCTCCCGCGGAAGAGCTTGCCGAAGAGGCCCTTGCGGTCGCTCGGCAGGCTGACCGGCAGGTCTTCGCCCCGCAGCCTCCTCGTCGCTTCCGCGTAGGCCTTCGCGGGCGCGCTGCCTTCGCTGGAAAGCGTCACAGGCATGCCGACGTTGGAAGCCTTCAGCACTTCCTTGCTTTCCGGGACGACGCCGAGGAGCGGGATGGAAAGGATGTCGACGACGTCATCGACCGAAAGCATCTCGCCCTTCTTGGCGCGTTCGGCGTCGAAGCGGGTGATCAGCAGGTGCTTGGGCATCCGCTTGCCGCTTTCGGCCTGCACGGTCTTTGCATCCAGCAGGCCGATGATGCGGTCGCAGTCGCGCACCGACGAAACTTCCGGGTTGGAGACGATGATCGCCTCGTCGGCGAATTTCATCGCCAGCGTGGCGCCGCGCTCGATACCGGCCGGGCTGTCGCAGACGATCCAGTCGAAGGACATGCGCAGCTCCCGGATGACGCTGCCGACGCCCTCCTCGGTCAGTGCGTCCTTGTCGCGGGTCTGGGAGGCGGGCAGCAGGAACAGGCTCTCCACCCGCTTGTCGCGCACCAGCGCCTGGGTAATCGAGGCCTCGCCGCGCACCACGTTGACGAGGTCGAAGACCACGCGCCGTTCGGCGCCCATGATCAGGTCGAGATTGCGGAGTCCGACATCGAAATCGACGGCGCAGACCCGGTCGCCGCCTTGCGCCAAAGCGGCTGCGATCGCCGCCGATGAGGTGGTCTTGCCAACGCCTCCCTTGCCGGAGGTCACCACGATTACCTTGCCGTCTGCCATTTTCGTAGTCCCGTCCTGTCAGTCCAGCGTTTCGAAGATCAGCCGGTCGTCCTTGAGCTGGACCTGCACCGGTTTGCGGATGTGTCGAGGCTCGAAGTCGTCGGCCACCTTGTACATGCCGTTGATGGCGACCAGTTCCGCATCGAGCCTGGAGCAGAAGATGCGCGCGTTGGAATTGCCGGAGATTCCTGCCAGGGCGCGGCCACGCAGCGCGCCATAGACGTGGATCGAACCGCCGGCGATGATTTCGGCGCCCGAACTCACAGCGCCCACCACCGTCACGTCGCCTTCCGGAAAGAGGATGCTCTGGCCGGAGCGCACCGGTTCGCAGATGAGGAGCGAGCCGCCGGAAGACTGTGCTTTGTCCTCCGTTTCGGTCAGGGTGTCCGCCGCCGCCTTGGACGCCGCTTCCCCGGAAGGCTCTTCTGCCTTGGTAGGGACCTGCTTTTCCGGGACGGCCTTCTCCGCCTTGACGCTCACGTCAGGTTCGCCAGGCGCATCGATGTCGCTCGTCGACCTGCCACCGGAAATGCTGGGCGGCATTCCGGGCTTCAGCTTCATGTCGGCGACACCCTCAATCCCCATGACCTGAATGCCACGGGAAATGATCTCCTTATGCAGATCTTCTAACTCGTCGCTTGAAAGCTTCTGGCCTCTTACGTCGAGGACGATAGGTCGGTTCAGGAAGAATCCAGGCGAACGAGAGATGATCCGGTCAATCTCCTTGAACCATTCGTTGCGAGGGTGCTCGGGGCTGAGCACAATTGCGATGAATGACTTGCCGCGAAAGCGCATCACCTGTCTCTTGCCGGTGCCGAATCAGTTTTATTGCAGACTATGATCGCACTAACACGCAGTTCTGGGGCAAATTTGGCCAAAAAACTTTTTCCACCGCCATTTGTTGCCTTGCCACGAGCTTGTTGGGTGGCGCTGGCGAAATCGCGGCTTTGACTTGCTTCGGCTGCTTGCATGGGCTGCAGGCCTGCCCCGGCACTGCGGGCAGGCGCCGCCTCTTTGCCATGGCGGCGGAGCCAAGCAAATAGCTTGGATTGCGGGTTCTGTGGACAAATGAGAATGGGCGCGACCAATGCGCGCAAGGCGCCGACAAGGCGCAAGGCCGTCGTTGTAATGAGACAATTGTCAGTGCAGAATTTACCGATTAGTAACTTAGAAGTGAATGCGGTAAGGCTTCGCTGCGGTTCGGCATCCGCCGTTTGGCGGAATACGGCCGCGAGTGAAGAGAGTTAGGCGGGTTAGACGTGCCGGACGGGCAATCCTCTCTTGATTCGAAGCGTACCGAACTCCTTTTCAGGATCGCCGAGAGCGTCTCGGGCGAAGTCGGGGCGGACTTCCTGAAGGCGCTGGCCTCCTCGCTGCAGGAGGCCATGGACGTGACGCTTGCCCTCATAACCGTCGGTGAGGGAGAGCCAATCACTCGTGCCCGCGCGGTCTATGCGATCGAGAACGGAGAAATCGCGGGAGACATCCTTTACGACCTTGAAAACACGCCATGCGCGATGGTCTATACCGGCCAGCGGGTCGTCATTCCCTGCGACCTTGCCCAGCATTTTCCGACCGAAGCTGGCCTTGCAAGTTATGTCGGGGTACCGCTCTTCTCCGAAAACGGCGATGTCAGCGGCCACGTCGCGGTCCTGTCCGAGAAGCCGATCGAGGACGCGGACTTTGCCGAAAGCCTGGTGCGCATCTTCGCGCAGCGCGTGGAGGCGGAGCGGCGCCGTTCCGCTGCAGCCGCACAGCGGGAGGAACTCATTCAGGACCTGCGGGTGAGTTCGCTCAAGCTTCGACGCCGCTATGAGACGCTCCGCGTCGCCAATGCCTTCAAGACGAGGCTTTTGGGCATGATCGCCCATGATCTGCGAAACCCGCTTGCGGCCATCGTCGCCCAGGCGGAACTGGCGATGACGCAGCTTGCCGGCGCAGAGCCCAAGGTGGAGCGGGCGCGCAAGAGCTGCGAGCGCATCATCGACAATGCGGAGCGCATGAGTGTGCGCATTCGCTCCACGCTCGAAGACGTGCGGATGGACACGGTGTCGCTGCGCTTCAAGCCGGCGCCGGTGGACATGTCCGGTGTCATTTCCACGGCAGTGGAGGTCAACCGTCCGGCGGCGCTCAGCAAGGACATCGTCATCGTGATGCCGGACGACGTGGGATACCGCTGTTTCGGCAACGAGGACCTGCTCCTCGACGCGGTCGACAACCTGATCAGCAATGCGGTGAAATATTCCAATCGCGGGTCGCGGGTGGAAATCCGCTGCGAGGGCAATGACGGCATGGTGCGCGTTATCGTGCGCGACGAGGGGCAGGGGTTGACGGAAGCCGACCTCAAGCGTGCCTTTCAGCCTTTCCAGCTGCTGTCGGCGCAACCGACCGGCGGCGAAAACTCCGTCGGGCTCGGACTGTCCAATGTCAGGGAGATTGCGGAAGCGCATGGGGGCCGGGTCTGGGCGGAAAGTCTGGGCCGCGGGCAGGGAGCGACTTTCCATCTGGAAATCCCAATCGAAGGGCCTTGCAACCGTTCGGAGTTGAATTGAGCGGTAATCCCGGCTCTTCGACTTGACGGAGCGCCCTGCCGGTGCTTCACCCTTAGCGACAGCACCTATGAATGCGCCGCCCTGGCGGCTTGCTCCTTGTTGCCTGCAAGCCGATGGCCGCCCGCCCGGAAGGACCGGCGGTCCGCGTTACCCGGCGGCGCGACAGGGAGAATGAAAGATGCCGCTTTCCAGTGAGTTTTCCAGCCGCCTGAAAGATCCGTCGATCCTGCCCGCCAAGGGCTATGTCGGCGGCGAATGGATGGGCGATGCCCTGTCGGGCAAGACCTTCGAAGTCACCAACCCGGCCACGGGCGAAGTGCTCGCCACGCTGCCCGACATGGGCGCGGAGGAAACCCGCCGCGCCATCGACGTCGCCTATGACGCCCAGAAGGCCTGGGCGGCGAAGACCGGCAAGGAGCGCGCCGCGATCCTGCGCAAGTGGAATGACCTGCTGCTGGCGAATGCCGATGATCTCGCCCTGATCCTGACGGCCGAGATGGGCAAGCCCTTCGCCGAGGCGCGCGGCGAGATCCTTTACGGCGCCTCCTTCATCGAATGGTTCGCGGAAGAGGCCAAGCGCGTCTATGGCGACACGATCCCGGGCCATCAGGCCGACAAGCGGATCGTGGTCATCAAACAGCCGGTCGGCGTCGTTGGCGCCATCACGCCGTGGAACTTCCCGAACGCGATGATTGCCCGCAAGGTTGCGCCGGCGCTGGCCGTCGGCTGCGCCATGGTGTCCAAGCCGGCCGAGCAAACGCCGCTTTCGGCGATCGCACTCGCCAAGCTCGGCGAAAAGGCCGGCGTTCCGGCCGGCCTCTTCAGCGTCATTGTCGGTCTCGACGGCCCGGCGATCGGCAAGGAGCTTTGCGGCAACGACAAGGTGCGCAAGATCACCTTCACCGGCTCGACCGAGGTCGGCCGCATCCTGATGCGCCAGAGCGCCGACCAGATCAAGAAGGTCTCGCTGGAGCTTGGCGGCAACGCGCCCTTCATCGTGTTCGACGATGCCGATGTCGACGCGGCCGTCGACGGTGCGATGATCTCCAAGTACCGCAATGCCGGCCAGACCTGCGTCTGCGCCAACCGGCTCTACGTCCAGGCCGGCGTCTATGACGAGTTCGCCGAAAAGCTTGCCAAGCGGGTGGCCGACACCCTGAAGGTGGGCGACGGATTCGGCGACGGCGTGACCACCGGTCCGCTTATCGACAACCAGGGCCTCGACAAGGTGAAGGACCACATTGCCGACGCGCTGTCCAAGGGCGCCAAGGCGCTGGTCGGCGGCAAGCCGCACGAGAAGGGCGGCACATTCTTCGAGCCGACCGTCCTTGCCAACGTCACCAAGGACATGAAGGTGGCGCGCGAGGAGACCTTCGGTCCGGTCGCCCCGCTGTTCCGCTTCGAGACGGTGGACGACGTGATCGCCCAGGCCAACGACACCGAGTTCGGCCTCGCCTCCTATTTCTACGCCCGCGATCTTTCCCGCGTCTGGAAAGTGGCCGAGGCGCTGGAATACGGCATGGTCGGCGTCAATACCGGCCTTGTCTCCACCGAAGTCGCACCGTTCGGCGGTTTCAAGCAGTCGGGCCTTGGCCGTGAAGGCTCGAAATACGGCGTCGAGGACTTCCTCGAGATCAAGTATATCTGCTTCGGCGGCATCGAAGCCTGATCGATTATCGGGCGGCCATCCGCACTCCCGGATGGCCGCCTGCTCCGTTTTTTGAAGCTTTCACGGAGGCGGTGTGGTCGAAATCCTGGCGACGGTTGCGGCCATGATTGTGGTAACCACGGCGATCCATGCCGCCTTCATGTTTGCCGGTCTCGGCGTTGTGCATCGCCTGACGCCGCACCGCTCACGTATCGGCAAGTTGCATGGCACGCTGATTGTCGCCGGCTTCGTCTTTACGATGTTCCTGGCAAGCGTCATTGAGGCCTACAGCTGGGCGCTGGTCTATCTGCGCGCCGGCGAGTTCGTCGATCTCGAGACGGCTTTCTATTTTTCGCTCGTCACCTTCACCTCGCTTGGCTATGGCGACATCGTGCTGGAGGGGTCCTGGCGCCTCGTTTCCGGTTTCCAGGCGGCCGTGGGCCTCATCGCCTTCGGCTGGACGACGGCACTCGTCGTCCAGGTCGTCGGCGACGTCTTCGGTCGCGAGGCGCGGTAATCCGATACTCTACAGCCCGGATTGCCAGGCTTTTACCGCCTCGATCGGATAGAGCAGCATGATCACGTTGAGCGTGAGATTGTCCCGGATGACGAGTGCGGCGACGATTTCGAAGGCGAGCGCGAGGACCACCGTTGCCGCCACGGGCAGGCGGCGGGCCAGTTCGAAGCCGACCAGCATCGCCAGGATGTCGCAGATCGAGTTGAGCACGCTGTCGCCCGAATAGCCGAGTGCGATCGTCGCTTCCCGGTAGCGGTCGATGACCGCCGGGCTGTTTTCCGCGATCTCCCAGGCTGCCTCGATCACCGTTGCGATAACCGCTCGCCAGCCGATAGCGACGCGCGGCATCAGCAGCCACAGTGCCCAGTAGAAGAGCATGCCGTGGATGATGTGCGAGGGCGTATACCAGTCGGAGATATGCTGCGAATTGTCGGAAGACAGCACGTCGCTCGTCCAGAGCTTGATGGTGCCGCATTCGCAGATCGGCACGCGGCCCATGGCCAGAAGCGTCGCGGCGGTCAGGACAAGCAGCGCCAGGATGGCGGCGGCGACCGTCATCGGCCGGGCGGCGAATTCGGCAGGCTTCATGCAAGGTTCCCTGGATGAGGAGGCAGGCGGGACTGGTATTTGCAACCGTCCTCCACTATGACCACAGCCGAAGAATCCGTCGATACCCGACATGCCGATACGCCGATTTGCTGCGCGCGCTCTCCCGCGAGCCGGCGCCGGCGTTGAAGGAGGTTCCATGAGCGTCACCGACGCCGAAATCGCCACGAAGTCCGCTGCCATGCGTCCCTACGAGAACCGTCGCACCTTCGCCATTATCTCCCATCCGGACGCCGGCAAGACGACGCTGACGGAAAAGCTGCTGCTTTCGGGTGGCGCCATCCGTCAGGCGGGGCAGGTGAGGGCGCGCGGCGAGCGCCGCCGCACCCGTTCCGACTGGATGAAGATCGAGCAGGAGCGCGGTATTTCGGTGTCCTCGTCGGTCATGACCTTCGAGCGCGACGGCATCATCTTCAATCTGCTCGACACGCCGGGCCACGAGGATTTTTCCGAGGATACCTATCGCACCCTGACGGCCGTGGATGCCGCGATCATGGTGATCGACGCCGCCAAGGGCATCGAGACGCAAACGCGCAAGCTGTTTGAGGTCTGCCGGCTGCGCGACATTCCCATCATCACCTTCATCAACAAGATCGACCGCGAAGGTCGCCATCCACTTGAGGCCCTGGATGAGATCCAGGAGGCGCTGGCGCTCGACGTGACGCCGATGACCTGGCCGGTCGGAATGGGCTCCGACTTCTTCGGCGTCTACGACTGGAAGAGCAAGGAATTCCTGACATCCGACGCCGGGCGCGGCGGGCCGTTCAACGTGGTCAAGCCGGTCAGCGGCCTTGAGGACGAGGCCTTGACCGGCACGGTCTTCGACCGGGTGATGGACGAACTGAACGAGAATGTGGAACTCGGCGGCGAGGCTTATCCGCCGTTCGACCGCGAGGCGTTCCTCGAAGGGCACATGACGCCTGTCTTCTTCGGATCGGCGCTGCGCGATTACGGCGTGGAGGAACTGATCCGGTTTATCGCCACCTTTGGCCCCGCGCCCCATTCGCAGCAGGCGACCGGGCGGAAGATCCTGCCGGACGAGGACAAGGTGACGGGCTTCGTTTTCAAGGTTCAGGCCAACATGGACCCCAAGCACCGCGACCGCATCGCCTTCGTGCGGCTGTGCTCAGGCACGTTCCGTCGCGGCATGAAGTTGAAGCATGTGCGCGCCGGCAAGTCGATCGCCGTCGCTGCCCCCATCTTCTTCTTCGCCGAGGAGCGCGAACTTGCCGAGACCGCCTATCCCGGCGACGTCATTGGCGTGCCGAACCACGGACAACTCCGCGTCGGCGACACGCTGACGGAAGGCGAGGAGATCCACGTCACCGGCCTGCCGGCCTTCGCGCCGGAGGTGCTGCGGCGCGTTCGCCTCACCGATACCATGCGCGTCAAGCAGATGCGCCAGGGGCTTGAGGATCTGGCCGAGGAAGGCCTGGTGCAGATCTTCAAGCCGACCATCGGCTCCAACTGGATCGTCGGTGTCGTCGGTATCCTGCAGCTCGACGTGGTGATCGAGCGGCTGAAGCAGGAATATGCCACCGAGATCGGCTTCGACGCCGTGCAGTACAACACCGCGCGCTGGGTGGAGGCCGACAGCGAACTGGAACTGAGGAAGTTCCTGGAGACCAACCGGGCCAATGTCGCGCTCGACCGGGACGACAAGCCTGTCTTCCTGTTCAAGAGCGCCTGGGAAGTCACCTATATCGGCGAAAAGAACCCGGACATCCGCTTCCGCGAGACGCGCGAAATCGTCCATACGGCGGATGGGTGATCGGGGATTGCGGGAAATATCGCAACACTCTCCGGTGGATTGCTGAATTTGCCCTGCGGATTTATGTGGGATTTTTCACAAAATCGTAATGCATGCGGCTTTTGTTGAAAATTAACTCACATCTTTTATATCCTTTAATGGTGATTGTGCGAGGCGAATCAGCCTTGCATGCGAACCGGGCCTTCATAGGAGCTTTATCGCCGTGGCTGGTCCCTCCGCCATATCCAAGCATCAGTCGGCCGTGGCCGGGCGATCGGTATCGATCGCACCGGAGGTGCGCGCCCTGTGGCTGAGGGCGGTGGAGCGGGTGCGCCGGTTGATGGGCGGCAAGCCGCCTGAGGTGCAGTGCGCCGCGCTGCCCTGGCGGCGTACCGAAGACGGCCGCATCGAGGTGATGATCGCCACCAGCCGCGATACCGGACGCTGGGTTCTTCCCAAGGGTTGGCCGCACAAGAGGCTGACGCTCGATCAGTCCGCGGCGCAGGAGGCCTATGAAGAAGTTGGCGTAGTCGGCGACATCGCGAAAGAGCCTTTCGGCACCTACATGTACAGCAAGGGGCTGGACAACGGCCTCAGCAAACGCGTGCAGGTTGCCGTCTTTCCGATGGAAGTTCGGGGCCAGCTCGATGAGTGGCCGGAGCAGGGCCAGCGCCGCGTCGCCTGGGTGGATGCCCTGGAGGCAGCCCGTCTGGTCGATGAGCCGGAACTTTCCGGCCTGCTGCGGAAATTTCGCGGCTGAGCCCCATTTTTAGCGTCTGCCTGATATCGCCGGGACTTCCGTTTCCCCGTCCATCCGGCTATTTCCGTCGCTTACACGACATAGGGAGCAGTTAAGGGAAGCCGCATGGCGGAAACCAGAACAGCCCATGCCAAGGCGACCCTCGACAAGGATCTCGACAAGCTCGCACGCGTCGAAGAGGCGGCGAGCCATTTCTCCCGTCGTCTTGTCGCGCCCGGGCTTGCCTTCCTGTTCCTCGGCTTTTCCGCCATTGTTGCAGCACTTGCCTTCGCAGAAAGCCCCAATTGGCTGTTGATCGGTGCGGCCGCCGCCATTGGCGGCTATATGGCGCTCGCCATCGGCGCCAACGACATCGCCAACAATGTCGGCCCTGCCGTGGGCGCGCGCGCGATGACGCTGGCAAGCGCGCTTGCGATCGCCGCTGTCGCGGAGAGTGCCGGCGCGCTGATCGCGGGACGGGATGTGGTGGAAACGATTTCCCGCAACATCGTCGACCCGGCGATGATCGCGGACGAGGGCGTCTTCGTTGTCGTCATGATGGCGGCATTGCTATCTGCGGCGCTGTGGACCCATTTCGCCACCTGGATTGGCGCGCCGGTCTCCACCACGCACGCGGTGGTCGGCGGCGTCGTGGGCGCGGGGTTGGCGGCCGTCGGGCCGGCGGTGGTCAACTGGCCGGCGGTCGGGGCCATTGCGGGAAGCTGGGTCGTCTCGCCGCTTGCGGGCGGCGTGATTGCCGCCTTGTTCCTCGCCTTCATCAAGTTCAACCTCATCTATCGCGAGGACAAGATCGGCGCCGCGAAGCGCTGGGTGCCGGTGCTGATCGCCGTCATGGCTGGCACTTTCGCGGCCTACCTGGTTTTGAAGGGCGGACGGCTTGCCGAACTTGGCGGCACCATTGCCCTGGCGGTCGGCCTTGCCGTCTTCGCCATCGCCTTTATTGCCGCGCGTCCCGTGATCCGTCGCCAGCTGGAAGGTGCGGAAAACTCCAACCAGTCGCTCAGGCGCGTCTTTCACCTGCCGCTCATCGGGTCGGCGGCGCTGCTTTCCTTTGCCCATGGCGCCAACGATGTCGCCAATGCCATCGGTCCGCTTGCGGCGATCGTCAAGGCGCTGGGTGCAGGCGATGTGTCGACGACCGTTTTCGTGCCGCAATGGGTGATGGTCATCGGCGCCCTCGGCATTTCCTTCGGTCTTGTTCTTTTCGGCCCGAGGCTCATTCGCACCGTGGGCTCCGAAATTACGCGGCTCAACCCGATGCGCGCCTATTGCGTTGCGCTGTCGACCGCCGTCACGGTGCTGCTGGCCTCCTCCATGGGCCTGCCGGTCAGTTCCACCCATATCGCGGTTGGTGGCGTCTTCGGCGTCGGTTTCCTGCGCGAGTGGTACACGCGCCGCTCGGGACGACGTCATGCTTTTCCTGGCGGGGTATACGCGCAGACGGCCGCAGAACGCAGCCACCATTTTGCCGAAGGTGAAGTTACCCCGCTCGAAGGGCGAGTGGACAAGGCGAGCATCGAGGCTCGCCGCCGCAAGCTGGTGCGCCGCGCCCATTTCACCACCATCATCGCCGCCTGGTTGATCACGGTTCCGGCCGCCGGCCTGCTGGCGGCCTCCCTGTTTCGGCTTTTCCAACTTGTTGTCGCGGGGTAACAATCGCTAAGTCATCGGACCGCGAGAGGCCGTTTTCGTGTTTGACGCAAGTTACCGCCGCAGGATCGAGCAGGATCTGGAGAGCTGGGTCGGCAAGGGCTGGATCAGCTCGGACAATGCCGGGCGGATCATTGCGGATGTGCGCGCCAGGACGCAGCAGAAGGCGCGCTTTCCCGCCATCCTCGCCACTGTCGGCGTATTGTGCCTGGCGCTCGCCGTTGCCGCCTTCGTCGCCGCCAACTGGGATGCGATCCCCCGGGCTGCCAAGCTGATCGGCATTCTTGCAGCCATTGCAGGGGCTAACGGGCTGGCGGCTTTCGCCTGGTCGCGGGGGCGTACCTTCATCGCCGACCTCGCAACCCTCTTTGCGGTGCTGGTCTTCATCGCCGGACTGGCCCTGGTCGGCCAGATCTACCACCTGCCGCAGGACTGGCCGGCGGGTGCTGCCCTTGCGGCGCTCGGCGCGCTGGCGGCCGCCTGGCTCACCGGCTCGCGCGGAGCGGCCATTGCAGCCGCCGCCGCTTCCATCAGCTATGTGCTGGCGCGCGGCGATCCCGCCGGCTTCGCACCGCTGCCGAGCTTTTTTTCGCTGGCTCTGCTGGCGGCAATCGCCGTCCACACCATCCTGCATCCCTCGCGGCTTGGGCGATGGGTCACGCTGCTGCTCGTTTATGCCATATATTTGCGGCTCGTCGCCGAAGCAGGCTACGGCGAACTGATCTTCAACGAGGGCCTGCTTGTGGCGGTCGCCGCCCTCGGAACGGCCATGACGGGCCTTGGCCTGTGGCTCGCCGCGAAGGGCGAAGGCGCATTGCCGACGCGCCTGCCGCGGGACGGCATCCTGCTGTTTGCCCATTCGCTGATCGACGCGGGCGCGACGGCACTGATAGGCACGGTCACAATCAATCTGATCGCGGTAACGCTTGACGGCGACGACAAGGGCGTTGCCGGAGCGGTGCTTGCGCTGTGGCCCGTCAGTGTCATGATCCTGCTTGCCGCCGGGCTATTGTTTGCCGCCATCTCCAACGCCGCGAACCGCAATGGCGTGCTCTTCGTCGCCGGCGCGGCGGTGCTGTCGCTTGCCGCACCGATCCTGTCCGATTTTCTGGCGGAAGCCGTCATTCTCCACGCTGCTGTGGCTCTGGCTGCCGTCATAGCGGTCAGTTCGGCTGGCGCCTATGCCGGGCTTTCCTACTGGACGCTCGCGGGACATATCGGCACAGCAGTGGTCGCTTTGTGGTTGCTAAACGAGACAATCGGGTCGCTCATCGGTCAATCTCTGTTCTTCCTCGTCGCCGGCCTCGTGCTGATCGCCGTGGCGTTCTGGAGCGCCAGACGCATGCGCTCAACCCGGGGAGAAGGGGGATGACAGTGCTTTCCTATGCTCCCGCCTGGGTCAAGTGGGGGCTCGTCGCCCTGATCCAGATCGGCCTCGTGGCCACGCCCCTTGCCGAGCGTATCGGCGTGCATATGGGCGGCCGGGAAGTGGTGCTTGCCATGCAGCCCATCGACCCGCGCGACCTGCTGCGCGGCGACTACGTCATCGTCAGCCTGGAAATCGAGCGCGTCGACCGCAGTCTGGCGCGGCCGGGCGAGACCTTCGAACGTGGCGACACGGTCTATGTCAGCCTTGAGAAGGATGCGGGCGGCGTCGCGCATGCTGCCGCCGTTTCCACCGAACCGCCGGTGGATGGCGCGCTTGCCATTCGCGGCGAGGTAACTTCGGCCGGAGGTGCAACGACACTGGCGATCGACTACGGGCTCGATGCCTTCTACGTGCCGGAGGGCACGGGCAGGCCGCTCGAAACGGCGGACCGAAACCGGCTCCGCCTGGTGATCGCCTTGACGGAAAGCGGCAAGTCCGCCCCGCTGCGCATCACGCTCGATGGCAAAACCGTCGTGGGCGATACCTTGTTTTAGCCCTCGTTCAACAATTCGAGTTCCAGCCACTGTTCCTCGGCTTCGTCCAGCGCCTGCTGCTTTTCCGATATTTCCCGGGAGAGCCTGGCGAATTTTGACGGATCGCGATTGTAGAGCTGCGGATCGGCCATTTCCGCCTGCAGCTTTTCCAGCGACTTGCCGAGCTTGTCGATCGTTTCCGGCAGCGTCTTGAGAAGATGCTGCTGGGTGAAACTCAGCTTGGCCCTGCCATTGGCCTTCGCGGCAGGCGGGCCGCCGTTGCCCTGCGGCTTCGCGTCCCTTTTCGGAGCGGACTTTTCGACTTTCCTGGCGGTCACGCCTTCGCCGCGCTGGGCCACCATATCGCTGTAGCCGCCCGCATATTCCTGCCAGCGCCCGCCGTCTTCGGAGACGATGACCGACGTCGCCACCCGGTCGAGGAAGTCGCGGTCGTGGCTGACCAGAAGCACCGTACCCTGATAGTCGCCGAGCATCTCCTGCAGCAGATCCAGCGTTTCGAGGTCCAGATCGTTGGTCGGCTCGTCAAGCACCAGGAGATTGGATGGCCGCGCCAGCGCGCGCGCCAGCATCAGCCGGCCGCGTTCGCCGCCCGAAAGCACGCCGACGGGGGTGCGGGCCTGCTCCGGCTGGAACAGGAAGTCCTTCATGTAGCTCATCACATGCTTGGACTCGTTGCCGAAGATCACCGTGTCGCCGCGCCCGCCCGTCAGAACCTCGGCCAGCGTATCCTGCGGGTTTAGCCGTTCCCGTTTCTGGTCGAGCGTCACCATCTCCAGATTGGCGCCAAGCCGCACGCTGCCGCTGTCGGGAGCCAGTTCGCCGGTCAGCATCCTCAAGAGCGTCGTCTTGCCCGCGCCGTTGCGCCCGACGAAGCCGATGCGGTCGCCGCGCTGGATGCGGGTGGAGAACTCCTTCACCACCGGGCCGCCGCCGTAGTCCTTCGAGATCGACCTGGCTTCGATGACGAGCTTGCCGGACGTTTCCGCTTCGCTGGCGGCCATCGTCACCGTGCCCTGCGGGCCGCGATGGTTCCGCTGCTGCGCGCGAAGATCGGCAAGCTCGCGCACGCGACGCATGTTGCGCTTGCGCCGCGCGGTCACGCCGTAGGTCATCCAATGCTCTTCGCGGCGGATCTTCTGCGCCAGCCTTTGCTGGTCGCGTTCCTCCTGCTCGAAGACCTCGTCGCGCCATTCCTCGAAATGGGCGAAGCCCTTGTCGAGCCGCCGCGAGATGCCCCGGTCGATCCACACCGTCGCCCGCGACAGGTTCTGCAGGAAGCGCCGGTCGTGACTGATCATCACGATCGCCGATTTCAGCGAGGAAAGCTCGCCTTCCAGCCATTCGATCGCCGGCAGGTCGAGATGGTTGGTCGGCTCGTCCAGAAGCAGGATATCGGGTTCCGGCGCGAGCGTGCGGGCAAGGGCGGCGCGGCGCGCCTCGCCGCCCGAAAGCCGGGCAGGATCTTCCTTGCCGGTCAGACCCAGCACCTCGAGCAGGTATTGCGCACGGTAGGGATCGTCGCCGGCGGTCAGTTCAGCGCTGGCATAGTCCAGTACCGTCGCGAAGCCGGACAGATCCGGCTCCTGCGGCAGGTATCGCACCGTGCGTCCCGGCTGCAGGAAACGCTCGCCCCCGTCCGGCTCGACGATGCCGGCGGCGATCTTCAGAAGCGTCGACTTGCCCGAGCCGTTGCGCCCGACAAGCGCCAGCCGGTCGCCTTCCATCACCTGCAATTCGGCCGAGGTCAGGAGCGGCGTCGCGCCGAAGGTCAATGCAATGTCGCGCAGAATCAGAAGGGGAGGTGCCATCGAACGGTTTGCTTTCGCGCTTGCTATTGGGCTAGGCGCGTCATTCCCCTAACCGGCCGGGCTGTCAAGCGCGACAGCCCGGCCGGCGGAAAATTCAGGCTGGGGAAGGCGCACTCTCGGCACGTTGCGGTGTGCCTTGTGCTCGCCGTTCGATCCTCCAGCCACGCACCAGGGCAAACAACGCCGGTATGACAACAAGCGTCAGCAGCGTGGAGGAGACCATGCCGCCGATCATCGGCACGGCGATGCGCTGCATCACTTCCGAACCGACACCCGTGCTCCACAGGATCGGTACGAGACCGATCATGGTGGTGGCGACCGTCATCATTTTCGGACGCACGCGATCGACCGCGCCGGCGATGACGGCCTGGTGCAAGTCGCCGCGTTCGAGGCTTCTGCCCTCGATGAGGGCATGGTTGCGAGCTTCCTCCAGGGCCTGGTTCAGATAAACGAGCATGACTACGCCCGTCGAGGTCGCCACGCCAGCGAGCGCGATGAAGCCGACCGTCGTCGCAACACTCATGTTGAACCCCATGAAGTCCATTAGCCACAGTCCGCCGGTCAGCGCAAAGGGCAGCGAAAGCATGACAATGAGCGTATCCGACAGGCGGCGGAAATTGAGGTAGAGCAGCAAGAAGATCACCAGTACGGTCGCCGGGACGACGATCTGGAAGCGCGCTTTAGCCCTTTCGAGATATTCGAACTGGCCACTCCAGCCGATGCGGTAGCCGGGAGGCAGCGGAAGCTCCCGCTCCACGGTTGCCCGCGCCTCGGCGACGAAGCCACCCAGGTCCCGCCCGCGAATGTCGACGAAGACATAGACGACCTGCTGGCCGTCCTCCGTACGGATCGAGGTTGGCCCTTGAGTCCGGCGGATCGTCGCCACGTCACCAAGCGGAATCGACGCGCCGTTCGATAGAGGCACCAGCACTTCCGAGGCAATGGCGTCCGGATCGCTGCGAATGTCGCGAGGATAGCGTATGATGACGTCGTAGCGCTCGCGTCCCTCCACGGTCTCGGTGACGGCCTTTGCGCCGATCGCCATAGAGACCGTCTCCTGAACGGCTTCAACACTCAACCCGTAACGGGCAAGCCTCTGCCGGTCCGGCTCGATCTCCAGGAAATAGCCGCCATTGACGCGTTCCGCATAGGCGCTTGTCGCGCCTGGCACCTTCCGCACCACCCGTTCGACGTCAAGCGCGATCGCCTCAAGGAGTTCGCGGTCCTCGCCGTAGATCTTGACACCGACCGGCGTGCGGATACCCGTCGCCAGCATGTCGATGCGGGCCTTGATAGGCATGGTCCAAGCATTGCTGATGCCGGGAAACTGCAGCGCCTCGTCCATTTCGGCAACAAGGGAGTCGATGGTCATGCCGTCACGCCATTCGGCTTCTGGCTTCAGATTGATGACAGTCTCGAACATCTCCATAGGTGCAGGGTCGGTGGCCGTTTGGGCACGGCCCGCCTTGCCGAAGACCGATTGAACTTCCGGAAAGCTCCGGATGATCCTGTTCTGCGTCTGCAGCAGCTCCGAAGCCTTCGTGACCGAAAGGCCGGGAAGGGTGACGGGCATGTAGAAAAGCGTGCCCTCGTTCAGCGTCGGCATGAATTCCGAGCCGAGACGGCTTGCCGGCAGGAACGATGCCCCGAAAACCGCCACCGCCAGGAGCACGGTCAGCACCTTTGCTTTGAGCACGAGGCGGATGACCGGCCGATAGAGGAAGATCAACGCCCGGCTCAACGGATTACGGTCCTCGCGCGGCAACCGCCCTCTGACGAGCAGCACCATCAGCGCGGGGATCAGCGTCACTGAGAGTATTGCGGCCGCGGCCATGGCGAATGTCTTGGTATAGGCGAGGGGCTTGAAGAGCCGACCCTCCTGATCCTCAAGCACGAAAATCGGCAGGAAGGAAACGACGACCGCAAGCAGGCTGAAGAAGAGCGATGGGCCGACCTCTTCCGCCGCCCGAATGATCGTCTCGACCCGGGATTGGGCTTCCGGCGTCTGCTCTAACCGCTTGTGGGCATTCTCCACCATGACAATGGAGGCGTCGACCATGGCGCCGATGGCAATCGCTATGCCGCCAAGGCTCATGATGTTGGAGCCGATGCCGAGGAAATTCATGACGGAAATGGCGATCAGCACGCCGATTGGCAGCGTCACGACGGCGACAATGGCGCTGCGGGCGTGGAGCAGGAAGAGGAACGAGATCGCGGCGACGGCGATCATCTCCTCCGTCAACGTCTTTCGCAGCGTCTCGATCGCCCGACCGATCAGTTGTGAGCGGTCATAGACGGTTTCGATCTCGACGCCCTCCGGCAGGCTCGATTTGAGTTCCGCGAGCTTTTCCTTCACCGAGCCGATGACGTCGAGCGCGTTGGCGCCGTAGCGCTGGACGGCGATGCCGCTCGCCACCTCGCCATTGCCGTCGAGCTCGGCGACGCCGCGCCGCTGATCGGGTACAAGCTCCACCCGCGCCACGTCAGCGATGCGCACCGGAACGCCGTTTGCCGCCATCAAGGTGATTTCCTCGATATCGGCAATGCCCTTGAGATAGCCGCGGCCGCGGATCATGAATTCCGCCTCGGCCAGTTCGATGGTGCGTCCGCCGACATCCAGGTTGCTGGCGCGGATCGCCTTCTGCAGGTCACCGAGCGTCAGGCCAAAGGCTCGCATGCGCAGCGGGTCGACCACCACGGCATATTGCTTGACGAAACCGCCGACGCTGGCGATCTCGGCCACGCCCTCCGCCTTGGCGATGCCGAAGCGCACCTGCCAATCCTGAATGGACCGCAGTTCGTCGAGGTTCCGCTCGTCCGCCTTGATTGCATATTGATAGACCCACCCCACGCCGGTGGCATCGGGGCCGAGCGTCGGCGAAATGCCGGGTGGCAGTCGGCCTTGCGCTGCGTCGAGATATTCGAGCACGCGGCTCCGGGCCCAATAGATGTCTGTCCCGTCCTCGAAGATGACGTAGACGAAAGACACGCCGAAGAAGGAGAAGCCGCGCACGACGCGCGAATTCGGTACGCTCAGCAACGCGCTGGTCAGCGGATAGGTGACCTGGTCCTCCACGACCTGTGGCGCCTGCCCCGGATATTCGGTGTAGACGATCACCTGGGTGTCGGAGAGGTCGGGAATCGCATCGAGCGGGATGCGGGTGACGGCATAAAGGCCGACAAGGGTAGCAAGGGTAGCGCCAATCAGCACGAGAACGACATTCTCGCCCGACCAGCGGATGAGGCGGGCGATCATTCGGCGCTCTCCCCGGCTGCGGCAATGCTCGCCAAAGCGGCATTGAGGTTGCTTTCCGCGTCGATCAGGAAGTTTCCGGCAACGACTACCTCCTCGCCGGCTTCGACGCCGGAGGTGATCTCCACCATGCCGCCGCCCCGTCGTCCGAGTTCCACCGCGCGTGGCTCGAAGACACCGTCGCCCTTCGCAACGAAGACGACCCGTCGCTTGCCGCTGTCGATGACGGCGGCGTCGGGAACCGAAACTTTCGGATTGCCATCGCCCGCCGTCTCGATGTTCACCTCGGCAAAGAGGCCGGGTTTCAGCCGCCCCTCCGGGTTGGGTAGGACGATGCGGATCCTGCCGGTGCGCATTGCCATGTCGATGTCGGGGTAGATGAAATCGACCTTGGCGTCGATTGCCTCGCCTTCATTTGCGATGAGCGTTACCTTCGCCGCGTCGCCCGGTCGAACCAGCGCGAGATCGCGTTCGGGAACTTCCGCTACCACCCAAAGCACGGAAAGGTCGGCCACTTCGAAGACCATCTCGCCAGGGCTCAAGTGCTGGCCTGCCATGGCGGGCTTCCGGGTTACCGTGCCGTCGATCGGCGAGCGCAGCGGCAGGGATCGGTCAACGCTGAATGTCGCCTTGATCCGCTTGAGATCTTCGCTTGTAAGACCGAATTCGTTTTTCAGCGCATATTCGCTGGTTTCAATGCCCATGCGATCGTCACTGCGGGCAGCGGACGCCAGCCCCTGAAGCTTCTGCAGCACATCGGGGCTGTCGGCAAAGACCTGCATCAGCGGTTCGCCGCGCTTCACCGTCTCTCCCGTCGTGCCGATGAATAGCTTTTCCACATAGCCGCCGAACTTGGCGGTAAGCACCTGCATGCGGCTTTCGTCGGTTACGAGAGAACCGAATGCACGCACCGGGCGCATAACCTCGATCATCTCCGCCGCCTGCGTGCGTACGCCGGCGCGCTGGATCTTCGCCGCGCTGATGCGCACGGTACCTGGCGGATCGTTGGCCTCGTCCGCATACACGGGGATGTAGTCCATGCCCATCCAGTCCTGCTTCGGCACCGGAGAGGTATCGGGCAGGCCCATCGGGTTGCGATAATAGATAATCTTGCGGTCGGTTGGCGCGGCCTCCGCCGTTTCCTCTGAATCCGTGGCGCCGTCGATCGCCGTCAGAAGCACGGTTCCGGATACGGGCGCGTCCAAACCTTCGACTTCGCCTTCCACCGAAAAGGCCCAGCGGCCAGCCATCAGCAGTTCGGTTTCGAAGGCAACGGTGCCGTCGGCTGACGGCTCGATGGAGGTGAGGGGCGCTTCCATCGCTTCCATGCCGTCGGGACCCATGTCGAGGCGGGTGCGGCTCAGGCGAACATCGCCGCCGACTTGTGCGACGCCGTCGGGGCTGACGAGTTTCAGTTCGACCTTGGTCGCCTTGCCGACCGGCAACTCCGAGGTAACCGCTTCCCACCTGAATGCGCCGCTTGGCGCCTCCCGGGCCGGCATCAGCGCGTATGTGCCAATCCCCATGAGCGGCAGCGCCAGGCCCGTACCGAGAGCCAGCGCGATTGTCTTTCCTTGCATTGAATTTGCTCCGCTTGAACCGAAAACGCCGGCGAACGGGCATGCGGGCGGCATGAGGCCGCTGGTCGCCCGACGCAGCAGGTTTCAGACTGTTCAGGCGGTCGCGCGGGGAGGGTCGGTCGGTGGCGGGATCCGCAGGCCCTTTCGCTGGTCAACCAGCCAACCGCGATCCAGACGCCGTGAAGGAATGAATTGCTTGCCCGTGTGGCTGCCTGGGGGTGTCGTTAGCGGGGGCGTGCAAGTCGCAAGGCAATCCGTCCCGCACGCCTCGCCGCCTTTTGTCGGGCAGAGGTGGCCTTCGTCCGGGCAGCAGAGTTTCATCGCAAAGGTGGCTTGCGAGGCGAGCAAGGGCTTTGCGGCCACCATGTTGGCCGCCGACAGCACGAATGCAACAGTCAGGAGGAGATTCAGGAACAACCGCATGCCCATGCCGTCGGGCGTAAGTCCGCAATCACCTCGTGTCACTTCACGTTATCGTGGCAATGCCAATGCACGTCACGAAAACACCTTCGCCTTCTGCAGCAGTTCGCGCGTCATACCCAGCAGCACCCTCGTTTCCTGCCGGGCCTTGTCAGGATCGCGGGAGACGATCGCGTCGAAGACGAGGTTGTGCTGGGCAAGGGCGATGGGGTCTTCCACCTTCGGGCTGGAGGTGACCGCGATCGAGGCCCGCAGGGCTTCCTCGATACAGGCGCCGAGGCCGGAAATGAGCGGATTGCCGCTGGCGGCCAGCATCAGCCGGTGGAAACGGACATCCGCCTCCATGGTTTCCGGCGTGCGCTTTCCGTCGGCGACGCGCATTTCCTCGAGTGCCGCGCGCATCTCTTCCAGTTCTTCGGCCGACGCATTGGTCGCCGAAAGCGCAGCGGCTTCCGGCTCGATCATCGAGCGGATCGCCGTCAGTTCGGCCAGAAATTGCGCGGAAGGCACGACCCGCTGACGCCATGACAGCATCGTCGCATCGAGGAAGTTCCAGTCCACGGAGGGCCGGACGGTGGTGCCGCGTTTTGGCCGCGAGGAGATCAGCCCCTTGCCGGAGAGGACCTGCAGCGCT
Source organism: Stappia albiluteola (assembly GCF_014050225.1). Taxonomy (GTDB): domain Bacteria; phylum Pseudomonadota; class Alphaproteobacteria; order Rhizobiales; family Stappiaceae; genus Hongsoonwoonella; species Hongsoonwoonella albiluteola. The sequence continues at coordinate 32,536 of NZ_JACFXV010000058.1, read as the reverse complement.
TCGCGAAGACAGGTGCGGCTGACGCCGTGTTCGTGCAAAAGTTCGGCCTCGGTGGGCAGTACCGCGCCTTGCGGGTACGTGCCATCAAGAATTTTCAGCGCGATGTTCTCCGCGACCGTATCCTTGAGTTTTCTCGTCGCCACTCGCCCCTCCGATTTTCGCCCCGTCGGCCGCTTCCCTTTTCCGGGAAACTTGTCTCATTGCCCGCCACATCTTGACCTTGCAGATTTACGCCTGTGTTTTGCGGGGTATCAGTCAATTTCAATATCGCATCACAAGGGCTTTGGCGAACACGGTTTTGCAGCGGAGCCGGCCTCTTCCGGGGCATGAGCAAGACGAGCCTTCCTCAGCCTGCCAGGAATACGGATGACGCGTGGTAATCGGGTCTTGCAACCAGAGGGAAATTATTCCTCGCATGATGGGTCACGGGAACAACTTCCGCTTTTTCGCCCCGTAGCGAAGTTGTGGTTGCAAGGCGGATTGAAAGTTCCGGGCAGCAATGGAATGGTCTTGGCAGGATCGGCACAGGCGGGGCGGGAGGCGCTGCCATCCGGCATTCCGGAGGTCGATCAGGGGCGGCGGGCGCGGACCTTCCGATAAAGGCGCGCTGTGCCGAACCGGACAACAAAGTGCGCTTGCGATGCAAGGCGCGACAGAGGGAGAAGCCTTCGATGTTTACTGTCATGCGCACCGGGCTGTTGGCCGCGGCGCTGATCGCCAGCACTGCCCTTACGGCGTCGGCGGAAGTCGTCTATCACCGCGGCAACACGGCGGACCCGGAGACGCTCGATCAGCACAAGACCTCGACGATTTACGAAGCGAACGTGCTGCGCGACCTGTACGAGGGACTGACGACGGCGAATGCCAAGGGCGAAACGGTCCCCGGCGTCGCGGAAAGCTGGATGATCTCCGACGACGGCCTCGTCTACACGTTCAAGCTTCGCGCCGATGCCAAGTGGTCGAACGGCGATCCGGTGACGGCCGGAGACTTCGTCTATTCGCTGCAGCGCATCATGAACCCGGAAACCGGCGCCAAGTACGCCAACATCCTTTTCCCGATCAAGAATGCGGAAAAGGTCAACAAGAGCGAGGCGAAGACCGAGGAGCTGGGCGTCAAGGCGATTGACGATCATACGCTCGAGATCACTCTCGAAGCGCCGACGCCGTATTTCATCGATCTGCTGGCACATCAGACCGGCCTGCCGGTTCATCCGGCGAGCGTCGAAAAATACGGCGCCGAGTTCGTCAAGCCGGAGAATATCGTCTCCAACGGCGCCTTCGTGCTGAAGGAGTTCGTCCCGAACAGCCACATCAAGGTGACGAAGAACGAAAACTTTCATGACGCGGCCGACGTCAAGATCGACACGGTGATGTTCTACCCGACCGAGGACCGCGGCGCGGCGCTGCGCCGGTTCCAGGCGGGTGAAATCCACTCCAACAACGACGCGCCGGTCGAGCAGGTGAAGTTCATGCGCGAGACGCTGGGCGATCAGTTCCGCGTTGCCCCGTATCTCGGCACCTACTACTACGCACTCAATCACAAGGACGAGGCGCTCTCCAACCCGGACGTTCGCCAGGCGCTTTCCATGGCGGTGGACCGGGAATTCCTGGCGGAGGAAATCTGGGGCGGGACGATGGTGCCCGGCTACTCCATGGTGCCCCCGGGGATCGGCAATTATGGCGAGCCGGCCTATGCCGACTACAAGGACCTGTCGCAGATCGACCGCGAGGAGAAGGCGGCGGATCTGCTGAAGGCCGCCGGTTTCGGGGCAGATCATCCGCTGAAGCTGGAACTGCGCTACAACACGTCGGAGAACCACAAGAACACGGCGGTTGCCATCGCCGACATGTGGAAGCCGCTCGGTGTCGAGGTCAGCCTCGTCAATACCGATACGGCAACCCATTACGCGCTGCTGCGGGACAAGGGCGATTTCGACGTCGCCCGCGCCGGCTGGATCGGCGACTATTCCGACCCGCAGAACTTCCTGTTCCTGGTGGAATCCGACAATCCGGGCTTCAACTACGCGAATTACAACAACCCGGACTACGACAAGCTGATGGACGAGGCCGCAGCCACCACCGACCTGGAAAAGCGGGCTTCGATCCTCAAGCATGCGGAAGAGATCTTCATGCGCGATCTGCCCTTCCTGCCGCTCCTCTACTACGGTTCCATCAGCCTGGTGTCCTCCAAGCTGCACGGCTGGGAAGACAACCTGCAGAACATCCACCCGAGCCGGTACATGAGCATCGCTCAGTGATGGCCTCGGCCGGATAAAGCCTGGATCCGCCCTGTCTCGGCTTCGCGCCGGGCAGGGCGGAAACCGTTTGCGGTGCTGTGGTCAGAACGTCGAATTCAGCGTTCCGGCTTCCTCGAAGCGAGGCTCGCACCGCCACAGAAGCTGGAAATGAAAGGCGCATTCGATGGCGCGCTATATCCTGGGCCGCTTGCTCAGCGCGATCCCGACCCTGTTCCTGATCGTGACCATCTCGTTCTTCCTGATCCGCATCGCGCCGGGAGGGCCGTTCGATCTCGAACGGCCGCTGGAAGCCAAGGTGATGGAGAATCTTGCCCGCATCTATCAACTCGACAAGCCGCTCTGGCAGCAATACCTGCTCTATCTCAAGAGCCTTGCTTCGGGCGATTTCGGGCCGAGCTTCTATTTCCGCGATTTCACCATCAACGAGCTTTTCGCGGAAGGTCTGCCGATCTCCATCCAGCTCGGATCGTCGGCCCTTGTGCTTGCGCTGATCGTTGGCGGCGCCATGGGCGTGCTGGCGGCGCTGCGCCAGAACCGGCCGGCCGACTATTCGATCATGGCGGCGGCCACGATCGGGGTGACGATCCCGAATTTCGTGGTGGCGCCGCTCCTTACCCTGCTGCTGGGCGTCTGGCTCGGCTGGCTGCCCGTCGGCGGCTGGAACAACGGCGCGGCGCGAAACATGATCCTGCCCATCGTGACGCTTGCGCTGCCCCAGATAGCGGTCGTGGCGCGGCTGACGCGCGGTTCGATGATCGAGGCGCTGCGGTCCAACCACGTGCGCACCGCCCGTGCCTACGGGCTGTCGGGCTACAGTGTCGTGGTCGTCCATGCGTTGCGGGGGGCGCTCTTGCCGGTCGTCTCCTATCTCGGGCCGGCGGCTGCCGCGCTGCTCACCGGCTCGGTGGTCGTGGAGACCATTTTCGGTATTCCGGGCATCGGCCGCTATTTCGTCCAGGGAGCGCTCAACCGCGACTACACGCTGGTCATGGGAACGGTGGTTGTGGTCGCCGTTTTCGTAATCGTTTTCAACCTGATCGTCGATCTCGTCTATGCGCTGCTCGACCCGCGCGTGCGTTACGACTGAGGGCATCATGGCAACGATCGATCAAATGCCTGCAACGGATAACGGCAACGCGGTTCGTGGGCGCTCGCTCTGGGACGACGCGCGCGACCGCCTGCTTGCCAACAAGGCGGCCGTCGCCAGCATGATCCTGCTGGCGGCGGTGGCGATCGCCTGTTTCCTCGGCCCGCTGGTTTTGCCGCATCCCTATGACGCGGTCTATCGCGATTTCGTCAAGGTTCCCGCGAGCCTTGAAGCCTACCCGCGCGAAGACCAGATCGCTCCGGCACTTGAGAGCCTGCTGAGGCGGGGGCGCGTGACGGTCGATACCGTCGAGGTTTCGGGCGAGCGGGTCACGGCGCGCATTTCGTCCTCTCGCGACATCGACCCCAGGCTGGTGCGTTATCTCGACCGCTCCGACCTGTTCAGGAACGGGGAAGTGGCGGATCTCGCGGCGGACGGCAAGTCCGCGACGGTGACGGCGGAGGTGCGCCGCCTGCATTTCTTCTTCGGCACGGATTCCAATGGCCGCGACCTGATGACGCGCACGCTGATCGCCGGGCGCGTATCGCTGACGATCGGCCTGCTTGCAACCCTCGTCGCCATTTCGATCGGCGTCATCTACGGCTCGGTCTCCGGCTATCTCGGCGGGCGCGTGGACCTGCTGATGATGCGCGTGGTGGATGTTCTCTATTCGCTGCCTTTCATCTTCTTCGTCATCCTGCTGGTCGTCTTCTTCGGGCGGAATTTCATCCTGATGTTCATTGCCGTGGGTGCCGTGGAATGGCTCGACATGGCGCGGATCGTGCGCGGTCAGACGCTGAGCCTGAAGCGGCAGGAATTCGTCCAGGCGGCCGAGGCGCTGGGCGTCGACAATGCCGGCGTGCTGAAGCGGCACATCATCCCCAACACGCTCGGGCCGGTCGTCATCTACATGACGCTGCTGGTCCCGAAGGTGATCCTGCTTGAAAGCTTCCTGTCCTTCCTCGGCCTTGGCGTGCAGGAACCGCTGACAAGCTGGGGCGTGCTGATCTCGGAAGGCTCGCGCAACGTGCAGGGCGCTGCCTGGATGCTGATCTTTCCGTCGATCTTCCTCACCTCGACGCTGTTTGCGCTGAATTTCATCGGCGACGGCCTGCGCGATGCGCTCGACCCCAAGGATCGCTGAGACATGACGGAAGCCATGACGAACGCCCACAAATCCGCCGGGGAAGCCGTGCTCGACATCCGCGATCTCAGGGTCAGCTTCGCAACCGCGGTCGGCACGGTGCAGGCCGTGCGCGGCGTCGACGTTTCGGTGGCCAAGGGCGAGACGGTCGCGATTGTCGGCGAGAGCGGTTCGGGCAAGAGCCAGACGATGATGGCGGCGATGGGCCTGCTTGCGGCAAACGGCAAGGCGGAAGGCGAGGCGCTCTACAGGGGCGCCAATATCCTCGGCCTGCCCACGGCGAAGCTCAATCGTATCCGCGGCGCGAAGATCACCATGATCTTCCAGGAGCCGATGACGTCGCTCGATCCGCTCTATACGATCGAGCGGCAGTTGATCGAACCGATGGTCGAGCATGGCGGGATCGGGAGGGCCAGGGCGAAGGCAAGGGCGCTGGAACTGCTGAAACTCGTCAACATTCCCCAGCCCGAGCGAAAGCTGAGAAGCTTTCCGCACGAACTGTCCGGCGGCCAGCGCCAAAGGGTGATGATCGCCATGGCGCTCGCCAACGATCCGGACGTGCTGATTGCCGACGAACCGACAACCGCGCTGGACGTCACCACGCAGGCCCAGATCCTGGCGCTGATCGCCGACCTGCAGAAACGGCTCGGCATGGCGGTGGTGTTCATCACGCACGATCTCGGCATCGTCCGGCAGATCGCAGACCGGGTCTATGTGATGAAGGACGGGCAGGTCGTCGAGCAAGGCGAAGCGGCCCGCATTCTGACGGAACCGAAGCACCCCTATACGCGCATGCTGCTCGACGCCGAGCCGGAGGGGCGCAAGGCACCGGTCACGGGCGAGAGCCCGATCCTGCTGGAGGGACAGAAGGTGTCGGTCGCTTTCGATCTCGACAGCGGTTTACTCAAGGCGCCGATCGTGCTGAAGGCGGTCGATGACGTATCGCTGGCCGTGCGCCAGGGCCAGACGCTCGGCATTGTCGGCGAGAGCGGTTCGGGCAAATCGACGCTCGGGCGGGCGCTCCTGCAATTGCTGCCGCATCAGGGGCGGGTCTTCTTCTCCGGCAACGACATATCCAACAAGGACAGAGGCGCGATGCGGCCCTTGCGCCGGCAGATGCAGCTCGTTTTCCAGGACCCTTACGGATCGCTCAGCCCGCGCATGACGGTCGGGCAGATCGTTACGGAGGGGCTGCTGGTGCACGAGCCGGGGCTTTCGGCGGCCGAGCGCGACAGGCGCGCCTGTGCGGTGCTTGAGGAGGTTTCGCTCGATCCCGCGCTTCGCAATCGCTACCCGCACGAGTTTTCAGGCGGCCAGCGGCAGCGGATCGCGATCGCCCGCACCATGGTGCTGAAACCCAAACTCGTGGTGCTGGACGAGCCGACATCGGCCCTCGACCGCACGATCCAGAAGCAGATCGTCGAGCTGTTGCGAAAGCTGCAGGCAGATCACGGGTTGACCTATCTGTTCATCAGCCACGACCTCGCCGTCGTGCGGGCGCTCGCCGACTGGGTGATGGTGATGCAGCACGGCAGGATCGTGGAAGCCGGACCGACGCCGGTCATCTTCGAAAGTCCGGTGCAGGACTATACCCGTGAGCTAATTGCCGCAGCGGCGAACAATCTTTCGGGATGAGGTGCGGGCAGGCGACTTCGCGCTTGCAAAACACAGGCCCTTTGGCGAGAACCGACGGAAGGCCCGATGGGGCCACGGGTTTGGAGAAACGCCGGAACAGGCGCGATGGTGAAGGCATGACGTTCAGCAAGACCTCCGGAAAGGCACAAGCCGGATCTTTCCAGTTGAGCCGCAGGACTTTTGTCGCAGGCGCGATCGCGACGGCGCCACTGGCCTTGTCGGCGTGCCAGAGCACGCCGCTGATCGGCCTCTCCAATCAGCCGCCGCTGCCGGATGAAACCTTCGATTACGCGCTTGCCTATGCCGCAGTGCAGGAGGACGAGTACAAGATCCCGGCGATCAAGTACCAGTCATTCGACCGGAAATTCTGGCGCCAGGTCGTCGATTACGACACCGACCAGCGCGCCGGAACGGTGGTGGTCGATCCCTATGACAAGCATCTGTACTGGGTGCTGGGCCGCGGCAGGGCCCTGCGCTACGGCATCGGCGTCGGCAAGGCGGGTTTTGCCTGGTCGGGCGAGGCCAAGATCCGGGTCAAGCGCCCCTGGCCGCTCTGGCGTCCGCCGGAAGAAATGGTCGCGCGCCGTCCCGAGCTGAAGAAATATGCGAAGGAAGGCTTTCCTCCGGGGCCGAACAATCCGCTCGGCGCACGCGCCATGGACCTGTGGCAGGGCGCGACGGATACGCTCTACCGCATCCACGGGACGCCCGAACCGGAGTCGATCGGCCGCAATGCCTCAAGCGGGTGCATTCGAATGTGGCATCAGGACGTGATCGACCTTTTCAATCGCGTGCCACTGGAAACGAAGGTCGTGGTGATCTCCAGGGAAACGCCGGCGGCGGCCTGACCCGGTTTCAGCCGATGCTCGGCAAGGCGACGTCGGACAGTATGGCGACGAAGTGGCAGCCTGCGGCCGCCAGCACGAAGCCGTGCCAGATCGCATTCTGGAACGGGAGCGATTTCCAGACGTAGAAGGCCGTGCCGGCGGTATAGAGCACGCCGCCCGCGACAAGGAACCAGAAGCCGACAGCGGATGCATTCATCAGCAGCGGCTCGTAGGCGAAGACGATCACCCACCCGAGCGCCAGGCAGATCGGCACTGTAAGCCGTTCCATGCTGCTGATGGCGAAGAGCTTGATCAGCGCGCCGGCCACCGCTCCGCTCCAGACGACGATCAGGAGGATCTGTCCGGCGGTGCCGCCGATCACCATGGCCGAGAAGGGCGTATAGGTGCCGGCGATCATCAGGAAGATCGCCGCGTGGTCGAGGCGGCGCAGGATGCCCGTCTTGTCGTCCTTCGCAATCATGTTGTAGAGGGCCGACGCGACCAGCATCATGATCAGGCAGACGCTGTAGACCGACACGCTAGCGATGCGTCCGGCGTCTTCTCCCGGCCACGTAAGCACGGCGAGGCACACCGCCGCCGCGAGGCCGAGCGAGATGCCGATCACATGGATAACGCTGTCTGCAATATATTCTGCCCGGGTACCCACACTACGCTCCGCTGCTGGCTCTTCCATCCGTGCAGGGTGAAGGTTGAGAGTGCGCGACGCAATCGTGTCGTTGGGGAACCTCGCGCAGATTTTCTTGCCTTGAGGATAAGAGGGTCAGCCGATCTTTCTGGCGTCACCGAGCGATGCCACGAAGTCGTTGAAGCGTTCGCCCTGAATGAGAATGTGCGACCGCAGCACGTTTTCCGCCCGCTCGGCATCGCCGGCCAGAACGGCGTCGACGATGGCCTGATGCTCGGACAGCGAATTGCGGACCCGGTTCCGGACGCGCAACTGCAGGCGCCGATAGGCTTTCAGGCGATTTTGCAGGGCGCGGGCCTGTTCGGCGAGAAAGCTGTTGTGGCTGCCGACATAGATGGCTTCATGAAAACGCTCGTTGGCGTGGAAGTAATTGTCGGGGCTGCCCGTTTCAGCCGCGGAAACGCAAGCCGCGTGGGCTTCCTGGAGCGCATGCTGCTCTTCCGCGGTCATCCGCCGGCAGGCAAGACGCACGCACATCGCCTCCAGCTCGGCCATCACCTGAAACATTTCGACGAGGCGGGGAATGCCGATGTCGCGAACGAAAGTCCCGCGATGCGGCCTGATCTCGACCAGTCCCGCCATGGAAAGCTCGATCAGCGCCTCGCGGATCGGAGTTCGCGAAACCGCGAACCTGTTGGCGAGCGTTACCTCATCGAGCCGGCTTCCGGGCGGATAGCGGCCGGTGGCAATGTCGTCCTCAAGCGCTTCCCGCAGCGCTTGCGCCGTTCTCGAATGTGATTTTCCGACCGTCGTCATGATGGCATCTTATGCAATCGCCTATCGATTGTATACAAAGTTGATTGACTTGGATGCAATGCCATGGTTGCCTAACGTTGCGAAAGGGAGGCGCCCGCTTGCCCGCAGGCGCATGATGGCGAACGGGCGGCGGCAAAGAGCAACGATTGCCAAAAGGCCGCCTTGGCGGCCGGCACTGGGAGGATACCGGAAATGATGACGCGATTGACGAAAGCCGCGCTCTGTCTCGGAGCCGCATTCATGATGGCAATGCCTGTGGCCCAGGCTGAAACGGTGCTGAAGGCATCGCACCAGTTCCCGGGCGGCAAGGGCGATGTCCGTGACGAGATGGTGCAGATCCTGGCCCGCGAGGTCGAAAAGGCCGATGTCGATCTGAAGATCCAGGTCTATCCCGGCCAATCGCTGTTCAAGGCGCGCGAGCAATGGGGCGCGATGACAAAGGGACAGCTGGATATTTCCGCGTTCCCGCTCGACTACGCGTCGGGGCGTCATCCGCAGTTTTCCGCGACGCTCATGCCGGGCCTCGTGCGCAATCACGAAAGGGCGCTGCGGCTCAACGATTCTGCGTTCATGGAAGACATCAAGAAGATCATCGATGAGGCGGGCGTCGTGGTGCTTGCCGATGCGTGGCTTGCCGGCGGCTTTGCCTCCAAGCAGCAATGCATCACCTCTCCGGAGACGATCAAGGGACAGGTGACGCGGGCTGCCGGTCCGGCCTTCGAGCAGATGCTGGTGGGTGCCGGCGCTTCCATCTCGTCCATGGCGTCCTCGGAGATCTATACCGGAATGCAGACGGGCGTGCTGGATGCCGCCAATACCTCTTCCGGCTCCTTCGTGTCCTACCGCCTCTTCGAGCAGGTGAAGTGCCTTACGGCACCGGGCGCCAACGCCCTGTGGTTCATGTACGAACCGATCCTGATGTCGAAGAAGAGCTGGAACGAGTTGAACAAGGAACAGCAGGACGCGCTGATGGCCGCGGCCAAGGTCGCCGAGGACTATTTCGTCGGCGAGGCCAAGAAGCTCGATCAGGAAATGGTCGACGTCTACAAGAAGGCCGGGGTCGAAGTCGTGGAGATGACGCCTGAGAACTACGAGGCCTGGCTGGCCATCGCCAAGGACACTTCCTACAAGGAGTTTTCCAGCAACGTTCCAGGTGGCGACGAGTTGATCGCCAAGGCGCTGGCCGTCGACTGAGGCGACTTGAGGTCCGGCCGGGGAGCGTTCGGTTATCGCTTCCCCGGCCGGAGCGGCAGTTCAACAGGTTCCAGGCCGGAGGCTCCATGCACGCATATATCCGTGCCGTCTCGGTGCTGTCGCGGATGGGCGCCGTCGTCGCCATCCTGCTGACGGCCTCGGCGGCGATCGTGGTCTCCCAGATGGTGTTCCTGCGCTACGTGCTGGGGGCTTCAACCATCTGGCAGACGGAATACGTGATCTACGCCCTCGTCGCGGCGACCTTCATCGGATCTCCCTACGTGTTGCTGGAGAAGGGGCATGTGAATGTGGACCTTCTGCAGATGGCGGCCCCTCCGCAACTCCAGCGGATCCTGAAGGCAGCGGCAGGGTTGGTCGGAATCCTGTTCTGCGCGTTGCTGGCCTGGTCGGGCTGGGTCTATTTCCACGAGGCATGGGAAGGCGGCTGGCGCACGGAAACGGTGTGGGCAATTCCGCTATGGATACCGCTTCTGCCGCTGCCGCTCGGCGCGGGGCTGCTTGTCCTGCAATATATCGCTGAAATCATGAAGATTTTCGGAGGGGACGCATGACTCCTCTGATCTGGGGCACTCTGGTCCTCGCCGCACTCCTTGGCTTGCTTGCCATTGGCACGCCGATCGCCTTTGCCCTCGGCTTCGTTTCGATCCTGATCCTGATACTGGCGGAAGGCTGGGGGTCGCTCGGGATCCTTGGCGAGACGTTCTTCGGCGGTCTCGCCTCCTTCAGCCTCGTCTCCATCCCCATGTTCATCCTGATGGGAGCGGCGGTCGCCTCGTCGCCGGCGGGTCGCGATCTCTACGAGGCGCTCGACCGCTGGCTCAACCGCGTCCCCGGAGGACTGGTGTTGTCGAACCTCGGCGCCTGCTCGATCTTCGCGGCACTTTCGGGGTCGTCGCCCGCCACCTGCGCTGCCATCGGCAAGATGGGCATCCCCGAGATGACGAAGCGCGGCTACCCGAACGAGATCGCCGCAGGGTCGATCGCGGCAGGCGGTACGCTCGGCATCCTCATTCCGCCGTCGATCACGATGATCGTCTACGGGATCGCGACGGAAACCTCGATCGGGCGGCTGTTCCTTGCAGGATTGCTGCCGGGATTCATGCTGACGGGTCTTTTCATGGCCTGGACGGTCTATTCCTGCAAAAGACGGGGCATAGGCCTTGGCGACGTCACCAAACATTATTCGATGGCCGAACGCCTGCAGGCCCTGCCTAAGGTTCTGCCCTTCGTGCTGGTGATCGTCGCGATCCTCTATGTGCTCTACGGAGGGGTGGCGACGCCTTCGGAAGCCGCCGGCGTCGGAGCGGTGGTCTGCCTGCTTTTCGTGGCCGTCATCTACAGGCTGTGGAGGCCGAGGCACTACACGGGCCTGTTCCGCGACACGCTCAAGGAAAGCGTGATGATCATGATGATCATCGGTGCGTCCGAGCTGTTTTCCTTCATGCTGTCGTCGCTGTTCATCACCCAGTCGATCGCCGAGTGGATCGCGGCCCTTTCGGTCAATAAATGGGTGCTGATGGCGATCATCAATCTGTTCCTGCTGGTCGCCGGCTTCTTCCTGCCGCCCGTTGCGGTTATCCTGATGACGGCGCCGATCCTGCTGCCGATCATCCTGCAGGCCGGTTTCGACCCGTACTGGTTCGCCGTCATCCTGACTATCAACATGGAAATCGGGCTGATCACACCGCCGGTGGGTTTGAACCTCTACGTGATCAACGGCATTGCGCCGTCGATCAGTCTTGGTGAAATCCTGAAGGGCTCGATCCCTTACGTGGGATGCATGATCGTCGGCATCATATTGCTGTGTCTCTTGCCGGGTATAGCGACATGGCTGCCGGACCTTCTGATGGGACCAAGCTTATGAACACCAGCTTCTTCAACGAGCTTTTGTCCTCCATCGCCGTGCAGGGGCGTCAACTGCTCGACCGTCGCCGCGACAAGGCGCCGAGCGGCCGTGCCGTGGGCGATGTCTGCGAGGCGTTGCTTTCCGGCCGCGGCGAGGCGTCCGGGGTGGCGCTGGCCGGCGATGTGCTGACGAGCTACCGCGCGCTCGATCCGGATGAGCGCACGCAGTTCTTCCTGGAACTCCTGAAACGCTTCGGGGCGGACCGCCACGAGATTCAGCAGCTTTGCGCGCGGATCGCAGCCGATCCCGACGACGACGAACTGATCCGGCAACTGCATCGCGCGTCCGAACCAAGGCGCCAGGAACTGATCCGCAGGCTGAACCTGGCCCCGGGCGGCACCAGCGCGCTCGTTGCCATGCGCGCCGCGCTGATCGACAAGCTCCGGGAAATGCCCGAACTCGCCGAGGTGGACAACGATTTCGAGCATCTGTTCTCGTCCTGGTTCAACAGGGGATTTCTGGTAATGCGAAGGATCGACTGGTCGACGCCCGCCGTGATCCTCGAGAAGATCATCCGCTACGAAGCCGTGCACGAAATCCGGGACTGGAACGACCTGCGCCGCCGCATCGATCTTGCCGACCGCCGCCTCTACGCCTTCTTCCATCCGGCCCTCATCGACGATCCGCTGATTTTCGTGGAAGTGGCGTTGACACGCGAAATCCCCGGCGCGATCCCGCCGATCCTCGCAGAGGAGCGGGCTGCCATTTCCCCGGAAGAGGCGACGACTGCCGTCTTCTATTCGATTTCCAACTGCCAGAAAGGGCTCAGGGGCATTTCCTTCGGCAATTTCCTGATCAAGCAGGTGGTCGAGGAACTCAGGCGGGAACTGCCCGGGCTGAAGACCTTCGTCACGCTGTCGCCGGTGCCGGGGTTCCGCGCCTGGCTGGACAGGGATCTTGCCAGCGAGGAAAGCGTCGCACGCTCGCATTTGGGGTCGCAGGTGGAAGATCTCCTGGAGGCGAGCGCGGAAAACAGTTGGCAGGAGGACGCGGAAGTGGCCCTGGCCGAGCCCATGCGCGCGCTTTGCGCCCATTATCTGGTAAGGGAGAAGCGCAAGGACACGGATCGGCCGCTTGATTCCGTGGCCCGTTTTCACCTCGGCAACGGCGCGAGGCTGGAGCGGGTCAACTGGCTGGGCGATCCGTCGCCGAACGGCTTGCGCCAATCCCACGGCATGATGGTCAACTACCTCTATGACCTCGGCCATATCGAAAAGAACCACGAGGCTTTTGCAGCCAAGGGCACGGTCGCCACATCGTCCGCCGTCGCCCGTCTGCTGAAGTCGATCCCCGAAGTGAAGAAAACCGCGGTACCCGCCGAATGACCAACCATCTGATCGACCAGATCCGCGCGCGCCTCGGCTCGCCGGAAAAGACATTCATCGAGACGCCGGCCGGCACCGCGCTGAGCTATGGCGACGTTTTCGCCCGCTCCGCGCAGATCGCCAACGCGCTGGTCGGGCTCGGCGTGAAGCCCGGCGACCGGGTCGCCGTTCAGGTGGAGAAATCGCCGGAAGCGCTGATGCTCTACCTCGGCACGGTGAGGGCAGGGGCGGTATTCCTGCCGCTCAACACGGCCTATACCGCGGCGGAGATCGCCTATTTCGTCGGCGATGCGGAACCGAGGGTGCTGATTGCCGATCCGGCCAACATGCTGGCGCTCGGCGAGATTGCCACACGCGTCGGCGCCACGCTCGAAACACTCGATGCGGCGGGCAAGGGCTCGCTGATGTCGCGCGCCGACGTGGCATCTTCCCAGTTCGCCGACGTGGAGCGCGGACCGGACGACCTCGCCGCGATCCTCTATACCTCCGGCACCACGGGGCGCTCCAAGGGCGCGATGCTGAGCCATGAGAACCTGGCCTCCAATGCCCGGACTCTCGTCGACTACTGGCGCTTCACGCCGGATGACGTGCTGCTGCATGCCCTGCCGATCTTCCACACGCACGGGCTGTTCGTCGCCACCAACGTGACGCTGATGGCCGGCGGGTCGATGCTTTTCCTGCCGAAATTCGATCTGGCGGAAATGCTGCGTCTGCTGCCGCGCGCCACGGCGATGATGGGCGTGCCGACCTTCTACACGCGTCTGCTGGGGTCGAAGGACTTCACGCGGGAACTGGTTTCGCACATGCGGCTGTTCATCTCGGGCTCCGCGCCGCTTTCGGCGGAGGTGCACAAGGAGTTCGAAGCCCGTACCGGCCATGCGATCCTCGAGCGCTACGGCATGACCGAAACCAACATGAACACTTCCAACCCCTATGAGGGCGACCGCCGGCCGGGAACCGTGGGCTTTCCGCTGCCGGGCGTCGACCTGCGTATCGCCGATCCCGATAGCGGCGCCGTGCTTGCCAAAGGATCCGTCGGCGTGATCGAGGTGAAGGGGCCCAACGTCTTCAAGGGGTACTGGCGGATGCCGGAGAAGACGGCGGAAGAGTTTCGCGCCGACGGCTATTTCATCACCGGCGACATGGGGATGATCGACGACAGGGGCTATGTCTCGATCGTCGGACGGTCGAAGGACCTGATCATCACCGGCGGGTTCAACGTCTATCCTGCGGAAGTCGAGGCGCTGATCGACGAAATTCCGGGCGTGGCGGAAAACGCGGTGATCGGCGTGCCCCATTCGGATTTTGGTGAAGGGGTGGTGGCCGTGGTTGCGGCCAAGCCCGGCGCCAAGCTCGATGCCGCGGCGATCCAGGTGCCGCTGGCCGGCAAGCTTGCCAAGTTCAAGCAGCCGAAGGTGGTCCACGTCGTGGACCACCTGCCGCGCAATACCATGGGCAAGATCCAGAAGAACGTGCTGCGCGACATCTATAAGGACACGTTCTCCGCCTGATGGCGGGACACCGCGTCGGGGCGGCTCGAAGCCGTCCCGTCCGCTTTCCACACGGGTTTTCCGGCGCCTTTGAAGTGACGATGCGAATCGTCCAAGGTCCGGAGCTATTGCTTTTTGGAACACGCATCACGCAATGACGATCAGGATCGACATGGGCCGGACATCCAGCGGGGAAACCGCCGAGATGGATCTGGAGGAACTGCTCGCCACCCGCCTGTTGGTGCAGGGCAATTCCGGTTCCGGCAAGTCGCACCTGCTGCGCCGGCTGCTTGAGCAGAGCGCCCCCTGGGTGCAGCAATGCATCATCGATCCAGAAGGCGATTTCGTCACCCTGTCCGAGCGCTTCGGCCATGTGGTGATCGATGCGGCCGGCGCCGAGCGCGACCTGGCGATCATCGGCGCCCGGGTGCGGCAGCATCGCGTCTCCACCATCCTCAACCTCGAGGGGCTGGAACCCGACCGTCAGATGAAGGCGGCGGCGGTCTTTCTGAACGCGTTGTTCGATGCCGACCGGGACTACTGGTATCCGATGCTGGTGGTGGTGGACGAAGCCCAGCTTTTCGCGCCCTCAGCTTCCGGCGAAGCCGCGGAGGAGGCGCGTCGCGCCTCATTGGGCGCCATGACCAACCTGATGTGCCGGGGCCGCAAGCGGGGTCTTGCCGGCATCATCGCGACCCAGCGTCTGGCGAAGCTTGCCAAGAACGTGGCGGCCGAGGCCTCCAACTTCCTGATGGGGCGCACTTTCCTCGATATCGACATGGCGCGCGCCGCCGACCTGCTTGGCATGGAAAAACGCCAGGCGGAGACCTTCCGCGATCTCGGCCGCGGCCATTTCGTGGCCCTCGGGCCGGCGCTCTACCGGCGTCCGGTGAAGGTGACGATCGGTACCGTCGAGACCACGGGTCGCGGAGGAGGGCCGAAGCTCACTCCATTGCCCGAAACGCCGGCGGAGAACGTCCAGGAACTGCTTTTCCAGCCGGCAACCGAGAGCGAGAGGATATTCGTCGAACGCAAACCTGCACCGCCTGTCGTGACCGGCGATATTCTCGAACGTCTCAATCGCCACGCGTCGGGGCGGGATCGGGAACCCGATCTCGCGCTTGCCGAAACGGTGGACGATCCCGAGCGCGATGCGGCGATCCAGAAGGTGATGACGGATCTCATGGCGGAGCCCGAGGCGGCCTTCCAGCCTATCGCCGCGCTCTACCAGGATTTCCAGGTCCGGCTGCGGATCGCGCGCATTCCCGGGCAGGTTCCCGATCTCCAGGCCTTTCGAGAATTGGTGGCTTTCGCGCGCGCGGGCGTCGACCAGCAGGAGATCGACACCGGGGAATGGGCGAAGGCGGAGTTCATCGCCGAAAGCGTGCCGCAGGACATGCGCGGCGTGTTCCTGCTCATCGCCGGTGCGGCCGCGCGTGCCGAGCCGTGCCCCTCCGACGAAGCGATTGCGCGCGCCTACGGAACGCGGTCGCTTGGTCGCGCGCGGTGGCTGCTGACCCATCTCGAAGAGCGCGGCTTCATCGTCTGCGCCAGCGACATGCGCGGCAACCGCGTCGTCTCCATGCCGGATCTCGGTTGGCAGACGGCTCCCCAGCTTGGCCGCGCCGCGGGCTAGACCTCGCGATGGCGTAGCGCTTCAGCGGTTCGGCCTGTAGATGTCCTTGCAATAATAGGCGACGAAGCATTGCGGCGTGTCGCGCGTCGGCGCGTAGAGCGGCGCAAGCTGCTGCGAGCGATCGCAATAGCGAAGCGTCGAAACGAAGCGGTTGTAGGTATATTGGCCGGTCGACATGACGACCGCACCCTGCTTCTTGACGAGCGCCTGCGCCTGGGCGCAGGTCATCTGACGCGTGTCGGGCCTTGCATGCGCGGGATCTGAAACGGCCGCCGGCAATATGAGAAAGAGAAGGGCTGCGTGCTTCAGGAAACGCATCGGACCTGATCCTTTCGCGACATTCCGGCCGCCTATCGCCACCGGCTTTGCTCCTTCTGCAAACGCTTGAAGGACATACGGATTCCCGATCAAGCGGATGGCAGGAAAATCTGCGAAATTACGTTACGTATCAAATGCACGTCATCTTGGGACAATCGTTCGCTCCCGGCCATTCAATTTTGCCGTTGACAAATCAGGCGAATGGAAAAACTGTTGGGCGTCCTGACCTTTTCCGAGGTCAGCGATTTTCAGCGAATGTCACTTTTTCCCGCCGAGCCACAAGCGAGGCGGGATTTTTTTCGCTCATTGCCGCTACATGCCGCAGCCGCCTGTCCCTGGTACCCGGGCGCGGACGGCAGTCTTGCCGAGCTCGTTCTTCCGCTAGGGAATCTACAGGACGTTTCGTCGATATGGCGACCTAATGATAGTAGTCGTCGGACTGCTTGGACGCAGCAAGTCCTGAAACCGATATTCTCGCGCCACAACGCGGGATTTCGGAACATGGCCCAGACGTCACAAATAATCGACGCACATGTGCACTTTTTCACTGCCGACGATCTGGCGCGGGTTTCAGGACAGCTACCCTATAGATTGCCGTCGGCCCATTCGCTGACCGCCTACCTCGATACCCTGATCGATGCCGGTATCAAACCGGCCCTGGTCAACAACGTGCATTTGAGCATCCTGCCGGAATCGGAAAACGTCTTCGCCTCCTTCGACGAACTGGCGAGACTGCAGGCCCAGAATCCCTCCCGCTATGGCGGAATCGAGCTTTTCGGAACCATCTTGGCCGAGCCGGACTATGCGACGGCCGAGCGGCTGGCGCATCCCCAGGTAAAGGGGATCCGCATCGTGCTGCACGACGCGCGTCCGCATGCCGTGGGCGAGCATGCCTATGCGACGCCGGCGTGGCGCGATTTGTTCGGGCGGCTGCGGGCCGACCAGCATCTGCACATCTATGCCCAGGATCCGGAAGTCAATCTGAAGGTTCTCAGGCAGGTGCCTGAAACCGTAAGGACGGTCATTGATCATCTGGGCACCTGTCAGCCCGAACGCGGAGCGGACGACCCCGTTTATGTCGCTTTGATGCAAGAGGCGAAAAGGCGGGGCAACGTCGCCTTCAAAGGGCCCGGCTATCGAACCGGGCTAGACCCCGAGGCTGTTTTGCCTTTCGTCCTTCGCATCGTCGATGAGCTTGGGACGGACAAGCTGCTGCTGCAGGCCAGCGACGGGCCGCATGTCGGCAAGGATCAATCGGGCCGGCCTTTTGCCGACACTTTCACACCGCTTTCCGCCCTTGATTTCGTCGCACGCCTTTCCGACCTGGCGGCGCGGCGCACCAGCCTTTCCGCCGATGCGTTTCGGCATGGCGCGCGCGCGATGGTCTTTCCTGATCCAAAACGGGCCCCAATCCAAGAAAGCAAGACGATGACCGAGGTAGTACAAGAAGATTTCACCTTTCCGGTGACCTATGCCGATGGAACCATCGAGCTGCGCGGGCGCGTGTTCCGCCCGGCCAGGCTCAGCGAAGAGGCCAAGGCCCTCCCGCCGGTCGTCTTCAATTCGGGCTTTACCGGAGGCGTATCCATGTATGGCCAGCTTTTTGGCAACGCCTTGGCGCAACGCGGCTACTCCGTAACCACCTATGACGTTTCGGGGTTCTTCACGAACAAGGGAGCCCGGAATACCTACAAGTCCGGCGACCTGACAATCACGAACGTAAGTCTGGAGGATCAGAAGATAGAATTGCTGGCCCTGGTCGCCTGGACGAAGAACCGTTTCGGCGCCATGCCCGCGGTCGCGTCCTGGGCGATGGGCTCGGTTGCCAGCCTCGCCGCCGTGCTGGATCTGGCGCGCGCTGGCGGCGAACAGATCAGCTATTTTGTGCCGATGTGCTACACGCGTCTCAGCGCCCTGCAGAATTTGCGTGCTGATGCGGTCGCAGCTCACGTCGCGATCGCGGGGCTCGCGGACGACGCCCCGATCCCGCCCTTCGATACCGGCACCGAGGCGACAAAGCTCGGCTATTATCCCCTCGATCCGGCGACCCAGGCTTATGTGGATGAGCAGCTTGGAAATTACACGGAAGCGGGCGGAGTGGACCGTTGGCCAGGCTGCAGCCATGTAAGCGCAAAGTCCTACAAGTCTTCCGTGAATTTCGATCCCGAAGCTGACCTCTCTGCGGTTTCCGGCAGGTTTCCGCCTGCATTGATTGTCCATGGTGCGGACAACACCCTGCATATGCCGTCGGAATCGGTTCGCCTGCACAAGGTCTATCCCGGCGAGAAGGGCGAAAGCGCCTTGCTCGTAGCAGGGATGGAGCATGGCCAACAGTTGATGGCTGATCACGTCATCTTCAAGTCGCTCATCGATAATATCGATCATGGTATTCGCGCACATTGCGCCTGATCTGGATGCAATCCGCAGTCCGGGGCCGATCTACATCCGGGATTCGTGCCCCAGGTCCTGCATTCGGCAATCCCGAGGGCAGGCACGGGGTTGTATTCAGGTTTCTTTGGTTGAAAATGATGCGCCGTGACGGGTCGTCAGTGAATGCCAGTCACCGACCGAAACGAATGAGCGAATGTCGAGTTCGATACAAGACCGGCGCGCTGCTCCGGAGGAGACCACAGTTTTTTCCGAGGGGCCGAAACGCATCGGGTTTATTCTGTTCCCGAATTTCTCGATGATGGCCTTTGCCTCGGCCAGCGAGCCTCTGAGGGCGGCGAACCGGCTCGCGGGAAAGAACCTCTACGCGTGGCATATTCTGTCCCCGGAAGGGGGCGCGGTGACTTCGAGCAGCGGATTCGACCTGCAGACGCAATCTCTTGAGAATGCACCGGCACTCGACCGTGTCGTGATCGTTGCAAGCCTGGACATCGAGAAGCTGCACGACAAGAAGGTCACGAATTTCCTGAAACGCCTCGCGGTTGGCGGCAAGGCACTCGGCGCGCTTAGCACGGGTACATTCGTGCTGGCCCGGGCGGGGTTGTTGTCGGGGTATCGCTGTACATTGCACTGGGAGTCGCTGCGCCAGTTCTCCGAGGAATTTCCCACGATACAGGTATGTCGCGAAATCTATGTGCGCGATCGCAATCGCTGGACTTGCGCGGGCGGGATCGCGGCGGTTGACATGATGCTGGATCAGATCTCCAGCGACTACAACGGTCAGTTGGCCGCGGATGTTGCCGATCAGTTCATGCACAGCCGGATCCGGGGAGCGCAAGAGCAGCAGCGCATGGAAATCCAGTGGCGTTACGGCGTTCATGATCAGCGGATCAATGCCGCGATTGCCTGCATGGAGGAAAATCTCGAAAACCTGATCGAGATCGGAGAGATCGCCAGGCAAAGCAGTCTTTCTTTAAGGCATATGGAACGTCTCTGGCTCCAACATTTCGGAATGACGCCGCAACGGTTTTACGTGTCCGTTCGACTCAAGGAAGCGCGCCGATTGCTCAGGGAAAGCACGGAACCCATCGTTTCAATTGCGCTGCGCTGCGGCTTCGTATCCGCCTCGCATATGGGCAGCGCCTACAAGCGCACATTCGGCCTCAGTCCCGGCGAAGAACGGCGCAGGGCCGACAGACATTGATTGCCGGGTTCCGGCTTGCGCATATTCCGGAAGGGCCGATGCCTCAGGCACAATCACGCTGAAGAGGCGCATCGGCGGCCGGCGCAAGGATAAGGCCGAACAGGCTGCGCAACCCCGTCCCGGAAGCCAGGCTGTCGATGCAGGTCTCGATTGCGCAGGCACGATCGGCACCGAGAACCGGATGAGTATATTCCTTGTATTTCAGACGAATGGCGTCCGTGGATACCGGAACTTCCGGGTCGCCTATGGCTTCGGTCGGGCCTGAGGAGACCATTCGCCCGTCTCCAAGGTAAAGCGTCACGTCGGAGAAACGACGAGCAGGAAAGGCCAGATTGAAAGCCTCGGTTTCAGTGAAGGTGATCGTATCAGCCAAGCGGTTGATCTCGGGATCGCGGAAGCTTCTCTCCGCAACTTCCGCCGGACCCATGTGGCCGCGGACGAGAGCCGAGGCGACGGGAAAGGCGGTCGAATACTGCGCCTCCTCCGTCGTGCGGGGATGCCGCACAGCCAGGCGGATGGCTTCGTGGAAGGTCTTGATTTCGATGCGCTCGACCGCCTCGGAAGTCAAACCATGACGCGTGCGCAAATCGAGTACGGCTTGGACGGACGGCTGGGCCCAGCGGCAAACGGGGTAGGGCTTGAAATACTGCTCCAGAATGCGCCAGCGCTGGCCGAAGTCCGACCAGAGATCCGAGACGTCCTCGCCGTAAACCGTGATCGCAGGTGCCCCGGTGAACCCCGCTGCCGCCAAATAGGCTGCCGACACACCGGCCATGGAGCCCCAGCCCGATCCGTCCTTTAGCATCGTCGGATGATCGATACAGCGCATCATCTGGCTGCGCGGCCCATGATATTCCGCAATGCCGACGGCTTCGCGGGTCCTGGCCGCATCCAGCCGCAGCGCACGCGCGCCAAGAGCCGCCGCCGCCACCGCAACCCAGGCGCCTGAGGTGTGATAGTCGCAGGCCATACGATGCAATGCGATCCCGGCGCGGGTGCCGATCTCGTAGCCCAGCACGAGGCTGGCAAGGAAATCGCCCCCGTCATCGATATTCTCCGCTTCACAGAAGGCCAGCAGCGCCGGCAAGACACCGCAGCCGACATGACCCTTAGTCAGCTTGTGGCCGTCATGTGCGTCGATGGCGTCGATGGTCATTCCCCCGGCCAGCGCCGCTCCTGCTGGACTGACGCGCCGGCCATCGAACAGCATGGTGGCAGTGCGTGTCCCGGCTCCAAAATGATCTGCAGCATGATCCCTGATGATCCGCGAGAGCGCGGTATCAGTCGCACATGCCGCGACCGCGACGAGATCCAGTAGCCAGCCCTTTGCGACGCCCTTCAACTGAGGGGTCAGGTCGTCATAAGTCAGGTCATGCAGGAAATCCGTGAATTCGCAATGCATGGCAATGCCTCTCTCCGCCGGCGCCGTGGCTGCTCCAGTACGCTCGGATATCAACTGGGTCCGTGAGCCAGGGTGGGCACTCGACCTCAGCTGTCGTTTCGAACGAAGTCGGGAACACCGATCTTGCCGATCAACCGGGTGGTTTCCCGCATGACCAGGGCGAGATTGCTGTCGCGTACCGTCGGGAGGAGATGACGCGCCTTTCGCACTGTCTCGAAGTCCAGGGTGGCGGAGATCAATTCTTCCCCGGAACCCGCGACGGCGAGTTCCTTGCCGAAGGGGTCGACTATGCGCGACCCGCCCCAGAAGGTCAGCTCCCGTTCGGTGCCCGTGCGGTTTACCATGATCGCGGGGGCGCCATACATCATGGAATAGAAGCGCATCGTCAGTGCCCAGCCACTCGGGTTATCGAAATCGATCCCCACAGCCTCGATCCCGGAGCTTACCGGGCAGAGCAAGAGCGTTGCGCCATGCAGAAAAGCCAGATGGGTCAGGGCGGGATTCCAGACGTCGGCGCAGATCAGCAGCCCCGCGCACCAGTCTTCATCGAGATTGTGCGTTTCGACAAATCGACCGGAGGCATAGTACTTGCCTTCCTCCAGCTTGCCATAGGTAGGCAGGTTGACCTTGCGGTGCAGGTGCACCATCCGGCCCGCATGCAACATAGCGGCCGAGTTGTAAAACTGCGCCGCCGCGCCTTCCTCGATAAAGCCGATCACGACCGACATGTCGCCCGCCGCTTCGGCCAGCATTTTCAGGCGCGGGTCGCTGCGTTTCATGGCGGCGTCCAGCAGCCGCTCCGGGCCGTAATGCCCGGTCAGCGAGAGTTCCGGCATGACGAGCAGGTCGAGACCCTGCTCGCGGCCGCGCCCGATCCATTCGAGATGACGCTCAATATTGGCGTCGACATCGCCGATTTCGCTGGCAATCTGTGCTGCACCAACCTTGATCTTGCGCGCGGACATTGAAGAGCCTTTCGAAGTGAAGGGGCGCGGCCGTCCCGCGCCCCTTTTTGGCAATCAGAGCAGACCGCTTTCCTTCAGAAATTCCGCTGCGACATTTTCGATCGATACCTTGTCCACATCGACCCTGGCGTTGAGGGAGGCCATGACGGAGTCATCAAGTTTCCCCGAAACCGCATTGAGCAGGTCGGCCAGTTCGGGGTTTGCGTCGAGGATTTCCTTGCGGATCACCGGCGCAAGCGCATAGGCAGGGAAATAGCCTTTGTCGTCAGTAAGCACCACGAAATCAAAGGCCGGAATGCGGCCGTCGGTTGCGAATACGAGACCAATGTCGACCTGGGCATCGCGCAGTGCCTGATAGACAAGGCCGGAATCCATGCGCTTGACGTTTTCCCGGCCGAACTCATAGCCATAGGCTTCCTGCATAGGCTTCAGGCCATCCGGGCGGGCATAGAATTCGGCGTTGCTGCCGAAGGTCAGGCTTTCACCCGAATTGATCTTGGCCGCAAGGTCGGAGAGCGTCTTGATGCCTCGTTCTTCGGCATCGCTCTTGCGCATGGCAAGGGCATAGGTGTTGTTGGCGTCCGACGCATTCAGCCAGACGATGCCTTTTTCAGCGTCCAGCTCTTTCACCCGTTCATAGGTCTCGTCCGCGTCGAGTTTTTCCGTGACCTTGTTATAGGTGATGAGCGAAGTGCCGGTGTATTCCCAGTAAATGTGGATCTGGCCGCTTTCGGTTGCCTGCCGGACCGCAGCAGAGCCCATGCCGGCCCGGTTTTCAACGGTATAGCCCTTGGCCTCCAGCAACTGCTCGGTAATCGACGATAGCAACTGTTGTTCGGTGAAGTTCTTGCCGCCAACCACGATCTCGGTTGCCTGGGCAGCGGAGGCGGCCCCCCAAAGTGCCATCCCGGTAACGGCGATCTTGAGATATTTCATCATGACTTTGTTTTCTCCCTGTTGTTTGTATCTTCCGACGCCGCATTCAGCGCAGCGGGTTCACACCTTTGGGGACGAGATGCAGTTGCGCCTGCCCCATCACGAAATCGACGAAAACCGCCAGCAGCGCGGTTGGCACGGCACCGGCGAGCAGCATGCCGGTGTCCATCAGATCGATGCCGGTGAAGATCAGTTCGCCAAGACCGCCGCCACCGATCAGGAAAGCCAGAGGCGTGGTACCGACGTTGACCGCAAGCGCGGTCCTGATCCCTGAAAACACGACATATAGTGCGTTCGGAAACTCGACCCGTATCAGCATCTGCGCAGGGGTCATGCCCATGCCGATCGCGGCCTCCTTGAGGTGCCTCGGGACGGCGAGAAGGCCGGTATATGTGTTGCGGACGATCGGCAGCAGCGAAGCGACGAACAGCCCGAAGAAGGCGGGGGCGAAGCCGATGCCGAGCAGGGTCATCGACAGGGCGATCACCGCAAGGGTCGGGATCGTCGTGCCGACGTTGAAGATCTGCATGATCATCTCGGCAGAGCGTTCCATGATCGGCCGTGAGAGCCAGATGCCGATCGGAACTCCCACCAGTATCGCGGCGCCGCCCGACGCAGCGACCAAAATGATGTGTTGCTTCAGGAGATAGAGGATGTCCTCTTCATAGACAGCGATCTCGCTGAGCAGTCCGGATGAGGTAACCCAGATTCCAAGGGCGAAAACCATCACCAGGCTTAGCATTCGGCTCATGCCCGACATGTTTTGCATCACGCCTGTCCAAATTCAGTTTGTCAAAGGCTGGCCGCTGCTCTGACCGAGCATGGCGGTCACGGCAGGCTGTGTAACAACACCGGCAAACCGGCCCTGATCGTCAGTGCAGGCGAGCCACATCACGTCGTTGGCGAACATTTCCGAAACGACCGCCCGCAGGTCGGCCCGGGCCGGAACCGTGGCCGGGAGCGGATGGGCAAAGTCGCCCACAGTGCCGTGCGCGCCTGAAAGCTCTTCGACGGTTGCATAGGCGACAGGGCGATGATTGGCGTCGATCACGATTACGGTCCGGCCGCCATGCGCCTTGGCGGCCTGCAGCGCCTCTTGCGGGCGTGCGCCGCGTGCTACAGCCGGCGTGCCCGGATCCGCTATCATCTCCGCGGTGACCAGGCGCAGTCTTTTCAGTGTGCGGTCCGCGCCGACGAAATCGGCGACGAAGGCATTGACGGGATGGGAGAGGATCCGGTCAGGCGTATCGTATTGCTCGATCCTGCCGCCCCTGAAAATGGCGATCTTGTCGCCCATCTTGACGGCTTCATCGATGTCATGGCTGACGAACATGATCGTCTTTTTCAGCGTGGCCTGCATCTTCAGGAATTCGTTTTGAATGATCTCCCTGTTGATGGGATCGATGGCGCCGAAGGGTTCGTCCATGAGCATGACAGGAGGGTCGGCGGCGAGAGCTCGGATAACACCGATGCGCTGCTGTTGGCCGCCGGACAATTCCTTCGGGTAGCGATACAGGAAGTGATGCGGATCAAGGCCGACCAGATCGATGAGTTCGGCTGCGCGGGCCTTTGCGGGTTTGGCCTCCCAGCCAAGCATCCGCGGCACGACACAGATGTTTTCCTCCACCGTCATGTTCGGGAACAGGCCGATCTGCTGGATCACGTAGCCGATCTGGCGGCGCAACTCGATCGTGTTCCTGTCTGCAGTGTCCTCGCCGTTAATCAGGATGCGGCCGCTCGTCGGTCGAATGAGCCGGTTGATCATCTTGAGGGCGGTGGTCTTTCCGCAGCCCGACGGACCAAGCAGCACGCAGATTTCGCCCGTCGGCACCGTCATGTTGACCTTGTCCGCCGCAACCACAACGCCTCTGGGTGTTTCGAACGTTTTGGTGAGATTTTCGAGCTGGATCATCCGGTTCCCTGGGGATTTGGCCGCGTAGCGGCTCAATGCGTGAGGCCGCTGGGGGTCAGAAGCTTTTGCAGCTTCAGCAAAGTCCAATCGGCAAAAATCGCGAGAAGAGAGACGGCTATGGCTCCGGTAATGAGCTGGCGGGGGTCAGTCTGGCTGATGCCTCGCGAAATCAGCACGCCGAGACCGCCGGCACCGATATAGGCGGCGATGGCCGCTACGCCGATATTCATTACGACCGCCGTGCGTACACCGGCCATGATGACCGGAACGGCGATCGGGATCTCGACCCGTGTCAGGCGCTGCATTGAGGTCATTCCCATGCCGCGGGCAGCCTCGCGCAGGGCAGGGTCGACATTGGTGATGGCTGTATGGGTGTTGCGGATGATCGGCAGCAGCGAATAGAGGAGGATGGCTATCACCGCCGGCAGCCAGCCGATGCCGTGGCCGATCGTCGAAAGGATCGGGATCATCAGGCCAAACAGGGCAATCGACGGAATCGTGACGATGATCGATGCGATATAAAGCACGGCGTTCGCAATCGACTGGTTCTGCGTGATTGCGATGCCAATGGGAACGCCCGCAACTATAGCAAAGCCGACAGCAACACCGACAATGGTGATGTGTTCAAGCGCCAACTCGACGATCGATGCCCAGTTCCCGGCGATGAACCAAAAGACCTCCATGTCCTCCCCTTCCGGTGATGGCCGCGTGGTCCTCCAACCGCTGCGGCTACCTCTTTGGGGTGTAACCGATCAATTGGAGAATTACCTTGCAAGGCGTCGCCATTTTCTATCAAAATTTCGCCATTTGCGGGTTCCAGGAAGCCACGCGAGAAGAGGCCAAATTCGATGAGGTCGCCACGGCTATGCTGCCGGGTCGGAGCGCAAGCCTTCATAGGCGAGGCATATCGAGCAATCGTCATTGCCCAATGTGAAAGCAATCATGGCCGCTGCCGGCCAAACCAATTACTCAAGTGCCATGCTTGTACAACGAAACACTGGCCCAATCATTGGCGCGTAACAACATGCTTTTTGCAGGAATATCGCAGGAATGCGAAATTCCAATAAATATCAATAAGTTATTTGAGGAAAAATGGTCGGAGTGGCAGGATTCGAACCTGCGACCCCCTCGTCCCGAAAAAGGGAGCCTCTCAAAAATCTCATAGAAATCAATGAATTTCATTCCAACTGAACCGCGTTTGTTCCGCTCATGTTCCGTGATTTGGTGCGTTGCCGGTGCGCGCGCACCGTTTGTTTACTTATAGATCTCTGTTGGCTGGATACTCTCTATGAAGCCCATCAAAGACGGATCACGCCTAAACCACTCTCCACGAATGTGAAGATGCCGAAAGCGCGCGTGGCGATCCCGCTCAAGGGCTTGTGATCCAATCTCCGTCGCCAAGCAAACCAGCACGTTTGGGTTCCCTAACTGAAACTGTGTCAGTCGGATGGACATGGCGCCGGCCGTGAACCCTATTTTTATCGGGTAGTCGACCGAGTGGGCGGCCGTCACATAGTAGACGTAAGCTATCTTCGTGTTTGAGGGTGTGTATTCTCCAGCGACATATTGGGCCAATCGTTCCTCTGCGAGATCGATTTCCCCCTCAGAAAAGCCAGTTCTGAATGATCGCCCATTGTCTCGGATAATCCACGTCTTTCCGGTCTTCTCATTACGCAATAGCAGTCGCGGAGGCTTGCGATGCTGCGGCATAAAACACCTCATTCATGTACATGTTTGAACGTGTACCGTGTACATGATAGAAAGTCAACATGACAGATCGGGAAGTGCCCAGGCGCGGCGGACGGAAAAAGCAATGGGCGGAGCAACTGCGGCTCCCCCTCGCTGAGGGGGATACCGCTCGAATCGATGCTGTACTCATGCAAGGCGAGGCGCGCCTGGACATGATCCGCGACGCTATCGAGCGAGAAATCAAGCGAAGAACGCGACGTCAGTAGGCGTCGGCGGCGGATTTCTGGAATTCAGGATCGTTGTGCAGGTAGGTGCGCTCGTATTCCTCGACCGTGAGCCCGAGGGACGCTGCGGCTTCGTTCGATGGCACATTGCGCTGCGCGAGCCATGTGCCGCGTGTGTGGCGCAGAATGTGGGGTGTGACATCGTCCGAAAGCCCGGCGGCTGCTATTGCCGATCGGAAGGCCTTGTTCTCCTTGACGACGGGCTTGCCGTAGTAATGCACGATATAGCGCAGTCCCGTGCGGTCAGCCTCCCAACCGTCCATCCGCTTCCACCGTGCCATGTGCGCCAACAGGCGACGGGCGATCTTGACCGGCGGCTTGCGCTTGTTGTGGGCAACGCGTTCGCCCTCCGCGCGGCGGAATATGACGCCCCGCTCCATGTCGGCCCATCCGCCGGTCGTGTTGCGCATCCACTGCAGGGCCTTGATCGCGCCCGGCCGGGTGCCAGTGTAGAGGCCGATGAGGACCAGGCGAGCAAGATGGCTGCCCCGGTGGTATGGCCGTCGACGCCAGCGGGCGTCAGGATCTTCGGATACCCGTTCCCATCCCATGCAGGCCAGCAACAGGCGGGCCGCTTCCGAGCGCGTCAGGTAGCGCTCGCGCGGCGTGCTTTTCTGCGGCAACGTCAGGGCGGGCACGACGTCGAGGCCATATTCCCGGTGATAGTATCTGATCGCGGCGCGCAGGATCTCGAGGTCGCGCCTGGCGCCGGCCTGCGTCGCGCGGTGCGCCGCGAATTCCCGGCATGTCTTGCCCTTGATATCGCTCAGGGGCTTGTCGCCGAAGAATTCGTTCAGGCGGCCAATCGCCTGTTCCGTCTCGCGGGGCCGGGCGGTGGCCGACGATTTTTCGTCAAGGTAGACGGTCAGGACATCTCCGACCGTGATTTCAGAGGCACGACCTCCCCTTGGGGCTTCGTATTTTTCTGCGAGGTAGTCGTGCAGGGCTTGCTCCGCCTGCTCAGTTTGTTCCGCAAGGCATCCTGTGCGGATATTCCGACTGCCGTCCTTGATGATCCAGCTTTGCCGCTTTCGACCCTTGGAGTCGGTTTCTGTTCTGAGCCAGAGTCGGGGCGGCTTGCGCTTCTGCGGCATCGCTGTTTCATTTCCTCGATCGAGCGCCGGGTGACGAAGTCCTTCCTGGCGATCTGCATGATCTCAAGATTGCCCTTCGCGGCTTCCGTGCGCAACGCTGACGGCGACAACCTGCCGCCGAAAAAAAGGCGGCACGCCTCGGCCAGGGTAACCGGCTCGTCGTCCGAAATATCGGTCAGTTGTAAAGACTTTGCCACCGCTCACCCCCTGCCGTCGATGCCGATCAGGCTAAGGCGCTTGAGCAGCTCTTCGCGGCCCTTGTCCTGTCCCCATGGCCTGATGCGGGTCGGCAGGGGCCTTTGCATCGGCTCCGGCCAGCCCGCGCCCTGCGCCGGCGCCAGAAGGTCGCGCCGTTCCGTGGCGAGCAGCGCGTCGTCTATCGCCCGCACCTGGCGGGCAACGTCCTGATAGGCGGCGACGTCGATAAAAGGCGGGATGCCGGCGGCGGCGAAGATCGCCGTGTCGAGATGGGCTTTCACCCGTCCGATCAGCCCCACGATTTCGCCGGGGTGGATATGCATCGCCTGCAGCAGCCTTGCTGTCGGCGTGGTGATGTCGCCGATATAGGCCTCATGAAAATCATGCAGCAGGGCGAAGGGTTTCACCCGCTCTTCGGACGCTGCGTCATAAGCCAGGCAGCAATGCTGGGCGACGGTGTAGACCACGTTCGGCGTGGCGCCGTCGAACCTGGCGATCTTGCAAAGGGCCTCGACGATGTCCGGGAAATAGACGTCATGGGACTTGAGGTTCGCCAGGTCGACCATGCGGCCGGACGCCATCTGTTTCCAGACGGGTGGACGTGCTGCGGCGACTGGGTTTTTGACGGGGGCGTTCATTGGCGGGGCGCCTCCTGTTCGATTTCCCGGAACGTCCATTCGCCGGCGTCGGTGCGGGTCAGGCGCATCCATCGGTTGAAGAGGGTGTAAGCCTCAAACTCGACCGTCTCGCCGTCGTCGTGCCAGGGGTCGTAGTCTTGCTGTTCGCGCATGAATTCGACCGGGTCTTCGTTGATCGTGTCGGGATCTCCGGGGATCCAGTAAAGACTGCCGGTCGCGCCTGACCGCTCGAACTCAAAATCCGCAGCGGTGGCCGTGCCGCCATCTTGCCGGGCCGTCTCGTGGATGGTGATGAATGTCCGGCCATCGGAGGTGGCAAAACAAAACTCGACCGTGTCGCCTTCCGCCAGCGGCAAGACGTCCTCGTCGAAGCAATCACCGTACGCACCCCATGACGCGCCCTTGAGATAGGGCCGGCCGTCACGCGTCAGGATCCAGTCATCCGGCTTCGGGTAGACCGGGGAAACCTCGTCGATATGATCGACAGGCGTGCAGTTTTCGGCCTGTTCGATGCTTGGCTCAGCCATTGTCCCGGCCCTCCGCTTCGCCGCTGCCGGCCATGCCGAGCGCGTGTATGTAGAGGTCGAGCACGGCTTCTTCTTCCTCGCGCTCATGTGGCTTTTTCTTGCGCAGCGAGATCACCTTGCGCAGCACGGCGACGTCATAGCCGTTGCCCTTGGCCTCGGCATAGACGTCCTTGATGTCATCGCTGATGACCTTCTTTTCTTCTTCCAGCCGCTCGATGCGCTCGACAAAGGCGCGGAGCTGGTCTGCGGCAACGCCGCCGTGATTTGACATCGGAATTTCCTTCCGTTGTGGGGGTGGGCGATCAGGCGGCGGCGCGGGGCTGTTCGGCGGTGAGGGAGCGCAGCAGCGCGAGGGCCTCGTCCTGATCGCCGCGCATCGGCATCAGCACGAAGTCCACGCCACTGTCAGAGGCGATGAGGACTGGAGCGCCTTCCTCACCGGCCGTGCATTCGAGTGTCAGCAGATCTCCCCGGCAGGCGAGGCAGGCCTCCGTGAGGTGCTGTCGGTCAAAGGCGTGAAACCACTCGGGTGTTTTTGTGGACGACTCGACGGACAATACCCGGAAGCCGCTGAGGTCATGCCGGCTGTTGTAGCTAAGAACCGCCTTGCCCTTGCCGACAGCGATGTCGATCCGCGTCGATCTATGGCCCCACGGGATACGCCGCATCGCCGACAGAAGTTCGGCCCGGTCGAAGCTGATCATGTCCGGCTGCCGTTCGCCGAACTTCGGCACGACGCGGCGCCAGTCCGGAAACTTGCCATCGATCGTGCTGGTGATGATGCGGCCGCCGACGAGCGGCACTTCGAAATTCTCCCCCTCGCGCAGCAGGATCGGCCCGGCGAAGGGCATGGCCGTCAATGCGGGGACGATCATGCGCGGCAGGATGCAAAGCTGGTCGGGCGGGTCCATCTCACCCTGCGCCGCCGGGCTCCATTCGGCCCCCGCATCGATGGCGATCAGCCGGTGACCGTCGGTCGATACGAGCTTGACCTTGTCGGCGCCTTCGGCAACGTCCAGGCAGACGCCGTTGAGGTAATAGCGCGTCTCTTCGGTCGAAACGACACGCAGCGCCCGTTTCAACCTGTCGCGAAAGGCTGCCTCGTCGGCAAGCGTCAAGGTGCCGATCACGGGCCTGGTGGAAAGGTTATCTTCGGGAAAGTCACTGACCGGTGGTGTGATCAGCGTCGTGCGGCCGTCCGGGTCGCTCACCGTCAGCTCGGTGCCGCCGGCCGCCTGCTCGATGGTGATGGGCGTGCCGGCGGCGTGATTGGCGACAAGCATGCGGGCAAGGTTGAACGGCAGCAGCGCGCGGCCGGGCGCGTGGACGCGCGCCGGCAGGCTGAGCGTCAGCCAGGCGCCAAGGTCCGTCACGGTCAGGGTGACCGCGTTGTCCTTCGCCTCGACAAGCGCGCAGCCGAGAACAGGGATTTTCGACCTGTGAAGCCGGATGCGCGACAGCAGCGACAGAACCTTGCGCAGGTCGCCGGCGGGGGTCTCGATCTTGAGCAAATCAGACATTGCATTGACCTCCTGAAACGAGGGGGAAATGCCGATGGGGCGGCGTGCGTCAGCGGCCGTCGTTGCGGCGGCTGAGCGATTTTGCTTTCGCGCGGATGCGGCCGGCGTTGCGCTCGAGCGCCTTGCCGAGGCCCGGATCGCCGACGTCATAGGCGGCCTGCGCGTCGACCGTGTAATCCTCGACCAGCAGCTCCAGCCTGACGCGGCGGTCGGCAACCTTGCGCCGGTGGCAAAGGGTGGCGGCGGCATCGATCGTCACGGGAAGGGCGGCGGTCATTGGCCGTCGTCCTTTGCGAATTCGCGGTTTATCAGGTGAAAGAGGGCTTCGGCCCCGTCCAGAAATCCGCGCGCCCGCGCGCGCTCGCTGGCGAGAGAAAGCGCCGTCGAACAGCAAACCAAGCCGAGAAGGGCCATGCCTAGCATTCCAGAATCATGATTTTCCGGAACGTGGAAGGAGATGCCGAAGAAGACGCCGCCAAGGACGCATAGGCAGACAGGGAAGGCGTCGTATATGGCGCGGCCAAGGCCGATGAACGCTCGCTTTATGAGGTTTGTGCAACGGTTCACCGGGCCACCTCCGGCATGGCGTTGTGCTCGACGCCGTCGAGAAGACGGCCGGCGCGGGATTTGCCGATGCGGGAGACTGTGTCGTCATCGACTTCGTCGCACCACATAGGCCGATAAGGTTCACCCCAATGGCCGCCTTCCCAATCCCTGTGGTCAAAGCGGCTTATTTCCGGGTTGTCGTCGATGTTCCAGCCATCGACGGCGCCCACTTGCGGCGCCCATTCGCCCCATTGTTTGAAGAAGAAAGCGGTGCCGGCGGCGGCGCATTGGTCGCGGATGGATCGCGCCCAATCCGGATGCATCGGCCGTGCGTCGGGGCCGCTTTCGCCGCCGACGATTATCCAGTCGATGCCATCAAGCCATGTCAGCCACTCATTCCCGGGGATTCCCTCCTGGAACGCCAAAAAATCCACCGGCCCGAGAAGCGGCTCGGCGCTGACAAAGCGGATGGCGGTCGGGGTGGCGAGCAGGTCGGGAATGCGCTCGTCGGCGCGGGTCTGGTCCTCGACGGAGACGCCAATCCAGACGTTCGTCAGAGGCCAATTTGCGGGTTGAGTGCAGCCGATTATTGGCGATGCCCGCCAATTGCCTCGCTGCCATCCTGGGTGTCCATCTGGTAGATGACGGCCAACAACCGTCGCCATATCGGCGACCCTGAACGGCGTATTGGGGTCTCTCAGATATTCCCGCATCCTTTTGCTGCGCTTGGTCAGCACCTGGAATGTGTGCTGCGGGCAAAGCGCCATGATGGCGAAAACCTCGTCGAGCACTTCGTCCGGCACGGCCTCATGAAACAGGTCGCCATGAGCGGCGACGAAGATGCGCCGCGGCCGCTTCCAGCGCAGGGGCTGGTCAAGCCATTGCTCGTTGAACCGCACCTCGCCCGTCCAGACCGGGCCGGCCTTGCTC
>NZ_JACFXV010000057.1 GCF_014050225.1 Stappia albiluteola | reverse complement strand
CCGGCGGCGGCGTTCTGGTCCTTCACGCTCTATGACAATCAGACGCGCTCGATGCTGGTGACACCGCAAAAGTACCCGCGTGCCGGCAGCCAAAGCTATCCGTCACCTGCTGCCGAAGCTGCGGAGGACGGGACGACGACAGTCTGGTTCGCGCCGGAGCAGCCCGAAGGCGTAGCGCGCGGCAACTGGATCCAGACCGATCCGCAAAAGGGCTGGGTCACCATCCTGCGGCTCTACAGTCCGCTTGCGTCGTTCTTCGACAAGTCCTGGCGGCCAAGCGAGATCGAAGTGGTCGAATAGCGCGGGCGGCGGATGCCCGCGATGGTCTCGATCGCAGCCGTTCGCTCCATTTTTCAACGAATGGCTGCTCTCCGCCGGAAGCGCCTGTCGCCTTCCTCGGCAAGACAAAACCCGCCCGATCGTCTTCGATCGGGCGGGTTTTCTAATTGACGTCGAACCGTCCAACCCCGGTCAGCTGCAGCCGCTGGTCGAGCCGCAGGTGTCGCACTTCAGGCAGGTGCCGTTGCGCACCATGGTGAAGTTGCCGCATTCCGGGCAGCTTTCGCCTTCGTAGCCCTTCATCCGCGCCTGGGCGACCTTCTGGGCGATGCTGGGAGCCGGGGCCTCCGACGTGCCGACCGGGATTTCCGGCTCGGCCTCCGCTGCCGCGTCGCGGCGGAAGGCGCGGAGGAGAGGGCGCCGTATCGGTCGGCGGTAGGGATTTCATCGCGCCGTCATTCCGCGCGGCAGGCGGTGTGATTCATGCCTGGAAAGTGGCGATGAAGCCCGGCAAACCGATGTTGTTCGGAACCATCGGCAATACGGTATTCTTGGCCTGCCGGGCAATCCGCTTGCCGCTATCGTCGGCTTCGAACTTTTCGGCCGTGGCCAATTGCAGCGCCTTGGCGGGGCCGATTGCCGTGTTCGTTCCCTGGCAAGGGCGGTGCGGGCTTTTCCTTTGACCGCAAGACCGGGCGGCGCGAGTTCGCTCCCGTACGGATCGTGGGCAAGCCGGCAGAAGGACGACTGGTCGTAGAACAGCTCGGCAATGGCAGTTCCGGCACCCTTTATCCGCTTTGTCGGGCCGATGGCCTTCTGGTGATCCCCGAAGCTATGGGCGACGTGAAAGCCGGGCATGCGCTCGACTTTCTTCCCATGCCCCATGCGCGTTGCTGAGCGAACGTCTACGCTGCGTCGGGTATCGCCTCCTCAGCTACGAGGCTGTTCACGCCTGCGAAATCCAGCTAGCCGGCGAATGCCCATTTTGTACTCATAAGCTCAAAAATTTCGTGCTTTGTATATAAAACTCGCGATAGCCGTCACCTAACCAGCTGAAATCCTTGCATCTTGAGATTGGCGCGGTTCCTGCTTAAGGCGCGGTGCAGTTCATTGCAGATGCAGATCGAACTCCCAAGAAAGGATCATGCTATGGAACGTCGCAAATTCCTGACGTTTGGCGCTGCGGCAGTGTCGGCGCCGCTTGCCGCGCCTGCCATCGTTCGGGCGCAGGAAGCGTTCGCATGGAAAATGACGAATGCCTATTCCCCCAGCTCGCCCTTCTATGTCGAGGGTCCAGGCAGCCCTACCGACTTCTGCAAGAAGGTGGCGGCCATGTCGGATGGCCGGCTGACGATCCAGCATTTCGCGGCGGGCGAACTCATCCCGGCGCTGGAAGGCTTCGATGCCGTTCGTGACGGCACGGTGGAGATGAATGCCGCCAATGCCTATTTCTGGGCCGGCAAGCTGCCGGCGGCGCAATATTTCACGACCGTTCCATTCGGCCTGAACTTCCAGGGGATGAACGCCTGGCTCTACCACGGCGGCGGCATGGAGCTTTGGGACGAGCTCTACGCGCCTTTGGGCGTGAAAGCCCTTCCCATGGGCAATACCGGCGTCCAGATGACCGGTTGGTTCCGCAAGCCGATCGAGAGCATCGATGATTTCAAAGATCTGAAGATGCGGATCCCCGGCCTGGCCGGCAAGGTTTACGCTGCTCTCGGCGTCGACGTTAAGCTGTTGCCCGGCGGTGAGATCTTCCCGGCGCTCGAGCGCGGCGTCATAGACGCGGCGGAATTCGTCGGCCCGTATCAGGACCGTCGCCTCGGGTTGCAGAACGCGGCGAAATACTATTACACCACAGGCTGGCACGAGCCGTCGAACGCAACGGAACTCTTGATCAACAAGGTTGCGTGGGAGTCGCTTCCCGATGATCTCAAGGCGATCGTGCAGGTTGCCGCGATGGCATGCAATCTGGAAAGCCACACTTGGTGCGAGGCCAACAATGCCGCGGCGCTGAAGGATCTCGTCGAGAACCATGGCGTGCAGGCAAACGTCTTGCCGGCCGATGTGGTGGCCAGGCTGAAGGAGGTGACGGACCAGATCCTTGCCGAGGGTGCCGCCGCCGATCCGGCAACGAAGAAGGTGCACGACGCATTCATGGCCTTCAAGGCCGAGCATGACCAGTGGTCGGCGATCTCCGAAAGGCCGTATCACAACAGCCTGGCCGGGTAACCGGATGGCCCGGCTGCTCTTGTCGCTCGCGGACGGCGCATCGAGCGCCGTCCGCATCATCGGCCAGATCGCGGCGTGGTCCGGCCTGGTGCTCGTGCTGACCGTCGCCTTCAATGTGCTGGCCAGGTATTTCTTTTCCTATGGCAGCGTCGCGCTGCAGGAAGCGGAATGGCACCTGATGGGGGTCGGGGCTCTCTTCGGCATGTCCTATGGCCTCAACCAGGGGGCGGAAGTCCGCGTCGATGTCGTCTATGACCGTCTGCCCCGGCGTCTGCAGGTCTTCGTCGAGGTCCTCGGAAATCTGCTGCTTTTCGCTGTCGCCGTGCTCATCGCCTGGTTGAGCGCCCGCTATGTCCAAAGCAGCTATGCCATCAACGAGGGTTCGCCCGATCCCGGCGGCTTGCCGATGCGCTATCTGCTGAAGGCCGCAATGCCGGTCGCATTCGTCCTGCTTGCGGTTCAGGCACTCGCCAGGGCGGCAGCGGATATCGGCCGCCATCTGGCACCCATCCCGGTCGCGCCTTCGGGCGAAGCGGAAAGCCTCATTTGAACCCATCGGGCGATATCGATGCCAATCACGGAAATACTTGCGCTTTGCATGATCGGCGCATTCTTCGTCATGCTTCTCGCCGGCATACCGGTTGCGGTGTGCCTTGCGGTGACAGGCTTTGTGTTCGGCTATGCCGGCTTCGGGCCGACACTCTTCAACCTCGTTCCAGCACGCATTTTCGGCGTCGTGACCAATTACACGCTGCTGGCACTCCCGCTCTTCATCTTCATGGGCATCATGCTGGAGCGGTCGAAGATCGCCGAGGAACTTCTCGAAGTCATAGGACTTGCGATGGGCGGTCTCAGGGGCGGCATGGCAATGGCGATCATCTTCGTCGGTGTGCTGATGGGGGCCGCATCCGGGGTTGTCGGAGCGACCGTTGTCACGGTCGGTCTGATTGCTCTCGGACCCATCATCAATCGCGGCTACGACAAAGGGGTGGCTACCGGCGTCATCTGCGCTTCCGGAACGCTCGGGCAGATCATTCCGCCGAGCCTCGTCCTCATCCTCCTCGCCGATATCATGGGCGAGTCCGTGGGCACGCTCTTTGCCGCAGCGCTCCTCCCGGGATTGCTGCTGTCCGGTCTCTTCATCGCCTATGTGCTCTTTCTCGGCATCTTCAGCCCGCAAAAGGTGCCGGCGATACCGGCTGACGAGCGCGCCGTCTATTCGGGTGCCGACCTTGCCGGCAAGCTCGTGAAGGTGGTCCTGCCGCCGATCTTTCTGATCGTTCTCGTGCTAGGTTCCATCATCGGCGGTGTCGCCGCCCCGACCGAGGCGGCATCCATGGGGGCGTTCGGCAGTGTCGCGCTGGCCTATTTCTCCGGCCGTCTTACCTTTGACGTGCTTCGCGATACCGTTCGCTCTGCTTTCGTCACCAGTGCAATGGTGTTCTTCATCCTGATCCTGGCCCAGCCGTTCGGGCTGGCGTTCCGAGGGCTCGGCGGGGAGCGGTTGGTGCAGGACGCCTTCACGTTCGTTCCAGGCGGCATGGATGGGCAGATCCTGTTCCTGATGCTGATCCTCTTCGTGCTTGGCTTCTTCCTCGAGTGGATCGAGATTTCCTATATCGCCCTGCCGCTGTTCCTGCCGATCTTCGCGCAGGCCGGCGTCGATATGGCCTGGATTGCCATTCTGGTCGCCGTGAACCTGCAGACGTCGTTTCTGACGCCACCTTTCGGCTGGGCTCTGTTCTTCCTGAAGGGGGTGGCGCCGCCGAGCATTGCGACCATGGATATCTATCGTGGCGTCGTGTCGTTCATCGCCCTGCAACTGATCGGCCTGGCACTCGTTTTTCTGTTCCCGGCGCTCGCCACATGGCTGCCGGGCACCATCGGGTGGTGAGAACGGCGACTTCTTCGACGGCGCGAAGACCTACAAGGTCACGTTGCCCAAGGATATTCCGGCGGCGGCGTTCTGGTCCTTCACGCTCTATGACAATCAGACGCGCTCGATGCTGGTGACACCGCAAAAGTACCCGCGTGCCGGCAGCCAAAGCTATCCGTCACCTGCTGCCGAAGCTGCGGAGGACGGGACGACGACAGTCTGGTTCGCGCCGGAGCAGCCCGAAGGCGTAGCGCGCGGCAACTGGATCCAGACCGATCCGCAAAAGGGCTGGGTCACCATCCTGCGGCTCTACAGTCCGCTTGCGTCGTTCTTCGACAAGTCCTGGCGGCCAAGCGAGATCGAAGTGGTCGAATAGCGCGGGCGGCGGATGCCCGCGATGGTCTCGATCGCAGCCGTTCGCTCCATTTTTCAACGAATGGCTGCTCTCCGCCGGAAGCGCCTGTCGCCTTCCTCGGCAAGACAAAACCCGCCCGATCGTCTTCGATCGGGCGGGTTTTCTAATTGACGTCGAACCGTCCAACCCCGGTCAGCTGCAGCCGCTGGTCGAGCCGCAGGTGTCGCACTTCAGGCAGGTGCCGTTGCGCACCATGGTGAAGTTGCCGCATTCCGGGCAGCTTTCGCCTTCGTAGCCCTTCATCCG
>NZ_JACFXV010000056.1 GCF_014050225.1 Stappia albiluteola | reverse complement strand
GCGTCGATTTCCTGCTCCAGGCCACGGATGACACCTGTTGCGGCCGGGTTCGACCCGAGCGCCTCCTGCTGGGAGCCGAGACCGGCTATCGCTGCGGCCGCTGCCCTTGCTCGCTCGGCCACGCCGTTCAGGCTGATCTGGAAGCTGGCGAGCGATGGCAGACCGGTCTGCTCGATCAGCTCGAAGACGATCTGCTGCGCCCGCGCAAAATCCTCGCTTGCATCCTTGCCTTCGGCCGCTGCCTCGGTCGCCCTGTCGAAGGCCGATTGCAGCTCGGAAAGCACCTCCGTCTCAGCCCCGAAGTCCTGGAGCAGCAGCACTGTGTCGGCGAATTCAACCTGGAGGTCGCGCACCGCCTCGCGAAGCGGATCGATCTGATTGGCGCGCAGCACCTCGAAGCTCGTCTCGGCCGCCTGGATGAGGCCCAGGCGCTCCTGTTCCTTGATGAACTCCCTGAGCTGAGGGATGGTGCCGACGAGCGCCTCGTCCAGGGCGCGCACCGCCTCTTCCTGTTTCTTGATCCTTTTTTCCGCATCCTCGCCGCTGTCGAAAATCGTCGAGAACAGGGCGCTTGCCGCGGTCGCCGCCAGGCCGAAGCCCACCACAGCCAGATTGAGCGGATTGAGCAGGAACGTCGTCAGTCCCTGTCCGACCGCGCGCAGCGCTTGAAGAACGGTCGTTCCCTGGCGGAACGACTGCGCGATCTGCGAGCCCTGCTGCGCGATGACCGTGAACGGGCTTTGCCCGCTTGCCAGGCCCACGGCGATGTCCTGCAGCTGGAACTGCATGTTCGCCAGTTGCTGTGTGGTGAGTTGGACGGCGCCGCCGGCCCGGCCTGCGCCGGCCACAAGCGCCGTCCCGACAGCCTGGCTCCTGGCCGCCACCGTGTCGAGCGCCTGGCCGAGGCCTTCGGCCCTTGTCTGGGCCTGCCTGATCCCCTGATTGAAGCCCTTGTCGCTGGTCGAGAGGTCGAGCAGCGCCTCGCCGAGACGTTCAACCACTTTCGCCTCCGCCCATACCCGGCATCTTCACCGAAATCCCGATCATCGCCAGCATCTGGGGTGTCGCTTTCGCCGCCGCCTGCCGCTCGCCCCGCGCCATGCGTTCAAGCCGCTCGATCGACCGCCGCGTTTCCCGCTTTTCGATACGCCCGGACCCGAGCGCGACCGCGTTGATCGCCATAAGCTGTTCCTCGGCCGCGATCCTCGGCATCATGACCCGGTAAGCCCTTACGACCGCTGCCGGCGCATGGGCGAACCACCACTCGGGGTCTCCGCCGTAGAAGCGCTGGAGGCGGGGAAGTTCTTCGCCCCAGTCGACTGTCCAGCCCCGTCTTGCGCGCTTTCCGGCGCCGCCTCGTTCCTCGTCTTCTGGCCCGCCTTCGCGATCGCTCCCGCCAACCCCAGCCTCCGGCGCAGCAGGAGCCCGGTAAAAACCTCGACGATCGCCAGCATGTGCGCCTCCGACAGCCGCGAAAGCACCTTGGAAGGCAGCTCCACCACCACCTTGCGCACCACGTCGCGGATGAGCTCGGCGAGCTCCTCGCCCTGATTGCCGGCCTTCGTCAGCCGGTCGATCTCCTGCCCCTTCAACGCGAAGAAATGGCTCTCGATCAGGCTCAGCTCGTCGGGAGAGCGGATCTCGTAAAGATTGCCGTCGATGCGGATCCTTGGCCGCTCGATCAATGTCGAAAGGTCCAGGATCGGTTCGGACCTGGTCGGCTCGCTGCCCATGCGCGCGCTCCTGATGCGGTGTGAAGTTTTCAGAGTGATCGGTCGGATGCGGGCCTACGGCAGCGCGGCCGCGTTGCCGAAGATCAGCCGCCCGAAACGATCGTCCTCGCTTGCCGCGTTAGGGTCGACCAGAGCGGAGAATTCGAGTGCCAGGCCGGCAGGCTCACCCTTGCGGTACTGCACCTCCGGGGAGCCGGACATGTAGCAGTACGGAACCTCGTATTGCCCGGCCAGGCCGTCGCCATAGGGCGACACGCCGCGCACCAGGAGGGCCATGGTCGTGACCTGGTCGCCCTGGTAAAGCTTCAGCGCCTTGAACCCCTGGGTGCCGACGCCAGGCGCGGTCGTGGCGACCGCGTTGCTGTTCACCGCCAGGCGGTATTGCTCCAGCGTCACGTCCCACAGCGTCGCGGCGATCGTCAGATCCTCTTCGGTACGAAAGGCCTTCACCGCGCCGGTGGCGCCGAGCGGCCGCACCGCGTTGACGCTCTGGCTGTGGTTGATGGTGACACCCTCCGGATCGTAGGAGAGGTCGCCGGAGGTGCCGATCTGCACCCAACCGCCGGCGGGAACGGCGTCGAGCGCCGGGAAGGCCTCGCCGAGCGGCGCGTAGTAGAGCGTGAAGGGCGCCGCGATGATTTCGAACGGTGCGGGCATCAGGATACCTCCTTGAGGGCGGAAAAGACCTGGTAGGACTGGTAGGCGACGGGCCAGTTGCCGTCGCGGTCGCGCCCGGCGGAATACCCGCCGGCCGGCTCGACCCAGTGGATGAGCACGCCGGAAACGACGACGCGGCGGAGCCTGGAGAGGACGTCACGGCCGGCGCGGGCAAGCTCGTTCGCCTGGTTTGGCGTCTCGCCGTAGAAGAAGAGATCGAGCCTTTGCGTATCGTGCTCGACGAAGCTTCCGGCCGCGATCGACGCCCCGCCGGCCGGCTGGATCATCGTCGCCGCACGCGGCATGGACGCCGTCTCGGCGGGCGGCAGCTCGCCGGCGAAGACGCGCCCTTGCGAAGCGGCATTGAAAGCCGCGTCGGCCAGCAGGGCATTCATGATCGCACCGACGAGATCCGCCACGCACCAGCTCCTGAACCAAGCCCCGGCCGGACGCATCCAGGCTGGGGCGATATGGAGCGAGGCTAGCCGCGCGCGCGCGTCCGAACTATCCGCGCGGCCGCGCGGGTAAGCCGGTTGTCATGTCGATACGGGGAGGC
Source organism: Stappia albiluteola (assembly GCF_014050225.1). Classification (GTDB taxonomy): domain Bacteria; phylum Pseudomonadota; class Alphaproteobacteria; order Rhizobiales; family Stappiaceae; genus Hongsoonwoonella; species Hongsoonwoonella albiluteola. The sequence goes on along the minus strand of NZ_JACFXV010000056.1, from coordinate 22,118 downwards.
GGGCGTAGCATCGCGGCAGCCGGCGGCGCCGTCAAGAGCCGGGCCTTCAGCTGCCCTGGCCCGACCGTTCGAAGGCCTTTTTGATGCGGCGGGCGAGCTTCGGATATTCCTTGTCGGCAGCCGGCCGCAGGTATGGCCTTGCCGGGATCTTCACCTCGGTCTTCAGGATCCAGTGAACATCGCCGCTGTTCCGGTCGACGAGAAGCGGCTGGCCTTTCAGGGATTGCGCATAGGCGAGTTCGCCCATGCGCCTTGGGCTGCCCGCCCGCTCGGCCTCGGCCGACACCGGGATCGCCAGGAACTTCGCCTGGACGGGTCTGATTGTGCCGCCGAGCTCGTGGATCCTCGCATAGGCCACGTCGCGCGCGCCCCAGGTGCCGCGCACCCCGTCCGTCACCGGCTCGGCGAAGCGCACGATGTCGATCGCACCTTCCAGCACGCCGGTCCGGTTCTGCCAGTCGTGATTACGCTTCGCCTCGGCGGCGGCCGCCGCCATCGTCTGGTTGACGCCGGTCTGCTGCGCGGCTCGCATCTTCGCGGTGACCGCCTTGCCGAACCACTTCAGGGATTTCGTCTTGCCCGGCATCAAATCCCCATTGCTCGTTCGATCGCTGCGCGTTTGCAGAGCCGCCAGGCCGTTCGCATGAGGCGATCAAGTCGCAAGGCTTTCTTTCGTTGATCCGACCCGGCGGGAAACGTCCAATATGCGTTGTCGCCGAAGTGCCGCCGGTACCGCCGATGAAGAGCCGAATATCTTCGCCTCATGTATCTGGGCAACGCCAGCCAGTGCGGCCCACAAATCCATTCTTCATCGGCTCTGAACGCCCGCTCGCATTTGTGTTGGCCTCGTGTTCTCCGGCAACAGGGAACAATGCAGCGCAGGCGTTCAGACATCGCTTGGAACCGGCCCCACACTGACCATCATGGGTGGCGGAACCGTGCCCAGGATACGTACATGCACGGAAGCGCCGGCGTTGAGGGCGGCGAGTTCTGCCGGCGTCGGCTGCCAGGCTGTAACCATTGCCGGCGTTCCATCCCCATTGACGTTGCAGCTCACCGCCTCGTCGCGAATGGGCAAGCCGAGATATCCCTGGCTCTTGCCGACGATGCGAGTTGCGCCTTCGATCATGCAGATCTGCATCAGCGGATCCTCTTCAACGCCGCTTCAAGATGGGTGTGCTTGCGCTGGACCGGGCCTTCGATGCGCAGCCGGCCCGCAATGATGACGTTGCCGCGCGCATCGGTGACGGCCGAGATCTCGTCCTTCTCGTCGACATCGGCGGCGAGCGGGAACATTGCCCGCATGTCCTCGACCATCGCCGTCTTGTCGCCGTCGACGATCTCCTGGGAAAGCCTCGACCAGACGAAACACTTGACGACGGCAAGCGGCTGGAATTCGGGAGCGACCGGATTGTTCCAGGCATCGCTGCCCGCGGCCACGTTGCGTTCCACCATCGCTCGCATGGTCAGGCGGCCGGCGATCATGTGAGCGCCAGCGGCTGGTCGATCCCGCTCCCGATACCCGAATTCAGCTCGACCGAACTTCCCGCATGCCGACCGCGTAGAAAGTCGCTTTCGACGCCGCCTCCTTTAGGTTGAGCGATACGGCTCTTGACCGGGACCAGGTTCGGGTGCCGCTCAGCCAGGTAAAGGGCGACCAGGGCATCCGGTTGCGGCTCCGGCAACAGGGCGGAGATCTTCACGTAGACGGCCGCAGTCCAGGCTTCGCAATATATGTCCGCGCGAAGCCGCTTGCGCCCGGGCTTGCAGCGCTTCAGATGCGAACGGATATAGCCAGCTCGTGCGCCCTTCAGTCGGCGAAACAGCACTGCGAATGCGTATGCAGCGATTTCCGGTACCGCGCCGCGGCCGACAAAGGTGCGATCGCCATCCGCGTTTAAGAAGCACTCGACGGCAAGCGCGCGGCAAACGGCGTTTGACAGGATAGTCTCCCAGCGAGGCGGCCGCTGGGAACGATTGCCGCGAGCGCTGGCTTCCTCGACTTCGGACATGGCCAGTTTCGCTTCCGTGACGCCGTGAGCTTCCATCAGCTCACGCGCCTTGGAGAGTGCTATTGCCGCCTCGTTCTCATTGGCGCTTTGAGCCAATGCGAGACACTTGCGAATTTTGGCCAGGATCGCCTTGTCGGTCATGCCATCACCATGCGCTCTCGGCCGAGGCTCGCCAGAAGCTTCTCGCGCTCCTCGGTAACGTCGGCACTACCGAGTGTGAATGAATAGTCGCCGGCCCGTTCGCTTCTCAGCCCGCCGCGATAGGAGAGATCCAGCTGCATGAGCTTGATCGTCACCTCCTCGCGCGCGGCCTGGTCCCCAAGCGGGGTATAAGTGGCACGAACCAGCGGCGCCCAGTAGTCGCGGCCGTTCGGCCCGCCGTTCAGCCGCTGCAGTGTCCTCCCGCCATGCAGGACGCGGTAGTCCCCGGCGGCGAGCTCCACCTCGTTGCCCGCGAGGCCGGAATTGGCTGGATCGAGTTCGACGATCGTCGCCGGCTGCGCGCTGTCCATCGCCCTTGGCAGGCGCAACACCCTTCTGAAGCGGGAATTGGGATCGACCGGATCTCCGAGCTCGATCGTGATCGGTCCGGCCGGGCCGAAGCGGGCCTCGATCTCCGCCGTGATCGCATCGATCATTGCGGCAAGCTCTGCGTCGGAAAGGTCGGATCCGGTTCGTTCCTTCACCCGGTCGATCAGAGGCATGTCCGCTCACCCCGCAGGTCTTTGGTTGAGGTGCCGGTCTCTCCCGGCTGTCACGTCCCCCGTCAGACGTTGCAGCCGGGGACCGCGGCCCGGCGCCGCCTACTCGCAACTCCCGACCAGTCACGCCGGCACCCCATCTCCGGCAAGTGTGACCGCGCTGCCCTCGGTTGCTTTCGCCCTGGTATTCCTCGATCAGCCGGTCGGCGGCTTCATCAGCTCGCGTGCCTGGGTTACCCAGCTCTGCCAGTCGGCACGCGGCGACAGGCCCTTGACCACGGGCGGCGACGCAGGATCGACCGCCGCGAGGGCGGAGAAGCTGTCGATGCCGGCGGCTTTCAGCGCGGCTTGCGCCGCCGCGCCAATGCCCTTGATCACCGAAAGATCTTCTCCTTTCTCGCCCTTGTCTTCCTGGCCGCGTCGTTCCTTGTCCTCGGCCGGGGCGGATTGCTTCTTCCCGCCCTTCGCCAGGCTGCCGTCGACAAGGCCGAAACGCTCCACGGCCGAGGCCGGGATCTCGTCGCCAGGCGCGGCATAAAGGAAAGCGGCGCGTAGATCGCCTTCGCCGACGAGCTTCGATTTGTCCTTGGTCAGATAAAGACGTTCTTTCGCCTGCATGGCGCCCTCCTACTCGGACCTTGCCCAAAGGACGTGGAGAAAATCGCCCGTGGTGTCGGTGGTGGTGTTTTCGATGACGCCGGCCTTGCCAGCGGTGATCGAGAATTCTGCGGTGCGATCCACCCGGGTCGGCGGCGTGCCCTCGGTGATGTGTTCAACGGAAAGCAGGGTGTCGCCAGGCGAGAGCGCGCCGGGCACCTCATGCTCGCCCACCGGCCCGCCGGGGATCAGGGCACAGCCCACGGGCCTCGAAAATCCGGAAATCGTTGGCATGGTGATCTCCTGTTGCGGCCGAATGCCCGCCCGGTACTCTCGACTTCCGGGCGGGCGCTCCGCGGGTTGTGGCTTAGAGGCCGGTGACCGAGCAGAAGGCGGCCGGGCGGAACACCACGAAGGCCGCCCGCATGTCGCCGCGCACCGTGCGCTTGCCCTCGTTGAACTGGGTGCCGACATAGCCGATCTGGATGTCGACGCCCTTGCGCTCGAACAAGCTGATCCAGGCAGGCTGGAAGGAGCCGACATAGCCGGTGCCCTTTGCGTCCGCATCCTGCTGCACCACCGGCAGGCCCCAGAGGCGCTCAGGCCCGGCCTCCGAGGGCGAGCCCCAGATATAGACGCCGTCGACGGTGCGCAGCAGGCGCACGCCCTGCCAGTCTTCCGGATGCATGACGTGATGGGTCGGGATCGCCCGGCCGGTGACGCGGACCTTCGTCATTGCCTTGTAGAAGGCGTCCGGCACCGGATCCGCGCCCTTGGCCTGGGTCTGGATGCCGACGACGTTCTTCAGGCCGCGCAGGTTGGCGCCGGCGCCGTCGCCGACCAGCACCTGGCCGTCCAGTCGCTGGCGGATGCCGAAGGTCAGCCGCGAGTTGATGTAGCCCTGCATCAGGGGCACGTCTTCCAGCTGCTCGTCGGTCACCGGAATGCTGTCGGTGATCTTGACCACCGGCGACGTCTTTTCCGTGAATACGAAGGTGCTTTCCGCATAGGCCGCGCCCTCGGCCTTCTCGGCCGCGGCGTGGGCGCGGGTGGTTTCCTCCATGTACTTGATCGCCGCCTGACCCGTGGTCGACATCGGGATGATGTCGATGAGCTGCAGCGGGCGCGTGGCGCCTTCGACGAACCCGGGAAGGCGGATGCTTTCGGGCGCGAAGCCTGCGCCGGTCTCCAGAAGCGCCTTGGAGCCGAGGGTCTCGAATACGGCGCCCTTGGCCAGCATGTCGGACGGCAGCAAGTCCTCGTAGGAGAAGTTGATGCCGTTGGGCGTGCCGTGCTTCACCCACTCGGCATAGGCCTTCTCGGCCGCCACGAGCTCGCCCAGGCTCTTGACCCGGCTCCTGGCCTGTTCGTCCTTTGCACCCGGAATGGGGAGGCGGCCGCGCACCTTCTCGCGATCAGCAAGCGCGCTCGCCGCCTTTTCGGCCGTTTCGAGCTTTTCGGCCTGCGAGGCGAGATCGTTCAGCTCGTCATCCATCGCCTTGACCTTCTCGGCCACGGCGATCGAGCCCTTCACGTCCTTGCCGAGGCAAGTGACCTTGTTGAAGTCGTAGCTCTTCTGGCCGCTGTCGGTCGTGACCTCGGCCTCCTCGAACACCTTGTGCAATTCGGTCTGCTTTGCCGCGAGCTTTTCGCGGACTTCTTTCAGGGTGGTCATTCGACCCCTCCATTGTCGGTGGAACGTCCGCCGACGCGCCCGCGCGCGGCCTCTCGTGCTGCAAATCCGCCCCGCGGCCGGCGCGGGGCATTGCATGAGGTCGAGACTAGGAGAAAGGAGGAGGGTCGGACTATCCGCGCGGCCGCGCGGGTGAAGGCTCAGGAGCTATCAGTTCGACTTTCGGCGATTGCCGGGATGGATATCGGGCAGCGCTCGCAACGCTTTTATGGCAGCTTCATCAATTGATCCGCAAGCCTGAAGCAATCGGCGTTCAATCTGGTCTTTTCTGCGCGAATAGCTCACGTCACGCCAACCAGACTTGTAACAGCGCTGCAACGTCCACTGAGGGACGCCTGGCTCTTCGATCAAGCGCCACTCGGCACCGAGCAGGCAAACCACACCGCCGTACTCGTCGCTTCTTTTTCCGGCGGGACGGCCGACATGGCCGGGATGCAGATCCGGCAGAGCGTGAAGGCCTGAGACACTTTCGGCGGTCGCGCCGGTCAGGCGCTCCACCAAATGGGCGAGGCCATCGCGGCGATGAGACCCGGCGACGGTGCGCCATGGTCTGGACACATCTCCGTTGTTCCGTTGCACCGCCCATCTGACGCCAAGATTGACCAATCGCCACTCGTTGTTGATTTCAGCGACTACGCCGTGGTATTCACGCTTGGTCGGAACGTTGGCGCTCATATTTTCTCCCGACGTCTCGGCCCTTGCAAAAGCACCCGGAAGCAAGCCTGCGAAAACCGGGGGCAACAAAACGATAATACCCCCGTAATTTCGAATTTAGAGCTCCATTTAAGGCGCTGAGCAGGCGTCTTGTCGAAAAATGGCGAATGCCCCGTAACAGCCTCGTTTCGCCTCTCAGCGGCCTTCTCTGTCGATTTCCTCCTCGCGCTTCAAACACGCCCTCACAGGCCAAGGCGGCGCCGGGCCGAGGCGGTGAGATGCTTCACCGCCAGCTGCTCGGCAGGATCGGTTTCGGGAGCGCCTGAAGCGATGAGCTCCTCGAGCTTGCCTTTCAGGTTGGCGAGCTGGTCGATCCTCGCTTTGGAAAGACCCCGGCCGTCCGCCTCCCTGAGAGCCTTCAGGCCGCCGGCGCGCCCGACGATGTCGTCGATCTCCGCCAGCACGCTCTCGATCTGGACGGCGAAGGATCCGCGCGACTTAAGGCCAAGCGTTGCGGTATCGATGCCGGCGCCGCGTACCACGGGCGAAACCTCGTGAACGTCGAGACGCTTCAGCACGCGGACGCGCTCGCCGTCGCGGCTTTCGTATTGAGCGTCGATCACCCCGAAGCCGTAGGACCATTCCTGCACGGCCTGGCCGTTCTCCAGGTCGAATTTCAGCGTCGAGTGCCATTCCCTACCGGCATCCGAGCCGAGGTTCAGATGGATCTCGGCGAGCGCCGCGTTGTTTTCCTCATAAACCCGAGCCTTGCCGAGCGGCATGGCGCGCCGATCGTGCGCCGGCAGGATCGGCACCCACTGGATCCCGCCTTCCTTCCACGAGAAGGCGCCGGGCAGATAGGTGTCGCCGTCATGATCGATCGCCGACAGCGTGGCGATACGGGCGAGGCCACGGCCTTCCCCGTCCATCTTTTCGACCGTAAGGCCCTTGGTCTCGATCTTCATGTGTCCTGCTCCTCTTCGTCCTGGTCCCCGAAATAGGGGGCAAAGGACAGGGTTCCGTTCGGATGTTCGTCCTGCGCCATCTGCGCAGCCTGGGCCGCCGTGACGATCGATCCGTTGCGGGCGATGTGACTTGGCAGGGACCGGCCCGGCCCCAGGCGGCCGTCAAAGACGATGAAGCGCTCGACGCCGGCGGCCCTGGCGCGCTCGATCGTCGAAATGTTCTGCGCATATTTGGTTTCGGTGCGGGCGATCGTGCGGGCGCGCGTGTCGGCATTCGACCAGGGACCGCTGCCGACGTGATCGGCAATGCGAGCGGCTAGCTGCGTCGCGCCTTCGCCCTGCGCCCGCCCTTCCGCGAGCGCATCGAAGAGCGCCTGGCGCGTCTGGGCCGACAGATCGACCAGGCCGGCGCGGCGGCCGCCGAAGCCGACGATCGAACGGGCAACCGGATCCGGCAGGCTGCCGCCTATCCCCGCGAGCTCCGCCGCCTCCGCCACCTGGCGCGCCACTTCCAGGTAATACGCCTCGTAGAGGCCGCGGAACGTGGTTTGATGCACACCGATGCCGAGCGCCTCCAGGATCCTCGCGATCAGCAGCTCGTCGGCCTTGGTCCCGTCCGCCCCGCGTGACTTCGACGCGCGTGACTTTGGCGCCAGGTCCTCTTCCTCAAGAAATGGCAGCGCTGCCGACGAAGCCTCCCTCGCGAATTGCTCGAAGAATGCCTTCAACCGGCCTTCGAAGGTTACCGCGAGCGGCCCTTCCTGGCGTGCCAGGATGCTCAGATAAGCCCGGCCGACCCGTTGCGCCGCCGGCGAAGCCAGGGCTTTTTGTCTGATCCGCTTCGGTTCGTCTTCAACGGTGCGCGGCGGGGCGCCGGCCGGCACCTCCACCGAAGAGAACGGCCGCAGATAGATGCGGTGGCTATCGTCGACTTCCAGGCCAGCGGCCGCGCGCGCCTCCGCCACCATGGCCCAGCCGCCTTGCACCCGCTTGTTCCAGCGCTCCGTTTCCTTGTCCTCGTCATCCTGAAGGGCAAGCACTTCCGATGTGTCCCACCACATCGTCAGGCCGCGCGTCTCGCCGAAATCCGGCAGCAGCGAGCGTTCGATCTCGTCGGAGAACATTCGTGCCAGCGGCAGGACGCCGTTGTGCCAGGCGATCTTGCGCATCTCCGTCATGGTCGCCCCGACCTTGGTCGATTGCAGGCCGGCGCCGAAGCCCACGATAGCGGGAGGAATGCCAAGGCAGGCGCAGACCCGTTCTTCCGCCACGTCGCGCGCCTCCGACATGTTCATTTGCTGAGGGTTGAAGCCGTAGGGCGTGACGTCGGTTGGCGCTCCCATGACCAGCGGCCCGCCGCGCCGGTCGCCGCCAAACGCTTCCTGGAACCACGACTTGGTTGCCTCGACATCCTCGACCGCCACCGCGCCGCCGCTCTTCGGCGAGATCACCACGCCTGGCACGCCCATGTTGCGCAGGAGCGAAGCCACGAAATTCGAGCTCTCCAGGTCCATGAAGATCTCGCGGATCGCGCCGTCGAGCGGCGACAGGCCTTTGCGCGGATTGCGCGGATTGAGGCCATGGCGGAAATGCACGACCTCCTCGGCCTCAAGCCGCATCGGTTGCAGGCCCCCGCCGGGCGTATATCGGTAGTGCGAAATGAACTTCTCGCCGTCATCCGAACCGAAGGGCTCCATCGTCCAATGCGGCACATACCAGAGCTCGCCGGGCCGCCCGGCACCGTTGCGAAGCTTGATCCAGTAGGCGTTGCCGTCCAGGCAGAAGGAAAAGACCGTCGCCATCCACAGCGCGATGTCGCCGTAATAAGCGTTTGGCCTGCGGATCAGTTGCAGGGCGCCGTGCTCGGAGATCTCCGTCACCTGGCGGCCGCGGCGGCTTGTCACCGTCAGCCGCGCCTCCGGCAGCGCGCGGCCGATCCACTGGACCGGCGCAGTCACCACGGACGTGTCCAGTCCGTCGCCGACTGCCTTGCGATAATCGTAGCGCGTGCCTTTCAGGAGCCCCTGCCACAGGCTCGGCCTGGGCGGATGGCGCAGCGATTGAAGAGCCTTTGAAAACCAGTTCATGCCGGGATCCAATCCTTGTCGATCGGGCTTTCCTGCGCCTGGCCGATCTGGCCGAAAAGCGGGCGCCATTGTCCGCCGGCCGCGCCGCCGGCGGCCTCTATGGCGAGCCCCAGTGCCCAGAAATGGTCAGCATGGCCGTCCGGCGTGCGCTCGGCCGTAAAGCGGATGTTGCCGGCCGAGGTGACCTGCTTGGTCACGGACCTCAGGTCTGCGCGGATCGGCGGCGAATAGGGAATGCGCAACCGCCTGTCTTCCATGTGCCCGCGCACCGGATAGGCGAGCGCTTCCTTGACCTTCGCGGTGAAGGTCACGGCCTCGACCTTGTAGGGACCGAATTTCTTCTGTGCGTCATCGGACCAGCCGATGCCAAGGCCGGTCGCATCGATGTCGGTGCGAACGCAACGCTCGATCCAGGGCCAGAGCACCTTCTCCTGCTCAGCCTTGCTCATGTTCTTGAGCGCCTCGACATGGCGCGTATAGAGCACGTCGCCAAGGCGCTCCAGCACCCAAATGACCGTCAGGTCATGCTTGCGGCCGATATCGATGCCGGCGAAGAGCTCGCCGCCCTCGATCTTGCGCCAGTCGGCATCGGCGGCGTATTCGCAGGCCGCGATCAGGTCATATTCCAGGAAGGCCGCATCGTCGTCGGCCGGCTGGCACATGTACTCCTGAAGGAAACTTTCCTCGTCGGCCGCGCCGCTCTTCACCCAGTCGAAATAGGCGGCTTCGTCCATCTCCTGGCGTTCGTCGTCTTCCGGCAGCGACTGCTGGAGCTTCCACAGGAAGCCGTCGTTCAGTGCGTCCTCGAGCGTCACCCTGTGCAGGCTGATCTTCTTTGGATTTCCGCCGTCCCGGTATTCCTTGACCAGGCTGTTGAAGAAGTTGTGCGAGCCGCGATGCGTCGAAATCACCTCCATCGAACCGCCCCAGGTGATGCCGGGATAGGCGATCGACCACAGCTTTCGCGGATCGGGATGCAGCGCGAATTCGTCGAGCACCCGGCCGCCGCGCTTGCCGGCCTGGGCATCCGGATTGGAGCTCATCGAATGGATGCGCCGGCCGTTGGCAAATCGCAGCACATAGGCGCTTGTCTTGCCGTCCGGGTCGACGGCCTGTTCGCCGAGATCGCGCGCGGCGAGTTCCAGATTGCCCGCCCAAAGCTTGCAGTCCTCGAGGAATAGACGCGCCTGGATGTCGTCGCGCGAGGAAACCCATTGATCGTGCCGTGCGGCGGCGAGCGCGGTGCGGGAAACCGTGGCATAGGCCGTCGACCAGGAAAGGCCGATCTGGCGACCTTTCTCCATCAGCTTCAGCCGGGAATTGTCCTGCACCCAGCGTGCCTGATAGGGCAGGAAGATCGCACCGCGATTGGCGGGGATGATGCGCGCGCGCCCCATCAGGCCCCCCCCATCAGGCGTCGGTTGATCTCCGCCATGGTCTCCTGCGAGACGCCCGCCTTCCTGGCGACTTCGGCCACATCCTCGGCCGCCTTCTTCATCCGCTCGTCGAATTCGGCTTGCAGCAATCGCCGCAGCTCGGCCGAGTGCCGCTGCGCGGTGATGGCGGCGCGGTTGGCGCTCGCCAGCGCGTTGATCTCCTTGGCCGACAGATCGCCCCTGGAAAGCAGCTCGTCGGCCGCCATCTTGATGCGTTCGGAAATCGCGACGGTCATCTTGTCGGCGCCGTCAGGCCCCATCGCTTCGGCGAGCGCAGTGGACAGCCGCAAGCGCTCGTCGTATTCGCGCCACTGCCGAGCCTTGCGGACCGAATAGCGGCTGAAGGCTCCCTTGGAGATCGAGCCTATGCCGAGATCCGCCAGCCGGGCGTTGAACTCCGCCAGGATGGCGACCTGCGGCCGCTTGCCGTCCCGCAGTTCCTGGTTGACCCAGGCAAGGTCGGCGTCCGCCTCTTCAGGCAGCATTTCCATGGTCGACAACCGTCCGCGACCTTCACGCCGTCCGCCGGCCTCGGGAGCGACCATTGACCTATCTCCCGTCCTCGGGCCATGCCACGCCGTCCAGCGGCGCGCGCCGTTCCAGGTGATCCCGTCCGGCCTGGGCGAGGCCAGCGATCAGCTTGCCGCCATCCTCTTCCAGGTTGACCGCGCCGATTTCCTCCAGCTTGCGCAGCTGCGTTCTCACCCATTCGATGGAGCGCGACACCAGATAGACGTCGAGCGCCTTCTGGATCAGATCCTCGCGCAGGTGACCGTTGAACTCGCGGGCGATGGCCTCGAGGATCACCAGGCGACCATGCCGCTCCAGGTAGTCGCGATATCCCTCTTTCAACGTTCTTTCCCTCCGTCGAGCAGGAAGATCTCGATCCGGTTCACGACCCGGGTAACGCCAAGGTGGCTTTCCTCAAGCCTCCCGAGCGCACCCCGAACCTGTTCCAGCGCTATGCGCAGCTCATGCACATCGTCTTTTGGCGGCAGGTGGCCCACATCGCTTTCCAGCGTCTGGATGCGGCGGTCGTGCTCGATGAGCTTGCGCTCGTGCTTGCCGATGGTGTGCTCGTTCGCCTTCGATCGCGCAGTCAGCCAGGTGTAGAAGATGCTGATGATTGCAAGGAGTGAAGCGATGGCCGCCGACCAGTTGCGGATGTCCTCGATCATTTGCCCTCGCTCGCACAGTCGATGCAGGTGACGGCCGATGGCAGCGCCTGGCGCCGGCGTTCGTCGATCGGGTCGCCGCATCGCCGGCATGTGGTGGCGCCGGGCCGGTCGAGGGAAGCGCGGATCCGGCCGATCGCCGCATCGCGCTCCTGTTCGACGCGCAGCTCCGCCAGTTCCTTGTCGAACTCGCTCGCCTTCATCCCTCCACCTCGAAATAGCGGTGCCGGGGCGTGGAGACCTGCCAGATCGCCTCGCGGCCGACGATCACTTCGTCGCGCCCGGTAACCTCGAATTCGCCTGGCGTATCCGCGCGCCTGGTGTAGAGCCGCTGCCCGTAGACGACCTTTTCTTCCTGCAGGCGCTGGTTGAGCTCGGCGAGCGATCGGCAGGAGCATTCGAACATGAAAAACTTCCGCCGGCCGTCAGGATGAAAGTCGTTCAGGTCGATGCGATAGACGGCCTGTGTCATCACTTGCCCTTCATCGCCTTGATGGCCTCGACGCCCTGGGCTCCGAGGTTCTTCAGCGTGTGGCCGCCCATGTAGAGCGCGACGAACCAGGACGTCAGCGTCATCATCACGCCCATGTCCATGCGCGAGCCGATATCGGTGCCCGCGATCGCATCGGTAACCGGCACGATGAGTAGGCGAACCGTCCACATGAGGCCGAGCAGATACATCCAGCCCCAGCGCCAGCCGCTCTGCCAGATGCCCTGTCGCTGTTCGGCCTGCAGCAGGGCGAACTGGCCGTCGAGGCCGCGGGACCACAAGGCTATCAGTTCCGGCATTCGGCCCTCGACGGTCTCGACCGCCTCTTCCAGGTCCGCGCCGTTGACGGACGGAAGTTCTTCGGGTTCGACGCCAAGGACGCCGGCGATCTCGCTCACCACCGTTTCCGCCAGGCGTCCGCCCGCCTCTCCGAAGCGCTCGCCCAGGACGCGGCCGACAAGCTCGGCTCCGACCTTGGAGGCGACCCCGGCCAATATGCCGACGATCATGCTCATATCGCTCTCTCCGCTTGCGTGGCGTAGGCCCGAGCCCTGAGCCGGTTGACATGCGCGCGCCAGAGCAGCCAGGCGGCGAGCGCGATCAAGGCGACGGTGACACCCGCGACCGCGATCGCGGCGAGCGCGTCCATGTCGACCGGGGCGGCTACCGGAGCGGCCGGCGCACTTGCCGCCGCGCCGGATCCGGCCGCCCCCTGCTGCCGCGAAGTCCCCTTTGCCTTGCTGCCTTTGTCCTCAAGCGCAACGATCACCTCGGCAACGTCGGATTTCTCGGCCAGTGCCCACCTGGTCCACAGCGCCTCGCCTTCGGCGACGCGCCGCGTCCAGCCCTTGCCGAAGGTCGCCCAGTGCTTGAACGTCCGGTAGATGGAAAGCCGCCTGGCGCAGAGCTTGCGGACCGTTTCGTGGTCGGGACCGCCGATGACGGCCATCAGGCTCTTGCGCGCGGCGGCCGGACCGGAATTCACCGCATAGTCGAACACCGCCCCGTCGACGCCGGAGGCAAGCGTGTCGCACCCGGTACGCTCCCAGTAGTCGTCGTGATAGATCCGATTGACGAGATCGCCCCGGATGTCCTTGAGGTCGGCCTTGGTGGCGCCCGCCTTGTGAAGGCGCAGGGTCGCAAGCGTGATGCCCTTGTTCGTGGCGCCGCCCGGGTCTTTCGGATGGTCCACGTAGCCGCCCTCGAAGCTCAGCGTGAACGCCAGCGATCTTGGGAAGTTCTTCTTCATCCGAAGCCCCGCCATTAAGCCGCGCGCCGGCCCATGACGAAGTGCGGGGCCGGCGCTGATCCTGGATCAAATCTGGCAGGTTTCGCGGGAAGGGTTCATCCACGCGGGCGCGCGGGTGGAGCGACCTTGGAGGCGGGAGAAATCAGAAGAGATCGAGCTGAAGCGCGTCGTTCAGCTGCCAGCGGCGCACGGTCGCCACGTCGGATCGAACGGTCCTCGCGATGGCGTTCAGGCTCTCGCCGCGCGCGAACATGACCTGGGCAATCCATTTTTTGCCGAGCGGCACCTTGATGTAGCCGTGCCCCATCACGGCTGCAAGCATGGCGATTTTTTCGGCGCCGAGCAAGCCTGCTGCCATCGACCGGGAAGATGTACCGGCGCGTGGCAGGTGGATCTGCGAGCCTCCGAGCTCAAGCAGCAGCCTGATCGTGTCGTCGACGCCGAGCGCATCCACATAAGGCGCGATGTTTGCCGGGATCTGAGGCTGTACGTCAGGCATCTTCCATCCGTCCGGTTCGCGTCGTCAATTTCAGTTCCTGGGCCGTCAGATCCTTGAGGCGGACCGTCAGCTCAATGCGCCGGTGGCTCATTCTCGGCAGCTCGGCGATGCGCCGCCTCAGTTCCGCCCGCTCCGCCCTCAATCGTTCCAGCTCCGCATCCTCGCGCCATGTCAGAAGCGGCAAGGGAGCGGAGCCGGCCATGTCAATCGCCCTTTGCCGCCCTGATACAGCGCCCGAAGCTCTGCATTGCCGCCAGCAAGGTTTCGTCCGTGGCCGCCGAAATCTCGCTGCCGATCGGAACGCCGAGGATCCGGCACTGCGCCTCGATGACGGCGAGTTTCTCGGCGCGGCCGTCCTGGAATTTCGGCCACGTCACATCGGCCTCCCGGGCGATCCAGGCCTTGAGGGCTTCCACAGCCTTCCGCGCGTCCTGTGCGTTGCTGAGGAAGCGCACGTGATCAATGCCGGTCTGCCGCCTGACGAAAGCGATCAGCGCCTTGTCGTCGCGATTGCGGACGAGGCCGAGGTTCCAGGCGGAGATCCAGAGTGCCTGGAGTTTCTTCGCGAACCGCCCTTCAAGCGGCGTTCGACGACGGCTTGAAGACCGCTCGAAGCCGAGCCGGCCGAGCTCCTGGATGACTTCGTCATGCTGTTTCGGGCTCATCGCCCGCAGCGACCGGATACCGGTCACCCGCTCGTAGAGATCGCGGGCGTCGTCGCCATCGATGCCGAGCTGCTTCAGGCCGACATGGATCTTGGCATAGGCGCTCATGACGGCGCCCTCCCGAAGAGATCAGAACTCATCGCCCCCCCGCGGGTGCAGGGCCGGCCGAGACGATCACATATTTTAATGTGATGACATCCATCCGGCGCCGGTGATAAAAGCTCGGCCGCTGGCCAATGCCGATCGTCGACAGGTCGACACGGTGATCGCCGTCGGCCCAAAGCCAGCCTTGGTGAGGGCCGCAACCGAGGATGCGGCCCGTCTCCGTATCGATCTCCCACCACAGGAAGTCCTGGCCGCGATCCTCGAACTCGATGCGCTGCACGCCGCTCATGTCAGGCTCCACCTTCCGTCGATCAGGTCATCCAGCCACTGCGGCTCGGGGTGCTCCGCGAAACCGCCGATTTCGGCCTGGATGTCGCGCACGAGGTTGAGCTGGCGCTCGCAAAGGTCGGCCATCATCTCGTCGCAGGTGCCGGGGACCGGGATGATTTCGTTGGCCCAGTCGCGCTCCAGCTCGCAGGCGCATTCCACGTCCGAGCGCAGCGTGTGCCGAAGCTCCGCCAGGGCGCGCTCCAGAAGTGCCCTGTGCTTTTCCGTTGCGCCGGTCATTGCGGCAGCCCACGCACCTGACCTTCGGCCCAGGCGAAAAACGCTTCGTCAAGGGCCTGCTCGGCGCGCTCGTATTCATCACGGGCATCCGCATAGATGGCGTCCATTCTTTGGAAAACCTGCTGTGCGGCGTCCCGAGCCGATTTGGCTTCCGTCATTGCCATGCGAGCTTCCAGGGCGGCGGCGTTTGCCTTGTGAACTTCATCAAGGCGCAGGCTTCGTGGAGATAAATTGCTGTCGGTCTGTTTCATGGTTCGATCCGTCTATTCATGATTGTCAGCAATTCTGGACGGGGCCTGGCTGAGCCAGGCCCGGCCCTCGTCGTTCGCCGCCCTGGAATTACTTGCCCCATCCCCCGGCGGTCTTGGTTTCGGCTTTCGGCTCGCTCCAGCCTTCGGCAATTTTCGGTTCCCGGTGGTCTTCAGGATTGAAGTTGCGCGGCCGCCAGTCCTGTTTCACGTATGTGCTCGCACGGGCCGTGCCGGGCATGCCGTAGTGCACTGCGCAGAATTGCTGCAGCCCGGGGCGGGAGCAGTCGATTGCGCTGCTCGCGGGGATTGCCGATCCAAGCAGGATCAACACCGCGAAAACGAATGAAACTGCGGAAACGAGTTTGTGCATGCTGGTTCCTTTCAGTCTTGGGAGGAAGCGGCGCTGACCGCCGTCTTGTTGTCGTTGAGGGGAGGAAGGAAACGGAGCAAGAACCTGGCGGAAGGCGATCTTGATCGCGCTCATGACCCAGCTCCGATGTGTCGGTCGGCGGCCTGAACCCAGTTGCGCACTGCGCCTCTCAGGCCCATGGTGCTGGTCGCACGGATCCCGCCGATCGTGACGGCCACACCGTCCCATCTGTCGCTGATCTTGGCGTCGAAGCACGATTTCAGGCGCCGTGCGAGGTTGTTCATCTCGTTGCGATCGCGGACATGCCAGGCGGCAGGATCGTCCTTGCGGTCCCCGGCCTTTCGCATGGCGTCGTCGAGCATTTTCGCCACCTGGTCGCGGAGGGTTTTGAGATCGCTCACGGCGTCGATCCCTTCTCGAATTCAATGCGATCGGCGAGCATGCGAAGGAATTCCGAGAGTTTCTCGTTCGAAGCCTCGGCAAGATCTTGAATGAAGCGATCGGTTGGATCATCGCCGTGGAAATCCTGAACTTCATTCAGCACTTCCGCGAAAAGTTCCGGATCACGAGCTAGTTTGTTGCCGACCTCAGAACCAGACACTGCGCTATAGAGAAATGCCATCGTCGCCCCCCTCACGCTCGTGCCAGGTCGATCGTGACGGGCTGCCATTGGCCGTCCGGTGTGTCGCGCTCGTAGCAGCGCACGTAGGTCTTCGATCCGACCACGCGCATCGCCGCCCGGATCGCCTCCATCGCCTTCAGCCACCGCTCGTCCGCGATATCGAGCCTGAGCAGCATGAAGATCTCGGACCGGTTGATCTGGCCGGCCTTGTCGGTGTTGAACGCGCGGGTGACGATGGCGCGGATCTCCGGCCGGCTGTCGGCCGCCCATTCGTTCAGGCACTCGTCGATCAGCCCCTTGGCGACCTGCAGCTGCGGCCCGAAGTCGATGTAGTCGGCGACCTGCACCTGCACCTTCATCAGCCCGTCGAAGCTCATGAAGGTCTTGTTGCCCTTCGCGCCGCCCTTGGCCGCGCCGTATTCCTGCGCCAGCAGCGCCTCGAAGGCCGACAGATCGTCGAATGTGTGCTGCTTGAAGCGGGAGATCTGCGCCGAGAGATCGCGGGCGTAGGCCATGATCTTGCGCACCGTCTCGTCCTCAAGCTTGTGTTCGGGCTTGATGGCTTCGACGGGCACGAGATTGCCCTTGGCGTCGCGCAGGTAGGACTTGCCACCCACTTCGACGATTTCGTCATCCCACATCGTGGTGTGTGTCTCGCTCACCTGGCTTCTCCTGATTTGCGTTGATCGAGGGCGGAACGGCCCGGTCCCGGGTCGCCGAGCATTCCTGAGTTCCGCTGGCCGGCTTCCGCCGCCAGGATGAGGTCCAGGTGCGGGCTGACGCGGTATTTCCGGAACACGACGCGGGGCCGTACCGTTTCCTGGTGGCGCCGTGGCGATGCGGTCACCGGCGCGGGCGAAGGCGTGGCCGGCGGCGAAGCGGGCGATGGCGGGGCGGGTGAAGGCGGCAGGTCTTCGGTCGCTTCGAGTACCAGCGCCTTGTCGATCGTCCGCGATACGTCGTGGATCTTCCGGCCAAGCCTCTCGGCTATCCACCAGTCCTTCTCTCCGAGCGTCCGGAAGCCGACCGCTCGCGCTATGTCGTCATAGCTCCAGGGCCTCATGCCGAACTCCCGTTGCCAGGACCGGTTGCCAGTCTTGGCCGAGGCACCACAGGAAGCCGGGCAACCCGCCCTGACGCGAGGTCGGCTTCCGTGATCCTGGCCGGTCCGCTGACCTGTGCCGTCTCAAGGGCGCGCGCGCAGCGGACCATGTCGGCAAGCGCGAACTTCGCCAGCTCCGTGAGCGCCGGCGACAGGAACAGCGAACCGTCGCGGCTCACGTGCTCGTCGATGAACTGTCGGAGCGTCCGGATATCTTCACTCAGCATCGCCGCCTCCCTTGATCAGGGAATGCGGGCAACCCGTCCGGCATGCCTGATGCATCCGCACGCGATGGGCGTTCGTCGTGGCGAAGGGCTTGCGCTGCCACGAAAGGCAGACGTTGCGCGCCATCTCGCCCATGACCGGGCATGTCACCGTTTCGGACATCAGCGCGCCGCGCGAGGCCTGCTCGAAGCGGGCGATGTCGCCATTGTGGTAGCTGTTGGAGAGCACCTGGCTGACGGCCGAGGCTGAGTAGCCGACCTTGCGCGCGACGGCCGCCTGGCTCTCGCGATTGCAGGCCTCCGCCAGCACGATGATCCATTCTGGGATCGTCGCGCCCCAAGCCAACCGGGCCTTGGCGACGTTGTCGGGCCGGTTGCCGGAAGCGGCGCTCATGACGACACCTCCTCGGTCTCGACAGGACCGACCAGCTCATGCCGGTTCTGGTCGAACACCACCTTGGTCCGCAGGATCATCGGCGGCAGAGGTCCGGTGTTCATGTCCGGTGCCAGCCGCCAGATGCCGGGTGCGCCGGGCTTGCCCTTGACCAGCGGGATGAGGTAGCCGGCCTTGGACAAGGCCTTGATGTAGGCCTGCGCTGAAGCGAGGCTGATCGCGGTTTCGTCGGTCGACCCCCACAGCGCGATATCCTGCGCGGTGAACCCCTGCCGATGCGCGCCGGAGCGCATCGCGTTCCACATGCATTTCTGCTTGCCGGCGCTCTCGATCACCGTTCCGTCCCGGCGCACCCGCGGCGTGGCGGTCTGGCGCACCGTGGCCCGGTAGACGGCTTCCGGTCGCGGCCCCCGCTCGCCCACCTTCTCGACGAGGCCGGCCTTTTCCAGCCGGCCGAAGAAATCGTCCACGTCCCGGCGCCGTGCATTCGACATGCGCAAGATGTCGCCGCGCGTGAATGTCTCGCCCGCCAGCTCGTGCGCCTGGATGACGCTCCAGAAATGATCGATGCCGCGCTTGGGAGAAGTGCCTTTGGCCAGGCTCAGCTTCAGGACGATCCCCATCACGCAGCCTCCCGGCGCGACGGCAGGTGACCGCGCGAGAAGTAGCCCCGGCCGGCCCGATACTCGTCGAGGCCAATCCGGGAGACGCCGAGGACGTTCGCCTCGATCGCGATCGCGTGCAGCGTGTTGCCGATGCGGCGGACCCGGCCCTCTGCCTCCGAGCGCGCCTTGTCGAGCAGATCGTCGGCAATCGCGATCTGCGGATAGAGCGTGCGCGCAAGCACCCGGGTATCGTTCAGATCGCACGGCTGCGCATAGCCCATCGTCAGCACAAGGTCGCGGAACCGGTCGACGCCCTCCAGCTTCTTGGGAAACAGTTCCTCGCCGATCAGCAGCACCGGCACGTTGCTCTTCTTGGCGATCATCCGAACCAGCTCGATCATCTTGCGATCGACCAGCTTGTCCGCCTCGTCGATGATGAGCGGCCGCCTCGGATCGCGCGCCAGGATGGCGATGATCTCGTCTTCCAGGTCCGCCAGGGTGCCGCTCGCCGCCGGCCGGCCGAGCTCTGCCAGGATGGAGGTCAGAAGCTTCTTCTTCGTCCAGGTGTCGGACACCTCGACATAGGCCGCATCGGTCTTGTTCTGCACGAACAGCGCCGCCACGCTCTTGCCGTAGCCCGAGAAGCCGGCGAACACGCCGAGGTTCGGCTGCAGCGGGTGACGGTCCTGCAGCGACCGGACCAGCGTCATGCAGGCGCTGACGTTCCTGATCGGCGCCGTATCTCCGCTATTGACATCCATGTTAAGCCCCATCAATCTGCCCTTTCAGTGATGTGAGTGAATTGCCTTGGCCCCGTTCCCGCGGGGCCTTTTCCTTTTAGTGGGCGATCCGCACGGCGTGCTCGAGCCCCCACACCTCCATGATGTCGACATTGGTCCGGTACTGCGGCGTGCGCTGGTAATGCCCCAGCCAGCGCAGCTCCTCGGTTGAGATCTCGGCCTGACGTCCGCTGGCGATCGCCATCTCCAGCTGGATTGCCCGGTAGAAGCGCTGGCCGGCCTCGTTGAGTGGTTGGTTCTGCCGGATCGGCACCACGTTCTTGAACGCCTCCGCCCGCTCCAGCATCTCCTCGACCTCGGCCAGGTCCTCGGCCGTCACCCTGGCGTTGCCGGCCTCCCATTCCCGCAGCAGCTCCTCGTGGATCGACCGGGTCCTGTCGTCGATCGGCGCGGGCGATGCCGGCTTCAGCGGCAGCACCGACGCTTCCTTCGCCGCCTCGATCGCCGGCGTGACGTGCTCTTCCTCGCGCTTCGGCAGCGCGACGACATTCGCCTTGGCGGCCTCTTTCTCGTCCGCCTTCTTGCGATAGAGCCTGAGCGTGCGCTCGATGCCCGATGGCCCCTTGCCGAGCTCGCGAAGCTCGGCCTTCGCCTCCCTCTCGCGCTCGGCCAGCATCTCGCGCGCCATCGCCTTTTGCGCCTTCACGAACTCGGTGCGGTCGATGTCGCGCAATTCCGGGCACACGGCCGCATCCAGGAAGCTGCCGTCCTCGGCCGAGAAGGCGTAGACCTTGCCCATGTCGATCGGATCGAGCCGCACGATCACGTCCGTGCCCGGCAGGATCAGCGGCGAGCTGTAGTAGACGTGGTCGATCTTCAGGCCCTGCGCCGTCATGCGGCGGCGGCCGTCCTTGCCGGCGAGCGGCATCAGCAGCACGTCCAGTGCGCGCTCGTCGACGCGTGCGACAGGCGTTGTCGAGCGTTGCGCCGCCTGGTTGGGCGAAAGGCCCTTCAACTCGCCTTTCAGGCCGCCATGCGGGCGTTCGTGGTAGTAGACCTCCAGCCACTCGTCGATGATGGCTTGCAGCTCGGCGGCGGTGAGTTCCACCCCGAACAGCTCCGCGTCATCCGCGCCAAGGCGTTCCGAAAACGCCTTCTTGCCTTCGATCGCCTTGCGCTCCGCCACGTCGTGGCCGACATAGCCCGGCAGCTGCGGTGCGAAATTGTGCTGGAATGTGCCGATGACGCGCTCGACATGCCCCTTCTCGGTCGGGCTGTAGGCCCGCGACACGTCCTGTTCGATATGAAGATCGGAAAACAGGCGCTGCGTGGCCTGCGCCTTGAAGTCCGAGCCGTTGTCCGTCTTGATCGTCTTCGGCACGCCCCACTGGATCACCGCCTTGCGGATCAGCAGGCCGACAGCCGAGGCGCGTGGCGTCTTCGACAGGGTGATGACCAGTCGGCGGGTGGCGAGATCGATGCAGGCATACATCGAATGGCGGCCGTCCGTGCAAAGTGCATCGACCGGCGAGGCGTCGATCTGCCAGAGCTGGTTTGGCTCCTTGACCCACCGATAGGCGCCGGTACCGCGCATCGCCATGGTCGAGCGGTATTTGTCCGGGTTCGTGTTCTTCAGGATCACGACCCGTTCTTCCTGCCTCAGCTTCCTGATGAAATGCTGGAACGTCCGCACCGGCGGCAGCGGTTTCAGCTCGCCATGCCGGTCGGCGATCTGGCCGCCGAACTCGTCTTCGCAATAGTCCCGCAACGTCCCGGCCGAGAGAGCCGGGTTCTTGAAGATCCACGCCAGCACGAAGGCGCGCAGCCGACCGCCCTCGGCGGTTTCCAGCAGCCCGGTATCCTTCTTCGCCTTCGAGCGGTCGCAGGCCAGCGCCGCGCTGCCCTGGAACTTCACCTTCTCGCGCCAGCGCATCAGCGTGCGCGCTGAAACCCGCCTGACGACGCCTTGCGCCCAATCTGGCAAGGGGATGCGGCCGGAATTGTAGAGATCCGCGAAATAGGCATCCGAGGCGAGCGCGCCGAGATCGAGCATCGCCCGGAACCTGTCCGCCAGCCGGACGATGCACATCCTGGCGTCGCGGTTCAGCCGTTCGCGTTCGGTAAGGTTCCCGGCGGCGGCAAGGGTCGGCTGCGCTTGTGCCTTGCCGCTGCCAGGCCCGTCTCCGCCCGTCATCGTCAGCGCCGGCCCGACGCGCCGCGACAGGTAGCAAAGCCTGACATCCAGCGGCAGCAGGTCCAGGTGGTAGCGCGTGATCGTCCCGCCGCGCCCCGTCTCGCATCTCACCTGGGCGTGGTAGCGGTGCCAGCCCTCTCGGTCGGCCAGGTCGTTGACGCCACGCTTCGTTGCAGGCAGCCCCGGCAATTCTCCGGCCTTCGCCGCCTCGGCGATCTCCTGTGCCGTGAACCACATTTGAACCTGGATTGGAGCCTGCGCGTTCATCGGCCTAGATCGCTCCCCACTTGGCCTTTTCGGCCGCCTTGAACCGTTGGATTTTCGCTTCCGCTTCCTCGGCCAGGTGCACGTTGATGAGCGCCTGGTACTTGGTGTCGATCACCACCTTGCCGAAGCGCTCCGCCACGAAGCCGAGCAGGTCCGTGCACCCCGTCACGTCGATCAGCGCGATGAAGCGCTCCAGCGTGATCCTGTGCGCCTCCGCCCCTTCCGAGGCATAGTTCGCCAGCATGTTCTCGCTCACCTGGTAGCCGAGCTCGGCGCTCATCGCCGCCGCGATCTCCGCCCGCGACATCGGCGAGGACTTGAGTGCCAGCGCCACCGCCTGGCTGATTTGCGAGGAAAGGCGCGAGCCGCGGATCGCGCCGGCTTCGAAGCCGGCCGCCACCTTGGGGGGCTCCCAGGAAAGAAGATCGCCGGTCAGGTTGTCTCCCCGCGCCTT
>NZ_JACFXV010000055.1 GCF_014050225.1 Stappia albiluteola | reverse complement strand
AAGGCGCGGGGAGACAACCTGACCGGCGATCTTCTTTCCTGGGAGCCCCCCAAGGTGGCGGCCGGCTTCGAAGCCGGCGCGATCCGCGGCTCGCGCCTTTCCTCGCAAATCAGCCAGGCGGTGGCGCTGGCACTCAAGTCCTCGCCGATGTCGCGGGCGGAGATCGCGGCGGCGATGAGCGCCGAGCTCGGCTACCAGGTGAGCGAGAACATGCTGGCGAACTATGCCTCGGAAGGGGCGGAGGCGCACAGGATCACGCTGGAGCGCTTCATCGCGCTGATCGACGTGACGGGGTGCACGGACCTGCTCGGCTTCGTGGCGGAGCGCTTCGGCAAGGTGGTGATCGACACCAAGTACCAGGCGCTCATCAACGTGCACCTGGCCGAGGAAGCGGAAGCGAAAATCCAACGGTTCAAGGCGGCCGAAAAGGCCAAGTGGGGAGCGATCTAGGCCGATGAACGCGCAGGCTCCAATCCAGGTTCAAATGTGGTTCACGGCACAGGAGATCGCCGAGGCGGCGAAGGCCGGAGAATTGCCGGGGCTGCCTGCAACGAAGCGTGGCGTCAACGACCTGGCCGACCGAGAGGGCTGGCACCGCTACCACGCCCAGGTGAGATGCGAGACGGGGCGCGGCGGGACGATCACGCGCTACCACCTGGACCTGCTGCCGCTGGATGTCAGGCTTTGCTACCTGTCGCGGCGCGTCGGGCCGGCGCTGACGATGACGGGCGGAGACGGGCCTGGCAGCGGCAAGGCACAAGCGCAGCCGACCCTTGCCGCCGCCGGGAACCTTACCGAACGCGAACGGCTGAACCGCGACGCCAGGATGTGCATCGTCCGGCTGGCGGACAGGTTCCGGGCGATGCTCGATCTCGGCGCGCTCGCCTCGGATGCCTATTTCGCGGATCTCTACAATTCCGGCCGCATCCCCTTGCCAGATTGGGCGCAAGGCGTCGTCAGGCGGGTTTCAGCGCGCACGCTGATGCGCTGGCGCGAGAAGGTGAAGTTCCAGGGCAGCGCGGCGCTGGCCTGCGACCGCTCGAAGGCGAAGAAGGATACCGGGCTGCTGGAAACCGCCGAGGGCGGTCGGCTGCGCGCCTTCGTGCTGGCGTGGATCTTCAAGAACCCGGCTCTCTCGGCCGGGACGTTGCGGGACTATTGCGAAGACGAGTTCGGCGGCCAGATCGCCGACCGGCATGGCGAGCTGAAACCGCTGCCGCCGGTGCGGACGTTCCAGCATTTCATCAGGAAGCTGAGGCAGGAAGAACGGGTCGTGATCCTGAAGAACACGAACCCGGACAAATACCGCTCGACCATGGCGATGCGCGGTACCGGCGCCTATCGGTGGGTCAAGGAGCCAAACCAGCTCTGGCAGATCGACGCCTCGCCGGTCGATGCACTTTGCACGGACGGCCGCCATTCGATGTATGCCTGCATCGATCTCGCCACCCGCCGACTGGTCATCACCCTGTCGAAGACGCCACGCGCCTCGGCTGTCGGCCTGCTGATCCGCAAGGCGGTGATCCAGTGGGGCGTGCCGAAGACGATCAAGACGGACAACGGCTCGGACTTCAAGGCGCAGGCCACGCAGCGCCTGTTTTCCGATCTTCATATCGAACAGGACGTGTCGCGGGCCTACAGCCCGACCGAGAAGGGGCATGTCGAGCGCGTCATCGGCACATTCCAGCACAATTTCGCACCGCAGCTGCCGGGCTATGTCGGCCACGACGTGGCGGAGCGCAAGGCGATCGAAGGCAAGAAGGCGTTTTCGGAACGCCTTGGCGCGGATGACGCGGAGCTGTTCGGGGTGGAACTCACCGCCGCCGAGCTGCAAGCCATCATCGACGAGTGGCTGGAGGTCTACTACCACGAACGCCCGCATGGCGGCCTGAAAGGCGAGTTGAAGGGCCTTTCGCCCAACCAGGCGGCGCAACGCTCGACAACGCCTGTCGCACGCGTCGACGAGCGCGCACTGGACGTGCTGCTGATGCCGCTCGCCGGCAAGGACGGCCGCCGCCGCATGACGGCGCAGGGCCTGAAGATCGACCACGTCTACTACAGCTCGCCGCTGATCCTGCCGGGCACGGACGTGATCGTGCGGCTCGATCCGATCGACATGGGCAAGGTCTACGCCTTCTCGGCCGAGGACGGCAGCTTCCTGGATGCGGCCGTGTGCCCGGAATTGCGCGACATCGACCGCACCGAGTTCGTGAAGGCGCAAAAGGCGATGGCGCGCGAGATGCTGGCCGAGCGCGAGAGGGAGGCGAAGGCCGAGCTTCGCGAGCTCGGCAAGGGGCCATCGGGCATCGAGCGCACGCTCAGGCTCTATCGCAAGAAGGCGGACGAGAAAGAGGCCGCCAAGGCGAATGTCGTCGCGCTGCCGAAGCGCGAGGAAGAGCACGTCACGCCGGCGATCGAGGCGGCGAAGGAAGCGTCGGTGCTGCCGCTGAAGCCGGCATCGCCCGCGCCGATCGACGACAGGACCCGGTCGATCCACGAGGAGCTGCTGCGGGAATGGGAGGCCGGCAACGCCAGGGTGACGGCCGAGGACCTGGCCGAGGTCGAGGAGATGCTGGAGCGGGCGGAGGCGTTCAAGAACGTGGTGCCGATCCGGCAGAACCAACCACTCAACGAGGCCGGCCAGCGCTTCTACCGGGCAATCCAGCTGGAGATGGCGATCGCCAGCGGACGTCAGGCCGAGATCTCAACCGAGGAGCTGCGCTGGCTGGGGCATTACCAGCGCACGCCGCAGTACCGGACCAATGTCGACATCATGGAGGTGTGGGGGCTCGAGCACGCCGTGCGGATCGCCCACTAAAAGGAAAAGGCCCCGCGGGAACGGGGCCAAGGCAATTCACTCACATCACTGAAAGGGCAGATTGATGGGGCTTAACATGGATGTCAATAGCGGAGATACGGCGCCGATCAGGAACGTCAGCGCCTGCATGACGCTGGTCCGGTCGCTGCAGGACCGTCACCCGCTGCAGCCGAACCTCGGCGTGTTCGCCGGCTTCTCGGGCTACGGCAAGAGCGTGGCGGCGCTGTTCGTGCAGAACAAGACCGATGCGGCCTATGTCGAGGTGTCCGACACCTGGACGAAGAAGAAGCTTCTGACCTCCATCCTGGCAGAGCTCGGCCGGCCGGCGGCGAGCGGCACCCTGGCGGACCTGGAAGACGAGATCATCGCCATCCTGGCGCGCGATCCGAGGCGGCCGCTCATCATCGACGAGGCGGACAAGCTGGTCGATCGCAAGATGATCGAGCTGGTTCGGATGATCGCCAAGAAGAGCAACGTGCCGGTGCTGCTGATCGGCGAGGAACTGTTTCCCAAGAAGCTGGAGGGCGTCGACCGGTTCCGCGACCTTGTGCTGACGATGGGCTATGCGCAGCCGTGCGATCTGAACGATACCCGGGTGCTTGCGCGCACGCTCTATCCGCAGATCGCGATTGCCGACGATCTGCTCGACAAGGCGCGCTCGGAGGCAGAGGGCCGGGTCCGCCGCATCGGCAACACGCTGCACGCGATCGCGATCGAGGCGAACGTCCTCGGCGTCTCCCGGATTGGCCTCGACGAGTATCGGGCCGGCCGGGGCTACTTCTCGCGCGGTCACCTGCCGTCGCGCCGGGAGGCTGCGTGATGGGGATCGTCCTGAAGCTGAGCCTGGCCAAAGGCACTTCTCCCAAGCGCGGCATCGATCATTTCTGGAGCGTCATCCAGGCGCACGAGCTGGCGGGCGAGACATTCACGCGCGGCGACATCTTGCGCATGTCGAATGCACGGCGCCGGGACGTGGACGATTTCTTCGGCCGGCTGGAAAAGGCCGGCCTCGTCGAGAAGGTGGGCGAGCGGGGGCCGCGACCGGAAGCCGTCTACCGGGCCACGGTGCGCCAGACCGCCACGCCGCGGGTGCGCCGGGACGGAACGGTGATCGAGAGCGCCGGCAAGCAGAAATGCATGTGGAACGCGATGCGCTCCGGCGCGCATCGGCAGGGGTTCACCGCGCAGGATATCGCGCTGTGGGGGTCGACCGACGAAACCGCGATCAGCCTCGCTTCAGCGCAGGCCTACATCAAGGCCTTGTCCAAGGCCGGCTACCTCATCCCGCTGGTCAAGGGCAAGCCCGGCGCACCCGGCATCTGGCGGCTGGCACCGGACATGAACACCGGACCTCTGCCGCCGATGATCCTGCGGACCAAGGTGGTGTTCGACCAGAACCGGCATGAGCTGGTCGGTCCTGTCGAGACCGAGGAGGTGTCGTCATGAGCGCCGCTTCCGGCAACCGGCCCGACAACGTCGCCAAGGCCCGGTTGGCTTGGGGCGCGACGATCCCAGAATGGATCATCGTGCTGGCGGAGGCCTGCAATCGCGAGAGCCAGGCGGCCGTCGCGCGCAAGGTCGGCTACTCAGCCTCGGCCGTCAGCCAGGTGCTCTCCAACAGCTACCACAATGGCGACATCGCCCGCTTCGAGCAGGCCTCGCGCGGCGCGCTGATGTCCGAAACGGTGACATGCCCGGTCATGGGCGAGATGGCGCGCAACGTCTGCCTTTCGTGGCAGCGCAAGCCCTTCGCCACGACGAACGCCCATCGCGTGCGGATGCATCAGGCATGCCGGACGGGTTGCCCGCATTCCCTGATCAAGGGAGGCGGCGATGCTGAGTGAAGATATCCGGACGCTCCGACAGTTCATCGACGAGCACGTGAGCCGCGACGGTTCGCTGTTCCTGTCGCCGGCGCTCACGGAGCTGGCGAAGTTCGCGCTTGCCGACATGGTCCGCTGCGCGCGCGCCCTTGAGACGGCACAGGTCAGCGGACCGGCCAGGATCACGGAAGCCGACCTCGCGTCAGGGCGGGTTGCCCGGCTTCCTGTGGTGCCTCGGCCAAGACTGGCAACCGGTCCTGGCAACGGGAGTTCGGCATGAGGCCCTGGAGCTATGACGACATAGCGCGAGCGGTCGGCTTCCGGACGCTCGGAGAGAAGGACTGGTGGATAGCCGAGAGGCTTGGCCGGAAGATCCACGACGTATCGCGGACGATCGACAAGGCGCTGGTACTCGAAGCGACCGAAGACCTGCCGCCTTCACCCGCCCCGCCATCGCCCGCTTCGCCGCCGGCCACGCCTTCGCCCGCGCCGGTGACCGCATCGCCACGGCGCCACCAGGAAACGGTACGGCCCCGCGTCGTGTTCCGGAAATACCGCGTCAGCCCGCACCTGGACCTCATCCTGGCGGCGGAAGCCGGCCAGCGGAACTCAGGAATGCTCGGCGACCCGGGACCGGGCCGTTCCGCCCTCGATCAACGCAAATCAGGAGAAGCCAGGTGAGCGAGACACACACCACGATGTGGGATGACGAAATCGTCGAAGTGGGTGGCAAGTCCTACCTGCGCGACGCCAAGGGCAATCTCGTGCCCGTCGAAGCCATCAAGCCCGAACACAAGCTTGAGGACGAGACGGTGCGCAAGATCATGGCCTACGCCCGCGATCTCTCGGCGCAGATCTCCCGCTTCAAGCAGCACACATTCGACGATCTGTCGGCCTTCGAGGCGCTGCTGGCGCAGGAATACGGCGCGGCCAAGGGCGGCGCGAAGGGCAACAAGACCTTCATGAGCTTCGACGGGCTGATGAAGGTGCAGGTGCAGGTCGCCGACTACATCGACTTCGGGCCGCAGCTGCAGGTCGCCAAGGGGCTGATCGACGAGTGCCTGAACGAATGGGCGGCCGACAGCCGGCCGGAGATCCGCGCCATCGTCACCCGCGCGTTCAACACCGACAAGGCCGGCCAGATCAACCGGTCCGAGATCTTCATGCTGCTCAGGCTCGATATCGCGGACGAGCGGTGGCTGAAGGCGATGGAGGCGATCCGGGCGGCGATGCGCGTGGTCGGATCGAAGACCTACGTGCGCTGCTACGAGCGCGACACACCGGACGGCCAATGGCAGCCCGTCACGATCGACCTGGCACGAGCGTGAGGGGGGCGACGATGGCATTTCTCTATAGCGCAGTGTCTGGTTCTGAGGTCGGCAACAAACTAGCTCGTGATCCGGAACTTTTCGCGGAAGTGCTGAATGAAGTTCAGGATTTCCACGGCGATGATCCAACCGATCGCTTCATTCAAGATCTTGCCGAGGCTTCGAACGAGAAACTCTCGGAATTCCTTCGCATGCTCGCCGATCGCATTGAATTCGAGAAGGGATCGACGCCGTGAGCGATCTCAAAACCCTCCGCGACCAGGTGGCGAAAATGCTCGACGACGCCATGCGAAAGGCCGGGGACCGCAAGGACGATCCTGCCGCCTGGCATGTCCGCGATCGCAACGAGATGAACAACCTCGCACGGCGCCTGAAATCGTGCTTCGACGCCAAGATCAGCGACAGATGGGACGGTGTGGCCGTCACGATCGGCGGGATCCGTGCGACCAGCACCATGGGCCTGAGAGGCGCAGTGCGCAACTGGGTTCAGGCCGCCGACCGACACATCGGAGCTGGGTCATGAGCGCGATCAAGATCGCCTTCCGCCAGGTTCTTGCTCCGTTTCCTTCCTCCCCTCAACGACAACAAGACGGCGGTCAGCGCCGCTTCCTCCCAAGACTGAAAGGAACCAGCATGCACAAACTCGTTTCCGCAGTTTCATTCGTTTTCGCGGTGTTGATCCTGCTTGGATCGGCAATCCCCGCGAGCAGCGCAATCGACTGCTCCCGCCCCGGGCTGCAGCAATTCTGCGCAGTGCACTACGGCATGCCCGGCACGGCCCGTGCGAGCACATACGTGAAACAGGACTGGCGGCCGCGCAACTTCAATCCTGAAGACCACCGGGAACCGAAAATTGCCGAAGGCTGGAGCGAGCCGAAAGCCGAAACCAAGACCGCCGGGGGATGGGGCAAGTAATTCCAGGGCGGCGAACGACGAGGGCCGGGCCTGGCTCAGCCAGGCCCCGTCCAGAATTGCTGACAATCATGAATAGACGGATCGAACCATGAAACAGACCGACAGCAATTTATCTCCACGAAGCCTGCGCCTTGATGAAGTTCACAAGGCAAACGCCGCCGCCCTGGAAGCTCGCATGGCAATGACGGAAGCCAAATCGGCTCGGGACGCCGCACAGCAGGTTTTCCAAAGAATGGACGCCATCTATGCGGATGCCCGTGATGAATACGAGCGCGCCGAGCAGGCCCTTGACGAAGCGTTTTTCGCCTGGGCCGAAGGTCAGGTGCGTGGGCTGCCGCAATGACCGGCGCAACGGAAAAGCACAGGGCACTTCTGGAGCGCGCCCTGGCGGAGCTTCGGCACACGCTGCGCTCGGACGTGGAATGCGCCTGCGAGCTGGAGCGCGACTGGGCCAACGAAATCATCCCGGTCCCCGGCACCTGCGACGAGATGATGGCCGACCTTTGCGAGCGCCAGCTCAACCTCGTGCGCGACATCCAGGCCGAAATCGGCGGTTTCGCGGAGCACCCCGAGCCGCAGTGGCTGGATGACCTGATCGACGGAAGGTGGAGCCTGACATGAGCGGCGTGCAGCGCATCGAGTTCGAGGATCGCGGCCAGGACTTCCTGTGGTGGGAGATCGATACGGAGACGGGCCGCATCCTCGGTTGCGGCCCTCACCAAGGCTGGCTTTGGGCCGACGGCGATCACCGTGTCGACCTGTCGACGATCGGCATTGGCCAGCGGCCGAGCTTTTATCACCGGCGCCGGATGGATGTCATCACATTAAAATATGTGATCGTCTCGGCCGGCCCTGCACCCGCGGGGGGGCGATGAGTTCTGATCTCTTCGGGAGGGCGCCGTCATGAGCGCCTATGCCAAGATCCATGTCGGCCTGAAGCAGCTCGGCATCGATGGCGACGACGCCCGCGATCTCTACGAGCGGGTGACCGGTATCCGGTCGCTGCGGGCGATGAGCCCGAAACAGCATGACGAAGTCATCCAGGAGCTCGGCCGGCTCGGCTTCGAGCGGTCTTCAAGCCGTCGTCGAACGCCGCTTGAAGGGCGGTTCGCGAAGAAACTCCAGGCACTCTGGATCTCCGCCTGGAACCTCGGCCTCGTCCGCAATCGCGACGACAAGGCGCTGATCGCTTTCGTCAGGCGGCAGACCGGCATTGATCACGTGCGCTTCCTCAGCAACGCACAGGACGCGCGGAAGGCTGTGGAAGCCCTCAAGGCCTGGATCGCCCGGGAGGCCGATGTGACGTGGCCGAAATTCCAGGACGGCCGCGCCGAGAAACTCGCCGTCATCGAGGCGCAGTGCCGGATCCTCGGCGTTCCGATCGGCAGCGAGATTTCGGCGGCCACGGACGAAACCTTGCTGGCGGCAATGCAGAGCTTCGGGCGCTGTATCAGGGCGGCAAAGGGCGATTGACATGGCCGGCTCCGCTCCCTTGCCGCTTCTGACATGGCGCGAGGATGCGGAGCTGGAACGATTGAGGGCGGAGCGGGCGGAACTGAGGCGGCGCATCGCCGAGCTGCCGAGAATGAGCCACCGGCGCATTGAGCTGACGGTCCGCCTCAAGGATCTGACGGCCCAGGAACTGAAATTGACGACGCGAACCGGACGGATGGAAGATGCCTGACGTACAGCCTCAGATCCCGGCAAACATCGCGCCTTATGTGGATGCGCTCGGCGTCGACGACACGATCAGGCTGCTGCTTGAGCTCGGAGGCTCGCAGATCCACCTGCCACGCGCCGGTACATCTTCCCGGTCGATGGCAGCAGGCTTGCTCGGCGCCGAAAAAATCGCCATGCTTGCAGCCGTGATGGGGCACGGCTACATCAAGGTGCCGCTCGGCAAAAAATGGATTGCCCAGGTCATGTTCGCGCGCGGCGAGAGCCTGAACGCCATCGCGAGGACCGTTCGATCCGACGTGGCGACCGTGCGCCGCTGGCAGCTGAACGACGCGCTTCAGCTCGATCTCTTCTGATTTCTCCCGCCTCCAAGGTCGCTCCACCCGCGCGCCCGCGTGGATGAACCCTTCCCGCGAAACCTGCCAGATTTGATCCAGGATCAGCGCCGGCCCCGCACTTCGTCATGGGCCGGCGCGCGGCTTAATGGCGGGGCTTCGGATGAAGAAGAACTTCCCAAGATCGCTGGCGTTCACGCTGAGCTTCGAGGGCG
Organism: Stappia albiluteola; assembly: GCF_014050225.1. GTDB lineage: Bacteria > Pseudomonadota > Alphaproteobacteria > Rhizobiales > Stappiaceae > Hongsoonwoonella > Hongsoonwoonella albiluteola. Next base: position 16,241 of record NZ_JACFXV010000055.1, on the reverse strand, counting down.
GCTACGTGGACCATCCGAAAGACCCGGGCGGCGCCACGAACAAGGGCATCACGCTTGCGACCCTGCGCCTTCACAAGGCGGGCGCCACCAAGGCCGACCTCAAGGACATCCGGGGCGATCTCGTCAATCGGATCTATCACGACGACTACTGGGAGCGTACCGGGTGCGACACGCTTGCCTCCGGCGTCGACGGGGCGGTGTTCGACTATGCGGTGAATTCCGGTCCGGCCGCCGCGCGCAAGAGCCTGATGGCCGTCATCGGCGGTCCCGACCACGAAACGGTCCGCAAGCTCTGCGCCAGGCGGCTTTCCATCTACCGGACGTTCAAGCACTGGGCGACCTTCGGCAAGGGCTGGACGCGGCGCGTCGCCGAAGGCGAGGCGCTGTGGACCAGGTGGGCACTGGCCGAGAAATCCGACGTTGCCGAGGTGATCGTTGCGCTTGAGGACAAAGGCAGCAAGGCAAAGGGGACTTCGCGGCAGCAGGGGGCGGCCGGATCCGGCGCGGCGGCAAGTGCGCCGGCCGCTCCGGTAGCCGCCCCGGTCGACATGGACGCGCTCGCCGCGATCGCGGTCGCGGGTGTCACCGTCGCCTTGATCGCGCTCGCCGCCTGGCTGCTCTGGCGCGCGCATGTCAACCGGCTCAGGGCTCGGGCCTACGCCACGCAAGCGGAGAGAGCGATATGAGCATGATCGTCGGCATATTGGCCGGGGTCGCCTCCAAGGTCGGAGCCGAGCTTGTCGGCCGCGTCCTGGGCGAGCGCTTCGGAGAGGCGGGCGGACGCCTGGCGGAAACGGTGGTGAGCGAGATCGCCGGCGTCCTTGGCGTCGAACCCGAAGAACTTCCGTCCGTCAACGGCGCGGACCTGGAAGAGGCGGTCGAGACCGTCGAGGGCCGAATGCCGGAACTGATAGCCTTGTGGTCCCGCGGCCTCGACGGCCAGTTCGCCCTGCTGCAGGCCGAACAGCGACAGGGCATCTGGCAGAGCGGCTGGCGCTGGGGCTGGATGTATCTGCTCGGCCTCATGTGGACGGTTCGCCTACTCATCGTGCCGGTTACCGATGCGATCGCGGGCACCGATATCGGCTCGCGCATGGACATGGGCGTGATGATGACGCTGACGTCCTGGTTCGTCGCGCTCTACATGGGCGGCCACACGCTGAAGAACCTCGGAGCCCAGGGCGTCGAGGCCATCAAGGCGATGAAGGGCAAGTGATGACACAGGCCGTCTATCGCATCGACCTGAACGACTTTCATCCTGACGGCCGGCGGAAGTTTTTCATGTTCGAATGCTCCTGCCGATCGCTCGCCGAGCTCAACCAGCGCCTGCAGGAAGAAAAGGTCGTCTACGGGCAGCGGCTCTACACCAGGCGCGCGGATACGCCAGGCGAATTCGAGGTTACCGGGCGCGACGAAGTGATCGTCGGCCGCGAGGCGATCTGGCAGGTCTCCACGCCCCGGCACCGCTATTTCGAGGTGGAGGGATGAAGGCGAGCGAGTTCGACAAGGAACTGGCGGAGCTGCGCGTCGAACAGGAGCGCGATGCGGCGATCGGCCGGATCCGCGCTTCCCTCGACCGGCCCGGCGCCACCACATGCCGGCGATGCGGCGACCCGATCGACGAACGCCGGCGCCAGGCGCTGCCATCGGCCGTCACCTGCATCGACTGTGCGAGCGAGGGCAAATGATCGAGGACATCCGCAACTGGTCGGCGGCCATCGCTTCACTCCTTGCAATCATCAGCATCTTCTACACCTGGCTGACTGCGCGATCGAAGGCGAACGAGCACACCATCGGCAAGCACGAGCGCAAGCTCATCGAGCACGACCGCCGCATCCAGACGCTGGAAAGCGATGTGGGCCACCTGCCGCCAAAAGACGATGTGCATGAGCTGCGCATAGCGCTGGAACAGGTTCGGGGTGCGCTCGGGAGGCTTGAGGAAAGCCACCTTGGCGTTACCCGGGTCGTGAACCGGATCGAGATCTTCCTGCTCGACGGAGGGAAAGAACGTTGAAAGAGGGATATCGCGACTACCTGGAGCGGCATGGTCGCCTGGTGATCCTCGAGGCCATCGCCCGCGAGTTCAACGGTCACCTGCGCGAGGATCTGATCCAGAAGGCGCTCGACGTCTATCTGGTGTCGCGCTCCATCGAATGGGTGAGAACGCAGCTGCGCAAGCTGGAGGAAATCGGCGCGGTCAACCTGGAAGAGGATGGCGGCAAGCTGATCGCTGGCCTCGCCCAGGCCGGACGGGATCACCTGGAACGGCGCGCGCCGCTGGACGGCGTGGCATGGCCCGAGGACGGGAGATAGGTCAATGGTCGCTCCCGAGGCCGGCGGACGGCGTGAAGGTCGCGGACGGTTGTCGACCATGGAAATGCTGCCTGAAGAGGCGGACGCCGACCTTGCCTGGGTCAACCAGGAACTGCGGGACGGCAAGCGGCCGCAGGTCGCCATCCTGGCGGAGTTCAACGCCCGGCTGGCGGATCTCGGCATAGGCTCGATCTCCAAGGGAGCCTTCAGCCGCTATTCGGTCCGCAAGGCTCGGCAGTGGCGCGAATACGACGAGCGCTTGCGGCTGTCCACTGCGCTCGCCGAAGCGATGGGGCCTGACGGCGCCGACAAGATGACCGTCGCGATTTCCGAACGCATCAAGATGGCGGCCGACGAGCTGCTTTCCAGGGGCGATCTGTCGGCCAAGGAGATCAACGCGCTGGCGAGCGCCAACCGCGCCGCCATCACCGCGCAGCGGCACTCGGCCGAGCTGCGGCGATTGCTGCAAGCCGAATTCGACGAGCGGATGAAGAAGGCGGCCGAGGATGTGGCCGAAGTCGCCAGGAAGGCGGGCGTCTCGCAGGAGACCATGGCGGAGATCAACCGACGCCTGATGGGGGGGGCCTGATGGGGCGCGCGCGCATCATCCCCGCCAATCGCGGTGCGATCTTCCTGCCCTATCAGGCACGCTGGGTGCAGGACAATTCCCGGCTGAAGCTGATGGAGAAAGGTCGCCAGATCGGCCTTTCCTGGTCGACGGCCTATGCCACGGTTTCCCGCACCGCGCTCGCCGCCGCACGGCACGATCAATGGGTTTCCTCGCGCGACGACATCCAGGCGCGTCTATTCCTCGAGGACTGCAAGCTTTGGGCGGGCAATCTGGAACTCGCCGCGCGCGATCTCGGCGAACAGGCCGTCGACCCGGACGGCAAGACAAGCGCCTATGTGCTGCGATTTGCCAACGGCCGGCGCATCCATTCGATGAGCTCCAATCCGGATGCCCAGGCCGGCAAGCGCGGCGGCCGGGTGCTCGACGAATTCGCGCTGCATCCCGATCCGCGAAAGCTGTGGTCGATCGCCTATCCCGGCATCACCTGGGGCGGTTCGATGGAGGTGATTTCGACGCATCGCGGCTCGCACAACTTCTTCAACAGCCTGGTCAAGGAATACCGGGACGGCGGAAATCCAAAGAAGATCAGCCTGCACAGGGTGACGCTCGAGGACGCACTGAACGACGGCTTCCTGTGGAAGCTCCAGCAGTCGCTGCCGGAAGACGACGAACGCCAGGAGATGGACGAAGCCGCCTATTTCGACTGGGTGAAGAGCGGCGCGGCCGACGAGGAAAGTTTCCTTCAGGAGTACATGTGCCAGCCGGCCGACGACGATGCGGCCTTCCTGGAATATGACCTGATCGCGGCCTGCGAATACGCCGCCGATGCCGACTGGCGCAAGATCGAGGGCGGCGAGCTCTTCGCCGGCATCGATATCGGCCGCAAGCATGACCTGACGGTCATTTGGGTGCTGGAGCGCCTTGGCGACGTGCTCTATACGCGCCATGTCGAGGCGCTCAAGAACATGAGCAAGGCTGAGCAGGAGAAGGTGCTCTGGCCCTGGATCGAGCGTTGCGTTCGCACCGACATCGATGCGACCGGCCTTGGCATCGGCTGGTCCGATGACGCACAGAAGAAATTCGGTCCCTACAAGGTCGAGGCCGTGACCTTCACCGCGAAGGTCAAGGAAGCGCTCGCCTATCCGGTGCGCGGGCACATGGAAGACAGGCGGTTGCGCATTCCCTATTCGCCGCCGATCCGCGCAGACCTGAGGTCCGTGACCAAGCAGGTCACCTCGGCCGGCAACATCCGCTTTACGGCCGAGCGCACGCCGGACGGCCATGCTGACCATTTCTGGGCACTGGGGCTCGCCATAGAGGCCGCCGGCGGCGCGGCCGGCGGACAATGGCGCCCGCTTTTCGGCCAGATCGGCCAGGCGCAGGAAAGCCCGATCGACAAGGATTGGATCCCGGCATGAACTGGTTTTCAAAGGCTCTTCAATCGCTGCGCCATCCGCCCAGGCCGAGCCTGTGGCAGGGGCTCCTGAAAGGCACGCGCTACGATTATCGCAAGGCAGTCGGCGACGGACTGGACACGTCCGTGGTGACTGCGCCGGTCCAGTGGATCGGCCGCGCGCTGCCGGAGGCGCGGCTGACGGTGACAAGCCGCCGCGGCCGCCAGGTGACGGAGATCTCCGAGCACGGCGCCCTGCAACTGATCCGCAGGCCAAACGCTTATTACGGCGACATCGCGCTGTGGATGGCGACGGTCTTTTCCTTCTGCCTGGACGGCAACGCCTACTGGATCAAGCTTCGCAACGGTGCCGGGCGGCCCGGCGAGCTCTGGTATGTGCCGCATTGGACGATGGAGCCCTTCGGTTCGGATGACGGCGAGAAGTTCATTTCGCACTACCGATATACGCCCGGCGGGGGCCTGCAACCGATGCGGCTTGAGGCCGAGGAGGTCGTGCATTTCCGCCATGGCCTCAATCCGCGCAATCCGCGCAAAGGCCTGTCGCCGCTCGACGGCGCGATCCGCGAGATCTTCATGGACCTGGAGAGCTCGAATTTCGTGGCTTCGCTCCTGCGCAACATGGGCGTGCCAGGCGTGGTGATCTCGCCGAAGAGCGGCGGCGCGGTGGCGGTCGAGGATGTCGAGGCAACCAAGTCGTGGTTCCAGGAAGCGTTTGGCGGCGACCGGCGCGGCGGGCCGCTGGTCATGGGAGCGCCAACCGACGTCACGCCCTACGGCTTCAACCCTCAGCAAATGAACATGTCGGAGGCGCGCGACGTGGCGGAAGAACGGGTCTGCGCCTGCCTTGGCATTCCTCCCGCTATCGTGGGCTTCGGCGCCGGCCTGCAATCGACCAAGGTCGGGGCGACCATGACGGAGATGCGCAAGATCGCCTGGCACAACGGCGTCCTGCCGCTGGCACGAATGTTCTCCGACGAGATCGAACGCTCGCTGCTGCCGGATTTCGGCGAGACGCGCGGCCTGACGATGTGGTGGGACACATCGGAAGTGCTTGCCCTTCAGGATGACGAGGACAAGGAAACGGAGCGCTGGAACAAGCGGGTGCAAGGCGGCTGGGCCATGGTGGCGGAGGCGCGCGCGGCCGCTGGCCTGGAAGTCGACGATAGCCACCGCATCTATCTGCGGCCGTTCTCTTCGGTGGAGGTGCCGGCCGGCGCCCCGCCGCGCACCGTTGAAGACGAACCGAAGCGGATCAGACAAAAAGCCCTGGCTTCGCCGGCGGCGCAACGGGTCGGCCGGGCTTATCTGAGCATCCTGGCACGCCAGGAAGGGCCGCTCGCGGTAACCTTCGAAGGCCGGTTGAAGGCATTCTTCGAGCAATTCGCGAGGGAGGCTTCGTCGGCAGCGCTGCCATTTCTTGAGGAAGAGGACCTGGCGCCAAAGTCACGCGCGTCGAAGTCACGCGGGGCGGACGGGACCAAGGCCGACGAGCTGCTGATCGCGAGGATCCTGGAGGCGCTCGGCATCGGTGTGCATCAAACCACGTTCCGCGGCCTCTACGAGGCGTATTACCTGGAAGTGGCGCGCCAGGTGGCGGAGGCGGCGGAGCTCGCGGGGATAGGCGGCAGCCTGCCGGATCCGGTTGCCCGTTCGATCGTCGGCTTCGGCGGCCGCCGCGCCGGCCTGGTCGATCTGTCGGCCCAGACGCGCCAGGCGCTCTTCGATGCGCTCGCGGAAGGGCGGGCGCAGGGCGAAGGCGCGACGCAGCTAGCCGCTCGCATTGCCGATCACGTCGGCAGCGGTCCCTGGTCGAATGCCGACACGCGCGCCCGCACGATCGCCCGCACCGAAACCAAATATGCGCAGAACATTTCGACGATCGAGCGCGCCAGGGCCGCCGGCGTCGAGCGCTTCATCGTCTTTGACGGCCGCCTGGGGCCGGGCCGGTCCCTGCCAAGTCACATCGCCCGCAACGGATCGATCGTCACGGCGGCCCAGGCTGCGCAGATGGCGCAGGACGAACATCCGAACGGAACCCTGTCCTTTGCCCCCTATTTCGGGGACCAGGACGAAGAGGAGCAGGACACATGAAGATCGAGACCAAGGGCCTTACGGTCGAAAAGATGGACGGGGAAGGCCGTGGCCTCGCCCGTATCGCCACGCTGTCGGCGATCGATCATGACGGCGACACCTATCTGCCCGGCGCCTTCTCGTGGAAGGAAGGCGGGATCCAGTGGGTGCCGATCCTGCCGGCGCACGATCGGCGCGCCATGCCGCTCGGCAAGGCTCGGGTTTATGAGGAAAACAACGCGGCGCTCGCCGAGATCCATCTGAACCTCGGCTCGGATGCCGGTAGGGAATGGCACTCGACGCTGAAATTCGACCTGGAGAACGGCCAGGCCGTGCAGGAATGGTCCTACGGCTTCGGGGTGATCGACGCTCAATACGAAAGCCGCGACGGCGAGCGCGTCCGCGTGCTGAAGCGTCTCGACGTTCACGAGGTTTCGCCCGTGGTACGCGGCGCCGGCATCGATACCGCAACGCTTGGCCTTAAGTCGCGCGGATCCTTCGCCGTCCAGATCGAGAGCGTGCTGGCGGAGATCGACGACATCGTCGGGCGCGCCGGCGGCCTGAAGGCTCTCAGGGAGGCGGACGGCCGGGGTCTTTCCAAAGCGAGGATCGACCAGCTCGCCAACCTGAAAGGCAAGCTCGAGGAGCTCATCGCTTCAGGCGCTCCCGAAACCGATCCTGCCGAGCAGCTGGCGGTGAAGCATCTCACCGCCTCGGCCCGGCGCCGCCTTGGCCTGTGAGGGCGTGTTTGAAGCGCGAGGAGGAAATCGACAGAGAAGGCCGCTGAGAGGCGAAACGAGGCTGTTACGGGGCATTCGCCATTTTTCGACAAGACGCCTGCTCAGCGCCTTAAATGGAGCTCTAAATTCGAAATTACGGGGGTATTATCGTTTTGTTGCCCCCGGTTTTCGCAGGCTTGCTTCCGGGTGCTTTTGCAAGGGCCGAGACGTCGGGAGAAAATATGAGCGCCAACGTTCCGACCAAGCGTGAATACCACGGCGTAGTCGCTGAAATCAACAACGAGTGGCGATTGGTCAATCTTGGCGTCAGATGGGCGGTGCAACGGAACAACGGAGATGTGTCCAGACCATGGCGCACCGTCGCCGGGTCTCATCGCCGCGATGGCCTCGCCCATTTGGTGGAGCGCCTGACCGGCGCGACCGCCGAAAGTGTCTCAGGCCTTCACGCTCTGCCGGATCTGCATCCCGGCCATGTCGGCCGTCCCGCCGGAAAAAGAAGCGACGAGTACGGCGGTGTGGTTTGCCTGCTCGGTGCCGAGTGGCGCTTGATCGAAGAGCCAGGCGTCCCTCAGTGGACGTTGCAGCGCTGTTACAAGTCTGGTTGGCGTGACGTGAGCTATTCGCGCAGAAAAGACCAGATTGAACGCCGATTGCTTCAGGCTTGCGGATCAATTGATGAAGCTGCCATAAAAGCGTTGCGAGCGCTGCCCGATATCCATCCCGGCAATCGCCGAAAGTCGAACTGATAGCTCCTGAGCCTTCACCCGCGCGGCCGCGCGGATAGTCCGACCCTCCTCCTTTCTCCTAGTCTCGACCTCATGCAATGCCCCGCGCCGGCCGCGGGGCGGATTTGCAGCACGAGAGGCCGCGCGCGGGCGCGTCGGCGGACGTTCCACCGACAATGGAGGGGTCGAATGACCACCCTGAAAGAAGTCCGCGAAAAGCTCGCGGCAAAGCAGACCGAATTGCACAAGGTGTTCGAGGAGGCCGAGGTCACGACCGACAGCGGCCAGAAGAGCTACGACTTCAACAAGGTCACTTGCCTCGGCAAGGACGTGAAGGGCTCGATCGCCGTGGCCGAGAAGGTCAAGGCGATGGATGACGAGCTGAACGATCTCGCCTCGCAGGCCGAAAAGCTCGAAACGGCCGAAAAGGCGGCGAGCGCGCTTGCTGATCGCGAGAAGGTGCGCGGCCGCCTCCCCATTCCGGGTGCAAAGGACGAACAGGCCAGGAGCCGGGTCAAGAGCCTGGGCGAGCTCGTGGCGGCCGAGAAGGCCTATGCCGAGTGGGTGAAGCACGGCACGCCCAACGGCATCAACTTCTCCTACGAGGACTTGCTGCCGTCCGACATGCTGGCCAAGGGCGCCGTATTCGAGACCCTCGGCTCCAAGGCGCTTCTGGAGACCGGCGCAGGCTTCGCGCCCGAAAGCATCCGCCTTCCCGGGTTCGTCGAAGGCGCCACGCGCCCGCTGCAGCTCATCGACATCATCCCGATGTCGACCACGGGTCAGGCGGCGATCAAGTACATGGAGGAAACCACCCGCGCCCACGCCGCGGCCGAGAAGGCCGAGGGCGCGGCCTATGCGGAAAGCACCTTCGTATTCACGGAAAAGACGTCGCCGGTGGTCAAGATCACCGACAGCATTCCGGTGACCGACGAGCAGCTGGAAGACGTGCCCCTGATGCAGGGCTACATCAACTCGCGGCTGACCTTCGGCATCCGCCAGCGACTGGACGGCCAGGTGCTGGTCGGCGACGGCGCCGGCGCCAACCTGCGCGGCCTGAAGAACGTCGTCGGCATCCAGACCCAGGCCAAGGGCGCGGATCCGGTGCCGGACGCCTTCTACAAGGCAATGACGAAGGTCCGCGTCACCGGCCGGGCGATCCCGACCCATCACGTCATGCATCCGGAAGACTGGCAGGGCGTGCGCCTGCTGCGCACCGTCGACGGCGTCTATATCTGGGGCTCGCCCTCGGAGGCCGGGCCTGAGCGCCTCTGGGGCCTGCCGGTGGTGCAGCAGGATGCGGACGCAAAGGGCACCGGCTATGTCGGCTCCTTCCAGCCTGCCTGGATCAGCTTGTTCGAGCGCAAGGGCGTCGACATCCAGATCGGCTATGTCGGCACCCAGTTCAACGAGGGCAAGCGCACGGTGCGCGGCGACATGCGGGCGGCCTTCGTGGTGTTCCGCCCGGCCGCCTTCTGCTCGGTCACCGGCCTCTAAGCCACAACCCGCGGAGCGCCCGCCCGGAAGTCGAGAGTACCGGGCGGGCATTCGGCCGCAACAGGAGATCACCATGCCAACGATTTCCGGATTTTCGAGGCCCGTGGGCTGTGCCCTGATCCCCGGCGGGCCGGTGGGCGAGCATGAGGTGCCCGGCGCGCTCTCGCCTGGCGACACCCTGCTTTCCGTTGAACACATCACCGAGGGCACGCCGCCGACCCGGGTGGATCGCACCGCAGAATTCTCGATCACCGCTGGCAAGGCCGGCGTCATCGAAAACACCACCACCGACACCACGGGCGATTTTCTCCACGTCCTTTGGGCAAGGTCCGAGTAGGAGGGCGCCATGCAGGCGAAAGAACGTCTTTATCTGACCAAGGACAAATCGAAGCTCGTCGGCGAAGGCGATCTACGCGCCGCTTTCCTTTATGCCGCGCCTGGCGACGAGATCCCGGCCTCGGCCGTGGAGCGTTTCGGCCTTGTCGACGGCAGCCTGGCGAAGGGCGGGAAGAAGCAATCCGCCCCGGCCGAGGACAAGGAACGACGCGGCCAGGAAGACAAGGGCGAGAAAGGAGAAGATCTTTCGGTGATCAAGGGCATTGGCGCGGCGGCGCAAGCCGCGCTGAAAGCCGCCGGCATCGACAGCTTCTCCGCCCTCGCGGCGGTCGATCCTGCGTCGCCGCCCGTGGTCAAGGGCCTGTCGCCGCGTGCCGACTGGCAGAGCTGGGTAACCCAGGCACGCGAGCTGATGAAGCCGCCGACCGGCTGATCGAGGAATACCAGGGCGAAAGCAACCGAGGGCAGCGCGGTCACACTTGCCGGAGATGGGGTGCCGGCGTGACTGGTCGGGAGTTGCGAGTAGGCGGCGCCGGGCCGCGGTCCCCGGCTGCAACGTCTGACGGGGGACGTGACAGCCGGGAGAGACCGGCACCTCAACCAAAGACCTGCGGGGTGAGCGGACATGCCTCTGATCGACCGGGTGAAGGAACGAACCGGATCCGACCTTTCCGACGCAGAGCTTGCCGCAATGATCGATGCGATCACGGCGGAGATCGAGGCCCGCTTCGGCCCGGCCGGACCGATCACGATCGAGCTCGGAGATCCGGTCGATCCCAATTCCCGCTTCAGAAGGGTGTTGCGCCTGCCAAGGGCGATGGACAGCGCGCAGCCGGCGACGATCGTCGAACTCGATCCAGCCAATTCCGGCCTCGCGGGCAACGAGGTGGAGCTCGCCGCCGGGGACTACCGCGTCCTGCATGGCGGGAGGACACTGCAGCGGCTGAACGGCGGGCCGAACGGCCGCGACTACTGGGCGCCGCTGGTTCGTGCCACTTATACCCCGCTTGGGGACCAGGCCGCGCGCGAGGAGGTGACGATCAAGCTCATGCAGCTGGATCTCTCCTATCGCGGCGGGCTGAGAAGCGAACGGGCCGGCGACTATTCATTCACACTCGGTAGTGCCGACGTTACCGAGGAGCGCGAGAAGCTTCTGGCGAGCCTCGGCCGAGAGCGCATGGTGATGGCATGACCGACAAGGCGATCCTGGCCAAAATTCGCAAGTGTCTCGCATTGGCTCAAAGCGCCAATGAGAACGAGGCGGCAATAGCACTCTCCAAGGCGCGTGAGCTGATGGAAGCTCACGGCGTCACGGAAGCGAAACTGGCCATGTCCGAAGTCGAGGAAGCCAGCGCTCGCGGCAATCGTTCCCAGCGGCCGCCTCGCTGGGAGACTATCCTGTCAAACGCCGTTTGCCGCGCGCTTGCCGTCGAGTGCTTCTTAAACGCGGATGGCGATCGCACCTTTGTCGGCCGCGGCGCGGTACCGGAAATCGCTGCATACGCATTCGCAGTGCTGTTTCGCCGACTGAAGGGCGCACGAGCTGGCTATATCCGTTCGCATCTGAAGCGCTGCAAGCCCGGGCGCAAGCGGCTTCGCGCGGACATATATTGCGAAGCCTGGACTGCGGCCGTCTACGTGAAGATCTCCGCCCTGTTGCCGGAGCCGCAACCGGATGCCCTGGTCGCCCTTTACCTGGCTGAGCGGCACCCGAACCTGGTCCCGGTCAAGAGCCGTATCGCTCAACCTAAAGGAGGCGGCGTCGAAAGCGACTTTCTACGCGGTCGGCATGCGGGAAGTTCGGTCGAGCTGAATTCGGGTATCGGGAGCGGGATCGACCAGCCGCTGGCGCTCACATGATCGCCGGCCGCCTGACCATGCGAGCGATGGTGGAACGCAACGTGGCCGCGGGCAGCGATGCCTGGAACAATCCGGTCGCTCCCGAATTCCAGCCGCTTGCCGTCGTCAAGTGTTTCGTCTGGTCGAGGCTTTCCCAGGAGATCGTCGACGGCGACAAGACGGCGATGGTCGAGGACATGCGGGCAATGTTCCCGCTCGCCGCCGATGTCGACGAGAAGGACGAGATCTCGGCCGTCACCGATGCGCGCGGCAACGTCATCATTGCGGGCCGGCTGCGCATCGAAGGCCCGGTCCAGCGCAAGCACACCCATCTTGAAGCGGCGTTGAAGAGGATCCGCTGATGCAGATCTCCATGATCGAAGGCGCAACGCGCATCGTCGGCAAGAGCCAGGGATATCTCGGCTTGCCCATTCGCGACGAGGCGGTGAACTGCAACGTCAATGGGGATGGAACGCCGGCAATGGTCACGGCCTGGCAGCCGACGCCGGCAGAACTCGCCGCCCTTAATGCCGGCGCTTCCGTGCATGTGCGCATCCTGGGTAGCGTACCGTCACCCATGATGGTCGGCGTTGGGCCGGTTCCGAGCGATGTCTGAACGCCTCCGCTGCCTTGTTCCCGGTTGTCGAAGAACACGAGGTCAGCGCAAAGGCGAGGCGATGATCAGAGCGGGAGAAGAGTGGATTTGTGGGCATCATTGGACCGCGGTGCCTCGATATATCCGACAGAGAAAGTCAGGCCTTTTCCGGCGATACCGGCGTCGCTTCGGCAACAATGCATACTGGAAGCTTCCCCCAGGCTCGGATCTGCGAAAGGAAGCCGTTCGCCTTGATCGACTAATGAGAACGGCCTGGCGGCTCTGCAAGCGCGCGGCAATTGAACGAGCAATGGGGATTTGATGACCGACAAAAACAGATCTGCAATCGCCGCGCGCGAAAGCCAATTGCCCAGGAAGGGCGAGATCTGGCAGCACACGAAGTCAGGCGCCCGCTATGTGATCGCCGGCGCGGCATATAACGCGATTACCGATCAGAGCGACGTCCTGTATGAGCCGCTTTACCCGTGCGAGCTGCAGCGGTTCAGCCGCCAGCTTTCTGCTCATCCAAAGGCGTTCCTGTCGCAAAACGACGACGGTACTCCCCGGTTTCATAGGGTAGTTCAGATGCGTGCGCTCGAGGACTGAGACGTGGTCGGCAAGACGAAATCCCTGAAGTGGTTCGGCAAGGCGGTCACCGCCAAGATGCGAGCCGCGCAGCAGACCGGCGTCAACCAGACGATGGCGGCGGCCGCCGCCGAGGCGAAGCGCAATCACGACTGGCAGAACCGGACCGGCGTGCTGGAAGGCGCGATCGACATCGTGCGCGTCGCCGAGCCGGTGACGGACGGGGTGCGCGGCACATGGGGCGCGCGCGACGTGGCCTATGCGAGGATCCACGAGCTCGGCGGCACGATCAGACCCGTCCAGGCGAAGTTCCTGGCGATCCCGGTGTCGGCCGAGGCCGAGCGGGCGGGCAGCCCCAGGCGCATGGGCGAACTCGCCTATGCGCAATCCCTGAAAGGCCAGCCGCTTCTCGTCGACCGGAACAGCGGCGATGTGCACTGGGTCCTGAAGACCGAGGTGAAGATCCCGGCAAGGCCATACCTGCGGCCGGCTGCCGACAAGGAATATCCGAAGCTCGCCCGCCGCATCAAAAAGGCCTTCGAACGGTCGGGCCAGGGCAGCTGAAGGCCCGGCTCTTGACGGCGCCGCCGGCTGCCGCGATGCTACGCCCGCCTCCCCGTATCGACATGACAACCGGCTTACCCGCGCGGCCGCGCGGATAGTTCGGACGCGCGCGCGCGGCTAGCCTCGCTCCATATCGCCCCAGCCTGGATGCGTCCGGCCGGGGCTTGGTTCAGGAGCTGGTGCGTGGCGGATCTCGTCGGTGCGATCATGAATGCCCTGCTGGCCGACGCGGCTTTCAATGCCGCTTCGCAAGGGCGCGTCTTCGCCGGCGAGCTGCCGCCCGCCGAGACGGCGTCCATGCCGCGTGCGGCGACGATGATCCAGCCGGCCGGCGGGGCGTCGATCGCGGCCGGAAGCTTCGTCGAGCACGATACGCAAAGGCTCGATCTCTTCTTCTACGGCGAGACGCCAAACCAGGCGAACGAGCTTGCCCGCGCCGGCCGTGACGTCCTCTCCAGGCTCCGCCGCGTCGTCGTTTCCGGCGTGCTCATCCACTGGGTCGAGCCGGCCGGCGGGTATTCCGCCGGGCGCGACCGCGACGGCAACTGGCCCGTCGCCTACCAGTCCTACCAGGTCTTTTCCGCCCTCAAGGAGGTATCCTGATGCCCGCACCGTTCGAAATCATCGCGGCGCCCTTCACGCTCTACTACGCGCCGCTCGGCGAGGCCTTCCCGGCGCTCGACGCCGTTCCCGCCGGCGGTTGGGTGCAGATCGGCACCTCCGGCGACCTCTCCTACGATCCGGAGGGTGTCACCATCAACCACAGCCAGAGCGTCAACGCGGTGCGGCCGCTCGGCGCCACCGGCGCGGTGAAGGCCTTTCGTACCGAAGAGGATCTGACGATCGCCGCGACGCTGTGGGACGTGACGCTGGAGCAATACCGCCTGGCGGTGAACAGCAACGCGGTCGCCACGACCGCGCCTGGCGTCGGCACCCAGGGGTTCAAGGCGCTGAAGCTTTACCAGGGCGACCAGGTCACGACCATGGCCCTCCTGGTGCGCGGCGTGTCGCCCTATGGCGACGGCCTGGCCGGGCAATACGAGGTTCCGTACTGCTACATGTCCGGCTCCCCGGAGGTGCAGTACCGCAAGGGTGAGCCTGCCGGCCTGGCACTCGAATTCTCCGCTCTGGTCGACCCTAACGCGGCAAGCGAGGACGATCGTTTCGGGCGGCTGATCTTCGGCAACGCGGCCGCGCTGCCGTAGGCCCGCATCCGACCGATCACTCTGAAAACTTCACACCGCATCAGGAGCGCGCGCATGGGCAGCGAGCCGACCAGGTCCGAACCGATCCTGGACCTTTCGACATTGATCGAGCGGCCAAGGATCCGCATCGACGGCAATCTTTACGAGATCCGCTCTCCCGACGAGCTGAGCCTGATCGAGAGCCATTTCTTCGCGTTGAAGGGGCAGGAGATCGACCGGCTGACGAAGGCCGGCAATCAGGGCGAGGAGCTCGCCGAGCTCATCCGCGACGTGGTGCGCAAGGTGGTGGTGGAGCTGCCTTCCAAGGTGCTTTCGCGGCTGTCGGAGGCGCACATGCTGGCGATCGTCGAGGTTTTTACCGGGCTCCTGCTGCGCCGGAGGCTGGGGTTGGCGGGAGCGATCGCGAAGGCGGGCCAGAAGACGAGGAACGAGGCGGCGCCGGAAAGCGCGCAAGACGGGGCTGGACAGTCGACTGGGGCGAAGAACTTCCCCGCCTCCAGCGCTTCTACGGCGGAGACCCCGAGTGGTGGTTCGCCCATGCGCCGGCAGCGGTCGTAAGGGCTTACCGGGTCATGATGCCGAGGATCGCGGCCGAGGAACAGCTTATGGCGATCAACGCGGTCGCGCTCGGGTCCGGGCGTATCGAAAAGCGGGAAACGCGGCGGTCGATCGAGCGGCTTGAACGCATGGCGCGGGGCGAGCGGCAGGCGGCGGCGAAAGCGACACCCCAGATGCTGGCGATGATCGGGATTTCGGTGAAGATGCCGGGTATGGGCGGAGGCGAAAGTGGTTGAACGTCTCGGCGAGGCGCTGCTCGACCTCTCGACCAGCGACAAGGGCTTCAATCAGGGGATCAGGCAGGCCCAGACAAGGGCCGAAGGCCTCGGCCAGGCGCTCGACACGGTGGCGGCCAGGAGCCAGGCTGTCGGGACGGCGCTTGTGGCCGGCGCAGGCCGGGCCGGCGGCGCCGTCCAACTCACCACACAGCAACTGGCGAACATGCAGTTCCAGCTGCAGGACATCGCCGTGGGCCTGGCAAGCGGGCAAAGCCCGTTCACGGTCATCGCGCAGCAGGGCTCGCAGATCGCGCAGTCGTTCCGCCAGGGAACGACCGTTCTTCAAGCGCTGCGCGCGGTCGGACAGGGACTGACGACGTTCCTGCTCAATCCGCTCAATCTGGCTGTGGTGGGCTTCGGCCTGGCGGCGACCGCGGCAAGCGCCCTGTTCTCGACGATTTTCGACAGCGGCGAGGATGCGGAAAAAAGGATCAAGAAACAGGAAGAGGCGGTGCGCGCCCTGGACGAGGCGCTCGTCGGCACCATCCCTCAGCTCAGGGAGTTCATCAAGGAACAGGAGCGCCTGGGCCTCATCCAGGCGGCCGAGACGAGCTTCGAGGTGCTGCGCGCCAATCAGATCGATCCGCTTCGCGAGGCGGTGCGCGACCTCCAGGTTGAATTCGCCGACACAGTGCTGCTGCTCCAGGACTTCGGGGCTGAGACGGAGGTGCTTTCCGAGCTGCAATCGGCCTTCGACAGGGCGACCGAGGCAGCGGCCGAAGGCAAGGATGCAAGCGAGGATTTTGCGCGGGCGCAGCAGATCGTCTTCGAGCTGATCGAGCAGACCGGTCTGCCATCGCTCGCCAGCTTCCAGATCAGCCTGAACGGCGTGGCCGAGCGAGCAAGGGCAGCGGCCGCAGCGATAGCCGGTCTCGGCTCCCAGCAGGAGGCGCTCGGGTCGAACCCGGCCGCAACAGGTGTCATCCGTGGCCTGGAGCAGGAAATCGACGC
>NZ_JACFXV010000054.1 GCF_014050225.1 Stappia albiluteola | reverse complement strand
ACCGGGGATCCAGTAAACGCATGCGTTGGCGGCTGAATCTCTAGCCTTCGCGGTTACTGGATGCCCACCTGCGTGGGCATGACAGAGTGAGTGGCAGCCTTTCTGCCGTATCCTCCCGGCTCGTCATGCGCGGGCCTGACCCGCGTATCCAGGCGGCGCCTGATCTTGCCGCAGCCTTCCGTGGGTCGCCGGGTCATTCCCCATTTCCGGGCCCGGCGAAGATGGGGGGAGAGGCCGTGCGTCAAGTCGAAGGTCGCGAGTCAGGCAGGCGTCTGCCCGGCACACCGATGTCATCCCCGGCTCGACCGGGGATCCAGTAGCCACCAGACTCAGTGGCTGAACCTTCAACCCCAGCGGTTACTGGATGCCCACCTGCGTGGGCATGACAGAGTGTGCGGCAGCCTTTCTGCCGTATCCTCCCGGCTCGTCATGCGCGGGCTCGACCCGCGTATCCAAGCGGCGTCTCCACCTACCCCGCGCTCCCGTTCACCGCAGGGTGACGCTGACGCTGGCTGCCTCGCCGTCCGCATCGACGACGGAGATGGTGGAGGCGCCCGGCCCGTCCGGCAGCCAGGCGAGCGAGCGCCGCAAGGTGCCGTTTTCCACCGGAACGCCATTGGCGAACCAGACGAAGGGCGGCTTGCCCCGGCGAATCTTGACGACAAGCGGAACAGACCCCGCGCCCTGCCCGAGACCCAGTTCGACCAGCGCGCCTTGCGGCGGATAGGCGATTTCCAGCCCGTCGCCAGCGTTTCCCGGTGCTGGACTGCCCGCCACACGGGCGAGCCGAAGCGGCGGCGGCAGGCTGGCGGAGGCGCCTTCCAGCACGCCCGCAGGGGGATTCGACAACGGGACACGCTGCGGCCCGATCCGCTGGAAAGCCTCGAACAGCAATGGTGCGGCCGAATCGAAGCCCGATATTCCGGGAACCGGCGTACCGTCGGCCCGCCCCAGCCAGACGCCGATGACATGGCGCCCGTCGAAACCGACCGCCCAGGCGTCGCGATAGCCGTAGGACGTGCCGGTCTTGTAGGCGATGCCCGTGCCGATGGCATGGTGCGGCGCCGGCGTGCCGGAAAGGATGTCGCCGACATACCAGGCGGCATGTGCCTGCATGATTCGCCGGTCGGCGGTGTCGGCCGCAGGATCTTCGGCGATCTCGCGCAGGGCCACCGGTTCGCCACCGCGCGCAAGGCCCGCATAAAGCCGCACAAGCTCGCGCAGGCTGACGCCGAGGCCGCCGAGGCCGATGGCAAGGCCGGGCCGGGCGGCTTCCGAAAGGCGCGGCCTGACGCCGGCGGCCCGCAGCCGGCTCATGAATTTCGGCGCACCGACCGCGTCCAGCAGCTTCACCGCCGGCACGTTGAGCGACAGTTGCAGGGCTTCCCGGACGGTCACCGTGCCCTGGAAGGAGCGGTCGAAATTGACCGGGCTATAGCCGGCAATGGTCGACGGGCGGTCGTCGATCAGGCTTTCGGGATGGGCAATGCCGTCCTCGAAGGCAAGGCCGTAGATCAGTGGCTTCAAGGCGGAGCCGGGCGAGCGCACCGCCTCGCTCATGTCCACATGGCCCTGGCGCGCTTCCTCCAGCAGCCCCGCCGAACCGACATGGGCGAGGATCTCGCCGCTGGCATGGTCGGCAACGAGGATCGCGGCAGAGACCTTGCCGCCGAGACGCGCTGCATGGTCATGCGCCAGCCCCTCCAGCGCCGACTGCAGGGACGCCTGCAGCGTCAGGCGGATCACGTCCGCTGCGGGATCGTTCAACAGCGCCTGGCGGGCGGAATGCGGCGCGAGGATCGGCACATCGCGGCGATACTTCGGCACGCCATCACGCTTGGCGGCCTCGGCTTCCTCGCGGGAGAGCACGCCGGCCAGCGCCATGCGGTCCAACACCCGGTCGCGCGCTCGCGTTGCGACCTGCGGAAACCGGTCCGGCCGGCGCGCCTCCGGTGCCTGCGGCAAGGCGACCAGCAGCGCGGCCTCGGCCGGCGTCAGGCGGCCGGGCTCCTTGCCGAACCAGGCGAGCGTGGCGGCACGTAACCCCTCGATATTGCCGCCATAGGGCGCGCGCATCAGGTAGAGGCCGAGGACCTCCTGCTTGGAAAGCCTGCGCTCCAGCGCCAGCGCATCGACGATCTGCCCCGCCTTGGCACCGAAGCTGCGGGTCGGCCGTTCCTTCAGCAGGCGGGCGACCTGCATGGTCAGCGTCGAACCGCCGGAAACGATGCCGCCCGCTTTCGCCGCCTGCAGCGACGCGCGCAGGAGAGCACGCGGATCGACGCCGGAATGGCTGTCGAAACGGCGATCTTCATAGGCAAGCAGCATGCGGAAGAAGAGCGGATCGACCTCATCCACCGCAAGCGGCAGCCGCCAGCGGTCATCCGCCGTCTGGAAGGCCCGCAGCAGATGTCCCTCACGGTCGACGACCATGCGCGAATGCGAGATCCGGCCCGCTTCCGCGAGAGGATCCGCCTCGCGAACGGCGCGGTCGAGGACGGCATATCCGGCGGCCGACAGGGCGACGAGCACGGCAAGGCCGATCAGGGTTGTCTGTCCTGCCTTCCGCCAGCCCTTCCGCCGCAGCCGTGCCATGGCTTACCTGTCCGGCCCGACGATCTCGAAGGTGCCGCTCGCCGTCCGCGCCGCCCGCTCCGGCCGGTACATGTCCTCCACCGTTGCGGGCGGATGGGCATAGGTTCCCGGAGTGGAGGCGCGGGCGAGATAGGCGAATGTGTAGCGGTCGCCGCTCACGCGGCGCTGGTCGATGGCCACCGCGAAGCGGTCGTCGCGAAACTCCGCATGTTCGACCTCCGAGAGCGGATCGAGCCAGTCGAGGCCGCCGAGATCGCCCGCGCGCACCAGACGCGGATTGTCGATGGTGATGCCGCCGGGCAGGCGATCGACCACAAGCAGGCGCCCGTTGGCATCGAGATCGGCGGTGACCGTGACCACCACGACCAGCCGCGCGTTCTGCGCCACGGTGCCGGCATCGATGCGGTTGCCGTCGAGGTCGAACACCTCGCGCTCGATGGTGAAGCCCTCGCCGCCCGCCGGTTCGGGCTCCAGCGGCTTGCCGGTGACCGTGATCAGGGCGTCCCCCGGCGCGGTGCCGCGATTCTCGACCCTGACGGGGCTGGCGGCGAGGTTGGCGCCGGCGAAGCGGCGCGTCAGCGCCCCGCCGAGCGGCGTGCCATCGACGGCGAAGTCGAGCGCGCCGGCATCGGCCTGCAGTTCGTGGGCGGCGAGCAGCAGCCAGGCCATGTCCTGCGTGGAGAGGGCCTGCCGCGTCTCCTGACGGGCGGCGACATAGCGGGCGAGCGACGCCGGACTGACGGCCGGCAGCCGTGCCGCCGAGAGATAGCCGAGCAGGCCCGCGCCATCGCGGAGCGGCGTGCCGTAGTCGTCGCGCGATTGCGGCGAATGACCGGCTTCGAGATCGACAACCGCCGTCTCGAAGGCGCGCTCCGCCCGGCCCGTTTCGCCGTAGAGGGCAAGGCTCGCGCCCACCTGCCCCTTGGCGAGCGGCGTGGCGAAATCGGCTAGCTTCTGGTCGGCGTAGTAGCGCAGGTCGCCGATGGACGCCCTGCCCGAGCGCGCCAGCACATAGAGCGCATAGGCGATCCCTTCGCCTCCCTCGCGGAAATCGGAGGCATAGGCGATCCGGTTTTCCAGATTGTCGAGGGCCGAGGACAGCGCGACTTCGGCAACCGCATAGCCGCGCTCGCGCGCCCTGAGCAGGAAGTCGGTCACATAGGCGTCGAGCCAGGTGTCGCTGTCGCCGAAGCTGGACCACAGCCCGAAGGAGCCATTGGACGACTGGTTGGCGAGGACGCTGACGATGGCGCTTTCCACCCGCTCGCGAATGGCGGCATCCGTCGCAAGTCCCGCCGAAACCGCCACTTCGTTGAGATAAAGCAGCGGCAGGGCGCGGCTCGTCAGCTGCTCCGTGCAGCCATAGGGATAGCGGTCGAGCTGATCGAGCAGCCCGGCGATATTGATGCGCGCCGCGTTGCCGGCCGAAAGGCTGACGCTGGCCGAGGCCGGTTTCAGCCCCGCCAGGGCATCCGCGTCGAGCGTCAGGCTGCCGTTCGGCGCAAGGCTGACATAGGAGCGGCGCGTCACGTCCGGCTGCGTGTCGCGGATACCGAGCGCGAGATGCTTTTCGGCGCGGATGCCGTCCGGACCCTCCACGGTGACGACAAGCTCACTGTCACCCTCCTCGCTGCCGGCCACGATGGGCAGGCGAAGCGTATCGCGGGCCTTCGCATCGAGCGCGAGGCTGCGCGACGTCCTGCCGTCGTCGACCAGCAACGGACCGGTGACGGAGGCGGAGACGCTGTAGTCGCCCGCTGGACCATCGACATTGTCGATCTCCACCAGCAGGCGCGAGCGGTCGCCGGGAGCAAGGAAACGCGGCAGGGAAGCGCTCAGCACGACGGGCGAGCGGGAAATCACGTCGCGCTCAGCATTGCCGACGCCCCTGGCGCTCCAGGCAACCGCCATCAGCTTCACGGTACCGTTGAAGTCGGGAATGTCGAAGGAAACCTGCGCCTCGCCATTGTCGTCGACGGCGACGATGCCGGAGAACAGCGCAAGCGGCGCTTCCTGCGGCGGCGGAGCGCCGGGGCGCAGGCCCACGCCGTCGCCGCCCGAACGCACCCTGCCCCGTTCGCCGGCGGTGCGGTCGATCAGCTGGCCGTAGAGGTCGCGCAGGTCCATGCCGAGGCGGCGCTGGCCGAAATACCATGCTTCGGGATCGGGCGCCCGATAGCCGGTCAGGTTGAGAATGCCGACATCGACGGCAGCGAGGGCCAGATAGGCCTCCTCGCCCGCCGACAGATTGGCGATGCGGATGCCGACATCGAGCGTCGTTTGCGGCAGGATCCTTTCCGGAGCGTCGAGGCTGACCTCAAGCGCGCGATCCTGCGGGTCGACGCCGAGCCATTGCAGGCCGATGGCGCGGGCCGGCATGCGGTTCGCCTCGATATCCATCGGGCGGTAGAGGGCTGCGGTGACATAGGCGCCCGCGCCCCACTCCTCCGTCACCTCCAGCGGCACCTCGGCACTATCGCCGGTGACCTCGACGACCTTCGTGGCGATCAGGCGATCCGACAGGACGTTGACTACGGCGGTACCGTCGAAGCGCGGCTTCAGGCGCAGGAGGGCCGTCTCGCCGACCCGGTAGCGCGGCTTGTCGAGGCCGGCGTCCAGGAAATCCGGCGTCTCGGACGACGCGGAGGACACATACCAGCCGGCGTTGAAGGAGATGCTGGTCGCCATCGAGTCCGCGCCGTCACGCACGATTTCCAGCCGGTAGCCGCCCCATTCGACGGGCAGCGACAGGCGGGACGGTTCGCCCGGCGCAACGTCCAGCGTTCCATTGGCCACACGGCGGGTGGTGGTGACGGGCTCGTAGTTCCAGCGTCCGTCGACGCGGTACCACTGGAAGCGGCGGTCGACCTTCAGCAGCGTCCAGGCGAGCCCGTCGGCGGCAACGCGCGCACCGTCGGCGCCGATGGCGATCACGTCGAATTCGGCAGGACCGCCCTCTTCCACCCCGTCCTCGAAGGCGGGCTTGATGCCGATGCGCGGGCCGTCGGAAAGGATGGGCAGCGTGATGCGGCGTTCGACAAAACGCCCGCCGGCCTCGACCAGCCGGGCGACGATCTCCGCGTTCCTGAGGCCGGTGGTGTCGGCAAGCTGCGGCAAGGGCGGCACGAAGGTCAGGCGGCCATCGCCGTCGGTCGCATTGCCGTCCTCGATCGCCGCGCGCGAGGCATAGGTTTCCTCGTCCTCTAGGCCGAAGCGATAGCCCGGATAGGCATCGCTCTCATGCGAGGGACTGACGATCACCTCGCCTTCCAACCGCTGACCGGCAGCCGGTGCGCCATAGAGGAAGCGAGCATCGATGGCGATTTGCGGCAGGTTCAGCGGATCGAGCGCCTGCACATCGGTCTCAAGGTCAAAATCGACGCGTTCCGGCTGGAAATCCTCCACCAGGAACGATTTCTCGGCGACGGGCTGGCCTTTCGGATCGGCATAGACCTTCAGCGTCCAGGCTCCCTGCTGGATCGCCGCCGGCAGGTGCAGCGCGTGCGAGCGGCCCCCAAGACCCTCGTCGGCGACCTGCATTCGGGCATGCTCGACGCCGTCCGGGCGCTCAAAGACGAAGGTCAGCGGCAGACCGCCAAGCGCATCGGCCTTGCCGTCGCGCGCAAGCGCGGAGGCATGAACCGTCTCACCCGGCCGGTATACGCCGCGCTCCGTCCAGGCGAAGATATCGATGGGTCCGGCGGCCGGGCGACCCTCGACGCCGCGATCGGACAGATCGAAGGCGGGTTTGCCGAGGTCGAGGAACGCGTAGTCGCCGACTTCCGTTTCCGCGACAAGCAGGGCCGGCGCCTGTCCGCCCCGCCCGCGCGCCAGGCCCGGCGCGAAGCGGGCGAAGCCCTGCGCATCGGTCCGCGCCGCGCCAAGGATTTCGTTATTGACGGCGACAAGGCGGATGTTCGCGCCCTCGACAGCGCCGGCGCTCGCCAGCGAGCGAACGGAGGCGGTGATGCCATCCGAACCGGAATAGGTGGCAAGCCCCAGGTCGGAAACCAGGAACCATTGCGTCGCCCACGGCCCCCATTGGGATGCCTTGTCGTTCCTGGCGCGCGCCGTCATCGCATAGATGCCGGGCTTCTTCTCAAGGCCGATATCGTCGAGCGGGATGGCGGTGGTTACGTCGGTATTGAGCTCGGAGCGGGTTTCGACGACGCCTTTCCACACCGCCTCGCCATAGTCCTCGCGCACCTGGCCGGCGGTATAGCCGTCGAGCTGGACGAGGAACTTGCGGTCGCGCAGGGCCGAGGCAAGGGCGCGGTCGCCGATGCGGTAGATCTCCGTCTCGACCTCGCCGGTATTGACCGAAACGATCGGGATGGTGGCGTCCTTGCCGGCCGGCAGCACATAGGCGCGGCCGAGGAAACGTACCGACGGCGTGCGGTCACGCACGTAGACGTTCAGCTCCGCCGTCCTTTCGAGCGTCTCGCCATCGGCGGCGGGCAATCCGGACCGAATGAGAAGGCTGTAGCGCGCGCCGTGCCTGACGCCGTCGACGCAGACCTGCGAGCCTTCCGCCTCGACGGCGACAGCGCCCTCGCCCGTGACACGGACGAAGGCGGACATGTCCGAATTTCGCGGCAGATCGTCGGAAAAGACCACGCAGATGCGCGGGTTCGCGGCATCGGAATCGACCTGATGGTCGAGGATGCGGAAGCCGTGCTCGTCCACCATGCGCTGCAGCCGCTCCCTGAGGCCCGGCCGCTCGTCCAGGGCAAGGGCCTGGCGCCAGGCCTTGATTACCGGCTTCCACGCCTGACGGCGGGACAGGGCCGAGCCCAGAAGATCGAGCGCTTCCGCCTGTTCGGCGGAGGCGCGGGACCGCAGATAGGCGTTCTGCGCGGCGGACGTACCAAGCTCGTAGACTTCCTCTCGCAGCTGCCAGTCGGAAGGCTCCTGCCGCAGCAGGGAGAAGGTCAGTCCGCGCCAGAGGTCGTAGTCTTCGGGAGCAAGCACAAGCGCCTGGCTGAAGGCGCGTTGCGCTTCCGAATTCAGGCTCTGGCCCAGCGCGCCATATCCCTGCTGGCGAAGAGAGGCGAGCGTTTCGCCGCCCGGATTGAAAAGACGCGGAAGCTGGCGGGAAAGCCGTTTCGCTTCATCCCGGAACGGCTGCGACACGAAGGCGAGTTCCTGCTCGCGCTGGTCGAGCGAAACGCTGGCAGCAGCTTCGATCTCGACGACACGGCCGGCAACCGCGCCGGCAAAGGACTGAAGATTGCCGATATCGGATTTCAGGAAGCACCAGCGGGCCTGCACATTATAGGTGAAGGCGCGGCACATCCGGTTGTCGAGACAGGACGCCTTGCAGGCTTCGAGATCGACATCCTTCAGCGTTTCGAAATCGGCACCGAAATAGTCCGCATCCTCCACCGTGACGATGCGGCGCTCCTGCGCCTGAACGGCACCGGGAAGCGTCGCCCCGAAAAGAATTGCGGCGCCCGCGATCACGGTTGCGAAGATGGTCGGCTTGAGCATGACTACCTCTCCCCGGTTCGGCTTTGCGCCGATCTCTCTTTACGTAACAAGAGCATGCATTGATGACGCCGCCAAGGCCCGTCAGCCTTGCGTCGCCAGCATTGCCCGGAAACGGGCGAGCGCCAGTGCCATGAAGAAAATGCCGGTTGCGGCCATGCCGACGATCTGGGGCCAGACCGTCGCGATCCCCGCACCGCGATACAGAATGGCCTGCGCGAAGGCGACGAAATGCAGCGTCGGCGATACGTGCATGGCGTAGAACAACGGCTCGGGCATGCCTTCCGGCGGCGTCATGGCGCCCGACAGCATGTTCATGATCACGAATGTGGGCATCGCCAGAAGCCCGAATTGCGGCATCGACCGGGCAATGGTGCCGAGCAGGATGCCGAGCGACGTGATCGCGAAGATATAGATCGCCGCACCGGCGAAAAAGAGCGCGCCACCCGACTGCACCGGCACGCCGAGAACCCCACGCACCATCAGGAGCAGCGACAGAAAGGTCGCGAACAGGATCGCCGAGCCGTTGGCCCAGACCTTGGCGAAGGCGATTTCGCTCGGCCGGACCGGCATCACCAGCAGGTGCTCCACCGTGCCATGCTCGCGCTCGCGGATGACAGCGGCGCCCACCAGCACGATCGACAGGATCGTCAGGTTCTGGATGATCTGCATCACCGAGTTGAACCAGACGGGATCGAGGTTCGGATTGAACCAGGCGCGGACGACCACATCGACGGGCAGGATTGCCGCCAGTTCCCGCTCGTTGAGGAAGTTCGTCAGCTCCTGCGTGACGATCTCGTAGATATAGGTCGAACCGTTGCCGGCCTGGGTCATCGCCGTCGCATCGACGTTGATCTGCAGGCTGGTCTCGCGCCCGGCGAGGATATCGGCCTCGAAATCGGGCGGGATATCGACGACGAATGTATGCAGTCCGCGATCCATCACGGTGTCGATCGCGTCGCGCCGGATCGTCACCGCCTCCTTGAAATAGGGCTGGAGAAATGCATCGGCGATCTGGCGGGAGAGCAGCGAGCGGTCCTCGTCGACAATGGCGATGGAGGCGTTCTTGACATCGGTCTGCACGCCCTTCGCCACGACATAGACGGCTACGGAAAAGACGTAGACGATGAGAAACAGCATCACCGTGTCGCGGGCGAGCGAGGCGAATTCCTTGCGTCCCAGCCAGTAAACGTTGAGAAGCCAGCGCATCGCTCATGTCTCCTGTTTGGCCTGCACCAGGCGCGCCAGGGCGAGAAAGACGATGCCGAAGGCAAAAAGAGCCGCGTATTCCGGCACGAACTGCAGGAAGCCCATTCCCTTTGCCAGATTGCCGATGCTCACGGTCTGGAACCATGAGGACGGAAAGAAGAGGCCGATGACGGCGGCGGGGCCTTCCAGATTGGCGGTCGGATAGAGAAAGCCGGAGAAATTGATCGCCGGGATGATGGAAAGGATCGCGGTGGCGAAGATCGCCGCCATCTGCGAGGTCACGAAGCTTGAAATCAGCAGCCCGAAGGCCGTCGCCGCGAAGACGTAGAAAAACGCGCCAAGGGTCAGCCCGAGAAAGGAGCCGTTGACCGTGACGCCGAACAGCACCCAGGCGGCGGAGAGAAGAAGCGCATAGGCGGCCATGCCGACGGCGATATAGGGCAACTGCTTGCCGATCAGGAACTCCAGCACGCTTGCCGGCGCGGCATAGAGGTTGAGGATCGAACCGAGCTCCTTTTCCCGCACCACGCCGACGGCGGTAAGCATGGCCGGGATCATCACCAGCAGCAGCATGATCGTACCGGGCGTGATCGCGTAGACGGAGAGGAATGCCTGGTTGTAGCGGAACCGCGGCTCGATGTTGATCGGCAGCCCGCCGAGGCTGTTGCCGTGCTCGCTCCGGGCGCGCGCCTGCAGATAGGTGAGCACGACGCCGCTCAGATAGCCCCGGATCGTCTCGGCGCGAAACGGGTTGCTGCCGTCGATGAGGAACGCCACCTCGGGCCGCCGCCCGGCCAGAAGGTCGGAGCCGTAGCGTGGCGGGATATCGATGACGAGCTGGACGTCGCCCGATTGCAGGCGGCCGGCGATTTCGTCGGCCGTCGCGAGATCGGCTTTCTCGGCGAAATATCTCGATCCCCGGAAATTCTCGACCAGTTCCCGGCTTTCCACCGTCCGGTCGCGGTCGAGGGTGGCAAAGGAAACGTCTTCCACGTCGAAGGAGATGCCGTAGGCCATCGCGACCATCAGCAGCAACGGCCCGAGAAGGGCGAAGGACAGCCGGATCGGGTCGCGGATGAGTTCGAGAGCCTCGCGCAGGGCAAAGGCGCGGACGCGCCGAAGGCCCACCAGGGCTGCCTTTCCGGTTATTTCTTCAGCCTCCGTGAGCGAGGCGCCGGGTTCGCCGGCGCTTCCGGCTCCACCTTCGCCGCCGTCGAATTCCTCCAGATAACTGATGAAGGCGGCATCGAGGCTGTCGGCGTCCCGGGCGGCGACAAGCTCGGCCGGGGTGCCCACCGCGAGCACTCGTCCGGCATGCATCAAGGAGATGCGGTCGCAGCGCTCGGCTTCGTGCATGAAATGGGTGGAAATGAAGATCGTCACGCCGTCGTTGCGCGACAGGTCGATCAGGAACCTCCAGAACAGATCGCGCGCCGAAGGATCGACGCCGGAGGTGGGCTCGTCGAGAATGAGCATTTCCGGCCGATGCAGGCAGGCGGCCGCCAGTTGCAGGCGCTGGCGGATGCCGAGCGGCAGGCGCAACGGCGATATCTTCGCGAATGGCGCGAGTCCGAAACGCTCCATCGCATCGGCGATACGCTCTGCGGCAAGCTTGTCGGAAAGCCGGTAGAGACGGGCGTGAAGCGCAAGGTTGGCCTCCACCGACAGCTCTTCATAGAGCGAAAAGGACTGGGACACGTATCCAACGCGCATGCGGACCGAGATGTCGCGCGCGTCGACCGGATGACCCAGCAGCTCCGCGGTCCCCTCGCTTGCCTCCAGCAGGCCGGTGAGCATCTTCATGGTGGTCGTCTTGCCGCAGCCGTTCGAGCCGAGGAAGCCGAAGATCTCGCCCTTGCCGATCTCGAAGCTGACGTGATCGACGGCGGTGAACGAACCGAAGCGGCGCGTCAGTCCGTTTGCCCGAATGGCCGGCGGGCCGTCATGCTCGATACGCGGCGGAATCTCGAAATCCTGCCCGCCGTCGTCGTTGCCGTTGCCGGAGGACAGGGCGACATAGGCGCGCTCAAGCGTCCTGGCACCGGTCTGCCGCAGGATTTCCGACACCGGACCATCGGCAAGAATGCGGCCCTCGTTCATTGCGATCAGACGCTGGAAGCGGGACGCCTCTTCCATGTAGGCGGTCGCGACAAGCACGGTCATCGACGGCCGCTCGGCCCTGATCCCGTCGATCAGTTCCCAGAACTGGCGGCGCGACAGCGGATCGACGCCCGTCGTCGGCTCGTCGAGGATCAGGAGGTCCGGGTCGTGGATCAAGGAGCAACACAAGGCGAGCTTCTGCCGCATGCCGCCGGAAAGCTTGCCTGCCGGGCGATCCGGGAAGGGTGCGAGGCCGGTCGCCGCCAGAAGCCGGTCGATGCGGCTGCTCCTTTCCGCAGCGGTCTCGGCATAGAGGCGGCCGAAGAAGTCGAGGTTCTCCCGGACGCTCAGTGTGGGATAGAGGTTCTTGCCGAGCCCCTGCGGCATGAAGGCGATGCGCGTTGCAACGAGATCGCGGTGAGCGCCGTCCTCCACCGAACCGCCGAAGACCTCCAGCCTTCCGGATTGAAGGCGCTTTACCCCGGCGATCAGCGACAGGAGGCTCGACTTGCCAACCCCGTCCGGCCCGACGATGCCGATTGCCTCGCCGCGCGAGACGGTCAGGTCGACGGCCTGCAACGCCACGGTCTTCGCATAAAGGTGACCGACGCCTTCAGCCAGGACGACCGGTGCAGCGCCTGTCATCCCTTGCCTCCGGCGGTTGCCGGCGTCTGACTGCCGGCTTCGGGCAGGTTGGGTTTCAGGCTTTCCGGCCACTCCGCCTGCGGCGCGACACGCAAATAGGCGTCGGCGGTCAGGCCCGCCTTCACGTAATCGAGGTAGCGCTTGAGAAGATCGGGTGCGAAGCGAAGCTTCACCCGATACATCAGCTTTTGCCGTTCCTCTTCCGTTTCGACGTATTTCGGCGTGAACTGCGCCTCGCCGGAAATGAAGGACACGGTTGCCGGGAAGACGTAGGCGGGAATGGCATCGAAGACGACCCGGGCTTCATCGCCATAGGCGACGCGGCCGACATATTCCGTCGGTACGAAGACAGTCATGTAGACGTCGGACAGATCGAGCAGCGTCAGGACGCGCCCACCCGCTCCCAGCACCTCGCCGGGTTCGGCGAGGCGATATTCGACGCGCGCCGTAACGGGCGCAATAAGTCGCATATCGTCCAGAACGGCCGAGATTTCCTGCACATTGGCCTTCGCGGCCTCTACCGCGGCCTCCGCGCTGCCGACGGCGGCCCTGGCGGCATCGCGTGTCGCGGCCTTCACGTCCCGCTCCGCCTGACGCCGGTCGAGTTCCGACTGAGCCACCGTGTCGCCAACCCGCAATCCGGCCGCGCGCTTGAGATTGACCTCGGCAAGCCGCAGGTCCGCCTCGCGGATTTCGACGGTCGCCCTGGCCTCGGACAATTGCTGCAAGGCGCGCGAAACAGCCGCTTCGGCGGAAGCCTTCTGCGCCAGGGTTTCGCTCGCGTCCATCTGCGCGACGAAGGTGCCCTTGGCAACGATGTCGCCCTCGTCGACCTCGATCGCCGCCACGCGTCCGGCATATTTGACCGCCACGTCGACGCGGTTCACCTCGATACGACCGTTCACCCGGTAAAATCCTTCGGGTGCGTCCGACGACCTGAGGCGCTGGATATAGCTGAAACCGCCAATGCCGACCGCAAGGACCGCCACCGCAACGATGACATAACGAAAGTTCATGAGGTCGGCTCCATTCACGCGCGGACGGCAGCATAGAACGGAAGCGCGGATAGCATTGAATCCGCCGCGCCCTGTTGATCTATCTCATAAGATATTGATCGATTTTACGACGCGCGACTGGAAAGGATCGGATCCCAATCGATTTCCCCTACGTCCGCTTCAAGGATCGCAAGGGCCTCGATAAGCGCCGCCAGGGTCGCGTCGATCAGATTGACGAGGTGAGGCGCCTCGGCCAGCACCCCGGCATCGCCGGCGAGAGCCGCTCGATTCGCCTCATCGGACAATCGGAAAAGGGCCTCGGCCCCGAAAGTGCCCGCCAGCGAATTCAATACGTGGGTCGCACGCTCGACTTTCGCGATATCGCCGCCGCACGTCATGAGGTCCTGCCGCTTTTCCCGCATGTCCTGCATGAACTGGGCAAGCACCCTGTTGCGTGTCTCGCCCGAGAGGTTGTCGAGGACGTCCTTCAATACCTCACGGTCGATAAGCGGCGCGTTTTCCCCTTCGGCCTCACGACTGAGCTGCAAGGCATCCACAAGCCGGCGGAGCAGGTCCGGCGGGCTGACCGGCTTGGTCACGAAATCCGACATGCCTGCCTGAAGCGCCCGATCGCGTTCCTCCACCAGGGCGTGGGCGGTGAAGGCAATGATCGGGATTTCGGCCACCTTGTCGCCGCGGGCCCGGATTGCCTGCGTCGCCGACACGCCGTCGAGCACAGGCATGGAAACATCCATCAGAACGACGTCATAAGTCTTCCTGTCGAGGGCTTGCAAAGCCTCCCGGCCGTCGGCGACACAATCGACGCGGCAGCCCCAGCGCTCGAGCAGGTCGACGGTCATCATCCGGTTGGTGCGATTGTCCTCGGCCAGCAGAACGCGCGCACCGGCGATCGCCTCGATATCGGCTGAATCAACCTTGCGCTCGTCCTCGTCCGCCAGGGGCCTTGCAGCGATCGCAAGATCGAGAGCGAACGAGAACCGGCAGCCTTCTCCAAGCGCCGACTCCAGGGCAATCGTGCCGCCCATGCCCTCGACGAGCTCGCGGCAGATCGCCAGACCAAGGCCAACCCCATCCGCGTTCCCGGCGCGCGAATTGTCGAGCGTCGTGAACTTCTGGAAGACGACTTCGGTCAGTTGGGGAGCGATCCCCGGACCCGTGTCGGAGACGACGAAGCTGACATTGGCCCTTCCTTCGCGTTCATCGGCCGCCGAAACATGGATATTGACGTTGCCTGCCTCGGTAAACTTGATCGCGTTGCCGACGAGATTGATGAGCACCTGGCGGATGCGGCCTGCATCGCCCACCAGGCGCGCAGGCACGCCGGGATCGACCGTGACGGTAAAGGTCAGGCGCTTCTCTTCCGCCCGCGCCATGAAGAGGTCGCGAACGCCCTGGGCTAGCGTGCGCGGGGCGAAAGGCTTGTTGATGAAATCCAGCCTGCGTGCCTCCAGGCGGGAAAGGTCGAGGATATCGTTGAGGATATTCAGCAGGGCCGTCGCGGAATCGGTCGCGGTGCGAACATATCTCCGCTGCCGGGAGTTCAGCGGGCTGTCGCGCAGGAAATCCAGGATACCCATCACGGCATTCAGCGGCGTTCGGATCTCGTGGCTCATCATGGCCAGGAAATTGGCCTTCGCCCGATTGGCGTCCTCCGCCCTGATCTTCGCCTCCTGAAGCGCGGCAGCCTTGGCGCGCTCCTCCGTGACGTCCCGCGCGAAGGCGATCAACAACTTGCCGTTCGGACCCATGGCGCAATTCATCGCGATTTCGCAGTGAAACTCCGAACCGTCGCGGCGACGGGCCCTGGAGTTGATGCGCCGATCCGCCTCGCTTCCCCCCTCCTCGTTCATGATGCGGCGGAATCGAGCCTCGGCCATTTCGCGATGCCGCTCGGGCACCAGCGTGCCGACCACCGGTCTCCCGACGATCTCGTCGCGGCGATAACCGGAAATCCGCTCGGCGGCGGGATTGAAATCGACCACATGGCAGGCTTCATCGAGGATGATGATTGCATCCAGCGCGCCGGAAACCAGCGCCCTGAGCCTGCCTTCGCTTCGTTCCAGTTCCGCCTGGCGCAGTTTCAACTCGGTAATATCGATGCGGAAACCGACCGTGCGCCCGTCGGGCATGCGCCGCTCGAAGACGCGCAGCCAGCGCCCGTCATCGAGATTTTGTTCCAGCGGCTCCTCGGGCGGGTTGCGGTGCATGTCCATCCGCCGCCTTATCCAGGCCTCCCGATCTCCCTCGGGAATGCGGTACTGCCCGCGATTGGCGCCCTGGCGGATGATGTGCTCGAACCGCATTCCGGGCACGATCAGGTCGGCGCTTGTACGGTAGAGTTCGCGGTAGCGCTCGTTACAGATGACGAGGCGATCGTCGGCGTCATACAGGACGAAGGCATCGGGGAGAAACTCGATCGCCTCCCGCAGCCGCGCCTCGGCTTCATGCACGCGGTTTTCAGCGGTCCGGCGTTCGGACACATCCCGAAACAGGGCGGCAAAGAGACGCCTGCCGCCAAAACGGTACTCGGTGAGCGATATTTCCAAGGGGAAGTATTCTCCCTCCCCCCGCACGCCTTCCGCGTCGATTGCTACCGCGACACCGCTCGCAGGAGGTTTGGCGGCGACGATCTTCAACAGATCGCGCCGCTCGACCGGAACCAGGCGGCTGATACCGGCACCAACCAATTCCGTCCCCGAACAGCGAAACATCCTCTCGATCGCCGGATTGACGAATTCGATCTTCCCAAGTTCGTCGAAGGTGACGAGCCCCTCGCCCATCCAGTCGAGGATGGCCTGCAGGCGGGCTTCCCTGTCCTCGGCCCGCCGGCGGGGCATTTCAATATCGGTGAGCCGGCGGCTTTCCTCTTCGCGAAGGCGGCAGGCAAGGCGCCATCTGGAATGCGCTATGCCGAGGCCGAAGCCAAGCATCAGCAATGCGAGCCCAAGGCCGGGAACCATCAGGTCGGCCAGGGCGAAGACGCCGGCCTGACCGCCGGATGCAGGGATTTGGGTGTCCGCCGCATGGGCGATGGCCGGCAGCAGGGCAAGATGTACGGGCAAGCCGCAGGCCAGCAGCGAATATCGCCTGCCCGAATGCCAACACCGTTTCGCCATCTGCACCTCCGGGCTGTCGTTCTTCACACAACCCCTTGACACGGGGAAGCTGCCGAATACCAGCAGTACCGAGTTTTGTGGCTAAATCCGGTCCATAAAGCCCAATTTCAGGGACTATCCCATGGCGATCCGTGGGCGCCTGCCCGCCATGCAATTTTTTCGCGAAATACAACTTCACGCCGAAATTTCGCATTTTGCAACGGGAGAAACTTCGCGAATTGCAAAAAAGCAGGGACCGGAAACCTCCAGGCAGGCCCTCTCGCCGCGGCGATGTTTGAAAATTTGCAATGATTTCAACGAACTGGAATCCGCGATGCAAATCTCGCGAAAGTGGCACAACCCTTGTTTGTTGGATGGCGGGTCGCGGACATCGATGAGGGGCAGATCGTCAGCCTGCTCTCAATCGAGCCCAGCCGCGGCGTCGAAAAACAACCGCGTGCCCCATCGGCCGAACAAGCGCGGAATACAAAAACTGAAAAATCGCCTGCCGTTTCCAGGTTGTCTTGCGTCCACTGGACCGGCAGGCGGATTTCTTTGAGCTGAACGCCCGCGCCCCTTCGCTATCTTTCCAGTGACCTGAGCACTTCCGCCAGGAGGGCATCGGTTTCGGCGCTCGCCTTGCCGGAAGGCTCCGTCTCGACCACCGTTTTTCCCAGCCCCATGCTGGAGGCGAACGCGGTTCGATTTCCCACCCGCGCTTCAGCCAGGGGAAACCGGCTCTCCGCAATCGCAGCCTGCATCTCCGCGGTCAGCGCGGCCCGTGGCGGCACGCGATTGAACACCAGCATGGCGGGAGTGCCTTCCCGGTCGGCAATCGTCAACGTCTGTTCGGTCGCCCAAAGATCGACCGGCGTGGGCTGAATCGGGACAAGGACAAGATCGGCCACCTCGATCGACGGCCTGACGTCCGAATCCGTCTTCGGCGGCGTATCCAGAATGACGATACCGTGGTCGCGCGCCATGCTGCGGGCCTCGCGCCGCGCGCCCCAGCCGCTGGAGGTGCGAAAGCTCAGGCCTGTTCCCTGATCGCCAAAAGCGGCTTCGCGCACCTCGAACCACGAGCCGAGGCTGCCTTGGGGATCGACATCCAGAATCGCCACCGGATAGGCGCCGCGCAGCATCAGCGAGACGGCCAGATGCGCGGCGATCGTCGTCTTTCCGGAACCGCCCTTCTGCTGGGCGATTGTAATGATCTTACCGGTCATGGAAGGGCCTCCTGCCGCATTGTTGCATCGCAAAATGCGCTCCGCAACTCCGTTCGGCAAGCTATGCTTCCGTCCCCCTCAACCTTCGAACGGCTGGCAGCGCGGCCATGCGTAAGGATCGTCCACCGACATCGCGGCGCCGCAAATATCGACCGGAGAAATTGCCTTGCTCCGCACATGGCAGGCATAACAAGATCAGTGGCATGGCTTCGGCGGGCAGGTGTCGGTGCGACCTCCTTTACCGCCAAACAGAAAGACGACCTATGACGATGAACGGCAATCGACTGGACGAAGCGGCACGCGCGGCCTGGCTTTATTACGTGGCCGGCAATACCCAGGACCAGATTGCCGCCAAGCTTGGCGTATCCCGGCAATCCGCCCAGCGCATGGTCTCGCTTGCCGTCGCCGAGGGCCTGGTGAAGTTCCGCATCGACCATCCAATCGCGCAATGCATGGATCTGGCGAAGCAGCTGCGCGACTCTTTCGGCCTCGTCCGCTGCGAAGTGGTGCCGAGCGATCCCGATTCCGATTCGACGACGCTTGGCGTGGCGCAGGCGGCGGCTGCCGAAATCGAACGCTGGCTGCGCATGGAAGAGCCCGTCGTGATTGCCATGGGAACCGGCCGCACCCTGAAGGCGGCGATCGAGCAGCTTCCTTCCATCGAATGCCCGCGCCACAAGGTGGTTTCGCTTACCGGAAACATCGCGCCGGACGGCTCGGCCGCCTATTACAACGTCGTCTTCACCATGGCCGATACAGTGAAGTCGCGCTCGTTCCCGATGCCGCTTCCCGTGATTGCATCCTCGCAAAGCGAGCGGAGCATGCTTCACAGCCAGCCAATGATCCGCTCGACGCTGGAGCTCGCGTCGACGGCCGCCGTGACCTTCGTCGGGATCGGCGACCTCGGCCCCCAGGCCCCGCTCTTCGAGGACGGCTTCATTTCGGAACAGGACCTCGCGTCCCTGCAGCAGGCCGGCGCCGTCGGCGAGATTGTCGGATGGGCATTCGATGCGCAGGGCCGCCTTATCGACGGGATCACCAACGACCGCGTCGCCAGCGCACCAATTCCTGCCCGCGACACGTCGCTCGTCATCGCCATAGCCAAGGGCGGAAAGAAGCTCCCCGGCATCAGGGCTGCCATCAAGGGCAAGCTCATCAATGGCCTGATCACCGACGAGACGACCGCCCAGGCCCTACTTAACGAACTGAACTAAAACGCGTTTTCGCCGACCGCCGCAGATCTCGCTGCGCCGCAGCAACGATTCACGGTTGACTATGCGTCGCCATTCGTGAGTATTTGCCCATCCGCAAGGCAATTGCTCAAAGCGGTATCTTGGGAGGATTTCATGAAGCTCAAGTCCTTGCTCCTCGGAGCAGTCTGTCTTGGCGCGGCCGGCTATGCCCAGGCCGAAACGCTGACGATCGCCACCGTGAACAACGGCGACATGATCCGCATGCAGAAGCTGGCGGACGATTTCACCGCCAAGAATCCGGGTATCGACCTGGAGTGGGTGACGATGGAGGAAAACGTCCTTCGCCAGAAGGTGACGACCGACATCGCCACGAAGGGCGGGCAGTACGACATCATGACCATCGGCACCTATGAAGTGCCGATCTGGGCCAAGCAGAACTGGCTGGTGCCGCTGGAGAACCTCGGCTCCGACTACGACGTCGACGACCTGCTGCCGGCAATCCGCGGCGGCCTTTCGATCGACGGCAAGCTCTATGCCGCGCCGTTCTACGGCGAAAGCTCGATGGTCATGTACCGGAAGGACCTGATGGCGAAGGCCGGCCTGGAAATGCCGGATGCGCCGAGCTGGGACTTCATCGCCGACGCGGCGCGGAAGATGACCGACAAGGAAAACGAGGTCTACGGCATCTGCCTGCGCGGCAAGGCCGGCTGGGGCGAGAACATGGCCTTCCTGACGGCCATGTCCAACTCCTTCGGCGCGCGCTGGTTCGACGAGAACTGGCAGCCGCAGTTCGACCAGCCCGAATGGAAGGACACGCTCGGCTTCTACGTCGACCTGATGAAGGAAGCCGGCCCTCCGGGCGCTTCCTCCAACGGCTTCAACGAGAACCTGGCGCTGTTCCAGTCCGGCAAGTGCGGCATGTGGATCGACGCGACGGTGGCAGCCTCCTTCGTGACCAATCCGAAGGAAAGCCAGGTCGCCGACAAGGTCGGCTTCGCTCTGGCCCCGGACAACAGCCTCGGCAAGCGCGGCAACTGGCTGTGGGCCTGGTCGCTGGCGATCCCGGCCGGCTCCCAGAAGCAGGAAGCGGCCGAGAAGTTCATCGCCTGGGCAACCGGCAAGGGCTATCTCGACCTCGTCGCCTCCAAGGAAGGCTGGGCCAACGTGCCTCCGGGAACCCGGACCTCGCTCTATGAGAACCCGGAATACCAGAAGGCCGCGCCTTTCGCCGCGATGACGCTCCAGTCGATCAACGCCGCGGACCCGACCAAGCCGAGCGTGAAGCCCGTGCCTTATGTCGGCGTGCAATTCGTCGCCATTCCCGAATTCCAGGGCATCGGCACGGCGGTCGGCCAGCAGTTCTCGGCCGCGCTCGCCGGTCAGGTCTCCGTCGACCAGGCGCTCGCCAATGCGCAGCAACTGACGACGCGTGAAATGACCAAGGGTGGTTACATCAAGTAATCGGCCGATCCGGACAAGCCGCGCCTGCCGATCTTTACCGGCCGGCAGGCGCGGGAAGCCGGAGTATCAAGTTTCGGATGTCCATGCCGTGTCGGTCCCGCCCCGGGAGAGGCACAAAGGACGGTCCGGACAAACCGCGAAGCAACTTGGGCCCGCCCGCCTGCCCCACCTTTCCGCCGCAGGCCTCGAAGCCTGCGGCGGATAAACGGGGAAGTACTCCCGATGGCAGGGACGGTTCGCGGCCGGATTTTCCGGCTGCGGACCACTCCCGAAACGGCGGGCCCGATTTTTTCCTTACTTCCTTTACAGCGGGACGACCGATGGCAACCTTGCATACCCGCTCTTCCGCCCGGCTGATGATGGCGCCCGCCGTCATCATGCTGCTGGTGTGGATGGCCGTTCCCTTGGCGATGACGCTCTATTTCTCGTTCCTGCGCTACAACCTGCTGACGCCGGGGCTCGAGGAATGGGTCGGCTTCTTCAACTACAAGTATTTTCTGACCGATCCGGCCTTTGGCGACGCATTGGTCAATACGCTGCTGCTCGTCGGCGGCGTGCTGCTGATCACCGTCATCGGCGGCACCATGCTGGCGCTGCTGCTCGACCAGCCGTTTTTCGGCCAGGGCATCGTGCGGCTGATGGTGATCGCCCCGTTCTTCGTGATGCCGACCGTCTCGGCGCTCGTGTGGAAGAACATGTTCATGCATCCGGTCTACGGGCTCTTCGCCTATGTCTGGAAGCTCTTCGGCCTGGAGCCGGTGGACTGGCTGGCAAGCCTTCCCCTGTTTTCGATCACGATGATGGTGGCCTGGCAGTGGCTGCCCTTTGCCACCCTGATCCTGCTCACCGCATTGCAGTCGCTCGACGAGGAGCAGAAGGAAGCCGCCGAAATGGACGGCGCCGGCTTCTTCTCGAAGTTCGTCTATATCGTGCTGCCGCATCTGGCGCGCGCAATCACCGTCGTGATCCTGATCGAGACGATCTTCCTGCTCTCCGTCTTCGCCGAAATCCTGGTGACGACGAGCGGCGGCCCGGGTACGCAATCGACCAACATCACCTATCTCGTCTACACGCAGGCGCTGTTGCAGTTCGACGTGGGCGGCGCATCGGCGGGCGGCATCATCGCGGTGATCCTGGCCAATATCGTCGCCTTCTTCCTCATCCGCCTCATCGGCAAGAACCTGGAGGCGTGAACGATGGCCCGCGCAATCTCTCCCCGCCGAAAGGCGTTCTTCACCCTCATCGGCTGGACGATCGGCCTCGCGATCTTCTTCCCGATCCTGTGGACCTTCCTGACCAGCTTCAAGACGGAGGGCGAAGCGATCGCAAGCCCGCCCTCGCTCCTCTTCTTCGATTGGACGACGGAGAACTACTCGGAAGTGCAAAGCCGGTCCGACTATTTCAAGCACGCCATGAATTCGGTGGTGATCTCCTTCGGATCCACGATCCTCGGACTGCTGATCGCCATTCCGTCCGCCTGGGCGATGGCCTTCTCGCCCACAAAGCGGACGAAGGACATCCTGATGTGGATGCTCTCCACCAAGATGCTGCCGCCGGTGGGCGTGCTGGTGCCGATCTACCTGATCTTCCGGGACTGGAACCTGCTTGATACGAGGCTTGGACTGACCATCGTCATGACGCTGATCAACCTGCCGATCATCGTCTGGATGCTCTACACCTACTTCAAGGAAATTCCCGGCGACATTCTCGAAGCGGCCCGCATGGACGGTGCCTCTCTCGCCAAGGAGATCGTCTACGTGCTGGCGCCGATGGCCGTTCCCGGCATCGCCTCCACCATGCTTCTCAACATCATCCTCGCCTGGAACGAGGCTTTCTGGACGCTGAACCTTTCCGCTGCCAAGGCGGCACCGCTCACCGCCTTCATCGCCTCCTATTCCAGCCCCGAAGGCCTTTTCTGGGCCAAGCTTTCCGCCGCCTCGACCCTCGCGATCGCACCGATCCTCGTGCTCGGCTGGTTCTCCCAGCGCCAGCTCGTGCGCGGTCTGACCTTCGGCGCGGTGAAATAAGGACAACAAAGATGGGCAGCATTCGTCTCGAAAACGTCAGCAAGTCCTTCGGCGAAGCGACGGTCATCCCTTCCCTCGACCTCGACATCGAGGACGGCGAATTCGTGGTCTTCGTCGGCCCGTCGGGGTGCGGCAAGTCCACGCTCCTGCGGCTGATCGCCGGTCTGGAGGACGTCTCCGGCGGCCGCATCCTGATCGACGGCAACGAGGTCACCGACACGCCGCCGGCCAAGCGCCGCCTGGCGATGGTGTTCCAGTCCTACGCGCTCTATCCGCATATGAGCGTGCGCGGAAACATCGCCTTTCCGCTGAAAATGGCAGGCGAGGACAAGGCGGTCATCGACAAGAAGGTCGGCGACGCCGCGCGCGTGCTGAACCTGACCGACTATCTGGACCGCAAGCCGCGCCAGCTTTCGGGCGGCCAGCGCCAGCGCGTCGCGATCGGCCGCGCGATCGTGCGCGAGCCGACCGCGTTCCTGTTCGACGAGCCGCTGTCGAACCTCGACGCCGCGCTGCGCGTCAACATGCGGCTGGAAATCAGCGAACTGCACCAGCAACTCGCCACGACCATGATCTACGTGACCCACGACCAGGTGGAAGCCATGACCATGGCGGACAAGATCGTGGTGCTGAACGCCGGGCGCATCGAGCAGGTCGGCTCGCCGCTGGAACTCTACCGCAATCCGAAGAACCTGTTCGTCGCCGGTTTCATCGGCTCGCCGAAGATGAACTTCATCAACGGCGCGACGGCGAAGGGCCATGACGCGGCAACGATCGGCGTGCGGCCGGAGCATATCGCGCTGTCGACCTCCGAGGGCCTTTGGAAGGGCACCGTCGGCGTCGCCGAGCATCTGGGATCCGACACCTTCCTGCACATCTCCACCGAGGGCGTCGGCAATGTGACGGCGCGGGTCGGCGGCGAGTTTTCCGTTCGCCATGGCGACACGGTCTACCTCACTCCGGAAGACGGCAAGATCCATCGCTTCGACGCGGATGGAAAGGCCTTGTGATGGGCAGGCTTGAAGGCAAATCGGCCCTGATCACGGGCGCGGCGCGCGGCATCGGCCGCGCCTTCGCCGAAGCCTATGTGCGGGAAGGCGCCGGGGTCGCGATCGGCGACATCGATCTTGCGCGCGCCAGCCGCGCGGCCGCCGAAATCGGCGAAGCCGCAATTGCCGTCGAGATGGACGTGACCA
This sequence comes from Stappia albiluteola, assembly GCF_014050225.1. Lineage (GTDB taxonomy): Bacteria > Pseudomonadota > Alphaproteobacteria > Rhizobiales > Stappiaceae > Hongsoonwoonella > Hongsoonwoonella albiluteola. Next base: position 144,822 of record NZ_JACFXV010000054.1, on the reverse strand, counting down.
GCCGGGCCTCGATCGAGAAAGCCGTGCAAGCGGTGGAAGACGCCTTCGGCGGTATCGATATCCTGATCAACAATGCCGCAATCTTCGATCTGGCGCCGATCGTCGAGATCAGCCGGCAAAGCTACGAGCGCGTGTTCGCGATCAACGTCGCCGGCACGCTGTTCACGCTGCAGGCGGTGGCGCGCTCAATGATCAAGCGCGGCAAGGGCGGCAAGATCATCAACATGGCGAGCCAGGCCGGCCGCCGCGGCGAACCGCTCGTCGGCGTCTACTGCGCCTCGAAAGCGGCAGTCATCAGCCTGACCCAGTCCGCCGGCCTCGATCTCATCAAGCATGGCATCAACGTCAACGCCATCGCCCCCGGCGTGGTCGATGGCGAACACTGGGACGGCGTCGACGCGCTGTTTGCCCGATACGAAAACCGCCCGCTCGGCGAAAAGAAGCGCCTCGTCGGCGAGGCCGTGCCCTTCGGGCGCATGGGAACGGCCGAGGACCTGACGGGCATGGCGATCTTTCTCGCCACCTCGGAGGCCGACTACATCCTCGCCCAGACCTACAATGTGGATGGCGGCAACTGGATGAGCTGAAACGCCATCCGCTTGCAGACCAGGACGAAAAACCATGACGACCAGGCTCTCCGCAGAGAACCTCCAGACGCTGGGCTCAAGCGCCGCCGTGCCCTCCTACGACCGGTCGAAGCTCACCGGCGGCATTCTGCATTTCGGCGTCGGAAACTTCCACCGCGCCCACCAGGCCGTCTACCTGGACGACCTGTTCAATCTGGGTGCCGGGCACGACTTCGCCCTGATCGGAGCCGGCGTGCTCGCTTCCGACGAGGCGATGCGCAACGTACTGGCGGCGCAGAATTTCCTGACGACCGTGGTGGAGCAGGAAGCGGAACATAGCGCCGCCCGGATCACCGGGGCGATGATCGACTACCTGAGCCCGGAAGACCGGGGCGCGATCATCGACAGGCTGGCCGACCCGGCGATCCGCATCGTCTCGATGACCATCACCGAAGGCGGCTATTTCATCGACTCGTCCTCGGGCAAGTTCGATCCGAACAGCCCCGCAATTGCCGCCGATGCCGCAAATCCCGCCAACCCGAAGACGGTCTTCGGCCTGATCGTGGCGGGCCTTGCGAGGCGCCGCGCCAAGGGCACGCCGCCGTTCACCGTCATGTCCTGCGACAATCTTCCCCACAACGGCAAGGTAACGCGCGAGGCGATTGTCGGGCTGGCCAGACTGAGCGACGAAGATCTTGCGCGCTGGATCGAGACCGACGTAGCGTTTCCAAACGGCATGGTGGACCGCATCACGCCGGCCACCGGCGAGAGGGAGCGGGAAATCCTGGCGGAGGAATTCGGTATCGAGGACAAATGGCCGGTCTTCTGCGAAGGCTTCAAGCAGTGGGTGCTTGAAGACAATTTTCCGGCGGGCAGGCCGGCGCTGGAGCGGGTCGGTGTGCAATTCGTCGAGGACGTCACACCCTTCGAATTCATGAAGATCCGCATCCTGAACGGCGGCCATGCGGTCATCGCCTATCCGGCGGGCCTCATGGACATCCATTTCGTGCATGAAGCGATGGAAAATCCGCTCGTGCGCGCGTTCCTGCGAAAGGTCGAGCAGGAAGAAATCATCCCCACCGTGCCGCCCGTTCCCGACACCGACCTCGATGACTATTTCGCGCTGATCGAGCGGCGCTTCGCCAATCCGAAGATCGGCGATACCGTCCGCCGCCTCTGCCTCGACGGTTCGAACCGGCAGCCGAAATTCATCATTCCGACAATTGCCGACCGCCTGGCCGGGGGCGGGAGCATCGATGGCCTCGCTCTGGAATCCGCGCTCTGGTGCCGTTACTGCTTCGGCGTGAGCGACAGCGGCGCTATCATCGCCCCCAACGATCCCGGTTGGGACCGGCTGCAGGACGTCGCCTCGAACGCCCGCAACGATCCCGCCGCCTGGCTTGCCATGGAGGACATCTATGGCGATGTCGGCAAATCCGAGCCTTTCGCGGCAGCGTTCGCCCATGCGCTGAAGAGGCTCTGGGCGCAGGGAACCGAGGCGACATTGAAGCGATATCTCGACGGGACGCTTTGAAAGCATGGCCCTCCGCCCGCCCCGCCTCCTGATCTTCGATTGCGACGGCGTGCTCGTCGACAGCGAGCCGATCTCGATCGCGGTGCTGATCGAGGTGATCAACGAGGCCGGCGTGCCGATGACCGCGGAAACCGCCTACCGCCGGTTTCTCGGGCGGTCCCTGGCGACAATGGCCCGGATCATGGCGGAAGATTACGGCCTTGCCGTTACCGAAGCGCATCTGGAGGCGATGCGCGCCCGCCTCTATGAGCGGTTCCGGACGGAATTGAGGCCGATACCCGGTATAAGGCAGGTGCTTGAGACGATCGGTCCGGCCTTTTGCGTTGCTTCTTCCAGCCAGCCGGAGCGCATCCGCCTGTCCCTCTCCGTTACGGGACTACTGGAATGCTTCGAACCGCACATATACAGTGCAAGCATGGTGGAAAACGGAAAACCGGCCCCTGATCTCTTCCTGCTCGCCGCCCGTTCGATGGGCGCGGATCCGCGCGACTGCCTTGTGATCGAGGACAGTCCGGCAGGCATCGAGGCGGCCCAGCGCGCCGGCATGTCCGTCTTCGCTTTCACCGGCGGTTCGCATGCCGGGCCAAGCGGTCTTGGCGCTACGGTCAGCACCCTTGGTCCCGACCGGATATTTTCCGACATGCGCGACCTGCCACGTCTCATCGCCTCGACGGCCTGATTGCAGAAACCTCCATGGCGCGTGCCTATGTCTGTGCGGTTGACGTTGGAACAGCGAGCGCACGCGCAGGCATTTTCGATGACCGGGGCCAACTGCTTTCCCGCGCGGTCCATCCCATAACGGCCTACCAGCCCGAAGCCGGCCACGGGGAATACGATTCCGAGGAAATCTGGCGGGCGGTCTGCGCTGCCGTCAAGGCGGCGCGCGCGGAGACCGGCCTTTCGGCGGGCGCCATCGCCGGCATCGGCTTCGACGCGACCTGCTCGCTGGTGGTGCGCGGCGAAAACCTCTCCGGCATCGGCATTTCCGCCTCGGGCGGCGACCGGTTCGACACCATCGCCTGGTTCGACCATCGGGCAATCGGCGAAGCCGAGGAATGCACGGCAACCGGCCATCGGGTGCTCGACTATATCGGCGGCGTCATGTCGCCGGAAATGCAGACGCCGAAGCTGCTGTGGCTGAAGCGCAATCGGCCGGAAAGCTGGCGTGCGGCGCGGCATTTCTTCGATCTTGCCGATTACCTGACCTTCAGGGCGACCGGCTCGACCGCCCGTTCGCAATGCACGCTGACGAGCAAATGGACCTATCTTGCCCATGACGGGGGCTGGCAACACGACTTCTTTCGCGGACTTGGCCTGGATGACATGCTCGCGCAAGGCGGCCTGCCGGACGAGGCGATACCGGTCGGCGCGCCTGTCGGAACGCTGACCGCGAAGGCTGCCGAAGACCTTGGCCTGACCGAGGCCTGCAGGGTGGCAAGCGGCCTCATAGATGCCTTCGCCGGTGCCCTTGGCGTCATTGGCGGCCGTGACGACGACAGGCTCTACAGCCAGCTTGCCCTGATTGCCGGAACATCGAGCTGCCTGATGGGCTTCTCCCCGTCGCCACGGCATCTTGCCGGCGTCTGGGGCCCCTATTTCGGCGCGGCATTGCCCGGCCAATGGCTATTCGAAGCCGGCCAGTCGGCGACCGGCGCCCTGCTCGACCATGTCATCCGCATCCATGGCGGCGGACTGGAGCCGGACGCAGCCACCCATCGCCGCCTTGCGGAGCGCATCGCGAAAATGCGGGCCGATCCGCATGCCGACCTGGGCGAAAGCCTTCATGTCCTGCCCGATTTTCACGGCAACCGCTCTCCCTTCGCCGAGCCTCAGGCGCGCGGCGTCATCAGCGGACTCGCGCTGGATTCATCCTTCGACGGACTGTGCCGGCTCTATTGGCGGACCGCCGTCGCGATCGCGCTCGGACTGCGGCATATCCTCGACCACCTGGCGGCGAACGGCAGCGGGATCGATACGCTGCATATCGCCGGCGGACATACGCGCAATCCGCTGATCACCGCGCTTTATGCCGACGCGACGGGGCTCACGGTCCATCAGAGCGAGACGGAGGACGCAGTGCTCGCCGGAACGGCCATGGCGGCGGCGACCGCTTGCGGCCTGTACGCAAACCTGCCAGAAGCCTGCCGCGCCATGCAGCGGCCCCATCGGGTCATCGAACCGGATATGGCCGCACGACCGGCCTACGATCGCGATTACGCAATCTTCCTGCGCATGCACGAACACCGGCGGGAAGTCGAGGCGATGCAGCTGCAACTGAACCAGCCCGCTGAAGCGCTTTCCGATCCGTTGCAACCGCGCGACCTCTAACAAATCGGGACAGGCTGGTCCGCTCGCGGGACTACTCGCTAGGTCCGGTCTCATCCTGCCGAAGGGCCGCTTCGACGATCGCGACCATCAGTTCCCTGCGACCGCGAGCGTCGGTGCCGGCACTCCGGAGGGTGCGCCAGACCATGAAATCGGCGAGCGCGGTGACGACCCTCACGGCATTCGACCGCGGGTCCTCCCGAAGCGCCTCGGCGACCAGCGCACCGATCCCGGTCCGCACTTTGCCGATGAAGCGGGCCAGCTGGTCGATCCGGTCGTGCGCCGGTTTGGAACAGCAGATCAAAGAATTCTGTCAGACCCATGTTCGGTTCGGATACCGGTGCGTGCGTGTTTTGCCGCGCCGGGAGGGCTGGATGATCAATCTGAAGAAAATAAAGCGGATCTCGAACGAATTGAGCTTGCGACTAAGGAAGAGGATTGGCGCAGGAATTACAATGAGCCTGGACCACATGGAGCGCAGCACAAACCGCGAACAGAACGAACTCAAAATCGCGGACAATCAGGGAGCAGGTCACCGCCTTCACCGTCCCGAAAGAGGACATTGCTCCGGGATTTATATGCACTCAAACCTTGCCTTGGCTTACCAATTCAGGTCTCTTTCATAGCCAATGTCGATCAGCGCGCGGCCATAACGCGTCTTGAAGATCTCCCGAATTCTGTCCGTGAAATGTTCCTGCCACGGTCCGCTTTCCGAATTGGCGAAGGTCCTGGAAAGATCGATGCCCTCCACTTCAGGAATACCGAGAAATTTGAAAATCCGTTGCAGATATTCATGCGGGTCGCGCGAGAAATCTTCGGGCTTGATGTTTAGGATCCGCTCATCATCGAATTCTCCAAGCACCTGATCCTCGATAACCACACGGCTTATGTTGTCAAGTTCGTGCAGGATGCCGTCTTCCTTGGAAGCGTTGAGCAGCACAGGCTTATCCTGCTTCAGTTGCTCCCAGACCCAACCGGTGCCTTCAATTTTGTGGCCTACCTTGTGGTGAAAATAATCGGAGACAAGCACCTGTCGCGGATCACGGATTATTCTGACCCCCTTCCAATTATCCGTCTCCGACTTGATCCGGGCGAGGGATCTAACGGTGGAATTCGAGAACATAATGACATCACTGCCGTCACGGCCGATATTCGCAAAGTCGATATTCTGAAGGTCAAGGTCATCCAAATTCAAACCGAACCTGAATGGCGCTTGCTTGATTTTGTAGCTTCTCACGCGGGCACCGAGCTTCCTCGCAATGCGGGTGAAGATTTCAGCTCTGAATAGGCGGGACGCGCATTTATGATGGCCGAAGAAGACGATACAGTTCGGCGCGCTTGCATAATCAGGACCTGAGGCGTGCTCCACATCCATAACTCCACGGGCGGAAGACGTTGGTGCTGCCACTTTCATCTCGCCTTCCTGGATTTTCCGGTCCGCCCGTCCAGAGGGCCATCGGCAGTTCTTGGCTCAGCTTCCCGATCTTGCGAGTAAGAAACGCGTCGGAGAATGCCGGTCCGCCATTCGCCGCCGATCCACTGCCAGCGTTCGTCCGCGCGCACGACATCATCCACGAAAGGCTTGATCGCCGGCCAGTCGGTCGTGTCGTAGTCGTCGAATACGAGCAAACCTCCAGGCCGTACCATATCTCCGTAAAGCTCGAAGTCTCTCGTCACACCGGCAAGGCTATGGTCGCCGTCGATAAGGACGAAGTCATACGATCTGTCGCCAGCTTTCTCTATGGCCTCTTCGCTATCGCTATAATGTTGGATAATCCTGTAGTCGCTTTCAGGAATTGAAAGGGCCGACAGATTGCCTTCAAGCACATCCCGGTTTACCGGCAAGCCTGTCGCGGGATCGGCACCGGCATTGTAATAGCCTTCGAGCGGGTCGATCAGCGTGAGCGAAACGCGTGTGCCAAACTCGGCCGTTTTATATAGTGCGGCGGCACCTATCCCGAACAGGGTGCCTATCTCCAGAACTTCGATACTCCTCTTGCCTATGGATCGCAACGCAAGCGTGCGCAGCATCGCAGCCTGGATGGTTGTAGCAAGCCGCCCGTCGCAGGCCTGTTCGACATTACAGATCTTGTTGGCAATGTAACTGAGCGCCTTCCGGTTTCGCGAAAGCCCGAAAGTCGGAATCCAGAATTCCATGATCCGCTTGATATCGGTGTCGTTCAGATATCTTAGATGCCCATTCGTACTGGCGGAGTTCGCCCCGGACAAAAGAGAGAATCTCCTATTTTGAACATCAGCGTTACTCTTGATGTCTTTGGCCACCATCGCAATCTGCTCGTCTAAGCGTTTGGTCGCCTTGTTCAGTTCCGCATCCGTTTTATCGATCGCACGTTTCACCCATCCATCCGGCCCGAGAGCCGGATCGGTTGCCTTTCCTGCGTCCCCACCGCCCAAGGCAAGTTGCATCGACCGATTCATATATTCAACTTCGCGCTTCACCACGGCGTCGAGCCGCTCGAACGCATCGTTCAACATTTTCACGGATTCCATGCTTTGCGCGCTGGAGGTCGAAATCCGCTTACGCAGATCGCCAGCAATTTCCTCCACTCGCGCTATCGCAGATTCGGCAGCATTCTTCCCGGCTTCCGCAATCCGCTGCCGCAGTTCGGTCAGGTCACTCTCAAACCGAGCGGTGATGTCGGTGCGTTCGATCTCAGCGATCCGGCTTTCGAGGCCCTTCAGACTCGCTTCGATCTTCATATCTGCGACTTCCGCGAAACGTCCTTCCACAAGGTCAATTCGCTCACTCAATTCCGCGGCGATCTTTTCGAAATCGTCTTCGAGGTCGCGCCCTTCGACTTCCGCAATCCGCCTCTTCAACTCTTCAACGGCGGCATCGATCCGCTTCCTGGCAAAATCCTCGGAACCCAACCTTGATAGTTCGATCTGACGGCTCAAGTCGGAAACGACTTGCTTGGCGTCATCCCCTTTGACCAAATCCGCGATTTCCCCCTTGGCCTTGTCCAACGCCCGTGAAAGTCGGTCGATATCCCGCTGCTGTCCCTTCACCGTTTCACGGAGGTCGTTAATGGCAATGCGCCTTTCCCGTCGATTGCGGTTCCCGAGATACTGGGCATGCGCCACGGCCAGGAACAGCACACTCCATCCGGCAAAGACGGATGCCGCCACCGCGCCCCAAGGAAAGCGCAGTTCCGGATACATGAAATAACCTGCGACGAGGCCTGCGAAGCTCAAAAGCCAAACGCCACCCCAGCCGAGAATGCGCTTTGAGATCCACAGACGTCCAAAATTCAAAGCCCCAATGATCAGGGAAAAGGTAGGAAATGCCTCTTCGTTTTTCGAAGCCGTGGCGGTCGGAAACTTATCAGTGTTCCTGTCGCTTCTTGATGTAACTGACGGTCTCTCGAATCGAGCCGCCGCAGGCCCGACGCAATCCTCAACCACCTCATCTGAGCAGTCGACCAGGCTGGATCGCCCTATGGAAGCCTTTTCACTCGCCCCACCTTCAAAAAGCATTCCATAGTCAGCACGATCAAATATCTCCAATTTTCCGCCAATGGTAGCATTATATATTTTTCTGCCGGCAGCCTCATAGGACAACTTCGCCTGCCGATAATTTAAGCCGACGCGGTCCAGCTTCGGATCTTTCCATGTCTTTCCCTTTCCAAAATAGTCTTTATGAAAATGATTCGGATCATCAGTCGTGGAGATAATCAAATCACCCCGTCTGCCATGCTCTGGCGGGATTTCATAATCAAAATCCATTCCAATCAAATATACTTCCTCAAAGCCCATAAAAAATGCAAGTTGAAGATTTATGTAAGTCACGGATTGCCCACAATACAACACCTCCGACGCATCCGTCGAAAAGCGCGGGATGCAGTAATTCGGACTACTTATTTCGTAAAAACCGCGATTCATCCGGAAAAAAAATGTATTCTGCGTCTTTGGATGAAGTGAACGATAGATTGTCGGAAAAAATTTAAATGGCGCTTCGTAGTTTCGTATCTCTTCAATATTCTCCTTCATCACTGCATTGTCTTCGACAACAAAAAAAGTCGGGACGAATCCCGTCTCCCTTGTTTTGTAATATATGGAATTTACACCAAACGTATATTCGTTTTCGAGTAAACTTAAATCGTGCTTGTTCAGCGACGGCCCGTTACCGATGATAAAACATCTCTTTCCCTTATATGCATTGAAGAACGCAGAAATTTCCTCGCGATCAGGATCCGCGGCCTTATATAGCTCTTTAGTACGGTAATTCGCCAAATCGCGATTTTCCACGCGACTCACCTCACTATTATCGTTTTTCTCTTCTTCGTCCTCTACAAACAAGCCATTTATCGTCAGAGGTTTGCCGCATGAATATAAATCCACCAGGCCATATGTTTTTCTTCTCTGGATAAGATTACTCAGAGTTACAATTTCTGGCACATGGCTACAACTCTCGTGAATGAAGTCATTCTTGCCAAGCACAGGATCATATGTGCATCCATAACTATGGCGTAAGTGCTTCAGTAATTCCTGGGATTTGGACTTGTTTCTGTGAGCGGGCGGGTGATAAAGATGAACGTACGTATATGGGGCAATCCTTATGCGCTCCTTATCGCAATGATTTAAAATCGTTACATCAAGCGCACGATCTTCCCCGGCATACTCAGTGTATTGCTCAAATCCTGCAAGCCGTTCAAAAACATTTCTCTTAAATATCACTATTCCGCCACAAATAGTCGTCGGCCTAAATACCTTTGATTCATCCCTGGCATGCAACAATTCATATTCAGCAACGATTTTTTCCGCCTCCTCTTCATCACTATAATAAACGTTTAAGTATGGAGAGATAACATCAAACCTACTGAAACAATCCATAATTTCACGAACAAAATTACGGCCAACTAAAACGTCAGTATCAAGACAAGCAACAATTTCTTCTTTAGTATAGTGTCGAACAGCTACATTATATCCCCAACCTCGATTATAAGCCATCGGATTGTATAAGAACCGATACCGAACGTTCTCGTATTTTACAAAATCCTTCTCATTTAATCTCGGCGCCTCATCTTGCTCAACTATCAAGACGTCAAAAAGACTTCCATAAAAATGCGCAATCCAATTCAACAACCTAAAGAGATTATCGTGACGTTTATCGCCAATCCCTTCTATGCGCACACCAATTATCAGAGTAGCCAGGACATCTTTGCTTGATTTCCCAACAGAATAAAGTATTTTTTCTCTCTTTGATGCATTTATTATCTCAGGCGTCTCTATGGGACGCTTATTATCAGAGGAGAATAATGCTGCAATATCAGTGATGCTTTGAATTGATTTATCGGTACTCATCTCTTCACTTCTTTTCATCGCACTCTTATTGACATTTACTTTCTTTCCATATGAAAGCAGAGGATCCAAAGATCGACCGTTTACCAGCTTTCGCACATGGAGCTTTTTCATTATATCTGCGTAAATATATTCATTACCTGACTTTGTGAGATGTATGTTGTCACAAGTATATAATTGCGTTTCTTCTTCCGACCAACGCAACAAATCGACCACCCGTTCCGGGCCTAATGCATCGCGCATTATTCTCGAATAATTTTCTGTTAGTTTAATATTGGCAGGGCGCCCTCTTTTAAAGTCACCCTCCCAACCTGGCACGAAAATATTCGAATTGATAAAAATAAGATTCTCGATGTCCATAAGTTTTGGTAAAAGGCAATCTTCAAGCATTCTTTCACTATACATATTTATAGTATCCTCCCCCTCGAAAATCGTTCCGAAGGGGTTGTTAAGATGACTCACAATACGCTCTTCAGTAAACAAACGATCGAATAATTTTTTCTTGTTATTTACAATTTTTTTGTTGTAATCTCTGGTATTCAGAGAAATGTTTTCAACATTCAATTCTTCTCGACGATTATACAAATCGTTGATAGCATTTGATTGCGGCCGCGGAGACCAATCGACAATACCTGTCTGGAGTATTATCTTATCGTAATATTGTTTTTCCCTACTTTCTATATATTCGAGGAAATCAAGCGTGGTAGTCCATTTCATTGGACATAAAATCATCTCTACGTCAAAATCCGACGTCTTTTTCAACATGTCGCCAAACATATCATGGTCTTGCCCGCGCGGCTTATGTTGACCTCTACTGTCGGTAAAAATAAGTATTTTCATACTTGGCTACTGTCCCCACATATCAATTCAGCCATGCATGAAGGCCGCTATTGGGTATATCTTGGTGGGCGAAATCTGCCGTCTAATTGAAGGACGGTTATTGCGCTGGTACCAACGGCTCAATTCGCGGCGCCTGCCCACTCAATCCGAGGATGTCCAGTGCGAGGTTGACGGTCAGGGAATTCACCTTGTGAACCGCATCCGCAGTGTTAGAGCCATTGTGCGAGCCAAAGATGAGGTTTTCGAACTCACGAAGCGAATTTTGCGGCGAAAGCGGCTCATCCTCGAAAACATCGAGGGCGGCGGAAGATACGCGTCCACTGCGTAGAGCCTGAACGAGCGCGGCTTCGTCGATGATCGGCCCTCGTGCTACATTCACAAGTCTCACACCCTCCTTCATCGCACCGAACGCATCTGCGTTCAGAAGATGGCGGCTGCTCTCGGTCAATGCACACGTAACGACGATGAAGTCCGACCGCTCGAGCAGTTCCGGAAAACTCACCTGTGTCGCGCAGGCTTCGCGCATACCGTCGTCGCTGATCGTTGCCGGGTCCGAGCCGATCACACGCATTCCGCAGGCATTCAGGCGGCGGCAGACCGCGCGGCCGATACCGCCAAGCCCAATGACGCCCGCGACCTTGCCGCTAAGCGTGGTACCCTCGACCTTGAGCCACCCGCCGGCTTTGACCGACTCGTGAATGCGCAGGAAATCGCGCGCCAGGGCGATAACGTAGCCCATGGCGAGATCGGCGACCTCTTCGGAAAACACTCCGGGCGTGTTGTAGACGGGAATGCCGAGTTCCTTCGCCGCCGATTTGTCGATGCTGTCAGTGCCGATCCCCCACTTCACGACCGCCTTCAGGCCATCGGCCTTGCCGGCCACAAGCGTTGCCCGATCTATGAAGTCATCGCCAGCGATAACCACCGAATGGCCGCGGATCGCGACAAGCATCTCTTCGGCGCCGAGTTGCTGTCCCTTGATTTCGGGGATAGTGACGGATACGCCATGCGCTTCAAATACGGTAGCGAACTTCGAGAAATGACGTATCAGATGCCCGCAGGTAACTAGAACGCTGCTCATTGGGCGAGGCGTCCTTCGGCGCGTTCCCGGTAGACCACCTCTGCGATACGGAAATTGATTTCCTCGTCTATGTCGATCGCCTCCCAGGGCGACATTTCATACATGTACGGCCGCGAAGACAGCCGGTTCTTCTTCTCTTGCAGAGTCTTGCCGTTAAAGATGTAGATGCAGGAATTCTCTTCGTAGAGAGGCGGCAGGTCCTGCGTGCGCAGCAGTATATCCGGATTGTGGTTGATCGGCCGAACAAGCTGATCCCACAGCCTTGTCTGATATCGGGTCACCGAAAACAGGCTGTCATATGTTGGGTAGTTGCGGAAGAAGGTCTCAATCGCCGTATTCACCGTTTTCACGGTTATCAGGGGGTTCGTCGAATGTGTCTGGAGATAGAACTCCGACGGCACCTGGGCAATGTCATGCAGCAGAACTTCATTCATGGGCGTTTCGCCCGCGCGCAGGTGTTCGGGCCGTTCCAGTAGGATCACATCCGGATAGTGCTCGGCGCATTGTTCCCGAATAACAGGCGAATCGGTGTCGATGACCACCCTGTCGATCAGCGGGCACTGCTCCAGAATGTCGAGAACGTGCTGGTAAAGCGGCCGTCCGTCGCCGAACGGCCGGAAGTTCTTGCCCTTTACCCGTTCGGAAGAGTGTCGCATAGGCATTAGCGCCACGAGGCGATGAACCATCGAATGTTCCTCACATGTTTGTCTGATCTTGATCCGGCTACCTACTTCGAGCCGCTTTGGGCGCCAAGCAGTGCCGCATAGTCGATTTCGAGCGCCCGATCCTGTCCGGCGCCGCATTTCGATACCTCTTTAGAGGAACTCGATTGTGCCGCGGGGTAGTAAAACCGTTCCTTCAGGGCTTCGCTCACCTCACCGCCCTGCCGGTGACCGACATACGTTCCCCAGAATTGGTTGAGCCGGAAAAGCAGTATGCTCGCGACCTCCCGCGAAAGCCGGCCCTGCCGGAAGGCCTCGATTGCGTCCGAGGCAATATTTCGCACTGAAGCGGTGACGAGTTCACCTGCGCCAAAACGGATCGTCGGCTCGATATGCTTCATTGCGATTGCCTCGCGGCGATAGCGGTTGCGAATGCCAGCGTATGTCTCGTCATGCACATGAACGATTTCAGCGTCCGCAACATAGGCAAGCCGACCGCCTGTCTTCTGCATTTCCTTGGCCCACGCAAGATCTTCAAGGCCTGTCAGGGTCTCGTCATACCGGAGCCGGAGCCAGGCGGACCGCCGGACCGCACAGTTGGCGTTGTTGCAGAAATGAGACCGCTGCCTGTTCGTGGATTCCTCGCCGAACCACGCCTTGAATATCTGGTGCTCGGAGAATTTGGTCGCATCATTGCCGACTTGCCGTCCGTAACTAAGGACAACCTGCGGGTCGGAGAATGGTTCGATGATTCTGGAGATCCAGTTTCGGCGAGTTGGATAAACATGAGCACTAGCCGCAAGGAGTATCTCGCCGCGGGCCGCCGCGCAGCCCAGATTAAGGGATCGACCGAAGGAAAATTCGGACTTGGCGATCTCCACGATCTTGACGTTGAATTTCCTGGCAATCTCGACTGTCCGGTCGCTCGACCCGGAATCCACTAGAATCACTTCGAAATCGCGAAAATCCTGTTGCTCCAGCCCAATCAGCAACTTGCCGATGTGCAACTCTTCGTTGAGGCTACGAATTATGACTGAAACTTTTGGGGCCTGGCTCATCTTAGAAATGTCTGTCGCTTTCACTTTAAGGCGTCACGCATCAATACGGCCGCCTGCCTATTGATAGGGCTCAATCAGAGACTTTCTTGTCCAATCGGCGCAAAACGTCAATGATAAATCGCTCAATCCGCGTTCGATACAAGTCTGCCGGATTATCTAGAAATAATATCCCATGACTCTCTAATCTTACCCCGCGTGATTTGAAAATTTTTTCTATTTCCGCAAGTGGCGCTTCATAATATGATTTCAGAAAACTGCTTTGAAATTGATATTCTCCATTCTCAGCACATTTTCTATTATATTCCCTTTTAATATTTTCAGAAAATATGCGGTAATTCCGCTTCCTCTCCTTGAAATAGCGCATTCTCTTCGGGCGGGCGTGCCACAAATGGACTGTAAAAATCCCCTCCAACCAAATCGGAATTGTGATAAGATTTAAATACTTTCTAAATCCTTCAGTAAATAACGGAGATACTGCCCTTCCATCCTTAAGAAATTCATCAATATCACTCAATTCAAACACTCTTTCCTGAATGCAGAGTCGGCATATATACTCAAGATCTTCGAGACCATGGGAAGAAAAATTAGGATCGAACCCGCCTGACTGGAAATATACTCTTCGCTCTATCAATATCGTCGATGTATACAGAGCGACATGATAAACTAAGTCGTATCTTCGCTTTGCGAGAATCCCCTTCCAAACTTGGTCAACCGGCCCGTCGCCCGCTGCTATCCCTGCCGATAGCGCTTTCTTTCTAGTATAGATTGAAGGAATTATAACAAACGGGTTGCGGTCGCCTTTCAGATACGCGATCGCCTTTTCAACGACGGATTGAGAACAAATTAGATCGACATCGTAAAACAGAAGCAGTTCCCGCGACGCGGCTCTGGCCCCTTCGTGTCTGAGCCGTGCGATGGAGATCTCGGCCTCGCTCTCTTGCACATAGATGACGCGGCAGGCTTTGGAAATTCGCGGGATAAACGAGCTTAGCAGGCGATCATCGTACCTGTTCCTTACCGCGACCGAAACGATGAGCTCCGCTCCGTCAAAAAGCCCTGAGTGAACCAACTGCCGCAGCCGCCTCAGAATTCCCGCGGGACGATAGACAAACCCTATCGGCACCACGACCGTGAGGTCTCGGAATGTCTGGCGGACAGCCTCCACGCTAGTCGATTGCGGTTTGGAGCTTCTATGTATCGGTTGAATTGAGTTCATGCCAAATGGCGGTCATAAAGCCGCGCGAGTTCGTTTGATATTCTGGATACAAGCGGTTTGTCGCGCGTTGCGCGATGTATCCGCAACAACCAATTATGCGCTTTTTTCGCGAGCTTTTTTTTCGTTCTTCCGGTTCGGCCTTCTGAGTTTGCCTCCATCTTAAGCCCCAACAACTTCAGGATTTCGTTCCTGAAGTTCGCCAGTATGGTGATGGATGGGAGCTCTTTTTGCACGAGCATCAAGGCTTCGCTCCGACCTCTTATCGCCGATTTCAATTCACCCGAACCGACCGGCAGAAGGAATACACGGGCCGCGATCGCCTCAAAGCTGCGAACCGAGAATTCGACCTTCTTCACGCGGCCGGAATACAGCCGGATCTGATCCAGCAGCCGCGGATCGGGAACCTCCCTCCCCTTGAGCGCTTCATAAATCGCTAAAAGAGAGAGGCGCCGCAGCTTCTCAGCAGAGATACGCTCGCCGGCGAGCCCGAGGCGATATTTCCATGGCAGGTGGATATTCGACGGTTCGTCCTTGCCAAGCACATCGAGTACCTCCAATAGGCCCATCGAGTGGCGCCTGAACGCAGAGCCCGTCGCCGAGTCGGAATGCCAGCGATAGGTCGCCACGACCCGCTCGACGGGCACCGCCTTGACGCCATGCCGCATCACGCTAGCTAGGTAGAGCCAGTCTTCGCCATATTGCACACCAAGCGGAAAGCGCTCCATCTTCATGATGTGCGCGGGTCCAATCACGGAGTTCAGGTGAAAACGGCTGTCGAACATGCCTTCAAAGCCGATCTCGGAGCGTGCGCCGAACTCGATACCCAGTTTCCGGCCATCATCGCCGATAATTTCGGTTCGGCCGAAGCAGATGCAGCCGTCCTCCGCCTGCTCGAGACCAGCGACCCGAACGGCCAGGGACTCCGCCGGCATGGGGTCGTCGGCATCCGCAAAGCAGATGTACTTGCCATTCGCCCGTTCCAATCCCGCATTCCGGGCGCCCGACACCCCCTGACGCTGCCCTTCGATAACCTTTATTCTTATATCTTGCCTCGACAATTCCCTGACTATCTCGAGGGTATTGTCGGTGGAGCCATCGTCGACGCAAACAATCTCAAAGTCCTTCAGCGATTGAGAGCGTATCGTCTCGATTGTGGACCGGATATACTGTTCGACGTTGAAGGCAGGCATTATGATGCTCACCAGCGGTCGTGCGGGTGAAGCCGCCACTTCGCCAATGCGCGCGACATAACGCCCTTTGATCGCCGGAATGAATGAATCGGTAATGCTCGAAACCTCGATGCCGGCATTCTCGATTTCGCCGAGATATGTCTTCAAGGTCCGGCAATGTATCTCGTAGTATTCGTCATAGTCGATGCCAAAGAACGCGGGATGAGCATCCTGTATTGCACCCATCTCCGCATCGTACTGGAACGCCTTTGAATGAGACCAGAAATATTCGTTGTTTCCTATCGGGCGGCCGTCGAAGCCGGCAAGCGTGATCCGTTTTCCCAGTGAAGCCGCGAGCGGCAGCAGAAACAACGTCATCACGTTCGAAGTGGCACCGACGAAGAAGTCCTCCGGAAAGCGAAGGTTCATTCCGTGTGAACTGCTGATCGGCACCGGAATTAGCTTCTCGTGGAGATCCTCTGGCAGATATGCGCAATAGGCCCCGTAGTCCCGCATGGGGAATATGTAGCAGGAGCCGTAAGTGCGCATCGCATCGATCAGGTCTTGCCTGAACCTGGCGGCATATGTGGAAGGTCCCGCGTGAAAGATCGGATCCGAGGCGACGATGATGCGCGGTGCCATCTTCTCAAGCACCTCGCGGTTTCTGATCATGCTGTTGGTGGCGATGAACTCGCCGTCGTCCAGCCTGTCGAAATCGACCGACCCAAGCGACGTCCCGGTGCCGAATATGTAAATATTGTCGGTATCTATCGAGGCGCGGAGCTTTTCGAAACGCCCCTTGGAAAGGTTCAATTGCTCTTGCGTCCCTTTTCCGTCATTCGATGAAAATTTCAGGCAAAGACTCGCCGCATGTTGAACCGTTCGATGATCAGCCCGAACAGATCGCGTGTCGCGTTCGGTTGCCAGGCTCCGGTACTCGCCAAGCCGGGATTTCTCATCCCAGAACCAGAGCACCTTTTCGCCGCCGAATGACTTTACCGTCTCGGCAATCTGACCCGTCTTGAATATGTGCGTTCGCTCTTCCAGCTTCCTTCGGACCTGGATGACCTGCCCGTCCAGATATGGAGAGCAGTCGACCTGCGGAATCTCCGGCATTAGGTCGGAAAACAGAACGTAGCCCGTGTCTGGTTCATCCGCCGCGCCGGCGAAGTACAACATTCTGTAGAAATCGTCCTCGATGTTCCCGACCGAGACAATCTCTGGAAGAACGAAGATTATTTTTCTGTAACGAGACAACATGGCATTCCAAACTTCTTCGAAAAACCCGACCAAATGTTGGCTTGCAACGCATGACACAACATATATATGGATTTACATCCGCACAGATTTTCGATCCGGTCTTTACTTACAAAAGCGGGCGCAGAACCTTTATCCTACGGACGCTTGGACGCAGTACACCCTTCCCTGATAAAGAAGCTGGCAGCGCGGCTGCGAGAACTCCGCGAAGCAATCGACGACACCCACAGAGCCAACTTTCCCTAGCATGGCGCACTCCAGCCTTCATCGTGCGATCACCCGTTCGCGTTTGGCAATTCACAACCTTTTGCGATCTGACTGCTCTAAGTGGTTGTGAATAGCCCCGAGTTTTCTAGACGCGCTCGGTTCTTGTTTCCTGCTGCCATTCGAACTCGACGGGTGACAGCGTCCCGTGCCTGACGTGCTTGCGCTTCGGGTTGTAGAACATCTCGATGTGGTCGAACACATCCTGCCTGACCTCGACGCGGACTTTGTAGGTCCGGCGCGTCCACAACGAACTGCCGGTCCGATGTGTTGTCGACGACCAATGACGGGTTACCACCATAGCTGCCCGGTCGTCACTTGTAGCCGATCCGGGCCTTGATACCAGCCAGTCTGGCCAGTCGGGCAACGCGGTTCGAACAGCACGTCTCGCTCTGATCCAACAGATCGTCGTGCAGATTGCGAAAGCCATACACCTTGCCGCTTTCCATCCAGGACTTGCTGATGAGTTCGGTCTGGCAGGCGCCCTCCTTCACCTCTTACTCAGAGGGCTCTTCAGCCAGCCGTAGAAACCGCTCGGAGGATGCGCAGGGCAACGACGACACGTCATCCGTACCAAGAACAGCAGGCGACGCTCGGCGACGAACGCGTATCTCACTTTGCATCCTTGGCGTAATACGCAGTGGCTTTTTTTAGGATATCACACCCCTCGGTGACCCTTGCCAGCTCGCGCTTCAACCGTCTGATCTCGGCGTCCTTGTCATCGCCGTCAGGTGGCTGTGAGAACTTCCTCTTCCACCTGTTGAGCAAGTGCACGCTGACGCCCAGCCGCTTCGAGACCGACGCGACCGGATACCCCGCTCGGTAATCTGTGCCATGGCTTCCCGTTTGAACTCATCGCTGGAATTGGCTATGCCCATCATTGCCTCCTTACCTCAAAAATAGGGAAGCTTGTCACATCTCCGTTGGCGTCCGTTACCACGGTTTCCGTGTTCGTGCCGGATCCTGAAAAAATCACTGCGGCGCCGGAGAATGGCGCGGATAACACGACACTCACACCGCTGCGGCATTCACGTTTATATCGACGACGGCCGCAACCTGGGGCTGCGAAACCGGCTTCTATTTCAGCAGACCGACCCGAGCCGAAACAGCCCAAATAATGCCAGGCCCGGTCGCCGCGCCACTGACAATCAGGTCGAAGGAGTCCTCGTCGGCATCGTTGTTGACGAAGGAGAGGGCGAAAGATTAGGCGCTAGGGCTCGTCGTTGAATAGGTGAAGGTAAACGCGGCGCTGTCTCCACTGCCGACGGTGGCCACGGCGCGGCAGGAAATGAGATCGACCGCCACGTTGGTTGGCAAGGCGGAGGTTGCCGTTCGCAGGGTGAGATTATCATCGCCGTCGTTGGTGAACGTATTGATGACCGACCCACCGCCTGCGTGTCATGCGCACCAGGCCCGGCCATCCGCAGCAGAACGGCTGCCACGAGCGCATGCACCGGACACTGAAGCAGGAGACGGCGCGCGCGCCGGGCATGAACGCGCTCCAACGGCAGGGCCGGTTCGACGATTTCGTCAACGAGTTCGACGAGGAAAGGCCGCACGAAGGCATCGCCATGAGGATGCCGGCCGAGCTCTACGCGCCCGCTTCAAGGCCCTATGTCGGACTTCCGGAACTGACTTATCCGTTCCATGACAAGGACATCCTGGTCACCGCCTGCGGCCGTATCTGCATAGCCAGAAAGAAGATCAACGTCTTGACCGTGCTCGCCGGTCGGAGTCCGGACATCAAGGAAGTCGACGACGGCATTTGGCTCGTCAGCTTCATGAACTATGATCTGGGATATATCGACCTGGAACAGAGAACCCTGTAGACCACCGACAATCCGTTCGGCACGAGATTGTCACCCATGTCTTAGGTACGATCTGTCACCCATGTCTCCAAGCCGTACAGGCGGAAAATGGCGGAGAGGAAGTCCGCCTAATTAACGTCCAACACCATCCGAGGAAGATTGATAATCATATATTTTCCTTACGTTTAACGATTTCAGTTGTCCAATAGCGTTCGTTGAAAGCGCGCCACATCCCACATATTTTGTGGTATAAAACGTGGGGTGGCGAATTATACGAACAGCATCATGCCCAAGGGCGCTCATCCGAAGAACGCATTGACGGCGGTGAAGGTCCGGAACGAGAACAAGCCGGGACGCTATGCCGACGGTAATGGCCTTTACCTTGTCGTCGATCCGTCTGGAGCCAAGCGCTGGCTGTTGCGGACGGTCGTCCATGGCCGGCGCCGCGACATTGGCCTCGGGAGCCTTCGTCTTATTTCGCTCGCGCAGGCTCGGGAACAGGCGCAGGAAATGCGGCACATCGCCCGGTCCGGCGGCGATCCACTTGTCGAGCGACGCAAGCAAAATCAGACCATCCCGTCTTTCGAGGAAGCGGCGCTTCTCGTTCACGAGAGCTACCGCGGTAGCTGGCGTAATCAGAAACACCGTCAGCAGTGGATCAATACGCTCAAACAGCACGTCTTCCCGGTCTTCGGATCGAAGCGCGTCGATCAAGTCGAGCCGGCCAATGTTCTGCATGCGCTGTCGCAGATCTGGCTGACGAAGCCCGAAACCGCGAGGCGCGTGAAGCAGCGGATCGGGACCATTCTCGATTGGGCGAAGGCTTCGGGCTTTCGTGACGGCGAAAACCCTGCCGCCGGCGTCATAAAGGGCCTACCGAAACAGCCGGCAAAGCAGCGCCACCATGCCGCATTGCCCTATAGGCAAATAGAAGGGTTCGTGAAGGAGTTACGGTCAAGCGATGTTTCGCCCACGACGAGGCTCGCGTTTGAATTCCTTATCCTCACGGCGTGTCGAACCAGCGAGGTTCTGAAGGCGCGTTGGGATGAGATCGACTTCGACGCGAAAATTTGGACCGTCCCATCCGACCGTATGAAGGGGTCCCGCGAGCATCGCGTTCCCCTGTCAGATCGGTGTTTGGCGATCCTGCGCGAAGCGAGACTGCTGGCAGGTGACAGCCCCTACCTTTTCCCGGGTCGCTCGGCGAACAAACCCCTGTCCAACATGGTCTTCTTGATGGTTTTGCGCCGAATGGAGCGTGAAGCCACGGCTCACGGCTTCCGGTCAACCTTCCGGGACTGGGCGTCGGAATGCACCGGTTTCCCAAGGGACGTTTGCGAAATGGCCCTTGCGCATACCATCCCGAACAAGGCGGAAGCCGCATACCGCCGCGGCGACCTTCTGGAAAAGCGGCGAGAACTTATGGAGGCGTGGGCGAATTTCTGCGAGGCTGCATCGGACAACGTGGTGCCGATGCGGGTGTGACGAGAAATGTCGGACGATGGGGAACAGTTTCCTTCACGGGAGGAAATGATTGCGGCCCTCGCGCTAGGATGGTTCAAAGGCCGTGCAACACCGCCGCCGACCAATGCTTTCGCGGTCTCGCGTCTATTACGCAAACATCAAAGCTTGGCGTCGGGCTACGAAGAACACAAACGCTTGCTTTCCTCACTTTCCGACGAAGAACTTGCCGAACGGTACCGCCAGACAAGAGGAACGTGGGCCGCCGAGATGCGAGCGCAAATCGATCGGCAGGAAAGCCTGATGCCCTGGAACTCGCCGCAGAACCGGCCTGATTGGGACCATTGGTGCCGAAAAGACCGGTGGACAATCGAAGAAGCGGTCGCACTGTCTCTTGGCTTATCGCCGCATTTCGCGACGGCGTCAAAATTGGAGCGGCATGCATCGACGTCCCCCTCCGCCCGTGAATTCATTGTGCGGCGCGACATTGCACTCACGGCCAAGAGGGTGCATCTAATCAAAGATCCGCTTGCGCCGATCGATTTTGTGTCCTGGGCGGAAGCCAAGCAGTTCGGCCTGCCGGAAGAGATGAAGACGAAGCTCGCCGAATACGGGGACAGAATGCGCGACTGGAAAGCGGAGTATGAATGGGTCGATGAAGAAAATCGGCTACTTCGCGCGAAACTTGAAACCGCAACCGAACACCCCGCTGGTGTCTTGCCGCCGACCAACGTTTCGGGCGCGTCACCTGCGGACAACGAAAAGCCGCTCGGTGCACGCGAAAGAGAGACACTTCTTAAATTGCTCATCACGATGGCTGTGAAGAAGTACCGCTATGACCCCAATGGCACACCAGGACCTGCGCCCAGGAGAATCGCGGAGGATATGGCGGAGCTCGGCTTCGATGTCTCCGACGATACGGTGCGCAACCATCTAAAAAAAGCCCGTGAATTGCTGCCGGGCATCTCCCGGAAAAACTGAACGATTTCAAATCCTCAACCCGCCTGAATTCGGGAGGCCGATTTTCGTTCGGATTCACGGGATCCGAATTCGGACTAAGTCATCCGTACGTCGCTTACGTCCGGCTCATCCGAAATAGGATGAAACGGACCAATGAAATACGACAACGATCTGCCGAAGACCGGCGTTCTCCGCCTGTCTTCGCTTCTCGCGCCCAATGGCCCGATCCCCGTGTCGAAATCGACCTGGTGGGCGGGCGTCAAGTCCGGGCGCTATCCTCAACCCGTGAAGCTTGGGCCGCGCATCACCGCTTGGCGCGCTGCGGATATTCACGACCTGATAAAGAACGGCGTGGAGTGAGGCGATGGGCCGGAAATACCCGTCGCCTCACCGGCTCAAGTCCCACCGATCCTACACATACGCCGAGGCCGCCAAGACCCTCGGCGTGGACGAGCGCACCGTCCGTTCGTGGGTAAAAGACGGCCTGCCGGCCATATCGGATCAGCGCCCACACCTGATCGAAGGGCATGCCCTGAAGGCGCACCTTAAGGCGAAGCGCAGGCGCAGGCGCCACCCGTGTGGTGCCGGTGAGTTCTTCTGCCTCGGCTGTAAGGCACCGCGCAAACCGGCCTTCGGCGAGGCGGATTTCCATCCCGGCAATAACGGTGCAGGACGGATCATAGCGCTCTGCGGGACCTGCAGCACGGTGATGTCGCAGCACACGCGGGAAACCGATCTGGCCGGGAAATGGTCGTCTCTCAAGGTGTCGTTCAAATGGTAGCCGGGAACATTAACTGTTTCCGCCAAGCACCGTTTAAACTTCCGGTTTGAAGGGAAAGACACATCATGCCGAATTCCCGTTCCGAAAACGTCCGCCTCAAGCGCCGCTATTATGAGTATCTGAAGCACGCGAAGGGCCTGTCCGAAAAGTCAATCGATCAAGCGGCCGCCGCAATCGATGAGTTCGAGACCTTTAACGGGAAGAAGCCGTTTTCCGTCTTCCACGTGCAACATGCAACGAACTACAAAACGCAGCTTCTCGAGGGAAGCAATTCTGACACCGGCAAAGTGCTGTCGCTTGCCACGGTTCGGGCAAGGCTGAAGGCCGTACAGGCGTTTTTCGTCTGGCTGGCCGATCAATCCGGCTACCGGTCGAGAATCCGCTATTGCGACGCCGAATACTTCACCCTTACAGCCAGGGACGAACGCATCGCGACGGCGCCGCGGAAAAAGCCCGTACCGGAGATTTCGCAGGTCGAGCGGTGCGTTGACGTCATGCCGTATTCCACGGCGATCGAAAAACGCGACCGGGCAATGATCGCCTTCATCGCCATTACCGGCATCCGCGATGGCGCAGTGGCATCCTTGAAACTGAAGCACGTCGACCTGAAGGCAGGCGTCGTTTTCCAAGACCCACGCGAGGTCAAAACCAAGTTCGCCAAGACGATTACCACGGCTTTCTTCCCGGTGAGCGACAAGCTCGAGGCAATCGTCCGTGAATGGGTCGAATTCCTCACCAACGATCTACACTTCGGCCCCGACGATCCGTTGTTTCCGCGCACCCGAATGAAGCATGTGAAAGGAAAGGGCCTGCAAGCGATCGGCCTTGATCGGGCATGTTGGAGTTCGGCAAACCGTATCCGGCAGATTTTTTCGGCTGCGTTCCAAAACGCGGCACTTCCTCCCTTCAATCCACATGCGTTCCGCAACATGCTGGTTCGGATCGGCATGGAGCGCTGCAAGGGCCCGGAAGCATTCAAGGCGTGGTCGCAGAACCTTGGCCACGAAGGCGTGATAACGACCTTCAGTAGCTACGGCAACATTCCTGATCACCAGCAGGTGGAAATTATTCGAAAGCTTGCAAGTACCATGGGTCCGAACGATGCGCTGGAACAATGCCTGCAAGCGGCGCTCGATGCAGTACAGCGTCGATGAGCATCCCGTGTAGGGGGCGACGCGGCGTTCAGATCGCGGCGCTGCGCTTCCGTCAGGTTTCGATCCACGCCCCCGCGCAGGGGGCGACCCGCGAATGCGGAAGGCAATCGAGATCGGCCGCAGGTTTCGATCCACGCCCCCGCGCAGGGGGCGACGCCCATCTTACCAAAGAACAGCTCCCGGTCGTGAGGGTTTCTATCCACGCCCCCGCGCAGGGGGCGACGCCCTGGAGAGATCAGGGCATTGATCGGCGGGGTGTTTCGATCCACGCCCCCGCGCAGGGGGCGACTTTTTGACCGGCGGGGCGCACCACTTCCGGCTCGGTTTCGATCCACGCCCCCGCGCAGGGGGCGACCACAGGCCAGCCGATACTTTTCCCCGGCGATCCAGTTTCGATCCACGCCCCCGCGCAGGGGGCGACGCGTCTGCCCGGGCCGCCGCTTGTCATAGACGTGGTTTCGATCCACGCCCCCGCGCAGGGGGCGACCTTGCAGGCCATGGGACGGGCCGCGGCGAAGCAGGTTTCGATCCACGCCCCCGCGCAGGGGGCGACATGGCTCAAGGACGCTCTCGCCGATGGCGTGGTGAAGTTTCGATCCACGCCCCCGCGCAGGGGGCGACAGGGTTGAGGAAATCCAGTCTGGAGGGGCAAGGGTTTCGATCCACGCCCCCGCGCAGGGGGCGACGCGGTTCGCCGTTCATGGAGCGCTCATTGCAAGAGTTTCGATCCACGCCCCCGCGCAGGGGGCGACGCGGAACTGCTTGCGGATCTCTGCGCCCCGACGTGGTTTCGATCCACGCCCCCGCGCAGGGGGCGACCGTCACGCGAACGCGCCGGCCAATCTCGCGTGACGTGTTTCGATCCACGCCCCCGCGCAGGGGGCGACATCGTTCCGGCAACAGAGTGTGCAGCCATTGCATGTTTCGATCCACGCCCCCGCGCAGGGGGCGACCGTCGCGTCCTGGCCCGCGAATGCGGGGAACCCAGGTTTCGATCCACGCCCCCGCGCAGGGGGCGACGTCGATATCGCCATCAGCCTCGGACGTGGCGAGAGTTTCGATCCACGCCCCCGCGCAGGGGGCGACCTGGCGATCTTGCAAAGGGCCTCGACCAGGTCGGGGTTTCGATCCACGCCCCCGCGCAGGGGGCGACAAGGCCTGGACGTAGAGAGAGTCCGGATTTGACGTTTCGATCCACGCCCCCGCGCAGGGGGCGACACGAGGTCGATTTCCTTGTTGGTCAGGTCGATCAGGTTTCGATCCACGCCCCCGCGCAGGGGGCGACTCTTCGAATTGCCAAGAGCCATCCGCGGCGACGAGGTTTCGATCCACGCCCCCGCGCAGGGGGCGACCCGGCCAAGGCCACGCAATTCGGCTTCATCAAGTCGTTTCGATCCACGCCCCCGCGCAGGGGGCGACGGCCAAGCCCGTCGACGGGCGCCAGCAGGACGCAGGTTTCGATCCACGCCCCCGCGCAGGGGGCGACGTTGTTTCGCGGCGCCATCCCTAGGCATCCTCTTGTTTCGATCCACGCCCCCGCGCAGGGGGCGACGCAGCATGGCGGTGAAATAAGCGCCGGGTACGAAGTTTCGATCCACGCCCCCGCGCAGGGGGCGACTCCCGGATCAGCTTCCCGATGCCGCTGTAAGAACGGTTTCGATCCACGCCCCCGCGCAGGGGGCGACCATCAGCGGCGTCGCATCCGGCGCTATGGGCAGTTTCGATCCACGCCCCCGCGCAGGGGGCGACTCGACCGTTTCTTGAGCAGATCAAGAACGAGTTGGTTTCGATCCACGCCCCCGCGCAGGGGGCGACACAGTTGGATCATGGGCTTCATCAACGAGGGCGAGGTTTCGATCCACGCCCCCGCGCAGGGGGCGACGACTCCACTGCATCGCCTATGCCTGCGAGGCGAAGTTTCGATCCACGCCCCCGCGCAGGGGGCGACCGCGCCATGCACGATCGTTTCGAGCGCAAGGGCAAGTTTCGATCCACGCCCCCGCGCAGGGGGCGACCGTCTCTTTCATAGCCTGCTGAAACAACAACAGAAAGCCGTCCGGCCGCGCGGACCTGCCCACGCACCGGCCATCGACCGCCAGCCGGAATGGCAGAACAAAAAAAAGAAAAACGATTTCAAAGAACTGAGCGATCCGCGAACCTTACCGGAAAATCCGGCACGCTTGCGGTTCGCGCGTCGCAATTCCCGAAGCTAATCCAGCTATACCGAGAGCAAATTTGGCAGCGAAATAACCAACAACATCTTGATCCGGGCTCGATTTCCCGGTTCACAAAAAAGTCCCGTGATCAGGATAAACGCTCGATTACCTTCGTTGTCACACGATCAAGGTCCCGCCCAGGTCCGCAGCCGGCTTGGCGCCGACATGCTCCACCCGTCGTTGCCAGTTGGAGCCTAGATAGTAATAGCGCAGGCTGTCGACATCCTGCTTGATGATTGCTTCCAAACGCGCTTTCAGCTTCGCCCATTGCGCCGGATCGACTTCGATTTCAAACACGGAAAACTGCACGCGCTGGCCGAAATCGCGGCAAGCCTTCGCAACCCGGCGCAGCCGCGCCTTGCCATCGGTCTCCGTGGTATTGACGTCATAGGTGACGAGTACCAACATCGCCGCTCCTATTTCCAGAAAAAGGGAGGATAGGCATCGAGGTCTCCGCGCAGATGCCGCGACAGCATTTGCGCCTGCAGATAAGGCATAAGACCGAGAGGCGCCCTTTCCTCCAGAAAAGGGTGCTGCCGTTCCTCCTTCTTGCGCTCCTGCCAGGCGGTCAGGACCGCTTTGCGCCCATCATCCGTCAAGGTCACGCCGCCGCCATCGCGCGTTTCGAAGTCGCTTGCCCGCAATTGCCTGCGGTTAAAGAGCGACAGCGCCAACCGGTCCGCCAAGACGGGGCGGAATTCCTCCATCAGATCGAGCGCAAGGCTCGGCCTGCCGGGGCGGTCGCGATGCAGGAAGCCAACAGCCGGGTCGAGGCCGACGCTCTCGGCCGCACTGCGGCAATCGTGAGTCAAAAGCGTGTAGAGGAAGGAAAGAACCGCGTTTACGGGATCGAGCGGCGGGCGGCGGGAGCGGCCACGAAAGCGGATTTCAGGATCAGGCGAGCGGATGAGACGGTCAAAGACCGAAAAATAGAGGTTCGCCGCCTCCCCTTCCGAACCACGCAAGGCTTCCGAATTCTCATCGGCAAGCTCGACCCGCCGCAAGATGCGCGCCAGCCTTTCCACGACCGCAGAGATCGCCGTGCGACCTTCCCCGTCCGCCGCCTGACCATGGTCTCGCAGCGCCCGCATCAGCACCGTGCGTTGATTGGCGACCTTTCCCAGAACGAAACCGCGAACGATATCGTCAGGCATGTCGGACTGGCGATATTGCGCGCGGCGCAAAAGCACATTGCCGGCGATCGGTCCCTCGATACGCGCCTGGAAGCGGCCCGCCCGATCGAGCAGGACGAGCGTGATGCCTGCCCCTGCGCAAGCCTGAATCAACGGCGGCGACAGGTAAATGCCCCCGAATACGACCACGGATGCCAGCATATGAAGCGGCACTCGCGCCCGCTCCTCGCCGTCGATCTCCGCCACAAGATTTTCGCCGTCCTTGCGCAAGCCCGCCCCTTCGGTGGTGACATAGAGGGTGTTGAGCAGCTTTTTCACGTTTCCTCCCCTGCACCGTCTCCTCCGGCGAGGACGTCCTTCACCATGCGGCTGCGCCAGGAAGCAGCCGATCTCGCAGAAGCCTTGGGTCGACACAGGTCAATGAGCGAACAGGCCCGGCAGCGATTGGCGCGATAAATGGCCGATGGTGTTTCAAGGCTCGCAAAGATCGCGCGTAGTTCACCGATGGTGGCTTCCGTTAGCGCACGCAAATCGGCATCGAAGGGCACGGTCGACCGCCGCTTGGTCTCCGCATAAAAGAGCGCGCCCTCCGGCACGGCAACGCCGGTCATTTCTTCGAGGCAAAGGCCTTGCGCGCAAAGCTGGACTTCATCCGCCCGGTGCAGTTTCGGCTTTCCGCGCTTGAATTCCACCGGAAAAGGCACCTCGCCGTCATCACCAGGATGAAATTCGACAAGATCGGCGACGCCTGAAATTCCAAGCCGTCGCGAAGAGATTGCAAGCGCCGTTTCCCGGCGCACGCCGCGCGCCTTGCGGCTCGACGCCTTGTCGGCATTGAGATGCAAGACCTGGCCTTCGGCGGTGAAGCGGTTTTCCGACCACATGCGTTCCAGATGAATGAGAGCTGCCTGCCGCAGGCAAAAGACCGCATGCTGCAAGGCGGAGAGCGGAATTGGATCCCCTTCCCCCTCCCCTGCGTTTGCTTCAGCCACAGGTTCGCGGCCCCCGCCTGTCAAGGCGTCACAACCGTTCGATGATCTCGACCCCGTCCGGCAGGCCGTCGCGGTCGATTTCGATCGCATAATCGGAGAACTTGCGGGCCGGCAAGAAATTATTCAGCCGGTCATCGATCTCATGGAATTCGCCATCAACGTTGCGGCCCACCCGAACCCGCTCAAAGAGCTTGTGGGCGTGAGCGTGACCCAGCGAACTGGCGTGCTTGAATACGATAAGCCGGCGCGAGGCCATTTCGCCGCGCGCGGCGGAACGGTCATGCTCGAACATGTTCTCCAGCGCCTCGAAAAGCAGTTCCAGATCGTCTTCGCCAAAGCCGGTGCGTTCGGCGAGCTTTGCCGAGACGAAGCCATGGGCGCGATAGAGGCCGTAAGGCACGACATGCTTGCGGCCCATGGTGCGGTTTTCAATACGGTCGCTGCCGTCGTCGCCCGCCTCACGCTCGACCTTTTCCTTTTCGCTGGTTGCCGCCATGCGAGTGATGCTGACTTCAAGCGGTACAATTGGCTCGGCGGAATGGGCAAAGGTCATCTGCACGGGCCCGCGCACCTGTCCGCAATTGATGCCGGTTGACATGACCGCGCCGAAGGTTCGCACGTCGAAGAAGTTCCGGCACATGAAATCGCGCAGAGCACGCGCCTCCCCGTCACCCTTGGGGTTGAGCTTCGCTTCCTTATCGACCTTCGGATCGTCGGGGCGCAGGTCCTTGTAAGCCTTGCGGTGCTGTTCGTTCAAGATCGCGCCTTCGCGAACGTAAATGTTGAGGCCGGGGGCACCATCCCTTGCAAGCTCCACATAATTGCGGATCTTTCGCTTGAGGCTTACGTCCGTGACAAGGCCATGGTTGGTCTCCGGATCGAGCCGCGGCAAGTTGCCGGCATCCGGGTCTCCATTAGGATTTCCCTTGATCACATCGAACAAAAGTACAAATTCATACCGATTGGCCAGCGTGGTCATCAAATAGCTTCCTTTTCAACACCGACGTCGTTCTTGCGGGATTTGAAAAACTCATTCCTCTGGTGGTAGTAACCGAGCACGAACATCCCTTGTTCTTGCGAGGAAAGTGACGTGGGAAACGGATCGTCGGACGGGCTCATCTTCTCCAGTATCGAACTGACCAACTTGTCCAGCACGACCCTGCGGCCGGGTGATTGTTTACCTATCTTGGACAGGTGATTGGCAGAGCCCTTGTCGAGCAGGGGAAACACCTTCCTCGGCTGCGCCGATGCGGCGCCGTAGAACTTGTCCCGTATGGTCGCATTTACCTTGGTTCCAAGCGCGACGGCCTGGATCTGTTCGTAGGCGGCGAACAGCCTGCCCAAGGCGTATCCCTTGCTGTTTGCTTCTTCATCAAGCGCCACGGGAACCTCCTTATTGAAATTGCGGGTCAAAATGGCTTTCAGCATTGCCGCGCGCAGCCCATTCACCTGCTTGTCCGCGCGAATGCGCAGCAGCACGGTGGATAGCAACGTCAGCGGGTAGTGGTTGCCGGTGAGGATCGATCGCATCCAATCACCGGCAAGGTTCGGCGGAACATTGTCCCGTTTGCGCAGAACAGCCGTCTCAGCCAAATATTTCCAAAGCGGCGGATAAGGCTCGCGCGGTGGCGGCTCGATGCGCATGTCCTCCACGAAACGCCGGTAGTTTTCGGCAAGCACGCCGAAATCGTTATCGAACCAGAAGCGGACGGAAAGCCGCGCGGCATTGGGCGCGAGGCCCAGCACGTGGAACCGCACACCTTGCGCCAGGTCAGGCGCGAATTCCTGCAGCGGCCGGCCCGCGCGAACATCCTTCAGAAGGCTTGCAACTTTCTCCGACTGCATGCCTTCGTCCACTTCGGCAAACGCGGCAAAGAAGGTGCCTTCAGCCAGTTCAGCCAGCGGCGCGTCGGAGGCATCCGCCCAAAACACCACCGAGGCATCACCGACCTGGATGCGGTTGCTGCTGCTTGACGCGAGATAGCGGTTGAGGACGGTCGTGTATTTGAACGCCGCTTCTTCGGAAACCGGCGCGTTGTCGCCTTGCTCGTGGCCATAGGAGGCGAAAGCATCCAGGTTGAAGGACACAAGTGCCGCCCCTGAAGACTGCGCGCCCCACACGCCCTTTATTGACGGATGAAGCCTGGCAACGCTGCCCCGCTCGCCCGTCACAAGGCAAATCGCGGCCTCCCGCGCCTTTTCTGCCGAAAGCCGCGACCAGAGCGCCCGCGCCGCCTCGCGATCATGCAGGTAAACCTGCCTCCGACGCTCGCTTTCCAATGCGAAGATGACATTCCCGTTGAACATTTCCTCGGGCCATTTCAGGCGCTCAAAATCCTCGGGCCGCCATGAAGTCAGGAACGCAAGAAGGGCAATAAGGCCCGGATCATTGGAATCCGCCAATGACTCCTTGTGGAATTCGACGAAAGCGAAATGTTCGTCGGCCAGCCGCTTCCCAGGCCCCGAACTTACGCCCAAAACATAGGCCGTTTTATCCCATAGGAAATTCGGCGCTATGCCGGCAGTGCGCTTAACCGCCTGTGGTACAAGCATCTGCCGCGGCACTTTCTTTTTTCCCTGTCCGTCGCGAAGGTCGCGCGGCTCACCGGCCGGCGTGCCGTCTTCGTTCAATGAGATCAGGAAACCGATCTTCTCGACCGAAAAGCCATAAGGCGGCGCATCGGGCAACCTGTCATAAGCGCGGACGAGCGAGGCAAGGATGCTCATCGGCGGATCTCCGTGGAACCGGGCGCGGGAACGCGAAGAACTCCCTCTTCAAGCTTTGCCCGGAAGAAGAGCGATGGCCGGCCGGCTGCAGCATGGTCGATATCCCACAGCATGAAGCCGAGATCGCGCGTCTCCCCGATCGCCGCCGGCAATGGCCCGTCGGGCGACAGCAGCTCGAAATCGGCCGCAAATTCCCGCGTGCCGAGACAGGGCTGATGGAAGCATTGCCCGCGTAGGGCTCGGCGGTTGAAAATGTCAAGATGCTTGCCCTCGCTGTCTTCGGGGCCGGCCCTTGCCGTAATCTCGAAATGCGCCTCGATCACATAGGCGACATCTGTAAGAACCGTGGAAGCGCGTTGCTGGCGGTCCTCGTCGACGATGAGGGCAAGACCTTCAAGGCTTTGGCGGTTCATCGCCGTCTTGATCTTGCTCGCCGGCGCCTTTTGACCGACCTCGTTGCGGCGGATCGACTGGAAGCGGATCGGCTTCAGGACATGGATCGCGTCGATCACCCAAAGGATGGCAGGTTTCCAGTGAATCGCCTCCAGGATACCGCGCGCCGCCGAGGGCGTCATGACATCGTAGGAGACTCGTTCGACCTTCATTTCTGGCCGGGTAAAACAGGCGCGCGGGCCTGCAACTTTCAAACGAATACCAAAAGCCATCCTCTCCCCTCAAATTATTGAATTCTCTAAACCCAGATAGCCTCCATCCTCCCAAACAAGGCCTACATCTTCTCGGTAAAGGCTCTCGTTCAGCAGAACCGCAAACTGATCGCGATAAACATCAGGGCGTTCGAAACGAACATGTCCGGCGGCGATCAGCAACGCACGCGCCGCCGGCGGCACCTGGACGATGAAAGGCTGTAACTTTCGGGCAAGCTGACCGGCCGATATATCGCCGCTGCGCAACCGACCAAGGACACCCCTTGCCGCCTTGTCACGCGCGACGACGACAGGCGCCAATCCGCTTTCGATCATCCGGTATTTTTCCGCCGCAATACGATAGAAAAAGCTGGTGCCGGTGCGATCCATATTGAAACATTTCAGGATTTCATGACGGTCGGTCCGCTCGCCGAGCCGCCAATAGACCTCGGCGAAAAAATCCTCGATCGCCGCCGGAGACAGCAAGTCCTCGTGCCTGCCGGCGATATGCCGCATGTCGGCCGTCAACTGACTAATTTCAGTGGGCGCCGGGTGATCGGGGCAGGAAAAGACGGTAACGATACTATCCTTTATCCTCCTCAGTCCTTCCCGATTGCAGCGCCCTGCCGCCTGCGCGATCTGGTCGAGGCCCGCTTCCGCGCGCCACACGCGCGGAAAATCGAAATCCACGCCCGCTTCCACCAGGCTCGTCGCGATCACGCGGCAGGGCTGCCCGTTCTTCAGCCGCCGCTTTACGGACTCAAGAATCTCCCGCCGATGGGCGGCATATTGGCGGGTCGTCAGGTGTGTGAGCCCTGCCAGACCTTTCTCCTTCACCTGTTCATAGAGCGTTAGCGCATGGCCGCGGCTGTTGACGATCACCAAGCCCTGATCCGTGTCAGACAGCGCCTCGACAAGATCGCCGTCGCTCTTCTCCCCGTCATGGCGGAGCGTGGTCCGTTTCAGCTCCCGGGCGAGCCGTGACGGATCGGGCGCAAGCTCACCTCCTGCCAATGGCAGGCCCATCGCATGGTCCTTGGGGAAATTGCCTGCGTCCAACGCCGGCTGCGTCGCGGTGCAAAAGACGATGGAACAAGCGTAGTTGCGCACCAGTTCCTCGATGGCGCGCGCCGTTGGCGCAAGCAGCGGGCGCGGTAGGGTCTGCGCCTCGTCGAGGACGATCACGCTGCCCGCTATATGATGCAGCTTGCGGCAACGCGACGGGCGATTGGAAAATAGGCTCTCGAAGAGCTGGACATTGGTGGTCACCACGATTGGCGCCGCCCAATTCTCCATCGCCAGCGCCAGCTTGTCTCTGCCCTCGCGCCCCTCGAACCCCTCCTTTTCCTCGTCGATTGCCGAATGATGCTCCAGCACAACGTCCTCGCCCAGGACATCGCGGAAGATCGCCGCCGTCTGATCGATCACCGACGTAAAGGGGATGGCGTAGATGATCCTGCGCATGCCGTGGTGGCGGGCATGGTCGAGCGCGAAGCCAAGTGAAGCTAACGTCTTGCCGCCGCCGGTCGGCACGTTCAGCGTGTAGAGCCTTTTAGGCTCCCTTGCACGCCCCCTGACATGGCTCAGGATTTCGCCGCGCAGGCTGTTGACGGGCGTCGCCTCGGCCTTCGTCGCCTTATCTGCCATATAGGCATTGAAGCGCGCGACAAGCCCTTCGATGATATCCGACAGAGCCGGCCAGGTGCGGTCGACGTTCCTGCGCTCCACCCTCGCGTAAAATGATTCCGTTTCGAGGTAGTCTGCGTCCACAAGACAGGAAAAGATCATCCGGCCGAGAAAGGCGAACTGAAAGGCTTGCTCCTCCTTCGAACCGGGCTTCAACGCGGGCATCAGCCCGCTTGCGTCCGGTACGATCTCACGCACCCAGGCCGGATCTAGCTTTGCCGCCTCGCCCCGCTTGACGCGCTTTGCCAAGGGCGCTTCGCCTTCACCCTCCTTATCCGGCATGCCGCCATGATGGCCTGCGATGGCGTAGGCAATCAGTTCGGCAACATAGCGGTCTTCCCCGTTCGCCAAGGACAACACAAGCTCTGCGCCCGCTGTTGCATGATCGACCTTGGCTTGTGCGCCTTCGAGCCGGCGTTGAAATTGCGGCGTGTATTTTCCCGCATCGTGCAGGATCCCCGCCAATCGCGTGGACTTTTCAATTGCCAACGGTTGGCCGAATGCGGCGGCAATTTCGCTTACCCCGATAAGATGTTCCGGCAGCAACTGCCAGTCCGATTTCGATGGATCGTTCGTCGAATGTGCGAAATACATTTCTGTTTGCAGCCAGGCGCCAACCAATTAAGGATGAAAAAATTCAAAATGAGGCCGCCAGCATTGCAGCGCGGTCGGTAATTGTAAACGGGATTATAAATCGAAATTCTTTACGCGCTAAAGTTGGAATTGCGCGCTTCGCTAACCACGGCGGCAGCACTATGCAAATTCCCACGTAATTGCGGCGCTCAAAAAATGTGGGCTTTGTTGTGGGGCACACAGCGAAGAAAAATAATAATCTTTTTAAATTCATATAGTTATGAATTTCAATGGCGGAGAGGAAGGGATTCGAACCCTCGAGACGGTTTCCCGTCTACTCCCTTAGCAGGGGAGCGCCTTCGACCACTCGGCCACCTCTCCACGGGCTTCGTGATATCGCAAAATCGCACAAAAGCAAGGCGTTTTGGCGAGGCCGCCTGTGGAGAACGCCATCAAGGCCGGAAAGCTCCCGCGGTCGCCGACGGGAACATGCCCGGAAGAGCAGCCATTTCCCGTACAGGTCTCGTCCGGTCCCGTCCCGGGTTTGCACGCCCTGGGCATTCTGATCGAACACCGCCTGCCGCGGCGAACAGGGAGCAACGCCTCTTGCCGAATTGCGGGATGTCGCAGCCGTGCGGACCACTCAGTGCAGCTTCAACCACTCGCGAGCCGCACGCTGCGCCTCGGCAATTTCCTCGCGGTTCATTTCGCGGGAGATTTCCTGCCGGTGACGGGCAGCTTCCCGATTGCCCTTCATCGCCGCCAGATTGAACCATTTATGGGCCGCGACGAGATCCGCGACACCATTGCGGCCGCAGGCACTATCCAGACCAAGTTGCAGCAGGATTTCCGCTCCAGCCGGCTTTTCACCCATGATCGCCAGTTCGGCCGATCCGATTTCATAACGAGCCATGACATCTCTCCTGTCATTGCAGAAACTGTATATTCGACTTACCGGATCAAGTTGTTCCAATATCTATTCTTGGAAACTCGCGTTATGATCCGTTTCTGCAGTGGAGTTTGTCGCGCTTGTTTGAATCGCTCTTTAAGATTTTAAATTAACAAGACTCAAACACTTTCAAAATTTTCTGTAAATTTAACGCAATCGAAAGGCTGAAAGCCGAATTATCCCTTTCAATTCAATGGCCGAAAGAAAAGCGGCGGTCCTTCGTACTTAGAGTTTCTTTACCAAGCCACCATTTACACAAAAAATCGCCAACCGGGAAAAGTCGATCAATTCTTCCTGTTTCGCTTCCTCATGACGTTAGGACACGGCTTTCGCCCGGCATTCCGGGCGCGTATCGTAACGTTTGCGTAAAGGTCAACGAACCGGCTCCCCGTAAACGGGGACATCCGCAATACGAACCCGCCATGGGAAACGAGGAGGAAATGCCAATGAAATTTGCCCTGCATGCTGCAAGACGGGTCCTGGGAGCGGCCGCCATCGGCGCGGCGACACTGCTTCCGGCCATTCTGGCAACCAACGCGTTCGCAGCTGGCGCCGAAGGCGTCTGGGCACGGCCGTCCGGCTCGTCGCGTATCGAGATTGCGAGTTGCGGCAATGCGCTCTGCGGCAAGATCATCTGGCTGAAGGAACCGCGCAACGACGTGAACAATCCGGATCCGGCCAAGCGAGCGAACCCGCTTCTCGGCACCCAGATCGTGCTCGGCATGGTGCCGACCGGCAAGGGCGAGAGCTGGAAGGGAAAGGTCTATAATGCCGAGGACGGCAAGACCTATACCGGCTTCATCACGCTGGAAGGCAGCAACAAGATGAAGCTGGAAGGCTGCGTTCTGGGCGGGCTGATCTGCAAGGGCGAGACCTGGAGCCGCGTGAAGTAATCGAAAGGCCGCGTTCGGTTTCCTGCCGAACGCGGCCCTTGTTCTCAGCCAGCCATGGCGAGGCGCTATCAGCGGGCCCGCTGACCGAACAGGACCGACTGAACGTCCTTGTCAGCCGCAATATTGATCCGCTCGCGCTCTTCCTTGCCCACGGCGAGGCCGCGCTCTACCGCCGGCCGGGCAAGAAGCGTGTCGAGCCAGCGCTTCACGTTCGGGAATTCGGCTTCCAGTTCCATGCCCTGGCGCTCCCAGAGCTTGGCCCAGCCGACGATCGCCATATCGGCAATCGAATATTCGTCGGCGACATACTCGCGGCCCTCGAGCTGCTTGTTCAGCACGCCATAGAGACGATGCGTCTCGTTGAGGTAGCGGTTCATGGCGTAGGGCAGCTTTTCCGGCGCATAGATGCGGAAATGATGGTTCTGACCCAGCATCGGGCCGAAACCGCCCATTTGCCACATCAGCCACTGGTCGACATTGGCCCGCTTGCGCTCGTCCTGCGGATAGAACTTGCCGAACTTGCGTCCGAGATACTGAAGGATTGCACCGGATTCAAAGAGCGAGATCGGCTTGCCGTCCGGTCCTTCCGGATCGACGATAGCCGGCATGCGGTTATTCGGGGCAATCTGCAGGAATTCCGGCTTGAACTGGTCTCCCGTGCCGATGTTCACGAGGCGAAGATCGTAGGGAACGCCGAGTTCCTCAAGCATGATCGAGATCTTCCAGCCGTTCGGCGTCGGCCAGTAGTGCAGTTCGATGGGCGCATTCTGGGTCTGCGACATTCCAGGCTCCTCATTGCGGAACGATCGGCCAAGCGGGATTGTCGCGTCAGCAAGTGCGCCCGCCAGCCTCAAATCGATTTTCCAATTAGGGTGCCTGCATACCACCCGCAATTGTCACCGGCTCCGGAACTGGCCGGATGGACGCATCCGGAACGTTCGGGATAGTGCTACGAACTCAGAGCATTAACTTGAAGCCGGTGTGGCTCGGCACAAACCCGAGCCGCTCGTAGAAGCGGTGAGCATTGTCGCGGGCCTTGTTGGAAGTCAGCTGCACCATGCAGCAGCCCTTCTCCCGCGCGCGCTGGATAATGTGCGCCATGAGTTGAGTCCCGATCCCCTGGCTGCGAAAATCGGCACGCACATGCACGCTTTCGGCCTGTGCGCGCGGCTTGCCCTGAAACGCAAGCCCGTAGACGAAGCTCAGGATCAGCATGCCGACCACATCGCCATCCCGGGATCGGGCGACGTAAAGCTCCGTATCGGGGTGGGCATCCATATGCCGGAATGCGGCGAGATAGGGACCGATGTCTCCCGTCTCGGCAGGAGCCCTCGCCCCGACCGAGCCGGCCTCGATCAGCGCAATCATCGCCGGCAGATCGTCCTCACGCGCCCGTTCAACAGTCACGATCGCCAAAGCGTCCCTCCCTTTTTACCGGGGCCGTGTTTCATGGCATCGAAAAGGAAACAAGGAGATGCGGCGCTACGCAGCCTTCGGGCTTGCCGGGGACATTGCGTCGGTTTGCTCTTTCTCGGCATGCAAGGCGATCGCCTGATAGACGCGCAATACCGGTTCCGGCTCCGCCTCGCAGGGCGTGAGAAACAGCCGAAGGCTGCGAAAGACGCCGCCCATGCCCACGGATGCCGTCCCCCACACCAGAACGGGCGCCGCGACCAGCGGCAACACGACCGGCAGGAGCCAGGCAACGAGCCCCGGCGCCCAGGCAATGGCAAGCCAGAGCACGCCCGCGCCGAACAGGCTCATCCACCATGTGGCACTGAGGCTTTCACGAAGCGAGAGCGAACCGTCCTCGCGATCGGTTGCCGGCCAGCCGAAGTCCGCGCCGGAAACAACCTGAAGCACCGAACGGCTCTGAAACATCATATGGATCGGCGCCAGAACCGAGGTGAGCACCAATTCGAAGACGGCGCTGGCCACCACCTGCATGGCACCGCCAAACCCGCGCGTTCCGCCGGAAAAAACCGCGCGGGAGACCAGCAGTATCTTCGGCGCGATCAGCAGCGCCACCACGCCGAAGAGCAGTGCCAGGGCCTTTTCCGTTTCCGGATGCGGAAAGACCGGAAAAGGCGACTGGCCATTGAAATAGACAGGCGGCGGCGCGAAAACGGGCGCCACGACACTGGCAACGAGGAACAGCAGCCAGATCGGCGAGCCGAGATAGGCGAACACGCCCTGCAGGATGGAAATGCGGCTCCACAGCTTGAACCGCGGCGCGCCAACCAGCCTCAGATGCTGCAGATTTCCCTGGCACCAGCGTCGATCGCGCTTGGCATATTCGATCAGGTTTGCCGGCGCTTCCTCGTAGGAACCGGTCAGGTCCGGATCGAGGCGCACCTGCCAGCCTTCACGTGCAAGCATCGCGGCTTCCACCGTATCGTGGCTGAGGATATCTCCACCGAAGGGCGGCTTGCCCTTGAGTTTCGGCATGCCGCAGGAGGAAGCGAAGGCGCGCACGCGCACAAGTGCGTTATGCCCCCAGAACGGCCCTTCCCCGCCCTGCAAGGCTGCAACGCCGCGCGAAAAGATCGGCGAGTAGAAGGAGGCGGAAAATTGCAGCATGCGGCCGAACAGCGTGCGGCGGCCAATGATCTGCGGCACCGTCTGAAGCAGGCCAAGCCCCGGTTCCGCCTCCATCCGGCGTACCATTTCCAGAATGGTTTCGCCGCGCATCAGGCTGTCGGCATCGAGCACGAGCATGTAGTCATAGGCGCCGCCGGACGTGCGCAGGAAATCCGCGATGTTGCCCGCCTTGCGCCCGGTGTTGGGAGAACGATGGCGATAGAAGAGCCGGCCGCCGGCGCCGAGCCGCAGCAACAGGCGACGATGAGCCGCCTTCTCCTGTTCCGCGCACTCTGCCCTCGTTGAATCCGAAAGCACGTGGAATTCGAAAAGCGGGAGCACCCCGAGCCGATCCAGCGAACGGTACATCGTCTCCAATCGCGCGAAGACCGGTCCAGTCGCTTCGTTGTAGACGGGGATCAAAACTGCCGTCCTGCCCGCGGGCAGGCCTTCGATGCGCGCGACCTGCTCGGCCCCGAAAAGCAGCCCCAACAACGCCGTACACGCACCCCATGCGAGCCAGAAGGCGGAAAGAGCCACCAGCGCGAGCCGGACGACGTCCAGCCAGTCGAAGCCGTCCGCGACCGCGACTGCCCCGAACATCATCACGGCGCCATAGGTCAGCCCGCCGGCAAGCACGAACGCCCCGAACCGACGCACCACTATTCGCAGCCGGCCATTGGTGGATGAAATCATGGCAGTATCGGCTTTGGGCATCGTTCGGTCAGCTCGCCAGGCGACGGAAGGTCAGACGCAGCCTCTCGAGCATGGTCAGCCGCGACCGCTCCAGCGCTTGCTCGGGCATGACGAGGGGCGACACGGGCGACGGCAGGCAGAGAGCGGCATAGATCTGCGATCGAAGTTCCGGCCCGGCCTTTTCGCAGGCGAATTCTTCCGCACTGAAGTCGAGAGCCAGATCCGCGATTGCATCGCCGATCAGGGTCAACAACAGGTCGTCGGAAAGGTCGGGCCTGCGGATATCGTGCCTGATCCGCGCAAGCCCGTCAGGAAGGGAGATGACGCGATCGTCCGCTGCCCTATCATCGCGAGCCAACTGCATCATACGTCTCCATTCCATTGATAGAGCCAGGTTTCTGACAGGGGTCTGCCGTCAAGCACCAGAGCGGCGCGCAATTCTACCGGCTTGTCGGCATCCGCGCGCATCACATCGAGGACAAGTCGCCACCTGCCGCTATCACCGAGTTTCTGCAGGTCCTGGTGTCGGATATCGGCATTGCCGGTTTCGATCCTCGCCTCAAGCGCACTTTCGACGCCGAGATTTTCCAGCTCACCGCCGGCGAACTCCACCACGAACTTGCGATGATCGGGATCGGGGTCCGACGCCGCCGTGCCGCCGTGGCCTGTCCGCGTGCGCAGCACGCGCGCCAGGACATCCTCGCCCTCCACGTCGCTTGCCCACGTCATGCGATAGCGGAAACTGTGCTCGGAGCCCGCTTTCGCACGCGCCTCGGGGATCCAGAAGGCGACGATATTGTCGTGAATTTCCTTCTCGGAAGGAATCTCGGCGAGCATTACCGTGCCGCGCCCCCAATCGCCAACCGGTTCGATCCAGAGCGAGGGGCGCCGCTCATAGTCGGCTTCGGTATCGAGGTAGTTGTCGAAAGCGCGGTCGCGCTGAATCAGTCCGAAGCCTTGCGGATTGACTTCGCCGATGAAGGAAAGTGCCAGGCGCGAGGGGTTCATGAGCGGACGCCAGAGCCGCTCTCCGCTCTCGCGCCGGATCGCCAATCCGTCGCTGTCATGTACTTCGGGACGGTAGTCGTCGAAGCCGATGCGGTCGTTTTCGCCGAACAGATACATCGAAGTCAGCGGCGCGATGCCGAGCCTTGTCACATCGCCGCGCATGAAGATGCGCGCATCCACATCGATCACCGTCTCGATGCCGGGGGAAATCGTGAACGCATAGGCTCCCGAAACGCGCGGGCTGTCGAGCTCGGCATAGATCTTCATCTGCCGGTCGCCGGGCTGCGGCCGCTCGATATAGAAGGTGGAGAAGCGCGGAAACTCCTCCTGTTGGCCGGCTGCCGTGTCGACGGCAAGACCTCTGGCGGAAAGGCCATATACGTTGCCGCGCCCGAGCGCGCGGAAATAGCTCGCGCCGAGAAAGGCAATCAGCTCATCGCGATAGTCCGTCCGATTGAGGGGATAGTGCAGGCGAAAGCCCGCGACGCCCGGCATGGTGACGTCCTTGAAGGCTGCTGCATCGAGCGGCGGACGATATTCGAAATCGGAGGACGCGAACCGCAGCCGCGTCGCCTTGCCGCCGGCCACTTCATGAATCGCCACCGGCTGATCGAAAAGCCCGCCGGGATGAAAGGCCTGCAGCGTGAAGTCCGTGTCCCGGTCGCGCCAAAGGGCATGGTCAGGCCGGAAGCGGATGGCCCGATGCTGGTCGTAGTCGAGATCGGTGATGACCTCGGGCAACGGCATCGGCTCGTCGCTATATTCCTCGCCCGCCTTGGCACGGGCCCGCTCGACGAGATGCTCCCACGAAAAGTCGACGCCCTCGCCCGGATCGGCTTCGGCGGCCTGTGCGGGCAATCCAAGCATGAGCTTGCGGCCCGCAACCAGACCGATCACTGCAGAACCAAGCGCCAGAAAGGCACGACGATCCATTGTCACTTTCCAGATTCCGTTTGACACCCGCATGCTGCCGACATGTCGTCCGGCTCGCCTGCAACCGGATATATAGAACCCGGTTATGCGAAAAATGCGGCGGCGTAGCATTGCGGCAACACGCCGCGCATCAAAAATCCATTACCGCGAATTCAGGTTCGCGAAAACTGAATTCTTGCATGCCAGCACGCACTTTAATGCTTTTATTTCAGCGACTTATGCATTTTTTGCATCATCAGGCTTCGCACATGCAAAAAACGCTGAGCTTTGCGCATGTGCAATGGTCAACCGGGCAATTGCCCTGCCCGGTTCACAAATCGTGACAGAAAAACGGCAAAGTTACTCAATGCCGATCTTGGCCTTGAGGAGGTCGTTGACTGCCTGCGGATTCGCCTTGCCGCCGGAGGCCTTCATCACCTGGCCGACGAACCATCCCAGAAGCCCCGGCTTGGCACGCGCCTGCTCGACCTTGTCCGGATTGCCGGCAATGATCTCGTCGACGACCTTCTCGATGGCGCCAAGGTCGGTGACCTGCTTCATGCCGCGCGTCTCGACGATTTCGGCAGGGCTGCCGCCTTCGGTCCAGACGATCTCGAACAGGTCCTTGGCGATCTTGCCGGAAATCGTGCCATCGCGAACGAGGTCGATGATACCGCCGAGCTGGGCAGCCGAAACCGGGCTTTGATCGAGATCCAGGCCTTCCTTGTTCAGGCGGCCGAAGAATTCGTTGATCACCCAGTTGGCGCTGAGCTTGGCATCACGCCCCTTCGCCACTTCCTCGAAGAAATCCGCGGACGCCTTCTCCACCACGAGGATGTCGGCGTCATAGGCGGTCAAACCGTAATCGGCGACGAAGCGCTTCTTCTTCTCGTCCGGCAGCTCGGGCAGATCGTGGGCGAGGCTGTCGACATAGGCCTGGTCGAACTCCAGCGGCAGCAGATCCGGGTCCGGGAAATAGCGGTAGTCATGCGCCTCTTCCTTGGAGCGCATGGAGCGGGTCTCGCCCTTGACCGGATCGAAGAGGCGGGTCTCCTGGTCGATCGTTCCGCCGTCCTCGAGGATGCCGATCTGGCGCCGCGCCTCGTATTCGATCGCCTGCCCCACGAAACGGATGGAGTTGACGTTCTTGATCTCGCAGCGCGTACCGAACTCGCCGCCCGGGCGCCGCACGGAGACGTTGACGTCGGCGCGCATCGACCCTTGATCCATGTTGCCGTCGCAGGTGCCGAGATAGCGCAGGATCATCCGCAGCTTGGCGAGATAAGCCTTCGCCTCGTCGGATGAGCGCAGGTCGGGCTTGGAGACGATCTCCATCAGCGCGACGCCGGACCTGTTCAGGTCGACGAAGGACATGGTCGGGTGCTGGTCGTGCAGCGACTTGCCGGCATCCTGCTCAAGATGCAGCCGCTCGACGCCAATCTCCACCTGCTCTTCCGGCATATCGAGCAGGATCTTGCCTTCACCGACGATCGGCTGCTTGAACTGGGAGATCTGATAGCCCTGCGGCAGGTCGGGATAGAAATAGTTCTTCCGGTCGAAGACGGATTTCAGGTTTATTTCGGCCTTGAGGCCGAGCCCGGTGCGGATCGCCTGGGCGACGCATTCCTCGTTGATGACGGGCAGCGTGCCCGGCATGGCAGCATCGACGAGGCTGACATTGGCGTTCGGCTCCGCGCCGAACTCGGTAGACGCGCCGGAAAAAAGCTTGGCCTTGGAAGTCACCTGGGCATGAACCTCCATGCCGATCACCATTTCC
Organism: Stappia albiluteola; assembly: GCF_014050225.1. Taxonomy (GTDB): domain Bacteria; phylum Pseudomonadota; class Alphaproteobacteria; order Rhizobiales; family Stappiaceae; genus Hongsoonwoonella; species Hongsoonwoonella albiluteola. The sequence continues at coordinate 102,578 of NZ_JACFXV010000054.1, read as the reverse complement.
CAGTCGCCGGTCGCGCCCTTGATGAATTTTTTCGGGTCGGGGGTCCGAGTGTCGACGATCGCCATTGCGTGCCTTTTCCTGTCTTACCCTGCCGGCCCCACGCAAGGGGCCGCTGATCTGTCGCTTTGTTGTTGGGTAGTCGCTCGGCTGTCAAGCTGCAAGCGCTTCTTGAGCGACAACAGGCTTAGAAAGGGCTAGGTCAGCCGTCGTTCCCGCTGGCGAAGGATGAAGCCGATAATGACGGCGACCGCCTGATAGAGTTCCGGCGGGATTTCCTGATCGATCTCCAGAACGGAAAGCGCGGCGGCGAGCGCCGGATCCTCCTCGATCGGGACGCCGTGTTCTTTCGCCGCCTCGACAATCCTCTCGGCGAACTTGCCATGCCCCTTGGCCGTCACGCGCGGCGCCCCGGCATGATCGTAGTGAAGCGCGACCGCGAGCGAACGGTCCTTTTCCTCGTTCGTCATGAGCGCGTATCCACAAGCAGGCCGGAGCGAACCGGCGGATCGCTCGGGCGGCCCTGGACGATCCTGACGTCTTCGACAAGAAGACCTGTGTCGCTGAGCGTGGCCGTGAGCGCATCCAGATCCCGCCGCAGGTCGGCCAAAGTATCGGCCCGTTCCACCCACAGCGTGACGAACAGGCGATTGACGTCGAGGCCGACAAGCGCCTCGACCGCACCTGTTTCGGGAAAGTCCAGCGCGAAGCGCAAGCGCCACGCCGCATGTTCGCCGTTCTCGCCTCCGCCTTCCGTCTCGTCCCTGCCGATCTGCAACGGAATGACAGCGGTTTCGGGGCCAAGGGCCAGCGGCACCTCCACGGTGACATCGAACCCGTTGCGCGCCGCTTCGGCGCCGTCTCCCAATCGGCCCGAAGATGCGAGCGCAGACAGCGCCAAACGGGCCAAAGCCCCGTCGGTCTGTCCAAGAAGGTGGGAAAGCAAGGATGCGGCATTCCCGCCTGCCAGCGCCTGATAGACGCCATGCGACAGGTTGGCCGGCGCCTGCCCGCGAGGGTGCCGGGAGACGCTCGGCAAGTCAGGCGCTTCGCCTTCGGGAGGCGCGGACGCACCCGAAAATTCGGCAAGGGCGGCGCGAAGGCTCGACAAGGCGGACCGAAGAGACACGGCTCCAAGCGTCTGCAAGGTTGCGGGATCGCCGAGAAATCCAGCCCCCAGGATCGCCTGGCGCAGCGCTTCGCCTCCTGGCTGCCCATCCCCGGCAAGACGAAGGCCCAACAGATCCGCAATCGCCGCCTGCACCGTCTGCGGCAACTGCGCGCCGCCGCCAGCCTGCACGGCGGAAAGGCTTGCGAACAACTGCGCCAGGCCGCCCTGAACGGCAGCAAGGCGCGCAATTGTCGTATCCGTGGTGGCTGTCGCCTGCGAGGACGATTGTACGGCGGCCTGCGTGGATGCCGCGGGCGAAGACGATCCCGGGACTTCATCGGCGGCCGCGTCGATCCGATAATGCAGGCCGTCCGGGCCACGAAGCACCGTCAGGCTGACTCTCGCCCCGACAGGCAGCAGGGGATCGATGGTCAGGTCAATATGGCTACCATTGGCCGAAATCCGCACGCTCGACCGACCCAGATGCCGGGTCACGCGCCCCTCGAAACTTTCCCCATCCCTCAGCCTTGCCGAGCGCTCGGTCGGCGCCACCGGCACCACGGCAAAGGGCGTGGAAATGCGAGAGACCATGCGCGTCCTCTCGAGAAAGCGATTCGTCTGCCTCGCGACGCAGTATGCCGGATTCGATCAACTTACGTAACGATAGTATTCGAACCCGGCTTTCCGTTGATGCAAATCAAGGGAACCGGTTTTATGTGCAACTAATCTGTCGGTTGACGAGATAGCCAGACGCGTCAAAGCCAATCGGAGGGAAGAATATGGGTCTTTTGGACAGGATGAGCGAAAAGGCCTCGCTGATGGGCCGGATGATCACCACCGTCGGCGCGATCGATCATATCCCGACATCGCAATCGGGCGACGGGCAGTTGCGGCGGGCGGCAACGCGCTGCATGGGCTGCGGCAAGCCGGGCGAATGCGCAGAGTGGCTCGAAGAGCATCAGGCGGGAGCCGACCACGCGCCAGGTTTCTGCCCGAACGGAGCGCTCTTCGACGAGTGGAAAACAGCCGGATAGATCAGCGCGAGTTGCGGATCCTTTGCCGCACCGCAAAGACGATGGAAGCCATCAGCCCGGCGCCCAGGAAACGCAAGGGAAAGACGGCCAGCGCCCCACCCTGATAGCCGCCGATCGGCGATATGCCCGAGGTATTCATCGCCGCATCCAGCAACACGCTCAATGCGGCCGCCGCAAATCCGGCAATGAAAAGCTTGGCCCTGGCATTGGCGTACCAGCCGAGAACCGCGCCGATCAGCAGCGCGAACGGATTGAGCAGGCCCGGAAGGCCGAGAAGTACGGTAAGTGCCTGGCTGGGATCGGTCATGAGCGACTTCGCGGCCTATCTGTTTTCTACAACCACGTCAGGGTCAGGCCGCGGCCCACCAGTTCCCCGGTTCGTAGCGGCCCGCGGCCTCCTCGATCACATGACCGAGCTGGAAGAGCGTTTCTTCCTCGAAGGGCTTGCCGATCAGTTGCAGGCCGAGCGGCAGGCCGGAGGAATTCAGCCCGGCCGGAACGGAGATGCCCGGCAGGCCGGCCATGTTCACCGTGACCGTGAAAATGTCGTTCAGGTACATCGTGACGGGGTCGGTGATCTCGCCTGGCGCAAAGGCTGCGTCGGGGGTCGTCGGCGTCAGGATCGCGTCGACGCCATTCGCCCAGGCAAGGTCGAAGTCGCGCTTGATGAGCGTGCGAACCTTCTGCGCCTTCAGGTAATAGGCGTCGTAGTAGCCGGCCGACAGCACATAGGTGCCGATCATCACGCGCCGCTTCACTTCCGTGCCGAAGCCGGCGGCGCGGGTGTTCTCGTACATCTCGATGATGTCCTTGCCCGGCACGCGCAAGCCGTAGCGCACGCCGTCGTAGCGGGCGAGGTTGGACGAGGCTTCCGCCGGCGCCACGATGTAATAGGCAGGCAGCGCGTATTTGGTATGCGGCAGGGAAATGTCGACGATCTCCGCGCCCGCGTCCTTCAGCCAGGCGATGCCCTGCTGCCAGCGCTCCTCGATTTCGGCCGGCATGCCTTCCACGCGGTATTCGGCCGGGATGCCGATCTTCAGCCCCTTCACGGAACGGCCGATCGCGGATTCGTAATCCGGCACCGGCAGGTCGACGGAGGTTGTGTCCTTCGGGTCGACCGACGCCATGGACTTCAGCAGAATCGCGCAATCGCGCACCGTGTGGGCGATCGGACCGGCCTGATCGAGCGACGAGGCGAAGGCGACGGTACCCCAGCGCGAGCAGCGTCCATAGGTCGGTTTGATGCCGACCGTGCCCGTGAAGGCGGCCGGCTGGCGAATCGAGCCGCCGGTATCGGTCGCCGTCGCGCCCATGCACAGTTTCGCCGCGACGGCCGCCGCCGAACCGCCCGAAGAACCGCCCGGCACGAGGGCCTTGTTCGACCCTTCCTTGCGCCAGGGATTGACGACCTGGCCGTAATAGGAGGTCTCGTTCGACGAGCCCATGGCGAATTCGTCCATGTTGAGCTTGCCGAGCATCACCGCGCCATCGGCCCAGAGGTTCGCCGTCACCGTCGATTCGTAGGGCGGCTTGAACCCGTCGAGCACATGGCTGCAGGCCTGCGTGTGGATGCCCCTGGTCGCGAAAAGATCCTTGATGCCGAGAGGAATGCCCTCCAGCGCACCGCCCTCGCCCCTGGCAAGCCGCTCGTCGGAAGCCTTCGCCATCTCCCGCGCCTTGTCGGGCGTCACGGCCACATAGGCGTTCAGGTGCGGATTGGCCGTCTCGATCGCACCGAGAAACGCATCGGCCAATTCCGTTGCGGTTATTTCGCGGGCCTTCAGCTTGTCGCGGGCTTCGGCGATCGTCAGGCTGGTCAGGTCAGTCATCGGGCTTCTTCTTCGGTTTCAGGCGGTGAGCGGTTTTTCGTAAAAAACCGAAAAGGGTGAATCAGGATAGTCGAGCACCGGTCCGCAGCGACAAAAGCCGCCGCGTTCGTAAACGCGCCATGCGGCAGGATGGCGATGTCCGGTTTCCAGCACCAGTCGGGAAAGTCCCTCGCGTCTGGCGAGTGCTTCGATCTCGGTCAGGATGAGGCCACCAACGCCCCGGCCTTGATGGCCCGGGCGTGTGTACATGCGCTTGACCTCGCCGATGCCGTCGCCATGCCGGCGGAGTGCACCGCAACCGATTGCCTCGCTTCCCTCGCGAGCAACGAACACAGTCGTGGCGGCTTCAGCCATTTGCTCCGCCGTCATATGGAAACAGAATTCAGGCGGCGAAAGCGCAAGCAAAACCGTATTCAACTCGCCGATCAGCGAGCGGAATTCGTCGGTCAGCGGGCTTTCAACGGCTACCGCCACCGGCATGAATCACTCCACGACCTTCGGCACCATGAAGAAATTGTCTTCGGAGGCGGGCGCGTTGGCGACCACTTCCGCCGCAATGCCGCCGTCGGTCACGCCATCCTTGCGCTTCTTCATGACCTGCTCGACGACAGAAGTCAGAGGCTCGACGCCGGAGATATCCACTTCGTCGAGTTGTTCGACGAAATGCAGGATGCCGTTCAATTCGCCGGTCATCCGCTCCGCTTCCTCGTCGGTCACCTTGATGCGCGCCAGACGCGCGACACGTTTCACCGTGCCGATATCGACGGACATGATCCACTCCGTTGGGTATTTGGCTGGCGGGAGGCGCCAGCGACGCGAATTTCAGCCTCCGGCTATATCACCGCCTTTTCGCGCCCGGCAAGCGAAAGCCCAGACACCCGGCAACAATCACAACTCGACCGATCCACCCTGCTGAAGGACGGCAACCTTCCCGGCGTCCTCGCCCATTTCCTTCAAAAACCGGTCGGCCGTCTGGTCGATGATCGGGAAGGTGCCGAAATGGCAAGGGAAAATGCGATCGAAATCGAAATAGCGGCGACAGGCCAGCGCGGCGGTGCGGGCGCCCATCGTGAAGCGGTCGCCGATCGGCACCATGCCGATCTTCGGTGCATGGAGTTCGTTGACCAGCGCCATGTCGGAGAAGATATCCGTGTCGCCCATGTGATAGAGCACCGGCCCGTCCTTGGGCTTCACGACGATGCCGTTCGGGTTGCCCAGATAGACGGGGGGCCAGCCGCCGGCAAGGCTCGATGAGGAGTGGTGCGCCTGGGTCAGGCTGACGGCAAAGGGCCCGACATCAACCGTGCCGCCGCAGCCCATCGGGTTGATGTTTTCCACCCCTTGCGAATTCGCCCACATGGCGACTTCGAAACTCGCCGTCACCTGCGCTCCGGATTGCCTGGCGATGGCGACCGTGTCGCCGGTGTGGTCGTCGTGGCCATGCGTGAGCAGGATATGCGTCACGCCTTCAGCGACCTTCTCGACGCTCAGCGACTTCGGAAATGTCGGATTGCCGGAAAGAAAAGGATCGATCAGGATCGTCGCGCCGGCAATTTCGATACGAAAGGCCGAATGGCCGTACCAGGTGATTTTCATCGTGACGTGCTCCCGTTGTTTGTTTGGCCACACTCTACCCTGCAGAGGGGTCTATGCAAGGCGAAGCCCGTGCGCGGAGCGGCGGCAATCGCAGCCGCGATGGCAGCAATCCGGAAAACATGGTAGAGCGCGAAAATGGCCATTGATCCCGCCCTGTCGCACGAAGAATTCGCCGCCGCGCTGAAACCCGGCACCCGCCTCATGGGGCTCGATCTCGGCACCAAGACGATCGGTCTTGCGCTGTCGGATCTCGGCCTCGGCATCGCCTCGCCGCTCGAAACCATCAAGCGAACCAAGTTCAGCGTCGACGCGGATAAATTGCTGTCGCTCTGCGCCAGGCACGGCGTCGGCGGCCTCGTTCTCGGCCTGCCGCTGAACATGGACGGCAGCGAAGGACCGCGCGCGCAATCGACCCGCGCCTTCGTGCGCAACCTCTCCGCCCTTACCGAGCTTCCCGTCACTTATTGGGACGAACGCCTTTCGACCGTCGCCGTCACCCGGACACTGATCGAGGCGGACCGCTCGCGCGCAAGGCGCGCCGAACTGGTCGACAAATTGGCGGCTTCCTACATCCTTCAGGGTTTGCTCGACCGGCTTTCCTATATGAGCGAGAGGTGACAACCCGATGATGCTCATCGTCAACGCGTTGCTCCCGGTGCTGCTCGTCATCGCCGCCGGCAACGTGGTGGCGCGCATGGGCATTATCACGCAGGAGCAGTGGCGCGGCGTTGAGAAGGTCGCCTATTTCCTGCTTTTCCCCGCCATCATCATCCATACGGTCGCACGAACCGACTTCGGCGCGCTTCCGGCTGTCGGCATGGCGGTAACGCTGCTCTGTTCCATCCTCGTCACGGCAACGCTCGCCCTCGCGCTTCGCCCGCTCCTGCAAAGCCGGTTTCGCATCGACGGGCCGCGCTTCACCTCGATCTTCCAGGGCGCCGTGCGCTGGAACACGTTCGTGGCACTGGCGCTCGCCGACGAAATGATCGGCCCGGACGGCGTGGCGCTCCTCGCCGTGGCCGTCGTCACCATGATCCCCGTGCTGAACGTCATCTCCGTCCTGGTTCTCGCACGCTTCGCCCACGGCACGGCACCGGGCGCCGGCAAGATCCTGCTCGATCTCGTCCGCAATCCGTTCATCTGGTCCACCGCGACCGGATTGTTTCTTAATTTCACCGGATTGCCGCTGCCGACATTCTTCATGTCGACCCTGAAGATCCTCGGCAGCGCGGCGCTTCCCATCGGTATCGTCTGCGTCGGAGCGGGCCTAAATCTCGGCGCTCTGCGGCGGCCGGGACCATCGCTCACCACATCGGCGATCCTGAAACTCGGCGTCATGCCGCTGGTTGCCTTCACGATCGCCGGACTGGCCGGCATCGAGGACAAGGCGCTCGTTGCCGTCATAATCGCGATGTCGGTGCCGACGGCGAGCGGCTCCTATCTGCTCGCCCGCCAGATGGGCGGCGATTCGAAGCTGATGGCGGAAATCCTGACCTTCGAGACGGTGCTGGCGGCGATCACCATGCCGATCGTTTTTCTGCTCGCATTTTAGAGGCGGGCTATTTCTCCGGATAGAGCCAGTCGATCAGGCCGGTCAGGTCGAAACGCGGATCGAGCATGCCGTAAGTCGTGCGCCACTGCCCCGCCAGCCGGCTCTCGATGAAGGCGTCGGACAGCACCGCCGGCGCGATCTCCCGCAGCGCCGAGGCCGCCGCCGTCAGTGCCAGCTGCTCGGTCAGGATGCGCGAGGAGCCCGGATCGTCGATACACGCCTTGGCGGCGGCGCGCAGCACGTTGATCGACACCGGCCCGGTCGCCCCGAGGCTGTGCTCAAGTTCCTCAAGCAACAGGTCCAGCGTGTCCGGCTCTTTCGCCAGCGCCCGCACCACGTCGAGCGCCATGACGTTGCCTGATCCTTCCCAGATGGCATTGACCGGCGCCTCGCGGTAAAGCCGCGCGAGATCGAAGTCCTCCGTGTAGCCATTGCCGCCAAGGCATTCCATCGCCTCATAGAGCAGGGCCGGCGCCATCTTGCAGATCCAGTATTTCGCCGCCGGCGTCATGATCCGGAGGTAGGCGGCATCGGCGGGGCTTTCCCCTGCCCGGTCCATGGCTGTCGCCAGCCGGATCACGAGCGCGGTGGCGGCCGCGACATCGAGGCTCATGTCACCGATCACCCGGGCCATCAACGGCAGATCGGCAAGCGGCGCCCCAAAGGCCTGGCGCTGGCGCACATGATGAACCGCCCGCGCCAGCCCCGCGCGCATCAGGGCGGCGGAGCCCAGCGCGCAATCGATCCGCGTCGGTGTCACCATGTCCAGAATGGTGCGGATGCCCTTGCCTTCCTCGCCGATCCGCTCGGCATAGGCGCCTTCGAATTCCACCTCCGACGACGCGTTGGAATGATTGCCAAGCTTGTTCTTGAGCCGGCGGACACGAAGCTCGTTGACGCTGTCATCCGGCTTGAAGCGCGGCATCAGGAAGGCGGTCGGGCCTGCTTTCGTCTTGGCAAGAACTACGAAAGCGTCGGACATCGGCGCCGAGAAGAACCATTTGTGCCCGACGATCCGGTAGCTGCCGTCCTCCACCTGCTCGGCACGGGTGGTGATCTGCCGGAGATCCGTGCCGCCCTGCTTCTCGGTCAGCCCCATGCCGAGCGTCACCCCCAGCTTCTGCGAGGCGGGGCGGAAGCGGTGATCGTATTTGCGGGTCCGGATGCGCGGCAGCCATTCCTCGGCGACAGAGGCCTCATGCGGCAGAACGGCGCAAGCCGCGTTGGTCATGGTAATGGGGCAGAGATGGCCGATCTCCGTTTGCGCCGTCACGTAATATTGCGCCGCCCGCAGGGCATGCCGCCTGCCGCGGCGCTCCTCGCCGTCATCCGCAAGGACCATATGCAGCCCGGCCTCGGCCGAGCGCCGCATCATCGCGTGATAGGCCGGGTGGAAGTCGACCGTATCGAGCCGGTGACCGTAGGCGTCATAGCTGTTCAAGGCCGGCGGATTGCGGTTGGCAAGGCGCCCGAAATCCTGCGCCTCCTGCGAGCCCCAGAACCGGCCATGCGCCGAAAGCTCGACCTCAACCCCTTCATCCAGCGTCTTGCCGAGGGCGGCCACGAGAAGCGGATCGCTATCAAAGAGATTGTAGCCTTGATAAGGCTCCGGCTGGTTCGTCACCCGGTGTGTGCGGAATACCGCAATGGGCGGCTCCTGCGCTGCTGGCGGTTCGACGGTCTTTTCCGCCGCAACGTCGACCAATTCCTTCGGCGGCTCCGCTATCGGCGTCTCGGCTTTCACGGTCTCGCCCTGTTCCGAATTCCGCTCCGCCGGCTGCTCGCCCGGCCCGCCGATCTGTCCGCCGTCTTCCGTCATGGTCGTCTCCAGAATCTGGCCCGCCAGAATCAGGTCCATTGGTGTGGACAGGGTAGCACGCCTTGGCCGCCCTGCTTGCCCAATCGTCATGAAACGCCTATAGCGATGGCTTTAATGAGCGCGAACGATCCCCAGAATGGCCCAAGCCTGACGCCGCCATCCATGGCCGGTTACCCCTATCGTCATCTGCTGGGCATCGAAGGCCTGTCTCCGCCGGAGATCACAGCCCTTCTCGACCGGGCCGAGGAAGCGGTCGCCGTCAGCCGCCAGGTCGAGAAAAAGAAGGCGGTGCTGCGCGGCCGCACCCAGATCAATCTCTTCTTCGAAGCCTCCACCCGCACGCAATCCTCCTTCGAGATCGCCGGCAAGCGGCTTGGCGCCGACGTGATGAACATGTCCGTCTCCTCTTCCTCGGTGAAGAAGGGCGAGACGCTGATCGACACGGCCGCCACCCTCAACGCCATGAACCCGGATATCCTCGTCGTCAGGCATCATGCAGCCGGCGCGGTTCACCTGCTTGCCCAGAAAGTGGGATGCTCGGTGATCAATGCCGGCGACGGCGCGCACGAGCATCCGACCCAGGCGCTGCTCGACGCGCTCACCATGCGCAGGCACAAGGGCGACATCGGGCGACTGACCGTCGCGATCTGCGGCGATATCCTGCATTCGCGCGTCGCCCGCTCCAATATCCTGCTCCTGAACGCGCTTGGCGCACGGGTGCGCGTTGTCGCGCCTTCCACGCTCCTCCCGACCGGCATCTCGCAGATGGGCGTCGAGGTCCATACCTCGATGGCGGACGGTCTCAAGGACGCCGACATCGTCATGATGCTGCGCCTGCAGCGCGAGCGCATGGCCGGCTCCTTCATTCCGTCAGTGCGCGAATATTTCCGCTATTGGGGCCTCGACCGCGAAAAGCTCTCCCATGCGAGGCCGGACGCGCTTGTCATGCATCCGGGCCCGATGAACCGGGGCGTGGAGATCGATCCGGAAATAGCCGACGGGCCGCAGAGCCTGATCCGCGAGCAGGTGGAAATGGGCGTCGCCGTCCGCATGGCGGTGCTCGAAGCCCTTGCCGCACACCTGCCCAACAATTGAGGGACCGGCATGGCCGACAAACCGCGACCGCTTGTCCTGACCAATGCCCGCGTGATCGACCCTTCGCGCTCGATCGACGGACCGGGCGCCGTCATCTCGCGCGGCGGCAAGATCCTGAGTGCCGGACCCGAGGCGCTGTCCGAGCCTTCACCTGATGGCGCGGAAGTCGTTGACGTCATGGGCGCTGTCGTCGCGCCCGGTCTCGTGGACATCGGCGTTTCAGTGGGCGAACCGGGTGCAGAACATCGCGAAACGCTTGCCAGCGCCAGCGACGCGGCCGCCGCGGGCGGCATCACGACGATCGTCACCATGCCGGAAACCGATCCGGTGATCGACGATCCGGCCCTCGTCGATTTCGTTTTGCGCCGCGCCCGCGACACGGCGAAAGTGCGTATCCAGCCCATGGCTGCCCTCACCAAGGGGCTGAAGGGCGAGGAGATGAGCGAAATCGGCCTGCTGTCGGAGGCCGGAGCGGTGGCCTTCACCAACGGCCGCCATTCCGTCGCCAATGCGCAGGTCATGCGCCGCATTCTCACTTATGCGCGCGATTTTCGGGCTCTCGTCGTCCATCATGTGGAAGACCCGGACCTCACCGGCGGCACCGTGATGAACCAGGGGCTGGTTGCAAGCTGGAAGGGCCTGTCAGGCGCGCCGCTGGAAGCCGAGATCATCATGCTGGAGCGCGACCTGCGCCTCGTCGAACTGACCGGCTCGCGCTACCATGCAAGGCTCATCTCCTGCGCGGAGAGCGCTGGCGCAATCCGCCGCGCCAAGGCGCGCGGCCTTGACGTCACGGCGGGCGTTTCGGTCAATCACCTGACGCTCAACGAAAACGACATCGGCCCCTATCGAACCTTCTTCAAGATGTCGCCGCCCCTGCGCGGCGAGGACGAGCGCGCCGCCATGGTGGCCGCGCTTGCCGACGGCACCATCGACATCATCGTCTCCGACCACAATCCGCAGGATGTGGAGACCAAGCGTCATCCGTTCGCAGAAGCGGAGGACGGTGCGATCGGCCTTGAGACCATGCTGGCTGCAGCACTCAGGCTCGTCCATTCCGGCGACATCGAGCTGAGCCGCCTGCTCGCCGCGATGACCGTGAACCCGGCGCGCCGGCTCGGCCTTGAGGCCGGCACGCTGGCCCCCGGTGCTCCGGCCGACATCGTCGTCTTCGATCCCGATCTTCCCTGGGTGCTCGACAAGGCGACGATCCATTCCCGCTCGAAGAACACCCCGTTTGAGGATGCGCGGTTTTCGGGCCGGGTTCTGCGAACGGTTGTTGCGGGGCGCAGCGTCTACAACTACCCTTCCTGACGATATGCAACCGGAGGATGCAGCGTGCCGGATCCCATAAGCTGGTCTCTGTCGGGGCCGTATTATCTGGCGGCCCTCGCCTTCGGCTACCTGCTCGGCTCCATACCCTTCGGCGTAATCCTGACGCGCATTGCCGGCCTTGGTGATATTCGCAGGATCGGTTCGGGCAATATCGGCGCCACGAATGTGCTGCGCAGCGGGCGCAAGGGTCTCGCCGCGCTGACCCTGCTTGGCGATGCACTCAAGGGCACCGCCGCCGTGCTCCTGGCCAACCGCTATTTCGGCGTCGACATCTCGCTGGTAGCGGGATTCGGGGCGTTCCTGGGCCACCTCTTTCCCGTCTGGCTGAAATTTCGCGGCGGCAAGGGCGTCGCCACCTATCTTGGCGTGCTGCTCGGCTTTCACTGGCAGGCGGCGCTCGCCTTCGCGGCGATCTGGATCGCCGTGGCGTTTGCGACCCGATATTCCTCCCTGTCCGCCCTCGTCGCGAGCCTTGCGACGCCGCTTCTGCTGTATTTCGTCTTCCGTGAACCGCAGCTGACCGAAATGATGGCGCTTCTGACTGCGCTTCTTTGGGTGAAGCATGCGGGCAATATCCGCAGGCTTCTCTCCGGCAAGGAAAGCCGGATCGGATCGAAGGGATGAACGAGCGGGAGAAGCTCAGCTGCCTGCGGCTGATCCGCAGCGAGAATATCGGCCCCGCAACCTACCATCGCCTGCTCAGGCACGCCGGCTCGGCGGAAGCTGCGATCCACCTACTTCCCGACCTCTCGCGACGCGGTGGCGGCAGGATATTGCAGCCGGCCAGCGAGCAGGACGCCCTTCGCGAATGGGAGGCGCTCGATCGCTTCGGGGGCAGGCTGATCGCCCTGGACGAGCCTGGTTACCCGCCGCATCTTCGCGAGATCGACGCCGCGCCACCGCTGATTTCCGCCATCGGTAGCGGGAAAGTCCTCGCCCGCGAGCAAACCGTCGGCATCGTCGGTGCGCGCAACTCGTCGATGAGTGGCGAGAAAATCGCCTCGGAAATCGCCGGCAGCCTCGCCGACGCAGGCTACGTGATCGTCTCGGGCCTCGCACGCGGCATCGACGGTGCCGCCCATCGCGCGTCGCTAAAGGGCGGCACGGTAGCGGTATTGGCCGGCGGCGTGGACATCCTTTACCCGCCGGAACACGGCCCCTTGCTGCGATCGATCGTGGATCAGGGCGGCGCGGTGATCAGCGAAATGCCGCTTGGCTGGAAGCCAAGGGCGCGCGATTTCCCGCGTCGAAATCGGCTGATTTCGGGGCTCTCCCTCGGCGTGGTGCTGATCGAGGCCGCCCGAGCCTCCGGCTCGCTCCATACTGCCCGTTTCGCGCTCGAACAGAACCGGGAAGTGATGGCCGTTCCCGGGTCGCCGCTCGATCCACGCTCGGAGGGCGGCAATCTTTTGATCCGCGAGGGAGCGGCCCTCGTCGCCAATGCATCCGACGTGATCGAGACCCTGCATCGCGGCAACCGGCAACTCGCCTTCCCCCGGCTCGATCTGCGCGAGGACGAGCCTGTAGAGGCGCCGCTTTCTCTCCTAGATGACAGCGAAAGAGGCGTGGTGCTCTCTGCTCTCGGCCCCGTCCCGGTCGATCCGGACGAATTGGCGGTGCATGTCGGTCTGCCCGTGCGCAAGATCAACGTGGTGCTCCTGGAGCTCGAGCTTTCCGGCCGGCTGGAGCGTCACGGCGGCGGTACCGTATCCCTCGTCGACGCCCGCTGAGGCGGCGCATTCCCCCCCGGGACAAGACAGCCTCTTGACCGGCGGTCGACCACAGTCCATTTGACAGCCGGCCCTCAATTGGGGATCGTCGCGCGTCCCGGACGGCGTCCGTGACCGTGCGGCAAGGCCTTCGTCAATCAGTTTCAAGTTTGGAAATCGATGAATATCGTCATTGTGGAATCGCCGGCCAAGGCAAAGACCATCAACAAGTACCTTGGCTCTGGCTATCAGGTTCTGGCTTCCTACGGCCATGTGCGCGACCTGCCCGCCAAGGACGGATCGGTGCTGCCTGATCGCGATTTCGAGATGACGTGGGATGTCGATGCCAAGTCGCAAAAGCGGCTGAACGATATCGCCAAGGCGGTGAAGGATGCCGACCGCCTCATCCTCGCGACCGACCCGGATCGCGAAGGGGAAGCGATTTCCTGGCACGTTCTGCAGGTGCTGCTCGCCAAGAAGGTGCTCAAGGACAAGCCTGTCGAGCGCGTCGTCTTCAACGCGATCACCAAGCAGTCGATCCTCGAGGCGATGAAGAACCCGCGCCCGATCGACGCGCCGCTGGTCGATGCCTATCTCGCCCGCCGCGCGCTCGACTATCTGGTCGGTTTCACCCTGTCGCCGGTACTGTGGCGCAAGTTGCCCGGCGCACGCTCCGCCGGCCGTGTGCAGTCGGTGGCTCTCAGGCTCATCTGCGACCGCGAACAGGACATCGAGACCTTCGTATCGCAGGAATACTGGTCGATTGCCGCCAATCTTAAGACCTCTTCCGGCGATGCGCTGCGTACCCGGGTCGTTGGCGCCGACGGCAAGAAGCTCGGCCGCCTCGACATCAAGTCGAAGGCCCAGGCCGACGATTTGAAGGCTCTGCTCGAGAGCGCTTCCTTCCGCGTTGCCTCGATCGAATCGAAGCCGCAGAAGCGCCATCCCTATCCACCCTTCACCACCTCGACGCTGCAGCAGGAAGCCTCGCGCAAGCTCGGCTTCTCCGCCCAGCGCACCATGCAGATCGCGCAGAAGCTTTATGAGGGCGTGGATATCGGCGGCGAGACGGTTGGCCTCATCACCTACATGCGTACCGACGGCGTTCAGATCGCCGGCGAGGCGATTGCCGGCGCGCGCAAGGTGATCGGCCAGGACTACGGCGACAAATACGTTCCGGAAAAGCCCAGGCACTATTCCTCGAAGGCCAAGAACGCACAGGAAGCGCACGAGGCTATCCGCCCGACAGAGCTTTCCCGCCGGCCGCGCGATGTTGCCCGTTTCGTCGACGTGGATCAGGCGCGCCTCTACGAACTCGTCTGGAAGCGCACCATCGCGAGCCAGATGGAATCCGCCCTGCTGGAGCGCACCACGATCGATGTTGAGGCCAGCGCCGGCTCCCGCCGCGCGGATCTGCGCGCGACAGGCTCCGTCGTGCGGTTCGACGGCTTCCTGACCCTTTATCAGGAAGGCCGCGACGACGAGGAAGACGAGGAGAACGCCCGTCTGCCGGCCGTTACCGCCAATGAGACGCTTGGCCGGGGCGCCAATTCCGAAGGGCAGTTCATCGAGGCGAGCCAGCATTTCACCGAGCCGCCGCCGCGCTACACGGAAGCCACGCTGGTGAAGAAGATGGAGGAGCTCGGGATCGGCCGCCCCTCCACCTATGCCTCCACACTGCAAACCCTGCGCGACCGCGATTATGTCGAACTCGACAAGAAGCGCCTCGTGCCACAGGACAAGGGCCGTCTCGTCACCGCCTTCCTGGAAAGCTTCTTCAACCGCTACGTGGAATATGATTTCACGGCGGACCTGGAGGAAAAGCTCGACCGCATCTCGGCCGGCGAATTGCAGTGGCGCGACGTGCTGCGCGACTTCTGGCGCGATTTTTCCGGTGCCGTCGAGGACATCAAGGACCTGCGCGTCTCGGAAGTGCTCGATGCGCTGAACGAATTGCTTGCCGCGCATATCTTCCCCGTGATGGAGGAAGGCAAGGACCCGCGCGTCTGTCCGGCCTGCGGCAAGGGCACGCTTTCGCTCAAGGTCAGCCGATTCGGCGCCTTTATCGGCTGCTCGAACTACGGCAACGAGGAAAATCCCTGCAGCTACACGCGCCAGCTTTCGGCCAATGGCAATGGCGAGGACGATGCGGCCAGCGACGGACCGAAGCTCCTCGGCCAGGACCCGGAAACGGGCGAAGACGTCACGCTGCGAAGCGGCCGTTTCGGCCCCTATGTCCAACTGGGCGAGGATGCCAAGCCGAAGCGGGCATCGCTGCCACGCGGCTGGTCGGCGGCCGACTTGGACCTGGAAAAGGCGCTTCGCCTGCTCTCGCTGCCGCGTGAAATCGGCGCGCATCCCGAAGACGGCAAGCCGATTTCCGCAGGTATCGGGCGTTACGGTCCCTTCGTCCTGCATGATGGGACCTATGCAAATCTGGAGAGTGCGGACGAGGTCTTCTCCGTCGGCATCAACCGGGCTGTTGACCTGCTTGCGCAAAAGCGGGCGAAGACCGGCGGCGGCCGCGGCACGGCTGCACCTTTGAAGGAGCTTGGCGACCATCCGGACGGCGGATCGATTGCCGTCTATGACGGCCGCTACGGGCCTTACGTCAAATGGCAGAAGGTCAACGCCACCCTGCCGAAGGGCAGCGACCCGCAAACGGTGACGCTGGAGAAGGCCGTCGAGCTGGTGAATGCCAAGGCGGCAAGTTCCGGAAAGGGCAAGGCCAAGGCATCCAAGGCCAAGGCGAACGGAAAGGCCGCTTCTTCCGACAAGCCTGCCGCGAAAAAGACAACCGCCAAAAAGACCACGGCCAAAAAGACAACCGCGAGCAAGGCCGCTTCCGGCGGGCGCAAGAAGGCGCAAGGCGCAGCGGAAGGAGCATCTTGAAGACCTCCGGTCCCTCTAAGAAGAAGAAGGCCCGGTCGTCGACCGGCGGTGCGGATGACGGCCTGCCAAGCCGCGAGCAAATCCTCGCCTTCGTCGCCGAACAGCCAGGCAAGGTCGGTAAGCGCGAGATCGCCAAGCATTTCGGCATCAAGGGTGGCGAGCGCATCCATCTGAAGCGCCTGCTGAAGGAACTCGCCGAGGAAGGCATTGTCGAGACGCGGCAGAAGCGCCTGTTCCGCCCCGGCGACCTGCCTCCGGTTCTCGTCGTCAACCTGATCGGGCGCGACGCCGACGGCGAGTTGCTTGGCGAGCCGGTCCAGTGGGACGAAGAGGAACACGGCACACCGCCAAAGATCCTCGTACTGCCCGAGCGCCATCGCCGGCCCGGGCCCGCCGGCGGCGTCGGCGATCGCGCGCTGGTCCGCCTGACCGACCAGCCGGCGGGCCGGGAGGCGGCACGTACGGCCCGCATCATCAAGCTGCTGGAACGCCAGCAGACGGCAATTCTGGGGGTGCTGCACCTGCGGGGAGCCGGAGTGCCGGCGCGGCTTGAGCCGGTCGACCGCAAGCAGCGCGAGCTGGAAGTCGACACGTCCGATCTCAAGGGTGCCAAAGACGGCGATCTCGTTTCCGTTCAGGTGACGCGCGTCGGCCGCTACGGCATGCCGCGCGCCCGGGTGCTGGACCGCATCGGTTCCATGAATTCGGAAATGGCCGTTTCCGAAATCGCGCTGCACACACATGGTATTCCGCACCGCTTTCCGGCCAAGGTCCTGGCAGAGGCCGAAGAGGCCGAGCCGGTCGCGATGGCGAACCGCGAGGATTGGCGCAGCCTCCCGCTCATCACCATCGATCCACCGGATGCGAAAGATCATGACGACGCCGTACACGCGGCCGACGACGACAATCCAGACAATGACGGCGGCTTCGTCATCAGCGTCGCCATCGCCGATGTCGCGGCCTATGTGACGCCGGGCTCGGCGCTGGATCGCGAAGCGCATATACGCGGCAATTCGGTCTATTTTCCCGACCGGGTGATCCCGATGCTGCCGGAGCGCATTTCCAACGACCTCTGCTCCCTGCGCGAGAAGGAAGACCGGCCGGCGCTTGCCGTCCGAATGACCTTCGACGCGCATGGCAAGAAGCTCACCCACAGCTTCCACCGCGTCATGATGCGCTCCGCCGCCAAGCTTTCGTACCAACAGGCCCAGGCGGCGATCGACGGGCGTCCGGACGAGAAGACCGATCCGCTGCTCGATGGCGTCCTGAAGCCCCTGTGGAGGGCCTATGCCGCACTGAAGCGGGGACGCGACGCCCGCGAACCGCTGGAACTCGATCTGCCGGAGCGCAAGATCCGCCTCGACAGGAATGGCCTTGTCGAGGGCGTCTACGTTCCCGAACGCCTCGATGCGCACAAGCTCATCGAGGAATTCATGATCCAGGCGAATGTCGCCGCGGCGGAGGCGCTGGAACGCAAGAAAACGCCCCTGCTCTATCGCGTCCACGACGCTTCGAGCCCTGAAAAGCTGGAAGCACTGAAGGATTTCCTGTCGACGCTGGACATCAAGCTCGCCCAGCGCGGCGGCCTCAGGCCCACCGCGTTCAACCGCATCCTGAAGCAGGTGGAGGGAACGCCGAATTCGCAGCTTGTCAGCGAGGTCATTCTTCGCAGCCAGGCGCAAGCCGAATACGCGCCGGTCAATATCGGCCATTTCGGCCTGAACCTGCGCCGCTATGCGCATTTCACCTCGCCGATCCGCCGCTACGCTGACCTGATCGTCCACCGCGGACTGATCCGTGCGCTCGGCTTCGGGGAGGATGGGCTGCCCGCCGGGATCGAGGCGAAGCTCGAAGCGATCGGCGCGGAAGTCTCCGCCGCCGAGCGACGGGCAATGCTGGCGGAGCGCGACACGATCGACCGATTGATCGCGCTGTGGCTCAAGGACCAGGTCGGCGCCATCTTCCAGGGCCGCATCTCCGGCGTCGTCAAGTCCGGGCTCTTCGTGCGACTGAACGATACCGGGGCGGACGGTTTCGTGCCGGCTTCGACCATCGGCGAGGACTACTACCACTACGACCAAGTGTCGCACGCCATGATCGGCCGTTCCACAGGGGAAACCTACCAACTTGGCGATGCCGTGGAGGTCCGCCTGGTCGAGGCGGCCCCCTTCGCGGGCTCGTTGCGGTTTGAACTTCTGAGCGAGGGCCGCTATCTGTCGGACAAATCGAAGACAGGCCGGCAGTCGGCCGGGCGACGGGCAGGCAAGGCGCCGGCACGCGCCGGCAGGCACCGTCAGAAGAAGGGCCGACGCGCATGAGCGTTATCATCGAAACCGGCGAACCCGCCGGAACCCTGCCCGCGAAGCCGAAACGCAATACCGGCCAGGCCGTACTGCGCGGCACGATGTGCAAGTGCCCCGCCTGCGGCAATGGCCGCGTTTTCGACGGCTATCTTAAGGTCCGGACCAATTGCGACGCTTGCGGCGAGGCGCTCCATCACCATCGCGCCGACGACGCGCCTCCCTATTTCACGATCTTCCTCGTCGGCCACATCATCATTCCGCTGTCGCTGGCGGTTGAAATCGCCTATCGCCCGGAGATCTGGATCCATATGGCGCTGTGGCTGCCGCTCACGATCTTCTCTGCGCTTTTCTTCCTGCGGCCGATCAAGGGCGCGCTAATCGGATTGCAGTGGGGTCTCTACATGCACGGCTTCGACCCCGAAGCCGGCGACCCGGACGAGGTATTTTATTCCGCACCCGAAGGGGCTGCTTCTCAATGAGCGACGGCCTGGTCGCCCGCCTCTCCTCCGCCGAGCGGAAGATGGACTTTCCGAACCTTCGTCCGAAGGATGCGGCGACCTTGCTCATTCTGGACCGTCAGCGAAATGGCGACATCAAGGTGCTGATGGGCAGGCGGCACGAACGCCACAAGTTCATGCCGGGCATGTTCGTCTTTCCGGGCGGGCGGGTCGACCCGCAGGATTCCCGCGTGCCGGTCGCGGCCTCCTATCACCCGCAGGTCGCGGCCAAACTCGCCCATGAGATGAAGGGCCCCAGGAGCGAAGCGCGCCAGCGCGCCTTCGGCGTGGCCGCCATCCGCGAGACCTTCGAGGAGGCCGGCGTTTTCGTTGCCCGCCGGGCAGGCGATCCCTGGCAGGGCGAGGGCGACTTCGCCGCCTTTTCCGAGCGCGGCCTTGCCCTGGACCTGTCGCCGTTCCGCATGGTTGCCCGCGCGATCACGCCGCCGCGCCGCCCACGGCGTTTCGACACGCGGTTCCTGGCCGTATTCGCGGACGAAATCGCCGACCGCCTGCCCGAGGGAACCGGCCCGTCCGGGGAGCTTGAGGAAGTCGACTGGCTGACGCTCGATGCGGCAAAATCTCTCGACCTGCCGACGATCACGCTGACGATCATCGAGGAATTGCAGAACCGCCTTTCCGCCGACCCGGACCTTGCTCCCGAAACCGCGGTTCCCTTCTATTACTGGCGACGCACCGGTTTCATCCGCGAATTGATTTAAGATGCCGCCCATTCGGAACGGCTCGCCCTGACGGTCGAATCCGCCCTGGCTGCTGGAGTGTTTGATCGATGGACGCATCCTCATCCGGAAGCGGAGCATTCTCGGCCAGCCGCCTGCGCGGCATCACTGCCGCGATTTCCGCCATCACCGCCGTCGGCATCGGCCTGTCCCTCAGCCTGCCGCTTCTTGCCCTGACGCTGGAAGCGCGCGGCATATCCGGCACCTGGATCGGGCTGAACACGGCGGTAGCCGGCATCTCCGCACTTCTGGTGACGCCGCTGGCACCCGCCCTCGCGTTCCGGATCGGCACGGCCCGCGCCACCTATTATTCCGTTGCCCTCGCGGCCCTGGCGCTGATCGGCTTTTACTACGCGACGGCCTTCTGGATGTGGTTTCCCCTGCGCTTCCTGTTTCATGGAGCCGTGACGGTCGCCTTCATCCTTTCGGAATACTGGATCAACGCGCTGGCGCCAGACAGCCGGCGCGGGCTGGTGATGGGCATCTATGCGACCGTGCTATCGATCGGCTTCGCTGCGGGGCCCCTCCTTTTCACGTTGACGGGAACGCAGGGGCTGGTTCCCTTTGTCTCTGGCGCGGCCCTGCTCGTCGCGGCCGCGGTTCCCGTGCTCCTCGCCCGCAACGACGAGCCGCCCAGCCACGGCGAAGGCGGCTCGCTGCCGCTTCTCACCTATCTGGTGGGCGCTCCGCTGGGAACACTGGCGGGCCTCGTGTTCGGCGCCGTGGAATCGGGTTCCTTGTCGCTCCTGCCCGTATTCGGCGTGAGGATCGGACTTGCGCCGTCGGAAGCCGCCCTTCTCGTCTCCGCCGTCGCACTCGGCAATGTGGTGCTTCAGATCCCCCTCGGCCTCGCCGCCGACCGTTTCGACCGGCGCTGGCTGCTGTTTCTCTGCGCGGCCATCGGCGCCGCCGGGGCCCTTCTCATGCCCACCGTGTCAGGAAACCTCTGGCTATTGATCGCGGTGCTCTTCATCTGGGGCGGTTTCATCGCCGGCCTGTATACGATCGGCCTGACGCACCTTGGCGCCCGCTACAGAGGCAAAGCCCTTGCCGGAGCCAATGCCGCCTTCGTCATGATGTATTCGGCCGGCATGCTTCTCGGCCCCTCTACGATGGGTGCCGGCCTCACCCTTTTCGGAGCGCAAGGTCTGCCTTTTGTCGCTGCCGCCTTTTTCGGCGTCTTCGCCCTGTTTGCCCTGCTGCGGATAAGCAGCAGGCGTGCGCGGAAAGCCGCTTGACTTTGTTCCGGTGATCCTTATGGTGCGCCGAGTTTTTCACCCAATCGCCCGGCCGAGCGCGTCGCCCATCTTGCGACATTCTCTTACTATCGGGCAGGATGCAGTCTGCCTTCCAGGCAGCGACACAGGCAGGAATCAAGGCGATGGCCAAGGCGACCACCATCAAGATCAAGCTCGTCTCGACGGCTGATACCGGTTTTTTCTACGTGACCAAGAAGAACTCGCGCACCATGACCGAGAAGATGGTACAGCGTAAGTACGACCCGGTCGCGAAGAAGCACGTCGAGTTCCGTGAAGCGAAAATCAAGTAATCGTCCCGGACCTGTTGTCCCGGGTTTGATGAAAGGGCGCTCAGGCGCCCTTTTTGCTTTTCGGAAAAGCCCTGCCCGAAACAGCAAGGTCCAAGGCGTACCTTGCTGAAGGCACCCGCTTACCGATTTGATTTTTCTGGGCAAAAGAGGCGGTCGGCGCGATGCAGGCGACACGAGGAGGCCACTCCATACCTGCACCGCTGCCGACCCACCCCACGGAATCCAGGAGATGCGGCGGACCTGAGATCACCGTAGGGCATCTAAAGGGTTCGCAAAGCTTTCACCCGAATATTCGGAGTGAATTGAGCGTTGCGCCCTTTGATTATCTGCAGATTAGCGCGATGAGCTGGCGAATCAATAAAAGAACGAAATTGGCTAAAAGCTATTTAGAATTTTAGTAAAGCAACACGGTTAATTCCCGACCCAGAAGACGGCCCGTCGTTCACCGGGGGAGAAACTTGCACACACGCTCGCTACGCGGCAAGGGACACTACCCGGTTGCGCCCTTCGCGCTTGGCGGCATAAAGCGCCCTGTCGGACCGCTTGAGCAATTCGTCGAGCGTATCCGTTTCGCCCTGATAGCTTGAAACGCCGACGCTCACCGTCACATCTAGCTTGGCGCCGTCCCTGCCGATCAGGAAGGGAGCCGAGGCCGTGAGCCGGCGGATCCGCTCGGCCACCTTGTTGGCGATCGACAGGTCGGTATCCGGCATGACGATCACGAATTCCTCGCCGCCGAAACGGCAGGCAAGGTCGAGGCCGCGGATGTTGGCGCGGATGCGGCGGGCGAACTCGCGTAGCACATCGTCGCCCGCGTCATGGCCGTGCGTGTCGTTGACCGTCTTGAAGTAATCGATGTCGAGCGTCAGCACGGAAAGCTCGGCATCGCGTTCCCTCGCCTGGCGAAGCAGCGTACGCAGGTGCGTTTCGAGATAGCGGCGATTGTAGAGCCCCGTCAGGGCGTCCGTGACCGCGAGCGCGATCGTCTTCTGGACGTCGTTGATCAGGCGGTCGTTGGCGCGCTTGCGGGCAACCTGGGAGCGGACCCTCAGCTTCAGTTCGGTGCGATCCACCGGCCGGAGCAGATAGTCGTTCACGCCAAGTTCGAGCGCGCGCAAAACGCGAGGCTGATCGTCGGGCTCCGCAAGCACCATGATAGGCACCTGCCGCGTCCGCTCCAGATCCCGCAGCTGCGAGCAGAGGCGCAAGGGGTCGAAGTCGTTCAGCGACAGGCTGACCAGAACGCCGTCGTAGCTTTGGTCCGCGACACGAAAGAAAGCCTGCTGTGCGTCGCTTTCGACGTCGACGTTATGATCATCGCCAAGCATTGCGGTAATGCGTTCCGACGAGCTCGCGCGATCGTCAACCAGAAGCAGCTTCGCGCATGGCGCGCCTCTGGCGCAGTCGTCGGCGTCGTCCGCACCAAAGGCCGATCCGGTCTGGGCACGCATGCGAAGCTCGTCGGTGGCCCGCTTCAGCGCGATCAGGTTGCGCACGCGCGTGACCAGGGCCATGTCGTTGATCGGCTTCGTGAGGAAATCGTCCGCCCCGGCTTCGAACCCCTTGATCCGGTCCTCCAGCTGGTCCAGCGCAGTGATCATGACGACGGGTATGTGCGCACTGCGCGGATCGGCCTTCAACCGGCGGCAGGTCTCGAAGCCGTCCATGCCGGGCATCATCACGTCGAGCAGCACGACGTCGCAGGGCCAGGACGCGACAGCAGACAACGCGTCCTCGCCGCGCGAAGCCGTCTTCACCTCGAAATATTCGGCGAGCAGCCGCGCTTCCAGCAGCCTGACGTTGGCCCGCACATCGTCGACGACCAGTATGCGCCCTGTCATTCCCCAGACCCCGAAACGAGACCTATTCGCCCAGATAGGAGCGAACCGTCTCCAAGAACTTCACCACTGAAATCGGTTTGGAAATATAGGCTTCGCAACCGCCCTGCCGGATTCGCTCCTCGTCGCCCTTCATGGCGAAGGCGGTGACGGCAATGACCGGAATGGTCCTCAACTCGTCGTCCTCCTTGATCCACTTGGTAACTTCGAGCCCCGAAACTTCGGGCAGCTGGATGTCCATCAGAATCAGATCCGGCCGGTGGGTGCGCGCCAGTTCAAGCGCCTCGATCCCCGTCCGCGTCTGCAATGTCTCATAGCCATGCGCCTCCAGGAGGTCATGGAACAGCTTCATGTTGAGCTCGTTATCCTCAACGATCAGCACAGTTTTCGGCATCATTCCCGCCTTCGCCTGAACGCCTTGCCGGCCGGCGGATCGCCTCCGATCCCCCTTTGAGCTTGCCGGTTCCGCTTGCGCGGAAGCGATCCTTCCGCGAAAAGTGAACCCGGCATCAGTAGCGCTGGCCCCACCCCCTGTTTAGGTCCTGAAAGGGAAAACATCTGTCGCAAATCGGGCGACCGAGGTACCTCCAGGGTTCCTGAACTGGCGACTATCCTACGGTGAATTCGTTTCGGAAAGGCAAACATTAATGACCACCGGGAGCCACAAGTCCCTGACGCTCGAAAGCGCCGAGGCGCTTGCGACCGACGCCCTTGGATATCTTGCCCAGGATCTTGAGCACCTTGGTCGCTTCCTCGCACTGTCCGGCATTGGCCCGCGCGAATTGCGCCAGGCCGCCGGCGATCCCGAGTTCCTGCTGGGGCTCCTGGAATTCTACATGGAGCATGAGGCGCTGCTCCTGGCGTTCAGCGAAACCAAGGGCTACCGCCCGACGATGGTGGCCGCCGCCCATCACATCCTGTTCGAAGCCCAGCAACGCAACGAGATCTGACCCGAAGATGGCCGAACCTCATCCCGTCGAACCGGCAACGCTCACCCAGATCTCGGTGTTGCCGAAAGGCACGCGTCCCCTCATCGTCTGCGACATCGACGAAGTCGTGCTGCACTTCATTCCCCACCTGGAGGAGTATATCGGCCAGCGCGGCTATCGCTTCGACAGCCACGTCTACAAACTGATCGGAAACATCAGCGCATTGGACGGAAGTCCCGCGAACGACGAAACCGTCCGCTCGATGATCCAGGGCTTTTTCGACGCGCACGCCGGAGAGCAAAGACTGGTGGATGGCGCGGCCGATAGCCTCAACGCGCTTTCCGAATTCGCCGACATCGTGCTTTTGACCAATCTTCCGGGCGGCCACAACAAGCCGGTGCGCACCTCCCTGCTGGAAAGAAACGGCATTTCCTTTCCGCTCGTCACCAACCGCGGACCGAAAGGCGGCGCGGTTGCGGCCCTTGCCGCCGGCCGCCGGGAAGGCGTGATCTTCATCGACGATAGCCCGTCGAACCTGCGTTCGGTGCGCGCCTCGCTGGCCAATGCGGTGCTGATCCAGTTCATTGCCGACGCCCGCTTCCTCGCGACCGCTGAGCCACTGGAGGGACTGGGACTGAAAACCAATGACTGGCACCAGACCCGGACCTATATTGAGGGCGTGCTCGGCGGCTGAGTCGGCACGCAACCCCTTGCTTTCGGGCGCAGATGACATCGCCTGGCGGACCGATCGGACCTTCGCAAAGCGCAGCCTCCAGCCGAGCGCTCTGCCGCGATTGCGGCGCGCGGCCACCGGTCACCGCGCATCGTTGCACGGCATGCGGCAGCCCTCGTCTCGTAAAGCATGAGGAGCTGGACAGGCTCGCCATCGCGCATATCGACTGCGACGCCTTCTACGCTTCGGTGGAAAAGCGCGACAATCCGGATTTGCGCGATCTGCCGGTGATTGTCGGCGGAGGAAAACGTGGCGTCGTCTCGACCTGCTGCTACATAGCCCGCATTTCGGGCGTGCGTTCGGCGATGCCGATGTTCAAGGCAATGGAGCTTTGCCCGGATGCGGTGGTGATCAAGCCGGACATGGAAAAATACGTCCGGGTGGGTCGCGAGATCCGCGAAAGAATGCGTGCCCTCACCCCGATGGTCGAGCCGCTGTCGATCGACGAGGCTTTCCTCGATCTGTCCGGTACCGAGCGTCTTCACCATGCCAGTGCCGCCGAGACGCTCGGCCGCTTTGCCAGATCTATCGAGGCCGAGGTCGGTGTGACCGTGTCGGTCGGCCTCGCGCCCAACAAGTTCCTGGCAAAGATCGCATCCGACATGGAAAAGCCGCGCGGCTTCTCGGTGATCGGCGCTGCGGAGGCCGAAAGCTTTCTTGCGACGAAACCGGTCGGCCTCATCTGGGGCGTCGGCAAGGTCTTCCAGGAGAGGCTTGCGAGCGACGGTATCCATACGATCGGCCAGCTTCAGGGCATGGACGCGACCGATCTCGCCCGCCGCTACGGTGCAATGGGACTGCGATTGGCCAAGCTCAGCCGGGGCAAGGACGATCGCTCCGTATCCCCGGAGCGCGAGACGAAGAGCGTCAGCGCGGAAACGACCTTCGACGTGGACCTTGCCGCCTACGAGGCCTTGCGGCCGGTGTTGCGGCGGCTTGCGGAAAAGGTCTCGGAGCGCTGCAAGACGGCCGGCCTGTCGGGCCGAACCATCACCCTGAAGCTGAAGACGGACAATTTCCGCACGATCACCCGCTCGCGCACGCTTGCCGACCCCACCCAGCTTGCCGACCGGATCAGCCGGGTCGGCGACGAACTGCTGCGGGCGGAGACGAATGGCCGCCGGTTCCGCCTGATCGGCATCGGCGTCAGCGATCTGGCGGATGCGGCCTTTGCCGATCCGGACGATCTGGTTGACCGGCAATCCGGCCAGCGTGCCAAGGCGGAACGCGCGATCGACGATCTGCGTTCCCGCTTCGGCAAGGGATCGGTGGAACTCGGATTGACGCTTGGCCAGAAACGCCGCCGCGATCCGGGTCAGGCCTGAAGCTTCCGTGTCCTGCGGATTTGGACCTGCTCAGTTCGCCCTGGCGCAATCCGCCGGCTCGAGCGGCTCCAACTCGACCAGATGGCCGCGGATCTTGAACTCGCCGTAGTCGAGGACCAGACGGCGGCTCACACCGTTCTGGTAGAGCAGGAAGCCGAGCTGATAGACCGGCGTCTTCTCGCCACCCGCATCCGTGTCGTCCTCGAAATAGGAAATCGTCACCGGCCAGTGCGTCAGCCCATCCAGCTTGGAGACCGCGGCTTCCGCATCTTCCTGTGGCTTGCCCGCGCCCTTGCGCTGCTGCCCGATGATCGAGGTCGTGTAATAAACCTTCTCGCCGGTCTCCGAGCCATCGAACACATCCGCCACGAAGACCGCATCGCCCTTTTCGGCGGCCGCCAGCAGTGCCTGCAGATGCTGCGTGGGGAAAAGCACCTTGTTCCTGAGGTCCACGGTCTTCTCGGACGGCTTCTTCAGTTCCACCTCGACGCCGCCATTCGCATGTTCGGCGCGGCCGCGCGTTTCCTCGGCTAACTGGCGGTCGATGAAGGTCTTCGTCAGGAACTGGTAGCCCTTGCCGGACGGCTCCTCGAACGAGGTCGTCTGCAGATCGGTCACCCGCACGCCGCCTTCCGCGCTCGATAGCTCGGTCACGAACCGGAATGAAACGCTGTAGCCCTCGCAGGCGCCGCCCGTGAATTCGTAGACCATGCGGCCGGAAAGGCCGGCAATGCCCGCGTCGTCGTCCGCCTGGCCCAGTTCCATGTCATAGATGGCCCGATGCGGCATCAATTCGATGCCGGCAAATGCGCTCGGAGCGGCACCCGCCATCGCGCCGATCGCAAGGCCCAGCGCCAGAAGTGTCCGGTACGCCTGATCACCAATTCCCATCAATTTCTCCTGAACGCCGAAATCCCGATTTACCGCCGATTTTCGCTCAAATACGGGCGACAGGCCAGCACTTCCGTTCATGGGCGGGACAACGGTTGAAAAAGCCCTCCGGCAGCCGCTTGAAGCCCCCCCGATTCTGCGCCAAGGTCGCCCCCGGTTGAATTATCGAGGAGGACACAATGTCCGGCGAAATCGAACAACGGCTGGCCGCCCTTGGGGTCACGCTGCCGCAGGCGGCGGCACCTGCCGCCAATTACGTGCCTTTCGTGCGCACCGGCTCGCAGCTCTTCATTTCCGGTCAGATTCCCATGGGGCCGAACGGTATTGAACACAAGGGCAAGCTTGGCGCCGACTACGGTGTCGAGCAGGGCCAGGTGGCCGCCAGGCTTTGCGCCATCAACCTGCTTGCCCAGGCCAAAGCCGCCCTCGGCGATCTCGACAAGGTCGTACGGCTGGTCAAGCTTGTCGGCTTCGTGAATTGCACGCCCGATTTCGGCGATCAGCCGAAGGTCGTCAACGGCGCGTCCGACTTCATGGTCGAGGCGCTCGGCGAAAAGGGCCGCCATGCCCGCTCCGCAGTCGGCGTTGCCGCCCTGCCATTCGGCGTCGCCGTTGAAGTCGAGGCGATCTTCGAGGTCTCCTGACCTCCTGGCCGGCGCCCTTTTCCCGGCGCCGGCCCATTCTGGCCCGGCCAGCCCGGCGCGACGCTTCATTGGCGCGCCTTTCACAACCTGCCTTTCCGGTTCCGCACCCATGCCTGACATATCCTGGCTTACCGCCCGCCCGATCGCGCATCGCGGCTACCACAATGCCGCCGAGGGCCGCATCGAGAATACGCCTTCCGCCGTTGCGGCGGCGATCGAGCGCAATTTCAACATCGAGGTCGATGTGCAGGAATTGGCCGATGGCGACGCGCTTGTCTTTCACGACGACGATCTCGACCGGCTGACCTTCGAAACCGGACCGGTCATTGCCAGGACGTTCGACGAGTTGAAGGACGTGCCGATGCGCGGCACTACCGACAAGCTCTGGCGCCTGGACGACCTGCTTGCCCTGGTGGATGGCAAGGTCGGGCTCTGCATCGAGATCAAGTCGCATAACCGGCGGGATTCGCAGCGCGCCTTCGTCACGCGGATTGCCGAGCGGCTCGCCCGCTACGACGGACCGGTAGTGGTGAAGTCCTTCGATCCCGACATGCTCAGCGTATTGCGAGAGGTTGCTCCGGACCTGCCGCGGGGCATCGTCGCCGACTCCACGCGCGACCCCAAGGATTGGGGGCAGTTCAGCCGGATAGAGCGCTTCATGCTGCGCCATCTGCTGCACGCGCCGCGCACGAGGCCGCATTTCGTTTCCTACAGCGTCCGCGATCTGCCTGCCCCCGGCCCGGCGATCCTCAATCGCTGGTTCGGCAAGCCGCTGATCACCTGGACGGTGCGCAATCAGACAGACCGCCAACGCGCTGAGCTCTTCGCCGATCAGATCGTCTTCGAAGGCTTCGATCCGGAGGCCGGACAGCCGGAAAAGACGATTGCGCAATAGTTACGCACTGATGCCGCCTTGCGGTTCCCGCGGAGCGGCTTAGTTTTAATGGCGTTTGCGGGAGCGTAGATGGTCGTCCATGCTCCCTCCACCGCCAGACCAATCCAACGAGGCACCCGCTTGACCGCCCAAGCCGAGGATACCCGGGATTTCCAGCTCAGGGTCGTCAGTTCGCTTGCCGAGGTTCCGGCCAACGTCTGGGACGGCCTTGCCAATCCCGGCTGGAAGCTTGAGCCCCGCGGCAGGCTCGCACCCGCCGGTTCGCTTTCTGAATCAGGATCTGAAGTTCTTGAATCGGATTGCGAAGGAGCTGAATCACCTCGACAAGTACCCGCATTCAACCCTTTCATTTCGCACGCCTTTCTATCCGCGCTGGAAGAATCCGGCTGCGCGACGCAGAAAACCGGGTGGCTTGGTCAGCATCTGCTTCTGGAGGAGATCGGCGGCCCTGTTCATGCAGCGCTCCCCTGCTATTTGAAGAACCATTCGCAGGGCGAATATGTCTTCGACCACGGCTGGGCGGACGCCTTCTTTCGTGCCGGCGGCAACTATTATCCGAAGCTGCAGTGCTCGGTCCCCTTCACGCCGGCCACCGGCCGCCGGTTCCTCACCGGCCCGACGATCGACCGCAAGGCGGCGATCCGCGCCCTGTCTGGCGGCCTTGCCGAACTCTGCCGCCACACGCACGCTTCCTCGGCGCATATCACCTTCATGACCGAGGAAGAATGGGAGATCCTGGGCGAGGAAGATTATCTGCTTCGCACCGACCAGCAGTTCCATTGGGAGAATGAAGGCTACGGGAACTTCGACGACTTCCTCGCGGCCCTCGCTTCGCGCAAGCGCAAGCAGATCCGCAAGGAGCGGCGGGAGGCGCTTGAGGCCGGCATCGAGATCGAGTGGGTAACCGGCACCGATCTGACCGAAGCCCACTGGGACGCCTTCTACGCCTTCTACATGGACACGGGCAGCCGCAAATGGGGCCGCCCCTATCTCAATCGCCTGTTCTTCTCTCTTCTCAGCGAGAAACTCGCCGACCGGGTGCTCCTGATCATGGCGAAGCGGGACGGCAGGCCGATTGCCGGCGCACTGAACCTCATCGGCTCGGATACGCTGTTCGGCCGCAACTGGGGTTGCCTCGAAGACCACCCCTTCCTGCATTTCGAGGTCTGCTATTATCAGGCGATCGAATTCGCCATTTCGCGCGGACTGAAGCGCGTGGAAGCCGGCGCCCAGGGTGCCCACAAGCTGGCTCGCGGGTACCTTCCCACCATCACCCGTTCAGCCCACTGGATCGCCCACGGCGGATTGCGGCGCGCGGTTGCGGACTATCTGGAACACGAGCGCGCGGCCGTGCAGGTGGAGAGCGAGGTACTCTCCGAACATTCGCCTTTCCGAAAGACTGAAACACCGCCGGATAAGGGACTCCAATGATTCATCTTTTTCCGCATTCTTGAATCGAATTGGGAAGGCGTTGAATCTATTCCTCAACAACAGACAGGCCCCTGGCCTTGCAGCGCCGGGACCTGAAGAGCGCATCACGGAAAGACCGCTGAGATGACGAAACCCGCCTACGACGACCAGAATGTTTTCGCCAAGATCCTCAGGGGCGAACTGCCCTGCCACAAGATCTACGAGGACGACAAGACACTGGCCTTCATGGACATCATGCCGCGCGGCGACGGCCATTGCCTTGTCATTCCCAAGGCAGCATCACGCAACATTCTGGACATCGCGGAAGAGGACCTGTTCGCGGTGATGGCGACCGCGCAGAAGCTTGCCCGCGCAGTGGTCGAGGCGTTCAACGCCGACGGCACGACGATCCAGCAGTTTTCGGAGCCTGCAGGCGGGCAGATCGTCTTCCACACCCATGTCCACGTCATTCCCCGGTTCGAGGGCGTGAAGCTGAAGCCGCATACCGGCGAAATGGCACCGCAAGAGCTTCTGGCCGAGCACACGGCCAAGATCCGGGCAGTCATCGGCTGAACAGGAAGCGGCAACGGGGGCAACTTGCCCCCGCATCCTACCGGACCCCACCGATTGCCAGCCAGCCGACGACGAGCACCACCTCGGCGGTCAGCACCCCGACCACGACCTTCTGCCGGGAAAGCAGGAATGCAACGAAGCCGATGGATGCCGCCGCAATGCGCAGGCCAAGCGGCGAGCCGGCGAGCGCACCTGTCGGGAACAGGATCAGCCGTGAAATGACGCCGGCGACTAGCGCGGTCGCGACCGCCCGCACCCACATCAGCGCTTCGCTGTCTTCGCGCAGCCTGCCCCCCACCAGGACGCCGAGCCAGCGCCAGATATCCGTGGCCAGCCATCCGGCCACGATGATCATCAGGTAAGGCCACCACCAGGTCTCGCTCACTGGACCGCCCTCCGATAGGCCTTGACGCCGGCATAGGCGAGCGTGCCGCCCACCAGCCCGGTCCAGAGAAGATCCAGCCCCGGCGCGTAGACATGGAAGAACGGGCCGAGAAACAGCCCCAGGATCATGGCCGCCTTGTCGTAGGAAAGCCTCGATGCACCCCAGAGCGAGCAGGTGAAATAGACGGGCGTGAGCATGAAGAGCGCGCCGGCGACCATCGGTGGCATGTCGCTGATGACGAGGTAGGACACGGCCGTCATCATTACAACGAAGCTCGAAAGGCCGCCCGCAAAGCCCAGGAAAAACGGCAGCCGCGCCTCCCGCGGCATGTCGGGCATGTGCTTCATCGCATAGACCCAGGCCGTCACCGCCACGAAATGGGACGCGATCAGCAGCTGCCAGCGCTTGGTCTTGCCTTCCACCCGCAGCATCGGCATCAGCGCCACCGTCATCGGCATCAGGCGAACGGAAGCGAGCGCGACGGCGATCGCCGCCGTCAGCATGGAAGCTCCGGATGTCAGCGCTCCCGTCAGAACCACCACGCTCGGCAGCGCCCAGACGAGACCGGCGAGGACGAGCGTGTGACCGAGTGTCAGCCCGCTTTCGCGCGCAAGTCCGGCATACCCCACGAAGGCGGCGGTAAGAATAAGCGCCGGGATCGACACCATCGATTGCATGCCGCGAAAGAAGGATTGGAAAAAGGAAGGCCCGACCTCGGTCGGTGGCTCGCTCAATGCGGTCATGAATTCTTCAGTTCGTGCACTCGGTCGAGCGTCTGGTTGGGGGAAGCGGATCGGTCGGACGAAACTCGCCCGATCCTCCCGTCGGAGGCAAGCGCGACGACCCTATCAGCTTACGCATCCCGCTCAATATCGAAGCCTGCATAGCTGGTATGATAAACCGCGCCAGATACACGCAAAAATTGAGCGCAAATAATTTATTTGCATTTTCAGATATCGTGCTTTCAAATACAATTCCGTTAGGGAGATGCGGAAGGGAGCACTGAGATGACATTTTCACGGCGCACGTTTCTGAAGACAACCCTGTCGGGAACAGGCCTCGCGCTCGCCGCTCCCGCTCTTTTCACCCGCAGCGCCTTCGGCGCCGATGATCCGATCGTCATCGGTGGCCTGCACGACCAGTCCGGACCGATCGCCGCAACCGGCACTCCCATGGTCGACAGCCTGACGCTGGCGATCGACCAGGCGAATGCGGCCGGCGGCCTGCTCGGCAGGCCTCTCAGGCTTGTCCACTACGATACGCAGTCGAACATCCAGCTCTATTCGCAATTCGCGCGCCAGCTCGCGCTGAAGGACAGGGTTTCCGTGGTTTTCGGCGGCGTCACCTCCGCCTCTCGCGAAGCGATCCGGCCGACCTTCAACCGCTACAAGGTGCCCTATTTCTACAGCACCTTTTACGAAGGCGGCGTCTGCGACCGCAATTCGTTCAGCCTTGGCACGACGCCGGCCCAGACGGTGGAAAAGCTCGTGCCCTTCGCGATGAACAAGTGGGGCAAGAAGGCCTATATCATCGCCGCGGACTACAATTACGGCCAGATCACCGCCAAATGGATGCGCAAATACGTGCAGGACAATGGCGGCGAGACGCTGGCGGTCGATTTCTTCCCGCTCGACGTCACCAATTTCGGCCCGACCATCAGCAAGATCCAGGCGGCCAAGCCGGACATCATCCTTTCGGCGCTGGTCGGCGGCAATCACACGTCGTTCTACCGTCAGTGGACGGCCGCCGGCATGAAGACGCAGATCCCCATCGCCTCGACCACATTCGGCATCGTCAACGAGCAGGCGACGCTGGACGACGCCGAAAGCACCGGTGTCGTCGCCTCCTACGGCTATTTCGAGGAACTCGATTCCCCCGCCAACAACGCCTTCCTGTCGAAACTCAAGGAGGCTTTCCCGGACGTGCCCTATGTCAGCGAGCCCGGGGCGGTCTCCTATGAAAGCTTCATGCTGTGGGCGGAAGCGGTCAAGGCCGTGGGCAGCCTCGACCGGGAGAAGATCATCGCCGCGCTGGAGGAAGGCCTCTCCGTCGACGGGCCGACCGGCAAGGTGATCGTCGACCGCGCGACGCACCACGTGACGCGCAACGCCTATATCGCCGAGGTGGAAGACCGCAAGTGGGCGGTGCGCGAGCGCTACGAGCAGCAGAAGCCGCTCGACACGGCCGGTGTATGCGACCTCGTCAAGAACCCTTCGGAAAACAAGCAATACGTCATCGACATCTGACGTCGGCCGGATCGAAGGGAGCCCTCGAAGCATGGATCTTGCGGCGGTCCTGACCCTGGACGTGCTGAGCGGCATCGCCACCCTGGTGCTTCTGTCGCTGGGGCTGGCGGTGATCTTCGGCATGATGCGGATCATCAACCTGGCCCATGGCGAATTCGTCATGCTGGGCGCCTACGCGACGGTCCTGTCCGCCAATGCCGGCATCAATATCTGGATCGCCATGCTCGTCATCGCACCGCTCACGGTCGGTGCGATCGGCATCGTGATCGAGCGCTGCCTGATCCGTTTTCTCTATGGCCGGCTGGTGGATACCATGCTGGCGACCTGGGGGCTGAGCCTCTTCATCACCGGCGCGGTGACCACCGCCTTCGGCAACACGATCCAGGGTGTGCCCACACCGCTTGGCGGTTTCGAGATCGGCGACTACCGGTCGAGCTACTACACGCTCTTTCTCGTGGTTCTGTCGGCCACGCTGCTCGGACTGGTCTTTATATTCCTGCGGCGGACGCGCTTCGGCCTCGTCTCGCGCGCCACCATGCAGAACCCCGGCATGACCGCCGCGCTCGGCGTCAATCCCAACCGTGTCTACATGCAGACCTTCGGCATCGGAGCCGCCCTGACCGGGCTCGCCGGCGGCGTGCTGGCGCCTGTGTCCGGCGTGGGACCGGAAATGGGCGCCGCCTTTGTCGCCAAAGCCTTCATCACCGTCGTCGGCGGCGGCTCGGCAATCCTGGCCGGCACCGCTTCATCCTCCAGCGTCTTCGGCTTCATCAATCAAACCGGTTCCTATTTTACCACGCCCGTCTTCGGCGAAGTCATCGTGTTCCTGTCGGCGATCGTTCTGATCCGTCTTCTGCCCCAGGGCATTTCCGCAAGGTTTTTCAAAGGGAGCCTCTGACCTTGGCCGTAAAAACCGCTGCGCAGCTGACCGCCCTCATCCTCGCCGTCGTTGCCATCGCCGCGGCGCCGATGCTGCTCGATCTCTTCGATCTGATCGAGCTGACCCTCTTCGCCTCCATGGCCGTACTGGCGCTCAGTCTCGGCTTTATCTGGGGATTCGGCGGTATCCTCTCTTTCGGTCAGACGGCATTCTTCGGGCTGGGCGGATACGCCTATGCGGTCGCGGCGATCAACTTCGGCGATTCCACCCCGGCGATCCTTCTCGCCATCGCGCTGCCGGCAGCCTTCGCCGCGCTGCTCGGCTATTTCACGTTCTACGGCCGGGTGAGCGACGTCTATTTCTCGGTGATCACCCTGACGGTGACGCTGATCCTCTTCAACGTCGTCAATTCCACCGCCGGTGACGAATACCGCATCGGCGACGCTGCCCTTGGCGGCTTCAACGGCATGCCGGCGGTACCGACCTTCAACATGCCGTTCGACCCCGCCGCCGTGCTCGAACCGGAGGCCAGCTGGTATGTCGCCGCCGGCACGCTGGTCGCCGTCTATGTGCTGCTGCGCCTGCTCCTTGCCAGCTCGTTCGGCCGTATTGCGGTTGCGGTGAAGGAGAACGAAGTCCGCGCCTCCCTGCTCGGCTACGATCCGAGGCTCATCAAGCTGATCGTGTTTGTCATTGGCGGCGCGGTCGCCGGGCTTGCCGGTGCCCTCTATGTGAACTGGGGCGCCTTTGTGAATCCCACGATCTTCGGCCTGGCGCTGTCGGCGCAAATCATCATCTGGGTCACCATCGGCGGCCTCGGCACGTTGATCGGGCCGGTGGTCGGCTGCATTCTCGTTCAGTACATCGTCAGTCGCATCGGCACCCAGCAGACCTTCAACGCCAATCTCATCCTCGGCGCGGTGCTGATCGGGTTTGTTCTTCTCCTGCCGCGCGGCTTGATGCCGACTCTGCAGCACATCGCCACTCAGGCAGGCTCGCGCCTGGCTTACATGTTCAGCCGGGACAACGCCGGCCGCGCCATTGCCGACCGGCCGGCAGGGGCGGAGTGATGACCGATACCGCAGCCCCTCTCCTCTCCACGCGTTCGCTGACCATGCTGTTCGGCGGTGTCGTCGCCGTCGACGCGGTCGACTTTTCGCTTGCTCCCGGGGAACTGCGCTGCCTCATTGGCCCGAACGGCGCCGGAAAGAGCACATTCTTCAAGATGCTGTCCGGCCAATATGTTCCGACTGCCGGCGAAATTACCTTTCGTAGCCGCTCCATTGCCGGCTCCGCCCCCCATGAGATCGCCCGCCTGGGCATCGGCATCAAGACCCAGGTTCCCAACGTCTTCAACGGCCTCGATGTCCACGAAAACATCTGGCTTGCGGCGAGACGGCGCAATTCGCCGTCCACGGCGCGGAGGATCGCACGGGACATTCTCGAGCGCATCCGCCTGTCGCATCGTTCCATGGTGCCCGTCGGCCATCTGTCCCACGGCCAGCGGCAATGGGTCGAGATCGGCATGGTGCTGGCCGGCGACCCGGAACTGGTGCTTCTCGATGAGCCGGCGGCCGGCATGACCGACGAGGAGACACGCCTCACCGCCGAGCTCATCCGGGAGATCAACGCTTCCCGCGCCCTCATCATCGTCGAGCACGACATCCAGTTCATCCGCATGATCGCCGACAAGGTGACCGTCTTTCACCAGGGCGGCATCCTGATGGAGGACAAGGCCGATACGGTGTTAAAGGACCAAAGGGTACGGGACGTCTATCTCGGCAAGAAGGAATACGCCTGATGCTCGAGGTATCCGGTCTTCATGTCGCTTATGGCCGCATCCCCATTCTGACGGGCATCGACTTTCAACTGGCGGAGGGAGAGTTTCTCGGCATCCTCGGTCACAACGGCATGGGCAAGACGACGCTGATGCGCGCCCTGACAGGCAGCCTGCCGTTGCTTGCGGGAAAGGTGATCCTGGCTGGCGCGGATATTTCGAAGGCCGCCGTCTACCGGCGGGCGCGTCTCGGCCTTGGCCTTGTACCGCAGGGCCGCGACATATTTCCGGACCTGACAGTGATGGCAAACCTGCGCATGGGGCTTGCCGCGGCAGCCCGCGAGGACGCCGCGGTTGTTGATGAAGTACTTGAGGAGTTCCCCCGTCTCCACCGGCTGCTGGACCGCAAGGGCGGAGCGCTGTCCGGTGGCGAGCAGCAATTGCTCGCGCTTGCCCGCTGCCTGTGTTCCAGGCCGCGCCTCATTCTTCTCGATGAACCAACGGAAGGGATCCAGCCGTCGATCATCGAGGAGATCATCGAGACGCTGCTTCGCATCAAGGCCAGAGGCGGCCTGTCGATGATCCTCGTCGAGCAGAACCTGGAATTCATCACCGCGCTCTCGGATCGCATCCTGACGATCCAGAAGGGCCGCATCACAGGCGAGCTCGACCCGAAAAGCGCCGACTTCGCCAGCGCCATCGCCGCCTATGCCGGCATGGACAGCCACGCGGCTGAACAGGCATAGGTCGCGGAAGCCCCACCATATCCTGCAACCATTGCGGGCCTTTCGTGGGAGCGGCTTCAGGACCTGATATAAATCAGATACTTATGCGCGGCACGCCACGGTTCCAGAATCCGGTTGAGTTTACCTGGGCGCCTATGCAACTATAGATTTATCATTGAATAAATTTACAACCAGAGAATAGGCAATGAAAACAGGAAACTGGTCACGCCTCTTCGGCGTTGTCATCGCCTGCACCGTTTTGACCGGCTGCATAACAGCGGAACGAGCGAGAACTCTGCTTTCGTTTGCAGAAAGAACAACGCAGGAAGACAAAAAGCTAATAATTAATTATTTCCGCAACAACTACAACGACCCCTATTCAATTCGAGATGCGGAAATTTCGGATACTATAGTTGGCCTTAAAGGAAGGAAGATGATTTGCGTTTACTTGAACTCGAAAAACAGCTTTGGCGCCTATGCCGGTCGGAAATTGGTCGAATTCAATTTGGTATATAACCGAATCATCTGGTATTGGGAAGATCAGAACTCTTGCCAGATGCTCGTGAATCATGGCCTGAAACTACATCCATTCCCGGAAGCCGAGCGCATCTAGTAACTAGCCAGAAAAAATGCAAAAGGGGCGAATGATCGCCCTTTCCTTCTTCCGGCAGGTCGTTTTCACCTGGAGCATATCCCGTCAAATCCGAATCGGATTTGGCAATAAGGATATGCTCAAAGCATTGATCCGGGAGCGATTTCTTGATCCACGAAAGCGATCCCGCTTTCGTGGAAAGCTCTCACATCTAGAGCGGGGAGGCGACAAACGTGAGCGGTTTTCGCATCCCCGCTCTAAATATATAGATCCGATCATATTTTATGAGACTGGATCGGCTCGATCCAACCTCATCGTGATCTAGGGTCAGGACTCATTAATTTGGCTGGAATGGTCGGAGCGGATTCGTGCGGATACAAGGAGCAAGCCCACAGGAAGGCTAAAGCCTTTCAAGGGTTTGCGACAAAGTAGTCCGTGCGGATCCGCCCGATCCAAAGGACGATCGAGCTGACTTCGACCTGTCGCGTCAAAGCCCTCGACCGGGGGAATAACCCCGCTCTTCGAGCTTTTCCTTCCATCTCTCGTCATCTCGACCGCCATTCCAGTCAAATGAATGGTCCTGACCCTAGTCGGCCAGAGGCACTTTCGGCACGCTGCTGCGCTTGCGACCGGAGCCCTCTCCCTTGCCGGTTTCGGCGGCAGCGGCCTTCGCGGCGGCCTGTTTGCGGCTACGCTTGGGCTTTGCCGCAGTCTTCGGCTTTTCGGGCTTCGGCGCGACGACCTTGTCCTCGACGCTTTCAAGCAACAGGCCGGCGCCATCTTCCGACACGGTCACCTTCACGGTGCCGCCCTTCTGCAGGCGCCCGAACAGCACCTCGTCGGCCAGCGGCCGCTTGATATGCTCTTGAATGATCCGGCCGAGCGGGCGAGCGCCCATCCGGTCGTCGTAGCCCTTGTCGGCCAGCCACTTCACGGCATCTTCGGTCAGTTCGAAGGTTACGCCACGGTCGGCAAGCTGGGCCTCGAGCTGGATGACGAATTTCTCGACGACCTTGTAGACGACTTCCATCGGCAGGTTGCCGAAAGCGATCACCGCGTCGAGCCGGTTGCGGAATTCCGGCGTGAACAGGCGGTTGATCGCCTCCATGTCGTCGCCTTCCCGCTTGGAGCGGTTGAAGCCGATCGGTTCCTTGGCCAGATCCGACGCGCCGGCATTGGTGGTCATGATCAGGATCACGTTCCGGAAATCGACCTGCTTGCCGTTGTGGTCGGTCAGCTTGCCGTGGTCCATCACCTGCAGGAGGATGTTGAAGAGATCGGGATGCGCCTTCTCGATCTCGTCAAGCAGCAGCACGCAATGCGGATGCTGGTCGACGCCGTCGGTCAGGAGGCCGCCCTGGTCGAAGCCGACATAGCCCGGAGGCGCGCCGATCAGGCGCGATACCGTGTGGCGCTCCATGTATTCCGACATGTCGAAGCGCAACAGTTCCACGCCAAGCGAGGACGCGAGCTGGCGGGCGACTTCCGTCTTGCCGACGCCGGTCGGGCCGGAGAAGAGATAGCTGCCGATCGGCTTGTCCGGCTCCCGCAGGCCGGCACGCGCCAGCTTGATTGCCGACGAGAGCGCCTCGATAGCAGCGTCCTGGCCATAGACGACGCGCTTCAGTTCCGCGTCCAGGTTCGACAGCACGGTGGCGTCGTCCTTGGAAACGGACTTCGGCGGGATGCGCGCCATGGAGGCGATCGTGTTCTCGATCTCCTTCACGCCGATCGTCTTGCGGCGACGGGCTTCCGGCACCAGCATCTGCGAGGCGCCGGTCTCGTCGATCACGTCGATCGCCTTGTCCGGCAGCTTGCGGTCGGAAATGTAGCGCGCCGACAATTCCACCGCCGAGCGGATCGCCTCGTTGGTGTAACGCACTTTGTGGAAGGTCTCGAAATAGGGCTTCAAACCCTTCAGGATCTCGATCGCATCCGGGATCGACGGTTCGTTGACGTCGATCTTCTGGAAGCGGCGCACCAGCGCCCGGTCCTTTTCGAAGAACTGGCGGTATTCCTTGTAGGTCGTCGAACCGATGCAGCGGATCGTGCCGGAGGCGAGCGCCGGCTTCAGCAGGTTCGACGCATCCATCGCGCCGCCCGAGGTCGCACCGGCGCCGATCACCGTATGGATCTCGTCGATGAACATGATCGCGTCGGGATATTCCTCGATCTCCTTCACGACCTGCTTCAGCCGCTCCTCGAAATCGCCGCGATAGCGCGTGCCGGCGAGCAGCGAGCCCATGTCGAGGGAGAAAATCGTCGCCTTTTTCAGCACTTCCGGGACGTCGCCGTTGATGATGCGGCGCGCCAGTCCCTCGGCAATCGCCGTCTTGCCGACGCCCGGATCGCCCACGTAGAGCGGATTGTTCTTCGAACGGCGGCAGAGGATCTGGATCGTGCGCTGGATTTCCTTGTCGCGGCCGATCAGCGGATCGATCTTGCCGGAGCGCGCCTTTTCGTTGAGGTTGACGCAATAGGCTTCGAGCGCGTCGCTCTTCTTCTTCGCCTTGTCATCGTCTTCCACGGTGGCCGCCTCATCCTCAACGCCGCGTGCAGGGCGGGAATCCGACATTCCTGCCCGCTTGGCGATGCCATGCGAGATATAGTTGACCGCGTCGTAACGGGTCATGTCCTGCTCCTGCAGGAAATAGGCCGCGTGGCTCTCGCGCTCGGCGAAGATCGCCACCAGGACGTTGGCGCCGGTCACCTCTTCGCGTCCGGAGGACTGCACATGGATGACGGCGCGCTGGATGACACGCTGGAACCCGGCCGTCGGCTTGGAATCCTCGTCGCCGTCGGTCACCAGGTTGTCGAGTTCGGTGTCGATATATTCGATGAGATTGCGGCGCAGCAGATCGAGGTCGACATTGCAGGCGCGCATGACGGCGGCCGCGTCCTGATCGTCGATCAGCGCCAGAAGCAGGTGCTCCAGCGTCGCGTATTCCTGTTGCCGTTCGTTCGCGTAAGCGAGCGCCCGGTGCAAGGCTTTTTCGAGACTGCGCGAAAATGATGGCACAAGCGACCCCTTATTTCTTTTCCATCACGCACTGCAGCGGGTGCTGGTGCTTGCGGGCAAAATCCATGACCTGCGTCACCTTGGTCTCGGCAACTTCATAGGTATAGATCCCGCACTCCCCGACGCCGTGATGATGGACGTGAAGCATGATCCTGGTGGCTTCGTCCCTGCCCTTCTGGAAAAACCTCTCCAGCACGTGCACGACAAACTCCATGGGCGTGTAGTCGTCGTTCAAAAGCAGAACGCGATAAAGGCTCGGCCGTTTCGTCGCCGTCTTGGATTTCGGCGCAACGATCGTGCCTGTTCCCGACCCGTTGCCGCCGCCCTTTTGCGATCCGTTCGTCATTCCCGCTTACTCATCGTGGCCTTGCCCGAAGGGCGACGGCCCTACATCGAATTCCCGGCTATTTTGCTTCCTGCCCTTCGGTTAGAAGGATCGTCCGGATCACTTGAGTCTATCAATCCCGTCCCCGCGGCGAAAGCCAACTTTCTTTGCCCAAAGGCGCAAACATCGCATTCGGTCACAGGAATTCGCCCCGTTTTTCCCTTTCGGCGACCTCGTCTGCACGCCGTTGGGAAGGGCGGGGCCTTGCTGCTCCAACGCCAGGGATCGCCTGCCGGCCCTGCAGGATATGTATGTCGTCAGCCTCCCACCTCAATCCCGGTTTCGGGCGAAAAAGCGGCTACAAAACAAATTGAACGAATGCGAGCTGCAAAGAACAACCGGAAAGGGATGAACCGCGAGACGCACGCGGCTTATGGCTCGAAACAACAAAAAAGGCCCGGTTCATCACCGGGCCTTCCTGAAGCGGGGTTTGAAACCCGATAGCCTCTTACTTGGCAACCTTGGCAAAGGCGCTCTCGTAGGGCTTGTAGGCTTCGCGCGCGATGTCGGAGAACATCTCGCCAAGCTTCGTGACTTCACCGACGAAACCCTCGTAGGCCGACTTCGCGTAGTCGGACTGGACCTCGAAGGCCTTGTCGAGCGACTTGGCGGCGGCAAACTTCTCGACGGCGGCGGAGCCTTCCTCGAAAGACTTTTTCTGATAGTCGGCAACCTCGGAAGCAATCGCCTGGAAGCCCTTGGTCACAGTGCCGAAGCTCTGCATCATGACGTCCATGTTGTCCTTGCCAAGCTTCTGAAGGTCATCGAAGTTATTCATCATTTCAGTTTTCCTCTTACAAGCCGATCCATCGACTCGCCTCGTGACCGTCATGAGATTGGGAAAGCCGGTTCGAGGCCCGCGCTGCACTGTCCGGACTATATGCAGTGCACAAAATAAAGTCAACATTCATTTTGCAACGCAATATAACGCCACGTCATGAGCAGCTTCATGTGAGAAACACCGACACCATTGCCGGTTCGATGGGCAGCCTCATGCCTCCGGAAATATACCTATTCGGCAGATCTGAACTCCATTTACATTACGCCCAGGCGGTGTTTGCCCATAGGTGCGGCATTTTTTGCAATGCAAAAGCATGATACAACCATGGAGGGAACGGAACTTTGAGGAATACAGCCTGGCTTGCCGGACGGCCGCCTCTCCACGCCGCCGCGGGCGCTAATCCTCCGCCGGCCTGACCCGAAAGCCACAACGCAGCGGCAAAATACCCGACCCGACCTCTTCACCAAATTATGGCCAACAATGCCTGCGTTATCTCGATAAGCGCCCTCTCCGTCCATCCGTAGCCGACCCGATAGTCGCGGCCTGCTATCGGCAGATAAACGAAGTATTAACCATGATCAAAAAGGTTTTCATATCTGTATTTCCGGCGATATTCCGCGGATTTCAGCCATTTTCCATGAAGATTGAATCCCGGCCAT
This sequence comes from Stappia albiluteola, assembly GCF_014050225.1. GTDB lineage: Bacteria > Pseudomonadota > Alphaproteobacteria > Rhizobiales > Stappiaceae > Hongsoonwoonella > Hongsoonwoonella albiluteola. The sequence continues at coordinate 60,830 of NZ_JACFXV010000054.1, read as the reverse complement.
TTACACAATGGTAACCGCGTTTCGATCATGGTTGGGGAAATCAGACGCGCGGGTAGTCGAAATCGTCGCAGGTCACTCTTTTTCTGTCCTTCGGCAACGCTTTCTCCGCCGTCTTCCAGTGCAATTTGTCCCAGAACGGGGTGTGGTCGTGTTGAGTAAGGGTGCCAGGCGCGCGGTACGTTTCGTCAAATCAATCGCGTGGAGCGCTGCGATCGGTTTTCTCGCCTCCACTATTGCCATCGCTTCCGACGCGGAGGCCAATCCGAAATATTCCGGCATCGTCGTCGACGCCAAGACCGGCGAGACGCTCTATTCCTACAAGGCCGACACGCAACGTTATCCGGCCTCGCTGACCAAGATCATGACCCTCTACATCCTGTTCGAGGAACTGGAGGCCGGTCGCCTCAGCCTCAACAGCCCGTTGAAGGTCTCCTCCACCGCCGCGGCCAAGGCGCCATCGAAGCTCGGCCTGCGGCCCGGTTCGACGATTGCCGCCAAGGATGCGATCCTCGCGCTGGTGACCAAGTCGGCCAACGATATCGCCGCCACGGTTGCGGAGAACATTTCCGGTTCGGAGGCGGCCTTTGCCCGCCGCATGACCGACACCGCCCGCCGCATCGGCATGCGCAACACCACGTTCCGCAACGCTTCCGGCCTGCCCGACTCCGGTCAGGTAACGACGGCGCGCGACATGGCGCAACTCGGCCGCGCCATCCAGGAGCGTTTCCCGAAATACTACCGCTACTTCGGCACGCGGGTGTTCAGCTACAAGGGCCGCAAATACGCCAATCACAACCGCCTTCTCGGCCGCGTGAAGGGCGTGGACGGCATCAAGACCGGCTATATCGGCGCCTCCGGCTTCAATCTCGTCACCTCCGTCAAGCGCGACGGGCGCGAAGTGGTTGCCGTGGTCATGGGAGGGCGCACGGGCGCCTCCCGCAATGCCCAGATGACCAAACTGATCGAGACCTATCTGCCCAAGGCATCGCGCGGCCGCAAAACCGCTCCGGCCCTTGTGGCAAGTGCGGCGCGCACGCCGGCAAATCCGCTGCTAGCGCTGGCCAAGGCGCCGGTGCCGGACCAGAAGCCGGAGATTGCGGCGATTGAAGCGGCCCTCGAGGAGCCCGTCGTGACCGGCGCCATCCCGGTGCCTGCCCCGGCAAAGGCCGACACTGCGCCCATCAAGGTCGCATCCGCGACAGGCGCCGGCATTCCGACGGCCAAGTCCGACATTAACGTCAATGCCCGCATCGCCGGCTCGCCGGTCTTCGAGCGCCGCGTGGTCAAGACGATCAAGATCGTCCCGGGTCAGCCAATCCCCTCGCCCGCCTCTCAGCAGGTTGCGGCGAAGGCTGCCAACGACAATGCGCCGGTTAAGCCGAAGGCGGTGGCGAAAGCCGCCAGCGGCGACGAGACGGTGACGCTTGCCTCAAACAACTCCGCCGATCCGCAGCCCGGCTGGCAGGTGCAGATCGCGGCCGCGGAAAGCGAGGATCTCGCGGTTTCCATGCTGAAGAAGGCCAAGACCTCGGTCGGCCGGGCGCTGCGCGGCAAGGATCCCTACACCGAGCCGGTCGCTGCGGGCGGCGCCACGCTCTACCGCGCCCGCTTCGTCGGCTTCGATACCAAGTCCGAGGCGTGGAATGCGTGCAAGAGCCTGAAACAGGCGAAGTTCAAGTGCTACGCCATCTATGAGTAATTGCGTAACGGGTGGATTCAATGTCTTCGGAGAAGCACGTCCTTAGCCTCGTTGAGTTTGGCAGCGAGAAAAGAAGTGCCGCCATGGTCGGGGTGCAGCCGCTTCATCAGTCGCCGGTGGGCCGCCCGGATTTCCGTCTCGCCGGCTCCATGAGAAAGCCCCAGAACCTGGTAGGCTTCCTCCTCGGTCATGGCGCCCGAGCGCGCCGGGCCACTCTGCCGGCCTGCGGCATCCGCCTCGAAGTCTACACGCCAGCCGGCCTGCCGGCGGTCGAGATAAGCTTCGAGTAAGGCCCGGCTGTCGTCGTCTCCCATGACGTCGCGCCAAAGCTCTTTCAGCTCTCCCAGGGCAAGGCCGGAGAGCATTTGCCCTTGGAAGCGGCCTTCCAGCACAAGGCCGTCCATCTTTCCGCTCGAATGATCCAGACGCATGTCCAGGAAGCGCGAGCGCACGCTCGATGCGCCCCCGCCCGACGGTGAACTGCTTCCCGCCGGCGAAAAGCCGGGGATCTTCCGTAGTCCAAGCAGCGTCAGGGCGAAACCGCCGATCGGCAGCGCCAGCACCCAACGCCCGGTGAGCAGCAGGAATCCGGCAATCAGCAGCAGGGCGACGCCCGTTGCCATCTTCATGCGCTCGGCCAGCCTGGCCGGATTGGCTTTGGTAAATGCCTGCCCCAGCAGGAGGAAGATCGCAAGTACCGCGATCCCCAACACCAGATATCCCATCGATCCCTTTCCGCCAGATCACGGCAGGATCGGGCCGGACTGACCCGCTCTCATGAAACGTGATCGATTCTGATTATTTAGAGCGAGATGGCGATAACATCCCGGCGGTGGCCGGTGCAATCGGCCACCGGGGCGGTGACGGCTCAGCGCAGGTGCTGCAGCAGCAGGCGGGCGCCGCTGTCGCCGCTGCGGGTAAGGTTTTCCAGCGCGGTCAGGCCGCCGGAGGCATAGACGGCGGTTGCCTTCAGAAGCTCGGCCAGTTCGCGGGCCGAGGCGCTGTCGAAGCGGAAATAGGCGCCCTTGGTCAGCCGCGCCATCTCCCTGAATGCCTTCTCCGCGTGAGAATCGCGCCCCTCCTGGAAAAAGAAGCCGGGCACGCCGAGCAGTCCGAGTTCCCCGGCCCTTGCGCACAAGAGATCGACATCCTCCTCCATGCAGTCGCCGATATAGACCAGCGCCTGCACCTTGGCCCGCCGCGTCTCTTCCAGCGTATGGCGCAGCACCTTGCCGATCTGCGTATGTCCGCCCCGGCAATCGATCCGGCTCATCATCCGGGCAAGGTCATCCGCCTTCGTCACCCATTTCGATGCGGCGCATTCGCCGAAACCGCGGAAATAGACGAGTTGCATGGCAAGCTGGCCGACGCGGCCGGCCGCCTCGAACATCTCGGCCTGAAGCTGGCAGGCGCGGTCCCAGGTCGGCTGACGGCTCATGGTGGCGTCGAGGCCGATGACCAGACGGCCAAGCCCGGTCGTCTTGGGAATGGCCTTCGCAGCCTCCAGAAAGGCGGCGATATCCGAGCTGGACGACGATTCCTCGCCCTTGACCTGCTGCTCCGGCCTGTCCGTTATGTCCTTCCTGTCCGGCAAGGGTTTCGTCTCCTCCGGTCCGCTGTGGTCCGGCCGCCAACAGGGGCTTCAATCGCCCTTTTCGGCCTTCCATTACATAAAGATGGGCCGGATCCTGTCACGGCAAGGCTAATTTCTCGTTGGGCGGCCTCTTCCGGGTCGCCGTTTCAAGGGGCGCGCTTCCCCGCTTCAGGCCTCGCTCTCGCGCAAAGGCGGCAATATCACCAGCATTCCGCGCATACCTGTGATGGTATTTCGCCGCTTAACAGCTTTTCAAAGAAATTGATCCTAGGTTGCTATCAAGGTTTGTGCAACTTATTGACTTGAGGGTAAAAATGCTCCGACTGTTTGCTGGAGCCATGTTGTTGGCGCTTCTGACTGCCTGCCAGCATGAGCTGAACACCGACACGGCTTACAGAATCGACCGGGTGGTCGTCGAGCCGGTCCCGCATAGCTACGGACCGATCATCAAGGCCAGGCTGAAATCCAGGTTTCAAGCTGTTGCCGATGACATCAACAGGCAGATCCCCGCAACGGCAGAGTCCCGCGACCTGATCGTGCGCGTCGAAAGCGTCGACTACGTTCCCCCGACCGGGCCGCTCCTGCTGGGGAAAGGGGAATTGGAGGGACAGATCGTCGTTCAATCATCCCATGCCAGCCAGACATTGGAGTTCGGCGCCAGGAATCGGCGGCAGTCCGGCCTCGGGGACTATCTCAACCTCTCGGGATATTACCGTGCGGGTGCAAGCTTCGATAGGCTGGCGACGGAACTGGCCTATAAATTCTCCAGGCGTTATGCCGCCGAACATGGCACCACGCCAATCCGTAGGGACGACTTGGCGCACTCACCGCGACCGGCGACGGCTCCCTCGATCGCCAGTGAGGTTCCCCCGCCGCCGCTCGTGGTACTCGGCGGAGTGTGAGCCTGAAACGCTTTCCGGGGACGCTCCCATGATCGGGGTGCGCGCCTTTTCGGTTTCTGCTAGAACACGCTGCAGTGCAGCACGCGCTGCCGCAAGAAACCAAGAAGACGCGAAGCCGGAAACGTCCATGACAGAGCCTGCGATCTGCCGCTCCATCGCTGCCTTGCGCGATACCCTCAAGCCCGCCCGCATGGCGGACGAGCGAATCGCCATGGTGCCGACCATGGGCGCGCTGCATGAGGGGCATCTGTCGCTGGTGCGCCGGGCGCGGCAGGAAGCGGATCGGGTCGTCGTCTCGATCTTCGTCAATCCGACTCAATTCGCACCCACCGAGGATTTCGACGCCTATCCACGCACCGAGGAACGGGACGTGGAACTTCTGCGCACGCTCGGCGTCGAGGCGGTATTCGCGCCGTCTGTCGGCGAAATGTACCCGGCGGGCTTTGCCACAGGCGTCAGCGTTGGCGGTCCTTCCGTGGGGCTTGAAAGCGACTTTCGTCCGCATTTTTTCAACGGCGTCGCGGTGGTCGTGACGAAGCTCTTGCTCGCCGCCCTGCCGGATGTCGCGGTATTCGGTGAGAAGGACTACCAGCAGCTTTGCGTCGTCCGCCGCATGGCGCTCGACCTCAACCTGCCGACACGCATCGTCGGCGCAGAAACGGTCCGCGAGGCGGATGGCCTCGCCATGTCGTCGCGCAATGTCTACCTGTCGCCGGACGAACGCCGCACAGCCGCCCTCATCCAGACTGTCCTGACCGAAGCGGCCACGGCGATCGGCGACGGCGGCGATGCCGGAGCCATCCTCGCGGCCGGACGCGAGCGCCTGGCCGCCGCCGGCTTCCGGGTCGATTATCTGGAGTTGCGCGACGCCGATACGCTGGCCGCCGTCACGGCAGGGACAGCGAGCCGCCGCCTGCTTGTCGCCGCCTGGCTCGGCCGAACCCGCCTCATCGACAATATCGCCGTCTAGAGCGCTTTCCACGAAAGCGGGATCGCTTTCGTGGATCAAGAAATCGCTCCAGGATCAATGCTTTGAGCATATCCTTATCGCCAAATCCGATTCAGATTTGGCGGGATATGCTCTCGCGATCCCGGTCAGATCAGGCAGAGTTCCGCCAGATCGCGCCGCATGGCTTCGGGAATGTCGCCCTGGCGCGCGGCGCGGCTGCCGATATCGGCCGGCGCTTCGTTGGCTTTCAGGTAACGCCAGCCCTGGAACGGCCGGCGCGGCTGGCGCTGGGTCAGCGTCAGCTTGGGCTCCAGCACCAGATGGCAACGCTTGATGCCCGCATCGTCGGTGAAGGGGCGGATCTCGACCAGCCGCTGGCGGGCCTGCACGAAGCCCTTGATCACCCAGTAGAGCGAGCCGCCATCGGTCAGTTCCTCCGTCCGGGTCGGCACCATGCGGGTGGTGTGGATCTGCTCGGCCGGCATGCCCTTGGCACGACGGTCCGCCTGCCGCTCGTCGATCCAGGCCTGCAGGTCTTCGACGGACTCCGCGCCCACGCACAGTTTCACCAGATGAAGGGTCATGGTTCCCTTCTATCAGGCCAAGACACCGCCCGAAACAATGTGGCGGCAATGCCGCACGTTTTTCACAGCCGATCCCGCCGCCCGAGATGATTCGAAGGGGCTTGCACGACTCGCCCGTACGGGCGTTTCATTGCGGCATGGACATTTTTCTGACAGGCGGCACCGGAACGATCGGCCAGCACGTGCTCAGGCGCCTCGTCAAGGCGGGGCACCGGGTGACCGCGCTCGCCAGGTCGGAACGCACCGAAGTCATCCTGCGCGACGAAGGGGTGGACGTGGTGCGCGGCGACCTCTGCGACCCGGATGCCTGGGTTGAAGCCGCCGTCTATTGCGACACCCTCGTCCATGCTGGTGCTTCCTTCGACGAGACGATGGCGCCGGCGGAAAAGAAGCTCGCCCATGCGCTGCGCCGCGCCACCAACCGGAGGGAAATCCCCTTCAACGTGGTCTATACCGGCGGTATCTGGCTCTACGGCCCCTCTCCCGATGCGCCGGTGGCCGAGACGAGTTCGTTCCGCCCCTTGCCGGCCTTCGCCTTCATGGCCGAAACGATCCGCTCCCTGCAGGCCGTGCGCACGGTCGCCCTTTCTGTGATCCATCCCGCGCTTGTCTGCTCGAAGGTGGCGGGCCCCGTCTCGGACATGCAGCGGCTGGCCGAGGAAGGCCTGCCCTTCGCCACACGAGCATCGGAAGATACGATCTGGCCGCTGGTGGATGCCGAGGATCTTGCCGACCTCTATCTGCGCGTCGTCGAGGAGAAACGTTACCGGCTGAGCGTCGTCGGCTGCGGAGTAGAAGGGGTCGCGGTTGGCAGGCTTGCCGCACTCGTTGCCGAGAAAAGCGGCCTGACCGTTCGCCTGAAAGCCCAGTTGCCGGATGCGGGGGTGAGCCCTGCCGCCGACTGGCGCGCCGGCTACGCACGTTCGCAGCGCTTCAGCCACGAAAGGGCTACACGCCTCGTCGGTTGGCGCCCGCAGGCAACGAGTGCCGATGACCTCGTCGCCCGCATCCTGGGCGACGGCGACTGCGTACCGAGAAACACCCAGTTCGCGCTGGCGCTTTAAACCGCGGCTTCGCCGGTTTCCTCAGCCAGGGTGACGATCGCCTCGCCCTGCCCCACCTGCGCACCTTCGGTTACCGGCACCGACATTACCACGCCGTCGCGCGGCGCAACGACCGCATGTTCCATCTTCATCGCCTCGACCACGGCAAGCCGGTCACCCTTGGCGACATGGTCGCCGGGCTTGACGTCGATGGCGATCACCTTGCCATGCATCGGCGCCTTGATGCTGGCCGTGCCGTGCTCGTCCTCGATCGTGCGCGATAGCGGATCAAGACGGGCGACCTTGAGTGCCCGGCCGCCCTCGATCGCCCAGACCGCATCACCCCGGCGCAGCACCCGCACGCCTTCCGCGGCCAAAGCGCCGCCCTGACGCAGCAGCTTGCCGGCGGACCAGCAGATCTCGACGAGACGCGGCTCGCCGTCGATCTCGACGCTCATGCCGATCCTGCGGTCGCCGGAAAACTGGAAGGCATCGGCGAGCGTCCACGGATCGCGCCAGCCGGCCACTTGCTGGGGCGTCGCTTCGCCACCAACCAGTTCGGCAACCGCCGCCTCGATTGCCGCATCGCTGACGGCGCCTTGCGTCAGCGCGCCGATTTCGCGGTCTATCAATCCGGTATCGAAGCCACCGGCCCGCACCTCCGCGTGGTCCACCAGCGCCTTCAGGAAGGCGAGGTTGCTGCGCGGCCCCGCCACGGCGCTGGCGCCGAGCGCCGAGGAAAGGGCGTCGAAGGCCTGCTTGCGATCCGCGCCCCAGGCTATCACCTTGGCGATCATCGGATCATAGAATGGCGAGACCGCCGCCCCTTCGACAACGCCCGTATCGATGCGCACGGCCCCGCCCTCGGGCAGGTCCAGCACCTCCAGCGTGCCGGTCGACGGCAGGAAGCCGTTGTCCGGGTCTTCGGCGTAAAGGCGCGCCTCCAGCGCATGGCCGTTCAGCGACAGGGCGTCCTGCGCCAGTGGCAGCGGCTCGCCGGAGGCAACGCGAAGCTGCCACTCGACCAGATCCTGCCCGGTCACCAGTTCGGTCACCGGATGCTCCACCTGCAGGCGCGTGTTCATTTCCATGAACCAGAAGCCGTCCGGCCGCAGTTCGCCCGAGCCGTCGACGATGAATTCCACCGTGCCGGCGCCGCTATAGCCGACCGCCTTGGCCGCAGCGACGGCGGCAGCGCCCATGGCCGCGCGCGTCGCCTCGTTCATGCCCGGCGCCGGCGCTTCCTCGATCACCTTCTGGTGGCGGCGCTGCGCCGAGCAGTCGCGCTCGAACAGATGCACCGCATTGCCGTGGCTGTCGCCGAAAACCTGGATCTCGATATGGCGCGGGTTGAGAACGAATTTCTCGATCAGCACGCGCGGATCGCCGAAGGCGCTCTTGGCCTCGCGCCTTGCCGATTCCAGGGCGGCATCGAAATCGATTGCCTTGTCCACCCGACGCATGCCCTTGCCGCCGCCGCCGGCCACCGCCTTGATCAGCACCGGATAGCCGATCTCATAGGCCTTGCGCTTCAGGAATTCCGCATCCTGGCGGTCGCCGTGATAGCCCGGCACCACCGGCACGCCGGCCTTTTCCATCAGCGCCTTGGCGCCGTCCTTCAGCCCCATGGCGCGGATCGCATCCGCCGACGGGCCGATGAAAACGATGCCTTCCTTTGCGCAGCGCCCGGCAAAGTCAGCGTTTTCGGAAAGGAAGCCGTAGCCCGGGTGAATCGCTTCCGCGCCGCGCTCCTTCGCCGCCTTGATGATCCGATCGGCGACCAGATAGGACTCCGCGCTCGGCGCGGGGCCGATCGCCACCGCCTCGTCGGCCATGCGCACGTGCAGCGCTTGCCGGTCGGCCTCCGAATAGACGGCGATGGTGCGGATGCCGAGCCGCCTTGCGGTCCGGATGACGCGACAGGCGATTTCGCCGCGATTGGCAATCAGCACCGATCTCAGCATGTGTCAGCCTTTCGAAATTGAGCCTGTTGTCCGACGGGCGGAATTTTGGTCCTGCCCGCCGTTACATGCGGAAGACGCCGAAGCGGGTTTCGGGAACGGGCGCGTTGAGCGCCGCGGAAAAGGCGAGGCCAAGCACCCGCCGCGTTTCCTGCGGCAGGATGATGCCGTCATCCCACAAACGCGCCGAAGCGTGATAGGGATGCCCCTCTTCCTCGTACCGGGCGCGGATCGGCGCCTTGAAGGCCTCTTCCTCTTCCGCGCTCCAGCTTCCGCCCTCGGCCTCGATATTGTCGCGGCGCACCGTCGCCAGCACGCTTGCCGCCTGTTCGCCGCCCATCACCGAGATGCGCGCGTTGGGCCACATGAACAGGAAGCGCGGCCCGTAGGCGCGCCCGCACATGCCGTAATTTCCCGCGCCGTAAGAGCCGCCGACGATCACCGTGATCTTCGGCACCCTGGCGCAGGCGACCGCGGTCACCAGCTTCGCGCCGTCCTTGGCGATGCCGCCGGCCTCATATTCGCGCCCCACCATGAAGCCCGTAATGTTCTGCAGGAAGAGCAGCGGAATGCGACGCTGACTGCACAGTTCCACGAAATGCGCGCCCTTCAGCGCGCTTTGCGAGAACAGGATGCCGTTATTGGCGACGATGCCGACTGGAATGCCGTGAATGCGGGCGAAGCCCGTGACCAGCGTGGTGCCGTAATTGGCCTTGAACTCGTCCAGTTCCGAACCGTCGACGATGCGGGCGATCACCTCGCGTATGTCATACTGCTTGCGCAGGTCCACCGGCACCACCCGATCGAGATCGGACGGATCCACCAGCGGATCGCGCGGCTCGGCGATGGCGATGTCGGGTGCCTTCACCGTGTTGAGGTTTGCGACGATGCGGCGGGCCTGCGCCAGCGCCTGGTCGTCGTCGATAGCATAGTGATCGGCCACGCCCGAGATCTTGGCATGCACATCGGCCCCGCCGAGATCCTCAGCCGACACCACCTCGCCGGTCGCCGCCTTCACCAGAGGCGGGCCAGCCAGGAAGATCGTACCCTGGCGGCGGACGATGATCGTCTCGTCGGACATGGCCGGCACATAGGCCCCGCCGGCCGTGCAGGAGCCCATGACGACGGCGATCTGCGGGATGCCCATCGCCGACATGTTGGCCTGGTTGAAGAAGATGCGCCCGAAATGGTCGCGGTCCGGGAAAACGTCCGTCTGGTTCGGCAGGTTGGCGCCGCCGGAATCCACCAGATAGATGCAGGGCAGCCGGTTTTCCATGGCGATTTCCTGCGCGCGCAGGTGCTTCTTCACCGTCATGGGATAGTAGGTGCCGCCCTTGATCGTGGCATCGTTGCACACGATCATGCAGTCGCGTCCGGACACACGCCCGATCCCGGTGATCAGGCCCGCGCCGTGGATCGCGTCGTCATACATGCCCTGCGCGGCGAGCGGCGATAGCTCCAGAAACGGGCTCCCCGTGTCGAGAAGGCGGGCAACCCGCTCGCGCGGCAGTAGCTTGCCGCGCTTCAGGTGCCGCTCGCGCGCCCGCTCCGGTCCGCCAAGCGCGGCCTCGGCGCGCCGGGCGCCGAGATCCTCCGTCAGGGCTGCCCACGCAGCGCGATTGGCCTCCGCCTCCGGCGAATGCGACGTCAGGCTCGTCTGCAGGATTGCCACGTCACCCCTCCCCGATCATTTCCGGGCCGGATCGGTTCCGGCTCCGCCCTCATCAACCGACTTTGCGCGCGTCCCGTCAACGGCTTCCGCGGCAAGGGCGAACCACCATTGCCGTGACGCGATTTCGCGTGACACTGTATGACGTTTACGTTTTAGTCAACAGTGGAAACATTCCACTTTATTTACAAACGTTTGTCAGAAGGCAATCCGGCTATTCCACCTCGTCCGAGTGCACCACCCATTCCTCGCGCGAAGCCGCGTCGCGCCATTCGAGCATGTATGGATGGTCGTAGACCGCTTCCGCATAGGCCTTTTCGATAGGCCCGAGCGGCAGGTCGTAGGCAAGGAAGCGGTTGACGACGGGCGCATAGAAGCAGTCGGCGGCGGAAAAGGCGCCGAACAGGAATGCGCCGCCATCGCCGAAGCATTCCCGCGCCTCGCGCCAGATCGCGCTGATCCGTTCGATGTCTCGTGACGCATCGGGCGGGTTCTTGCGCGCCTGCCCGTGCCTGCGGAAATTCATCGGATAGCCGCTGCGCAGCGCCATGAAGCCGGAATGCATTTCCGCCGTGATCGCGCGGGCATGGGCACGCGCGGCCCTGTCCTTCGGCCAAAGCCCTGCATCGGGGTAGGTTTCGGCCAGATATTCGACAATCGCCAGCGAATCCCACACCGTGATGTCGCCGTCGATTAGGGTCGGCACCTTGCCTGCCGGCGACAGGCTGCGCATCGTGGCGGCGAATTCCGGCGTATCCAGCGGCACGAGTTCTTCCTCGAACACCTCGCCGGTCAGCCTGACCGCCAGCCATGCCCTGAGCGACCAGGACGAGTAGGTCTTGTTGCCGATGATGATCCGCATGTCCGGCTCCATGAAGGTTTCGTCCGCGCGGCGGCGCGGCGTGATGGATTTCTATCTGAAGCGAAAGCCCTCAGCTCTCGTCCTTCTCGATCGGCAGGCCCGCATCGCGCCAGGCCGAGAAGCCGCCGTCGATATGGGCGACGGGTTCCAGTCCCATGTCCTGAACGGCCTTGGTCGCCAGCGCCGATCGCCATCCGGCGGCACAGAAGAAGACGAAGGTCTTGTCCTCGCCGAAGACCGGCTTGAAATAGGGGCTTTCCGGATCGACCCAGAATTCGAGCATGCCGCGCGGCGCATGCAGCGCGCCGGGAATGCGCCCTTCCCGCTTCAGTTCGCGAATGTCGCGCAGGTCGACGAACACGACGTCGTCGCCGCCGAACCGGGCCCTGGCCTCCTCAACGCTCAGCGTCGTGATTTCGCCGAGCGCCTCGTCGAGAAGCGCCTTGTATCCCTTCTTCATGGCTGACGGCACGGCCTGCCTCCCTGATCCCGTTTGCGGCACGAGACCACTTCGGGAGGACGAATTCAAGATCGCTCGGGACTGTTGAATCAAAAAGGGTGCGGTTTCCCGCACCCTCTTGAAAAGCCTGATCTATGAGGCGGTCGCTTATCGGATCGCGACTGCGGCCGTCTGGGCCGCGTCTGCTCCACCGAACAGAAGAATGAGCGACAGTGCACCTCCAAGGGCCAGCACGGTCCAGGCCGCGATACCCCAGCAGGACTTCTGAACATTCTCGTCCATGAAAACCCTTCACAGTGATGATCGAAGGACTGCCCCCAAGAAGGGTGTCCCTCGCGGACGGCGCCCCGTTGGAACGCCCATTGCCGTCCGTCATGCGGCGGAGAATTAAGGACTTATCAATCTTTTCGCAAGCGCGAAAAACGCAAGCCTTCCCCTCACGTCATGCATGGCGGAAATATGACAGCGCGCGGATATCCACGATTTCCGGCCTCCCGTCCACGCATTTTTGCAGTGCCGCAATTCACAACTTTTTCATGAGTCCCCGTGGCGTGGCCGCACTTGAGGCATTACCGGCCATGCAGACGCGTTATCCTCGACTGAAAACATCATCCTCAGCCGACCCGGAGTCTGAAATGGACATCTTCTCGTCCGCCGACTATCTCGCCCTCGGCTGGTTCCTCGCCGCATGGCTCGGCTTCAACGCAATGATCGACCTTTCGCCGCTGAAATCGGCCACCCTTTCGGCGGCCATGGACGATCATCGCCGCCGCTGGATGACGACGATGAGCGAGCGTTCGGTGCGCATCATGGATGTCGGCATTCTTGGAGGGTTGCAGCAGGGCACAGCCTTTTTCGCCTCCACCGCCCTGCTGGCGATCGGCGGCTGCTTTGCCTTCCTCAACTCCACGGAGCGGGTGCTGCAGATCGCCGGCCACCTGGGCCTCAAGGCGAGTTCCGCGCCGGTCCTGTGGGAGGCGAAAGTGCTGGGTCTCACCGTGATCTTCGCCTACGCCTTCTTCAAGTTCGGCTGGTCCTACCGCCTCTTCAACTACACCACGATTCTGGTGGGAGCGACGCCCGAGGCAACCGCCGAAACACGGGAAAACGCACGGCTTTTCGCCGCCGAGGCCGGCGACCTGATGGTGCAGGCCGGCCGCCATTTCAATCGCGGCCAGCGAGCCCTGTTCTTCGCTATCGGCTATCTCGGCTGGTTCGTCGACCCGCGCCTGTTCGCGGTGACGACGCTCGCGATCCTGCTCGTGCTGATCCGCCGTCAGTTCTTTTCCAGGGCGAGATCGGCCGCGCTTTCCGCGCACCAACTGCCGTCCTCGCCGAGCATCTTCAGCGTCGGCACGAAGATCGACACCGGCTCGTCGAACCCCTTCACCTGATGGTGTCCCCTGAAGCCGGCATGGCAGTGCATCATGTCGGCGATATGCTCGGAGACCAGGATATCGAGCTCCAGATCGCGCGACAGGCCGGCGATCCGTGACGCGAGATTGACGGTCGGACCGATCACGGTGAAGTCGAGCCGGGATTCGCCGCCCACATTACCGAAGAACACGTCGCCCGCATGCAGACCGATACCGACACGGATCTTGCGGGCCGCATCCGAGCATTTGCGGTTGACGAGCGCGATCTTCTCCACCGCGTCGCGGGCGGCCAGCAGCGCCTGGCGCGAGGCCTCGCGCGCCGTCGCTTCACATGTATACGGGAAGACGGCCATCACCTCGTCACCGATATATTTCAGCACCTCGCCGCCATGTTCCTCGACGGCGCTGGTGATGGCACCGAAATAGCTGTTCAGCAGCTCGACGAGCTGTTCCGCCGGCAGGTTGTTGGACAGGCGCGTGAAGCCGCGCAGGTCCGCGAAGCCGACCACGGCGGAGATCGTCTCGCCCTCGCCCCGCTTGATCGTGCCTTCCAGCACGCGCTTGCCCGCGCGCCGGCCCACATAGGTGTCGAGCATGGTACGCGCCGAGCGCTTCAGCGTCTGCAACTCGCAAAGCATGCCCAAAGGACGCACAACCGTCTCGAGCACCGCGACATGCGTGGCCGTGAAGCCGCCGGGCTCCTTGGTCGCCGCTGTCAGCACCTTCGTCGAGCCGTCCGAAAACGGCATCGGCAGGGCGACATAATCGGTGTAGCCGGCCGGCCGCAGGTCCGCGACGATGCCGAACTCGCCCGGCTCCTTCTGCGGCGTCACCCGGGCACGCACCGTTTGCTTGTTCTGGTAGACCACCTTCAAGGGGCTTGCGTCATAGGCCTTTTCAAGGTCCGGAGAGGCCTTGTAACGGCGCAGTTCCGTCTCGCCGTCGGAGGTCCACAGCGCGCTTTCCGCCCGCACGATCGGGTGCAGGATGCCGATGCTCGTCGCAAGCCTGTCGACGGGCACGCCCGCCTGGCGCAGGCGGTTTCCGAGCTGACCGATCAGTCGCACCGGATTGTCGATATAGATCGCCCCGTCATGCAGCCATTCCACGACATCGGCGACAATCAGGGATGCGTTGATAGTCATTTCGTCCGTTCCCCAGCAGCGTCCCGTAACCGGATCAGGCATTCCGGATGCAGGCCGCTCAAGATCAAAATTCAAAACCAGTATCAGCGGCAATAGGCCGGGCGGACCGTCTATCCTTACCCGGCAAAGGCTAGATAAGGCGGCGGTCACAAACTTGGAAGGTTGCAGTGCAACAAAAACCGCTGACTTCGGCGTGAACGAACTGTTTCCGCCACACGGACACAGTGTACTGCCGATAGCAGGAAAGGTCTTGCAATCCGGTTTCCGAAAAGGCGGTAAAGCGGAGAAAATCGCGCCCTATTCGCCGGGTGCCGGGAAAATCGCGCTGCTTCGCCCGGACAGCCAATAGGCGGCAAGGCCGATCCACTCGCGAACAGCCTGGTCGAGCCGCGTCAAACCCATCGAGGCCGAACGGAACCAGCGTGCCCTGTCTTGCGGACCGCTTGTCTCCCAATCGACCGGATAGGCAATGATCGTCTCCCATCCGGCCTTTCGGAAGGTACCGACGGCGCGCGGCATATGGGCGGCCGAAGTGACGAGCAGCCATGTCTCGCCGGGTTTCGGCTTGGCCAAGGCATGGGACTCATTGGCATTCTGCCAGGTATCGAGCGACCGCCCCTCGATCTCGATGCGGGCCGGATCGACACCAAACTCCACCAGGAGCCTCCTGGCGATCGCAGCCTCGCCTTCGTCCGGCTCGCGTCCGGCCGTGCCGCCGGACAGCAGGATGCGCGCTTCGGGAAACCGCGCGGCAAGCCTCGGAATGACCATCACCCGCTCCGCCGGCCTCTCGATACCGGGAAAGCTTCTGCCCGCGCTCGACAGCGTATCGATCGCCCCGCCAAGCATGACAATGCCATCGATCCTTTCCGGCAGGCTGTGCGGTGTGGGAAAGCGCTCTTCCAGTGGCAGCATCAGCCAGTTGGCGAGCGGCGAGAAGCCGCCGACGAAAAGGCCCAGCGCAGCAACGGCGATTGCCGTCAGGCCGAAGCGTCGGAGCCCGACCGGCAGCAGGCAAAGCCCGGCAACCAGCAGCAGGACCAGGAAATTCGACGGCCTGAGCAGGAAGAACCCGAGCTTGGCAAGCGCTGCGAACACCTGAGGCTCAGTCCCACGTGGGCGACCAGTCGGGGTTCGTCTGGCGGCCTTCGCGGCTGCCCAGCGCCGAGATCTCCTCCATCTCTGCTTCCGTCAATTCGAAATCGAGCGCGCCGAGATTTTCGGCAAGCCGCCTGCGCTGCGACGTCTTGGGGATGGCCACGACGCCTTCCTGCTGGATCAGCCAGCGCAATGCCACCTGGCTTTCCGTCCGCCCGTGCTTTTTCGCGATGTCGCGGATCACCTGCGCCTCGCTCACCTGCCCGCGCGCGATCGGCGAATAGGCGGTCAGGGCCATACCGGTGCCGCGGCAGACCTCCAGCACCTCCTTTTGCGACAGGAATGGATGGTACTCGACCTGGTTCGCCACCAGTTCTCCTTCGGCGTGCTCCTGTGCTTCCGCCGCCATGCGGGAGGGAAAGTTGGAGACGCCCGCCGCGCGTATCCAGCCGCGCTCCTTCAGTTCCATCAGCCCCGCGATCGACTCCTTCAAAGGAACTTTCGGGTTCGGCCAATGGATGAGGTAGAGATCGACATAGTCCAGTCCCAGCCGGTCGAGGCTTTCCTCGCAGGCGCGGATCATGCGTTCGGGATCGAGGTCGTCGTACCAGACCTTCGTTGTCACGAAGATCGCCCCTCGATCCACGGAAGCCGAGCGCAGGCCCGTGCCGACCGCGGCTTCGTTCTGGTAGATCGCCGCCGTATCCAAATGCGTCCACCCCTCTTCGAGCGCCGCCTTGACGATATCGCGGCAGACTTCACCCGAAAGGCGCCAGGTGCCGAGACCAAGCGCGGGAATCGCGGTGTCCTTCACCTTGACGGTTTTCATCTCTCATTCCTCTTCGGATTTATCCCGACGCGCACCGGTAAAAATGCCTAACGTGATCGGGGTCACAGACCGGAAGCCCCTCCGAAGTCTATTCCTGTTGGCGTCGATCGCACAACGGAGGGAGCGCGATGACCCTGTATCTCAGACTTGGCGGCAGGCCGGCAATCGAAGCGGCGGTATCCTCGCTTTTGCGCCGCCTCAGGGAGGACAGCCTGTTCGCCGGTCAGCCGCATTCGCCGCTGAGAACCTGCCCGCGCGAAGGCCTGACGGAGTTTCTTGTCTATATCTTCGCCGGCTCGCCCACCTATGAGGGCCGCGCGCTTGGCGAAGCCCATGGCGGGCTTTTCCTCGACACGCCGCGCTACGACCGTTTCGTCGACCACCTCGTTTCGATCTTCAGCAACGACGGCACCAATGCCCGCATCGCCATCGAGGCGCGCTACGTGCTGGAGCGGGTTCGCCCCTTCGTGCTGAATTCGCCGCAGGTCATCGAGGCCTGACTTCGGGCTTGCGATACAGCCTTCGCCGCCCCCGTCCGGTTGACGGGGCTTCGCCCCTGCCGCGTCATCCGGCATCGGGCACAGGCCGAACGGAAGCCCCGCCCGGCGGGGGTGGCGAGCCTGCAAAAAAGGGCGGAAGCGGCAGCCCGCTTCCGCCCTTCGCATTGACCGGACGCGCCTGTCAGTCCAGATCGCGCACCGAATTGGCGATGCGGCCGACGAGGCCGTATTCGATCGCCTCTTCCGGCCCCATCCAGTAGTCGCGGTCGGTGTCCTTTTCGATCCGCTCCATCGGCTGGCCGGTCGCCTCGGCGAAAAGCTTGTTCAGCCGGTCGCGCATCTTCAGGATTTCGCGCGCCTGGATCTCGATATCGGTCGCCTGGCCGCCGGCGCCGCCGGACGGTTGGTGCAGCAGGAAGCGAGTGTTCGGCGTGCAGTAGCGCCGCTCCTTCGGCACGGAGATGTAGATGAGCGCGCCGGCGCTCGCCACCCAGCCCATGCCCAGAATTCGCACTTCCGGCGAGATGAAGCGGATCGTGTCGTGGATCATGTCGCCCGATTCCACGTGGCCGCCGGGCGAGGACACGATCACGGTGATCGGATCGTTGGAAACCTGCGCCAGCGCCAGCAGGCGGGCGG
This sequence comes from Stappia albiluteola, assembly GCF_014050225.1. GTDB lineage: Bacteria > Pseudomonadota > Alphaproteobacteria > Rhizobiales > Stappiaceae > Hongsoonwoonella > Hongsoonwoonella albiluteola. The sequence continues at coordinate 43,520 of NZ_JACFXV010000054.1, read as the reverse complement.
AAACGTCACGCGCCAGTTCCTGCGTGATCGGGCCGGTGATCAGCACCGTGCGCGCCTCGAAGAGATGCTTGTCCACCTGGATCGATTGCGGCGTCTTGGTCTTTTCTTCCTCTTCTTCGTCGAGGCGGGCTGGCACGCGGCTTTCGGTATTCTTCATGTCGAGGGTCTGCTCCTGTGGACGGGCATCGCCGCCCGGAGGCGACGGGAATCTCACCCCATACTTATGCGATCAAGGCGCGGCTCGCAAAGGGCGATCTTGCGAAAGGGAAACGGAGTGCCGCGATCCACCAAGCGCATTTCAGGACTTCAGCAATTTATCGGTTCAACCCTTTGCCTTCTTGACCTCTGATTGCGACGAAAAGTAAAGTTCCGCTTGGGGGAGCATCATTTATGACCACACAGATTGACCGTCAAAACGATTCCCAGATCGACAAGGTCGTCAAGCTCATTCCGGCGGAAATTGCCGGTGCGCTTCTGGCGATCAACGGCCTTGTGCCGGACACGGCGCCGGAATGGGTGATCCTGTCCTTCGCCGCCCTGTTATTTTTACTTACCTACTTCTATCTCACCAAAATCCGGATGATGACGGACATCTATCAGGTCGCCTTCGTCTGCCTGATCGCATACCCCCTTTGGGCCACCAACATCATCGCCTTTCGCTTCGATCTGCTGTTCTCCCACGCCTATGTCATTTCCTGCCTGCTGATCGTCGCGAGCCTCGTTCCGCCCTTGATCTTCAGGGATTGACGCACCATGAGCCCATCCCGGATAACCCGTTTCCTTCCGGCGGCAGTGTGCCTCGCACTTGCGGCGCTCTTGCCCGCGCAAGGCCATGCCGCGGTCAGGCAGCACCGCACCACCTTCATGGAGAACACGCCGTTCGCCTCCGTTGCCGTCGTCGATGCGCCGACGACCCGCAAGGCTCAGAGCAAGCCCTATGTGCTTTTGCCGGAGCAGGCCGCCAGTTGCATATCGGTCAGCCGGCGCAAGCGTGTCTTTCTCTATCTCAACCACTATTTTCCCGAGCGGGTGGGCGACAGCGGCTTCTTCATTGTGCGCATCACGGCTCCGCAGGGCGACGCGGACACGATGGTGCACGCCTTCCGCAACAGCGGTTGGGTGAAGCTTGAGAAAGAGGAGGAACTGCGGGAGTTCGCCATTCCCGAGGGCACGGACGTCCGCTTCCCGGACCTGCGCGCCGCGTATCGCCAGGCACCTGCCGAGATCGCGCCGATAGACCGGGCGAAGGAAATCAACGAAATGCTCGGCGGCGATTTCCATGCCAGGCGCGCCGGCAGCCTGACCGTCAGTGCGGCCGACACCGGACTGTTCCGCAACGATCCCGGCGATATCGCCAAGGTCTGGCACTATCTCATCGCCTTCAAGGCGACGTCCTTCCTCAACAGCAATGCAAGGCCGATCTTCAATTTCGAGCCGCTGCCCGGCATCGATACCTATGAGGTGGAGGTCGCAAGCGACCACTCCTTCGTCACCGACACGGCGCATCTGACAGTCAAGGTCGGCGCACCCTGCGAACGGACAGAGTAGCGGATCGATCGACGGAGCGGACAGCCGACTGCCAGACCAGGCCGCCGAATGGACGCACCACCCCTCCCCGCGTCTTCGCCGGGCCGAGACCCGGCGATCCAACGGGCGTCGGCAAGAGATGCACACACCGCATGGATGCGCGGGTCAAGCCCGCGCATGACGAACAGAGAGGTTGCGGCGGTAAAGCAGTTGCACACGCTGTCATGCTTGCGCCAACGTGCCCGCAAGCTCTGTCATGCCCGGCCTGACCGGCATCCGGTAACCACAAAGGCCGGAGATCCAGTCACTGTTGCAGGCGGTTACTGGTTCCCCGCCTGCGCGGGGATGACACCTGAGTTTGACGCAACCGGTCTGCCTGACTCAGGACCGTCGAATGAACACACCACCTCTCCCCTCGTCTTCGCCGGGCCGAGACCCGGCGATCCAATGGGCGGCGGCAAAGGACGCGCACGCCGCATGGATGCGCGGGTCAAGCCCGCGCATGACGAACAGAGAGGTCGCGGCAGTAAAGCAATTGCCGAGGCTGTCATGCCCACGAAGGTGGGCATCCAGTAGCCACCGGCGCCGGGAACCGAGCTACCGAGGCCTGTGTCTGCTGGATCCCCAGCCAGGCCGGGGATGACACCGAAGTTTGTGGCAAGGGCCCTGCCCAACCCTCAACCGTCATGCCGGACAAGCAAGGCGCAGCCGAGCACCGATCCGGCATCCGGACATCGGCGCGGGCGAAAGCCCGCTCCTTGCAAGAGCGAGCAAGCGCTCCGACAAGCGCCTCACGCCGTCTTGTTGAACAGCTCGCGGCCGATCAGCATGCGGCGGATTTCGCTCGTGCCCGCGCCGATCTCGTAGAGCTTGGCGTCGCGCAGCAGGCGGCCGGTCGGATACTCGTTGATGTAGCCGTTGCCGCCGAGCAGCTGGATGGCGTCAAGCGCCACCTTGGTGGCGTTTTCCGCCGCATAGAGGATCGCGCCGGCGGCGTCCTCGCGCGTCGTCTCGCCCCGGTCGCAGGCCTGCGCCACCGCATAGACATAGGCGCGGGTGGCGTTCATCTGCACATACATGTCGGCAACCTTGCCCTGCACGAGCTGGAAGGTGCCGATCGCCTGGCCGAACTGCTTGCGCTCGTGGATATAGGGGATCACCACGTCCATCGCCGCCTGCATGATGCCGATGGAACCTGCGGCAAGAACCGTGCGCTCGTAGTCGAGGCCGGACATCAGCACGTTGACGCCCTTGCCGACCGCACCGAGCACGTTTTCCTCCGGCACCTCGCAGTCCTGGAACACCAGTTCGCCGGTCAGCGAGCCGCGCATGCCGAGCTTGTCGAGCTTCTGGGCAACGGAAAAACCCTTGAAGTCGCGCTCCACCAGGAAGGCGGTGATGCCGCGCGGGCCGGCATCCGGGTCCGTCTTGGCGTAGATGATCATCGTGTCGGCGTCGGGCCCGTTGGTGATCCACATCTTCGAGCCGTTGAGGATGTAGCGGTCGCCCTTCTTCTCGGCCTTCAGCTTCATGGAAACGACGTCGGACCCGGCACCCGGCTCCGACATGGCGAGCGCGCCGAGATGCTCGCCCGAGATCAGCTTCGGCAGGTAGCGCTTCTTCTGCTCTTCAGTACCCCAGCGGCGAAGCTGATTGACGCAGAGATTGGAATGAGCGCCGTAGGACAGGCCGATCGAGGCGGATGCCCGCGACACTTCCTCCATTGCCACGCAGTGTTCCAGATAGCCGAGGCCCGAGCCGCCCCACTCCTCCTCCACGGTGATGCCGTGCAGGCCAAGCTCGCCCATCGCCGGCCAAAGCTCCTCGCGCGGGAACCAGTCCTCGCGGTCAATGCGGTCGGCAAGCGGCGCAATATTGTCCTGCGCGTAGGACTGCACAGTGTCGCGCAGAAGGTCGGCGGTCTCGCCGAGGTTGAAATTGAAGGCCGGTTGCTGGTTCGGGATCATGTTGCACCTGAATTTCTATTTTCCGGTATCGCCTGAGCGGCTTCACGTAGACGTTCGGCAAATGTGCCGTTGACCTGGATTTCCAGGTTGTAGGCCTGGATGGCTGTCGCGTTGACGCTTCGCCAATTCTGAAAAGGCGTGTCGACGGCAGCGTCCTCCACAGGGCCGCGCTGCAGAGCGGCGTTATTCCGCTCCACACCAGCCTCCCATTGGCTCTGTGGTTCTTCTGCCTCTGGCGGCCTGTCAGTTCCGGCACCCGACATTCAATTTCTCCGCGAAACGTTCCTCTCACGCCGCGAACAGCAGGCCCGCCCGCTCCGCGATTTCAGGCGCAAAGGCCACCGCCTTGCGCAACCGCGTGTCGAGGTGAACGGCGGTCAGGTCGGTCGTCGCCGCCACCGCGCCCGTTTCGACATTGGTCATTTCATGAACGAAGCGGATGACCTTGTCCTTCAGCTCGACGATCCGCGTGCGGATCTCGACCACGTCGCCGGCCATCAGCTCGCGCTTGTAGGAAATATGCTGCTCCACCGCCGCCATGCCGCGCTCCGCCGAGGTCAGCGCGCTGCGGGTCAGGCCCAGCGAAGAGAAGAAATTCCAGGTCGCCTCGTCGAATTTCGACACGTACCAGGCGACGTTCATGTGCCCCATATGGTCGCAATGCCAGGGGTAGACCGCCCCCTTGTAGGTCAGTTCGCCGCCGGTCATCTCCGCCCCTCCCCGGCTCTGCCGTCATCCGACATTCCGGCCATCTGCATCATGGTGAATAGCGCGGTCGCCACATGCCTCTCGCGTCCGTCCGTGATGCCGTAGACGTCGCCCCGGCAGATGGTCAGCGTGCGGCCCGGCTTGATCACCCGGCCGCGCGCGACCAGCCTGTCGCCCATCGCGGGCGCCAGCAGGTTGATCTTCAGTTCCGTCGTCAGCACGCTGGAGCCTTCCTCGAACAAGGAATAGGCGGCATAGCCCGCCGCGCTGTCGGCGATCGTCGTGGTGACGCCCGCATGGAAGAAGCCATGCTGCTGGGTGAGTGTGGAATCGTAGGTCGCCTCGATGTCGACCTCGCCCGGCGCCAGATGCGTCAACCGTGCGCCGATATGCTCCATGAACGCCTGCCGGGCGAAGCTGTCCTCCACTCTCGCCCGCCAGTTGCCGTCGCGCGGTTCGAACGCTGCCATCACGCCTTTTCCCTGCTTCCGCGCGCAAACGCATCCTGGCTCAGTCCGAGTTCCCGGATACGGGCCATGCAACCTTCCTCCACCTCGTCGAGTTCCGCGAGCGTCAGGTCGATGTCCTTGCGCTTGTCCAGGAGTTCGGCGCGGCGGCTCTCGATGCGCTGAAGCAGCAGCGATATCTGCCCCGCCTCGCCCGGCGCCTTGTCGTACATGGTGATGATGTCGCGGATTTCGGCGAGCGAAAAACCCAGCCGCTTGCCGCGCAGGATCAGCTTGATCCGTGTGCGGTCGCCGGGCCGAAACAGCCGTTGCCGACCCCGCCGCACCGGTTTCACCAGCCCCTCGGCCTCGTAAAAGCGCAAGGTGCGGGTGGTGATCCCGAATTCCTGCGTCAATTGCGATATCGTGTAATAGGGCTGCATCCGATCCTCCGCCGGAAACAGTGATTTACCTTTACGTTTTAGTCAATAGAATAATTTTATACGTTTATAATCATATGGATGACACCTTAAGCCACCAGTTCCATCACCGAGACACGCTCGCAGATGCGGTTGCGGTCGACATGAGCGTCGATGCCTTTCACCTGCCCCTTGTCGTCGAACTGCCAGATCGTCCAGTCGGCGCAGAAGTCAGGCTCCGTGCCGATGGAGCGCAGCCACAGGGGACGCGCGGTACCGCCTTCGGCGATATCGGTTCCCTGCAGGTAGCGCCGGTGGAAATCACGCGTGGTGTAGATCATCGCCGGACGGCCTGCCTGCGCCTCCACCACCGTGAGCCAGGCCCGGATTTCCGCCAGCAGTTCGGCGCGGGTGGGCAGGTCGTCCTCACTGCCGAGGATTTCCAGGTCCAGCGCCGGCGGCAATGTTGCCAGCATGGCGGTTGGCACCGTGCCGATGAAGTTTTCCGCCTGCACGATGCCCGGCCGGCGGTAGGAGAAGACGTGATAGGCCCCGCGCGGCACGCCGGCGATCCGTGCGCCCTGCCAGTTCTCGGCAAAGCGCGGGTCGCAGAAATCGCCGCCTTCGGTCGCCTTCATATAGGCAAAGGCGACGCCGTCACTTTCCACCGCGTGCCAGTCGATCTCGCCCTGATGGTGGGAGACATCGATGCCGATCTTCGTCATGACGCCTGCTCCGTGGTTCCGGTTCAGACATAGTTCGGCCAAAGCGGCGGGGCGGCAAGTTCCAGCACGTTGTTGTCGGGGTCGCGGAAATAGAGGCTGGTGCCTCCCGCCGGCCAAACGACCTCACTGATGATATCGATACTGGCCGCCGCGAGATAGTCCCGCCACGGCTGAAGATCCCGCCCCGCGATCTTGAAGGCGAAGTGGCTCGGTCCCTCGCTGTGGTGGCCGGGCACCACGCCGCCGGGCGTTGCGATATCCTCTGCGGTGAAACCGCGGCGAAAGACCAGCAGCGTCTCGCCGGGCGCCGCGTCATAGGCAAAGAGCCGCTCGCCCTCGACCATGCGCTTGAGGCCGAGCACGCCGTTGTAAAAGGCATGCGCCCGTTCCAGGTCCTCCACATAGACGGAAGTTTCGAGAATGCCGCCGATCGGCGGTGGTGCGGACATTCGCTCCTCCCTCGGGTTCGCGGGAAGGATCAGAATGGCAGACCGAACCACAGGGCGGCAATGCCGAGGAAGGCGAAGAAGCCGACCACGTCCGTGACCGTCGTCACGAAGACGCTGGAGGCGATTGCCGGATCGACTTCCAGCCGCTCCAGGATAATGGGGATCATCAGGCCGGCCAGGCCGGCGAAGAGCTGGTTGACGATGATTGCCGTCCCGATGACGAGGCCCAGGCCGGGGTTGGCAAACCAGACCCCTGCAACGAGGCCCATCAGCAGGGCCAGCGCCACGCCGTTGAGAATGGCGACCAGCACCTCGCGCCTGAGCACCCGCCAGAAATTGCGCGAGCCGAGTTCCTGCGTGGCGATGGCGCGCACGGCGACCGTCATCGTCTGGGTGCCGGCATTGCCGCCCATGGAAGCGACGATCGGCATCAGCACGGCCAGCGCCACCATCGCCTCAATAGTATTTTCAAACAGCGAAATGACGACGGAAGCGAGGACGGCGGTCGCGAGGTTGACGATCAGCCAGGTCAGCCGCGAGCGGGCGATGACCATCACCGTGTCGGAGATTTCCTCGTCGCCCACACCGGCCAGCGCGCGCAGGTCTTCTTCCGCTTCTTCCTGGATCACATCGACGATGTCGTCGATGGTGAGCACACCGACAAGGCGCTCGCCTTCGTCGACCACCGCCGCCGAGACGAGATTGTAGCGCTCGAAGAGGCGGGCCACCTCCTCCCGATCCTCGGTGGCCGCCACCGCCTGGCGTTCCTCGGTCATGATCTTTGCGATCTTGCGGGAGCGCTTGGTGCGCAGCAGCTTGTCGAGCGCCACGGCGCCGAGCAGGCGGAAGGCCGGGTCGACCACGTAGATCTCGTAGAACGTATCCGGCAGGTCGTGGTCTTCGCGCAGGTGATCGATCGTCTGGCCGACGGTCCAAAAGGGCGGCACGGCGATAAAGTCCGTCTGCATCAGACGGCCGGCCGATTCCTCCGGATAGTCTAGCGAACGCTGCAGCTGGATGCGGTCGGAAAAGGAAAGCTGGTTGAGGATCGCCGCCTGCTCTTCCGGCTCCAGATCCTCCAGAATGTAGACGGCGTCGTCCGAATCGAGCTCGCCGATACCCTCGGCGACATCCTCGGCCGGCAGCTGGTCGATGAGCTTGACGCGGACCGCCTCGTCGAGTTCGGTCAGCGCCGCGAAGTCGAAGTCGCCGCCAAGCAGCTGGACCAGCCGTGGCCGGTCGTTTTCGCCCAGCGCTTCCAGAAGATCGCCGAGATCGGCTTCGTGCAGGTCGCCGGCAAGCTCCCGGACGGCGGTCTCGTCGCCCGCCTCGATCGCGTCTTCGACCTTCTGCAGGAAGGCGGCGTCGATCCGCCCCTCCTCGTCACGGACGGGGATCGCCTCGGGCGCGTCAGCCGGCGCGTCGACGATGTCGGTCTCCGTCACGGTCCCCTCCGCTTGCTCAAGGTCGATCGACATTCAGGATTCGCGTGTGGTACCGGCCACACTTAGCGGCCCGCCTTTCACGGGACAAACGAATTCTCCGAATTTGAAGCTGACTTCCCGAGGTTTCGCGGGCGGGTAACGCCGGTGGGAAACGGGGCCGCTCGCATGGAGAATTGCCCGGCCGAGATTCGGTTGAAACCAGTCGCCTCAGGCGCCCGATCCGGCCCGGTTCAGATGAAGCTCTGCAAACATCGCCTGGTTGGCGAGGAGGCCCTCCTCATCGGATGAATATTCCCGCTTCAACCTGCTCAGGAAATACATCGGGAACGCCATACCGTCCTTGCAGAGGACACCACCCCTCTCCTCCGCTTCGAAACAGGGGCTTACATGCCCCCATACCTCCTGTGAGAGATTGATCCGGTTCGGCTGGCTGGCGGCCTCGCAGGCCGCGGCCAGATTCACCGCGTCTCCCCAGATGTCGTAACTGAAGCGGCTCGTGCCCACCACTCCGGCGATCAGCGGGCCGCAATGGAGCCCGATCCGCAGGTCGAAGAAAGGCAGGTGAAGCCTTTCGCGCTCCCGGCGAATCCTGCGGCAGGCTTCCATGATCGAAAGCGCAGCGGCGCAGGCCCTTGCCGCGCTATTTTTCACAGGCTCCGGAACCCCCGCCACCGCAAGATAGGCGTCGCCTATCGTCTTCACCTTCTCAAGGCCGAACGCGGCAATCGCCCGGTCGAATTCGGAGTAGTACCTGTTCAGCAGCGCCAGCAACGCCGCCGGCTCCGTATGCCGCGTGAAATTCGTGAACCCGCAGATATCGGCGATCATGACGGTGGCGGAGGGAAAGAATTTCGGCTCCACCTTTTCGGTCTCTTTAAGTTCGCGGGCAATCGGCTCGGGGAGAATGCGGTGCAACAGTTCTTCCGAGCGCCTTTTCTCATCCGCCAGATCGCGGTGTGCCTGGTCGAGTTGCGCCATCGCGCGATCGAGTTCCAAGATCCGGCGGCGGTGCTCCAGCAATCCGACCACCTGGTGACCCAGCCTGCGAAGGCTTTCCGCCTTCTCGAAGGTCAGCTGATGCGGCTTGAAATCCATCACGCAGATGGTTCCCAGCGAATAGCCCTCAGGCGTCACCAGCGGCATGGCGGCATAGAAGCGGAAATGCGGATCGTTGACGACGAAATAGAACTCCTTGAAACGCTCGTCCTGCTGCAAGTCGGGTGAGACCACGAGGTCGGCACCGCAGATCGTGACTGAACAGAAGGCGATTTCGCGCGGACAACCCTCCAGGTCATCCGGCAGCCCGTATTTCGCCTTCATCCAGAAACGGTCGTCCTCGATGAACCCGACATAGGAGACGGGACATTCGCAAATCTCCGCGGCAAGTTCGCCAATCTCATCATAGGCGACTTCCGGCGGCGAGTTCATGATGTGGTAAGAACGAACGGCCTCGTTTCTCTCGGTTTCGTTTTCGGGCATCGGGTAGGGCATTTGCGCCTCGTGGCACTGGCGGGCACGCCTACTGGATCATCGACAACTACTGAGGCCGGTTGCGTGGCGCGAAACCGCAGATATCCGCACCTGTCATCAAGTCCCCGGCAACGCCAGTTGAGAATGCCCGGAACTCGATCATCAGGTTCCTTCCGCCATCGCGCGCTGTCAACTGCCGCCCCGTTGCAAGCCGTAAACGCAAAAAGCCTCCGAGGGCATTGCCACTCGGAGGCTTTTTGAAGCGAGGGATTTCAGGAATGGTGCGGTCGAGAAGACTCGAACTTCCACGGGTTGCCCCACAGCGACCTCAACGCTGCGCGTCTACCAATTCCGCCACGACCGCGATTTTCCTTCCGCCCGCACCCCTCGGCGCGGCGGAGCCTTCCTCTAGCAAATCGGATTCTGCCGCGCAAGGGGCGCGAGCGAAGATATTCACATGGTGGAAGAAAACCGGCAACGGCTTGCAATTGCCGCGAAAGGACACTGCCGGACGGGCGGCAAATTCTCAGATCGGTCCCTCGCCGCGCGTCGGGCGCTTCTCAACGCCGCGGCGCAGGATTTCGGTCACCGAGATGCCGATCCGGTCGCCCTGCAGCACCACTTGCCCGCGCGCCACCGGAACGTTGTTGGCAAGGATTTCGACGTCGTCGTCTTCATGTGCCGCCAGCTCGATAACGGCGCCGCGGCCCATGCGCAGCAACTGATGGATCGGCATTTCCGACTTGCCGAGAACGACGGATATTTCGACCGAGATGTTATCGAAGGTGGCCATTCATTCTTTCCGCCGCTATTGGATGGTCTTGCCATCGTCCCGGGCACGATGCGCTGCAGTGTCGGGTACCCAGTTCGCCCTGCTTCTGGTTAACAAAGACTTAACCCTCTCGCAAAACGACAGACTTCGATGAACGACCGCGCCTCGCTCCCGATCAATTTCCTCGGCTCCGACGATCTCCCGCCGGTCGAGTGGGTCATTTCCGACGAACCCGTCGGCTATGAGGAGGCTGTAGCCGAGATGGAGGCTCGCGTCGCGGCGATCGCGGAGGGCAAGACAGCCGAGCGGGTATGGCTGCTGGAGCACCCTCCCCTTTATACGGCAGGCACAAGCGCCGAGACGCAGGACCTGCTCGCGCCCGACCGCTTCCCCGTCTTCAGGAGCGGGCGCGGCGGACAATACACCTATCACGGGCCGGGCCAGCGCGTGGCCTATGTCATGCTCGACCTGAAGCGCCGCCAGCCGGACATACGCGCCTTCATCGCGGCACTCGAGGACTGGATCATCGGCTCGTTGTGGAATTTCCATGTCCGCGGCGAGCGGCGGGAGGATCGTGTCGGCGTCTGGGTCCGCCGTCCGGACAAGGGCAGAGATATCGAGGACAAGATTGCGGCAATCGGCATCCGCGTTCGCCGCTGGGTCAGCTTCCACGGCATTTCGCTGAACGTGGAGCCCGAACTGGAGCATTTCTCCGGCATCGTGCCCTGCGGCATCGACCAGCACGGCGTCACCAGCCTCGTCGATCTCGGCCTGCCGGTCACCATGGCGGAAGTCGATTCGATCCTGAGGGCGGAGTTCGAGCAGCGCTTCGGGCCGACGATCCGGGTATAGGCTACACCGTCGCAATCACCTCGAACGCACCATCGACGGGTGCCGCGTCGCCCAGGATCAGAACCTCGTCCACCCTGGCGCCGGCGGGACCGACATGGGCGGCGGTGAGAACCGCCTCGACGGCGCCTTCGGAGCCGCAGAGCACGGCTTCGACCTCTCCCGTGCGCCGGTTCCTCACCCAGCCGCTCAGATCCTGCGCCGCTGCCGTTCGCGCGAGCCAGGCGCGAAAGCCGACGCCCTGCACCCGACCCGATATGGATACATGCACCGATCTCATGTCGCGGTCCGTATCGCGCGGAAGGAAAGCGTCAGTCTAACCTCTGGACGGCGGCGGCGCAGCCTCTTTGCGCATCAACGCCTGTTCCAGCTTTCCAGTTCGGCCACATAAACCTCCGGCAGCCCCCACGCGCGCGCCGCCGGCAGCACGACGCCGTTGAAATAGGAGGGGTTTGGCCTGCCCTGTGTCCGGTTCGTACCGATATAGACGAGCGCCCTGCCGCCACCGCCGGGACGTGCGATCGGCATATGCACCTTCTCGTACCAGCCGCGCTGCACGCCCTCGTAGCGGTCGAGCGCGCGGACATGGCCGAGTGCCAGCTCCCACAGCACGCCATGAACCGTCGAACCCGGCCGGCGCTCTATCGAAGCCCAGCCGTCACCGGAGATGACGAACCGCCACCCCCGCAGCAGAGCCACGCCCTGCGCTTCCGCGCCCGGACAGCGGGAAGCCATTTCCTCCCGGCTCATATTCGCACCATAGGAAAAATAAAGCGGCATGGGGCGTCATTCTCCGAGACGAAATTCAGACAAAACATCGGAGTAAAGACTGCCTAATCCTGTCCAATCCATTCCGCGTGGCGTTCGAGGTGGCTAGCCAGCTCCTCAGTCGTGATCCGGCCGGATACCAGGTTTTCGATGGGCTCGGCAAAAAATCCGGACTCCGGTTCGCGAAGACCGATGCCATTCAGCTCCAGAAAGGTAACCGCGGCGAGGAAGGCGATCCGCTTGTTGCCATCAACGAATGCATGCGCCTTGCCGATCCCGAAAGCATATTCCGCCGCAAGGACCGTCATGTCGTCTTGCCGATCATAGAGCCACTTGTTCCGGGCTCGCGCGACGCCGCCAGCAAGATCGTTGCGTTTCGCAGGGTAAGGCGTCACGGAATGACGGGGGAATAGTTCGCCCACAACCTTCGCCAATCGATCGAGATCCGCTAGTTCGAGCCACACCGGCTCATCCATTCTATTCGCCAAGCCTTTTCAGCGTCTCAGCGTGGCGTTCGGCGGCCCCTCTCGCGATATCCTCGACGGCACGCTGCCGCTGTCCTGTCTCTCGGCGGCGCGCAGCTTCCTTCGCGGAAAATTCAGGCCGCTCAGGATGATCTTTATCGCCGTGGCGGCGGGCACCGTCCCGCCGACCGTTCCTTGCGCCGTCCACTATATTCACCATGACGGACTCCCAGAATGCCATTTGCGATCATGGGGAACAGTGCCGCAAAACGCAACATTGGTCACATTTCATCGACAACCCTTGCAGACACAGGGCATACCTATTCGGAACGGTCCGGGCGCCGCATGTGTTCAGCAAATCCTTCCGGCATAACAATCAGACCGATCGCTTACTCAAACTCCATGATCACCGCGTCCACGGCAAGGCTGTCGCCGGCAGTGGCGTTGATCGCGGAAACGACGAGGTCGCGCTCGGCGCGCAGCACGTTTTCCATCTTCATCGCCTCGACCACGGCGAGCGTTTCGCCCGCCTTCACTTCCTGGCCGACTGCGACATTGACGGACACGACCAGGCCCGGCATCGGGCACAGCAGCATCTTGGAAGTATCGGGCGGCAGCTTGACCGGCATCAGCTTGTCGAGCTCGGCGATCCGGGGCGTCATCGCCTTTGCGACCACGGAGTAGCCCTGCCAGTCGAGCCGGTAGCCGTTCTGGATCGGGCGCACCTGCACGGTCACTTCCTGAGAACCAACGCGGCCCTGCCACAATCCGTCGCCCGGACGCCAGTCGGCAACCACCGTTTCCACCGCGCCGCCATCGACCGAGATATCGAGCTCGACCGGCGTGCCGGGATAGCCGGTGACGATCTTCGCCGGCAGGTAGCTGTCATCGAGACGGACGACCCAGTCCTCCCGCACCGCGCCGGAATGCGGGCGAAGACGCCCCGGTAGATGGTCGAGGCGCTCGCGGCGCAGCGCTTCCATGGACAGCGCCACGGCGGCCAGCACCCGCTTCGCCGCATCGTCCGGGTGAGCGGGTGCGAAACCGTCGGGATATTCCTCGGCGATGAAGCCGGTCGACAGCGCGCCGGAGCGCCAGCGCGGGTGCTTCATCAGCGACGTCAGGAACGGCACGTTGTGCTGGATGCCGTCGACCACGAAGCCGTCCAGCGCGTCGCCCATCGCGTCGATCGCCTCCTCGCGCGTCGGCGCATGGGTGATCAGCTTGGCGATCATCGGATCGTAATACATGGAAATCTCCGAGCCCTCGGAGACGCCCGTGTCGTTGCGAATGGTCACGCCATTGCTGGTTTCTTCAGCCGGCGGGCGATAGCGCACCAGTCGGCCGATGGAGGGCAGGAAATTGCGGTAAGGGTCCTCCGCGTAGATGCGGCTCTCGACCGCCCAGCCGTTCAGCTGCACATCGCTCTGCGTGATGGACAGCTTCTCACCGGCCGCGACGCGGATCATCTGCTCGACCAGGTCGATGCCGGTGATCAGTTCGGTGACGGGATGCTCCACCTGCAGGCGGGTGTTCATCTCGAGGAAGAAGAAGGACTTGTCCTGCCCGGCGACGAATTCGACGGTACCGGCGGAATCGTAGTCGACCGCCTTGGCGAGCGCCACCGCCTGCTCGCCCATCTTGCGGCGCGTTTCGGGATCGAGCAGCGGCGACGGCGCCTCCTCGATCACCTTCTGGTTGCGGCGCTGGATGGAGCATTCGCGCTCGCCCAGATAGATCGCATTGCCGTGCTTGTCGCCCAGCACCTGGATTTCGATGTGGCGCGGGTTCTGGATGAACTTCTCGATGAAGACGCGGTCGTCGCCGAAGGAGGATGCCGCCTCCGACTTCGAGCGCACGAAGCCGTCGCGCACTTCCGCAGCGTTCCAGGCGACGCGCATGCCCTTGCCGCCACCGCCAGCCGAAGCCTTGATCATGACGGGATAGCCGATCTCCTCGGCGATCGTGACCGCCTCATCGGCCGTTTCGATGACGCCGAGATAGCCCGGCACCGTCGAGACCCTGGCTTCGTTGGCGAATTTCTTCGATTCGATCTTGTCGCCCATCGCCTCGATGGCGCGCTTGTTCGGGCCGATGAAGACGATGCCTTCCGCCGCCAGCGCTTCGGGAAACGCCGCGCGCTCGGACAGGAAACCGTAGCCGGGGTGAACCGCTTCCGCGCCGCTCGCCTTGCAGGCGGCGATGATCTTGTCCATGACGAGATAGGACTGGGCGGCCTGCGGCGGACCGATATGGATCGCCTCGTCGGCCATCTCCACATGCATCGCGTCGCGGTCGGCATCCGAGAAGACGGCAACCGTCTTGATGCCCATGCGCCGCGCGGTCTTGATGACGCGGCAGGCAATTTCTCCGCGATTGGCGATCAAGATCTTGGAAAACATGCGACAGGCGCTCCCGGAAATGGCGAAAACGATACCCCCTCGGCCCGCTCGCCAGATCATGCGATGTGGTACTGCCGGAGGGTCTTTCGCTTTTTAGGCCCTGCCCGAAGGCCCCGCAACTGGTCAAAGGGACGAGCACGGGAAACCGGCCCGCCTCGCAATGTTCAAAGGTACGAAACATGAAATATTAGGAAAGTGCGGCAACACTCTCCCGGCTTCACGAGACCGGGGAGACGATGATCAAGCGACCGATCCTTGCCGGCCTGTTTCTGGCCCTGGCCTTTGCCTCTACCTGCGCTGCCGCCGAGGACGATCCCCTCGGCTTCTGGGAACACAACACGGTCTCCGGCGTCGAGCGTTTCCGCGTCCACATCCAGGCGAGTTCCAGCTTCACGATCTGGTGCAAGAAGATGCAAGACGGTTACGCGGCGATCCTGGACATCGACATCGACGGCCGCTCGGCGCCTGCCGATCAGCTCATCCATGTCGTCTTCGATGGCGCGCTCTTGAAGCTGCGCGCCGACAGCGAAGGCAACATACGCATGAACTGTCCCTATTGCGCAGACCAGATGACCTGGATCTGGGGCAAGCTCAGGAGCGGTCGCACCCTTCAAGTCGCTTTCGACGACGATCGCTATGCCGCCTTCGGCCTGACCACCGCTCCAAGCGTTCTGGGCCACGCGGTCTGCACCGGGAAATAGCCGGCGGCTTGCTCTCCGCCCTGTTTGCGATGGTGGCAGCCCTTGCGCGCGCACCCTGTCGAGCCTAAAGACGAGGCACGATCCGGCCCGATATGGGCAAGATCGGACAGGATGCGACAGAAAAAGCACTGATTTCGGCAAGGCATGACGGCAATGGACGCCATCCATCTGGAAGACCTCGCATTTTATGCGTTTCACGGCCTTCACGAGGAGGAGGCCCGCCTCGGCCAGCGCTTTCACGTCGACCTGACCTGCTGGCTGGATCTCGACAAGGCCAGCCGCACCGACGAATACGCCGATACGGTCTGCTATGGCTCGCTGACGAAAGCGGTCGAGGAAACCGTTACCAAATCGCGCTTCTACCTGATCGAACGACTGGCCGGCGCCATCGCGGAAACGGTACTGGCCGCCGACGCCCGCATCCAGAAAGTACGGGTACGCGTGCACAAGCCCGGCGCGCCGCTGCCCATCGCATCCGGCCGCGTCAGCGTCGAGATCACCAGGGAGCGCTGAAGCGGGGCGCCACCCGAAAACTTACGTTAGGTTTAAACGGAAGCCGTTTCGCCCTATCTTGGATACGGTCAGACCTATCGGGGTTCCGGATGGGCAAGCATCTTCGCCGGGCAGCGTTTGCGGCCACCGCTTTGCTTTCTACCGTGCCAGCCGCTTTCGCCGCACCGAAAGCCGATACCCGAAAATTGACCTGCTCCCAGGCGCAGGCCCTGGTCAAGTCGTCCGGCGCGGTGGTGCTGACGACCGGGAACGGGCTCTATTCCCGTTTCGTCGCAAGTGCCGCCTATTGCGTCGATTTGAACCCCGCGCTCAAGCCTGAATTCGCCCCGACCCGTGACAATGCGCAATGTTTCGTCGGTTACGGCTGCCGCGGACGGCCGACCCGGGGCAACGATTAGCTGAGCCCGCGCGGCCGAAAGGAGGTTGCATGACTGGGTTTTCGAGGAAGGCCGGAGCGATGATCGGCATTGCAGCGATTGCGGTCGCGATATCCTTTAGCATCGCTGAAGCCGCCCGACCCGATACGCGGCGGATGAGCTGCGCGGCGGCCCAGAACCTGGTTCGCCAATATGGCGCCGTCGTCATGACCACCGGCCAGTACACCTATTTCCGCTTCGTCTCGAATGTCGGTTATTGCGACCCCTGGGAACAGCTTCGTCCCAAGACCGCCCCGACGAAGGACCACCCGAAATGCATCGTCGGATACGAATGCGCGGAGCCCCTCTTCCCGTTCTGGGATGACTGATCGAATTGCCCTAGGCGTTTGATTCTGGGGCGATTTCTTATCGACAGGATGATCCCATCCGGTCGGAAAGCGCCCTGTTGGCGGCTGTCATCCCCGCGCAGGCGGGGAACCAGTAATCGCTCGTGTCAGCGGCTGAATCTCCGGCCACAATGATTACCGGATGCCCGGTCGAGCCGGGCATGACAGAGTGTGTGGCTACTTCTCCGCCGCAACCCCTCGCTTCGTCATACGCGGGCTCGACCCGCGTATCCATGCGGCGCCAGCATATTTCGCCGTCGCTCAATGGATCGCCGGGTCTAAGCCCGGCGATGACGAGGGGAGAGGCTGTGCGTCCTCCGACGGTTGAGGGTTGGGGCAGCCGCCTGCCCCGCACTCGGCTGTCATCCCCGGCTCGACCGGGGATCCAGTAGACACATGCCTTAGTGGCAAGATCGCGGATTTCGGCGGTTACTGGATGCCCATCCAGGTGGGCATGGCAGAGTGGGTGACGAGCGCCCCCCGGACAATGCTCACAGCGGAATGTTGTCGTGCTTCTTCCAGGGGTTCTGCAGCTGCTTGCCGCGCAGGAGGGCCAGCGCGCGCGACACGCGGCGGCGGGTCGAGTGCGGCAGGATCACCTCGTCGATATAGCCCCGTTCGGCCGCGACGAAGGGATTGGCAAAGCGGTCCTCGTAGTCCTTGGTGCGCTTGGCGATCTTGTCCTTGTCGGCCAGTTCCGCGCGATAGAGGATCTCGACCGCCCCCTTGGCCCCCATCACCGCGATTTCGGCGCTTGGCCAGGCGTAGTTGATGTCGCCGCGGATATGCTTGGAGCTCATGACGTCGTAGGCGCCGCCATAGGCCTTGCGGGTGATGACCGTGATCTTGGGCACGGTCGCTTCGGCATAGGCGAACAGCAGCTTGGCGCCGTGCTTGATGAGGCCGCCATATTCCTGCGCGGTGCCCGGCAGGAAGCCCGGCACATCCACGAAGGTGACGAGCGGGATGTTGAAGCAGTCGCAGAAGCGGACGAACCGGGCGGCCTTGCGGCTCGCGTCGCTGTCCAGCACGCCGGCAAGCACCATCGGCTGGTTGGCGATGATGCCGACGGTGCGGCCCTCGACGCGGCCGAAACCGGTGATGATATTGCCCGCATGCGACGGCGAGATCTCGAAGAAGTCGCCCTCGTCGACCGTCTTCAGGATCAGTTCCTTCATGTCGTAGGGCTTGTTCGGATTGTCCGGAATGAGCGTGTCGAGGCTCATGTCCACCCGCGCCGGATCGTCGTAGCAGGCAAGCTCCGGCAGGTCGGCCGTATTGTTCATCGGCAGGAAGTCGACCAGCCGGCGCATCTGCTGCAGGGCATCGACATCGTTGTCGAAGGCACCGTCGGCGATCGACGACTTGGTGGTGTGGACGGATGCGCCGCCGAGCTGCTCGGCCGTCACCGTCTCGTTGGTCACCGTCTTCACCACGTCCGGCCCGGTCACGAACATGTAGGACGTGTCGCGGACCATAAAGATGAAATCGGTCATCGCCGGCGAATAGACGTCGCCGCCCGCGCAAGGCCCCATGATGACGGAGATCTGCGGGATGACGCCGGAGGCAAGCACATTGCGCTGGAACACCTCGCCGTAGCCGCCGAGAGCGGCAACGCCTTCCTGGATGCGCGCGCCGCCGGCGTCGAAGAGACCGATGATCGGCGCACGGTTCTGCAGCGCCATATCCTGGATCTTCATGATCTTCTGGGCGTGGGTTTCCGAAAGCGATCCGCCGAAAACCGTGAAATCCTTGGAGAAAACGTAGACCGTGCGGCCGTTGATCGTGCCCCATCCGGTCACCACTCCGTCGCCCGGAATATGGCTGTCGCCCATGCCGAAGTCGGTGCAGCGATGCACCTTGAACATGTCGAATTCTTCGAAAGAGCCTTCGTCCAGAAGCACTTCGATACGCTCGCGCGCCGTCAGCTTGCCGCGCCCGTGCTGCGCCTCGATGCGTTTCTCGCCGCCGCCCACTCTCGCGATCGCACGCCGGCGTTCCAGTTCGGCCAGGACCTCTTTCATCGCCGCTCTACCTCTTGCATAACTTCCAACTGCGGTCGTAGCACGCACGGCCGGAACCCGTAACCTAGTCTAAGGATGGACGTAATCGAAAGACGATATCAGACCCGCGCATCCGCGAGGATAAGCGCGGCGGCGGCGAATTCGGCATGGCGCGCGGCGCGCCGGGCGGCCGCCTCGGCATCCTCGCCCCATTGCTCTATATTCCAGTCCTCGTCGACATGGGCGGCCGACCATACGGCCTCCGCCTCGAAGGCCCCCTCGCCGAGCGCCAGAGCAAGAACCGCCGAGCCGGTCAAGGTCGTTACGGTGTGAAGCGCCGCTATCTCCAGCGGGCCGCGTTCGTCCAGCGCCGCCCGGAAAGCGGCAAGCAGTGCCGCATCCTGGGCCACCGGCATCAGGCCGCAGGCAAGGCTGAACGGACGCCCGAGACGCGTCTCGGCCCAGGCAAGCACCGGATCCCAGGCCGCATTCTGCCGGCCCACCAGCTTTTCCGGGCTGTCGGCGCGATAGCACAGCAGATCGCTGCCGGCATATTCGGCGATGGTGTCGGCAACGTCCTTGAGACGGTCGGCAACGCCGTCGAGGGCGGAATTGGCAATCCGCGTCAAAGGCATGGTCGCCGGGTCGATGACCTTTTCCTGGCGTTCCCATTCCCCTGCCACGGCCTGCGCGAGCCGCGCGCCCGGCAAGGCCAGCACCCGGCGCGCCGGCGTCCTGACCGGGCGACCGTCGAGCAGGATGGCGTGGCCGCCGTCGCGTTCCTCCACGCTCACCTTTTCGTAGAAGCGCTTCGGCAATTCGCGCCGCGACAGTTCCTTGGCCCGCTCCACCGGATCGATGGGCGGTTCGCCGGAGAGGTCCTCGAGGATATCGCGCATCACGCAGCCTCCCTGTTCCAGCCGAAGAGCCCGGAGATCGTGCTCTCCAGCGCATCGAAATGGCCGATCACCTGCCCGGCGCCGGCCGCCCGCAGACGGGCCTCGTCATGATAACCCCAGGTCACGCCGATCGAGGCGACGCCGGCGTTCTTCGCCATTTCCATGTCGAAGCTGGTGTCGCCGATCATCACGGTTCGCGACGGCTCCACGCCGGTTTCCTCCATCGCCTGGAAGATCATCGCCGGATGGGGCTTGGACGGCGCGCGGTCCGCCGTCTGGCGCGTCACGAAGCGTCCGACCAGACCATGGCTTTCTTCCATGTGCACGACGCCACGCAGCGCCTTGCCGGTCGCCACGCCAAGCAGCACATCCTCACGCGCCGACAAGGCGTCCAGCGCCTCGCGTGCGCCCGGATAGAGCGGATCGACCACGCCTTCCGCCCGCAGGCCAAGCTGGAAATTGCGATAAGTATCGGCCATATGCGGCACGCGGCCAAGGTGAGCCTCGCCGACGAGTTCGGCAATCGCGACCTCAAGCGATAAGCCAACGATCGACAGTGCCGTCCTGCGGTCGGGAACCGGGATGCCCTCCTGCCGAAAAGCATGTTCCAGTCCGGAATAGATCACGTTCTGGCTGTCGATGAGCGTGCCGTCGCAATCGAAAATCACAAGGTACAGGGCTCAATCCTCCGGCTCGTTGATATCCGGGTCATATTGCGAGGCGTCGAAGCCAAGCAGGTTCCAGGACTGCTGCATATGCGGCGGCAGGGGCGCGGATACATCGATCGAACCATTGCCGGCAGGATGGGGGATCACGATCCGGCGGGCATGCAGGTGCAGCTTGTTCTGCACGCCGCCCGGGACTTCCCAGTTCTCGACGTTGAAATATTTTGGATCGCCGACGATCGGATGGCCGATATGGGCCGCATGCGCGCGAAGCTGGTGCGTACGGCCGGTGATCGGGCGCAGGCTCACCCAGGAAACCTTCGGGCCTGCCTGATCGACGACCGAATAGAGCGAGACGGAATGCTGCGCGTCATCCTCGCCGTGGCGGGCGATGCGCATGCGCTCCATGCCCTCGTCGCGGGCGAGATAGGTCGACACGCGGCCCTGGCGCGGTCGCGGCACGCCGGCAACCAGCGCCCAGTAGATCTTGCGCGTCTGGCGCGCGCGGAAGGACTTGGAAAGCTCCTGCGCGGCGCGGCGCGTCTTGGCCAGAAGCAGGATGCCGGAGGTTTCCCGGTCGAGGCGATGGACGAGACGCGGCTTGTTGCCTTTCTCGTCGCGAAAGGCCTCCAGCATCCCGTCGAGATGGCGCGACAGGCCCGAGCCGCCCTGTACCGCGAGGCCGGCGGGTTTGTTCAGCACCATCACCTCGCGATCCTCGTAGAGGATCATCGCCTCCACGGCGCGGCGGTCGTCGGCGTCGAGCTTGCGCGAGCGGGGCTTGGCATTGGCCTTGTCCTGAGCTTCCACCTTCGCATCGGTCTGGAGCGGCGGGATGCGCACGCTTTGCCCCGGCGCCACGCGGGTCGCCGCATCCACGCGCTTGCCGTCGACGCGCACCTGCCCCGTGCGCAGAAGCTTCTGCAGGTGGCCGAAACCGAGGTCCGGATAGTGGCTCTTGAACCAGCGGTCGAGGCGCATGCCAGCCTCATCCGCGGTGATGGTCTTGTTTTCGATGCCAGCCATTTGCGCCGGAAGTCCCCGATTAGGCGATCGACGCTTCCGCGCAGCCCGCATCACGCAGGGTGGCAAGGTTTCGGAAGGGTCGGAATTTCCGTGTCCGGTATAGGGATGTTTCGGAGGATTTGAAAGATTCTAGTGGCCAAACAACCGCACGACGCTCAACCCCGCGAAGATGGCCAGCAACGCGCCCGCGACCGAAAGGCCGGCATAGGAGATGGCGAGGCTCTGCTGCCCCCGTTCCCAGAGCGTGGCGAAGTCCAGCGAGAAGGCCGAGAAGGTGGTGAACCCGCCGAGCACGCCGGTCGCGAAGAAATAGCGCACGGCCTGATCGCCGCTTGAGCGCGCGGCGAGCCAGCCGATGAAGACGCCCATGGCGAAGGAGCCGACGAGGTTCACGGTCAGCGTCGCATAGGGATAGCCCGGCCCGAGCAGCTTGAGGCTGACCATGCCGACGAGGTGGCGAAGCCCCGCGCCAATGCCGCCACCCAACATCACCAGCAACAGATGCTGCATGCCCCTCGCCCGATCTTGCGCCCGAATCTCCATTTACCATCAAAGCGCTCGGGCGAAAACCGGCGGATGCAGCCGGCTTGCGGGACCCGGATCACAGGGCGATACCGACAGGCCATTCGGCGAGCCGCGCTTCCACTTCGGCAATCAGCGACGGCACGAGATCGGGATCGGCAATGAGATGGGGAGCTTCTTCCCGCAGGATCGCCAGGAAAAGCTCGTGCCGCAGGCTCTCGCAGACGGACGCATCCAGTTGCTTCTCCGGCCCGGCGGCGGAAAGCACGAGCGTCACCAGACGATCCGCGGCATTGAGCCTGCCCCAGAGATAGTCGTGCTCGCGCCAGCGGCGATTGAAGAAGGCGCCGAAAGCACTCAGCGTCGTGCCCTTCAATGTCAGCCCGCCCGGACGCAGCGTATGCGGATCGCTGGGGCTGATGCGGTCGATACGGATCTCGTTCACTTCGACCGCATCGGGGCGCCGCAGGACCGGCAAGGTCACCAGATCGTAGAAGGCAAAGCCGACATAGGCGCTCGTCAGCTGCGCGCGACGCTCCGGCGGCAGGTAGTTGTAGGCCATCACCGAGAAGACGTCGTCGCTCAGCCGATCGAGATCCGACAGCCCCATGCGTTGACCAAGAAGCTCCAGCAAATTCGCAAGGGTTGCCCCGTCGTCCGCGCTGGACCGGGCGAATTCGGCGGCAACCCGGCACGTCTCCTCGCCGTAGAACTCGCGTGACCAGCGCCGCGTCAGGTGGTCGACCTGCTCGTAGAGCGTGGTCTTCAATTCGTCCATCGCCACGGAGCCGTTGCCGGCCTGCCATTCCCCACCGCGATACAGGCGGTTCAGCCGAAGGATCACGAAGCGCAGGCGGCGGATGCGATAGTCCACATCGAGATGGCGGAGGAACATGACGATCTCCGGCGAGGTGCGGCTCGTCCGGGAGGTCTTTTCCAGCCCCTTTTCCAGCCATGCGGCGATGCGTGCCGCTACTTCCTGCTCGCCGATTTCGGCACCGCCCAGAGCCGCCAGCCGCGAAACCAGGATGGAAAGGCTTTCGGTGACGACCCTGAGCTTCAGCCGCTGGTAGCCGAAATAGGTGTAGCCGGCGGCGCGATGCGCCGCCTCGTTCGCCTCCATCCGCGCGCGGGTCAGTTCGTTGACGGTCGGCGGCGTGCGCGGGTCGAGCCGGATGATCTCGGCGACCTCGCGTTCGACCACCGGCTCCGCCGCGGCGATCACGTCGGCCACGTGGTGAACCTCGCGGTTGAGCTCCGCCACATGCTGGAGCGCGTCGCCGATCGGTTCGTTGCGGGGGATATGCGCCATCGAAGCGAAAATGACGCGGAAGAAGCCCGGCACGTCGGGTCCGTCCACCGCTTCGGCCGTGTTGATGTCGGCCGGCAGCGGATCGACATAGACGAGCCGGCGCACCACCTCGCGCGAGGCCGGGCGCTTGGCGATCGCATCGATCACCGGCTGGAACGGCTTGTTCATCACCACGCTGCCGTCCACGAAGACGCGGGCGGCCGGATCGGTATCCCGGTCTCCGGCGAGCTTGTCGAGGAGGATGCGCCGACGCTCCAGGGGATCGGCCTCGTTGAACCAGGGCTCGCCGCGCTCCAGGAAGACGTGATCCATCTCGCCGACCGTCATCGGCGGAAAGGCGCCGGGAAAGGAGCTCGTCGCCCGTGCGGCGAAGACAAGCGCCGGGATAAAGGGATCGGTGAACTCGGACGTCACATCGCCCGCCGCCCGGTGGCGGGCCTTGAACCGCAGGATGCGGCGGTGCTCCTTCTCCTCGATCACCCCCGCATTGTCGATGTCGAAGCGCCGGCGCTGGCCGTGGAAATCGGTCAGCGTCACGAACAGGTCGAGCCTCTGGCCCTGCGGGATGAGGGTGCCGCGTCTGCCGGCCGCTTCGTCATTGTCGCCGACCGCCGTGCCCATGGCGGCTGCCGCATCGAGCATCCAGCCGACGAAACGCTCTCCCGAAAAAGGCGGCGTGAACCAGCGGGCCTGCACGAACTGGCGCAGCTTCTCGCGCGTTTCCGGGTCGGTGGTCTCGGATTTCAGGCCCATGGCGACAAGGCGGTCGATCACCGGCGCAATCGAGCCCTTGAGATAGCGCGTCAGGCCGACAGGCTCGTTGGAAAGCTCGGTGACATCGGCATTCTGCAGCCAGAAATCGCGGTGCATGTCGATGTCGAGGTCGTGCGCGATCGCGCGCGCCAGCATGACGCCGTTGATGCCGCCCGCAGAAGCGCCCGCGACCACGTCGACGACGACGCGAAGGCTGACCTCGGGCGTGAATTTTTCAAGCAGGCTGCGATAAAGAGCCGCCGTCACCGGTTCGGCTTTCGCATCGATTTCCTCCCGAAGCCCGGAGGCATTGCCGAAAATCTCGCGCTCCAGCTTGCGCGAGGCGCGTACGATATTGAGGAATTCCCGCGTCACGCCGTGCATGTAGACGGCGAGCGAAACGCCTCCATAAAGCACGAGCGCCAGGCGCAGTTCGATCTGTTTCATGGGACGGACTACCCGGAACCGTGATTCTCATGATGCCGTCCCTTTGGGGTCTGCCGCAATGACAAACCGGCAACGTTTCGCCGCCTTCAAAGTCTGGCGAGTATCGCCGGTCGTGGTTGAAGCCATGCAGCGCCCCGTGCGACAGTCCGCTCCCGCAAACGCCGCTGGCGAAACAGACCTACCGGACAGTACCGACCATGACCGACGTGCCGCTGAAAGACACCCTTACCGAACGCCTCGGCGTATTGACCCGCCGCGAGACGGAAGCCCGCATCCTGATCCCCGTCATCGAGGCGATGGCGGAAGCCTTCGGCAAGGAGGAAGTGCATGCGATCCTGCGCAAGACGATCGTCGAGATCGCGCGCCGTCAGGGCAAGGCGCTTGCCGACGATTTCGGCGCCGACTCGGCCGCTTTCCTGGAAACGCTGCAATTCTGGACGAAGGACAATGCGCTTGAGATCGAGACCTTGCGCGATGACGGCCGCCATCTCGATTTCAACGTCACCCGATGCCGTTACGCGGAGATGTACCGCGCGCTCGGCATACCCGAGCTCGGCGCGATCCTGAGCTGCAATCGCGATTTCGCACTCATCGAGGGCTTCAACGAGGATGCGAAGCTCACCCGGGAGCAGACGATCATGCAGGGCGCGCCGTGCTGCACCTTCCGCTACGACTTCGGTGTCGGCGCGGATGACAAGCCGGCCTGATCAGCCGCCGCGCTCCCGGCGCAGTCGCGCCCAATAGTCCAGCCGCTTGCGGATCTCGCGTTCGAAGCCTCGCTCCGGCGGATCGTAGAAGGTCTGCCGGCCGATCGCCTCGGGAAAATAGTCCTGGCCCGAGAAGCCTTCCGGGGCGTCGTGGTCGTATTCGTAGCCCTCGCCGTAACCTTCCGTCTTCATGAGCTTCGTCGGCGCGTTGAGGATATGCTTGGGCGGCAGCAGCGAGCCGTTCTGCTTGGCCGCACGCATCGCCGCCTTGTAGGCGACATAGACGCCATTCGACTTCGGCGCAGTGGCGAGATAGACCGCCGCCTGGGCAAGCGCCAGTTCTCCCTCCGGCGATCCCAGCATCTGATAGGCGTCACGTGCCGCGTTGGCCTGTACGAGCGCCTGCGGATCGGCAAGCCCGATATCCTCCACCGCCATGCGGATGAGCCGGCGCGCGACGTAGAGCGGATCCTCGCCGGCATCGAGCATACGCGACATCCAGTAGAGGGCGGCATCCGGGTCCGAGCCCCGGATCGACTTGTGAAGCGCGGAAATCAGGTTGTAGTGCCCGTCCTGCGACTTGTCGTAGATCGGCGCCCGGCGCTGGACCACCTCCTGCAGTCGGGCCGCGTCAAAGACCTCGCCTTCCCGCGCCGCCCGCCAGACGTCCTCGGCGAGTGTCAGCGACGCCCTGCCGTCGCCATCGGCCATGCGCACGAGCGCGGCCCGCGCCTCCTCGTCGAGCGGCAGGGGCTTGCCCTCCACCTCCTCCGCCTTGGCGAGAAGCTTGCCGATTGCCTCGACGCCAAGGGAATGGAACACCATCACATGGGCGCGCGACAGCAGAGCTGCATTCAGTTCGAAACTCGGATTTTCCGTCGTGGCGCCGACCAGTGTGATGGTGCCGTCCTCCATCACCGGCAGGAAGCTGTCCTGCTGCGCGCGATTGAAGCGGTGGATCTCATCGACGAAGAGCAGCGTGCCCCGGCCGGTCAGGCGGCGGGCGCGGGCGGCCTCGAAGACCTTCTTCAGATCCGCGACGCCTGAGAAGATTGCCGAGATCTGCTCGAAATGCAGGTCCGTCGCGTCGGCAAGCAGCCGGGCAACCGTCGTCTTGCCGGTGCCGGGCGGGCCCCAGAAGACGAGGGACCCGAGGGTGCGCGTCGCCAGCATGCGCGACAGCGTGCCTTCCGGGCCGAGCAGATGATCCTGCCCGACCACATCGGCAAGCTTGGCCGGACGCAGCCGGTCGGCCAGCGGACGCGGGCCCACCTTGTCGAGACCGGCTGCCTGGAACAGATCACCCATTTGCCTTACCCGTAGAAGCTCAGCCGCGCAGCGCGATCCGCAGCACGCGCCCGCCGCGCTTGATCTCCAGCCGCCAGAGCCTCGGATCTCCACTCGCCAGCCGCTCCAGCCGTCTCGTATTGTCCACCTTCTCGTCGTTGACGGAAAGGATGATATCGCCGACCTGAAGGCCGACGCGATTGGCCGGGGAACCGGGCTCGATCCCGGCGATCACCACACCTTCCTCCAGACCGTCGAGGCGAAGTTCCTCCGCCACCGCCGGCGAGAGGTTCATCACCGTGCTGCCGGCAAAGGGCGAATACCCCTCCAACGTGCGGGCATCGCGCTTGACCGCCTCGGGTGCCGGGGAAAGGGCAATGGTCAGCGTCAGTTCCTCATGCTCCCGCAACACCTTGAAAGCCGTGGTCTTGCCGATCGGCTTGGTCGCGAACCGGTAGCCGAAGCTGTCGGGGTCCGTCACCTCGACACCGCCGACCTCCGCGATCAGATCGCCAACCTTGAGGCCCGCGCGGTCGGCCGGGCCGCCCTTGTAGATGCCGGTGACCAGCACGCCACGCGGACGGTCGAGGCCGAGCGCCTCCGCAATCTCGGAGCTGACCACCTGGACGCTGGCGCCAAGCCAGGGCCGGCGGACCACGCCGTCTCCCTTCGCCGCGGCGGCGACGAAGTCCACCATATTGGCGGGAATGGCAAAGCCGATGCCGTTCGAACCGCCGGATCGGCTGAAGATCGCCGTGTTGATGCCGACCAGCCTGCCCTGGATATCGACGAGGGCCCCGCCCGAATTGCCCGGATTGATCGCGGCGTCCGTCTGGATGAAGAACTGGTAGTCGGTAACGCCCACCCGTGTGCGGGCCAGGGCGGAAACGATGCCCTGCGTGACCGTTTGCCCGACGCCGAAGGGATTGCCGATCGCCAGCACGATGTCGCCAACCTTCAACTCGTCGGAATCGGCGAAATCGACATAGGGAAAGCTGTCGGACGCGTCCTTTACCTTCAGGACGGCAAGGTCGGTCCGCTCGTCCTTGAGCACGATTTCCGCGTCGAACTCGCGGCGGTCGGCAAGCGCAACCCGCACCTCATCGGCATCCTTGATGACGTGGTGGTTGGTCACGATGATGCCGTCGGCGGAAATGATCACACCGGAGCCGAGCGAGGATTCGACACGTTCGCGCGGCCTCCCCCCGCCCAGACCTTCCGGGTTGCCGAAGAACCGCCGGAAGAAGGGATCGTCGAAGAAGGGCGACACCCGCTGGCGCTGCAGCACCGTGCGGCTGGCATAGACGTTGACCACCGCCGGCGCCACGTGCTCCACCACCGGCGCGAAGGAGAGCGTGATCTGCGCCTGGGAAAGCGGCACGGCTCGCTCCTCGGCATGCGAAGCGGTCGCCGGCATTCCCACGCCCGCCGCGATTGCGCCGGCCAGAACAAGATTGCGCGCGTCCTGCAGCAGGCCCCTTTTCATTGCCATTTCTCCATATTCCTTTGCCCGGCAATTTAGATAGGCCGTCAATGGACGGGAACTACCAACTGCTGTCCGGTGTAGTTTTGATCGTGCGGCAGACGCCATTAAAAGGTCGCTCGTTTCTATATTTCCCCCAACTTGGGATACGGCTGCGCGATTTTTTGATGTGCCCCCCAGGCAAATTGAATTCAAGGCACGGAGCAGGTTAGGCGGACGGCGCAATCCCCTCTCCCTTCAGAGAGAGGGTTAGGGTGAGGGTGCATAAAGGCCGTTGAAATTCATCGATGTCGATTTCCCCTCACCCGGCGCTAATGCGCCGACCTCTCCCTCCAACCGGGGTGTTCCCCGGTTGGGCTGCCAGAATGCCGAAGTCGGAAACATCCGACTTCGGGCGGGAGAGGTCGGCGCACGCGGTATCCGCTCTGCCCGCCACCAATCCCAGTCTAAGCCGGGCCGCAGCGGCGAATCACCCGGGAATCAATATCTTGATCGCCACCTTTGAGCGACAAGATGACCGCAATTTGTCCAAACCGCCATCGGCCGGGACGTCAGGCGGGCAAAAGAAAAAGGCGGCCCGAAGACCGCCTTTGTCCATCCGACGCCGAAGGCGCAAAGCCTTACGCCGCAGCCTCGGCCTCGCCGGCTTCGGCGGCGAGACGGGCGCGATCGCCGGCGCCGCGGGCGCTCTCGTCACGGTCGACGAGCTCGATCACGGCCAGCGCGGCGTTGTCGCCATGGCGGAAACCGGCCTTCAGAACGCGGGTGTAGCCACCGTTGCGCTCCTTGTAGCGCGGGCCGAGCGTGTCGAAGAGCTTGCGCACCATTTCCACGTCGCGGATTTCGGAGATCGCCTGACGGCGGGCATGCAGGTCGCCCCGCTTGCCGAGGGTGATGAGCTTCTCGACGATCGGGCGAAGGTCCTTCGCCTTCGGCAGGGTCGTGACGATCTGCTCGTGCTGAATGAGCGCCGCAGCCATGTTGGCGAACATGGCCTTGCGGTGGCTTGCAGTCCGGTTGAGCTTGCGGCCGCGGTTTGCGTGGCGCATGGCCCTCTCCTTCCAGGTTTCTCTAGACGGCCGCTATACGATGCCGCCCGGTTGATGGTGCAAGACGGTGCGGGCCGTCTCTCAATACTGATGATCTTCGTAGCGCTTGGCGAGCTCGTCGATGTTCTCCGGCGGCCAGTTGGCCACTTCCATGCCGAGATGCAGACCCATCTGGGCGAGAACTTCCTTGATCTCGTTCAGCGACTTGCGACCGAAATTCGGAGTGCGAAGCATCTCCGCCTCGGTCTTCTGGATGAGGTCGCCGATATAGACGATGTTGTCGTTCTTCAGGCAGTTGGCCGAACGCACCGACAGCTCGAGTTCGTCCACCTTCTTCAGAAGCGCAGGATTGAAGGCAAGCTCGGGAACGAGCTCTTCCTTCATTTCGCGCTGCGGTTCCTCGAAGTTGACGAAGATCGAGAGCTGGTCCTGCAGGATGCGCGCCGCATAGGCAACCGCATCCTCAGGCTTCACCGAACCGTCGGTCTCCACGCTGAGCGTCAGCTTGTCATAGTCGAGAACCTGGCCCTCGCGGGTGTTCTCGACCTTGTAGGAAACCTTCTTGACCGGCGAATAGAGGCTGTCGACCGGGATAAGGCCGATCGGCGCATCTTCCGGACGATTGCGGTCGGCCGGCACGTAGCCCTTGCCGGTATCGACGGTGAACTCCATGCGGATCTCGGCACCCTCGTCGAGCGTGCAGATCTGCAGTTCCGGGTTGAGGATCTCGATATCGCCAACCGTCTGGATGTCGCCGGCGGTGACCACGCCCGGTCCCTGCTTGCGCACGACCATGCGCTTGGGGCCTTCGCCCTGCATCTTCAGCGCGATTTCCTTGATGTTGAGCACGATGTCGGTGACATCCTCGCGCACACCCGGAATCGAGGAGAATTCATGCAGAACGCCATCGATCTGCACGGCCGTCACGGCCGCGCCCTGAAGCGACGACAGGAGAATGCGGCGCAGCGCATTGCCCAGCGTCAGACCGAAGCCGCGCTCGAGCGGCTCGGCAACCACCGACGCGTGGAAACGCGGGTCGGCGCCGAGCTTGATCTCAAGCTTCGTCGGCTTGATCAGTTCCTGCCAGTTTTTCTGGATCGTCACAGTAACTTCCTCCGGCTTTCCCGCCGGAACCTCGGTTCCGGCCATTCTTTGCCATGAGAGAAAAAGGGAACGGTGAATACGGTCAGACGCGACGACGCTTGCGCGGCCGGCAACCGTTGTGCGGGATCGGCGTCACATCGCGGATCGACGTGATGACGAAACCGGCGGCCTGAAGCGCGCGCAGAGCCGACTCACGACCCGAACCCGGGCCACGAACCTCGACCTCGAGCGTGCGGACGCCATGCTCGGCGGCCTTCTTGCCGGCATCCTCGGCGGCAACCTGCGCAGCATAAGGCGTGGACTTGCGCGAGCCCTTGAACCCGAGCGCACCCGCCGAAGACCAGGAAATCGTGTTGCCCTGGGCATCGGTGATGGTGATCATCGTGTTGTTGAACGTCGAGTTCACGTGCGCGACGCCCGACGAAATATTCTTGCGCTCGCGGCGACGCACGCGCGTGGTATCTTTAGCCATTGATTTCAGTTCCTTGTTCGATCTCTTCACCGCCGTAACACCGGCGGCTCCACCGGACTTTGAGCCTCGCTCCGGAAATTTCCGCCCTACAGGGCCCCGGACCGGGTCAACTCAAAAACCGCATCTGCGCTGGCGGCCCCTCGACGGCAAGCCGAAGAGAAGCCGCGTCGTGGCGCGAGATTACTTCTTCTTGCCGGCGATCGGCTTCGCCGGACCCTTGCGGGTGCGCGCATTGGTGTGCGTGCGCTGGCCGCGAACCGGCAGGCCGCGACGGTGACGCAGGCCGCGGTAGCAGCCGAGATCCATCAGGCGCTTGATGTTGATCGCGGTGTCGCGACGCAGGTCGCCCTCGACCATGTAGTCCCGATCGATGGTCTCGCGGATCGCGAGCACTTCGGCGTCGGTCAGTTCGCTCACGCGGCGAGCGGAATCGATGTTCACCTTCTCGATGATTTCCTGGGCGAACTTCGAGCCGATGCCGTGAATGTACTGAAGCGCAATGACGACGCGCTTGTTGGTCGGGATATTTACACCTGCGATACGGGCCACGGGCCGTCTCCATTTCATGCGGCGTCCAACGGGATCGCCGCGCCAGTATTTCCCCGCGTCCGGTGGAGGCCGGCCCTTGCGGGGCATGATTTCAAGCGAAAAAAGATGCCGCTCCGCGCAACCTGCCGGAACGCCATCTTTCAGACTTCGCGCGGAGCCTTAGCTTTTCTGCGCATCTCCGTCAAGACCGGACAGCGCTTTCGCGATATCCGCCGTCACCGCATCGATCGGCTGCATGCCATCGATCGCCTTCAGCTGGCCACGGGCCTTGTAATAGGGCGCGACCACCGCCGTGTCCCGATTATAGGCGGCAAGCCGCTGCTTGAAGACCTCCGGATCGTCGTCCTTGCGGACCGGCAGGCCCTGAGCTTTCGCTTCTTCCGCGCGCTTGATGATCCGATCCACCAGCGCCGACTGATCGACCACAAGCTCAAGCACCAGGTCGAGCTTCAAACCCTTCTCGGCCAGCATCCTGTCCAGCGCCTCGGCCTGGGCCACCGTCCTCGGGAAACCGTCGAGGATGAAGCCCTTGCGGGCATCGTCCTCTTCGATCCGGTCGGCAACGATGCCAATGACGATGTCGTCGGACACGAGGCCGCCGGCGTCCATGACAGCCTTTGCCTTCAAACCGACCGGTGTGGCGGCGGCGACGGCCGCACGAAGCATGTCACCGGTCGACAATTGCGGAATGCCGTATTTCTCGACCAGGCGCACAGCCTGGGTACCCTTGCCCGCGCCCGGTGGTCCGAGAAAAATCAGCCTCATCTACGCTTCCCCCTGAGCTTCGCCTTCTTCACCAGACCCTCGTACTGGTGGGCAAGCAGATGGCCCTGGATTTGGGAAACCGTGTCCATCGTCACACTTACCACGATCAGCAGCGAGGTCCCTCCGAAATAGAACGGAACGCCCGTAGCGGAAATGAGGAATTCGGGTAATAGGCAGACGATGACGATATAGGCAGCGCCCACCACGGTGATCCGCGTCAGCACGTAGTCGATATATTGCGCGGTCCGCTCGCCCGGCCGGATACCCGGAATGAAGCCGCCATGGCGCTTCAGGTTATCGGCCGTATCGGTCGGATTGAAGACGATCGCCGTGTAGAAGAAGCAGAAGAAGACGATCAACGCGGCGTAGAGCAGCATGTAGAGCGGCTGGCCGTGGCCAAGCAGCGCCGTGACCGTGGTGATCCAGCCCCCGGCCGCATCCGGCGTCGCAAGGCCCGAGACGGTGGCCGGAACCAGCAGCAGCGACGACGCGAAAATCGGCGGAATCACGCCGGACGTGTTGAGCTTCAGCGGCAGGAAGGACGTATTGCCTTCGAACATCCGGTTGCCCATCTGGCGCTTCGGATACTGGATCAGCAGCCGGCGCTGCGCCCGTTCCATGAACACGATCACGCCGATGACGACCACCGCCAGAATGATGATGGCCAGGATGATCGGCGTCGCCAGCGCGCCCTGGCGGCCGAGTTCCAGCGTCGAGGCGATGGCCGTCGGCAGGCCGGCCACGATACCGGAGAAGATGATCAGCGAGATGCCGTTGCCGATACCGCGCGAGGTGATCTGCTCGCCAAGCCACATCAGGAACATGGTGCCGCCGACCAGCGTCAGCACCGTGGAGATGCGAAAGAACCAGCCCGGATCGACGACCACGTTGGCCGCGCCCTCCAGGCCGACGGCAATGCCATAGGCCTGGAACGTCGCCAGCAGCACGGTGCCGTAGCGGGTATACTGGTTGATGACCTTGCGGCCCTGCTCGCCTTCCTTTTTCAGCTGTTCCAGCGACGGCACAACCGACGTCATGAGCTGAATGATGATGGAGGCGGAGATGTAGGGCATGATGCCGAGGGCGAAGATCGCCATGCGCTCGACGGCGCCTCCGGCAAACATGTTGAAGAGGCCGATAATGCCCTGCTGCGCCTGGCCGAAGGCCTGGGCCAGCGCCGACGGATTAATTCCCGGCAGCGGCAGATAAGTACCAAGCCTATACACAAGAAGCGCACCCAGTGTGAACCAGATACGCTTCTTCAATTCCTCGGCCTTGGCGAAAGCAGAGAAATTCAGATTAGCCGCAAGCTGTTCGGCCGCAGATGCCATACCGTGCTCCGGTCATTATAATGCGCGAATGAAAAAAGCTCAGGCCTCCTCGGCCTGAGCTCCCAGGATCGTAACCTTGCCGCCGGCCTTCTCGACCGCGGCGATCGCGGCCTTGGATGCGCCGGCGATCTCAAACTGGACGGCACCCTTCAGCTCGCCATCGGCAAGCAGGCGCACGCCATCCTTCAGTCGCTTCACGACGCCGGCGGCCTTCAGGGCCTCCGCCGTCACCACGGCCTTCGCATCCAGCTTGCCGGCTTCGATAGCCTGCTGCACGCGGCCAAGCGAAACGACATTGTAGGACTTGGCGAAGATGTTGGTGAAGCCGCGCTTCGGCAGGCGCCGATGCAGAGGCATCTGACCGCCTTCAAAGCCCTTGATGGCCACACCCGAACGGGACTTCTGGCCCTTCACGCCGCGTCCGCCGGTCTTGCCCTTGCCGGAGCCGATACCACGGCCGACGCGGATCGGATCCTTGGAAGCGCCCGGATTATCCCGGAGTTCGTTGAGCTTCATTGTTTCTCTCCCGGATCCCTTACGCCTCGTCGACGACGCGCACGAGATGCTGGACCTTGCGGATCATGCCGCGCACTTCAGGAGTATCCTTCAGCGTCGAACGGCGGTGCATCTTGTTAAGGCCGAGGCCGATCAGCGTCGCGCGCTGATCCTTCGGGCGCCGGATCGGGCTGCCCGTCTGCTCGACCGTTACGGTCTTTTCGGTGTTCGCCATGGAACAAACCCTCATTCAAGCTGGTGTGCGTTGCCGCCGAGGTCAAGCCTCGGCAGCAGCCGCCGGAGCCTCGTCGTTATCACGACGGCGTGCCTGGAGGGTCGAAACCTTCAGTCCACGGCGCGCCGCGACCGAACGCGGGCTGTCTTCACGCTTCAGCGCGTCGAACGTCGCGCGAACCATGTTGTAGGGGTTCGAAGTGCCAAGCGACTTCGCAACCACGTCCTGGACCCCGAGGGTCTCGAACACGGCGCGCATCGGGCCGCCGGCAATGATACCCGTACCGGCCGGAGCCGCACGAAGAATGACCTTGCCCGCGCCGTGCCGGCCTTCGACATCGTGATGCAGCGTGCGGCCTTCGCGCAGGGCGACCCGGATCATGCTGCGCTTTGCAGCCTCGGTTGCCTTGCGGATAGCTTCCGGCACTTCGCGCGCCTTGCCGTGGCCGAAGCCGACGCGGCCCTTCTGGTCGCCGACGACGACGAGCGCGGCAAACCCGAACCGCCGGCCGCCCTTGACCACCTTAGCGACGCGGTTGATGTGAACGAGCTTGTCGACAAATTCGCTGTCGTGCTCTTCACGTTCCCGCTTGTCCTGTCTCGCCATAATATCCGTCTTCCGTTCTTAAGAGCGTCTCCCGACGCTGGTCAGAATTCCAGCCCGCCTTCGCGTGCCGCATCGGCCAGCGCCTTCACGCGGCCGTGGAACAAGTAGCCACCGCGGTCGAACACGACCTTGGTGACGCCGGCGGCCTTGGCGCGCTCGGCAATCAGCTTGCCGACAGCGGCGGCCGCAGCCGAATCCGCGCCGGTCTTGAGCTGACCCTTGACGTCCTTCTCGACCGTTGAGGCAGAGGCTACGGTATGGCCCCGCTCGTCGTCGATGATCTGTGCATAGATCTGCTTCGACGAACGGAACACGGAAAGGCGCGGACGACCGTTCGCCACCTTCTTGAGCGAGCGGCGGACGCGATCGCGGCGACGCTCGAAACTTGAATTGCCCTTCGACATGACCAGGTCCGTTACTTCTTCTTGCCTTCCTTGCGGGCGATGTATTCACCCGCATAGCGAACGCCTTTGCCCTTGTACGGCTCGGGCGGCCTGAATTCGCGGATTTCGGCCGCGATCTGGCCGACCTGCTGCTTGTCGATACCGGAAATCAGGATTTCCGTCGGCTTCGGGCACTGGATCTGGATACCCGACGGGATCGGGTACAGAACGTCATGCGAGAAGCCGAGCGCAAGCTGCAGGTTCTGTCCCTGAACCTGGGCACGGTAACCGACGCCGGTGATCTCGAGCTTCTTCTCGAACCCACTGCTGACGCCATGGATGAGATTGGCAACCATCGTGCGGCTCATGCCCCACATGGATCGGGCGCGCTTCGATTCGTCGCGCGGATCGATCTTGATGCCATCATCCGTTTTTTCGGCCAGAACGAGGTCGTTGAGCACGAAGGAAAGCGTTCCCTTCGGGCCCTTTACCTCAACCGTCTGGCCGTTGATCGTTGCCGTTACCCCGCTAGGCACGGGGACTGGCTTTTTGCCAATGCGAGACATATGACCAACCTGTCCAGTTTTATCTTACAATCAGGCACGATGCCGCGTCAGAAGACGCGGCAAAGCACTTCACCGCCCACGTTCTGCTCACGAGCTTCGTGGTCGCTCAACACGCCCCGCGGCGTCGAAAGGATCGACACGCCCAGGCCGTTGTTGACGTGCGGAATGTTCTTGACCGAGGAATACACGCGGCGGCCCGGCTTGGAGATCCGCTCGATGGTGCGGATCACCGGCTCGCCGTCGAAATACTTCAGCTCGATCTCAAGCTCCGACTTGCCGCCGTCGAATTCGACGGTCGAATAGCCGCGGATATAGCCTTCTTTCTGGAGAACGTCGAGCACCCTCGCCCGCAGCTTCGACGCAGGTGTGGAAACCTTCGTCTTGCGGCGCATCTGCGCGTTGCGGATGCGGGTGATCATATCCCCCAAAGGATCGGAAATCGCCATGGGAGTCTCTCCTTACCAGCTCGACTTGACGAGGCCGGGGATGAGCCCCAGCGAGCCAAGCTCGCGCAGCGCAACGCGCGACATCTTCAGCTTGCGGTAGAAACCGCGCGGACGGCCGGTAACCTCGCAGCGGTTGCGCACGCGCACCGCCGACGAGTTGCGCGGCAGGCTCGCCAGCTTGAGGCGTGCGTTGAAACGCTCCTCAAGCGAAAGGCTTTCGTCCTTCGCCATCGCCTTCAGGGCCGCGCGCTTCTCGGCATACTTCTTGACAAGACGCTCGCGCCGCTTGTTCTTCTCGATCGCGCTCTTCTTCGCCATCGTGGATCCTCGTTCCTTTCCCGTATCGTCGCTTATTTGCGGAACGGGAAGTTGAACGCGCGCAGCAGCTCGCGCGCCTCATCATCGTTTTCAGCCGTGGTGCAGACGACCACGTCCAGGCCCCAGATCTGATCAACCTTGTCGTAGTTGATTTCCGGGAAAACGATATGCTCCTTGATACCCATGGCGTAGTTGCCACGACCGTCAAAGCTCTTCGGGTTCAGGCCGCGAAAGTCGCGAACGCGCGGCAGCGCGATCGTGATCAGGCGATCCAGGAACTCGTACATACGCTCACGGCGCAGGGTCACCTTGGTACCGAGCGGCATTCCCTCGCGCACCTTGAAGGTCGCGATGGACTTGGTCGCCCGTGTAATGACCGGCTTCTGGCCAGCGATCGCCATCAGGTCGTCGGCGGCGATCTTCGCCTTCTTGCTGTCGGCGACAGCCTCGCCCACGCCCATGTTGAGCACGATCTTTTCGATCGACGGGATCTTCATCGGGTTCGAATACCCGAACTTTTCCTGGAGCTGCGGCCGCACCACGTCGAGGTAGTGCGTCTTCAGCCGCGGCACGTAGTTCGTATCAGCCATCGATCAGATCTCCCGAACGCTTGGCCACGCGAATCTTCGTGCCGTCTTCCTTGATCTTGAAGCCGACGCGGGACGGCTTGCCGTCCTTGGGATCGGCGATCGCGATGTTCGACACGTGAATCGGCGCTTCCTTGGTGATGATGCCACCTTCGGTCTGAGCGGTCTGGCGCTGGTGACGACGCACCAGGTTCACGCCACGCACAACAGCCCGGTCTTCAGCCGGCAGCATCTGGATAACTTCGCCGGTCTTGCCCTTGTCACGACCGGTCAGCACGACGACGGTGTCGCCTTTCTTGATCTTCGCGGCCATTAGAGCACCTCCGGTGCAAGCGAAATGATCTTCATGTGGTTTTTCGCACGAAGCTCACGCGGAACCGGCCCGAAGATACGGGTGCCGATCGGCTCCTTGTTGTTGTTGACCAGAACGGCCGCATTGCGGTCGAACCGGATCACCGATCCATCGGCGCGGCGAATGTCCTTCGCCGTGCGCACGACGACCGCCTTCATCACGTCGCCCTTCTTCACGCGGCCGCGCGGGTTAGCTTCCTTGACGCTGACGACGATGATGTCGCCAACGCTGGCATACTTCCGCTTGGAGCCGCCGAGCACCTTGATGCACATGACACGACGGGCGCCGGAATTGTCCGCCACGTCGAGGTTTGTTTGCATCTGAATCATGACTGGCTGCCTTGTTCTCTTTCCAGTGCTCCAGAGCGGAGCACCGCAAGCTCACCTCAGTTCGCGACCGGAATTTCGACCACGACCCAACTTTTCGACTTCGAGATCGGCGCACACTCTTCGATCTGAACGGTGTCGCCAACCTTGTACTGGTTATTCTCGTCGTGCGCCCGATACTTCTTCGAGCGGCGGACAGTCTTCTTCAGAAGCGGGTGCGTGAAGCGGCGCTCCACGAGAACCGTGACCGTCTTGTCGTTGGCGTCGCTGACGACGACGCCCTGCAGCACGCGTTTCGGCATCGCTGTCTCCTTACGCGCCCACGCGCTTGTCGCGCATGATTGTTTGAATCCGCGCGATGTCACGGCGAACCTGCCGTACCCGCGCCGTGTTTTCGAGCTGGCCCGTGGCACGCTGGAAGCGCAGGTTGAACTGCTCCTTCTTCAGCGTCTCGAGCTCGGTCTTGAGCTCGTCTTCGGTCTTTGCCCGAACGTCCGTCGCCTTCATGGCTTTTCTCCTGGAACGTGCGTCACTCAGCGATGCGCTGAACGAAACGGCACTTGATCGGCAGCTTGGCCGCGGCCAGGCGCATGGCCTCGCGCGCGATCTCTTCGGAAACGCCGTCGATTTCGAACATGACGCGGCCGGGTTTCACGCGGCACGCCCAGTATTCAACCGAGCCCTTGCCCTTACCCATGCGCACTTCGGTCGGCTTCTTCGTAACCGGCACGTCCGGGAAGATGCGGATCCAGACGCGACCCGCACGCTTCATGTGACGGGTCATGGCACGACGGGCTGCCTCGATCTGGCGCGCTGTGATGCGCTCCGGCTCCACCGCCTTCAGGCCGAAGGCGCCGAAATTGAGATCGGTACCACCCTTGGCGACGCCGTGGATGCGGCCCTTGTGCTGCTTGCGGAACTTCGTTCGCTTTGGCTGCAGCATCGTTTCTCTCTCGTTTCTCTATAGCCTCGACGCGGTCGGCTGCCTATCAGGCAGCACGCTCGCGATCACCCCGGTCGCGACGTCCGCCGCCACCCTGCCCCTGATCGCCGCCTTCATTGGCGCGGCGCTCGGAAGCCATCGGATCATGCTCGAGGATCTCACCCTTGAAGATCCACACCTTGACGCCGCAGGCGCCATAGGCGGTATGAGCCGTCGCCGTGCCGTAATCGATATCGGCACGAAGCGTATGCAGCGGCACCCGGCCTTCGCGATACCACTCCAGACGGGCGATTTCCGCACCGCCGAGACGGCCGCCGCAGTTGATGCGGATGCCCTGGGCGCCAAGCCGCATCGCCGACTGCACGGCGCGCTTCATGGCGCGGCGGAACGCGACGCGGCGCTCCAGCTGCTGGGCGATCGAAGCGGCGACCAGCGTCGCGTCGATTTCGGGCTTGCGCACTTCGACGATGTTGATGTGCACGTCGGAGGACGTCATCGACGAAAGCGCCTTGCGGAGCTTCTCGATGTCGGCGCCCTTCTTGCCGATGATCACGCCCGGGCGGCCCGAGTGGATCGTCACGCGGCACTTGCGGTGCGGACGTTCGATGACGACCTTGGAAACCGCGGCCTGCTTCAGCTCCTTGAGGATGTACTCGCGGATCTTGAAGTCTTCATGCAGCAGCTGGCCGTACTCGCCCTTGTCCGCGTACCAGCGCGAATCCCAGGTGCGGTTGATGCCGAGGCGCATACCGATCGGATTGATTTTCTGTCCCATCAGGCAGTCTCCTCGACTTCGCGGACAACAATGGTCAGGTTCGAGAACGGCTTCTCGATCCGGCCGACGCGGCCGCGGGCCCGTGCCTGGAACCGCTTGATCACGAAAGCCTTGCCAACATGCGCCTCGGCGACCACAAGGCTGTCGACGTCGAGATCGTGGTTGTTTTCCGCATTCGCAATCGCCGACATGAGCGTCTTCCTGACGTCAATGGCGATGCGCTTGCGGGAGAAGGTCAGGTCGGCCAGGGCCGAGCTCACCTTCTTGCCACGGATGGAAGCCGCGACAAGGTTCAGCTTGCGCGGGGAAACGCGCAGCATGCGGGTCATTGCCCGGGCCTCGTTGTCGGCGAGCACCCGCTCACGCTTCGGCTTGCCCATCGTTACTTCCTCTTCGCCTTCTTGTCGGCGCCGTGACCGTAGTAGGTGCGCGTCGGCGAGAACTCACCGAACTTGTGCCCAACCATGTCTTCCGACACCAGAACCGGGATGTGCTTCTGGCCGTTGTAAACGCCGAAGGTCAGCCCAACGAACTGCGGCAGGATGGTCGAGCGCCGGCTCCAGATCTTGATGATCTCGTTGCGGCCGGATTCGCGAACCTTCGCAGCCTTCGTGAGAAGGAAGCCATCGACGAACGGGCCCTTCCAAACAGAACGTGTCATGGTCGGTCCCTCTTACTTCTTGCGCGCGTGACGGCTGCGGACGATGAACTTGTCCGTCGCCTTGTTGCTGCGCGTGCGCTTGCCTTTGGTCGGCTTACCCCACGGGGTGACCGGGTGACGGCCGCCGGAGGTGCGGCCTTCACCACCGCCGTGCGGATGGTCGACCGGGTTCATCGCGACGCCGCGGACATGCGGGGTACGGCCCAGCCAGCGCGAACGGCCGGCCTTGCCAAGGTTGATGTTGCCGTGATCCGGGTTGGACACCGCGCCGACGGTCGCAAAGCACGTGCCGAGGACCCGACGCTGCTCGCCCGACATCAGGCGAAGCGTGGTGTAGCCCTGGTCGCGGCCCACGATCTGGGCATAGGCGCCGGCGGACCGGGCGAGCTGACCGCCCTTGCCGGGCTTCAGCTCGACATTGTGGACCAGCGTGCCGACAGGGATCGAGGCAAGCGGCATGGCGTTGCCCGGCTTCACGTCGACGGACTGGCCGGCGACGACCTTGTCGCCCTCGCCCAGGCGCTGAGGCGCCAGGATGTAGGCCAGTTCACCGTCCTCATACTTGATGAGCGCGATGAACGCGGTCCGGTTCGGATCGTATTCCAGCCGTTCGACGGTCGCGACGACGTCGTGCTTGTTGCGGCGGAAATCGATCAGGCGGTAGGTCCGCTTGTGACCGCCACCGCGGTTCGGCGACGTGCGACGGCCGAGGTTGTTGCGACCGCCGGACTTGCTCAGGCCTTCGGTCAGCGTCTTGACCGGCTTGCCCTTCCAGAGGCCGGAGCGGTCCACCTGCACCAGCTGGCGACGGCCCGGCGATGTGGGATTAAAGGTCTTGAGTGCCATCTATCCTACTCCGCCTCACAGGCCCGTCGTCACGTCGATGGAGTCGCCATCCTTCAGCGTCACGATCGCCTTCTTGACGTCGGACTGCTGGCCGATGCGGCCCTTGAAACGCTTGACCTTGCCCTTGCGGACGATCGTGTTCACTGCCGTGACCTTGACGCCGAACAGCGCCTCGACCGCAGCCTTGATTTCCGGCTTGGACGCGTTGTTCGCGACCTTGAAGACGACCTTGTTCTGCTCGGAAGCCACGGTCGACTTTTCGGTAATCACCGGCGAACGGATGATATCGAAATGCTTGAGGTCGCTCATTTGAACCGCTCCTCCAGCGCCGTGACCGCTGCCTTCGTCAGAACCAGCGTGTCGCGCCGGACAATGTCGTAGACGTTGATGCCCTGGACGGGCAGCACGTCGATCGCCGGGATATTGCGGGCCGCCAGGCGGAAATTCGCATCCACATCGGCGCCGTCGATGACGAGCGCATTGGACAGGCCAAGCTTGGCAAGACGATCCTTGACCGCCTTGGTCTTGGCTTCCGCCGCATTCACCGCATCGACGACGATGATGCTCGACGCCTTCGCCTTGGCCGAGAGCGCGTGCCTCAGGCCGAGCGCACGGACCTTCTTGGGAAGGTCGTGCTCATGGCTGCGGACGACCGGGCCGAACGCCTTGCCGCCGCCGCGGAACTGCGGGGCCTTTCGGTTGCCGTGACGCGCGCCGCCGGTGCCCTTCTGGCGGACGAACTTCTTCGTCGTGCCAGTGACCTCGGAGCGGCCCAGCGACTTGTGGGTACCGGCCTGACGCTTGGCGAGCTGCCAGCGGACCACGCGATGGATCAGATCGACGCGCGGGTCGAGACCAAAGATCTCGTCAGACACGGTGATCGAACCGGCGCTGGCGCCGTCGAGGGTCTTTACCTCGAGTTCCATCACTCACTCTCCTTCTCGGCAACCGCCACGCTGTCGGCAACAGCCGGCATGCGGAACGCGCCCGGCTGCGGAACGCCCTGCGGCAGAGCCTTCTTGACCGCGTCGCGGATCAGGATCCAGCCGCCCTTGGCGCCGGGAACCGAACCCTCGATCATGATCAGGCCGCGCTCGACATCCGTCCGG
This sequence comes from Stappia albiluteola, assembly GCF_014050225.1. Classification (GTDB taxonomy): domain Bacteria; phylum Pseudomonadota; class Alphaproteobacteria; order Rhizobiales; family Stappiaceae; genus Hongsoonwoonella; species Hongsoonwoonella albiluteola. The sequence continues at coordinate 2,110 of NZ_JACFXV010000054.1, read as the reverse complement.
GCGACCTTGAGGTTCTGCGTGGTGACGCGCTCGGCACCCATGTGGCCGGCCATCTTCTTGCCCTTGAACACCTTGCCCGGATCCTGGCGACCGCCAGTCGAACCATGGCTGCGGTGAGAGACGGACACACCGTGCGTCGCTCGAAGGCCGCCGAAATTGTGCCGCTTCATGGCACCGGCGAAACCCTTACCGATCGAGGTGCCCGTGACGTCGACGAACTGCCCCTCGACGAAGTGGTCGGCAGTGATCTCCGCGCCCACGTCGATGAGGTTGTCGGTCGACACGCGGAACTCGGCGACCTTGCGCTTCGGCTCGACCTTGGCCGTCGCGAAATGTCCGCGCAGGGCCTTGGGCGTGTTCTTCACCTTGGCCGTACCGACGCCGACCTGCAGCGCGGTGTAGCCATTCTTCTCTTCCGTCCGGTGGGCAACGACCTGACAGTTTTCGAGCTTCAGAACCGTCACCGGCACCTGCTCTCCCGCATCGTTGTAGATGCGGGTCATACCCACCTTCTGTGCGATCACTCCAGAACGCATCGGCGTGTCCCCTTGTGAGCGCCTTACAGCTTGATCTCGACGTCAACGCCAGCAGCCAGGTCGAGCTTCATCAAAGCGTCGACGGTCTGGGGCGTCGGATCAACGATGTCGAGGAGGCGCTTGTGAGTGCGCATCTCGAACTGATCACGGCTCTTCTTGTCGATATGCGGGCCGCGAAGCACGGTGTACTTCTCGATCCGCGTCGGCAGCGGTACAGGACCGCGCACTTGTGCACCGGTCCGCTTCGCCGTGTTAACGATCTCGCGCGTAGACGCGTCGAGAACACGGTGGTCGAACGCCTTGAGGCGGATCCGAATGTTTTGACCGTTCATGTCTCAGTCCCCAAAAGACGAAGGCGCCCCAGGATCGGGCCTCGGGCGCCCCTCGTCCGTGGATTACTCGATGATCTGTGCGACGACGCCGGCACCGACGGTGCGGCCGCCTTCACGGATGGCGAAACGCAGGCCTTCTTCCATGGCGATCGGCACGATCAGCGTGACCGTCACGGACACGTTGTCGCCCGGCATCACCATCTCCGTGCCCTCGGCCAGTTCCACCACGCCCGTCACGTCGGTCGTGCGGAAGTAGAACTGAGGACGGTAGTTGGTGAAGAACGGCGTATGACGGCCACCCTCTTCCTTCGTCAGGATGTAGGCTTCCGCCTTGAACTTCGTATGCGGCGTCACCGAGCCCGGCTTGCACAGCACCTGGCCGCGCTCAACGTCCTCGCGGCCGATGCCGCGAAGCAGCGCGCCGATGTTGTCGCCCGCCTCGCCCTGGTCGAGCAGCTTGCGGAACATCTCAACGCCCGTCACCGTCGACTTCTGCGTGTCGCGGATACCCACGATTTCCACTTCCTCGCCGACCTTCACCACGCCGCGCTCGACGCGCCCCGTCACCACCGTACCGCGGCCGGAAATCGAGAACACGTCCTCGATCGGCATCAGGAACGGCAGGTCGCGCGGACGCTCAGGCGTCGGGATGTAGTCGTCAACCGCCTTCATCAGTTCGGCGATCTTCTGCGTGCCGATCGCCTCGTCACGGCCTTCCAGCGCCGCAAGCGCCGAGCCGGCAACGATCGGAATGTCGTCGCCCGGGAAGTCGTAGGACGACAGGAGCTCGCGCACCTCGACCTCGACCAGCTCCAGCAGCTCCGGATCGTCGACCTGGTCAACCTTGTTCATGAACACGACCAGCGCCGGCACGCCGACCTGGCGGGCAAGCAGGATGTGCTCGCGCGTCTGCGGCATCGGGCCGTCGGCCGCCGAAACAACCAGGATCGCGCCGTCCATCTGCGCCGCGCCCGTGATCATGTTCTTCACGTAGTCGGCGTGGCCCGGGCAGTCCACGTGGGCGTAGTGACGCGCTTCCGTCTCGTACTCCACATGCGCCGTCGAGATCGTGATGCCGCGAGCTCGCTCTTCCGGCGCCGAGTCGATCTGGTCATACGCCTTGAACTCGCCGTACTGCTTCGTGATCGCAGCCGTCAGCGTCGTCTTGCCATGGTCAACGTGACCAATCGTGCCAATGTTCACATGCGGCTTGTTGCGCGCAAATTTCTCTTTCGCCATCGG
>NZ_JACFXV010000053.1 GCF_014050225.1 Stappia albiluteola | reverse complement strand
TGCCTGACCGCCGGCCTTCGACGTGACGCACTGCCTCTCCCCTCGTCATCGCCGGGCCTAGACCCGGCGATCCATCGGGCGGTGGCGAAATGTGCTGGCGCTTCATGGATACGCGGGTCGTGCCCGCGTATGACGAACCGGGAGGTTGCAGCAGAGAGGCAGCCACAAGCTCTGTCATGCCCGGCTTGACCGGGCATCCAGTAACCGCCAACGCCGGAGATTTAGCCACTGAGGCGGGTGTCTACTGGATCCCCGTCTTCACGGGGATGACACCTGAGTTCGGAGCAAGCGCATTGCCTGACCGCCGGCCTTCGACGTGACGCACAGCCTCTCCCCTCGTCATCGCCGGGCCCAGACCCGGCGATCCATGGACGGCGGCGAAATGTGCTGGTGCTTCATGGATACGCGGGTCAAGCCCGCGTATGACGAACCGAGAGGTTACGGCAGAAAGGCAACCGCACACTCCGCCGTCATCCCGGGCGAGCGAGGCGCAGCCGAGTGCCGATCCGGTATCCAGAAATCGTCGCGGGCATGGCCCGCTCTCTATTCAAAGAGCGTCCCGGATCACGCGTGGCTGACATCTGGTTCGCGGCTCTCGCGGTGCAATGGCTTGATGCCACTATCGCCCACCAATGAGGCACTCGAAACTACAGCATACACATGAGCGGGGATATGGATTGCATCAGCTGCAATTTGGCCTACAGAATTTAAAGAACACATTACATAGTCGTATACATTCAATGCTGATTCCGAGATATGGGACTGGGGTGTAAAAGACGAATGTTTAAGAGGATTGAGCTGATAAATTTTCGAAGGCACGGCAGGTTTTCCGTATCGTGTAGGGAAAGAAATATCTTGGTCGGGCCAAATAACACTGGAAAATCATCAATTTTAGATGCGCTTAGAATTTTTTCCGATGTGCAGAGATTTGCATCGCGCCGCGTTCCTATTCTTAAGAGTTATGAGGGATTGGGCGTTTGCGCGGCCTATGAAGCAACAAATCGTATATTCAGCGTAACACTAGAGAACATAGCCACGAACTATTCGTCAGATTTTGCAAAAATAATTATTACCAATGCTAATGATAATAATCTTCATGTATATCTTAATCCAGACCTTAAACCAGAAATATTTATTCAGACAGATCAAAGGATTTTGAAGAATAAAAACTTCTTCCACAAATGCTTCACTGAGAATGTTGTTGTAGTTCCAACGTTAAGTCAGTTTGAGGATTCGGAAAAACTAAACGACCAAGAATATGTGCGGGGCGTTGAGTATACGAGATTGGCGGCTAGAAATTTCCGCAATATTTGGAGAGGAAAAAGCACGGAAGAGTTTGAGGCCTTTAGAGTTCTAGTGCGACATCATTGGGAAGGTATAGATGTATCTCCGCCGGAGTTAAGCGGCGGTTTCCCTAAGTTGTTGCAAATGTTTTATCGAGAAAAGGGAGTTTCTCGGGAAATATATTGGTCAGGGTTTGGATTTCAAGCTTGGCTGCAAATGATGACGCACTTTCTTAGGGGAGGGCATGATAGCGTGTTGGTTCTCGATGAGCCCGACATATATCTTCATGCCGACTTGCAGCGCCGTCTCTTTCACATCGCTAAGAAGCTTTTCAACCAGATATTCATTGCGACACATTCATCGGAGATAATGAATGAAGCGAATGCTTCAGATGTAGTTTTGATTAAGCCAGGGCATTCGAAAGGCAGCCGCATTACTTCTGAAGCAGGGTACCGAGTGGCTCATACTCTACTCGGATCATCGGACAATGCAGATTTTGCGCGGCTGGCAAGAGCGAAAAGGATAATTGCTTTCGAAGGTAATGATAGGACTCTTTTCAAAAAATTTGAGCAAAAAATATTAAAGTCCGGAGTTCTGTCTGATCCAGATACGCTGTCTATCAAAATTGGAGGATATGAGAACTGGAGAAGAATTGATAATTTAAGGTGGATGTTTGGAGAACTGTTTGATATACAGGCAAAAATAGTATCTGTATTTGATAGAGACTATAGATGTAAAGAAGAAATCGAGGAGTTTGAGAGGCGACTGTCTGACGCAGGAGTAATCTGTCACGTTCTACGTAGAAAAGAGATCGAAAATTATCTACTAGAATTCGATCCTCTTTCAAAGGCGATAGAGAGAGCTGCGCATAGGAGAAATATAATTGTTAATTACAAGGAAATTATTCGCATTATTGAAGAAGTTGGGGGAATTCAGAAGGAGGATGCTTTAATAAATGTGCAATCATTTGCGACGAAATATTACGCCAGCAAAAGAGATGGTCGAGATCCGTCGACTATACTTAAGGCAGCCAAACTAGAATTCGATGGAGAGTGGGGTAAGGCCGGTTTCAAACAGAGAATCTCTGGGAAGCAGTTTATCGTGGATCTAAATTCACGTCTTAGGCAACGCTATGGATTCAGCGTTACTACTGCGATGATAGCAGATGAGTTTGATATTTCTGATATAGACAATGAGATGATCGAAATTATTCATTCAATAAATAAGCATTTATCATAGCTAAATGCACATATCTTTGTCATATTGAAAATGCTGCATTTATTAAACCGCTTGATGAGGTGCAAACTGGAGTCTCATCCTGTGATTATTTTACCTCCCAGCTCTCCCCGTCTTCTTCGGCCTGCCTCTCGGCCCTTTGTCCTCGTAGGAGCCGATGCCGGGGCGACCGCCGGGAAGGGGGACTTCCGTGCGGCCGACCGTCATCTCGTCGAGCGTATTCTTGCGCACTTTTGAGCTTGCGCTCACGGCCGTGCGCTCACTGCGTTCGCTGGCCTCCGCGGGGGCGGCCTGACCGGCCGGCGCGCGGTCGCGCTTGCCGTCCCTGCGGGACGGAAGATTCCCGCTTGCGCCGTATTTCTTCTCCCCCCGGTAACCGCCGGTGCGGTCGTCGATCTGCGACTGGCGGGCCAGCGGATCGTCGGCGACCGCAAGCTCGGTCTCGCGCAGGCGCTTGACCTCGTCGCGCAGGCGGGCGGCGGTTTCGAAGTCGAGATCGGCTGCCGCCTCGCGCATCTGCTTTTCCAGGTCCTCGATATGGGCCTGGAGATTGTGGCCGATGAGGGCGCCCGCTCCTTCGGCGAAGCCGGATTCCACCGTGACGTGGTCCTGCTCGTAGACGCTTTCCAGAATGTCGCCGATGGAGCGGCGCACGCTTTCCGGCGTGATGCCGTGCTCGACATTGTAGGCGAGCTGCTTTTCGCGGCGGCGGTTGGTCTCGGCGATCGCCCGGTCCATCGAGCCGGTAATGTGGTCGGCATAGAGGATGACGCGGCCGTCGACATTGCGCGCCGCGCGGCCGATGGTCTGGATCAGCGAGGTTTCCGAGCGCAGGAAGCCTTCCTTGTCGGCGTCGAGAATGGCGACCAGCGCGCATTCGGGAATGTCAAGGCCCTCGCGCAGCAGGTTGATGCCGACCAGCACGTCGAAGGCGCCGAGGCGCAGGTCGCGGATGATCTCGATGCGCTCCAGCGTGTCGATGTCGGAATGCATGTAGCGCACGCGCACGCCGTTTTCGTGCAGGTATTCGGTCAGGTCCTCGGCCATGCGCTTGGTCAGCGTGGTGACCAGCGTGCGGTAGCCCTGCTGCGCCACGGTGCGCACCTCGCCCAGCAGGTCGTCGACCTGGGTCTTGGCCGGGCGGATGTCGACCGGCGGGTCGATCAGGCCGGTGGGACGGATCACCTGCTCGGCGAAGACGCCGCCGGCCTCCTCCATCTCCCAGGAGCCGGGCGTGGCGGAAACGGCGACGGTCTGCGGCCGCATCGCGTCCCATTCCTCGAAGCGCAGCGGCCGGTTGTCCATGCAGGAGGGCAGGCGGAAGCCGTATTCGGCCAGCGTCGCCTTGCGGCGGAAGTCGCCCCGGTACATGCCGCCGATCTGCGGGATGGTGACGTGGCTTTCGTCGGCGAAGACGATGGCGTTGTCCGGCAGGTATTCGAACAGCGTCGGCGGCGGCTCGCCCGGCGCGCGGCCGGTGAGGTAGCGCGAATAGTTCTCGATGCCGGCGCAGGAGCCGGTGGCCTCCAGCATCTCCAGGTCGAACAGGGTGCGCTGCTCCAGCCGCTGCGCTTCCAGCAGGCGGCCGTGATTGTTCAGCTCCTCCAGCCGCTGCTTCAGCTCGGCCTTGATCGACTTGGTCGCCTGGTTCAGCGTCGGCTTGGGCGTGACATAGTGCGAATTGGCGTAGATCTTGACCGACTTCATCTCGCCGGACTTCTGGCCGGTGAGGGGGTCGAACTCGGTGATCGCCTCGATCTCGTCGCCGAACAGGGAGACGCGCCAGGCGCGGTCCTCGTAGTGGGCGGGGAAGATCTCCACCGTGTCGCCGCGCACCCGGAAGGTGCCGCGCTGGAAGGCCGCGTCGTTGCGCTTGTATTGCAGGGCGACGAGATCGGCGAGCAACTGGCGCTGGTCGATGCGCTCGCCCACCTCCAGCGCGAATGTCATCGCCGTATAGGTCTCGACCGAGCCGATACCGTAGATGCAGGAGACGGAGGCGACGATGATGACGTCGTCGCGTTCGAGCAGGGCGCGCGTCGCCGAGTGGCGCATGCGGTCGATCTGCTCGTTCACCGAGGATTCCTTCTCGATATAGGTGTCGGTGCGCGGGACGTAGGCCTCCGGCTGGTAATAGTCGTAGTAGGAGACGAAATACTCGACGGCGTTGTCCGGGAAGAAGCTCTTGAACTCGCCGTAGAGCTGGGCCGCCAGCGTCTTGTTCGGCGCCAGGATCAGCGCCGGGCGCTGGGTGCGGGCGATCACCTGCGCCATCGTGTAGGTCTTGCCCGAGCCGGTGACGCCGAGCAGCACCTGCGTCTTGTCCTCCCGCTCCAGCCCCTCGACGAGATCGGCGATGGCGGTCGGCTGGTCGCCGCGCGGCTCGTATTCGGAACAGAGCCTGATGGGGATGCCGCCCTCGGACTTCTCCGGCCGGGGCGGGCGGTGCGGCGTCCACGGCTTGCCGTCGCGGTGCAGCGGATTGCCGTGCTCGATCAGCGCCGACAGGGCGCGCACGGTTTCGGTGTGGCCGGTGGTGCCGTCGGAAAGCTCGGGCGGGGCCTTTTTCTTTTTCTTGTTGTCCTTGACGTGGCGGGAAAGCAGCTTCTCCGCCTCTTCCAGCGACACGTCCAGGCCGGCGATCGGGTTGAGGCCGCTGGCGGCGCGCTCGCGCGGGTCGCTGGAGGCGCCCATGGAGGTGCCGCGCGCGCTGCGGGCCGGCGCCTTCTGCTTCGGCGCGGCGGCTTTCTTCTCCTTCGCGGCCTTCGGCGAAGGCTTCAGCGTCGCCGGGTCTTCCTCCTCGATCTGCTGCGCCCAGTCCGCCACGAAACCCGTCAGCGGCGCGCCGTCCAGCGGGCGCTGCGGCGCCTCGCCGAAGCCTTCCGGCGCATCGTTGCCGGGAAGGGCGTAGGGCTCGTCGGGGGAGGAGGGGGAGGGAGAGGAAGGTCGCTTGGCCATGGCGCGAATATGGTCCGAAAGGCGGCGGAAGGAAACCCCGCGTTCCCGCTCTGTCCGCCGGCGACGCCGCGCTGCTGACAGGACGGTGGCAGCAGGTGGCGCGGTTCCTGTCTTCAGTGGCAGCCGGAGCCGGTGCTGTCCATTGCCGCGGCAGCGCCCTGCAGCGAGAAGCGGGCCGCGGTCTCGAAGGGCGAGCCGTCCGGGGCGCGGTCCGGCAGCAGGTCGAAACGCAGCACAAGCGAGGTGCCGCCGCGCAGCGCGGCGACGAAGGGGGCCGTCAGTGGCGACAGGTAGTTGTCGTCCGCGCCGCCCTCGGAGAGGATCACCGTGCTCCATTCGGAACCGGCGGCGGCCAGCGGAAACATCTCGCCGTCGATCTCGCCCTGCACCTTGCCCGGCTGGTAGTGGAAATCTCCGGTTGCGCCGAGGGTCGAATTGAGGATCGGCCCGTCATTGGCCGAGAAGACCTCAAGGTTCATCTCGCCGTCGCATTGCACCGACAGCGCAACGATGGTCGAATTCGTCTCGTCGACATGGGTGAAGGCGGTGCCGTCGGCGGTTTCCCACCCGGCAGCGGATACGGCTCCGGGCTGGAGGCCCAGGGCGAGAAGGACGGCGGCGAATAACGGACGGTGCATGATGTGATTGTGCCGGGCAATTTTGCCGAGCATATGTCGCGAGTCCCGATCGCGGGCAAGAACGTTGAAGGGCACCTTCGCGAATGTGATCGGGCCGGCATCGGCAGGATGTGGTTCAGGAGTGCGATGAGCTTCGAAGTGGGCGAGAACGGGGAGATCGCAGCGGCCTTGCGGACCGTGCCGGGGCTCGTCGTGCCCGGGCACTGGCGGGCGACGCGGCTGTCGGGTCTATCGAACCGCGTTTACCGGGTCGACGGGCCGGGTCTCGGCGTCGTCGTGCGCCTGCCGCGTGCCGAGACGGCGGGACTGGTGGACCGTAAGGCTGAGGCCCGGAACGCCCGCATCGCCGAGGATCTCGGTATTGGCGCGCCGATCCTGCATCTCGATCCGCAAACCGGGGTAATGGTGACGCAGCTGGTGCCCGGCGTCCGGCCGCTGAAAGCGGGGGCCGTGAGCGCCGCGCAGGCCGCGCGCGCGGGGCGGACCTTCGCTCGGCTGCACGGATCGGGTCGCCGGTTTGCGGGGGTCTACCGTCCGTCGGCGACGATCGGGGAAGCCATTGGCGGCCTCCGCGACGACCGCATCCTGGCGCTGGGCAGGCGGGCCGCCGAGGCGGCCCAGCGGCTCGAGGCGACGGCGGGTCCCCCCGTTCCCTGCCACTGCGATCCGGTGCCGGACAACGCACTGGACGACGGCAAGCTTGTGCGGCTGGTCGACTGGGAATATTCCGCCATGGCGGATCCGGCCTGGGATCTCGCCTATTTCGTGCTGGAAACCGGGCTCGACGTGTCGGCGCAGGCGGCGCTTCTGGATGCGTATTCATCGCCGCAGCTTGCCGGGCGGGTGGAAGTGATGAAGCCCATATGCGACATGGTCTCGGGCCTGTGGGCGCTGGGTCAGGCGGCGGCCGGCAATCCGGCGGCGGACTTCAATGCCTATGGCATGGCGCGGCTGGCGCGGGCCGAAAGCGCGCTGGCTGGCGAATAATTAGAAGGGAGCAAGCACGATGGCGACTGGAAAAGCCGGCATATACCGGATCGGCGAAAGCGAGAGCGAGGCGGAGAGCTATCGGCCGGCGGCGGAGAAGGTCGTCTCCGGCGATCCGCTGCAGACAATCTGGAACTGCTACACCGACAAGACCGGCCATTTCAGCGCTGGCATCTGGCAGGGCGAACCGGGCAAGGTGCATGTCAATTACACCGAGGAAGAGGTCTGCGTGCTGCTGGAAGGCGAAGTGCGGCTGACCGACGGCGAGGGCAACGGCGAGACCTTCCGCAAGGGCGATGCCTTCGCCATCCCGGCAGGTTTTCGCGGCACCTGGGAAACCGTCGAGCGGGCGAAAAAGATCTACGTGATCCTGGAGAAAGCCTAATCGCTCTCGGCGAGGCACAGGGTGTAGGTGTTGCGCAGGATGCGGGTGAGTTCCTCGTCCTGCGGCGTTTCGATCAGCCGTTGCCAGTTGCCCGTCGCTTTTATGCCGTCGAGCGTACACTGGCAGGCGCGCTCGCAGATCGCGGCGTCCTGCGTTGCCGAGCAGGAAAGCCGGCAATTGCCGAGAAACTCTACTTCGGCGGGTGCCTGCGTGAGGCCGAGCGCAACCGCGCTCCACACGAGGCCGAACAGGATTGGCTGGTGCAGCAGATAGACAGGCAGGGAATGCCTGCCGGCCAGCGCTGCGAAACGCGAAACGGCGCCCCGCGCCCGCCATTCGCCCAGCCGATGCAGCCAGCCCCGCGAATAGGCCAGCCGCCCGACGAGAACACCGAGCAGCACCGCCGCGAACCACGGAACCATCGGCACGTAGTCGACGGCGGCCGGCGGCGAGGTTGACAGTCCCGTCCATAGCAGCCCGGCCTGATTGAAAATATCCGCGCGGGCCCAGAAGGGCAGCGATACGACAATTGCGACGCCGAGCATGGTTGCCGGCAGCGGCAGGCGGAGAAAGGGCAGGGCGAGCAGGCTTGCCAGCGCGATGCAGTGGAGAATGCCGAAGCGGACGAACTGGTCGCCGAGGGCGAACCAGGTGCCGACGCTCACGGCTGCGGCTGCCAGGGCGATTTTGGCGAAGCGAACCGCGATTGCCCGCCAGCGAAAACCATTGCCATTGGCCAGCACCAGGCTGACGCCGACGAGGAACAGGAAGCTGGAGGCGATCGCGATTGCGAAGACCCGCCATCCGATCCCGGCGGCAACGTTCCAGTCGACGATTCGAAACCAGAACAGGTCCCAGGACAGGTGATAGATCGCCATCGCCAGCAGCGCTGCCGCCCGGGCGATGTCGACGGCATCGAGGCGTCCCAGCGCCGGCCGTTGTGGACTATTCGTTGCGCGCACGGGCTTGAACCGGATGTCGCTGCGAAAACGGGCCGTGGTTCAGATCATGCCCGGCGAAACACCGGCCGCAAAGGCTGGAAAGCAAGAGGAAAGCCGAGGAAAAGAAGGATCAGACCGGGGGGAAAGCGACGAAAAGCATGAAGACGAGAGCGGCGGAAAATACGGTGACCTTGAAGAAGAGGGGCCAGGGAGACGGCTTGGAAAGCGTGAACATGTCCTGGGTAAACATGTCTTGGTCCGTGCGGTCCATCAGGCTCATGCGCTTCTCCCTGCCGAGGGTGCAACCGTCGAAACGGCACCGAATCCCCCATAACGCGTGCTTGACGATTAAGGATCTTGGTTAATGAACTGTAAACGTTCGTGATCGGGAGGGTCACGCGTTATCCCTAGGAATTGACCGGCAGGGAGCGGTTCGAGTGACGAATTGTCGCGGCCTGTTGCAAATAGGCACCGGATTCCGGGCCTTTGCAGTCAGTTGATTGTAACGCAACGGAATTTTTCCGGGGATATCGGTGCCAGCCCGGGTTAAGCCGCAAATCGCCTCAAAGATCGAGCGCGTCGAGACCGGCTTCCAGATAGTCGGCAAGCAGCGGCATGCCAATCAGGTATTTCGCGGTGGAGCGGACGGCACGGTCGCGCGCCTCCTCGACCGCCTGCTCGAAATCTCCGGCATCGAAATCGCCGCGACCGATCCATGCGATGGCGACGAGTTCGGCCGACTCGTCGACATTCAGGTCCTCGATGAGTTCCCGCAATTCTTCCTCGGAAAGATCGTCGGCTTCCTCTTCGGCCAGTCCGTCATGCGCATGGGTGTCGGTGAGGGTGTCGGTGTCGAACTCGATCTCGCCCTCATGCCCCTCCTCGAAGCCGCCGTCGATCGCGGAAGTCGCCGCGCGCGCTTTCTGGATCAGCATCCGGATGGTCTCTGGCGACAAGGTCAGGTCGACCGGCATGATCGCGCACTCCCGTTCTGGCGGCCGCACCGCGCTTTTCGCTGTCGGAGCAACTCGGTCCAGCCTGAGGCTACTCTAGCGCAATCTTTGCGATACGTAACGTGGCAGCCTTGGCGGAGCGCGGAGGAAGAGGGGCGATCTTCGATTTCCCGGCGAAATTTGCCGCGCAATTCCCGGCAGTGCGGTCAGTTGACCCGGTCGGCGCGGGGCGAAGCCGGCAGGGCCGCCGTTGCACGTTCGGCCTTGATGTCCCTGCTGCTGGATTGCGCGAGCCCACCGGCGGTCTTGTCGGGATGACGCACCTGCGCCTTTTCGATCGCCTGAGCGGCGTCATTCGCCGGTTCAATGCTTCGATCTGGATTGGAAGCCTGCGGCACGGCATGCGCTGTCGCCTCCAGGTGGGCGGGCGCGCTGGCCTGTTTCAGCTGCACGTCCGGCGGCGACGCCTCGGCGCCGCGCAGGACTGCCGCCACGGGCCGGCCGAAAAAGACGAGCGTCAGCGCAAGGGCCAGGCCGATGCAGGTTGCCGTCATCAGCTGTCTGGCGGCACGCGCGCCGGTGTCCTGTTCCCAGCGAAACCCGTCTTCCCGCTTCACAGCCATCGTCTCCTGGTTCCTTGTCAAAGCCGGTTCTGCTGCCGGTTGCGAAAACCGGAGAGCAGGTTCCGTGTCAGGTTGCGCACCAGGAAGGCGGTGACGAGCAGCATCACGGCGAAAAGGATGCTGATGGCGCCGATGGCCCAGTCTTCCCTCGAACTCAGCGGTCCGGCGCGGGCACTTGAGGCGATCACCGCCGGCAACAGGCAGGCGAAGACCGCAAAAGCGATATAACGGGCAATTGATCGGGCGCGGCGTTTGCGCCTGTTACCCCGATACTCCTCCACCATTGACCAACACTCCCCATACCGATGGTGGTACTCGACGCGGCGGAGAATTGCGCCCGATCTCGGCCTCCTGAGGTTCTCAATCGGGCATTCGCTGAGAGATTTCGTGGTCAATTTGTGGCGGTGCACAAGGGCCCGGTGCCGGCGACGCAGAAACGCGGATGAGCCGCATCCTTTTGTTATTTACGGCTTTTACACCTGATGCAGTCACTGTCTGGGAAACAAGGACGCCTGTAGAAGCCAGCCGCGGTCCTCACGCGGATGGGCCGGTCGGTGGCACGCAGGATGGGCGAGCACATGATGGACTCTTTTGAAGGATCGGATGACGCTAGGGCATCCAGCCAGGCCCTCGAGATGGACGAAACGGATGCCGGTATGCAGAAGCCGGCACTCAGCCTTGCCGGCCTGACTTTCTTCGTCGTCGATGCCGTCGCCAAGCAGATCCTCTGGATGGAGCCGGAGGGGCTCGATTTCGAAGGCAGTGCCGGCCTGCACCAGGCCCCGCTGACGAGTGCCTTGCGGCTCCTCTCGCAGGGCGACCAGAAACAGATCCTCTCCCTGATTCAGCATGCGGTCCAGAAAGGGGCAGGCGGGCCGATCGAGCTCGGTGGCGATGAACTGGGGCAGGGACTGTCGCTGACCGCGCAGCGCTACGATGTGGCAGGCGGCGGGGCGCTGGTGATTGCGGCGGCCGACGCGCAGCCTCCGGTGGAGGCGACGGGCGCGGCGGTGCGCGGCGTCGCGCCCCTTATTCGCCATCTGGTGGAAAGCAGCCCAAGAGCCGTTCTGGTTGTCGACAGCTTCGGTTACGTCCGCTATGCCAACGACAACTTCTTCACGATGTTCCAGATCGACGATCCGAAATTCTGCATCGGACGGAACATCGCCCACATTCCCGCACGGCTCGGCAAGACGCTTCCCGGCGTCATCCTGACGGGCCTCGCCCGCCGGGCCCCGGCCCAGGCGACGCGCCGTTTCTTCCTCGCCAACGGCGACGCGATGTCGCTCAATTTCTCGCTGATGCCGTTCCGCGTTTCGGCCGGCCTTGGCGGTGCGGTCTTCATGGCGGAGCGAAAGACCGGCGGCGACCTCGATTTCTTCCGCGTATTCGATGCCGTAGCGACCAATATCCTGGTCGTCGACGTCAAGACCCGCATGATCGTTGCCGCCAACCAGGCGGCGCGCAAATCGCTGGCCATGACCCAGCAGATGATGGAATCGGCACCCGTCACCGAAAACCTGCTGCACCCCAAGACGCTCAAGGCATTGATCGACCAGGCGCAGTCCGGCAATCCCGCGCCGATGCAGGCTTCCGTCAGCGGCTTCGACGGGGTGACCCGCAGCAAGCGGCTGCGGCCGGTGCTGCTGCAGCAGGAAGAGAATTTCTATCTCGTCATCGAAAGCAAGCACTGATCGGTTTTTCCCGCGCCGCACGTTGTGCGGATGCGAGAAATCGGTTGCCAATTTTCCCGGCGATGGACTACACCCACCAGAATTCCGGCAACTCCGTCCCGAGGCGGAGCCGGCTGCCGTTCGGGTGCGATCAGACCGAATTTCCGCTCTTGAGGCGTCCTTGCGCCCGAAACAATTCCGATACGGCCTTTCAGAGGAGGGCACCATGGGCTTTATCGCCGACGCGCTGTCACGTGTGAAACCATCCGCGACGATCGCGGTCACCAACAAGGCGCGCGAGCTGAAAGCCGCGGGCCGCGACGTGATCGGTCTTGGCGCGGGTGAGCCGGATTTCGACACGCCTGAAAACATCAAGCAGGCCGCGATCGCCGCCATCGTCGGCGGCAAGACGAAATACACCGCCGTCGACGGCATTCCGGAGCTGAAGGCCGCGATCTGCGCCAAGTTCAAGCGCGAGAACGGCCTCGATTACGTGCCGGGCCAGATCACCGTCGGCACGGGCGGCAAGCAGGTGCTCTACAACGCGCTGATCGCGACGCTGAACCCGGGCGACGAGGTGGTGATCCCGACGCCCTACTGGGTGAGCTATCCCGACATGGTGCTGCTGGCCGGCGGCACGCCGGTGATCGTCGAGGCCGACAAGCAGACCTTCAAGATCTCTCCCGAAGCGCTGGATGCGACGATCACGCCGAAGACCAAGTGGGTGATCTTCAACTCGCCCTCCAATCCCTCCGGCGCGGCCTACACGCGATCGGAGCTTCGGGCGCTTTGCGACGTGCTGCTGCGTCATCCCCATGTCTGGGTGATGACGGACGACATGTATGAACACCTCGTCTACGACAGTTTCGAGTTCACGACGCCCGCGCAGGTGGAGCCGAAGCTTTATGACCGCACGCTGACGGTCAACGGCGTCTCCAAGGCCTATGCGATGACCGGCTGGCGCATCGGCTATGCCGGCGGCCCGGAAAGCCTGATCAAGGCCATGGCGAAGGTGCAGTCGCAGTCGACCTCCAACCCCTGCTCGATCGCTCAATACGCGGCCGTCGAGGCGCTGAACGGCACTCAGGATTTCATCCCGAAGAACAACGAGGTCTTCAAGGCGCGCCGCGATCTCGTCGTGTCGATGCTGAACCAGGCCAAGGGGATCACCTGCCCCGTGCCGGAAGGCGCCTTCTATGTGTTCCCGTCCTGCGCCGGCACGATCGGCAAGGCCGCGCCGTCCGGCAAGGTGATCGAAACGGACGAGGACTTCGTCACGGAGCTTCTGGAAACCGAAGGCGTTGCCGTCGTCCAGGGGTCCGCCTTCGGTCTCGGCCCGAATTTCCGCATTTCCTATGCGACCTCGACCGAGGCTCTGGAAGAGGCCTGCCTGCGAATTCAGCGCTTCTGCGGGAATTTGCGGTAACTCTGCGCGCTGACTCGCACAAGGATCATAAAAAGGGCGGCAGTGCTCCGCCCTTTTTTATTCGATTGGCTGGCTTCCGCACCGGGCTGTGAAAACGTGTTTCCTTCCTTATATGACGTAAGGTAATAAATTACCATAGTCAGAAGGGAGTTCCGCCATGCATCGCCTTGTGGTCTTTGGTCTCGCATTGTTTGCCCTGCCGGCAGCGGCTCTCGCCCAAAGCAGCGCCCCTGGCGTGCAGGTCGGCGTGCTCAGCTGCGAAGTGGAAGGCGGCAGCGGCTTCATTTTCGGATCGACGAAGGGTCTCCAGTGCACCTTCGACAAGGCGGGTGGCGGCAAGGAAAGCTACAAGGGGACGATCAACGAATTCGGCCTCGACATCGGCACGGTGAAGGAAGCCAAGGTCGTCTGGGCGGTCCTCGCGCCGTCGGCGGACATGAAGCCGGGGGCACTGGCCGGCAAATATGCCGGCGTATCGGCAGGCGCCACGCTTGGCGTGGGCCTTGAGGCCAATGCCCTGATCGGCGGGCTGGATCGCTCGATAGCGCTCAATCCCCTGAGCCTTGGCAGCACGCAAGGCTTTGACATTCAGGCGGGCCTTGCATCGCTGACGCTTACGCACCAGTGAATTTTCCCTGCTCGGCAAATGCGACCGCAGCGGCGTTTTTTGGCGCTGCGGCGACGGTTTCCCTTGCGTTTTGCCTGCGATCGGCGCGACGATATTTGCCCGCCCGCACACGGCGGACGGCGGCGCGGAAACGCGACGTCCTCTGAAATTCGTCGCTTGGCCCGCGCCTCAATTCGGGCGACCGCTTGTCGCGGTCCCGCCAAAGCTGGAGGCAACACCATGGGAGACGAACGCAAGGGCAAGGAACAAAAGGCCGACAACGGCAGACTAGCCGGGCCCCGGTGCATAGCGATCATCGGCCCTTTCGCCAGCGGCAAGACCACGCTGCTTGAGGCCATTCTCGCACGCACAGGGGCCATCCAGAGACAGGGGACGATCGCCGCCGCCAATACGGTGGGCGATGCATCTCCGGAAGCTCGCGATCACGCCATGAGCGTGGAACTGAACGTGGCCGAAACCGATTATCTCGGCGACACCTATACCTTTATTGATTGCCCGGGTTCCGTCGAATTCCTTGCCGAAGCGGATGGCGCGCTGGCCGGCGTGGACATGGCGATCGTCGTCGTCGAGGCCGATGAAAAGAAAGTGCCTGCCCTGCAGGTGATCCTGAAGCGGCTTGAAGATCTTGCCATTCCCCGCGTCCTGTTCATCAACAAGATCGACAAGACCACGATGCGCGTGCGCGACGTGTTGCAGACCCTCCAGCCGGCGTCGGCGGTGCCGATGGTGTTGCGCCAGATCCCGATCTGGAAGAACGGCATTGCCATGGGCTTCATCGATCTCGCGCTCGAACGCGCCTTCGTCTATCGCGAGCATGCCGAGAGCCTTGTGATCGAAATTCCCGACGATGACCGCGCCCGCGAGGTCGAAGCCCGTTTCGAGATGCTGGAAAAACTGGCCGACCACGACGACGTGCTGATGGAAGCGCTGCTGGAAGATATCGCGCCGGGAAAGGAGCGGGTGTTCGGCGACCTGGTGGAGGAAATGCGCCAGGCCGTCATCTGTCCGGTCTTCATCGGCTCCGCCGAGC
The DNA here is from genome assembly GCF_014050225.1 of Stappia albiluteola. Classification (GTDB taxonomy): domain Bacteria; phylum Pseudomonadota; class Alphaproteobacteria; order Rhizobiales; family Stappiaceae; genus Hongsoonwoonella; species Hongsoonwoonella albiluteola. The sequence continues at coordinate 420,778 of NZ_JACFXV010000053.1, read as the reverse complement.
ATGGCAACGGCATTCAGCGCCTGTTGAAAGCGCTGCGGCATGAAGCACCCGACATCGGCATGACCCGCGCGCGGCTCGGTGTCGATGACGGCGCGCCGGCGACGGTCCAGATCCTCAAGACGGTCCATACGCCGCATGCCGGCAAGCTTTCGATCGCGCGTATCCTCACGGGCTCGATCGGCGATGCCGACGTTCTCGTTCGTGAGGACGGTTCCGAAGCGCGCATATCCGGCTTCTACCGGGTGGTGGGCCAGCAGGCGACAAAGCGCGACAGGGCCGAAGTCGGCGAAACGGTAGGTCTCGGCAAGCTGGAGAAGGTTCAGACGGGAGAAACGCTGGGCGGGGCCGGGCCTGTGACCCAGCTTGCCCGCCTGGAGACGCCGCCGCCGGTCTTGGCGATCGCGGTGGCGCCGAAGGAGCGGCGCGACGACGTGAAGCTCTCGGCAGCGCTTGCCAAACTGGCGGAGGAGGATCGCGGCCTGATCGTACGCCACGCGCAGGATTCAGCCGAAACCATCCTGGAAGGCCAGGGCGAGATGCATTTGCGCGTCGCGCTGGAGCGGCTGCACGGCAAATACGGCCTCGACGTGGAGCGGCGCGTTGCCACCGTGCCCTATCGCGAGACGATCCGTGGCGGTACGAGCATTCGCGGCCGGCACAAGAAGCAGTCGGGCGGCCACGGCCAGTTCGGCGATGTGGTGCTCGAAATCCGCCCGCTGGAACGCGGTGGAGGCTTCGTATTCGACGACAGGATCACCGGCGGCGTCGTGCCCAAGCAATACATCCCTTCGGTCGGCGAGGGCGTGAAGGAAGCGTTGCGTGAGGGACCGCTCGGCTTTCCGGTGGTCGATGTCGGCGTAACCCTCACCGACGGCTCCTACCACTCGGTGGATTCCTCTGATCAGGCCTTTCGCATGGCGGCGATCCTCGGAATGCGGGACGGCCTTCCGCAGTGCAAGCCCGTGCTGCTGGAGCCGATCTACGAGGTGGTCGTTGCCTGTCCGAATGACACGACGGCGAAGATCAATGCCATCATTTCGGCGCGGCGCGGGCAGATTCTCGGCTTCGACGCCCGTCCGGGCTGGCCGGGCTGGGACGAGGTGCGCTGCACCATGCCGGAGGCCGAAATCGGCGAGCTGATCGTCGAGGTACGTTCGGCGACCGCCGGCGTCGGCAGCTATACGAAGCGCTTCGGCCACATGGCGGAGCTCTCCGGCAAGGCGGCCGAGGAAATATGCCAGCGCTTCGGCAAGCAGGCTGCCTGAATTGGGAGATGACCGGATACGGGCGCACGGCGTCCGTATCCGCGCTTGGGCGGGGGCGAAAGCAAGGTGTCTTCATGCGTTCCATGTTCCGCCCCCTCCTTCAGGTTCTTCCGGCTGCGACCCTGCTGTTCGTCCAGGGTGCCGGGGCTGCCGTCTCATCCGAAGCCAGGATCTTTCGCACCGAGAAAGCGGATATCAGGGTGACGAAGGTCGCAGGCGACCTCGATCATCCCTGGGGGTTCCTCTTCCTGCCGGACGGGTCGATCCTGCTGAACGAGCGCGGCTCAGCCATGGTGCTGATCGCTCCGGACGGCAAAAGCAAATCCGCGGTGGCAGGCGTGCCGGATTTTTTCGCCTGGGGTCAGGCGGGGCTGATGGACCTCGTTCCGGCGCCGGATTTCGAGACGTCCGGTACGATCTACTTCACCTATACGGAAGGCGTGGAGGGCAGCCTTGGCACGGCGGCGGCGCGGGCGAAGCTGGTGCGCATGGGAAAGGGCGCGCGGCTTGAAGACGTGAAGGTGCTTGTCCGGATGGAGAAGCGCACGGAATCGCTCGACAATTTCGGCTCCCGCATCCTGCCCGCACCGGATGGCACCCTGTTCGTCGCCTTCGGCGACCGCATGCAAGGGGAGCGGGCGCAGGATCCGTTCGACACTGCCGGCAAGGTGATGCGGGTCAATCCGGATGGCTCCATTCCTCCTGACAATCCCTTCGCGGATGGCGGGAAGGCGCTGAAGGAGATCTGGTCGACCGGCCACCGCAACATCCAGGGCATGGCGATCCAACCGGGAACGGGAGCCCTTTGGACCGTGGAACATGGTCCGCAGGGCGGCGACGAGATCAACCGTCCGCAAGCCGGCGGGAACTACGGCTGGCCGGTCATCACCTATGGCCGCGACTATTCCGGCGATCCGGTCGGTATCGGCACGCATGCGGAAGGCATGGAGCAACCCATCCACTATTGGGTTCCCTCCATCGCTCCCTCCGGCATGATCTTTCACGACGGCAGCGCCATTCCTGCCTGGAAGGACGACCTACTGGTCGGGGCGCTCAGGGACCAGATGATCGTGCGCCTTGAGATTGCCGACGGAAAGGTCGTGCACGAGGAGAGGATGATCCAGGGGGAATTCGGCCGCATCCGCACGCTCAGGAACGGGCCGGACGGAGCGATATGGTTCTCGACCGACGAGGATGAGGGCGCGCTTTACCGGATTGCGCCGGCCGACTGACAGTGGTCGCTCAAGCGCAGTTCAACCGGGCTTGATTTGATGCAGGGCCGATACCGCGCTACCTCCGGTTAGGGAAACAAGATGGCAGTAGAGTGCCCGCGACTTTGTTCGTCCCTGTCGCTGCCGAAGCGGCGCCCAACGGGGCGGGGAAGGGGAGCGCGGGCCAAGCTGGAGGAAGAGATGCACATAATCCGCAAGAAGGGCTGGGAGATCCCGGAGTCACAGGCGACGCCGGAATCGATCTTTCTCAACCGCCGCTCCGTGCTTGCCGGTCTTGCGGGAACGGGTGCGCTCATTGCCGGAAGCACGCTGCCGCGCCCGGCCTTTGCCGAGGAAGATCCGAGTGCCGGTCTTTATCCCGCCAAGCGCAACGAGGCCTATGTGGTCGACCGGGAACTGACGCCGGAGAAATATTCCTCCCGCTACAACAACTTCTATGAGTTCGGTTCGCACAAGCAGATCTTCAACGCCGCCCAGGCCCTGGAAACGCGGCCCTGGGAGATTGCCATCGACGGCATGGTCGACAATCCGCAGACGATCGGCATCGACGATCTGCTGAAGAAGGTTTCGCTGGAAGAGCGGCTTTACCGCCACCGTTGCGTCGAAGCCTGGTCGATGACCGTACCCTGGACGGGCTTCGCGCTCGCCGATCTTGTGAAGCTCGCCTCGCCGCAGGCCGGCGCGAAATATCTGCGCTTCGAGACCTTCATGGATCCGGATACGGCAAGCGGACAGCGCGCCTCCTGGTACCCTTGGCCCTATGTGGAAGGCGTAACCATGGAAGAGGCGACCAACGACCTCTCCTTCATGGTGACGGGTATTTACGGCAAGCCGCTCGCCAAGCAGTTCGGCGCGCCGATCCGTCTCGCCTTGCCGTGGAAATACGGCTTCAAGTCGATCAAGTCGATCGTCAAGATCACCTTCACCGACGAGCGGCCGGTCAGCTTCTGGGAAGAGATCCAGGGTTCGGAATACGGCTTCTGGGCCAATGTGAACCCGGAAGTGTCGCACCCTCGCTGGAGCCAGGCCCAGGAAACCGTGCTGCATACCGGCGAGCGCGTTCCGACCCTGCTTTTCAACGGCTATGGCGAGCAGGTGGCCGGCCTCTACAAGGGGCTGGAGAACGAGCGCCTCTATATGTAAGTGCGCACCATATGCATTGAAATTTGAGAGAGCCGGCACAGCGCATGTGCCGGCCTTTTTCTTGCGCTGGTGTGTGAAGAGAGAAGGAGGTGCGGCGTCGTGGCCGCTCTTGTTTGATCACAATCTGGTGTGCGTTTTTTGCATAGGCAGATGCCTGATCGTTAATCGCGCTTAGAGAATAGGCACTCGATCCGACGAATTGAAAGGCGTAAATGGATCAATGAATTGTGCGATGCAACAATGCGCCTCCGAGCCGGTCGGCGCCAGCCGCTGCGCATGATTGTTTCCGAAACCGGGTGTTTGAGGGCAAAAAAGTGCCGGGCGCGAGGCCCGGCAGTTATTTTGATCAAACCGTCAGTGACGGAGTAATCACCTTCCAGAGGGGAACAGCTGGCTGCATCAGACGTCGCTGGGAGGAGATAGCGACGAAGCAAACCAACAGCACTGCTTATATGCGGTGCACAAGCTGTCCAAACAAGAGGCAGAGGCGCAAAGCTGGTATGCACGCGGATCATAGCTCCGGCGGGGTGGCTGCGAGCCGGAAAGCTCACGGAGAGATGGCCGCCGTTTGCGGTGCCAGACTGCTCAGAACGTCCAGCGTTCGGCGTTGGACAGCAGGAAATCGCGGAACGCGGTAATGCGCGCGGTATTCTTTAATTCAGACGGATAGACGAAATAGGTGTCGAAGGTCGGCACGTGTTCTCCGGTCAGCAATTGCAGCAGGCCGGAATTCTCCTCGATCAGATAGTCGGGGAGGAGCGCGATGCCGATGCCGCGCTGCACGGAGCGCTTGATGGCGACGACATTGTTGACCCTGAGCACGCAGCGCCGGGTCTGGCCGGCCGGAAGGCCGGCGGTCTCCAGCCAGTTCATGTCGCGCAGATAGGTGGGCGCATGCTCGCCATAGGAAATGATGCGGTGGCGGTCGAGATCCTCGATCGACGACGGCGTGCCGAAGCGCTGGATGTAGGACGGCGCGGCGTAAAGGTGAAAATGGACGGTGAACAGCTTGCGCTGGATGAGGTCGGGTTGGGTGGGCTTGCGCAGGCGGATGGCGGCATCCGCTTCCCGCATGCCGAGATCGAGCTCATCGTCGTCGAAGATGAGCCTGAGTTCCATGTCGGGATAGAGATCGACGAACTCATTGAGGCGGGACGTCAGCCATGTCGAGCCCAGGCCCACGGTGGTGGTGACGCGCAGGACGCCGGAGGGCTTTTCCTTGGTATCGGTCAGCCGGGCCTGCACGGCCTCCAGCTTCATGAGGACCTCGCGCGCGGTGCGATAGAGAAGTTCGCCCTGCTCGGTCAGCAGGAGACCGCGCGCATGCCGGTGGAACAGCGGGACGCCGAGGTCGCCTTCGAGCGCGCTGACCTGCCGGCTTACCGCCGACTGGCTCATGTTCAGCGTCTCGCCCGCATGCGTGAAGCTCCCCGCCTGCGCGGCGGCGTGAAAAATCCGCAGCTTGTCCCAGTCCATCGGCATGGTGCACCCGCCCGTCTAGGTCACGTCGGCGTGACCTGATCCCCGTTCAGGCGAAGGCTATTCTGCCGCCTGGTTCTCCGCAACCTCATGTTCCGCAAGGAAACGCTCGGCTTCGAGCGCGGCCATGCAGCCCATCCCGGCGGCGGTGACCGCCTGGCGGTAGATTTCGTCGGTGACGTCGCCGGCGGCGAAGACGCCCGGGATTGATGTGGCGGTGCTGTCCGGCGCGGTCCAGATATAGCCCGAAGGCCTGAGCTGGACCTGGTCCTTGAAAAGCTCGACGGCCGGCGCATGGCCGATCGCGACGAAGAAGCCTTCGGCGGCCACTTCCGATACCGCGCCGGTCTTCACGTTGCGGATGCGCGCTCCGGTGACCGCCTTCGGCGTGCCGCCGCCGACGATCTCCTCGACCACGCTGTCCCAGATCACCTTGATCTTCGGATTGCGGAACAGCCGTTCCTGGAGGATGCGCTCGGCGCGGAACTGGTCGCGGCGGTGGATGACCGTGACCTTCGACGCAAGATTGGCGAGGTAAAGCGCTTCCTCGACCGCGGTATTGCCGCCACCGATGACGAGCACTTCCTTGCCGCGATAGAAGAAGCCGTCGCAGGTGGCGCAGGCCGAGACGCCCGCACCCATGAAGTCCTGCTCGGAGGGAAGGCCCAGCCAGCGCGCCTGGGCGCCCGTCGCGATCACCAGCGCGTCGCAGGTATAGGTGGTGCCGCTGTCGCCCTTCAGCGTGAAGGGGCGGCGGGACAGATCGGCCTCGGTGATCGTGTCGTAGATCATCGTCGTGCCGACGTTTTCGGCCTGCTTGCGCATCTCCTCCACGAGCCAGGGGCCCTGGATCGGGTCGGCGAAGCCGGGGTAGTTCTCGACGTCGGTGGTGATGGTGAGCTGACCGCCCGGCTGGATGCCGGTCACAAGCGCAGGCTCCAGCATCGCGCGCGCCGCATAGATCGCTGCCGTGTAACCGGCAGGGCCGGAGCCCACAATGAAGAGCTTGTGGTGTTGGCTCGCCATCAGCCTGTCTCCTTCAAATCGGCGTCTGCCGCCTCCGGACCTTCAGTCCGGCCGGCGATCCTGCAAGGCCGCCCGTATCGCGGCGGCGATCTCAGGCGTGGAATTGATCGGCTCGTAGGTAGTGGTTTTCAGCGGCCCGGGAAAGGGGTGAACGACACCAATCTCGGACATTTGCGCAAGAAAGCGGTCGAATTTCCGGTGTCCGCCGCCCGGATGAAACACATGCACCGGCCGGCCGGTCGCCGCCGCCTCGCCGATCATGTTGGTGGAATCGGCCGTAACGACAATCGCATCGGCATTGGCGAGATATTGCAGCAGCGGATTGTCGCCCTCGCCATTCCAGAAAAGATGGCTGCCTTCGCGGGCGAGCCTTGCAAGGTCCCGCGCCAGCCCGGTCGGCGTCCTGCGCGACGGGGTGATCATCAGGGACGCGCCCTGGCCGGCCAGATCCGCAAGCCCTGTGAGAAATCTCGCGGTATCCAGCTCCGTGAACCGGTGGTGGCGGCTGTTGCCGCCGGCAAGCACGGCGACGCGGGGAGGCTTCAACGCGACGATTTCCGGCAGCGGCATGCTCCTGGCTTCCTCCAGGCGCCCGGCGGAGAAGCGGTGCGGCGAAGTCAGCGTCACCAGCACATTGCCGCCCCGCAAGCGGTCGTGCTCGGCGACCCAGATGAGATCGGCGGCGCTCGTTCCCGTTTTGGGATCCTTGAGGAAGACGGTGAAGATCCGGCCGCTGCTTGCCTTCTTCAGGTGGCGGAGATAGGCGACGGCGCGCCGGCCCGAGGCGATGGCGACATCGGGGAAGGGCGGTTTCAGCGGGCTTTTCGGTGCATCCGGCCTTTCGCGCGGATCGATCGGCCCCCAGGGCATGGCCCAGGTAAAAGGCGCTTTCGGCGCCACGCGCCTGATCTCGAAAGGTGCGCCAAGGGCTTCGGCGACGCCGACACATTGCGCCTCGTCGCCGGCCTTGCCGTCGGTAATCACCCAGACCGAGGCAATATGGGAGAGATTCCCGGTGGACAGCGGCCTTTCCTTATCTTTCCGATTCATGCGCCAGATTGTTATACTGTTGCAGAAATGCGCAAAATAGTAACTCATCATGGCGCATTCGCGTCCCGCCCGGGGACGCCGGCCATGGCACCCGCCATCGGTGTGCCATGGAAGCAGCAAGGAGAGAAGAGTGAAAGCCCGCCTCGACGCCATCGATTGGCAAATCCTCAAGGAATTGCAGGACGACGGCCGCATGACCAATGTCGAGCTTGCAAAGAGGGTCGGGATTTCCGCGCCTCCCTGCCTGAGGCGCGTGCGCGCGCTCGAGGCGGCAGGTCTCATCCGCGGCTACCGCACGCTGCTGGATGAAAAGCAACTCGGCTTCGACGTCACGGCCTTCGCGATGGTGGGCCTGCACAGCCAGACGGAGGCCGATCTCATCGCCTTCGAGGAAAAGGTGAAGTCCTGGCCGATCGTGCGCGAGAGCTACATGCTGTCCGGCGAGGTCGATTTCCTGCTGAAATGCGTGGCGCCGGACCTGCAGTCGTTCCAGACCTTTATCATCCGCGAACTGACCGCGACGCCGAATGTCGACAGCGTGCGCACCGCGCTGACCATCCGGCGTACCAAGGACGAGCCGATCGTGCCGATCGACCGGGTGTAAGGCGCCCGGCTTCCGCGCTCCGCCGCCTTACGGGCGCTTCGGATATTCCTGCTTCGGCGGCAGGCGGTGGTGGAGGGCTGCGACCGCGACGAGGCTGACGCTGCCGAGAACGGTGCTGAACGCCAGGGTTTCGAGCGGCATTGCCGACGTGAGTGTCAGAAGCGGGATTGCGCCTGCCGGGGGATGCGTCAGCCGGAAGGCGAGCATTGCCGCGATCGCGAGCCCGACGGCGATCCCGGCCGCCCACCACATTCCCGGAAACCAGATGGCGGCGGCCGTTGCCGCGGCAATGGCGATCGCATAGCCGCCGACCACGTTCATCGGCTGGGCAAGCGGGCTTGCCGGCACTGCGAACAAAAGAACTGCCGTGGCACCGAAGGGAGCGATCAGGAGCGGCAGGCCGGTGAGCGTTGCGAGGCCGCCGACGAGCGACATGCCGAGAATGGCGCCGATGCCCGATTTCAGGGCCAGCCCGGAAGCGGCGCGGGGTTCGTGACGGGTAACGAAGGGAAGCAGGTGACGTCGCATGAGAAACGGTCCGACAGAGGAAACTTGCCGGCCTACGTAGCAATCTGCCCGGATAATGGACAGTCGGTGCCCGCTCAATTCATCGTGCGCTATTATTTATCGCGCTGTTCAAATGCGCGACAACCGCCGGGCGACACTGTCGCCCGGCAGCGCAATTCCAAGGGCCTGCCGAAGTTCAACCGAATGTGACGTTGATGATCTCATAGGCCCGGGCGCCGCCCGGTGCGCTGACCTCGACATTGTCGCCGATGGTCTTGCCGATCAGTGCGCGCGCAATCGGCGAGGAAATCGAGACGCGACCGGCCTTCACGTCGGCTTCGACATCGCCGACGATGGTGTAGCGCTTCTCTTCCTCGGTATCCTCGTCCACCAGCGTCACGGTCGCGCCGAACTTGATCGTGCTGCCGGACAGCTTGGAGACGTCGATGATTTCGGCGCGGCCAAGCTTGTCTTCCAGATCCGATATCCGGCCTTCGTTCAGGCTCTGCTGCTCCTTGGCGGCATGATATTCGGCATTTTCGGACAGATCGCCATGGGCACGGGCTTCCGAGATCGCCTGGATGATGCGCGGCCGTTCGACGGACGTGCGCTCCTTGAGTTCCTGCTCCAGCATCGCATAGCCGGCGGCAGTCATCGGGATCTTTTCCATGGTCCTCGACCTTCAACATCTCGCATGCGCAAAAAACGCAGGCTCATAAACAAACATAAAACCCGGCCGGGTTTTCACCCGTGCCGAGGTTCACACGTTCCGCATCCGGGAAATGCCGCGCGATTGGCCGGGGCCTCCGCCCGGCGCGTTCCCGATTTTTTCGTCCAGACCGGCTCAGCCGAAATAGGACTGCAGCGGTCGCACTTCGAGACTGCCGGCCTTGTAGGCCTCAATGCCCTTGGCTGCGGCGATCGCCCCCGCCATCGTGGTGTAATAGGGGATCTTGTGCAGCAAGGCAGCGCGGCGAAGCGACCGGCTGTCGGCAAGGGCCTGAGCGCCTTCGGTCGTGTTGAAGACGAGCTGGACCTCACCGTTCTTGATAGCATCGACGATGTGCGGCCGCCCTTCAAGCACCTTGTTGATCTTCGAGCAGCGTATCCCCTGCGACTCGAGGAACCTCTGGGTGCCGCTGGTAGCGATGATCGTAAAGCCGGCTTTTTCAAGGCGGCGGGCCGGATCGACCGCGCGTTCCTTGTCGGCGTCGCGCACGGAGATGAACACCGTTCCCTCCGTCGGCACGCGGGTACCGGAGCCGATCTGCGATTTGGCGAAGGCGGTCTCGAAGCTGTGGTTCAGGCCCATCACCTCGCCGGTCGAGCGCATCTCCGGGCCAAGCACCGTGTCGACGCCCGGGAAGCGGGCGAAGGGGAACACCGCTTCCTTCACCGCGATATGGTCATAGGCCTTGTCGGTCAGCCCGAAGGAGGCAAGCTTTTCCCCGGCCATGACGCGGGCGGCGATCTTGGCGATCGGCTCGCCGATCGTCTTGGCGACGAAGGGTACGGTACGCGAGGCGCGCGGGTTGACTTCCAGCACGAAGATCGCGCCGTCGAGAATGGCGAACTGGACGTTCATCAGGCCACCGACCTTCAGCGCGCGGGCAAGCGCCACCGTCTGCCGCTTCAGTTCCTCCAGCTGGTCGGGGCCAAGCGAATAGGGAGGAAGCGAGCAGGCGCTGTCGCCCGAATGGATGCCGGCTTCCTCGATATGCTCCATGATGCCGCAGATGAACACGTCCTCGCCATCGGAGAGCGCGTCCACGTCGACTTCGATCGCGCCGTCGAGATAGCGGTCGAAGAGGAGCGGGTTCTTGCCGAGCACCGTGTTGATCTGGCCGGTCTTGTCGTTTGGATACTTGATGCGCACGTCGGCCGGCACCAGTTCCGGCAGCGTGCCGAGCAGGTAGGAATTGAGCGCTTCCTCGTCGCGGATGATCTGCATGGCGCGCCCGCCGAGCACATAGGAAGGACGCACGACGGCGGGAAGACCGAGATCGGCGACGACCAGCCGGCTCTGCTCCACGGAATAGGCGATGCCGTTTTCCGGCTGCTTCAGGTTGAGCTTCCACAAGAGCTTCTGGAACCGGTCGCGGTCCTCGGCAAGGTCGATCATGTCGGGCGATGTGCCGAGGATCGGCACGTCGGCCTCGACCAGCGCCTGGGCGAGCTTCAGCGGCGTCTGGCCGCCGAACTGGACGATCACTCCGTGCAGCGTGCCGTTCGACTGTTCCGTGCGGATGATTTCCAGCACGTCTTCCGCCGTCAGCGGCTCGAAATAGAGCCGGTCGGAGGTGTCGTAGTCGGTCGAGACCGTTTCCGGGTTGCAGTTGACCATGATCGTCTCGAAGCCCGCATCGGCGAGCGCGAAGGCGGCATGGCAGCAGCAATAGTCGAACTCGATACCCTGGCCGATACGGTTCGGTCCGCCGCCGAGAATGACGATCTTGCGGCGATCGGATGGCTGCGCCTCGTTGGTGAGCTGGCCGGCGAAGGGCGTCTCGTAGGTCGAGTACATATAGGCGGTGGGCGAGGCGAATTCGGCCGCGCAGGTGTCGATCCGCTTGTAGACCGGATGGACGTCGAGTTCCTGCCGCAGTTTCTCGACATCCCAGGGATGCTTGTCGGTCAGCGAGGCAAGGCGGGCGTCGGAAAAGCCCATCGCTTTCAGCCGGCGCAGCGCTTCGGCATTCTGCGGCAGTCCGTGCTTGCGGACCTTCTCCTCCGTTTCGATGATCGACTGGATCTGCTCCAGGAACCATGGGTCGATCTTGCAGGCCTGATGGATGAGTTCGGCGTCCGCGCCGAGGCGGAAGGCCTGGGCGACCTTGAGCAGGCGGTCCGGCGTCGGTGCACCGAGGGCCGCGCGGATCGCATTCTTGTCGTCGCCGTGGCCAAGGCCCGCGATCTCGATCTCGTCGAGGCCGTTGAGGCCGGTTTCAAGGCCGCGCAGGGCCTTCTGCAGGCTTTCCTGAAACGTACGGCCGATTGCCATCACCTCGCCGACCGACTTCATCGCCGTGGTCAGCGTCGGCTCGGCGCCCGGGAACTTCTCGAAGGCGAAGCGCGGGATCTTGGTGACCACATAGTCGATGGTCGGCTCGAAGGAGGCGGGCGTCGCGCCGCCGGTGATGTCGTTTTCCAGTTCGTCCAGCGTATAGCCGACGGCAAGCTTGGCGGCGATCTTGGCGATCGGGAAGCCCGTTGCCTTGGAAGCGAGCGCGGAGGAACGCGACACGCGCGGGTTCATCTCGATGACGATCAGGCGGCCGTTTTCCGGATTGACGGCGAACTGGACGTTGGAACCCCCCGTTTCCACCCCGATCTCGCGCAGCACCGCGAGCGAGGCGTCGCGCATGATCTGGTATTCCTTGTCGGTGAGCGTCAGCGCCGGCGCCACCGTGATCGAATCGCCCGTATGCACGCCCATCGGGTCGATGTTCTCGATCGAGCAGATGATGATGCAGTTGTCCGCCTTGTCGCGGACGACCTCCATCTCATATTCCTTCCAGCCGAGAACGCTTTCCTCCACCAGAACCTCGTTGGTGGGGGAGGCGTCGATACCGCGCTCGATGATCTCGAAATATTCCTCGCGATTGTAGGCAATGCCGCCGCCCGTGCCGCCAAGGGTGAAGGAGGGGCGGATGATCGCCGGCAGGCCGATCTCCTCCAGCGCCTGCATCGCTTCCACCATGTTGTGCGCGAGCACGGACTTCGGCGTCTCCAGGCCGATTTTCGTCATCGCCTCGCGGAAGAGCTCGCGGTCCTCGGCCTTGTCGATCGCTTCCGCCGTGGCGCCGATCATCTCCACGCCGAACTTTTCCAGGACGCCCATCCTGCGCAGCGACAAGGCGCAGTTCAGCGCGGTCTGCCCGCCCATCGTCGGCAGGAGCGCGTCGGGGCGCTCCTTCTCGATGATCTTGGCGACGATCTCCGGCGTGATCGGCTCGATATAGGTCGCATCCGCCAGATCCGGGTCGGTCATGATCGTCGCCGGATTGGAATTGACCAGGATGATCCGATAGCCCTCCGCCTTCAGCGCCTTGCAGGCCTGGGTGCCGGAGTAATCGAATTCACAGGCCTGTCCGATGATGATCGGGCCTGCGCCGATGATGAGAATGGAGGAGATATCGGTGCGTTTGGGCATTGCGTGCTCGCGAGCCGCCCGCCCTCGCGGCATCGAATATGCGGCGAAGCGAGGCGAAGGTTGGGATTCATGTCGGCTGAGCGGGCCTTATAGGCAAAAAAAGACGCGCGGGAAACCCTTTCGCGGGTGCTATTGTAATGAATATCGACGGGTGTGGACGAGCCTGGTCCGGCCTTTGGGCGGCTGGGGTGTTTGCCGGTGTCAGGAGGATCGCGATGCGTTGGCGTGGCCGTCGGGAAAGCAGCAATGTCGATGACCGGCGCATGACCGGGAATCGCGGCGGTTTTGGCGGCCCGCGCATGTCCTCGCGGGGCGGCGTGCGGCGCGCCGGCATCGGCGGTATTGGTGGGCTGATCGCGATCCTGCTCGTCTCGCTGGTCCTCGGGGTCAATCCGCTTGCCCTGCTGGAGGGGTTCGACAGGGGGGATCCGTTTTCTCCTTCGGCGCCCGGCGGGCAAGGGGGCGGGCAATCGTCGGTCGGAGGACCGGGAGCGGATGACATGCGCCGCTTCGTCGCCGTGGTTCTCGCCGATACGGAAGACACCTGGAACGCGGCCTTTCCGCGCGAACTCGACACGAACTATGTCGAGCCGGAGCTTGTGCTGTTCACCGATACCACCCGCTCAGCCTGTGGATTTGCGCAGTCGGCGACAGGGCCGTTCTATTGTCCCGGCGACCGCAAGCTTTATATCGATCTCGCCTTCTACGACGAGCTTCGCCGCCGCTTCCAGGCGCCCGGCGATTTCGCGCAGGCCTATGTGATCGCCCATGAGGTCGGTCATCACGTGCAGAACCTTGTCGGTATCCTGCCGCGTTTCAATTCGATCCGCGGCAACCTGACCAGGGCGCAGGAAAACGAAATGTCCATCCGGGTCGAGTTGCAGGCCGACTGCTTCGCCGGGATCTGGGCTCATGACAGCGAGCAGAAGGGCTTGCTTGAGCAGGGTGATATCGAGGAGGCGCTGAACGCGGCAGCCCAGATCGGCGACGACATGATCCAGCGGCGCACGCAGGGCTATGTGGTGCCCGAAAGCTTCAATCACGGGACGTCCGAGCAGCGTGTACGCTGGTTCAGGCGCGGCCTGCAGAACGGCAAGCTGACGGATTGCGACACATTCGCCGATGGCCAGCTATAAGGGCGTTGTCCGGACCGCGACCGCTTCGCCCCGGAACCCTGTCTGTGGGCTTTGGCCGTTCGTCGGGTTTTGCGCATAGTCACACTCGTGTAGATTTGCCGTAGCGGAAGATGCAACGCTTGGTAAATGCGGCTGGCATGCCTATTGCTGTCATTCAGCTCAAAAATATGCGTGTATCATCACGGAACGCTTCATGGTGACGACAGAGTTAAACGCAATCGAAGCTGCCTCCGGCGTGATCTGGGACCAGGACAGGTCCGATCCGGCGGCGCATTTCATTCATGCCCGCTCGCTGGTCGGGCTGGAAGCCTACTGCCAGATGCGGGGGTTCTCGGCGCGGGCGCTGATGCAGCGCTTCGGCCTGTCCGATCTGCCGGGTGAACCGCAGCTTGGCACATATCTGAGGCTGGACGATTTCGGGAGGCTGCTTGAGGCCTGTGCCAGGCGTGCGGAGGACGACTGCTTTGCACTGCACTGGACGGAGATCATGGAAAGCGATCTCGACAGCGCCAGGCAATGCCGGGGTGGTGACGATACCGTCTGCATGGCCGCGTCCTTTGCCCCGACCCTTCGTCAGGCGCTGGAGGTGCTGTCAGCTTACGCGCCCGTGTCCGTCGATTTTTCGACTTTCGAGCTGACGAGCGACGGCGCGATCACGACCATGCGGTGGACGTTTCCGACTTCGCTCGTGTGCAGCAATCAGGTCGTCGACCGTCTTGCCTGCGAATACGCCCGGCGCATCGCCATTCTGACCGGTGGCGAATTGCCGCTGGTCAGCGTCGACCTGGCCCGGGAAACGCCACCCAGCCCGCAGCCCTATCGTGCCTATTTCGGCGTTCCGGTGCGGTTTGGTGCCGATGTGACGCAATTGCGGATCAACTCTTCGGCGCTGGACACTCCAAATCCGCGCAGGAACGACGACCTGTTCGTGGCCCTTGGCGAATTGAACAGGCGTCGGCTGGCCGAGAGGCGTCGCGAGGATACTATTCTGTCGCGAACCTGCGACGTGATCACGCTGCGCCTCACCGATCCCGATCTCTCGCTTGCATGCGTTGCAAGGGAGATGGCCTTGAGCAGCAGGGGTCTCCAGCGCCGCCTCGCCGAGAAGGGAACGACCTTCCAGGCCCTCTATGAGCAGACGCGTCGCAAGGTTGCCCAGGACCTGCTGGAGCAAACGGACCTGCCGATGTCGGATATCGCATATCGGCTCGGCTTTTCCGCAGTCGGCAATTTCACGCGGGCGGCGCGACGCTGGTTCGATCATGCCCCGAGCGATTGGCGAAGGATCAGGCGCGAAGGAGCGCGGCAGGGAGCCTCGCCCCCCGGCCGGGCATGAGAGCGCCGCTTCCGGCCTCCCTGCAACCATCGAATGCATTGGCATCACCAGGATCTCCCCTAGAGGGAGATCGCTGCGGTTCGATCCGGGAAATTACGACGTATCCTGCTCGTTGCCCCGGCAGGCAGGGGTTAAACCTGCGTGTAACGCCAAAATCGGCATTTCGCCCCGCGCGCGCGTTTATGTGCAGTTTTCCCGATACGCGGGCCAGTACACGCAGTGAGATCGCCGCTTTTCATGCAGACGCTGACCTGTTCATGCCGGGATTGCGTTGAAGAAGGCGCGGCGAATCCGGCGTTTCAAAGAAAACAACTAATTTAATATTTTGAATTGCCGCTCAATTATCGATTTATGTTGCATTAAGATAAGTATGAATTTTGTTGCGGTTGCATGAAAGCAATAATACATGTCATTTTATTGATTTAATGCGCGATAAATACATAAGTTTAATCGATTTAAAAGGCGAGAATAACAAAAAGTTGATAGTAATGTTACGGCACTGCATGTTTGTAACGCGCTTGCTGATAAAAAATTGGCGCGATATGAGAAAGCTAACCTGACGAAGCGGTGGCATAGTTCCCGTAGCGCAATGCGACGGTATACCGACGTGAATCACCCGGATCGCAAATATCCGGTCAGGGTTCAGTCAGGTCAGAATCCGATGCGCGTATTCGGGTGCTGCGGCACGCAAGGTCCGGCTTGCCGGCCCGCGTGTGCGGCGACCCTGTAGCTGTCGGATCTGATCTGAGCCTGAAGCATTCCGGGGCTGTTGCCGTTGCTTTGCGGACTGCCCGACCATCGCCATGGGGTGCTTTGCGTCGAAGGCCGTGATCTGAGGCCTCCGAGGCAAAGCGGCGATCAAGTCGGGCTCGTGTTCGCTATACCGCGTTCAACTCGTCGAAAGGGGCTGAGCCCCCGTGGCGGCAAGCAATAGATGGATAAGCAGAAGATGAGCAATCTGGCAGAAAAAATACTGGTCACGCCCGACATTGCCGGTCCGATCTCGAAGGCGAATGAGGACGGCAAGCTTCTTTCGATCTCGGAGATGTCGGACACGTTTGATGTCACCCTCCGTACCCTGCGCTTTTACGAGGAAAAGGGGCTTCTCAACCCCGTTCGCAAGGGCGCGCGCCGCTATTACCGCCCGCACGACGTTTCCCGCATGAAGGTCATCCTGCAGGCGAAGAAGATCGGACTTACGCTTGGCGAGATCCGCAAGGTGATCAGCATCGTGGAAAGCAACCTTCCGCGGGTCGACCAGCTTCGCAAGCTGCGCGCCATTTGCGCCGAGCAGGAGGATATCCTGCGCGAGCATCAGACCCAGGTCGCCGAGCAGATCGTCGAGATGCAGGGCGTCGTCGCCTCGCTCGACTCGCTGATCAGCACCACCTGAGCGGACTGCGGCAGCGGGGCCGGCAATACAGTCCGGCCCCGTGATCGCGCCTCCCGCGGCATGCCGGCATCCTGCCGGTGGCTACAGCAGCAATAAAAAAAGCCGGGCGCGATGCCCGGCTTTTTCGTTTTGGCTCTCAGGCGGAGCGCCGCTCCGGCTCCGCTTCCGCGCCCTTGCTCTGGCGCATCAGATTGGTGAAGCGGCGGAAGAGGTAGTGGCTGTCGCGCGGGCCCGGCGAGGCCTCGGGATGGTACTGCACCGAAAACACCGGCTTGTCCTTGACGCGAATGCCGCAGTTGGAGCCGTCGAAGAGCGAAACATGCGTTTCTTCCACGTCCCCCGGCAGGCTCGCCGCATCGACCGCAAAGCCGTGGTTCATCGATGTGATCTCGACTTTGCCGGTCGTGCGGTCAAAGACCGGATGATTGGCACCGTGATGGCCCTGATGCATCTTCTTCGTGGTGCCGCCGAGCGCAAGCGCCAGCATCTGATGCCCAAGGCAGATGCCGAAGACGGGCAGCCCCGTGTCGACGAGTTTGCGGATCGTTGCGGCCGCATATTCGCCGGTCGCGGCGGGGTCGCCCGGGCCGTTCGACAGGAACACCCCGTCGGGCTGGTGCGCCAGTACGTCGTCCGCCGACGCGTTGGCGGGCAGCACGGTCACCTTGCAGCCGGCATCCGCCAGCAGGCGAAGGATGTTGCGCTTGATGCCGTAGTCGATCGCCACCACGTTGAAGGCCTGTGCCTCCTGGCGTCCGTAGCCCCTGTTCCAGGCCCAGGACGTTTCGTCCCAGTTGAAGCTCTGTACGGTGGTGACGTCCTTGGCCAGGTCCATGCCTTCCAGGCCCGGCCACGCCCTGGCGGCCTGCTTGAGCGCATCGATATCGAACACGCCGCTTGGCGAATGGGCGATGACCGCGTTCGGCATGCCGCGTTCGCGAATCAGCGCGGTCAGCGCCCGCGTGTCGATACCGCAAAGGCCGACGATGCCGCGGGCCTTCAGCCACGCATCGAGATGGCGCGTGGCGCGGTAGTTCGACGGATCGGAGATGTCGGCCTTGATGATGACGCCGCGAATGCCGGATGCCGAGGCCATGTTGACGGTCTCGATATCCTCCTCGTTGGTCCCGACATTGCCGATATGGGGAAACGTGAAGGTGATGATCTGCCCGGCATAGGACGGGTCGGTGAGGATTTCCTCGTAACCGGTCATGGCGGTGTTGAAACACACCTCGCCGACGGACTGCCCCGTCGCGCCAAGGCCCTGGCCTTCGACGACAGTACCGTCTGCCAGGACTAGGACGGCCGTCTTCGGCGCCGCGGACCAGGCGTCTGCGCTCGTCATGTCTTGCATTCTCGATCCGGTTGATGACATCATGTTACAGAGACGTAACGTGGAAGGCTCGGCGGCAGTGCGGTGCGGTGCATCGCCTGTGCGGTCTTATACGCATGCGTCCGGGGCGGCACTCTAGGGGAAGCGACCCGCGCGGTCAACCACGAGGTCACTTAAAAAAATTCCGCAAAATCAACGGGTTAAGATGTTCGTTGGTGGGTTGGTGTCGGCTCGCCGCAATTTTGCGGCTCCCCAACCCCGCGATCGACGGAGCTATGCATGCGCGAAGCGATCAACGCGGCTCTGCAAAGAGCGGTGGCTGAGGGGAAGAAGGGGCGGGCGGCGACGCTGCGCCTCATCCAGGCGACGATCCGTGACAGGGACGCTCAGGCCCGCGAGGCGGGCGGCGAGGGCGTCGGCGATGACGACGTGCTGGAAATCCTGCACAAGATGCTGAAACAGCGGGAACAATCGACCCGCGAATACGAAGAGGCCGGCCAGGTCGGGCTTGCCGAGCAGGAGCGCGAGGAAAGCGACATCATTCGCGAATTCCTGCCAAGGCAACTCAGCGAAAAGGAAGTGCGCGGCATCTGCGAAGAGGTGGTGCGCGACATCAATGCCCATGGCCTGCGCGACATGGGCCGCTGCATGAACGCCTTGAAGCAGCGCTTTCCTGGGCAGATGGACTTCACCCAGGCGAGTTGCGTCGTGAAGGACCTGCTTCGGACCCACTGAAGCAGGGTTATCCACAAAGTTACCGGAATTCACAGGTCAGCTTGGTTCCGCGCTTCCGGCGAATCGCAATGGAGGTTTCGCGGGAGTAAGCTCATTGTCGCCTGTGCGCATGGAGTTCGAATGCGTTTCACGCCCAGCCTTCTTGACGAGATCCGGGCGCGGCTTCCCTTGTCGGAGGTCGTGGGCCGTCGCGTCAGCTGGGACCGGCGCAAGACCCAGCCCGCGAAGGGGGATTTCTGGGCCTGCTGCCCCTTTCACCAGGAAAAGAGCCCGAGCTTTCACGTCGACGATCGGCGCGGCCGCTACAAATGCTTCGGCTGCGGCGTTTCCGGCGATCATTTCCGCTTTCTGTGCGAAACCGAGGGGCTGAATTTTCCCGAAGCGGTGGAAAGGCTCGCCGACGAGGTGGGCGTTTCCCTGCCAAAGGCCGATCCCCAGGCGGTCCGCCGCGAGGAGCGGCGGGCAAGCCTTGCCGATATCTGCGAAATGGCGGCGCAGTTCTTCCAGGCGGAATTCAAGACTTCCTCGGGCGCACAGGCGCGCGATTATTGCGCCCGGCGCGGGCTCAAGGCCGAGACGCTGAAGGAGTTCCGCTTCGGTTTCGCGCCGAACGGCCGCGACGCCTTGAAACGGCACCTGATCTCGAAGGGAGTCGAGGAAGGGGCGATGGTCGAGGCGGGGCTCGTCATCAGGCCGGAGGACGGCCGCGCCTCCTATGACCGGTTTCGCAACCGTCTGATGATCCCGATCCACGACGATCGCGGCCGGGTGGTGGCGTTCGGCGGGCGGACGCTCGATCCGGACGGCCAGCCGAAATACCTGAATTCCCCCGAAACGCCGATCTTTCACAAGGGCACGATGGTCTTCAACGCCCATCGGGCGCGCGAACCTGCCTTCAAGTCAGGACAGGCGATCGTCGTGGAAGGCTACATGGACGCGATCGCCGTCTGGCAGGCCGGGCTGCCGGCAGTGCTTGCGACCCTTGGCACCGCCTTTACCGAGGACCAGATCCTGCGGCTGTGGCGCATGGCGTCCGAGCCGATGGTCTGTTTCGACGGCGATGCGGCCGGCATTTCCGCCGCGCATCGCGCGATCGACCGCATCCTGCCGGTGCTCAAGAGCGGATATTCCTTTCAGTTCGTCTTTCTGCCGGACGGCAAGGACCCGGACGACCTGATCAGGGAGGGAGGTCCGGCGGCGCTGCGGTCCGAGCTTGGTCGCGCCCGTCCCCTGATCGACGTGCTGTGGGAGCGCGAGGTCTCCGTCTCCCAGATCGATACGCCCGAACGCAAGGCGGCGCTGGAAAAGCGGTTCGAGGATCTCGTCCGCGAAATCAAGGACGAGCGTGTCCGCCGCCGTTACCAGCTCGAAATCCGCCTTCGCCTCTCGAACCTCTTTTTCGAGCAGTCTCGATCTCTGCGCGATCGCGGCGCGGGACGGGGGCGAGCGCCATTTCGGGGACGTGCCGAGCGCGATGCCGAGCCCGCCAAGCTTGGCCCCGTCGAAAGGCCGGACGGGCCGATGTTCGGCACGGAACGGACGTTGTGCGGGCTTTGCCTGAAGTATCCCGAATTTTTCGAGCGCTATGTCGAGCGGATCGCGAAAGTTGCCCTGCATGACGATCTGCATGCCCATTTCCGCGATGAACTCTGCCGGGTCGCGACGGATCTCGATTCGGTGCGCGTGACGGACTTTTTCGACAAGCTGGACGACCGCTTCTACCGCATCCTGTCGGAGGTGGCGGAAATGGGAAGCAGGACGGAAGCGGATCAGGCGCCCCATGGATCGCGCGACCGGTTCCAGGATCTGATCCAGCGCTTGCCGGTTCTGCGTCATGATCCGCCCGAGGATTTCGTCGAGAACCTGTTCCAGCATTTTCTCGACGTGTTGGAGACGCGGGCGCTGGAGCAGGAACTGGAACAGGAACTGGCCTATCTGGACGAGGATCTCGATGAAGCGGCCTGGGATCGGGTGCGCGCGCTGACCCAGGATCTGGCGCGGCGGCGGGAAGAATGCGCGCGCGAGGAGCAGGAGCTGGCCGAGCGTGGCAGGAAGCTGCGCCAGGGTGGATCGCGGCGGGATCTGGCCGTGTTCGCCAAGGCGGTCTAGGGGCCCGGAAATGGGCTGATCGGCGTTTTCGGGAGGGGCCATGCCGCGTGCGAATCCGTGCCGAAATGGGATTGACGAAAACGAATCACCCTTGCGAATCTCGCGGGCCGCGTTAAATAGTCTTCGCAGGCAGCGACGAGCGCCGATATTGGGCATCATGGAGAAACATGAGCCAGCGACAGGCGAAACAGCGATTGGGCTGCCGAAAATCAGAAAATTCCCAGTGTGGGCAACCACGCTGCTTTTTGTGTTGGGACGCATGCGGCAACGTCCCGACTTTCGCCGATTGCGTGCCTGAGCCGGGGATTTGACCGCCGATTTCGGCGGATAGGCCATCCGGCAGCCGGTGCCACGGATCGGAAATGCCCGCTAGCGGGTGAGGGGGTAGCTTAACTTCGCGGGCGGCGGCCACAAGTTACGGTTAAGTGCGGCTTAACGGACCGCGGATAGACAAGGGACGGATCATCACGCGCGAAAGGCAAGGCCGACCAGACGGTTCCGGGTGAGCACGAAGGCCCGGACAGGTGATTTGCGGTTCCGCGAGGGACCGATCGTTGAGGCCCGCTTTGCGCGACGAATTACGGGTAGGGGCGCCGGTGTCGAGGCCGGCCGATCCGGAGAAAAAAATGGTAGCGAAGGCAACTCAGGCGGAAGAACCCCAGGAACAGGCAACGGAAAACAGCGATGGTCCGTTGCTCGACCTGTCGGATGCCGCCGTCAAGCGGATGATCAAGCTCGCCAAGAAGCGCGGCTATGTGACCTATGACGAGCTCAACGAGGTCCTTCCCTCCGAAGAGGTGACCTCCGAGCAGATCGAGGACACCATGGCGATGCTGTCCGACATGGGCATCAACGTCGTGGAGAGCGAAGAGGCGGAAGAAGGCAACTCCGACGACGATAGCGAGGGCGGGGAGCTTGTCCCTGCTTCCGGCGCCGCGCTGGCCAAGACCACGACGCGCGAGCCGACCGACAGAACCGACGATCCGGTGCGCATGTATCTGCGCGAGATGGGATCGGTCGAGCTTTTGTCGCGCGAGGGCGAAATCGCGATCGCCAAGCGTATCGAGGCCGGCCGCGAGGCGATGATCGCCGGGCTTTGCGAAAGCCCTCTCACCTTCCAGGCCATCATCATCTGGCGCGACGAGCTGAACGAAGGCAAGGTTCTGCTGCGCGACATCATCGATCTCGAAGCGACCTATGCCGGGCCCGATGCCAAGTCCGGCGCTCCGGTCTCCGACGAGGAGGAAGAGGAAGAAGAAGGCGCCGAGCGCTCCTCCCAGGATGGCGAGCGGGCCGAGGGCTCGGAAGAGGGCGAGGACGGCGAGGACGACGACGAGTTCGAGGCCAACGTTTCGCTGTCGGCCATGGAGGCGGAATTGAAGCCGAAGGTGCTCGAGACCTTCGACCGCGTCGCCGACGACTACAAGAAGCTGCGCCGCCTCCAGGACCAGCTTGTCGAGAACAAGCTGGCCAACAAGACGCTGTCGCCGTCGCAGGAGCGCCGCTACAAGAAGCTCAAGGAAGACATCATCGCCGATGTGAAGAGCCTGTCGCTCAACCAGAACCGCATCGATGCGCTGGTCGAGCAGCTCTACGACATCAACAAGCGGCTGATGGGCTACGAAGGCCGCCTGCTGCGGCTTTCCGACAGCTACGGCGTCGACCGCGGCGACTTCCTGAAGCAGTACCAGGGCAACGAACTCGATCCGAACTGGCTGCGCAAGGTCGCCAACCTGGCGACCCGCGGCTGGAAGAATTTCGTTGCCAACGAGAAGGATCGCATTCGCGACCTTCGCCAGGAGATCCAGAACCTCGCCTCCGAGACCGGCCTTGAGACGTCGGAATTCCGCCGCATCGTCTCCATGGTGCAGAAGGGCGAGCGCGAGGCCCGCATCGCCAAGAAGGAGATGGTCGAGGCCAACCTGCGCCTCGTCATCTCCATCGCCAAGAAATACACCAATCGTGGCCTGCAGTTCCTGGACCTGATCCAGGAAGGCAATATCGGCCTGATGAAGGCGGTCGACAAATTCGAGTACCGCCGCGGCTACAAGTTCTCCACCTATGCGACGTGGTGGATCCGGCAGGCGATCACCCGTTCGATCGCCGATCAGGCCCGCACGATCCGCATTCCGGTGCACATGATCGAGACGATCAACAAGATCGTCCGCACCTCGCGCCAGATGCTGCACGAGATCGGCCGCGAGCCGACGCCGGAGGAACTGGCCGAAAAGCTCCAGATGCCGCTGGAAAAGGTGCGCAAGGTGCTGAAGATCGCCAAGGAGCCGATCTCGCTCGAAACGCCGATCGGCGACGAGGAGGATTCGCATCTCGGCGATTTCATCGAGGACAAGAACGCGGTGCTGCCGATCGACGCCGCGATCCAGTCCAACCTGCGCGAGACCACGACCCGCGTGCTCGCCTCGCTCACCCCGCGTGAGGAACGCGTGCTGCGCATGCGCTTCGGCATCGGCATGAATACCGACCACACGCTGGAAGAAGTCGGCCAGCAGTTCTCGGTGACGCGCGAGCGTATCCGCCAGATCGAGGCCAAGGCGCTCAGGAAGCTGAAGCATCCCTCAAGGAGCCGCAAGCTGCGAAGCTTCCTCGATAGCTGACCTGATGAAAAAGCCCGGATCTTCCGGGCTTTTTTATTGTGCGCGGCGGCGCGGAGCTTTCCTTGCGTTGCGGCAGCGCGAGGATCATACTACCGCAGGGCAGACAGAGGGGGCGCAAACAGGCGCCGGTCTTCATCTTGTGCCGCGTTACGGCGCCGCGAGCGTCTCCCCTTCGGGTGGAACGACCTGAAGGGAAGTAAATCGCTTCAATACCAATAACTTGATCATATTCTTGACGTTCGGGTCGCCTCGACCCGGGCGGAATATGCTCCAAGGGAGGTGCGCCGTGACCACCTACATCATCTTCGTGAACTGGACCGATCAGGGCATCAAGAACGTACGCGAGTCTCCAGGCAGGCTCGACGCGGCGAAAAAGCTGCTTGCCGACATGGGCGGCAACTTCCAGCAGTTCTACCTGACGATGGGCGACTACGACATGGTGGCGGTCTGCGAGGCGCCCGACGATGCCGTCATGGCCCGCATGGTGCTGAAGCTGGGGCAGGGCGGCTATATCCGCACCCGCACGCTGAAGGCGTTCCCGGAAAATGCCTATCGCGAGATCATCAACTCGCTTGGCTGAGCACATCTTCGGCATTGCTGGCGGCGGCAAGTGACAGCCTCATCGCCAGAAGCGCCGCCGCAAGGCTGATCGCGGCCATGGCGAGGAAGACGGAAGGTCCTGCCGCGATAGCTGTTTCGCGGGTGACGAGTTCGCCCGTGCCGGCGGCCGTCAGGCCGAACAGCAGGCCGAACAGCCCGGCGAAAGCCGCGCCGACGGATGCGCCCGCAGCCTGCAGCGTCGGCAGGAATGCCGACGTGCGGTCCCGCTCGACCCCTTGCACGGCATAGATCATCGTCTTGTTGAGGAACAGGTTGCTGATGCCGAATCCGGCGCCGCTGAACGCGGCTCCAAGCGCGAAGAGCGGCATTGATTGCAGGCTGAGCGCGGTGGCGAACAGCGTGGCCCCGACCGTCAGCGCGGCCGGTCCAAGCTGCATGAGGAGGCGCTGGCGTGCCGGCTCTCCGACGCCTGCCACCAGCCAGGCCGCTACGGTCCAGCTGAAGGCGACGGTCGTCGCAAGATAGGACGCCTTAGTCACGCTCAAACCCCA
The DNA here is from genome assembly GCF_014050225.1 of Stappia albiluteola. Lineage (GTDB taxonomy): Bacteria > Pseudomonadota > Alphaproteobacteria > Rhizobiales > Stappiaceae > Hongsoonwoonella > Hongsoonwoonella albiluteola. The sequence goes on along the minus strand of NZ_JACFXV010000053.1, from coordinate 396,550 downwards.
GACCGCCTGCCCGAGGGCGGTAACGAAGACGACGCGCGCCCCGCTCGAGACCCACATCAGGATCTCGATCCACATGCAAAGGCCGAGCGGGTGACCGGGGCGAAAGGCCGCGCCCGGGATGAAGGGTGTGGCGGCCTTCCGGTCGAGGCGGAGGGTGAATACGGCAAGGCTCAAGCCGAAGGTGAGCGCGAGCGCGATCGACGGTACCGCTTTCATCTGGCCCACCATGCTGATCGAGAGCACGGCGGCGGCGATCAGCAACAGGCGCGGAACGACCGCCAGCCCGAACCTCGGGCCGGGTCCGTCCTTGTGCCGGCTCTCCCTCGGCAGCACGATCAGCGCGCACAGGAGCAGAATGCCGGTTAGCGGCAGGTTGGCGAGGAAGGCGGCGCGCCAGGACCATGTTTCGGTCAGGATGCCGGCGGCAAGCGGGCCGATGCCCGCGGCGATCGCCCAGACGCCGGCAAGCAGCGAGAAGATCCGGGCGACGAGCCGTTCGGGAAAGAGATCCGGGATGACCGCGTAGCAAAGCGCCAGGATCATCCCCTCGCCGAAACCCTGCAGGAAGCGGCCGAAGAGAAGCCAGCCGGTCCCTTCGGCGATCCCGGAAAACAGCGAACCGGAAAAAAGGGTGGCCGACGCCGCGAGGAAAAGCGGACGCGCGCCGAACCGCGCCTTCAAGGCCCCTGTCGCGGTGCCGGTGACGATGGCCGCCACCTGGAACAGGGTGAAGATCCAGTAGGCACGTTCCTGTCCGCCGAGGTCGCGGATGATGTCGGGCAGGATCGCGACCGTGACGAAGCCGTTCACCGCATGCGAGCCGACGCCGAGCGTCAGGACGAGCAACGCCAGCGAGCGCGGCCCGAGAAAGAGGCCGTGCCATCCGCCGTCGGCGGTTTCGGTGGTCTGGTCTCCGGTGCCGGTCGGAGTCTGCATGGTAATCCTATAAAGAAAGGTTTTGCTTTTTATATTTGCTATATTTTGACAAGGCAAGGCTTTTCAAATATCTCCTGAGTGACACTTTCATGGAGCTGAGAGCGGATGAATGCCGCCATATCGGAACGATGACGATCGATAGCGACCGTACGAGCGGGCTTATCCTGCAGGCGCTGAAGGCGCGCGGGGCGCAGACGGCATCCGTTCTGGCGGAAAGACTGGGGGTCACTGCCGTCGCGATTCGGCAGCATCTCGACCGGCTGAACGGCGAAGGGCTGGTTGCCCATGACGACCGGCGTGAAAGTGTAGGCCGGCCGAAGCGTTACTGGCGGCTGACGGACAAGGGCCATGCCCGGTTTCCGGACAATCACGAAGGCCTCACCCTGGAAATCATCGATGCGGTCCGCAACGTCTTCGGGGATGCCGGGCTCGACCGGCTGATCGGCGAGCGGGAGGCCAGGATGCGCGCCTCCTACGGGGCGGCCCTGTCCTCGGGCGGATCGCTTGCCGATCGTCTCGGCCGACTTGCCGCGCGCCGCTCCGCCGAAGGCTACATGGCGGAAGTCGAGCGCCTTGCCGATGGCAGTTTCCGCCTGACGGAAAACCACTGCCCGATCTGCGCCGCCGCCCGCGCCTGCCAGGGCTTCTGCCGCTCGGAACTGGCCCTGTTCCGCGCTCTTCTCGGCCCTGAAGTGAGCATCGAGCGCGAGGAGCATATCCTCGCCGGCGCACGCCGCTGCGCCTACCGCATTGCCGCTTCTGAGGCGAACTGATCGATTTTGCGGCTACGCCTTTCCCGTCGCCATGGTCTAAAGTCCCGCTCCTGAACAGGGATTCGAGCGGGAACCATCATGCGCGTCGTCGTTGTCGGAGCGGGTATAGCCGGACTTTCCACCGCCTGGGCGCTTGCCAGGAGAGGTGCCGAGGTAACGCTGCTGGAGCAGGCGACGATCCCCAATCCGCTGGGCGCTTCGGGCGACCAGCACCGCATCATTCGCCGCGCCTATGGTGGGCAGGGCGGCTACCAGCGTCGCATCGACGAGGCCTATGACGCCTGGGACGAGCTTTGGGACGATCTCGGCCAGAAGCACCTGATCGATACGGGATTTCTCCTGGTTTCCCAGGAAGCGGGCGACGAGGCGGAGCGCTATCGCGACGGGCTGGTCGCCGGCGGCTATCCCTTCGAGGAATTCTCGCCGCAGGAGGCGGCCCTGCGCCACCCCTATCTCGACCCGGCCGCGATCCGCTTCGCCGCCGAAAGCGCGGAAGGCGGCGTCCTGCTCTGCCGGAAGATCGCGGTCGCGCTGCGTAGCTGGTTTCTGGCCAGGGGCATCGATATCCGCGAAAACGCCAGGGTTGTCGCCGTCGATGCGATGACCGGCGCCGTGCGGCTTGCCGATGGCGATGCGATCGAGGCCGATCGGATCGTTGTGACCGCCGGCGCCTGGGTGCTCGACCTGCTGCCGGAACTCGGCGGCGACCTGACGACCTACCGCACGGCGGTCGCCTATCTCACGCCGCCCGAGGATCTGCGGCAGGCCTGGGAGACTTCGCCGGTGATCCTGGATGTCGGCGGCAAGGTGGACGGCTATGTGCTGCCGCCGGTCGCCGGAACCGGCCTCAAGGTCGGCTCGGGCCTGCACAAGTTCAAAAGCCGGCCGGACGAAAACCGCGCCGTCGTTCCGGGCGAGGGGGAGAAGGTGCGCGATTATTTCGGCCCGCCCTTCGCCCGCATCGGCGACTACGCGGTCTCCGACGTCGTCACCTGCGCCTATACGTTCACGCGTGACGAGCACTTCTTCGTCAGGGCGCAGGGGCGTCTCGTCGCCGTCTCGGCCTGTTCGGGCCATGGCTACAAGTTCGGTGCCGCGGTTGGCCGCAGGATCGCCGACGGTTTGCTCGGCGGCGATCTCGACGCGATGCGGGCCTGGATCGAGGCGCGGGACTAGGGATTAGCCCCGCCTCGATCCCGGATCTTCAGGCGGCCGGACGGGTCATCCGCTTCAGCACGTCGTCCTTCAGCACGAAATGGTGCCAGAGCGCGGCTGCCACGTGGATGGCGATGAGCACGATGAACGCCGGCTTCATGAACTCGTGGATCTCGCCGGCTTCCGGGAAGACGTACCAGGCGACGATCCCGCTCACGGGCGCGATGACCAGCAGGGCATAGAAGAGGGCGTGGGCGACCTTCATCGCCTTTTCCGCCAGGGCCGGCTGGCCCGCGGGAAAGGTTGGCGCGCCGTTCTTCAGCCGCAGCAGGATGCGCCAGGCAACCAGCGCCAGGATCGCGAAGCCGACCCAGATATGGGCATTGCCGAGCAGCACGTCGTCGCCGTCCGGGGCAAGGCCGCGGCGGATGTCGCGCGCCATATGCTCCATCTCCTCACCGAAAACGATCTGGAACAGGACGAGGGCGGCGATCAGCCAGTGCAGCAGGATCTGCATCGGGCTGTAGGACGATGGGGCGGAAGCTGGCATGGGGCACCTGTTCGGGAATGGAATTGCGGGTAACGGCGTTACCTAACGGCAAAGCCGACGCTACCGGCCATTTGTCGCCGGACTTTGCCGCAATTGTCGCAAGATGTATCGGTCCCGGCGACCGGCGCCCCGGCTACCTTCCCAGGCCGAAGACGAGATAGATCATCGCCACCGCCGTCGCCCCGGCCAGAATATTGAGCGGCAGGCCGATCCGCACGAAATCCAGGAACCGGTAATTGCCGGCGCCGTAGACCAGCGTGTTCGTCTGGTAGCCGATCGGCGTCGCGAAGCTTGCGCTGGCGCCGAACATCACCGCCATGACGAAGGAGCGCGGATCGAGCCCGAGAGATTGCGCCAGGCCGATGGCGATCGGCGTGAACACCACCGCGACCGCGTTGTTGGTGACTAGCTCGGTCAGCAGCGACGCCAGCAGGTAGACGACGGCCAATATCAGCAGGGGATGAGCTTCCTTGAGGAACGGCATCGCCGCATCGACGATCAGTTCCACCGCGCCTGCCTCTTCGAGCCCGCGTCCGACGGCGAGCATCGCGAAGATCAGGATCAGCACGCGCCCGTCGATCGCCTGGAACGCCTCGTCGGAATCGATGCAGCGCGTCAGCAGGATGAAGGCGACGCCGATCATCGCAAGGCCGGCGATCGGCAGCACGTTGAACGCGGCAAGCAGCACCACGGCGGCGATCGTCGCGATGGCGATCGGCGCCTTGCGGCGGCGGTAGGGGCGCTCGGTCGGTTCGCTGAGGCTGACGAAGCCGGCCGTCTGGGCAAGGCTCGTCAGGCGGCGCGCGGTGCCGGCGAGGATCAGCGTGTCGCCGGATTGCAGGCGCAGGTCGGCGATGGCCGTGCCGGCCGGGACCGCGCGGTGGCGGTGGACGCCGATCACCGCTGCGCCGTAGCGATAGGGCAGGGCGAGTTGGCGCACTGTGCGCCCGGCGACCCGCCGGTCGGGGCCGGCCAGTGCCTCCACCAGTATCGTTTCTTCTTCCTCGCCGCCGCCCAGCAGCAGCCTCGGCTCGCCCAGCACCACATTCTCGTCCTGGTGGAGCGTCAGCACCTCGGCGGCCGGCGCGCTGAAGGAGATCCGGTCGCCGGCCTTCAGCTCCATGTCCCGGTGGACGGGCGACAGCGTGCCGCTCCTGCCGATTGCGCCGTAGAGCGTGATGCCCGACCGGTCCAGCGCGCTCACCTCGCCGAGCTTCTTGCCCACATAGTCGGAATCCGCCGGGATCACCAGTTCCGAGGTAAAGGTGGCCGCCTCCGATCCGGCCTTGAACGCGCCCATCGCCGTACGCTTGGGCAGCAGGAAGCGGCCGGCCGTCAGCAGGTAGGTCATGCCGACGGCGGCCACGACGATGCCGATGGGGGCGATCTCGAAAATGCCGAAGGGGGCAAGGCCCTGCGATTGGGATACGCCGTCGACCAGCAGGTTCGTCGACGTGCCGATCAGCGTGCAGGTGCCGCCGAGGATGCCGGCGAAGGACAGCGGAATGAGGTGGCTGGATGGCGCGTCGCCCATTTCCCCCGCCAGGCGGATCACCACCGGAATGAGGACGATCACAACCGGCGTGTTGTTCACGAAGCCCGAAAGCACCAGCGTGGCAAGCAGCAGCATCAGCATCGCCAGCGCCTTGCGCGAGCCGAGGTGCTGCATGAGCAGGCTCGTCGCCGCCTCCAGCGTGCCGGTTCTCACCAGCGCGCCGGACAGCATGAACATCGCGGCGATGGTGATCGGCGCGGCGTTGGAGAACACCGACAGCGCCTCGTCGACATCCAGCAGCCCAAGGCACAGCATCAGGGCCGCACCCCCGACCGCCACCACTTCCGGCGGGTAGCGTTCCAGCGCGAAGCCGGCGAAGACGAGCCCGAGGACGGCCAGGCCAAAAAGCGCCTGATGCTCGGCAATGAACGGGATCATGGCGCTCCGGCTGTCAGTCGATCAGGGTTTCAGTTCCCAGCTTACATTAACCTGCACGTCGAGTGTTTCCTCGCCCGCCTCGACCGGCGGAGCGGCGTCGCTCAGCGCCTTTTCGGCCCGGGCCGTAAAATAGGGCTGCGGCCTCACATTGGCCCATTGCTCGTTGATCGACAGGATCCGGCCCAGTTCCACGCCGGCGGCTTCCGCATAGAGCTTCGCCTTGCGGATCGCGTCGGCCATCGCTTCCTTGCGCGCCTCGTCGCGCCGCTTGTCGGCATCACTCACCTGGAAGGAAATCCCGCTGATCTCGTTGGCGCCGTCCGCAACCATGGTGTCCAGCAGCGAGCCGAGCTTCGAAAGATCGCGGACGCGCACCGTCACGCCGTTGCTGACCCGGTAGCCGACGATCTTCAGGTGCTCCTCGCCATTCGTCCGCTTCACCTGCGCGTAGCGCGGCGAGACGGAAAAGCCGGAGGTCTGGATGTCGCGCGCCTCGATCCCGGCGCCCTTGATCGCGTCGACCACCTGCGTCATCGCCGCCGAATTGGCCTTCATCGCCTCGGCCGCCGTGTCGGCGTCGCTCACCACGCCGCTGGTGACGAAGGCCATGTCGGGAGCAGCCGTCACCGTGCCCCGGCCGACCAGGTCGATGGTCGAAAGCCGCGCTTCCTCGGCATGGGCCGGCCCGGCCTGCAGCAGGGCCCCGGCGCAGAGGATGCCGGCGACGAGGGCGGCAACGGGCAGTCCGGCGGATCGAATTGCTCTGGCTTTCATGGAACTCGCCTTTTCCTAACAATATGAGGGGCTTGACCCTTCACCGCAATTGCGGCGCCTCCGTGGCTTGCCCCGATTTTAGGCCCGGCCCCACGCTGCAACCGGGACTCGAACGTCAAATTCGCTTCACTAGAAAAACGGTCAATCGGCGGCATTCGCAAGTGGCGATTTCTGCCGAGGCATATCCCGGGAGCGGCTTCCTGCCGCGAAGGCGGCCCCGCTTTCGTGGAAAGCGCTCCGCCCGCGCGCGACAGAGACTTGCCTCGCCTTGCCGCGCTGGTGTACCAAGCAAGTCCTGCTCGGGCAGGCGGGGCGTCTCCCGGCGTCCCACCGTCGCCATTGCTCGGGGGCCTGTAGCTCAATTGGTTAGAGCCGTCCGCTCATAACGGATTGGTTGGGGGTTCGAGTCCCTCCGGGCCCACCATTCCTCTGCTTTAAATCAACAGCTTAAATCAGCTTCATGCAATTTCCCGGTTCGGCCCCGGTCAGGCACCGGATCGGATATCTCGTGCCCTACCTGCACTGGCCCGCCATGCGCTGGGCGCCCGGGGCTCAGACAGGGCGGAATGCGGGCCTATTTCCAGCCGATGCGAATGATTGCAATGGGGTCGCGAACAGACAGGCTGCTTTCGGGCCGCGAAAGTTAAATAGCGGGCCTACGGTCGATGCGAGTATCGTCTACGCGGCGAGGATCGGTTTCAGCTTTTCGATCTTTGTCTATGTCACTAATAGTTTTTTATAAACCGAGTTGGTCGTGGATCTTCGCTAAAAGCTCAACGTCGCTCTTATTCAATCCCTTTTCCTTTGTTCCTTCATGCGCCCAGTTGTTCCGCAGCGTGTTGAAAAGCGAAATCCATTTGATTTTGTCAGCCTTGCTGTTGAAGCCGTGTCCGACATTAATCGAAAAATGCTGCTCGAACGATTCGGCGTTGGCTATATTTTCAGGCTTCTTAGACCAATATTTCTCGATAATCGCCTTATAGTCTTTAATAAAGAATTGGTCTGTCCAAGGTATCTCGCGGCGACCGAGCCCGTCCTTATAGTCTTTTTCCATCTGTTCCTTTGCGCGCGCCTCGCAATCTCGTTGGATCGCGCCGATCTCAATATCCCAATTTTCGCCAAATAGTGCTTTCAACTGTTCGATGATGAATTTCTTCATGTGTCGCTCGATCTGAGTTCCGATCTCTCGCCCTTTGCTCTGGAGCGCCTTGTCCTGCCGCTCTCGCCAATCCTGCAACTCGGGCGGATTGTAGTCGGCGAACTTGTTGTTAATATAGCCCTGAAAGAACCGCAGCCAGGTCGCTTCAGCACCGCTACCAAGCTTCCCAGTTAATATTTCGGCATCTTCCGGCGTCATCGACTTCAACGCGTTGAAAAGCACTAGCAGGTACTTCCTAATGGCGTTAATTCGCTGCTCTGTCGTCGAATTTATAGAAATCGAGCGCTGCCCGGCTTCAAATGCATGAAGGTCTCCGACGAGCGATATGAATGCAAAGCTACCTCTGTTCGACAAAATATAGGTGTTCAGTGCTTCCTGATCTTTTCCAAGGGTTTCCTCTGCAAGCTCATAGCTGGCGTTGATGAAGCTAACTGCTCTAATCCGCGCCTTCCCCATCTCGTTACCATGATCGAGATTGGCAGCGTCGTACAGTGATGACGCAGTGGTTTCTTGGACAAACCTGTTGCCCTTGGCTTCCGGCAATAGCTTACACCTGATTAGGGCGTCTGCGAACGGCTTAGCCTGAAGCGTGGATCGGTCTTCGCCGAGTGATATTTTGCCGTATAGCGGACCGGAAGGATCGCCGCCCAGTGCCCTGATCACCGAAGATCTTAGCGCTTTTAGCCGAGAATCTAGGCGACTGGCGTTCCAATATAGATCTTCCTCCAGAGTAATGCGTAGAGTTGGACTAACTGCCTTCTGGTTCTCGTTGATCTGCATAAATAATTCGAGCTGATCGCTCGGATCGAGGTTCTTAAAAGCAACGACGGGTATTGTATTGCTCTTCTTGTATTTCGAATTTGCGTAGCCGTAAATCCGGTGCTGTCCGTCAATGATATAGGCGATTGCGAACGCATTCGGGATCTTCAACAACCCGGTTCGTGATACTGTATCTTTCGTGCGTGGCTGACCTTGGAATTCGAGCTTTGTGTCGCGTTCGTTGAAATTCAGGATGGCCGAATTTGGAAAGAACCCACCGCCGTCGATGAACTTGGTAATCCCCTTTAGTCGCGAAGGGACGAGGAGACGCTGGTAGGTAGGCATCTCTGATTCATTCGCCCGAGTGCGGTGCAGCACAAATCCGATTTTAAGAAGCAGCTGGGGCTCCAGCGAAAACATGTAGTACGTCTTGCCGCCCATCGTGCCTTCGATGGCGGGAACCTCTATCTTCTCTTTATTGATGCTCTGCCCCTTCATTATCAGGCCCATGAACTGATAGTGAGCAGCATCTCGGTAGGCCTTGATTAGGCTGTCGATGTACTGGAATGTATTGTCGTTGTAATAAAATCCACCGGAATCGACGAGCCTTAAGATATCGGCAGAATCTCGGCGTAATCTCAGATTTCTAGTCGCGAATATGTACTTTAGGCGCTTGCCAGGACCAAATACCTGATCGATTGTCTTCCGATACCTATCCAGACGCAAACGCAGGGCTTCGAATTCGTCCCTGTACGATGGCGGCTTGGCCGGATTTGCGCTGGATTTGCATTCGACAAGCAAGACGCTGTCTTTGTCCATTGCGACGACATCGATCTGCTTCTTGTCCGAAGGTTCTGGCCCGCAGGGTAGACAGAAATTTTCGTCCACATTGAGCATGCGGTAGCCGAGGCGATAAAGCTGACACCAGATATCGTCTTCGAACTGAACGTTGTGGCTTTTTGGCTTACGAAGACGCGTCTTGGTTTTCAGAGGCTCGCCATATTCCTCCCAACCGTCTTCGAGCAATCCCTCGACCAAGCTGTGTTCGACATTGCGAGAATGGAATTTGGATGTCTTCGCTTTAAAGATCTTGCCGAGCTGCGATTTGTCGCTGCTCATTTTGTCACGAAGCGCGGCTGCTTCAGCAGGATCGATAAACGTCAATGTACCCCCCAACAGTTGACCTATGCCGTAAGCTATCTCAAAAAATGAAAAGTGCTTCAGTGGTACCGCGCCTAGAACTCACCGTCCCCGATATGACTGAAGGTCGAGAAACTACTTTCGGCGCACCAAGCTCGACATAAAGCTCGTGAATACTATTGTGATCCGCATTCGTTAAAACAACACGGGCGCCACGTTGTATGGCGCCACGAATTGCTTCCATCAGCCTCTTTTGATCCTCCCACGTAAAGATCTTCTGATTGTATTTGACAAATCCATTGCAATTATGGGCGGTTGTGTAGGGCGGATCTAGGAATAGGAGATCGCCTTCTATCGCCTCCGCCACGATTGCTTCAAAGTCGCCTGTCCGCAGGTCGGCGCGAGACAGTATCTTGCTTGCCATTTCGAAATCATCGTCGAGCAGCGTGACCTGGGTTTTCGTCCCTAGAGGCACGTTGAATTGTCCCTTCAGGTTCTCCCGGTAGAGGCCATTGAAGCAAGTCCGATTCAGGTAAAGGAATTGCGCTGCGCGGTGATGCGAGCTCGAATGCTGTCGGCATCGCTCTTCGTAGTAGAATTCTTTAGAGTGCCTCTCCTGGAATTCGGCGAGGCTTGCCTGCACCAGTTGCCATTCGTCGCGTATAGACCTGTAGGTAGCGATCAGCCGCTCATTCACATCGGACAAGATCGCGTTAGGTGGTGCGAGATGGAAGAAAATAGCCCCACCCCCCAGGAACGGTTCGATATATCGTCCAGAGAATTCGGGAAGGCCGAAGCTTGGGTCATTAAGAAGCCATCTTTTACCGCCAGCCCACTTGATGAATGGTTTCAAATCGATGCTCTCCTTGGCGATCTAGGCACCTTCGATGCCACTTGCCGGCAAAATCGGCTTGTGGCACTGTCAATTCTGACGACCTGAATTAGTTAACGACGATACCGCCCCGTGCGTTAGGGAAGTTAGACTTCCCGATCCCTTCTAGGCAATCCCCCTTGCCTCAACAGGTGTCCAACTTCGGATCCCATGCTCTAGGTCAGCTTTTAGTCGTCACGATGGAAGCGGTCGGCAGCAAAGAGGTCCGTCAAGAAGACGATGAAAGTTGGAAAAGGCGTGGCGTTTCCAATCATCATCTCCGTCCGCGATGAGACGGTTCGAAGACTGGCTTCCCTTCGACGTGAACGGACGGCGGGTTTCGAGTTCAGCGTTTGTTAGCGTGAACGCCCGACATGGCGACACCTCACAGACCGCCGGTTACGCCAGCATCAGCCGATCAGGTCCGCAGCCGGATGCGGACGAGGGAGAGCCTGCCTTCCCCTCCGGCCCCACCTCACAACCCGCGCAGGAGCCGACCGGCGGGGCGGCCGGCTCCGGGCTGGTCATTCTTCCGGTAAGACCTGCGCCCACGCGTCCTTCATGCTGATGATCACCCGGCCGTTCTTCGCGGCAGCGATCCCGCATCCCGCCGCAAGCCGGTGATCCCGCGGCGCCGTCGGAACCCGGAGGGAACTTCCCGCGCCTTGACTTCGCGCGCCATTGGCGTCTGATCGCCCCATGGCCTTCACGCTTCGCCAGTTGCAGTATTTCGTCGCCGTCGCCGAACAGGGAACGGTATCGGGCGCCGCCCAGCTTCTATCGATTTCGCAGTCCGCGGTGACGGAGGCGATCAAGGAGCTTGAGACGGATCTCGGCGTCACCCTGTTCGAGCGCCACTCGCGCGGGCTCAACATCACGCACAAGGGTCACCAGTTCCTGCGCCACTCCACGGCCATTCTGGCCAGCGTGTCGGATGCCCGCCGCGCCTTTCAGGAGGCGGAACCCGCCGTCGAGGGCAGGCTCAATCTCGGCGTGACGTCGCTCGTCGCCGGCTACGTGCTGTCCGACATGCTGGCGCGCTACCGGCGCGCCTTTCCCTCCGTCGAGGTGTCGGCGATCGAGGACAATGGCGACTATCTGGAGCATTTGCTGATCGGCGGCGAGCTCGACGTCGCGGTGATGGTGATCTCCAACCTGCGCGACCGCATGGCGCTGGAATCGGAAATCCTGGAGGTGTCGCCCTATCGCCTGTGGCTGCCGCTCAGCCACCGCCTCGTCACCCAGCAGAGCATCTCGCTGAGCGATCTGTCCGGCGAGCCGCTGATCATGCTCACCCTGGACGAGATCGAGGAAGCCACCGGCAAGCTGCTCGGCGCGCTGGGCGCCAGGCCCCATGTCGCCTTTCGCACCCGCTCGGTCGAGGCGGTCAGAAGCCTGGTGGCGACGGGGGCGGGCGTCGCGCTGCTGCCGGATCTCGTCTACCGGCCCTGGTCACTGGAAGGCGACCGCATCGAATCCCGCGACGTGTCGGGATCGCTCCCCGTCGTTCAGGTCGGCGTCGTCTGGCGCAAGGGCTCGGCGCTGCCGCGCACGGCGCAGGATTTTCTCGGCGTCGCCCAGGCGCAGCGGATGCTCCGGCCCCGCTGAAACCCGCGCTTGACAAATCTAGGTATCGGAAAAACCGATATCGTATTTCTGATTAATGAAATTGTGAAAGTGCCGCGCAAGCGGGAGACTTCATCGCCGGCCGGGGAAGCCACGCGAGATGGCGGCCGCGCGAGGGGAGTTTTCGATTGGATTCAAAAGGGCGATGCGAGGCGAGACCGCCGGCGGCGCCCGGGCTTGCACCACGGCTCCCGCCGGATCGCGAGGGGCCGGCTGCGGCGCTTGTGGGGATCTGTTGGGAGGTAGCAAGATGCAAGTTCGCAAATTGATGACGGCGACCGCGGCCGCGGCTTTCGCCCTGACGTCCAATCCGGTTCTTGCCGCCGAGGCGCTGAAGGCGCTGGGCGCGGGCGAGGGCCAGGTCAACATCGTCGCCTGGCCGGGCTATATCGAGCGCGGCGAGACCGACAAGAGCTTCGACTGGGTGACGAAGTTCGAGGAACAGACCGGCTGCAAGGTGCAGGTCAAGACGGCGAACACTTCCGACGAGATGGTGGCGCTGATGAACGAGGGCGGCTTCGACCTCGTCACCGCGTCGGGCGACGCCTCGCTGCGCCTCATCGCCGGCAAGCGCGTCCAGCCGGTCAATGTGGACCTGGTCCCGAGCTGGAAGGCTGTCGACGAGCGCCTCCAGAGCGCGCCCTGGCATACGGTGAACGGCGTTCACTACGGCGTCCCCTACATGTGGGGGCCGAATGTGCTGATGTACAACACGGAGGCCTTCAAGGAGGCGCCGACGAGCTGGAACGTCGTCTTCGAGGAGATGACGCTGGCCGACGGCAAGTCCAACAAGGGTCGCGTGCAGGCCTATGACGGGCCGATCCATATCGCCGACGCCGCCAATTACCTGATGCATCACAAGCCGGAGCTTGGCATCAAGAACCCCTACGAGCTCAACGAGGACCAGTACAAGGCGGCGCTCGACCTGCTGCGCCAGCAGCGCGAGCTCGTGTCGCGTTACTGGCACGATGCGTTCATCCAGATCGACGACTTCAAGAACGAGGGCGTCGTCGCCTCCGGCTCGTGGCCGTTCCAGGTGAACCTGCTGCAGGGCGAGGGACTGCCGATCGCCTCGACGATCCCGGAGGAAGGGGCGACGGGCTGGGCCGACACCACGATGCTGCATTCGGAGGCCGCCAATCCGAACTGCGCCTACATGTGGATGGAGCACACGCTTTCGTCCAACCTGCAGAGCGATCTTTCGGTCTGGTTCGGCGCGGTGCCGAGCGTGCCTGCCGCCTGCACCGACGGGCGCGGCATGCAGACCGCCGAGGGCTGCGCGAAGAACGGCCTGAGCGATTTCGAACGGATCCGCTTCTGGACCACCCCGGTCTCCAAATGCGAGAGCCAGGGCGAATGCGTGCCCTATTACCGCTGGGTCTCGGACTATATCGGCGTGATCGGCGGCCGCTGACCGGTTTTCGTGAAGCTTTGTGAACACCGCATGCGCCGGCGGTCCGGCGCATGCCATCCACGGGAATTGCCATGCGGACTGCCGTCTTGTTCTCCGGGGTTTCGCGTCATTTCGGTGCCGTGCGCGCCGTCGACGCGATCGATCTTGAGATCGGCGAGGGCGAATTCTTCGCCATGCTCGGCCCCTCGGGGTCGGGCAAGACCACCTGCCTGCGGCTGATCGCCGGTTTCGAACAGCCGACCGGCGGCCATATCGAGATTTTCGGCGAAACGGCGGAGGGCGTGCCGCCCTACCGGCGCAACGTGAATACCGTTTTCCAGGACTACGCCCTGTTCCCGCATCTCAACGTTGCCGACAACGTCGCCTACGGCCTGATGATCCGCGGCATCGGCAAGGCGGAGCGGCGCAAGGCGGCTGACGCGGCACTCGATCTGGTGCAGTTGCCGGGCTACGGCAGCCGCCGGCCCAGCCAGCTTTCGGGCGGGCAGCGCCAGCGCGTCGCCCTGGCACGCGCGCTGATCAACAAGCCGAAGGTGCTCCTGCTCGACGAGCCGCTCGGCGCGCTCGACCTGAAGCTGCGCGAGCAGATGCAGGAAGAACTGAAGTCGCTGCAGAAATCCCTCGGCATCACCTTCGTCTTCGTCACCCACGATCAGGGCGAGGCGCTGTCGATGGCCGATCGCGTCGCCGTATTCGACGCCGGCCGCATCCAGCAGGTCGGCACGCCGGAAGAGATCTACCGCCGGCCGCGTTCGCGCTTCGTCGCCGATTTCGTCGGCTCGTCCAACGTGCTGCCGCCGGATTTCGTGGCGAAGATCGCCGGCCAGCGCAAGTGGGCGAGCCTCAGGCCGGAGGCCCTGCGCTTCGTCGAGGGCGGGGGACACGCGGCGCGCGTCGTCACCCGCAGCTACCTCGGCGGCCAGACACGGGTCGCGCTCGATCTCGAGGGGCTGCGCCTCAATGCCCTCGTTTCCTCCACGGACATGCTGCCCGCCGAAGGTGCCACGGTCCGCGTCGACTGGAACGGCGCCGAACTCCACCTGATGGAGGACGCGCGATGACCGCCGTTCACGGCGACGCGACGGTCCAGTCCGCCATCTTCAGGGAGCGTGGCGGCCTTGCCGGCAGCCTGTCGGATATATTCTGGCGCAATCCGCGCCTGCTCCTGCTCCTGATGCTGACACCGCCGGTGCTCTGGCTCGGCATCATCTATCTCGGCTCGCTATTCGCCCTGCTCGCGCAGAGCTTCTTTTCGATCGACGAATTCTCCGGCCTCATCAACCGCGAATTCACGCTGAAGACCTATGGCGAACTGCTCATTCCCGCCAATCTCGACATCATCTTCCGCACGGTGCTGATGGCGGCAGCCGTCACGCTCGCCGCGGCCGTGGTCGCCTTTCCCGTCGCCTATTACGCGGCGCGCTACGCAAGTGGAAAATGGAAGGCGCTTTTCTATCTCGGCGTCATGCTGCCGTTGTGGTCGAGCTATCTGGTCAAGGTCTATGCCTGGAAGCTGATCCTCGCCAAGGAAGGCATCCTCAACTGGTTTTTCGCCAAGCTTCACCTGACCTGGCTGCTCGAAGCCTGGCTCGCGCTTCCCGTCATCGGCGGCAATTCGCTCTCGGTCAGCTATACCGGCACCTTCCTCGTCTTCCTCTATGTCTGGCTGCCCTTCATGGTGCTGCCATTGCAGGCCGCCTTGGAACGCGTGCCGGCGAGCCTCGTCGAGGCGTCGTCGGATCTCGGCGCCACGCCGGCGCAGACCTTCCGCAACGTGCTGCTGCCGCTCGCCATGCCGGGCCTTGCCGCCGGTTCCATCTTCACCTTCTCGCTGACGCTCGGCGACTACATCATTCCGCAGATCGTCGGTTCCTCGCGCCTCTTCATCGGCCAGGCGGTCTATGCCCATCAGGGCACGGCGGGCAACATCCCGCTCGCTGCCGCCTTCACCGTCGTCCCCATTGTCATCATGGGTTTCTACCTGTGGGGCGCCAAGCGTCTGGGGGCTTTCGATGCGCTCTGATCGTGCCTCGGCTCCGCTCGCCCTGAAGATCGCCGCCGCCTGCGGGCTGCTCTTCCTGCACCTGCCGATCCTGCTGATCTTCGTCTATGCCTTCACGACCGAGGAAAAGAGCTACCAGTGGCCGCCGCCCGGCCTGACGCTGAAATGGTTCGCCGTCACCTGGGGCCGTCCGGATGTCTGGGAAGCGCTTGGCCTGTCGGTGAGGGTCGCGGCGGTCTCTACGGCGATCGCGCTCGTGCTCGGCACGCTGTGCGCGGCCGCCGTGTCGCGGACGAAGTTCTTCGGGCGGGAGACGATCTCGCTCCTCGTCATCCTGCCGATCGCGCTGCCCGGCATCATCACCGGCATCGCGCTGCGCTCCGCCTTCAATCTCGCGGATATCCCGTTCTCGGTCTGGACGATCGTGCTCGGCCACGCGACCTTCTGCGTCGTTGTCGTCTACAACAACGCGGTTGCCCGCTTCCGTCGCACCTCCGCTTCGCTGATCGAGGCGTCGATGGATCTCGGCGCCGACGGTTTCCAGACCTTCCGCCATGTGATCCTGCCCAATATCGGCACTGCGCTGCTCGCCGGCGGCATGCTGGCCTTCGCGCTCTCCTTCGACGAGGTGATCGTGACGACCTTCACGGCCGGCCAGCAGTCGACCCTGCCGATCTGGATGCTTGAGGAACTCGTCCGGCCGCGCCAGCGCCCGGTGACCAACGTTGTGGCGATGGTGGTGGTCATGGTGACCTTCCTGCCCATCCTCGCCGCCTATTACCTCACCCGCGACGGCGACCGGATCGCCGGTCACGGCAAGTAGAATCCCAAGGGAGGCAATCATGCAGACTGAGATGCTGATCGGATCGTCGTTCGAAGCGGGCAGCGAGGCGGAGGAGACGATCTTCAATCCCCGGACCGGGGAAACGCTGCTCCACCTGCCGGAAGCGTCGCCGGCCCAGATCGAGCGTGCCGTCGCTTCGGCCCGCAAGGCCTTCCTTGCCTGGTCGCGCACCACGCCGGCCGAGCGCTCCGCCTATCTGCTGAAGATCGCCGACCGCATCGAGGCGGAAGCCGACGCCTTCGCCGCCCTCGAGGCGCTCAACTGCGGCAAGCCGATCAACCGCGTGCGCGAGGACGAGATCCCGGCCATCGTCGATTGCTACCGTTTCTTCGCCGGTGCCGTCCGCTGTGTCCCGGGTGCCGCCGCCGGCGAATATCTCACCGGCTTCACCTCCATGACGCGCCGCGACGCGATCGGCGTCGTCGCTTCCATCGCGCCGTGGAACTACCCGCTGATGATGATGGCCTGGAAGCTGGCGCCTGCGATCGGCGGCGGCAACACGGTCGTCTTCAAACCGTCCGAGCAGACGCCGCTCACCGCGCTCAAGATGGCGAGGATCCTCGCCGAAGTCCTGCCCGAGGGCGTGGTCAACGTGGTGCTCGGCCGTGGCGAGACCGTCGGCAATGCGCTGATCAATCACGCGGATATCGACATGATCTCGATCACCGGCGACGTGGCTACGGGCAAGAAGGTGCTTCAGGCGGCCGCGAAGTCGGTCAAGCGCACGCATCTGGAGCTAGGCGGCAAGGCGCCGGTCATCGTCTTCGATGACGCGGATCTCGATGCGGTCGTCAGCGGCCTGCGCACTTTCGGCTACTACAATGCCGGTCAGGACTGCACCGCCGCCTGCCGCATCTATGCCGGGCCGAAGATCTACGACAATCTCGTCGCCGATCTCTCCTCCGCGGTTTCCACCATCCGCTACGGGCTGGAGGACGATACGCAAAACGAGATCGGGCCGCTGATTTCCCGCCGCCAGCGCGACCGGGTGGCGAGCTTCGTCGAGCGCGCCTCGCAGATGAACCACATGGAGATCACCACCGGCGGCAGGACGGGTGAGGGCGGCGGCTATTTCTTCCAGCCGACCGTGATCGCCGGCGCCATGCAGACCGACGAGATCGTCTGCCGCGAGGTCTTCGGTCCCGTCGTCTCGGTCACCCGCTTCGACGACGTCGACGAGGCGGTAAGCTGGGCGAACGACTCCGTCTACGGCCTCGCATCCTCGATCTGGACGAAGGATGTCTCGCGCGCCATGGCGACGGCTTCCCGCCTGCAATACGGCTGCACCTGGATCAACACGCATTTCATGCTGACCAACGAGATGCCGCATGGCGGTCTCAAGCAGTCGGGCTACGGCAAGGACATGTCGCTCTACGCGCTGGAGGACTACACAGCCGTGCGCCACGTGATGATCGCGCACTGACCGTCAATGTAGCAGGGATCGACCGTTTGTCGTCCATTTGCCGACCAGGGCTGCATCACTCCTCGCGGAATGCGCGCGCCACCTGGTCGGTGAGCGGCTTCAGCAGGAAGGAGAGCACGGTGCGGTCGCTGGTGCGGATGAAGGTCTCCACCGGCATGCCGGGCACCAGATCCACGTCGCCGAGCCGTTCGGTCTCGCCGTCGTCGAGGGCGAGGCGCGCCTCGTAATAGGTAAAGCCGCTCGCCTTATCCTCGATCAGGTCCGGCGAGATTCGGGTGATCGTCGCGTGAACCTCCGGCGTATTCCGGTGATTGAGCGCGGAAAAGCGCAGCATGGCCGGCTGGCCGGGATAGAGCTGGTCGATGTCATGCGGCGAGATCCGCGCCTCCACGCTCAGGTCCTCGCTGTCAGGCACGATCTTCATGATCGGCTCGCCGGCGGAAATCACGCCGCCGATCGTATGAACCGCTAGCTGCAGCACGCGGCCCGTCTGTGGTGCCCGGATCTCGATCCGGTTCAACTGGTCTTGCGCGGCGACCAGGCGCTCGCCGAATTCCGCCGATTTTGCCTCGATCTCGGCCAGTTCCTCGGCCACTTTGCTGCGCCGGTTCTGGTCGAGCTGGATCACCTGCAATTCGGTTTCGGTGATGCGTCCGCGCGCCTGCGAGATCGCGGCGATCAACTGGCCGCGCTCGCCCTTCAGCCGCGCCGCGGTGCGTTCCAGTTCCGAAAGCCGGGCGATCGGCACCAGCTTCTTCTTCCACAGCTCACGCACGCCTTCCACTTCCGTAGCGACGATGCGGATTTCCTCCGCCTTCGCCTCTTCCTGCGCGGTCAGGCCACGGATTTCCTCGTTGAGCTGTGAAATGCGCTCGCTGAGCTGGCTCTTCAAACCGTCATGGGCCTCGTTGCGCAGCGTGAAGAGCCGTTTCTCGCCGGCGATCAGTCCCGCGATGCGCTGGTCGCCGGCACGGCCGGAAAGCTCCGGCGGAAAGGCCACTTCGGCAAGTCCGTCGCGTTCGGCGAGCAGCCGCGCCCGGGCGGCCTGCAATTCGTCCAGCGTATTGGAGACGATGCCGAGATTGGCGCGCACGGTCGTGTCGTCGAGGCGGATCAGCACCTTGCCGGCCTCCACGGCATCTCCCTCGCTGACCATCAGCTCCTTGACGACGCCGCCGGACGGATGCTGCACCGTCTTCACACTGGAATCGACCACCATGTGGCCGCCCGCGATCACCGCGCCCGAAAGATAGGTAAAGGCCGACCAGCCGCCGATACCGACGACCAGCGCAAGGGCTGCGATAGCCCCCACCATCAAGTGCTTGCGGATCGACTGGCGGATATCGACTTCCGCACGATCAGCCGGGGCTTCCCGCTCGCTCCGCAACCAGTCGGCAATGGTGGACATCGCCTTGCGCGCCCTCGGGCTCGCGGCCCGGTAAAACCGCACCGTCTGCCTTGCGGCGAAGGCAGCGCCTGCCTTTCCCGCCGACACAGCGGGCGCCAGCCGCTCGGCGAGCGGCGGACGGTCCGGCATCTCGGGCAGATCCGTCACCGGCTGGTGGGATTCCGCCACGGGCTTCGGCTCCGCTTCCGGGTCGTCTTTGGCGGTGGCGTTGCCGGCCGGCGTTCCGGCCCGGGGTTCCGGGTCGGCCGATATCGAGGCGACCAGCGCTTCCAGGTCGGCGGCGATCCGCGACTCGATGCTGGCAGCCGCCTTGGTCAATTCCTTCTGAATCCCGGAATCCGCTTCGGTTTCCGGATTCGGGGCGGGCAGGGCCTTCGTCGTTCCTTGCGGAAATTCACTCATGATCCGGCCTGTTCTCCCTTGTGCACCACCACCAGCGGGCGGGAGGTTTCGTGGCGCAGGACGCGGTTCAGCACTTCCATCTTGGGGCCGAAGGCCTGCTGGCGGCCACCGTTCATCACCAGAAGCAGGTCGACGGCTTCGATCGCGCTTGGCCTATGGGCGATGACGACGGCGATGCCGCCGCGCGCCCGAACGCCCCTGATGGCGTGCGACAGGGCTTCCTCGCCCTCCGCATCGAGGTTGGAATTGGGCTCGTCGAGAATGACGAGGAAAGGATCGCGGTAAAGCGCGCGGGCCAGCGCCACACGCTGGCGCTGGCCCGCGGAAAGTACCATGCCGCTTTCGCCGATATCGGTCTCATAGCCTTCCGGCAGGCGCAGGATCAACTCATGCACTCCGGCGGCCCGTGCCGCGGCCACGATGTCGGCCGGATCGGCGTCAGGCTCGAAGCGGGCGATGTTTTCGGCGACCGTGCCGGCGAACAGCTCCACATCCTGCGGCAGGAAGCCGATATGCCGGCCGAGGCTCGCGCGGTTCCACTGATCGAGCGAGGCGCCATCCAACCGCACATGGCCGTGATAGGGGCGCCAGACGCCCGCCAGCGCGCGGGCAAGTGACGATTTTCCCGAGCCGCTCGGCCCGATGACGCCAAGCGCGGAACCGGCGGGAACGGCGAAGGCCACGCCCTCCACCACCGCCTTGCGTCCTCCCGGCGGCGTCAGGCTCACATGTTCGACGGTCAGCTTTTCGCCGGGTTCCGGCAGCTCCATCGCGTCCGGCTGAGCGGGCATGGCGGCCAGCAGATCGGAGAGCCGCCCCCAGCTCTGCTTTGCCGCCAGGAAGCCCTTCCAGTGGGCGACGGCTTGCTCGATCGGCGCCAGGCCGCGTGCGGTGAGGATCGAACTTGCGATGATGACACCGGCGCTTGCCTGTTCCACCAGCACCAGATAGGCGCCGATGCCAAGCACAAGCGACTGCAGGCCCATGCGGGAGATGCGGGTCATCGCACCGAGCCCGCCCGAAATGTCGCCCACCCGGTCGCGGGCGCGACGGTGTTCGTTGCTGGCCTTGCGCCAGCGTGCCGTGAAGCGCTCTTCCATGCCCATGGCCGCCAGCACCTCGGCATTGCGCCGCGTGGCATCGGCCAGCGCGTTGCGATGTGCTGAATAAGCGGCAACGGCGCGGCTTGGGAAGCGGATCGACCGGTCGGTCCAGAGCGCGATGGCAATCAGGAGCAGCCCGCCGCCGAGCGCCGTCAGCCCAAGCGCCGGATGAAAGGCATAGGCGATGCCGATATAGAGGGGAATCCAGGGCAGGTCGAAAAAGGCCGCAGGTCCGGCGCTACCGATAAAGCTTGCCACCTGGTCGAAGTCGCGCAAGGGGCGCAGGCCGTCTCCGGCGCCACGCGCCTTCAGCGGTAGTCTCACGACGATCTGGAAGATACGGGCGCTCAGATGCTGGTCGAAGCCGGCGGAGATGCGCGTTAGCAACCGGCTGCGGATGGTCTCCAGCACGCCCTGGAAGGCGTAGAGCACGGCCACAAGCACACAGAGCCCGACCAGCGTCGGGATGCTGCGGCTCGGCAATACCCGGTCATAGACCTGCAGCATGAATAGCGAGCCGGTCAGCATCAGGAGGTTGATTAAGCCGCTGAAGCCGCCGATTGCCAGGAAGGTGCTGCGATAGGCGCCAAGCGCCATGCCGAGTTCGGTGCGCGGTGGATGCCCGTGCAATCCCTCGTCGATCCGTTTCGCCACGCCGATTTGTCTCCCGGATGTGCCGATCCCCGCCGCGTCCTGCCCGCAAGGCAAGGCGCGACGGGGACATGATCTGCGACGTTTAGTGGTCCGAGGGCAGGTGGCTCGTCAGATTGGCGAGCACGCGGCCCATGATCGCGTCGGCGGACACGTCGTCTCCGAGCGGCGCATGGCTCTCCGCCAGATTGAACCAGCTCGGCAGGTCGCCGTCGGAATGTCCGAAGGAGAAGATCCTGTTGCCCGAAGGCTCGTTGCCGCCGACCAAGCTGCCGGGATTGTTGGCATTGATCGCGTCGCCGAAGTTGAACGAGTCATTCGTGGAGTCGGGCGTCTGCGCGTCCGTGTCGTCACCGCTCTCGTTTTCAGAAAGTGTCCGGCTGCGGGTGGAGAAGCTCCAGCGGAAGCCGCCGAAGGTATTGCCGCCGTCATTGTCGTTGTTGTTGGTGGTGGTGTTGTTGTTGTTCGACGAGCTCCAGCGGAAGCGGAAGCCGCCCCAGGACCCGCCGGTATTGCCACCCGTGCTGCCACCGGTCGGACCACCCGTGCTGCCGCCCGTATCGCCTCCCGTATCGCCGCCGGCCGTCTCGTCCGGATCCGGCTGGGGCTGAGGCTCCGGTTCGGGTTGGGGTTGAGGTTCCGGTTCGGGCTGCGGCGCCGGTGGGGCGCTGCTGCCGAGAGCCGGATCCACGAGATCGAGCTTCACGTTCTGGCTGCCGATGCTCACCTGCTTGGTGGTTTCGGCAATACCGCCGCCGGAGAACGTGACTTGATAGGTGCCGGCCGGGAGGGCCAGGCTGTAGCCGCCGGAATCATAGACTGTGGTTTGGAAGGTCCGCCCGTCGGAGCGCACCGCCGTCACGGTCACTTCATCCATGCCTTCGCCAGGATCGTAGAACTTGTCGCCGTCCTGGTCGTCGAAGACGACACCGGTCAGGAAGACGTCGCTTCCCGATTTGGCGAAATTCTCCGTCACGAAGGCTGTGTCGCGTCCGCGATACTCGCCGGTCTCGAAGCCGAGGCCCACTTCGCGGAAATTGCCGTTGAGGATGTTGGCGCGGTGTCCCGACGAATTCATCAGGTTCTGATGCAGGAGCTCGACCTCGTCCTGCGTGCCTGAAGGCGCGCGCAAGGTGGCATAGGCGATGTTCTCACCCGTTGCCCAGGAACCGGTGAGATCGTATCCCGAATTGCGGATGCGCGTCGTGGGAGAGGAGCCTCCGACGCCCGTATGGGAGAAAGTGTCGGTCTGGATCATCCATTCGCTGTGATCCTCCGCCGCATCATTGAGTTCCGAGTCGAACGCGAGCGGTGGAACGCCGGCCTTTGCTCGCTCCGCATTTATCAACTCGAGCAAGTATTGCTCATTTGCGCTGGGCTCTGGCATTCGTATCCATCCCTTTGATTAACCAAGATTGTCTTTGCCCATAGCAATAAATATTCATTGCCTGACATGATTTTTTCTAGGCGGGGAATATGACTGGGATGGGGCGCCAGAAGGGTCATTCTGGGTGGAAATGGCGGCTTTTTGCCATTTTTACGGAGTGTTTCGTGGCGAAACAGTGGCGAATTCACCACCTCAGGTTTGCGGTATAATACTTGGTGTGTCTATAGATGCGGAGAAGTATTGTTGTTAACGAGTAGTCGCGGCGATCGATCGGCAGGAGCTTGCCATTGATTGCGCTGAAGGAATAGGCGTCGAGGAGACGCTCGGCATCCGATCGGGCTTCGCTACTGTGTTGCCGCGCGGCCACGTTCGACTGAAAAAGCCGCAGCTCTGCGGCGTGCGCGCCGGGCTCTCCGTACCGGGTTCGTCGCGTCCCTTCAGAAGCCCTCGTCGAGGTCGGCGATCCTCAACATCGCCTCATGCGCTTCTTCGAGGTCAGCGGAACGAAGCTCGGCCGAAAGCTCCCCGGTGTCGTCGTGACGATCGATCCGGGACCCCTGACGGGGTTTGGTCTGCGGCGCAAAGCCGCTGGACGAAGCGGGAACGCCCGCCCACTGTCCGGCCCAGGAAAGAGACCAACTCATACGCACCCCCAACGGATGTGCCCGTTCTATTTCTCGATAACTAAAGCTTAGCGCTCCGCAACGGAGGGACCATGACAGGCGCGATCAACTTTAGCGACCGGGTTGGAAGATTTGGTGATGCGGTCGTGCATGTGATTCCGCGTTCATTTTCCTTGAACACTGTGTCAGGCAGCTTGATCCTTTTTCCCGCCTCGCGCTCATCCCATTTACGTGAACAACGCAAGGTGGCGCGCTACTTTTCCACATGACGCAGCGATCCGCAGGAGCATGTCCCCGAAACCGGATGCCGGTTTCGGGAAAAGGATATGCATTGATCGCATTCTCCAGTGCGCCCAAAACAGGAGCCTATCGCCATGATTGCGATTTCACGAACTGTCCCGGCGGCCGTCTCCCATGCGCCCGTTCGCCTGCGCGCGGCGCAGGAACGCGGGATGGCCGACCACGGTTGGCTGAAGAGCGCGCACAGCTTCTCCTTCGCCGGCTACCACGATCCCGCGCATGTCCATTTCGAAAGCCTTCGGGTCATCAATGACGACCGGGTCGCCGGCGGTGGCGGCTTTCCCGCCCACGCGCATCGCGACTTCGAGATCTTCTCCTATGTGCTGGAAGGGGCGCTGGAACACCGCGACAGCCTCGGCAACGGCTCCATCGTGCGCGCCGGCGGCGTGCAATACATGAGCGCGGGATCCGGCGTTACCCATAGCGAATTCAACCCGTCCCGCAGCGAGCCCGCACGGTTCCTGCAGATCTGGCTCTTCCCGAACCGGATGGGCGCCTCGCCGCGTTACGAAACGCTCGATATCGCGCAGGAGGAGAAGCGTGGCCGGCTGCGCCTGTTCCTGTCCGGGGACGGCCGGGAAGGCTCGATGCGCATTCGTCAGGATGCCGACATCCATGCCGCCCTGCTCGACGGCGCGGAGGCGATCGACCACGTCATCGCCGAGGGCCGCAAGGGCTGGGTGCAGGTGGCGCGTGGCAGCCTGACGGTCAACGGCCAGAAGCTTGTCGAGGGCGACGGGCTGGCCGTGGAAGGCGATGGCGTGCTTGAATTTCGCGCCGGCAAGGACGCGGAGATCCTGCTCTTCGACCTTGCCGCTTTCGACCCGTCGCTGCTTGATTAGGATCCCGGAGCCCGGCCTTGCCGGTCGGGCTCCGCTCGGGCAGTCTTCCTTCAAACGTCGAAAACGGGGAGACCGCCATGAAATACGAACCGCTGGGCCGTTCCGGCATCCGGGTTTCCCGTCTGTGCCTTGGCACCATGATGTTCGGCGGCCGGACGAGCGAGGAGGAATCCGTCGCCATCATCGATGATGCCTTCGCTCAGGGCGTCAATTTCATCGACACCGCCGATGTCTATAATGAAGGCCGCTCGGAGGAGGTGGTCGGCCGCGCCATCCGCTCGCGGCGCGATCAGTGGGTGCTCGCCACCAAGGTCGGCAACCGCTTCGGCCCGGGCGACCTGACGCAGGGCCTCAGCCGCCGCTGGGTCCTGCAGGCCTGCGAGAATTCGCTGAACCGTCTCGGCACCGACCGCATCGACCTCTACTACCTGCATCTGGAAGACCATACCGTCGCCATGGAGGAGACGGTGAGGGCGGTCGAGCAGCTGATCCGCTCCGGCAAGATCGTCGACTGGGGCCTGTCAAACTATCGCGGCTGGCGGGTCGCGGAAATGTGCCGCCTTGCCGACGAGGCCGGCATCCAGCGCCCGATCGCGCTGCAGCCCTACTACAACGCCTTCAACCGGATGCCGGAGGTGGAACTGCTGCCCTGCGCCCAACACTATGGCATCGGCGTCGTGCCCTACAGCCCGATCGCGCGCGGCGTGCTGACCGGCAAGTACCGGCCCGGAGAGGCGCCACCCGAAGGCAGCCGGGCGGGCGCGCAGGATGTGCGGATGATGGAAACCGAATGGCGCGAGGAATCGCTGATCCTTGCCCAGACGGTGAAAGGCCATGCGGAAGCGCGCGGCGTCACGTCCGTGCAATTCGCCGCCGCCTGGGTGCTCGCCAACCGGCATGTTACGTCCTGCATCGCCGGGCCGCGCACGCTCGACCAGTGGCGCGACTATGTCGGCGCGGTCGACTTCGACTTCACCGCCGATGACGAGGCGTTCGTCGATACGCTCGTCGCGCCCGGCCATCCCTCGACGCCGGGCTACACCGATCCGCGCTATCCGCTGGAGGGCAGGGTGCTCAGGTAGCACCCTGCCACAGATCCGTTCAGCAGTTGTTGGCGCGCTGCGGTCCGAGATCGACGTCGCATTCGCTGGTCAGCACGCCGACGGCGGCGCCACCTGCCGCGCCGATCGCAGCGCCCACCAGCACTGGACCGCCGGCAACCGCGGCAACGCCGGCTCCTGCAAGGCTGCCGATGCCCGCGCCCGATGCGCCGCGCTCGAAGCGGCTCGATCCGCAGGCGGCAAGCAGGGTGCAGAGAAGAACGACGGGGATTGCCTTGGCGAAGGGCCGCAAAGCCATTGGGTGCTCCTGTGATCTAGATCGACGCTGCCGTTTGGGCTGTTTCGCCGGTCGGCGCGCGGTGCGATTGGGAGTTTTCTTGAAGGGCAGGGTGAAGGATTTGTTTAAACCGTAGGTAAAAACGAAATGCGGCAGAACGGTGCGCCCGCCGATATTGCCTGTGCATATTGCCCCCGGGCGGGCCATCGACTAAGACTCGCCGCCAGCTTTCCCTTAGAGACCGACTTACGGAGCACCGGGCACCCAATGGCGCGCCAGTTCATCTATCACATGCATGGCCTCTCCAAGGCCTATTCCGGGGGCAAGAAGGTCCTCAACAACATCCATCTCTCCTTCTATCCCGACGCCAAGATCGGCATTCTCGGCCCCAACGGCTCGGGCAAGTCGACGCTGCTGCGCATCATGGCCGGCATCGACAGGGAGTTCACTGGCGAGGCCTGGGCCGCCGAGGGCGCCAAGGTCGGCTACCTGCCCCAGGAACCGCAGCTTGATACCAGCAAGACCGTGCTGGAAAACGTCATGGAAGGCGTTGCGGAAAAGAAGGCCATTCTGGACCGCTACAACGAACTGATGATGAACTATTCCGACGAGACGGCGGAAGAGGGCGCCAAGCTCCAGGACATCATCGACAGCCAGAACCTGTGGGACCTGGAAGCCCAGGTCGAGGTGGCGATGGAGGCCCTTCGCTGCCCGCCGGGCGACTGGAGCGTGGAGAACCTGTCGGGCGGCGAAAAGCGCCGCGTCGCTCTTTGCAAGCTGCTGCTGGCCGAGCCGGACCTGCTGCTTCTCGACGAGCCGACCAACCATCTCGACGCCGAGACGGTGCACTGGCTGGAAAAGCACCTGCGCGAGTTCAAGGGCGCGGTGCTCATCATCACCCACGACCGCTACTTCCTCGACAACGTGACGGGCTGGATCCTGGAGCTCGACCGCGGCAGCGGCATTCCCTACCAGGGCAACTACTCCGCCTATCTTGAGGCCAAGGCCAAGCGCCTGGAGCAGGAATCGCGCGAGGATGCCGCCCGCCAGCGTGCCCTTGCCCGCGAGAAGGAATGGATGGGCATGAGCCCGAAGGCGCGCCAGACCAAGTCCAAGGCGCGTATCAAGGCCTATGACGAGTTGCTGAAGAAGAACGAGGAGCGCCTGCAGTCCGCCAACGCGCAGATCGTCATTCCGGCTGGTCCCCGCCTTGGCCAGAACGTCATCGACGTCGACAACATCTCCAAGGGCTACGAGGACAAGCTGCTCATCGACGAGCTGAGCTTCAAGCTGCCGCCGGGCGGCATCGTCGGCGTCATTGGCCCGAACGGCGCCGGCAAGTCGACGCTGTTTCGCATGCTGACCGGCCAGGAAACGCCGGACAAGGGCGCCATCGTCATCGGCGACAGCGTCAAGCTCGGCTATGTCGACCAGTCGCGCGACACGCTCGATCCCAACAAGACGGTGTGGGAGGAAATCTCCGGCGGCAACGAGGTGATCTATCTCGGCAAGAAGGAGATCAACTCGCGTGCCTACTGCTCTTCCTTCAACTTCAAGGGCGGCGACCAGCAGCAGAAGGTCGGCTCGTTGTCGGGCGGCCAGCGCAACCGCGTGCACCTGGCGAAGATCCTGAAGTCGGGCGCCAACGTCCTGCTGCTCGACGAACCGACCAACGATCTCGATACCGAGACGCTTGGCGCGCTGGAAGAGGCGCTGGAGGATTTCGCCGGCTGCGCCGTGGTCATCAGCCACGACCGCATGTTCCTCGACCGCCTTGCCACCCATATCCTCGCCTTCGAGGGCGACAGCCATGTGGAATGGTTCGAGGGCAACTTCGAGGACTACGAGGCCGACAAGGTCCGCCGCCTTGGTGCCGATGCCGCCAATCCGAAGCGGATCAAGTACAAGCCGCTGACGCGCTGAGACGCGCAAGCGTTTGCCACATCAGGCGCGGCGGGGGGCCGGTATGACGCTGGAGTGTGGGATCGGTGTTTGCCACAACCTCTGTCATGCCCGGCCTGACCGGGCATCCAGTATCCGCTGTGGCCGGAGATTCGATCACTGAACCATGCGTTTACTGGATCCCCGTCTTCACGGGGATGACACCGGAGTTTGGAGCATGCTCCTGCCTGACCCTCAACCTGACGCACCTCCTCTCCCCTCGTCATTGCCGGGCTTGACCCGGCAATCCATCGGACGACGGCGAAAAGCGCTGGCGCTGATTGGATACGCGGGTCAAGCCCGCGTATGACGAGCCGAGAGGTTGCGGCAGAGGGGCAACCGCACACTCCGCCGTCTTTCCGGACAAGGGAAGCGAAGCTGTCCGCCGATCCGGTATCCAGATGACATGCCGCGGGCATGGCCCGCTCCCCAATCATTTCAAGACGCGCTTGCGCGAACGATGTCTGGATCCCGCATCGGCGTTCGGACTTCGTCCTCACTGGTGCGGGATGACGCAGGAGTGTGGGGCAGGCGCCGGCTTCAACCCCCGGCCGTCAATCCCGGCCCGCGTATGCGAATGCGCATCGCGAGAGCCGGCATGGCGCGGGAACAGCCTACTCCGCTGCTTCCATCCGACGAGGCTCGTAGTTGAGGATCGGCGCGAGCCAGCGCTCGGTCTCCTCCAGGCTGAAGCCCTTGCGGCGGGCATAGTCTTCCACCTGGTCGCGCTCGATCTTGCCGACACCGAAATAGTGGCTTTCGGGATGGGCGAAATAGAGCCCGGAGACCGAGGACCCCGGCCACATGGCATAGCTTTCGGTCAGGCTGATGCCGGTCGCCGCTTCCGCGTCGAGCAGCCGGAACAGCGTCTCCTTCTCCGTATGATCGGGCTGGGCCGGGTAGCCGGGGGCCGGACGGATACCCTGATAGGCCTCCGCGATCAGTTCCTGGTTGGTGAGCCGCTCGTCTGCCGCATAGCCCCATAGCGTGGTGCGCACCTTCTGGTGCAGCTTCTCGGCAAAGGCTTCCGCGAGGCGGTCGGCCAGCGCCTGGCTCAGGATCTTGCTGTAGTCGTCGCCGGCCCTGGCATAGCGGGCGGCAAGCTCGTCCTCGCCATGACCGGCGGTGACCGCGAAGCCGCCGACATAATCGGCAATGCCGAGACTTTCCTCGGCGACGAAATCCGCCAGTGCCAGGTGGGCGCGGCCGCCGGAGGCGCGCGCCATCTGCTGGCGCAGCGAGTGGAAGGTGGCCAGTTCCGATGCCCGCGTGTCGTCAGCAAACAGCACGATATCGTCGCCGCGCGCCACTGCCGGCCAGAAGCCGACGACGCCTTTCGGCGTCAGCAGCCGGCCCGAGACGATCTCGTCCAGCATCCGCCGCGCATCATCGAAGAGCGCCCTGGCGGCCGGACCGTAGCGGTTGTCGGTCAGCACCGCCGGATAGCTGCCCTTGATCTCCCAGGTGGCGAAGAAGGGCGTCCAGTCGATCGTCTCGGCCAGTTCCTCCAGCGAAATGTCGTCAATGGCGCGCGCGCCGAGGAAGGAAGGCTTCACCGGACGATAGGCCTCGAAGGACGGCCGCAGGCGGTTGGCCCGCGCCTCGACAAGCGGAACGCGGCGTGAATTGCCGCGTGAGCGCGCGTGGCCTTCCGCTATCTTCGCGTAATCCGCCTTGACCTCGGCGAAGAAGCCCGCGCGCTGGCCCTCGCTCATCAGACGGCTGGCCACGCCGACGGCGCGTCCCGCATCAGTGACGTAGATCGCCTGGCCGCGCTCGTAATTGGGGTGGATCTTCACGGCAGTGTGGATGCTGCTCGTCGTCGCCCCGCCGATCAGGAGCGGCACGTCGAAGCCCTCGCGCTCCATTTCGGCCGCGACATGGCACATCTCGTCGAGCGACGGCGTGATCAGCCCAGACAGGCCGATAATGTCGACATTCTCCCTGCGCGCCGTCTCCAGGATCTTCGCCGCCGGCACCATGACGCCGAGGTCGATCACCTCGAAATTGTTGCACTGGAGCACGACGCCGACGATGTTCTTGCCGATGTCGTGCACGTCACCCTTGACGGTTGCGAGAAGCACCTTGCCGGCCTTCGACTGGCCGGCCTTGCCCGACAGGCGCTGCTCCTCTTCCATGAAGGGAAGCAGATAGCTGACAGCCTGCTTCATGACGCGAGCGGATTTAACCACCTGGGGCAGGAACATCTTGCCAGAGCCGAAGAGGTCGCCGACGACGTTCATGCCGTCCATCAGCGGCCCTTCGATCACCTCCAGCGGGCGACCGGCCTTGCTGCGGGCCTCCTCGGTGTCCTCGACGATATAGTCGGTGATGCCGGCGACGAGCGCGTGTTCCAGCCGCTTGGCGACCGGCAGGCTGCGCCAGGAAAGATCCACGACCTTCTTCTGGCCGCCTTCGCCGCGATATTTTTCCGCAATCTCCAGCAGCCGGTCGGTGGCATCGCCGCGGCGGTTCAGCACCACGTCCTCGCAGCGCTCGCGAAGCTCGGTGTCGAGATCGTCATAAATCGCCAGTTGCCCGGCATTGACGATGCCCATGTCCATGCCGGCGGCGATCGCGTGATAGAGGAACACGGAGTGCATCGCCTCGCGCACGGTCTCGTTGCCACGGAAGGAAAAGGAGAGGTTCGACACGCCGCCGGAGACATGCGCGTGCGGCAGGTTCTCGCGGATGTAGCGGGCGGCCTCGATGAAATCGACGCCGTAATTGTCGTGTTCCTCGATGCCGGTCGCCACCGCGAAGACGTTCGGGTCGAAGATGATGTCTTCCGGCGGAAAGCCGACCTTCTCCACCAGCAGGCCGTAGGAGCGCTTCGTGATCTCCTGCTTGCGGGCGAGCGTGTCGGCCTGGCCCTTCTCGTCGAAGGCCATGACGACGACTGCCGCGCCGTAGCGGCGCACCAGGCGCGCCTGGGCAAGGAAGCTCTCCTCGCCTTCCTTCAGCGAGATCGAATTGACGATACCCTTGCCCTGGATGCATTTCAGGCCGGCCTCGATGACGGTCCATTTGGAACTGTCGATCATCACCGGCACGCGGGCGATATCGGGCTCGGCCGCCACCAGGTTGAGGAAGGTGACCATCGCCTCCTCGGAATCGAGCAGGCCCTCGTCCATGTTGACGTCAATGACCTGAGCGCCGTTTTCCACCTGCTGGCGGGCGACGTCGAGGGCGGCGGCATAGTCGCCGGTCTTGATCAGCTTGCGGAAACGAGCCGAGCCGGTGACGTTGGTGCGCTCGCCCACATTGACGAAATTGGTTTGCGGCGTGATGACGAAGGCCTCGAGCCCCGACAGGCGCATATGGCGCTCGATTTCCGGCAGCCTGCGCGGGGGGTGCGGTTCGACCGCCGCCGCAATGGCGCGGATATGGTCCGGCGTGGTGCCGCAGCAGCCGCCGACGATATTGACGAGGCCGCTTTTGGCGAATTCCCCGAGAAGGCCGGCGGTGGCCTCAGGGCTTTCGTCATATTCGCCGAATTCATTGGGAAGGCCCGCATTGGGGTAGGCGCACACCAGCGTGTCGGCAACGCGGCCGAGTTCGTCGATGTGGGCGCGCATCTCCTTGGCACCCAAAGCGCAGTTGAGGCCGATGGAGAAGGGTTCGGCGTGGGCGACAGAGGCCCAGAAGGCTTCCGGCGTCTGGCCCGACAGCGTGCGGCCCGACAGGTCGGTGATCGTACCCGAGACCATGACCGGCAACTTTACGCCCTTTTCCTCGAACACCTCGTCGATGGCGAAGAGGGCGGCCTTGGCGTTCAGCGTATCGAAGATCGTCTCCACCAGCAGGATATCGGCGCCGCCGTCGATGAGGCCGCGCGCGGCCTCCGCATAGGCCTCGCGCAGGTCGTCGAAGGTGACAGCCCGATAGCCCGGATTGTTGACGTCCGGTGAAATGGACGCGGTGCGGTTGGTGGGCCCGAGCGCGCCGGCAACGAAACGCGGGCGAGCGGGATCCTTTGCCTCCACCAGGTCGCAGGCTTCCCGCGCAAGCCGCGCGCTGTCGCGGTTCAGCTCGTAGACGAAGCCTTCGCAACCGTAATCGGCCTGCGCGATCGAGGTCGACGAGAAGGTGTTCGTCTCCACGATATCGGCGCCGGCTTCCAGATAGGCGCGGTGGATGTCGCGGATGGCGTCCGGCAAGGTGAGCGACAGGAGGTCGTTGTTGCCCTGCAGCGGGCGCTCCCAGTCGGCGAAGCGGGTGCCGCGATAGCCCGCTTCGTCCAGCCTGAGCGCCTGGATCATGGTGCCCATGGCCCCGTCCAGGATCAGGATGCGCTTGGCGGCCGCCTCGGCGAGGCGGTCGAATACGGGCGATTTCTGCAGCATTTTACTCTCTTGGGCTTTCTGCGGCTTGCTTGTTCACGCAGCCTGTTTTTCCGCGGCCGCCGGGCGCACGCCCAGCATGTGGCAGATGGCGAAGGTCAGTTCCGCCCGGTTCATCGTGTAGAAGTGGAAGTCGGTAACGCCGCGGTCGACGAGATCGAGCACCTGCTCGCCGGCCACCGCGCAGGCAATAAGCTTGCGCGTCTCCGCATCCTGCTCGAGGCCAGCGAAGCGGCGGGCCAGCCAGTGCGGGATCGAGGTGCCGCACTTGGCCGAAAACACCATGGTCTGCTCGAAATTGGTGATCGGCAGGATGCCGGGCACGACCGGGATGTCGATGCCGGCGGCGCGCACGCGCTCCAGGAAGGCCTCGAAGA
The DNA here is from genome assembly GCF_014050225.1 of Stappia albiluteola. Classification (GTDB taxonomy): domain Bacteria; phylum Pseudomonadota; class Alphaproteobacteria; order Rhizobiales; family Stappiaceae; genus Hongsoonwoonella; species Hongsoonwoonella albiluteola. The sequence goes on along the minus strand of NZ_JACFXV010000053.1, from coordinate 364,476 downwards.
CGTCGTTGTCGAAGAAATACTGGGTGATGGCACGCGTCGCGCCCGCATCGACCTTGCGCTTTAGGTTGTCGATCTCCGCCTGCCAGGTAGCGCTCTCGGGGTGTCGCTCCGGATAGGCGGAAACGGAAACCTCGAAATCGGCAACGCGGCGGATGCCGGCCACCAGATCGGCGGCATAGGCATAGCCGTCGGCACGCGGGCGATAAACGGCGCCGAGACCTTCCAGCGGGTCGCCCCGCAGCGCCACGATATGGCGAACGCCCATCTCGCGGTAGTCGCGCACGATGTCGTCAACCTCGTCCTTCGAGGCGCCGACGCAGGTCAGGTGGGCGGCCGGCGCAAGGTCGGTCTCCTCAAGCAGGCGTGCCACGGTGCGGTGGGTGCGCTCGCGCGTCGAGCCGCCCGCGCCATAGGTCACGGAAACGAAGGACGGATTGAGCCCCTGCAGGCGCTCGATCGCCGCCCACAGGGACGCCTCCATCTTTTCGCTCTTCGGCGGGAAGAATTCGAAGGAGACGGAAATATTCCCGCCATCGTCGAGGTCGGCGCGATGAGCGGATTGGGGGCTGTGCATGTCAGGCGACCTCCCGGGTCGAATTCTTTTGTGGCAAATCGGTAATCACGCGCGGGTCCTGGGCAAGCCAGAGGGTGACAGTCAGCTTGCCGCCCTCGCCATCGTCGGGCATCAGGTCGCGAATCTGGACGACGTCGAGACCGGCTTCCTCCAGCCAGCGGGACATCTGATCGTGGCTGAAGCCGAGGCGGCGGTGGGCATGGGCCTCACGCAGGAACTCGAAGTCATGCGGGGCGAAATCGACGATGAGCAGGCGCCCGCCCGGGCGTAGCGTGCGCGCGGCCTCCGCCACCGCCCTGCTGGGGTCGTCGAGGAAATGCAGCACCTGGTGGATGCAGACAACGTCGAAGCTCTCGCGCGGCACGGTCAGGGCATAGATGTCGCCATGACGGACCTGTGCGTGGGAAACGCCGGCGCGGGCCAGATTGGCGCGCGCCACCGAAAGCATGTCGTGGCTGGCATCGACGCCAAGGGCGCGGGCATACTGGCCGCTGAAAAGCTCGAGCAGACGGCCGGTGCCGGTGCCAAGATCAAGCAGCGCATCGAAGGGGCGCGTGCCGACCATCTCGTGCACCGCGCCTTCCACGGCAACTTCCGGCACGTGCAATGAGCGCTCCTGATCCCAGGTGCGGGCGCGCGCGGCGAAATAGCGTGCCGCCTCCTCGGCCTTGGCCTTGCGGATCGCCTGCAGGCGCATCCGGTCAGCCGCAAGAATCGCCTCGTCCGGATCGAGCCGCAGCAGGAGATCGCGGGCAAAGCGGCCCATGGCAGCCTCGCCGAGCCGGTAGAAAACCCACGAACCCTCCGGGAAGCGCTGGATCAGGCCGGCTTCCGTCAGGAGCTTCAGATGGCGGGAAATGCGAGGCTGGCTCTGGCCGAGGATCGCGGTGGCGTCTTTCACCGTCAACTCGCCCTCGGCAAGCAGTGCGATCAGCCGCAGCCTCGTCGGTTCGCCAACCGTCTTCAGCCCGGCAAGCAACTGGTCGAGGCTCAAAACAGTAGGCGTTGTCAGCTCTGTCGTCGGCATGGCGATGATAATCCGGCACCGTGTGTGGATATAAAGATATCTTTATACGTACATGGCAGCAAGTGCAAGGCAGATTGTCGCAACGGACCCTTTCTGTCGCCTTAATCGAAAGGACTCGACATCATTTAACAATTAGATTAATTAACATTATCGCTAATTGATGGGCTATGCAGATGACGCCGCAAATTCATGCCAGCCAGCCTGGATCCATGCCGGAGCTTTTCGCGGCCCTGGCCGATCCGGTCCGGCTCGCGATTGTCGAGAGGCTGCTTGACGAAGGCGAGATTTCCGCCGGCGCGCTGGCCGAACCCTTCGCAATCTCCAAGCCCGCCATCTCGCGCCACATCGCCGTCCTCGAGAAGGCGGGGATGGTGGAGCGGCGCGTCAAGAAGCAGTTCCGCCTTTTCCGTATCCGTCCGCAGGCAATGCGCGACCTCGACCAGTGGGTCCGGCGTTATCGCCACTTCTGGGAAACCTCCTTCGACCGGCTGGAACGGCTTTTCCCGCAGTCGGAACGCGGAGCGACAGACAACAAGGGAGACAGCAGCAATGACAATAGCAACGCTTGAGGCGGTGGAAGCCCGAACGCTCACCCTCAGCCGTACCCTGAACGCCACGCCGGAGCAGGTCTTCAATGCCTGGGTCGATCCGAATGTGCTGGTGAAATGGTGGGGACCGCAGGGCTTCACCACGCCGGAACTGAAACTCGACGTGCGCGAAGGCGGCGGATGGACCACCGTCATGGTGTCGCCGCAAGGATCGCGACACCATGTCAGCGGCGTCTACAAGGTAATCGACCGCCCGAAGCGCCTGGTCTTCACCTGGGCCTGGACGCAGGATGACGGCTCGCGCGGCCATGAGACGGAGGTGGAACTCACCTTCGCAGATCAGGGTGGCACGACGCTGATGACCATGGTGCAGAAGGTCTTCGCCGAGGTCGAACACCGCAATAATCACGAAGGCGGTTGGACGTCGTCCTTCGAAAAGCTGGTTGCCCTGTTCGCCTGAAGCGCCAGAGAAGTTTGATTTCAGCCCCCTGGGAACAGGTGGCCGGCGGCCATTCGCCGGCCCGGCCCATGGAAAAGGAGAAGCTCATGGAAACGCTGGAAATCATTGGCATTCCGCTCTCGAGCTATGTCAGGGCGGTTCGCATGGCCGCGCGCGAGAAGGGCATTCCCTACACCTTGGTGCCGGAAATGCCGCATAGCGAAGCCGTCGAGCGCATTTCGCCGGTTGGCAAGGTGCCGGTGATGCGGCACGGCGACTTCGAACTGGCGGAATCCAGGGCGATCGCCGGGTACATCGACAATGCCTTCAGCGGCCCGAGCATCTTTCCCCGGGAGGCGAAGGAGGCGGCCGAATGCGAGAAGTGGGTGTCGCTCATCAACACGGTGGTCGATCCGCTCTGCATCCGCCGCTACGTGCTGTCCTACGTCTTCCCGAAGTCGGAAGACGGTTCACCGGACCGGTCGGTCATCGACCCGGCCGTGGAGGAAATGAAGCCGGTCATCGCGATGCTCGACAAGGCGCTGGCCAGGACGGGGTACCTGGTCGGCGACAAGCCGACCTTCGCCGACTTCAACCTCTACCCGATCCTCTACTACCTCAGCCTGATGCCGGAATCGCGGAAGATGATGGAGGAGGCACCCAACCTGATGTCGCATTTCGAGGCGATGTCGGCGCGCGAAAGCGCCCGGGAGACCGTTCCGCCGACGCCGGACTCCTGATCACGCGCAAGCCCCCGGGGCAAGCCGGCTTCAGGCCGCGGGCTTGCCCTTGTTGGCGTCGTCGACGATGGGAAGCACGGCCCCGCCGATGGCCTTGGCCTCTTCCTCGGTCAGGTCGTCGCTGCTTTCCACCGGCTCCGTTCCGTCATCGGCTTCCGCATCGTCACCGGGCTTCTTGTCGCGCGTGACGTGCACCGTGACCTCGCGATGGGCGAACTTGATGCCTTCGCGGGCGCACAGGTCGCGGATGCCGGCATAGACCACCTTCCTCAGCTCGAACTGGTCGCCCGGCCGGGTCATGAACTTCACCCGGACGATCATGGCGGAATCGTCGAGGTCGGTGACGCCCTGCGATTTCACCGGCTGCAGGAATTTCGGTCCGTAGTCCGGATCCTCCAGCAGCTGTTGGCCGAATTTCTTGATCAGCTTGCGCATCTTGTCGACATCCGTGTCGTAGGTGACGCGGAAGGCGAGCTTCATGATGGCCCAGTCGCGCGAGTAGTTGATCACGTGCTGGATCTCGCCGAAGGGCACGGTGTTGAGCGGGCCGCGATGGTGACGCAGTTGCATGGAGCGGATCGAGATCTTCTCCACCGTGCCCTTGACCGAGCCTATATCGATGTACTCCCCCTTGCGGAAGGCGTCGTCGATCAGGAAGAAGGCGCCGGAGAAGATGTCGCGGATGAGTGTCTGCGCGCCAAAGCCAACCGCAAGGCCGACGACGCCGGCGCCGGCGAAGAGCGGCGCGATATTCACGCCGAGTTCCGACAGCACGACCATGGATCCCAGCACCACGATGGTGATCAGCAGGAAATTGCGGAAAAGCGGCAGCAGCGTCGCAAGCCGTGTCTCGCCCTTGCCGCCGATCTCGATCTCGTCGCCCTTGTCCTCGACGCCGCCTCTTTCCAGCGAAATCTTGCGGTCGATGGCGATCTGCACGGCGCGATAGATCAGGTAGCCGGCAAAGATGATGATCGCCACCTCTCCGAGCTTCGCGGTAATGTTGCGATCGTCCGTAAGCGGGACGCCCCATGCGAACAGCAGATAGGCGCCGGCGGCCACCAGCGCCAGAATGCGCCCGCCATGGTCGAGAAGCTCGCGATAGGGCGAGCGTGCCGCCTCCCGTTCCAGCGCCTCGGCCTCCGCCTGGGCCACATTCGCCTCGATGTCGACCGGTTCGCCTTCCGAGCGTTCCTTGCGGGCAATATCCTCGGCGATGCCACGCTTGGCTTCCGCGCTGTCGAGGGGCGGCAGCAGCCATTTGTCGAGCAGGAGAACGATTAGGCCATAAACGACGAGGCCGATCAGCAGGGCCATGATCGGAGCGGCGACGAGGCCGCTCGCCGCCGGAAGCTCAAGCAGTACCCGGACCGCGGAGCTGGCCCAGGCAAGCAGGAAATACACGACCGTTAGCGGTAACCAGAGGAGCTGCAGCGCATTGCGCCAGGCGAGTGTCCCGCCCTCGCCATGCGCCTCGCCGTTGAGGATGCGCGAGATCGGCCGCCGGTGGACGACGGCGATCGTGATCAGGAGCAGGCAGACAAGCAGGGAAGAGGCGATATCGGCAAGCTTTTCCGCGTTGCGGTCGAGGCCGAGCTTATCCATCCAGCCGACGACACCGCCCAGCAGGTAGCCGGCGATCGCCGTCCCCAGCAGCATGCGGTAGAGGCCATGCGCTTCTCTGTCCGTGAAGGGAATGATCCGGTGGCTTGCCGCGTCCGGCGCCAGCACGTTCAGGAAAACGAGCCGTAGCAGCAGGATCATCGCCACAGCGCGCAAGCCCGCGAACCCGGTGAGACGAGCAGCCGGATGGCCGCTGTCCAGCGCCAGCACCACGACCACCGAGACGATGGCGAAGGCCGCGAGCGCGGCCAGCATGATCAGGGCGCGGGAGAACAGATAGCCAATCTTGTCCGCCCGCCTTGCGGCCTTGACCTCCTGCAGGCGCAACAACCGTCCGCGTCCCCAGCGCTCGACAAGGCTGAGGGCGGCAAGGCCGGCGGCGGCGGCAAGCGCGAGCACCACAAGCGAGCGCCAGAGCCAGCCTATCGATCCGGACGGATCGGCCTGGGCCAGCATTTCCGCGCTACGCTCGCCGAAACCCCGGGCGCCCAGCAGCACCTCCTTCAGCGCAGCCCGCACTCGGTAGGCAAGCGACATGGAGGCTTCCATGGACATCATGTCGGAGACGTCGGGCAATGCAATCGCGGTCTTTTCGGCTGTCACCGTTTCCGGTGCCTTTGCCGTAGAGGGAGTAGGCCCGGCAGCCGGGGTCTGGGTCGTGACCTGCGCCGCGGCAGGAGCGATCAGGGGCGGAACCGCAAGGGTGAAAGCAAGAAACGACGTCAGAACGAACAGCCGGGCCGCAAGACCCGGCTTCCGGAATACGACTGCGAAGATATCGATCATCTTTCCCCCGGCTGCCAATCCCCCGCCGCCTTGAACGGGTTTCGCTGGATTGCATCACCTTACTTTAAGGGAAGTCCAGATCCTTTTTCCACAATAACGAAAATACCCGCCCCGCGTTGCGGCGAGACGGGCAGGATAAGGCGGAGCCAAGGGTGCCTGCGGCCGTGAATCAGACCGCCATGCGTCCCTGCCACTGGTCGAGCATCTTGCGGGCGGTCGACATGCGCATCCCCTCGTAGCGGGCAACCGCCTCGATGCGCGCGTCGTTGCTGAGGCGATGGCGCCAGGGTCCGATCTTCAGCAGCGCCTGCACGGTCATGGTCGAAAAGCCGTTCGCCTTGGCGACGATCAGGAAGGGGTCGGTATCGACGCGCACCATCCAGTGCTTCGCTTCCTCCACGCCAATATCGCAGATGAAGGCGAAACCGGAGACGACTTCCGGGAACCGGTCCTCGACCGCGAAACGGCGCAGGGTCGCTTCCGTCAGCCCCTCGGTGCGGGCCAGGGTATTGATGCGGCCGCTGGCGGTCTCGAAATCGTAACGGGCGATCCAGAACTCGTTGGACATGCGCTGCGCGGCGAGGCGCGCGGCCTGAGGCAGGCGACTGACACCGACCGTGTCGTCGCTTTCGATCAGTCGCGCCCGCACCCGCTCGCTGGCGATCTCCACCAGGGACAGTATCTGGCTGTCGGCAAGGTCGCCGCGCGAACCGATGGCGATCTGCAGGTCCTCATCGCCCTTTGCCGCATCGATGAGGCTGGACATGCCCTGATCCGAGAAGGCCGCGCCCTCGTTTTCCGCAACCTTCAGCTTTACGGGGCGGCTGCCTTCCTCCACCAGCGCGTCCGTCACCGGTTCCGACAGGACGACGCGGGCGGCGATCGCAAGCCGGTGGTCGTCGGTCATCGAGCGGGCGATGGCTTCAAGATCGGTGTCGCGCAGTACGGTGGAATGTTCCAGCACCGGTCTGGCGACGGCAATATTGTCGGTGGCGAGCTTGCGGATCGTGGATTCGGGCGCGCGACGCAGCTTGCACAGCCTCTCGGCGATGAAGCAGCGCGCTTCCTCTTCCACCATGTCGGACAGGCGCGTCAGCACCGAGTCGTAGATATCCATCTGCTCGTCAGAACAGCTTTCCGACGTCAGAGAAAAAAGCATGGCCACGTGGCGAGCCAACTCGTTGCTGCGAGCCGTATCCTTGCTTTCGGTCAGCGCTTCGAAGTTTACAAGCTCGGTATGCAGCGCATTCGACATGGGATCACCCTGATCGAGTTTTAAATCCAAGTGATTCATAGCATGGATGAATTAAATGAACAGCAAATATCCCCATCAAATATTTACAGAAAATCGTAATAAACTTTGAAAATACTTTAATTAAAATTGTCATGGCTGCCCGCAGATTCCCTGCCTTCTAGCAGCTTCCCGGTTCCCTGCCGACCCGGATGTCACGTCAGGGTTGCAGTTGCGAACATATTTTCTCGCATCCGCGATCTCGGGAACGTTAAGCCTGACTACCCGTTTGGGGACTACCGGCGACGAATCTCCCCGGCTATTCCGTCGAGGCCGAATTGGCGGCGCCATCAGGTTCATTCTTATTGAAATCAGCCATCAATAAGATTATCTGATTATCCATGCTGACGCTTCGCCAATTGCGCTATTTCGATGCTCTCGCCCGCCACCAGCATTTCGGCCGCGCGGCGGAGGATGTGGCGATTTCCCAGCCGGCACTTTCCATGCAGATCAAGGAGATGGAGGCTGCGCTCGGTATCGCGCTGGTCGAGCGCCAGGCCAACACGATTCGTTTAACCCGCGAAGGGCGCGAGGTTGCCCGCCGGGCCCTGCAGATCCTCTCCGCCGTGCGCGACCTGGAGGACTACGGCCGCCACGCCGGCCGCGTGCTTGGCGGGCCGCTCAGGCTCGGCATCATCCCCTCCATCGCTCCCTATCTGCTGCCGCGCGTGCTGCCGAAACTCATCGCGGATTACCCGGACCTGGACCTGCGTATCCGCGAAACCCTGACCGACACCCTGGTCGCGGAGCTGCGTCATGGCGAACTCGACGTCATCCTTGCCGCGCTGCCCATCGAGGACGGCGAGCTAGAAAGTCAGCCGCTCTTCGCCGATCGCTTTTTGCTGGCGACGAAGGCTTCCCCCGAACTCGACGAGCGCCAGCGCATCGACGCTTCGACGATCAACGGCGACAGCTTGCTGCTGCTGGAAGAAGGGCACTGCCTGCGCGATCAGGCGCTGAACTACTGCCAGGGTGTCAGGCCCTCGGCCCATTCCACCTTCGGCGCCACCAGCCTGTCCACCGTCATGCAGATGGTGGCGGCGGGCTATGGCGTGACGCTGCTGCCGGAAATCTGCGCTTCCGTCGAAGTGCGCGACGAGCGGGTGGCGTTGCTGCGTTTCAAGGACCCGCAGCCGGAACGCACGGTCGGCCTCGTCTGGCGGCGGTCCTCTCCCAGGAAGCATGACTTCACCACGCTCGGCCAATGCATCGCCGAAGCGCTGGAGTGACGAACGATGACCGCCGGCACGAAGCGGCAGCGCGACATGCGCAAGGCGCTCACCCGGCTTCTGCCGCGCGTGCCGATGCTGGATGCGGAGGCGATCCTCGACGTTGCCCTTGCAGGCCATCTGCGCCATCTGCCACCGTCGATCGCGCTGTGGCAGGCGGTGACGGCGCGCGTGCGCCACGCCCATACCGACTACGAGCAGCTGCTTGAGGAAGGCTACGACCGCGACGCCGCGCGTTTCTTCGTCATCGAGGCGATGAACGACACGCTGGCCCTTTGGGGCTGCGCCCGCCGGATGGAGGCGGACGAGGAAGACGGCGACTGAGCCCGGTTACCGTCTGGAAAGTCGAAAACGCGTGCGGTGGCGGCCGGTACTGTTTTCCCGTAACCAGTCTTTGCTTAGGTGAAACCTGATTTCAGGCAGCAGGAGCAGAAAAATGCCCTATGTGAACATTCGCATCACCCGCGAAGGCGTCACCGAAGACCAGAAGCGTGCCCTGATAAAGGGCGCCACCGATCTCCTCGTCGACGTTCTGAACAAGAACCCGGCCACCACCATCGTCACCATCGACGAGGTCGAGTTCGAGAACTGGGGCATCGGCGGCCTGCCGGCGGAGGAATACCGCGCCAAGATCAAGGCCGAAAAAGCTGCTGCCGAGGCCGCCGCGAAGGGCTGACCTGCGGGCGCTTGCCGTCTCCCGGCTCTCGCGATGCGCATGCGTGCATGCGGGCCGGGATGACAGCCGAGGATGGGGCATGGAGTTGCCCACACTCGGTGTCATCCCCGCGCAGGCGGGGAACCAGTAAACGCATGCGTTGGTGGCTGGATCTCTAGCTTTCGCGGTTACTGGATGCCCGGTCAGGCCGGCCATGACAGCGAGTGCCGCAGGCGCCTGACCCATACTCGGGTGTCCTCCCGGCCTGCGTGTTGTGTCCCGGAAGATTGTTGAGGGATTCGCGCGTGGGCCATGTCCTCCGCAATCATGGCAAACACATTCCGCCGCAGCATGGAGCTTTTCAGGATGCCAGCCGCGGATTTGCATGCGTCTTGCGTTCATCACAATCGCGGCAGGCCGGGAAGCGGCCAAGATGCAAGCATCATGAAGACGTTACGGCAACTCGTCCGTTCAAGCAGGATGGAAACATTGTTCACCTGAACATGACTCATTCCAGGGCGCCCCGAACCTATATCTCTCTTCGAATGAACGAACGGCTGCGAGCCAAAGCATTTCTGGAGAGATCGATGTCCGATACCCTTTCCGTTCTGACCGTCAATGCGTCGGCCCGGCGCGACGGTTCCGTCACCCGCAAACTGGTCGACGGCATCGTCGCCGATCTTGGCGCGACGAAGCAGATCAAGCTTGTTGAGCGTGATGTCGCCCAGGGCCTGCCGATCATCGACGAGGTCTGGGTCGGCGCCAATTTCACCGATCCCGCAGAGCGCAGTGACGCGCAGCGCCAGACCCTCGCCCTTTCCGACGAACTGGTTGCCGAACTGAAGGCGGCCGACGTGCTGGTGATCGGCGTTCCGGTCTACAATTTTGGCGTTCCGGCCGCCCTGAAGGCCTGGATCGACCTGGTGACGCGTGCCCGCGAAACCTTCCACTATACCGAAGATGGCCCGGTCGGTCTGCTTGAAGGCAAGAAGGCGGTCGTCGTCATGGCTTCCGGCGGCGTTCCGGTCGGGTCCCCGGTCGACTTCGCAACCGGGTATCTGCGCCACATCCTCGGCTTCATCGGCATCAAGGATGTCGAAATCGTTGCGGCCGACCGTCTTGCCGCCGGCGGTGACGAAGTGGTCCGAAATGCCGAAGCGGCCGCGAAGGTCGCCGCACAGGCCCTGGCCGCGTAATCTCTGCCGGTCGACGCTGGCGCACATGCAAAAACGCCTTCAGGCAACCGGGCCTGAAGGCGGTTCTTTTGTCAGTCCAGAATTCCCGTTCCGTTTTACATACCGGTACAGGCTGAACTCGGGGCGCGCCGTATCCGAATTCCGTTGTTTTTGGTCTTGGCGGGTCTTGCCGTAGCCCGGCGCCCGCGACTTCGCCGCTCTTACAGCACCCCGAAGACAATGCCTGTTACAAACAAGAACGCGGCAAGGAACGCTACGATCTCAAGATTGCGGACAATGGTCATTATGGCCTCCCGCTTTTCAGGCAGGCGTGAAGTGTACGTGAGGTTACCTATGGCTGGAAGTGCAAAAAGATGCTGCAACGCGGAATGCGCGTGCGCTGCGCTGCCGCCGGAGCGCTGAGTGCGGGTCGTGCCGCAATGTCGGCCGGAGCGACGGGCATGCCGCAGGCAACGCCAAGTCGCTGTAATCTTTACCTTTGGATCGGGAGCGCGTGGCCAATGCGGCGGTGGTTCCGCCGTCCTGCCGGTCTCCCCGTCAGCTTCCGTCTACTCCAACAAAAAACGGACCGCGGCTTCATGCCGCGCAATTGAGTCTGGCCGACCGCCGCCTGAATACGTCGAAACCGTGTTGCTGCGGACGATCGCCTGGATGCCAGTCAACAGGAATCATATTGAAAATGCCTTAATATTCAAAATTTTGAACTATTGATGCCAGCTTTTCAAAAAATGACGCAACGACAACTTGCAATCGACGTGTTTTTATTAACGAACGGGCAACCCCTCCTGTCGAAATATCGGGGAAAGAGAACAAATCCCGGAGAGGATTGCAGATGAATCTGGCCCAGCTGTCGGATCTTGCGCGAAACCATTCGCGCGATGGCCGGGCGGCCCTCGCCAAGGCCCTGACGGATCTGTTCGTCGCGGCCAACGACGATGAGGCAGGCTCGGTCAGCGATCTTTATGGCGAGATCATCTGCAAGGTGATCGATACGCTGGCATGCCCTGCGCGCCGCGACATTGCGGATCGGGTTGGCAGCCATTCGGTGGCGCCGCGTAAACTCCTCCGTGTCCTTGCCAATGACGAGTTCGACGTGGCCGAGCCCGTGCTGCGCAATGCCGTCGTCCTCACCGATGCCGATCTCGTCGAAGTGGCCGAAAGCGGCACCCAGGATCATCTCAAGGCGATTGCCATGCGCCAGACCGTTGATCCTGCCGTCAGCCGGGTGGTTGCGGAGCGTGGCGAGGCCGAGGTCCTGGTGGCGATCCTGCGCAATTTCGGCGCTTCCTTTTCCGGCGATACCTTCAATCATCTTGCCACGCAGGCAAGGCGCAATCCGGAACTGCAGGAGGCGCTTTGCGACCGTAGCGACCTGACACGGCAGGCGGCCGAGCTTCTCGTGCCGTTCCTCTCCGCCGAGCTCGAGCATCGCGTCCGCCGGCAGCGCAAGAACCAGACGGTCCTCAGGGCGTTGTCGGAGCGGCCGCTGCACAAGGTCAACGTCCAGCTGCATGACCTTGGCGACGCTCCCTCGCGGACCCAGCAGCTCATTGACAGCGTGGTCGCCGGCAAGACATCGATCGACGAGGCGGTTGAGCTCTTCACGTCGAAGAACAAGACCATCGATCTCGGCAACCTGATCTCGCAGGTGGCCAAGGTTCCCGAGGCCGCGGTGCTTCGCATGCTGTTCCGCGAGCAGGATCAGCCGCTGATCATGTTGTGCCGCGTCGCCGGCGTTTCGGAAAAGGCTTATGAGAAGATTGCCGGTATGCGCGCCAAGCGGCTGAAGATGACGGCCGCCGCCATTTCCGACGCGGTCGAGCGCTATGCCTCGATGGACAGGGCCACCGCGCAGAAGCTTCTGGAGGAATCCAGATCCAAGGTGAAGGGCGCGGCCTGAGGCTTCTCCTGCTCAGTCCGCCTTCGCGATTGCCTCCTCAAGCCATTTGGCGGCCATCAGCGCTTTGTGGTCCTCATCCCTAGCGCCCACCACCTGGATGCCGAGCGGCATGCCCTGCGCCGAAATTACTCCCGGCACGTTCACTGCCGGCACGCCCATCAGCGTCCAGACACGGTTGAAGATGGAGGAGCCCGTGGAGCCCAGCCCTTCGGGCGCAGTACCCGGTGCGGAAGGGGTCAGGATCGCGTCGAAATCCTGGAAGAGATCCTTCAGCGCCAGTTTTGCCTCCGCCGCCGTCTTTCGGGCCGCGTCGTAGTCGGCGGCCTCGATCGCCCGTCCTGCTGCCAGCGTTTCGCGGAGGATCGGGCTCAGTTCGGCGACACGGCGGTCGAATTCGTGGCCGAGCGCAAGGGCCGCCTCGAAGTCCTGGATGACCTGGTGCGCGGCGAAGGCATCGGAAAACACCGCCGGCAGCGTTACCTCGCTCACCTTCGCGCCGGCCTTTTCGGCGAGCCGCGCGGTGTTTTCCAGCGCCACCCGCATCTCGCCGGAAGCCTCATGCCACAAATGTGTCCGTACGAGCGCGAAATGGGGCGCTGCCGGCATTTGCCGGTCCACCCGCCAGTCGCGGCCGGAAAGTGCGGCGGCACCAAAGGCCGCATCGGCCACGCCCTTGCCGAAGACGCCGAGCGTGTCGAGGCTCCAGGAGAAGATCTTCAGGCCCACTGGCGGCAGGATGCCGTAGCTCGGCTTGAAGCCGGCGATGCCGCAGAAGGCGGCCGGGCGGACCACGGAGCCGCCGGTCTGCGTCCCGATAGCCAGCGCGAAGAAGCCGGCCGCGATCCCGGCCGCCGACCCGGAAGACGAGCCGCCGGGCGTGTGGGAAGGCTTCACCGGATTGCGGGTCGGGCCCGGCTTGAAGAAGGCGAATTCCGTCGTCACCGTCTTGCCGACGATGCCGGCGCCCAGCCGCTTGGCCTGAGCGACGATCGCCGCATCCGCCGCCGGCCGATGCCCTGCATAGATCGGCGAGCCATAGGCGGTCGGCAAATCGGCCGTGTCGATATTGTCCTTCACCGCGAAGGGAAGGCCGGCAAGCGGGCCGCGCCCTTCCGCCGCCGCCAGCCGCGCGGCGTCGAGGTCGAGGGCGGTGAAAGCCCGGATGATGCCCTCCTTCTCCGCGATCGCCTCGGCGCAGGCATCGAAGATCCGGTCGACCGTCGTCCGCCCGGCTTCAAGGTCCCGTGCAAGTTCGATCGCTGATAGCATCGTATCCTCCCCCGTTTGCCGGGAGCATCGGACAGGAGGCGCTGCCGGACAAGGGAAAGCGACAGGATGCAACAGGCTTTTTTCAAAAGAAGCGCTTCTTTTCCTGAGGATAGCCCGGATTCCGGTCTTGAGGCGCATCAACCACAGGCCCGTGCCGCCATGCGATGATGGCGGGCTGCGAATTCGATCGGGAGGCTACCGGCCATGAAGGCGATGGTTCTGAAGAGGCAGGGGGCGCCGCTGGAACCGGTCGAATGGCCGGACCCGGCTCCGGGCCCAGGCCAGCTTCTGGTTTCCGTCGCCGCCTGCGGCGTCTGCCGGACCGATCTTCATGTGATCGACGGCGACCTGAAGGAGCCGAAACTGCCGCTTGTTCCCGGCCACGAAATCGTCGGACGGGTAGCAGGGCTGGGCGATGGCGTTTCCGGCTTTGCGCTGGGCGAGAAGGTCGGCATTCCCTGGCTCGGCCACACCTGCGGCTGCTGCCGGTTCTGCCTGAGCCATCGCGAGAACCTGTGCGACCGGCCGGGTTTCACCGGCTATACGATCGACGGGGGCTATGCCAGCCACTGCGTCGCCGATGCCGATTACTGCTTCAGGCTGCCGGATGCCTTCGGCGATGCCGAGACCGCGCCGCTTCTGTGCGCGGGCCTGATCGGACATCGCTCGTTGAGAATGGCCGGAGATGCCAGGCGGCTCGGGATCTACGGCTTCGGGGCGGCGGCCCATATCGTCGCGCAGGTGGCGCGTTACGAGGGGCGGGAAATCTATGCCTTCACACGCCCGGGGGATAAGGGCGCGCAGGACTTCGCAAGGTCGCTCGGCGCCGCCTGGGTCGGCGGATCGGACGAATTGCCGCCCCGGCAGCTCGATGCGGCAATCCTGTTCGCGCCCGTCGGCGCTTTGGTTCCACAGGCGTTGAAGGCGACCGTCAAGGGCGGCACTGTCGTCTGCGGTGGCATTCACATGTCGGATATTCCGCGCTTTCCCTATGCCGATCTCTGGGGCGAGCGGGTGATCCGTTCCGTTGCCAATCTGACGCGCAAGGACGCGGAGGAATTTCTGGCGCTTGCCCCGCGCGCCGGCGTGAAGACCCATGTCACGGCCTATCCACTGGAGCGCGCCAACGAGGCGCTGGCGGATTTGAGGGAAGGGCGGCTGACGGGTGCCGCCGTCCTCGTGCCCTGAGTTGAAAGGTCAACCGGCCGCCTTGCGCAGCGTCGCCGTCATGATGCCGGCCATCACCAGCACGCCGCCGCCGAGCCGGTTCATCAGGCGCAGGGTCGACGGGCGGCGGACCCTTTCGCGGACCGAAGCTGCCGTCAGCGCGTAGAGCGCTGCGTTGACGATGCCGAGCACCACGAAGGTCGAGCCGAGAAGCAGAAGCTGCGGCAGCAGCGGCGCGCTCTCGGCGATGAAATGCGGCAGGAAGGCGATGAAGAAGGCGATTCCCTTGGGGTTGAGGGCGGTCACGACGAAGGTATGCAGGAACACCTTGCGACCGGTCGCGGTTTTCGTTTCCATCGTCTCCAGTGCCTGCGGCCGCGACCGCCACAGCTTGACGCCGAGATAGACGAGATAGGCCGCGCCGATCCATTTCAGCACCGAAAACAGCGTTGCGGATGTCGCGAGGATCGCGCCGAGACCTGCAAGGGAAGCGAAGGCTGCAACCGCGTCGCCGAGGCCCACTCCGGCAACGCTTGCCGCCGCCGACCGGCGCCCTTGCGCCAGCGCGTAGCTGACGACGAGCATCACCGTGGGGCCGGGTATCGCGAGCACGACCAGCGTCGCAACGACATAGGCGAGATAGAGTTCAAGCGTCACGAGAAATGCCTCCGTTCCAGGGCTGACGATAATTCAATCGGGATTGTTGGGGAAATCCGTTTGTTGCTTCCCGGCTTCTGTAAATTTCCTGAAGCTTCCGGCAGCATGGAGCCGGCTCCATTTCGACTGATGCGCGAGGCGGGAAATATTTTAATTTTCAGTCCGTTAGAGACAACTTTTTTAAGATGGAAGTTTTCCTTCAGATTTATGCGAAAGTTTCAGTGAGTAATTCCGGCTTCAGTCTTCAAATTCGACTTTAGGTCATGTTTTAATTGCTGGTGAAGGAATTCGACCTAAATTGAGTCGGAAATGGTTCGAATCGGAAATCCTGCTTAATTCCATACTCTTCCGGGGAAATATTGTAGTTTCTAAGGGGGCTTACAGGATGGATAGGTACGCAAGCGCTCGTGAGATGACGCTTACGCTTCGTCCCGATCATCCTGTCTACTGCTTCCACCGCAACATCCTGCAAGAGGATGCGATTGCCTTCCGCCAGGCGTTTCCGGGCAAGACCGCCTATGCGGTCAAGACCAACGGCGAGCCCTTCGTGCTGGAGACCCTGGCGCAAGCGGGGGTGGATTGCTTCGACGTCGCGTCGCCAGCCGAGATCGCCGCCGTCAGGGCGGCCGCGCCGAAGGCGGAAATGATCTACATGCATCCGGTCAAGGCGCAGTCCGACATCCGCCTGGCGCTGGAGCGGTATCACATCCGCACGCTGGCGCTCGACCATGAGGACGAGGTCGCCAAGATCCTGCGCATCGTGCGGGCGCTGGACCTCGATCCCGGCGATATCACCCTCTTTGTGCGCATCGCCACAAAGGGGCATGCCGCCTATGAACTTTCCAAGAAATTCGGAGCCGCGCCGGGGCATGCGGTCGAGCTGCTGCAGCGTATCGACCGCATCGGTTTCCGGGCCGGCATCTGCTTTCACGTCGGCAGCCAGATCGAGGAAACGGACACCTATGAAAGGGCGCTTGCCTCCGCCGACTGGGTGCGGGCCCGGGCCGGCGTTCCGATCGTCGCGCTCGATGTCGGCGGCGGATTTCCCGCCGAGTATGGCAGCGATCCGCGGCGAAAGGCGGTGGAGGTTCCCTCCACGCTTGAGATCCTGGAGGAGCTGCGCGGCGAGATCGAAGCCTGGGGCTTTGCCGACACTCCGCTGGTGGCCGAGCCTGGCCGGGCGATCTGCGCGCGCTGCATCTCGCTGGTGGTGCGCGTGTTGCTGAAGAAGGGGCGCCGGCTTTACATCAACGACGGTATTTGGGCCTCGCTCTCCGACAGTTGGACCGGGAAGATCACGCTTCCCGCCCGCCACATTCCCGATCCTGCCCGGCGGCAACGCTCCGGCGATCCGTCGTCGATCATTCCTTTCAAGGTCTGCGGGGCGACCTGCGACAGCGTCGACATCCTGTCGCGGCCCTTCTGGCTGCCGGAAACGGTCGACACCGGCGACTGGATCGAGATCGGCCATATCGGCGCCTATTCGCTGGCGCTGCGAACCCACTTCAACGGCTTCTACCCCGACACGATCGTCGAGGTGGACAGGCCCTTTGCCGATGACGGCGAACCCCCGGAGAGCTTTGCCTCGATTGAGACCATGGCGGATTGAGAATGCGGCCTTTCCTCCCGGTTTTCCTCTGGCTTGCAGCGGCTTGCCTGCCCCATCTGCTTGCGTCCGGTCAGTCTTCGGCTTCGCCGCTTGCGCCGGAGAGGCTCGAAGTCCTGAAAATCGGCGAGACCGAAAAGCCGCCGCAGCCCTTGCTGGTGCCGCCGTTCGAAAAGGTGCCGCCTGAAGGGCCTGTGGGCTCCATCCTGCGAGTGCCGCCGAAACCCCAGAGGCCCTCGGCAACGCTCAATCCCGCCGATCTGCGTTGGTCTTCCGGGTCGACGATCGAAGCCTTTCCCGGCGGCCGGAAGTCGGCCGAAAAGCGCCACTGGATCGAGCAGTGGATGTTTCTGCGCATGCGCAAGACGGAGACCTGCCCGCTCGCGATAGGCAATCTCCAGGTCCTGAGCCCCGTATCGGGTCCCGACGACTGCCGCGTCGAAAAGCCGGTCCATCTGGCTGCGCTTGGCCCTGGCGGCGGCGTTCGCCTGCCGGGACTGGCGTTGCTCGATTGCGAGTTCGCCATGATGGTGGAGCGCTTCCTCGTCGATGACGCCAGTGACGCGGCCCTCCTGCAACTGGGCGAGCGCCTCGTCAGCGTGGAGATCTCGCAGAGCTACGCCTGCGGCACTCCCTTCGGTGAAGGCGCGCTGGAAGCGAGGGAACATCATGCCGGCAGGGCGATCGATATCACCGCTTTTCATCTCGACAATGACCGTGTGATTTCGGTCGCCGAGAGCTTCGGCGACAGGAACGAGGATGGCGAGTTCCTGGACGTCGTCTTCAGGAAGGCCTGCACGCATTTTTCCGGTATGCTGCGCCACGAAGGACCGGCCGAGGGCAGCGCGGTCCTGCACCTCGACGACCGCTGCGATGGTGAGGATTGCAAGGAACGCGTCTGCGAGTAGGCGGGCGCCTGTATCGGCAAAACCGCGGATATCGTTAAGAATTTCTTATTGGCGCTGCGTCAGTCTCGGTGCATGCGACATTTCTCTTCCCGCTGCGCGATTGCCTTGCTGGCTCTTGCCACACTTGGCGGCTGCGGCTCCTTCTGGGAATGGGAGGAGCGCGAAGCCTGGCGCGCGAGCGAGGAAAGGACGTGCCTCACCTCGGGAGCGGTCGTGGAGAGCGTCGGATTGCGCCGAGCGCGCAGGATCGACGGCCCGGGCATTTGTGGTCTCGACCACCCCTTCGCCGTTTCGGCCCTGCAGGGCGGTATGGTGGAATTCTCGCAGGAGGCGACAATGGGCTGCCCCGCCATTCGCGAGGCGGAAAGCTGGCTTTCGGAAACCGTTCAACCGGCATCTCTTGCCCTCTACGGCCAGCCGGTGACGGGGCTCACTATCGCCGCCTCCTATTCCTGCCGGGGCCGCAACGGCGCGTCGCGTGGGCCGCTTTCGGAACATGCCTTTGCCAACGCGCTGGATATTTCGGCCTTCCGCCTGGCGGACGGCCGGACGATCAAGGTGGAGGACGGCTGGTCCGACCTGCATGACGGCGCTTTCCTGCGCTCCGTTCACGAGGGGGCCTGTGGCCGGTTTTCGACCGTGCTCGGTCCCGAGGCGGACAGGCACCACAAGGATCACCTGCATCTCGACCTTGCCCGCCACGGCAGGAAGGCGGATATCCGGGTCTGTCAGTAGCGGCCGGATACGAAAAAAGCCGGAGCGATGCCCCGGCCTTCGAATTTCCGTCTCTTTCGCAATATCAGCGGCAGAAACGTTCCCGGCCGCCATACGTCACAAAAGTACCGGTCTGCGGGTCGAAGCTCCGATACTTCGAAGAACAGTAGCGATACCACTCACGCGTCCAGGGGCGCGGTGCGTATTCGACGTATTCCGGGCCGTCATAGTAGCGGCGCTCGACGATCACCCGCTCGCGATAGACCGGCGGGGGAGGGGGAGGAGCGACATAGACCGGCGCCGGTTCGACATAGCGTGGCTGCGACAGGGTGGAGCCAAGGATCGCGCCGGCGGCAAGGCCGATCGCACCCGCCGCAAGGGCCGCTCCCGCGTCGTTGTTGTGGCGGTGGTGTCGTTGTCCCGCTTCCGCGCCCGCAAGGGCGGGCAGCGTCAGGGCGCCGGCAAGGGCCAGGGCAAGGGCTTTAGTGGTCAGGCTCATAATGCGGTCTCCGCATGCGCTTGATGAATTCGATGATGGCATCCTAGGCGCCCACGTCTTAACGGGTTCTGAGACTGCCGTTCATCTGGTGTTCAGATTTGCTTCAACCACGAATAGCGCGAAAAAAAGCGCCGAAAACATGTTCGGCGCTTGGAGATTCCGTGAAATGAACAACTCTTATCGGCAGAAGCGATAACGCCCTGAATAGGCAAGATAATAGCCGGTGTCAGGATTGAAACTGCGATATTTCGCGGCGCAGTAGCTGTACCATTCCGGCGTCCAGGGAGCGTAGGCATAGCTGACCGGCGCGTCGTAGTAATAAGGTTGTGAAAGGGCCGAACCGATGATTGCGCCTGTCGCGAGACCGAAGATGCCCGCCGCGAGCGCGCCGTTGTAATAGCCGTTGTTGTAGTAATAGGGATAGCCCCAGCCGCCGGAACGGTAGGCATAGCGCCCGCCGCGCCAACCCCGATTGGCGTACCGCTTGCCGCGATAGGCCGAGCGGTTACCACGCCAGCGCTGGTTGGCATAGCGCCTGCCGCCGCCGCCGCGCCAGGCCCTGGCGCCCTGGCCGCCGCGATAGGCGCGCGCACCGCCACCCCGGCCGCCGCGATACCAGCGTGCGCCGCCACGATTTCCGCCGCGCCGCTGCACCTTTACGATCGGCAGGGTCGCGGTTTCGACGCCCGAAAAGGCAGGTGCCGTGTTGACGGCAGTCATCGCGCCCGCCTGGGGCACCGGGATCATGAGGCTTGCGGACAAGGCATAAGCGACTATCGCCGCTTTCGGATTGAAGCGGTGCATGGCGACCTCCCGACGGACTCCGCCTGCGACCTCGTCTGGAATTCCCGCGCGAGACGCGACGGTTAATTATTCCTTAACGGCATTTTGCCGCCGAGAATGTGGCGACAAGGTGGCAGATGACGTAACGGGATCAATGATTGGCCTTGCTGGCGACCGCTCTGAGACCCAAATTATCGGTACAAGAGACTCAATTTAAACCGAGGTTTACGGTCATGACCGAGACCAGATCAGTCCTTCGTCCGACCGACGACGAGGCACGGGCGCTGGCACGCCGCCTGATCCGTTCGGCGCGGCACGGCGCGCTCGCCGTCCTGGAGGCGGGAACCGGAATTCCGCTCGCCTCCCGCGTCGCTGTTGCCACCGAGACGGACGGAGCGCCGCTTATCCTCGTCTCCACGCTGTCGGCCCATACCAGCGGGCTTGCCAATAATCCGGTCTGCTCGCTGCTGCTGGGCGAGCCCGGCAAGGGCGATCCGCTCGCCCATCCCAGGCTGACGCTTGTCGGCGTTGCCGAGCGCCTCGCGGAAGGCACCGTGGAGGAGGCCCATGCCCGGCGGCGCTACATCACCCGGCATCCGAAGGCCCGGCTCTACGCCGATTTCAGCGATTTCGGCCTCTTCCGCATTTTGCCTGAGCGGGCAAACCTCAATGGCGGTTTCGGCAAGGCCTATGAGTTGACGAGGGACGATCTCGTCGTCGACCAGGCGAGGCTTGCGGGGTTCGCCGAGGTCGAGCCGTCGGCCATCGAACACATGAACGCGGATCATCTTGAGGCGATCGGCCTTTATGCGCGGGTCTTCGGCAACGCCGCCGAGGCCGAATGGCGCCTCGCCGGTCTCGACCCGGACGGCATGGACCTGATAGCGGGAGAGCAGACGCTGCGCGTCGATTTCGAGCCACCGCTTGCGAAACCGGACGAATTGCGCGAACGGCTGGTGGAGATGGCGCGGGTTGCCCGCGCGCAAATCGGCCATCCGGCAGCCGGCTTCGCTTGAAACTCGGAGCGTGTCAGGGTTTCCTGTCGGCCGGAAGAATCCGCTATCCGGCCGCAGATAGGTAATGCATGAAGCTCTCCTGCCGCATCCTCGCTCTTTTTTTCGCGCTGGCGCTGCTGGCCGGACCTGCCTGGGCGTCCTATCGCCTGCCGCCCTACAAGGACGGGCTGTTCCGCTATCCCGGTCTGCTGTCGGGCCAGCTCGGTGATCCCTTCATCATCGTGGATTACGACAAGCGCCGGGATATCCACCGGCGCGACAAGGAATGGGAGCGGCGGGTGCATGGCGAATATGTCTCTACCTATCCCGGCCGCTCGCAGGAAGACGACACGCTTGAGGCCAATGGCCGCAGCATCCGTCATATCCGCGTCGGCAAGGAGGCGGGGGCGAATGCGATCGTCATCTACGTGCACGGCCAGGGCGGCAACCGCTTCCAGGGTGCCAACGACTGGAGCTTCGGCGGTAATTTCAATCGCATCAAGAACCTGATGGCGCGCAATGGCGGGCTCTATATCTCGCCGGATTTCACCGATTTCGGCGACAAGGGCGCGGCCGATATCGCAGCCCTCATGCGCCATTACAAGGCGCGTTCGCCCGGAGCCCCGGTCTTCGTCGCCTGCGGTTCGATGGGAAGCTTCCTGTGCTGGCAGCTTGCCAGAAACCCGGATACGGCGGCGCTGATGGGCGGCATGCTGCTGATGGGCTCGGCCTGGGACGAAAGCTTCCTTTCCACCAAGGTGTTCCGTTCGCAGAAGCTGCCGATCTATTTCGGCCATGGCAGCTGGGATAACGTCTACGACTGGCAGAAACAGGCCGCGTTCTTCACCCGCATCAAGCAGGTGGCGCCGAAATATCCGGCCAAATTCGTGCTCTTCGAGACCGGCACGCACGGCACGCCGATCCGCATGACCGACTGGCGGCTGATCCTCAACTGGATGCTGGAAGTGGGCGGCTATTGAGGCGCGTCTTGCGATGAAGGGCGAGGTAAACGCGCATGGGTGACGTTCTCGCGGGCGTCCTCGCCTTCTCGGCCCCGCAGCTTGCGGCAATCGCTCTTGCCTATCTCTTCGCCGCCTTCGTGAAAGGCGCGACGGGCCTCGGCTTTTCGACGACCTGCCTGCCTTTCCTGGTGCTGGCGGTCGGGCTGAAGAGCGCGCTGCCGCTGATCCTGCTGCCGTCAATTGCCAGCAACCTGTTCGTTATGCATGAAGCCGGCCATTTCCGCGAGACTGTCGTCCGCTTCTGGCCGATGCTCGCCGCCACCGTACCCGGGCTGATCGCCGGCCTCTGGCTGCTCGATACGGTGGATGCGGAGCTTTGCGCGCTGGTGCTCGGCCTCGTGTTGGTCGCCTACAGCTTCTATGCCTTGCGCAGCCCCGATTTCGTCCTGCCGGAGCATCTCGTCCGCCCGCTCGCGCCGCTTTCGGGCTTTGCCACCGGTCTCGTCAACGGCGTCACCGGCTCGCAGATCATGCCGGTGCTGCCCTTTCTCATTTCACTGAACCTGTCGCGCGAGCGCTTCGTGCAGGCGATCAACTGCTCCTTCACGCTGGGCAGCATCGTCATGGCGCTCGGCCTGTCGAAGCTCGGGCTGCTGACCGGCGCCAGCATCGCGATCTCCGCTTGCGGGCTGGGCGTCGTCTATCTCGGCACCAGGGCGGGCGGCGTCCTGCGCCGAAAGCTCGAAGCCTCGGCGTTCCGGCGGCTAGTGTTGATCCTGCTCCTTACTCTCGGCATGGCGCTGGTGGTCCGGGGGATTTGAGGGAGGCTTATGTGCTTCTGGATTGTTATCGCCGTGATAGCGAAAGGGTCCTGCTAATTTTATGAAATATGATAAATATCAAATACTTATATACTTGGAGAGGCTCTAATTTCTGGGGATCTTGATTGTCTCTGAAAGATGCACTAGTTTTCACCTAACCCGGTGCTAACGCGATCGGTAGTTAGATGGTACATAATCCATCGAATGGGGCGAAAGCCCCATTTTTGTTATGGGAACCACTTATATCCATATCCCTGAATTTGACCGGTAGCCGATCTGTCATATTTTTCAGACAAGAGAATTTCTCGGACAAGCGCACAAAATTTGCCGACAACAACAGGGTGCTGCATGCGCTCTCTAATAGTAATATGGCTTGGATGAGCTATTAAATCGCAAAGCTGCAAGCCGGCAATGTTGTCTGTTTTGTATCGAATCTTGAGCGTTGGGCTTTTTATTCTGGTTTGTATTCTATTTGGTGACACATAGTATGTGCCTTTTTCCATTACTTTGTCGAATGCCTTTTGAAGCGATGTATCTTTCTTGCCTTTCCGGCCTTCTGGCATGATGTCACCAATATCATTCCTTCGCTCTAGGAATTGTGTATATTTCTCTATAAGAATCTCCATAAGATAATGATATGGGTGCTGATTTTTCCAATGTGGCTGATGAATCATTCCACGTTTGTCAATTAAGGCCGTAATAACAGTATATTGCGTTGTAAGCATTGTTCTGTGAATACTTCGATCAAAAAGCTGGCGCTTTTGTTCATTGTTGAGAATACCAAACGCCCGCTTTCTTTTAACAATATCTGAGCGATGGAAAATCAAGGGGCTGTCAGGGTCGTGGTCAAATACGTGGGCTTTTATCCAATCTAATTTCGGTGTTAAATCATCTCTTGCGTCGGCGATTTTCATCGCGACGCCTGTCAAACTTAAATATCGATGATTGTCTTCATCCACGTGTAGAATGTCATCTGTTCCAACTTCATCGACGTACAGTCTATACATTTGACAGAGATATCTTTCTAATTCGATGTTGTTGCTGAAAGTGAGGCGAATTACTCAGAAAAAATCTGAAAATCGGAAGTATTTGCAAAGCTATTGAAATTTGCTAGTAGCCACGATCGTTCAACCATTTGCCGCAGATTGGCATATTTTCTCCGGCCCATGTATTGGAAATCGCGCTAATGAATAGCTTGTCGTTGCCATCGAGACACTGAGATAGTGCGTCTCTCAATGAAACTTCGTTTCCCGTATATTCAACAAACCAAACAGAGTCTTGTGCATGGCAGTGAGGTAAGGCTTTGAGCCTTTCGGTGATGCAAATATAGTTCTGCCGAGCTGCATTTAAGTCATAGCAAACGACAAAAATAGTCATCAAAATTCCCTCAAGTTGAAATAGGGGAATTACACACTTATTTCGCACGCTGTGTCGAGGAAAAATTAAACGTCCCGAGGCGGGCCAAAGCCCGCCTCCTTGCTGGTGAGATTATGCCTTCCCCCAGCCGCCTGCCGTCGGCGTGATGACCGTCACCGCCTCGCCGGGCTTGAGCACCGTCTGGTCGCAGCCTTTCAGTTCCTGCCGCTCGCCGGAATTGCGGCGGACATAAGTGTGGCCGACTTCGCCGTCGCCGCCGCCATTGCCGCCTTTCGGGGGAAGCGTGCGGTGGGAGGAGAGAATGGCGCAGTCCATTTCCTCCAGGAAACGGATGGTGCGCGACGTGCCGTTGCCCGCACTCCATTTGCCCTTGCCGCCCGAGCCCTCGCGGATATGGAAATCCTCCAGGAGCACCGGATAGCGGAATTCCAGCACTTCCGGATCGGTGAGGCGGGAATTGGTCATATGGACATGCACCGCGTCGGTGCCGGCAAAACCGGGACCCGCCGGCGAGCCTGAACACAGCGTTTCGTAATACTGGTACTGGTCGTTGCCGAAGGTGAGGTTGTTCATCGTGCCCTGGCTGTTCGCCATCGCCTTCAGCGCGCCGAACAATGCGTTCGTCACGTGCTGGCTCGTCTCGACATTGCCGGCGACGACGGCGGCCGGATAACGCGGCTTCAGCATGCAGCCGTCGGGAAGGACGATGTTGATCGGCCTGAGACATCCGGCATTCATCGGGATGTCGCCTTCCACCATGACGCGGAAGCAATAGAGCACCGCAGCGCGGGTGACGGGCTCCGGCGCGTTGAAATTGTTCGGCTTCACCTCCGACGTGCCGGTGAAATCGACGGTCGCTTCGCGCTTCGCCTTGTCGACGGAGATCCTGACCTTGATCACCGCGCCTTGGTCGGTCGGGTATTCGTACTCGGAATCGGTCAGCGCCTCGATCACACGGCGCACGCTTTCCTCCGCATTGTCCTGCACGTGGCCCATATAGGCCTGCACCACGTCGAGGCCAAAATGGGCGACCATCTTGCGCAATTCGCGCACGCCCTTCTCGTTGGCGGCGATTTGCGCCTTCAGGTCGGCGACATTCTGCGTGACGTTGCGCACCGGATAGGGGTGGTCGGTGAGGATCTTCACCAGCGCCTCTTCCTGGAACGCGCCCTTGTCCACAATGCGGAAATTGTCGATCAGGACGCCTTCCTCGTCGACGGTGGTGGCAAGCGGCGTCATGGAGCCAGGGGCGGTGCCGCCGACATCGGCATGATGGCCGCGCGAAGCGGTCCAGAACAGGATTTCCTGGCCCTCGTCGTCAAAGACCGGCGAGACGACGGTGATATCCGGCAGGTGGGTGCCGCCGTTATAGGGCGCGTTCAGCGCGAAGACGTCGCCGGGATTGATGTCGCCGGCATTGAGCTTGATGACGGTCTCCACCGAGCGGTCCATGGAACCGAGATGCACAGGCATGTGCGGCGCATTGGCGACCAGTGCGCCGGAAGCGTCGAAGACGGCGCAGGAAAAGTCGAGCCGCTCCTTCACGTTGACCGAATAGGCGGTGTTCTGCAGCGTCACGCCCATCTGCTCGGCAATCGACATGAAGAGGTTGTTGAAGACCTCGAGCATCACCGGATCGGCCTTGGTGCCGATCGCCTCGGTCCGTTTCAGCGCCACGGTTCGCTTGAGGATGACGTGGTCCTTGGGCGAGATTTCCGCCTCCCAGCCTGGCTCGACGACGATGGTCTGGTGCGGCTCGACGATGAGGGCAGGGCCCGCGACCTTGTTGCCGGGCGCGAGTTCTGCGCGCAGGGCAACGGCCGCATTCTGCCATGCGCCATCGGCGAAAAACCTTGTGCTGCGCGAAGCGGCGAACTCGGCGGAACCTAGCGGCAGATCGGCTTCGTCGATGCCCGCGCCGCCGCCGACGGTCTCGACCTCCAGCGCCTCGACCACGATGGGCTTGGCCTCGTAGGTGAAGCCGAACTGCGCCTTGTGGGCCTGTTCGAAGGCGGCGACCATCGATGGAATATCGCCATGGGCGACGGCGAGCGGCGTGTCGGTACCCTCGTAGCGCAGATGGGCGCGGGTCAGCGTTTCCCGTTCGCCCGCCGCAATGCCCTGGCGCTCCAGTTCCGCTTCCGTCTCTGTCGCAAGCGTTGATTTCAGCTTTTGCAGATCGGGCAGGAGGCTTTCTTCCAGCCGCTTCACCACCGCCTGCTGGCGGGTCGAGCGGATATCGGCAAGGCCCATGCCGTAGGCTGACAGGATGCCGGAAAGCGGATGGACGATGACCGTCTTCATGCCGAGGCTGTCGGCAACCGCGCAGGCATGCTGGCCGCCGGCGCCGCCGAAGCAGGTCAGCGCATAGTGGGTGACGTCATAACCGCGCTGGACGGAGATCTTCTTGATGGCGTTGGCCATGTTCTCGACGGCGATCTTGAGGAAGCCGTCGGCGACTTCCTCGGGCTTGCGTCCGTCGCCGATTTCGGCAGCAAGCTCCGCAAACGCCGCCTTTACCGCATCGGCGTCGAGCGCCTCGTCGCGGCCCGGGCCGAAGATTTTCGGGAAGAAATCGGGCGAGAGCTTGCCGACCATGACGTTGGCGTCGGTGACGGCGAGCGGACCGTTGCGGCGATAGCATTTCGGCCCCGGATTGGCCCCGGCGCTGTCCGGCCCGACCTGAAAGCGGTTGTCCTTGTAATGCAGGATGGAGCCGCCGCCGGCGGCGACCGTGTGGATGCGCATCATCGGCGCGCGCATGCGAACGCCTGCCACTTCCGTCTCGAAGGCGCGTTCGTAGTCGCCGTCATAGTGGGAGACATCGGTGGACGTGCCGCCCATGTCAAACCCGATGACCTGGTCGAAGCCGGCCATTTTCGAGGTCTCGACGGCGCCGACGACGCCCCCGGCCGGGCCTGAAAGGATGGCGTCCTTGCCCTGGAAGAGATCGGCGGCGGTCAGTCCGCCCGAGGACTGCATGAACATCAGCCGGCAGCCTGTGCCTTCGATCTGCAATTCGCCCGCCACCTGATCGACGTAGCGACGCAGGATCGGCGACAGATAGGCGTCGACCACGGTCGTGTCGCCGCGCCCGACGAGCTTCATCAGCGGCGAGACCTCGTGGCTGACGGAAACCTGCGGGAAGCCGATCTCGCGGGCAATGGCCGCAACCTGTTTCTCGTGCTCCGGGAAAGCATAGGCGTGCATGAAGACGATCGCGACCGAGCGGATGCCGTCGTCATAGGCCTGCTGCAGGTCGGCGCGCACCTTGGCGAGGTCCGGCTCGGCCTCCACCGTGCCGTCGGCGCGGACTCGCTCGGCGACCTCGACCACCTGCTCGTAGAGAAGCTCGGGCTTGATGATTTCCTTGGCGAAGATGTCGGGGCGGGCCTGGTAGCCGATCTCCAGCGCGTCGCGGAAACCGCGGGTGATGACGAGCAGCGTGCGGTCGCCCTTGCGTTCCAGCAGCGCGTTGGTGGCAACTGTCGTGCCCATCTTCACCGTGGCGATCTTTTCGGACGGGATGCGTTCGCCCGACGCGACACCCATCAGCTCGCGAATGCCCTGGATGGCTGCATCGCGATAGGCTTCCGGATTTTCGGACAGCACCTTGTGCGCCCGGATTTCGCCTTCCGGCGTACGCGCGACGATATCGGTGAAGGTGCCGCCGCGATCGATCCAGAAATCCCATTTCGCCGCTGTCATCGCACTCTCCCGTCCATAAATCCGCCGCCGTCGCTTCGCGCCCGGCTCTTTAGTTCTTGTCCTGACATTTATAAATTATCGATAAAATGTCAACGAGACAGTTGGAACTATCTCAGGATCAGCGGTAGTTCCTGCACGTCGGACCATGTCAGCTTGCCGCGTTCGTCCGCCTTGAAGGGTGGAAAATGGCCGGGAACAATGGTTCGTCCGCGCCGGAGCACCTCCTGCAGCGAGGCACGGCCGCGCTTCTGCGGGTCGAATTCGAGATCCGGAATGCCGGTGGAGGCCTCCCGTGCTGTCTTCAAGGCGTCGGCTGCAAGAACCGTCGGGCCGTCCTCGGTGGCAAGCTCCAGCGAAATATGGCCGGGTGAATGGCCGGGCGTCGGGAAGGCAATAACGTCGGGAAGGATTTCCTCCTCGCCCTCGGTCAGGCGCAGTTCGCGGCCTTCCAGCAGGGCGGGTACGAAGCGCGGCGTCACCCAGTCATGCGCGAACGGGTCCTCGATATAGTTGCGTTCGTCGCGGCTCATGATCATCGGCCTGCCCGGAAAGAGGTCCAGGTTCAGCACATGATCGAAATGGCAGTGGCTCAGGACGATCAGGTCGATGTCGGCTGGCGAGAGGCCGCGCGCGGCAAGTGCGTCGATGAGCATCTTGCGGGTGACGCCGTGGCCGACGTCGAACAGCGCCCGCCGTCCGCCACTCGTTACCATTACGATGGCCGAGATGCCGAAGAAGCCGCCGTGAAACGCTATGCTGGAGCCGGGTACAAGGACGTCGAAGCTTGCTGGCAAGGACTGTTCCTCCGAAATTATGGATATGATGGCTTGCGCAAACATGGCGCGCACGGCCTGCAATGTCATGCCGTCCGTCAGCTGCAATCAAAACGATAATTTGTCGATAAATTATTGACGAGGGTGCGAAGCGGGTCTACCGTGACCCTTGCTGCACCAAGATCAGGGGGTCGGGATGCGCGATCCGCATACCGGAAAGCCCTCGAATATCAGAAGATAAAGTGCAACAGAGGGGATATCGGACAGATGACTTTCACCAGACGCACTCTCATGGCCGGCGCCGCAGCGCTGGCGATCGCAGCCGCCTCCGCCACGTCCGCCTTTGCGGAAACCAAGTGGGACATGCCGACCCCGTATGGCGACGGCAACTTCCACACCAAGAATATCGCGGCCTTTGCCGAAGACGTCTCCACGGCCACCAACGGTTCGCTGACGATCCAGATCCATTCGGCCGGTTCGCTCTTCAAGCATCCGGAAATCAAGAATGCGGTCCGCAAGGGCCTCGCCCCGATCGGCGAAGTGCTGGTGTCGCGGCTTGCCAACGAGGATCCGATCTTCGAGGTCGATTCCGTCCCCTTCCTCGCCACGTCCTACGATGCCGCCAGGAAGCTCTATGACGCATCGAAGCCGGTCCTGGAAAAGAAGCTCGCCGATCAGGATCTCGTGCTCCTCTTTGCCGTTCCCTGGCCGCCGCAGGGCATCTACGCCAAGAAGGAGCTTTCCTCGCTCGACGACCTGAAGGGCGTGAAGTTCCGCGCCTACAACGCCTCGACGGAGAAGATCGCCCAGCTCGCCGGCGCCGTTCCCACGCAGGTGGAGGTGCCGGATATCCCGACTGCCTTCTCCACGGGCCGCGTCGACGCGATGATCACCTCGCCCTCCACCGGCGCCGACACCAAGGCCTGGGACTACCTGACCCACTATCACGACACCCAGGCCTGGCTGCCGAAGAACATGGTGATCGTGAACAAGGCCGCCTTCGACGCACTTTCGGATGCCGAGAAGCAGGCCGTGCTGGACGCGGCCGCCAAGGCCGAGGCGCGCGGCTGGGAGGCTTCCAAGGCCGAGACGGCCGAAAAGACCAAGGTGCTTGCCGACAACGGCATCACGATCGTTGAGCCGAGTGCCGCCCTCGTCGAAGGCTTCGGCAAGATCGGCGCCCAGATGGTCGAAGAATGGAAGGCTGCGGCCGGCGCCGATGGCGCGGCCGTCATCGAGACCTTCAACAAGTAAGTCCGGAATTGAAGCGGCGGGTCCCCGGACCCGCCGTCTTCTTTTCCGACCATTCGTTCGACAGGGCTTGGCTGCAGCCGGCGGGTGATATCGGCTGCCCTGTGGAGAGGGCAGATGCGTCTTCTTTTGAATCGCCTCTATGCGGTGGCGGAAATCCTGGCGGCAAGCTGCCTTGTGGCTATTGCGCTGCTGGTGCTTGCGCAGGTGCTGGGCCGGCTCGCGGATGGCTTCCTGAAGCTTGCGGGAGCGGACCCGGTGGGTTTCCTCGTGCCCTCGCTGGCCGAAATCGCCGGCTTCCTGCTGGTCGGCGCCTCCTTCATGGCTCTCGCCTCGACGCTCCGCCACGCGGTCCATATCCGGGTTTCGCTGGCAATCGCCAATGCCCCTGCCGGCCTGCGCCGGCTGATGGAAACCCTGGTTCTCCTCCTGGGCTTCGGACTTGTCGCCTACTTCACCTGGTTCGCGGCCGCCCTTGCCTATGACAGCTACCTCTATAACGAGGTGTCCTTCGGCATCATTCCCATCCCGCTCTGCATTCCGCAGGCGGTGATGGCGCTGGGGCTGGGCGTTTTCGCGCTGTCGCTTCTGGATGACCTGATCGTCCAGCTTTCTGGCGGAACGCCGAGCTACGTGGCGGCGGAGGCCGCACGTGGCCTTGAGGGGGTCGAGTAATGGATATCTCGCTCGTCGCCCTGCTGCTTGGCGTCGTGCTGCTTCTCGGCCTCACGCTGGGGCTCTGGGTGGCGGTGGCACTGTCGGCCTGCGCGCTTGTCGCCATGAAGCTGCTGGTCTCCGCTCCGTCCGGGCCGGTACTGATGACGACCGTCTGGGGGGCGGCCAATTCCTGGGATCTCACCGCCCTGCCGATGTTCATCTGGATGGGCGAGATCCTGTTTCGCTCCCGTATCTCGGAGAACATGTTCACCGGTCTTGCACCATGGATGCAGAACCTGCCGGGCCGCCTGCTGCACGTGAATATCCTGGGCTGCGGCATCTTCGCCGCCGTATCCGGTTCCTCGGCGGCCACGACCGCCACCATCGGCAAGATGGCGCTGCCGGAACTGATGAAGCGCGGCTATGACGAGAAGCTCGCGATCGGCACGCTGGCCGGCTCGGGCACGCTCGGCCTGCTCATTCCTCCATCGATCATCCTCATCGTCTATGGCGCGGCCACCGAACAGTCGATCGCCCGGCTGTTCATCGCGGGTGTGCTGCCGGGCGCAATGCTTTGCGCGCTCTTCATGGGCTATGTCGCCATCTGGGCGCTGATCAACAAGTCGAAGATGCCGGGGGCGGATGAACCGGTGCCGTTGCTCGCCCGCATCAGGGCGACGCGCAGCCTCTTTCCGGTCCTGCTGCTGATCGTCGGCGTGATCGGCTCGATCTATGCGGGGCTTGCCTCGCCGACCGAAGCGGCGGCCGTCGGCGTGCTGCTGTCGCTCGGCCTCTCCGCCTGGTACGGAACGCTGTCGCGGGCAAGCTTTGCCGAAGCCCTGATCGGCGCCACGCGCACTTCCTGCATGATCGCCTTCATCCTGGCGGGCGCGGCAATGCTGACGGTCGCCATGGGCTATACCGGCATTCCGCGCGAGCTTGCCGGCTGGATCGGCTCGCTCGATCTGTCGCCTTATGCGCTTCTTGCCGCCCTGACGCTGTTCTTCATTGTGCTTGGCTGCTTTCTCGACGGTATTTCCGTGGTGGTGCTGACGACGTCCGTGATCCTGCCCATGGTGCAGGCGGCGGGCCTCGACCTGATCTGGTTCGGCATCTACCTGGTTCTGGTCGTCGAAATGAGCCAGATCACGCCACCGGTCGGCTTCAATCTCTTCGTCCTGCAGGCGATGACCGGGCGCAACATCTTCCAGGTGGCGCGCATGGCGCTGCCTTTCTTCCTGATCATGATCCTTGCGGTCGCGCTCATCGTCGCCTATCCGGGCCTGGCGCTCTGGTTGCCCGAGACGATGCTTGCAAATTGACGAGGTGTCCCATGTCCAGCCAGGAACAGGATAGGGAAGGTGAGGGGCCGGCACCCGCAGTCGGTCCTGTCGTCTCCGCCGCCCATCTGGCCTCCGGCGCCTTGCCGGCGCTTTCCGAGATCGAATTCGCCGTCACGATGATGGTCAACGCCTATCATCGCTGGATGGTTCGTTGCATGGCGGCGGCGGGCGCGGCCGGCATGAGCCCGCTCGATACGCTGGTGCTGCATACGGTCAATCATCGCGGCCGTCCGAAGACGCTTGCCGACATCTGCCTCGTCCTGAATATCGAGGACACCTACACGGTCACCTACGCGCTGAAGAAGCTTGAGAAGGCGGGGCTGGTGAAATCCGGCAAGCGCGGCAAGGAAAAGACTGTCGGCATCACGCGGTCGGGCGAGGAAATCTGCCTCGAATACCGCCGCCTGCGCGAGGCGCTGCTGGTCGGCCCGGTCAAGGGGCTGGGCATGGACGAAACGGAGCTCTCTCGGCTCGCTGCCACGCTGCGCTCGGTTTCCGGCCATTACGATCAGGCCGCGAGAGCCGCGGCCGCGATGTAGGCGGGGCTCCCGGAATTTGGCGGTCAAGTGCACTGACACTCCACGCGTCTTCGCCGGGCTCGACCCGGCGACCCATTGGGCAACGGCGACGGACGTGGGACTTCATGGATACGCGGGTCAAGCCCGCGTAAGACGAGGGGAAAAGCTGCAGCTTGAGACCCGCTTCTTTGATCGATCTTTTGTCGGACTAGAGCGCTTTCCGACCGGATGGGATCATCCGGTCGATAAGAAATCGCTCCAGAATCAATGCTTTGAGCATATCCTTGTCGCCAAATCCGATTCGGATTTGACGGGATATGCTCTAAGAGGAAGAAGGTGACCACGCCGCCTGCCGGATAGCACCGTTTGCCCTATAATCGATCCCGAATGTTCAGACCTCCAGTCGGGAAAAAATGTCATGAGCACGGCAAGGATGCGCATCGAAACCGACTCCATGGGCGCGGTCGAGGTGCCTGCGGAGCGCTACTGGGGCGCGCAGACGGAAAGGTCGCTGCATCACTTCGCGATCGGCTCGGAGAAGATCCCGCTGGAGGTCGTGCACGCGCTCGCGCTGATCAAGAAATGCGCCGCGCTTGCCAACCGGGATATCGGCAAGCTCGATGCGGAACGCGCGGACCTCATCGTGCGGGCGGCGGACGAGGTGCTGTCGGGAAGGTTCGACACCGAGTTTCCGCTGCATGTCTGGATGACCGGATCGGGCACCCAGTCCAACATGAACGTCAACGAGGTGATCTCCAACCGGGCGATCGAACTCTCCGGCGGAAAGATCGGCTCAAAGGAGCCGGTGCACCCCAACGACCATGTGAACATGTCGCAGTCGTCGAACGACATCTTCCCGACCGCGCTCAACGTGTCCGCCGCGCTGATCATCAGGGACAGGCTGCTTCCGGCGCTCGAGCGGTTGCGCGATGCGCTCGACGACAAGGCGAAGGAGTGGGCCGGGATCGTCAAGATCGGCCGTACTCACATGCAGGACGCGGTGCCAATGACGCTCGGCCAGGAGTTTTCCGGCTATGTCGGCATGCTGGACGACAATCGCGAGCGGCTGGACTTCGCGCTGAAGGGCCTGATGAAGCTTGCCGTCGGCGGTACGGCAATCGGGACCGGCGTCAACGCTCCAAAGGAGTTCGGGCGGAGCGTGGCCGATTTGCTGGCCTCCGAAACCGGGCTTCCCTTCGTTTCGGCGGAGAACAAGTTCACCGTCATGGGCGCGCATGATGCGATGGTGATGGCGTCCGGCGTGCTTCGGGTGCTCGCCGTCTCGCTCTACAAGATCGCCAACGATATCCGCCTGCTGTCCTGCGGGCCGCGCGCGGGCTTCGCCGAGATCGAACTGCCGGCGAACGAGCCGGGCTCGTCGATCATGCCGGGCAAGGTCAACCCGACCCAGTGCGAGGCGCTGGCGATGGTGGCCGCCCAGGTCATGGGCCTTGATGTGGCGACTGGCTTTGCCGGCGCCGGCGGCATGCTGGAGATGAACGTCTACAAACCGATGATGGGCTACAATGTCGTCGAAAGCTGTCGGATGATGGCCGACGGCATGGTGGCCTTCACCGCGTTCGCCGTTGTCGGCATGACGGCCAACGAAAGCAGGATCGCCCGCTTCGTCAATGAATCTCTGATGCTGGTGACGCCGCTCGCGCCGGTGATCGGCTACGACAAGGCTGCCGAGATCGCCCACCATGCGTATCACCATGGATCGACGCTGAAGGAAGCCGCCCTGGCGCTGGGGCATGTTAGCGAGGAGGACTTCGACCGGATCGTCGTTCCCGAGCGAATGACGGGCGATTGAAGGATTACTCAGCTATTTGCCGGGAAATTTCGGGATCTCAAGCCTTGGCAGACACTCGGGTAAAGCGTCCTGCCGCCACGACGGCCACGACGGCAACCGCATAGGCCAGGGTTTCCGGGCCGACCTTTTCTCCGAGCACGAAAGCGGCAACCGCCAGCGTCACGAAGGTCTGGAAAAGCTGGACCTGACCGACGCGGGCAATGCCGCCAAGCGCCAGTCCCGCGTTCCAGGCGAAGAAGCCGATGAACATCGAGAAGACGGAAAGATATCCGAAGGCGAGCCAGCTTGTCGTCGGCACGGCTTCGAAGGAGGGAGGCAGCAGGAAGATGCTGGCCGGTACCGTGAGTGGCAGTGCCACGACCAGCGCCCAGGAAATCACCGCCCAGCCGGGCATGGTGCGCGACAGCATTCCAGACCAGGCATAGCCGAAGGCAGCGCAGGCGCCGCCGGCGAGCAGCCACAGGTCGCCGGTCACGACTTCCGCGCCGCCGTTGCGCAGGGCGAAGGTGGCGACGATGGCGGCGCCGATTGCGGCGATCATCCAGAAGGCAGGCGAGGGACGTTCCCCCGCGACGATTGTCGCGGCAACCGCGGTTGCAAGCGGCATGACGCCGAAGACCACGCCGCCATGTGCAGAAGGCACGCTTTGCATGGCGAAGCCGGCGAAACCCGGAAAGCCGATGACGAGGCCGAGCGAGGCGAGCACCATGATCGGCCAGTCGCGCTTTCGCGGCATCGGCGGGCGAAGCACGAAAATCGCGATCAGGGCCAGGACGCCGGCCACCGTCGCGCGTCCCATCGTCACGAACCACGGGTCGAGGCCCATCACGGCAAGGCGTGTCATCGGCAAGGTGCCGCCGAAGATGACGACTCCGATGATGCCGAGGAAGGCGCCGAGGCGAAGCTGGCTGGCGGTGGGGTTCATGCGGGTACACGCTCCGGGGACGGGACAGGAATTCGAGCCGAACGGGCGGTTGGCCTGAATTCGGCCAGCGCCGGCCCTTTCCCGCGCCGAAGGCACAAATATCATTTTTGGTCGCTGGTTCAAGAACCGGTTGCAGGGTGGATCGGGGAACCAGCCGGGACGAATTGCCCCCTCGCCAAGCTGGCCTGCTGTGCTAGGAAAGGGGCAAGTGATTTGCCTGCCTGGACAGGAAGGAACATCAAGGATGGAACGCGTCGTTTTGATCACGGCCGGCGGCAGCGGCATGGGCGCCGGCATCGCCCGTACGCTTGCCGAACGCGGCTGGAAGGTCGGGATCCTGTCCTCCTCGGGCAAGGGCGATGCCCTGGCCGGCGCGCTGGGCGGTTTCGGTTTTACCGGTTCGAACCTCGATCCTGACGATCTGAAGGCGTTCGTCGCTGGAGCCAAGGCGCATTTCGGACGCATCGATGCGGTGGTCAACAGCGCCGGCCACGGGCCGAAGGGCGAACTGCTGGAGATTTCCGACGCGGACTGGCACCTCGGGATGGACGTTTACTTCCTCAATGTGGTGCGCATGGCCCGGCTGGTGACGCCGATCTTCCTGCAGCAGGGCCACGGTTCCATCGTCAACATTTCCACCTACGCCACGTTTGAGCCGGACCCGTCTTTCCCGACCTCGGGCGCCTTCCGCGCGTCGCTGGCCGCCTTCGCCAAGCTTTACGCCGACCGTTATGCGGCAAATGGCATCCGCATGAACAACATCCTGCCAGGCTTCATCGACAGCCTGCCGGAGAAGGAGCATTTCAAGGCGAAGATCCCCATGGGACGCTATGGCCGGGTCGATGAAATCGCCGAAACCGCCGCGTTCCTGCTGTCGGAAGGAGCCGGCTATCTGACCGGCCAGAATATCCGCGTCGACGGCGGCATCACCCGCTCGGTCTGAGTGATACGCGGATGAGCATCTGGTCGCGGATCAACTCCGTCCTGCAGACGATCGGCAACGGCAGCGTAGGTCTGGTCGATCGCATCGTCCAGTTCGTTACCACTCTCGGCGACGGCAGCGAGGGCCGGCGGTCTGTCGCCTTCACGGTGGCGATGATCGCGCTGTCGGCGAAGATGGCCAAGGCGGATGGAGTGGTGACGGGCGACGAGGAAATCGCATTCCTCGACCTCTTCCAGATTCCGGCCGGCGAAGAAAGGAATGTGGCGAGGCTTTTCAACCTCGCCAAGCAGGACGTTGCAGGCTTCGAGGTCTATGCCGCGCGTCTTGCCGGGGTCTTTGCCGGGGAGCAGGAAACCCTCACCGACATTCTCGACGGCCTGTTTCACATTGCCAAGGCCGACGGCCTCGTGCATGAGGCGGAAGTCTCCTATTTGCGGCGGGTGGCCGAGATCTTCGGTTTCGATGCCCGCGCCTTCAACCAGGTGCTTGCCCGCCATACGCGCGAAGGCGGCGACCCCTACGTGGTACTGGGCGTCGAGCCGTCGGCAAGCAATGCGGAGGTGAAGGCCCATTATCGCCAATTGGTGAGAGAAACTCATCCCGACAGGCTGATGGCTCGCGGCGTGCCTGAGGAATTCGTGAAGATCGCCAATGACCGGCTCGCCGCGCTCAACGCCGCCTACAGGCAGATTTCGGCCGAACGCGGCCTTTGACGGGATTGGATCGATGGCCGTAAAGACCGACACGCTGGTTGCCGCCCGCCTGCAGCCTTCGCCGAACCACAATGAGAGGCGCGAAGGAGCGCCGATCGATACGCTGATCCTGCATTATACCGGCATGCGGGACGCGCAATCGGCGATCCGGCGGCTCTGCGATCCCGCAAGCGAGGTCTCTTCCCATTATGTGGTCGACGAGGACGGCGCGATCCTGCAATGCGTGCCGGAGGCTCGCCGCGCCTGGCATGCGGGCAAGTCCTTCTGGAAGGGCGAGCGCGACCTGAATTCCCGCTCCATCGGCATCGAGATCGTCAATCCGGGCCATGAATTCGGCTACCGGCCGTTTCCGGACGCGCAGATCGATGCGGTGATCGACCTGTGCAGGGACGTCTGCCGTCGTCACGGCATCCGCCCCGAGCGCGTGCTGGCCCATTCCGATATCGCGCCGGACCGCAAGGAAGACCCGGGCGAACTGTTTCCCTGGAACCGGCTTGCGGCCGAAGGCGTTGGGCACTGGGCGGAACCGGTGCCGATATCCGGCGGGCGCTATTTCCAGCGCGGGGAGGAAGGCCAGCCGATCGAGGCGCTGCAGTCGATGCTGGGGATCTACGGCTATGATGTCGGCGTCACCGGCGTCTTCGACGAGCGGACGCATGACGCCGTGAAGGCATTTCAGCGCCATTTTCGCCCCGCCAAGGTGGATGGTATCGCCGACATGTCGACGATAGCGACGCTTCATGCCTTGCTGACTGCCCTGCCGAGCCTCGAGTGAGAGAGAACGTATTCAGATTTTCGCCGCTTTTGCGCCAGGTCGCGGCCTTTCATCAGGCTTTTCGTCCCGTGCGAGGCAAATATTCCTGAGAATATGGCAAGATCCCGCCATTTTTCTTGAATTTTTGTAATATTTCGTGATTGGTCGCGCCGGATTTTCGTCTTACCCGGCCATCATACCGCCCGCCGATTAATTGACGTGATCAACAAAAAGGTTGGGCGAATGCAAACAAGACGACGCGCGGGCGTGGCCGCGGCGATGATTGTACTCGGGCTGTCCATGGCGGCCTGTCAGTCGGCGCAGATTGCGACCACCACCGTGAACCCCGCAATTCTCGAAGGGGGGCGCGCCGCCATGTATGACGACATCATCACGACAACCGCGAAGAAGCATGGCATTCCCGCCGAACTGGCGCATGCGATCGTGAAGGTTGAGAGCAACTATAACCCGAAGGCTAAAGGCAGGGCCGGGGAGATCGGCCTGATGCAGATCAAGCCCGCAACTGCGCGTGGCATGGGCTACAAGGGCGCGGCCTCGGGCCTCTACGACCCGAAGACCAATCTCGAATGGGGCATGAAATATCTCGCTGGTGCCCACAAGAAGGCAGGCGGCGATCTCTGCGGTACGGTGCTGCGCTACAATGCCGGCCACTTCGCCACCCGCATGAACCCGGTCAGCCGCAAGTACTGCACCAAGGTCAAGCAGATCCTGGCATCGACCTGACCGGAACGTATTTAGTCGGCGAGGGGCACGTCGAGCCCCGCCGCCAATTCGGCAATGCGTGTCGCGCCGGCCTTTCCTTCCTCCCGAAGGCCCGCGACCATGCCGGCACGGTCGTCGCCGCTTCGATGCTGGTTCAGCTTCCAGACGCCATCCAGCCGCTCGACCGCAAGTTCGACGCCGACGATGCCCCGCGACAGCGCCTCGACGAAGCCGTCGGGCGCGTCCTTAATCAACCAGGGGTCGGCCCTGCCGTCCTCGTTACGGCGTGTGAGCCGCTCGAGATGGGCGAGTAACCGGGCCGTATTCTCCATCACGCGCAGCCTGCCATGGGCGTGGACCGACACATAGGTCCAGGTCGGTACGGCCTTGCCGGTCTCCGCCTTGGTCGCATACCAGGAGGGCGACACATAGGCATGCGGCCCCTGGAAGATCGCCAGCGACGCGGGCGCTGCCGACAGGGTGCGCCAATGCGGGTTGGCGCGCGCGACATGGCCTTCCAGCCGCAGGGTGCCGTCCTCGTCCTCCATCAGGATCATCGGCAGGTGCGTGCACAGGATGCCGCCGTCCGCCGCCGTGACCAGGCTGGCAAAGTGAAGGTCTCGGATCGCCGCCTTCAGGACCTCCGGCCGCTCTTCGCGGGATGCATCGCGGCTGTACATCTCGTTTCAGGCTCCGAATTTCCGTCGTGCCTTGAGCAGCGATGCAGGCGGAACTCCGCCATCCGCCATCCTGCCGTCATGGACGGGCGCGGCAATGGCTGTCGCGACCGGGAGGACGCCGCCCCAGATCGGCAGGTCATGATCCGCTTCGTCATCGACCGGCGGTCCTTGCCGGATTTTCGCGCTTGCCGCTTCGATGTCCAGCGCCAGCACGCCGGTGGCGCGGCTCTCCTTCTCCGTCATCGGCCTGGCTTCATCCCAGCGGCCGGGCAGCAGGTGCTCGGTGACAGCGACAAGAGCGCGCTCATGTTCCTGCGAGTCCGTGACATGACGCGCCGTGCCATGGATGACCGCGGAGCGATAGTTGATGGAATGATGGAAGGCGGAGCGCGCCACGACAAGTCCGTCTACATGTGTGACCGTCAGGCAAAGGGGCGCCGTTTCACCGACACGCTTGATAATTCGTGTTGCCTTGGCGCCGTGCAGGTAGATCGTATCGCCGATCAGCCCGAAGATCATCGGAATCACCATCGGCCGCCCGTCGTCGACAAACCCCACATGGGCGACAATTGCCGCATCGAGGATGGCATGGATCGTCGCCCGGTCGTAATCGGCGCGGTTTGCGGCGCGGACGCGGGCATAAGGTGGCTGGAGCTTTGCTTCGACGTTCATTGCTGATCCATTTCTTCTTTTACGACCGCGAAAAATATGCGACCAACTGGTCCTGTGTAAGATCCAGTTTATTGAGTTGGAGTGGACCACTTGCTGCTCGCCGGGTTTCTCGATCTCGACCGCAGGGCAGACGTCGCGCTGCCCGAGCAGATTTATCGTTCCATACGCTCGGCCGTTGGAGACAAGCGGCTGGCGACGGGCGACGCACTGCCCTCAAGCCGCGCGCTGGCGGCCGCGCTCGACGTGTCCCGCAACACGGTCAACGCCGCCTATGAGCTGTTGGCGGCGGAAGGGATTATCGAGGTGAAACCGGGCGCGCGGCCCAGGATCGCCGCGATGGACAGTCTCGATGCGGCGGCCAGCTCCGTGAGGACGGGCGGGGAAGCGCCCGGCGTGTCCCGGCGCGGCGCGGCGCTGGCTCAGAACGCACGCTCAGAGATCTACGCCGCCGAGGCGCCTTCGAAAGGACAATTGCAGCCAGGCTCGCCGGCTGAAGACTGCTTCCCGCGCGACGACTGGGCGCGGGCGCTGAGGCGTGCGGCCCGGCGCGTCTCCGGTGGGGTGCTGCAATATCAGGAAACGGCGGGCTACCCGGCCCTTCGCGCCGTGCTTGCCGGCTATCTCGCGCGCGAAAGAGGCGTGCGGGCCAAGGCCTCGCAGGTGCTCGTGCTGCCTTCGGCGCAGGCATGCCTTCATCTGGTCACTTTGACATTGAGCGATCCGGGCGATTGCGCCTGGCTGGAGGATCCCGGCTATCTCGGGGCGCGGGCGGCCTTTCTTGCCGCCGGCCTGACGATAGAGCCGCTGCCGGTCGATGCGGATGGCGCGGATGTCGGGGCCATGGCGACGGGCTCCCGGCCGAAGCTCGTCTATGTCACGCCGTCACATCAGTTTCCACTCGGATCCCGCATGGCGCTCGACCGCAGGCTTGCCCTGCTGGAGCGTGCGCGGGCGGCGGGCGCGATTATTCTGGAGGATGACTACGACAGCGAGTTCCTTTTCCACGGCAGGCCGATCGCGGCGCTGCAGGGACTGGGGAGCGGGGAGGAGGTCGTCTATCTCGGCACGTTCTCGAAAAGCATGCTGCCGGGTCTGCGGATCGCCTACATGGTGGTGCCGGAACGTCTTGCCGGCCCGTTGGCGCAGGCGCAAAGGAATGCGGGTCTGCTCGTCAACATCCATACGCAGGCAGCACTGGCCGAATTCATCGAAAGCGGCCACTACCGTGCGCATCTGAAGCGGATCCGCTCTACCTACGAAGCGCGCGGCCGCAAGCTGGTCGAACGGTCTCGCGCGCGGCTCGGCAATCGTGTCGCCGTCGAAATGCCCGTCGGTGGCGTCCAGCTTGTCGCGCGTTTCGGTGCAGGCATTGACGACCGGACGGTGGTGGAGCGGATGGCAAAGAAAGGCTACGCCGTCTCCGCGCTGTCGGGATACGGGCTCGCGGCGAGCCTCTCCGGGCTCGTGATCGGCTTTGCCGGCGCAACGGAAGGCGATATCGACGCCGGCATATCGGCGCTGGCCGATGCGCTTGATGATCGTTGACGACACTCCAAGCCGGCTTGACCTTCGGCCGCCGTGTCCTTACGTGTCGCTTGCCAGTCGGCCGGACGGCCGCTCCCGCAAGTGCGGAAACGCCGCGGGGGAGGAAAGTCCGGGCTCCATGGAAATACGGTGCCGGGTAACGCCCGGCGGGGGCAACCTCAGGGAAAGTGCCACAGAAAGCAAACCGCCCCGCTCAGGCCGCAAGGCTTCGGGGTAAGGGTGAAAGGGTGGGGTAAGAGCCCACCGCGCGACCGGTAACGGAAGCGGCACGGCAAACCCCACCGGGAGCAAGACCGAATAGGGGCGGCGCGAGCCTTCGGGCTCGGTCGATTTCCAGACCAGCCGCCCGGGTTGGTTGCAGGAGGCGTCCGGTAACGGGCGCCCCAGATGAATGGTCGTCGCGCGGGGGCGGGGTACGCTTCGTCCGCGCCATACAGAACCCGGCTTACAGGCCGGCTGGCACCTCTTTCGATCAAAAAAGTGACGTTACGGCGCTTTTGCACGCCGGCGACCTGCCGTTGCAAGGGCATGTCAGCCCATCTTCCCGTGGAAACACAATCTTAAGCTTAATTGTGCATAACCTGTTTACGGGTTGAAAACCGTGTTTGGGAGGGGGCTCAAACCATCGGATTCCATTGACGCCCATATGGTCCCATGTTATCCCAAATCATCCCGGAACGTGACAGAGTAAGCATGGCGCCTCCGCGCCAGGGATCGTCGCAAGGACACCTCAGCCGTTCGGTATTCGTTGCCGGTAGCGGCGCTTTCTCTTCAAGGGGCCGGGGTCCATTCGGGCGCCGGGCGATAGTCGCCGGGTGGTGGGGCGGGGAGTTCGATGGCCGGCTTCGTGTCGCATTACACAAATCGACTCGACGCGAAGGGCCGTGTCTCCGTTCCCGCGCCCTTCCGCCAGGAACTCGCGCGCGATGGTTTCGAGGGGCTTTACTGCTTTCCCTCGCTCTTCCAGTCCGCGGTCGATGCCGGTGGTCACAAGCTTGTCGACCAGATCCAGAAGCGGCTGGAAGGCTTCGATACGCTGACGCTCGATCACGACGCGCTGTCGACCGCACTCTTCGGCGCCAGCGAGACCTTGAAGATCGATGGCGAGGGGCGGGTGATGCTCTCCGACATGATCCGCGAACATGCGGGCATCGCCGATCAGGTGACCTTTGTCGGCCAGGGCTACAAATTCCAGATCTGGCAGCCGGAGCGCTTCCGTGCCCATCAGGCGGACGCCATGAAGCACGCGCTTTCCGTCCTGTCCGGCAAGGCGCCGGCGGGGGTCTCGTCATGAGCGGGCCGGGCGACATCAACGCCGTGACTGGTAATAGTGGGCCGCATATCCCGGTCATGCTCGGCGAGGTTCTGGCGGCGCTCGATCCCCGGCCGGGAGAAACGGTGGTCGACGGCACCTTCGGTGCTGGCGGCTACACACGCGCGATCCTCGGCCAGGGCGCCGACGTCATCGCGATCGATCGCGATCCGACGGCCATTGCCGGCGGCGCTGAGCTCGTGCGCGCCGCCAATGGAAAGCTGAAGCTGGTCGAGGGCCGGTTCTCCGAACTCGACGTCCACGCGGCTGGAGAGGGAGCAGCCTCGGTCGATGGCGTGGTCCTCGATCTCGGCGTTTCCTCCATGCAGCTCGATCAGGCGGAGCGCGGCTTTTCCTTCCGCTTCGACGGACCGCTCGACATGCGCATGGGACGGCATGGGCCGACAGCGGCTGATGTGGTCAATACGCTGCCGCAAAAGGAGCTGACGCGGGTCATCGGCCTTCTTGGCGAAGAACGCCGCGCCTCCGCCGTGTCCTCCGCAATCGCCGCTCGCCGCGCGGAACGTCCTTTCGCCCGCACCGGGGAACTCGCCCAGCTTGTCGAGCGCGTCCTCGGACGTTCTCCGAAAAAGGCGCAGATCCATCCTGCCACCCGGACCTTCCAGGCGTTGCGCATCTATGTGAACGGCGAGTTGGAAGAGGTCGCCGAGGCGCTGGGTGCGGCCGAACGCGCGCTCAGGCCCGGCGGGCGGCTGGTCGTCGTGACCTTCCACAGTCTCGAAGACCGCATCGTGAAGCGCTTCTTCGCCGACCGCTGCCGCACCCGTGCCGGCGGGTCCCGTCATATGCCGGAAGGTGAAGTGCCGCCGGCGACCTTCGAGTTCGCCGTCAAGGGAGCCGTGGAGTCGGGCGAGGCGGAAATCGCCGCCAATCCCCGCGCGCGCTCGGCGAAGCTCAGGGCCGGCCGTCGCCTGGACGCGCCTGCCCGCGAAATCGATTTCGATGCCCTTGGCGTGCCACGCCTTGGGCGCATGCCCGGTTTGGGAGGATGAACGGATGACCCGCTATCTCAATGCCGTCTTCGTCCTCGTTGTGCTGATTGCAGCGGCGACGGTCTATGACATGAAACATGCTGCCGAAATGTCGGCGGAGGAAGTCGCCG
Source organism: Stappia albiluteola (assembly GCF_014050225.1). Classification (GTDB taxonomy): domain Bacteria; phylum Pseudomonadota; class Alphaproteobacteria; order Rhizobiales; family Stappiaceae; genus Hongsoonwoonella; species Hongsoonwoonella albiluteola. The sequence goes on along the minus strand of NZ_JACFXV010000053.1, from coordinate 321,257 downwards.
ACCTTCAGCGCCAGATCGCCGAGGAACGTGAGCAGATTCAGCTTCTCAAAGCCGAATGGAGCGTGCTGAACCAGCCCGACCGGCTTCAGGGTCTCGTCGACCGCTACAATTCCTATTTGGAACTGCAACCGCTTTCGGTGGAACAGATCACCCTGCTGGAAGAGCTTCCGCTGAAGCCGGTCGATCTCGAACCGATCAATTCCGACAGTTCGCTCGGCGGTTACGCCGGCGGCGTACCGACGATCCGCTAAGGGGAAAGCATGGCGGCTCCTTCAGCACCCCGTTCCTTCCTGCAGCATCGTATCGTTCGGCAGAAAGCCCTGCCGGTGCCGAGCCGGTCGATGAAGTCGCGCGTCCTGCTGACGATGGGAGCCTTCGCCTGCGTCTATGCACTGATCGCGTCCCGTCTCGTCATGCTGGGCCTTGCGGAGCCCACATCTGCAGCCAGCTATATTTCCGCGCAGGATTCCGTTGCCGCGTCCCGACCCGATCTGGTCGACCGGAATGGCGAGATCCTGGCGACCGATATCAAGACCGCCTCGCTTTATGCCGAACCGCGCAAGATCGTCGATGTGGACGAGGCGTTTGAAGGTCTTTCCAGCGTACTGCCCGAGCTTCGCCAGCCGTCCGTGCGCAACAGGCTCGCCAGCAATGCCGGTTTCATCTGGCTGAAGCGCGAGCTGACGCCCGCCCAGCAGCAGAAGATCCACAATCTCGGCATCCCCGGCATCGGCTTCCTGCAGGAGAACCGCCGCTTTTATCCGGGCGGCCCGACGGCAAGCCATATCGTCGGCTCCACCAATGTCGACAATCAGGGCATTGCCGGCATGGAGCTGGCGATCGACCGCGCCTGGCTCCGCGACCTGCAGGCCGCAGGCTTTGCCGCGAACAAGGCGATCGAGCCCGTTCGCCTTTCCGTCGATATCCGCGTGCAGCATGTGGTGCGGGACGAGTTGATCCGCGCGATGGAGCGTTATCATGCGATCGCGGCTGCTGGCATCGTCCTCGATGCCCAGACGGGCGAAGTCGTCGCGATGTCGTCGGTGCCGGACTACGACCCGAACGACCGAAGCGAGGCGCTGGACAAGGACAAGCTCAACCGCGCGACCGGCGGTGTCTACGAGATGGGCTCGGTGTTCAAGGGTTTTACGGTTGCCATGGCGCTCGACAGCGGCAAGGTGACGGTGGAGGACAGTTTCGATGCCACCCGGCCGATCCGCGCCGGCGGGCGTACGATCAGCGATTTCCACGGCAAGAACCGCATTCTCTCCGTGCCGGAAATCTTCATCTATTCGTCGAATATCGGCACGGTGAAGATGATGCTGACGGCCGGCATCAATGCGCAGCAGGAGTTCATGAAGAAGATCGGGCTTACCGATCGCATGGATACGGAACTGCCGGAGGTCGCCACTCCGCTTCTTCCCGCCAGGTGGCGCGAACTGGAGGCGATGACGATTTCCTTCGGTCATGGCATTTCGGTGACGCCGATGCAGACCGCAGTCGCAGCCGCCGCGCTCGTGAACGGCGGGAAACTCATTCCGCCAACGTTTTATCCCCGTGACCGGGTGACGGCGGAAGCGCTTGCCAAGCAGGTCATCTCCAAGCGGACAAGTGCCATCGTGCGCTATCTCTATCAGTTGAACGTGCTTTCGGGCTCGGGCAAGCGCGCGGCAGTGCCCGGCTATATGGTCGGCGGAAAGACCGGAACCGCGGAAAAGGTTGAAAACGGCCACTATGTCGCCAATAAGCGGCGCAATTCCTTCCTGTCCGCCTTTCCGATGGACGACCCGCGCTATGTGGTACTGGTGATGCTGGACGAGCCGAAGCCGGAGCGCGAAGGTATCGGGGCGACGGCAGGCCTGAACGCGGCGCCGACGGTGGCCAATATCATCCGCCGGACGGCGCCGATGCTCGGCGTGCTGCCGAAGTTCGGGGAAGGGGCGGATACGATCCCGGTTTCCTACTAGGGTTTCCGGGCAACGAAGACCTGTCGAGGGCGGGGTCGCACCAAAGCCGCCGGCAAGTCTTCGAGACGACGCACAAATGGGCTTTCCGGTGCAGTTTTCGGTCTGCCGGCAGGTCTTGGTCTTTTGACAGACGACTGGCTGCCGTCGCTCCGAAAGGGCGGCCCGGCAAGCGGTCCGACGGACAGTGGCGCATGACATGCAGCTCAAGGACATAGCCGACGACGTCAGGCTTACGCCCAAGGCGGCCGTGGTGGAGATCAGGGGACTGACCGCCGACAGCCGGGCGGTGAAGCCTGGGTATCTGTTTGCCGCGCTGAAGGGCGCGAATGCCGATGGCACGCGCTTCATTGCCGATGCCCGCAAGAACGGAGCCGCCGCCATCCTCGTCGGCACTGACGCCGATGAGAAGACGGTCGCCGCCGCGGCGGGTGACTGTCCGGTCATCACGAGCGACGACCCGCGCCGCTCGCTGGCGCTGATGGCGGCATCCTTCTACGGTCACCAGCCGGGCACCATGGTCGCGGTCACCGGCACCAGCGGCAAGACCTCCGTCGCCGTCTTCGTTCGGCAGATCTTCGCCCATGCGGGCCACGAGGCGGCAAGCCTCGGCACCATCGGCACGGTGACCTCACGCGGGGAAAGCTACGGCGGCCTCACCACGCCGGATCCGGTCTCGCTGCACCGTGATCTGGCCCGCCTTTCGGACGACGGGATAACTTATGCCGCGATGGAGGCTTCCAGCCACGGCCTCGACCAGCGTCGCCTCGACGGGGTGGCGATCAAGGCGGCGGCCTTCACCAACCTCGGCCGCGATCATCTCGACTATCACCCGGATGTCGAAAGCTATCTGAAGGCGAAGCTGCGGCTGTTCGAAACGTTGCTGCCCGACGGCGGCACCGTCGTGGTCGAGCCTTCCGCGCCCTATGCCGACCGCGTGATCGAGGTGGCGAAGGCGCGCGGCCTGAAGCTCTTCACCGTCGGTGAGGGCGGAAAGGATCTGGCGCTCGAAGGCATTGAGCACGAAGGGTTCACGCAGATCCTGTCGCTGACGACGCCGGACGGACCCTGCAAGGTTCGCCTGCCGCTGGCCGGACGGTTCCAGGTATCGAATGCGCTGATCGCCGCCGGTCTCGCCATCGCGGCGGGCGTGTCCACCGATGTGGCGCTGACGGCGCTCGAAGGGCTGAAAGGCGCGCCGGGCCGGCTCGAGCTGAGCGGCAAGACGTCAAATGGCGGTCTGATCTTCGTTGACTACGCCCACAAGCCGGATGCGCTGGAAAACGCGCTCGCGGCCCTGCGCCCGTTTACCCGGGGCCGTCTCATCGTTGTCGTCGGCGCCGGCGGCGATCGCGATCCGGGCAAGCGCCCCCTGATGGGCAAGGCGGCTCACGAAAATGCCGATGTGGTCATCGTCACCGACGACAATCCACGGAGCGAAGATCCGGCGAAGATCCGTCGGGCGATCCTGTATGGTGCGCCCGGCGCGATCGAGATCGCAGACCGGGGGCAGGCGATCTCCGAGGCGATCGCCATGATGGGCGAAGGCGATGTGCTTTGCATCGCCGGCAAGGGCCATGAGACCGGCCAGATCGTCGGCGACAAGGTGCTGCATTTCTCCGACCACGAAGCGGTGGCGGAAGCATTGGCGGCCCAGCCAACAGGTGGCACCGGCGAGAGCACGGCGGCGGAACCCTCGCAATCGGGAACGACGATCTCGATAACCGACGAGGAATTCGAGGAACTCTTCGGCGATCTCGAATTCGAGGCGCGGCTCGACGAGTTGGCGGAAGGCGAGGTTACAGGCGAGTCCGAGGAAACGCACGCCGGTGAAGAGCCTGCCGAAGCTCCGGAAGTCGCGCCCGCAGAGCCCGCCGATGGTGCCGAGATGGAGGCGCCGGAACCGGAGGCCGGTCAACTGCCTGACCTTGCGCCCGCAGTGGAGCCCGTTTCGGACGATGACGTCCTTGAGGCGGCTGGCGATGATCAGGATCTCTTTGAGGAGCCGCAGGATGCCGCGACAGATGTTGGCAGGGACGAGGTTGTAGCAGAGGCGGTCGAAGCTCCGGCCGCGGACTCCGAAGCTGTGCCGGACATGGATGCTGCTCCAGCAGATGAGGTCCGGGAAGAAATTCCCGAGCCGATTGTTGCCGCCATTGCCGCGTCGGATGCACAGATAGAACTGGAAACGATAGTGGCCTCGCGGGCGGCGCAGCCGGCGGAGGCGATCTCGCCGGCCGGGCCGCTCTGGACGCTTGAGGAATTCCTCGCCGCGACCGGTGGTCGCGTCGTCGGGACACCGGGGCAGGAAATCACCGGCATTTCCATCGACAGCCGGACCCTGCAACCGGGCGAGGCCTTCATCGCCATCAAGGGCGACGTCTTCGACGGCCATCAATTCGTGAAAGCCGCGATCGACGCCGGCGCGGCCATCGCTGTCGTTGCGGAGGACAAGGCCGCCGATCTGCCGGCTGACGGCCCGTTCGTCGCCGTCGATGATCCCCTTGAGGCGCTGGTCCGACTCGGACGGGCTGCCAGGGCGCGCACCAATGCGCGTATCGTTGCCGTAACCGGTTCCGTCGGCAAGACGGGCACGAAGGAAATGCTGCGCCTGGCGCTCTCCCGCTGCGGGACGACCCATGCGGCGGTGGCGTCTTTCAACAATCACTGGGGCGTGCCGCTGACGCTTGCCCGCATGCCGCGGGAAAGCGCCTACGGTGTCTTCGAGATCGGCATGAACCATGCCGGCGAGATCACGCCGCTGGTGCAGATGGTGCGGCCGCATGTGGCGGTAATCACCACCGTGCAGCCGGTGCATCTGGAATTCTTCGGTTCTGTGGAGAAGATCGCGGCGGCAAAGGCCGAGATTTTCAGCGGCATCGAGCCGGGCGGCACCGCCATTCTCAATCGCGACAACGACCAGTTCGACTTGCTGATGTTCCATGCACGCATGTCGGACGTGGAGCACGTGCGCACCTTCGGCGTCGATCATCCGGCCGATGCACGCGCGCACAAGATTGCGGCTCAAACGGGATGCACCTGCATTTCGGCGACGATCATGGGCGAGGAGATCGCCTACAAGGTCGGCGCTCCGGGTTTTCACTATGTGAAGAACAGCCTGGCGGTGCTCGCCGCCGTCAAGGAGCTGGGCGGCGATCTGGCGCTGGCCGGCCTGGCGCTGGCCGACATGCGGGCGCCGAAAGGGCGTGGCGCGCAGACGGCGCTCAGGCTGCCCAGCGGCAAGGCGACGCTGATCGACGAAAGCTACAACGCCAATCCGGCGTCCATGCGCGCCGCGCTTCGCCTGCTTGGCGAAACGCCGGTCAAGGCGCCGGGGCGGCGCATTGCCGTGCTTGGCGACATGCGCGAGCTGGGCGACGCTGCGGACGGCCTGCACGCGGCGCTCGCCGAGGCGGTGCGATCGGCGAATGTCGACCTCGTCTATTGCGCCGGCCCGCATATGCACAGCCTTTGGGAAGCTTTGCCGACGCCAATGCGCGGCGCCTATTCCGAGGAATCCAAGGGCCTGAGGCCGCTTCTCCTCAACGAGTTGCGGCCGGGTGATGTCGTCATGATCAAGGGATCGCTCGGCACCCGCATGGGACCGCTGGTCGATGCGCTGACGAGCGAGTTTCCCGCCGCCGATGAAGCAGCGGAGTAAGGACAACAACAAGCATGCTCTATCTTCTCGGTGAATTGTCGGGTCAGTTTTCAGCACTGAACGTTTTCCGGTACATCACGTTTCGAACCGGCGGCGCCATCATGACGGCGCTGCTTTTCGTCTTTCTCTTCGGTCCGAAGATCATTTCCTCGCTCCGCCTGCGCCAGGGTCGGGGCCAGCCGATCCGCGCCGACGGTCCGCAAAGCCATCTTCTGACCAAGAAGGGCACGCCCACCATGGGCGGGCTGATGATCCTGTCGGGCATGATCGTGGCGACGCTGCTTTGGGCAAACCTGAAGAGCCCCTACACATGGATCGTGCTCGGCGTGACGGTCGGCTTCGGCCTGATCGGCTTCTATGACGACTACCTGAAGGTGAAGAAGGCGACCCATGCCGGCTTCGGCGGCCGCGCAAGGCTCGGGCTCGAATTCCTGATCGCAGGGATCGCCGCCTTCTCGGTGACGCTGCTTGACGCCGACCCCCTATCGACCTCGATCGCCTTTCCGTTCCTGAAGGATGTAGCGCTCAATCTCGGCATCTTCTTCATCCCCTTCGCCGCCTTCGTGGTGGTGGGCGCGGGCAATGCGGTCAACCTGACCGACGGCCTGGACGGGTTGGCCATCGTGCCGGTGATGATTGCTGCGGCCTCCTTCGCGCTCATTGCCTACCTCTCGGGCAACGCGGTCTTTGCGGATTACCTCCAGATTCATCATGTGCCGGGAACGGGCGAGCTTGCGGTTCTCTGCGGCGCGGTGATCGGCGCGGGCCTCGGCTTCCTGTGGTTCAACGCGCCTCCCGCCGCCATCTTCATGGGCGACACCGGGTCGCTGGCGCTCGGCGGGATGATCGGTGCCATTGCCGTTGCCACGAAGCACGAGATCGTCCTCGCCATCATCGGCGGCCTCTTCGTGCTGGAGGCTGTGTCGGTCATCGTCCAGGTCGCTTCCTTCAAGCTGACTGGCAAGCGCGTTTTCAAGATGGCGCCGATCCATCATCATTTCGAGCATCTGGGCTGGACCGAATCGCAGGTTGTGATCCGATTCTGGATCATTGCCGTGGTTCTGGCCCTGGTCGGCCTTGCCACGCTGAAACTGAGGTAGACGATGATCCCCGTCGAAAGTTTCAAGGGCAGGAAGGTGGCGTTGTTCGGTCTCGGCGGGTCCGGGACCTCGACGGCGCGCGCGCTTGTCGCCGGCGGGGCCGATGTCCTGGCCTTCGATGATGCGACGTCGCGTGTCGATGCCGCCGCCGCGCTCGGTATCCGCACCGGGGATCTGCGTGATGCCGACTGGAGCGAATTCGCCGCCCTCGTGCTGGCGCCCGGCGTGCCGCTCACCCATCCCAGGCCCCATTGGAGCGTGGAACTGGCGCGCGCCGCCGGAATTGAAGTGATCGGCGATATCGAGCTCTTTTGCCGCGAGCGGCGGCGCGTCGCTCCGCAAACGTCGTTTGTCGCGATAACCGGCACCAATGGCAAATCGACCACCACGGCGCTGATCGCCCATCTGGTGAAGTCCGCGGGGCGCGATGTGCAGCTTGGCGGCAATATCGGCACGCCCGTTCTCGATCTTGCCCCGATTGCCGCCGGCCGCACCTATGTTGTCGAGTGCTCCTCCTATCAGATCGACCTGGCGCCGACGCTCGATCCATCCGTCGGCATCCATCTCAACCTGACGCCCGACCATCTCGACCGTCACGGCACGATGCAGAACTACGCCGCGGTGAAGGAACACCTGATCTCGGGCAGCGACTTTGCCGTGGTCGGCGTCGACGACACGCCGTCTGCCGCAATCGCCGACCGGGCGGAGCAGGCCGGCAAGCCGGTCAGTCGCATTTCCGTGCGCCGGACGGTGGCGCGCGGTGTCTACGCGCAGGGCCAGCAGCTTTTCGTCGCCGACGATGGGCGGCAGGAGCCCTTTACCGATCTGGCAGGCATCGACTCGCTGCGCGGCTCCCACAATGCGCAAAACGCCGCCGCCGCGGTGGCGGCGGCGCTGCGGCTCGGCCTGACTAGGGAAGAAATCGTCAGGGGGCTGAAGACCTTTCCCGGCCTGTCGCATCGCATGGAAATCGTTGCGCGCGAGGGCAGGGTTCTTTTCGTCAACGACAGCAAGGCAACCAATGCCGACGCAGCTGAACGGGCGCTCGCCAGCTTTTCGCGCATCTACTGGATTGCCGGCGGCCGGCCGAAGGCGGGGGGTATCGCGCCGCTTGCCGACTATTTCCCGCGCATCGCCAGGGCCTACCTGATCGGCGAGGCGGCTGAGGAGTTCGCAGGCACGCTGGACGGCAAGGCCGATTGTGTGGTGAGCGGAACACTCGATGAGGCCGTCGCCGCTGCGGCACGCGATGCCGCCGCCGACGATCACAGGGAGCCGGTGGTCCTGTTGTCGCCCGCCTGTGCTTCCTTCGACCAATTTCCGAATTTCGAGCTTCGCGGAGCGGCCTTCGTCGATGCCGTAAAGCGTGTCATTGGCAAGCCCCATGGACGGGAGGTCGCCTGATGGTCAGCAGAGCGGATCGCAGCCCCTTTGCCGAATGGTTATGGACCGTGGACCGGTTCCTGCTCGCCGGCTTCTTCATCCTGATGATCGGCGGAGTGGTGCTGTCCTTCGCGGCCAGTCCGGCGGTGGCCGAAAGGCTGGGCATCGACACCTACCACTTCGTCAAGCGACAGGCGTTCTTCCTGATACCGGCTATTGCCGTGATGCTTGCGACTTCGGCGCTGCCGCCGCGCATGATCCGCCGGGTCGCACTGATCGTCTTCGCAATTTCCATTGCCATGATGCTGGCTACCCTCTTCCTCGGCGTCGAGGTGAAGGGTGCGCGGCGCTGGATCTCGATCGCCGGCATCTCGCTGCAGCCCTCGGAATTCCTGAAGCCGGCCTTCGTGGTGCTGATCGCCTTTCTTCTTTCGGAGGCCGGACGCCGGCGCGAAGTTCCCGGCGCCCTGCTGTCGATCCTCATCTACGTCATCTGCGTTGCCTTGCTCGTCGCCCAGCCCGATTTCGGCCAGACGCTGTTGCTCAGCATCGTTTTCGGAGCGCTCTTCTTCCTGAACGGCTTGCCCTGGCTGGCCATCCTGCCTATCGGCGCACTGGGGTTGACGGGCCTCGTGGCCGCCTATGCCCTCCTGCCGCATGTGCAAAGCCGCGTCGCGCGCTTTCTCGATCCGGATGCCGGCGACACGTTCAACGTCGATCGGGCGCTCGACTCATTCGTTTCGGGCAGCTGGTTTGGAAGGGGGCCGGGCGAAGGAACCATCAAGCGTGTGCTGCCGGAAAGCCATACGGACTTCATCTTCGCCGTAGCGGCGGAGGAGTTCGGCATCATTGTCTGCCTGCTTCTGGTCACCGTCTTCGCTTTCGTGGTGCTGCGCGGGCTTTCGAGGGCCGGCCGCAGCGCGGATCCGTTCAACCGGCTTGCCGCTTCCGCGCTGATGGTGCTCTTCGGGCTGCAGTCCTGCATCAACATGGCGGTGAATGTGAATCTGATGCCGGCCAAGGGCATGACGCTGCCGTTCATATCCTATGGCGGCTCGTCCCTGATCTCGGTTGCCTTGGCCATGGGTTTCGTCCTGGCGCTGACCAGAAAGCGGCCACAGCCGACCCGCACGGATGCGGTGGTCGTCTCCCGCCTGCAGCCCTCCAGCCTCACCTGACAAGAACGACAGACGCAGATCGGCAATGAAGGGTTTGATCCTCATCGCCGCCGGGGGAACCGGCGGCCATCTTTTTCCGGCCTATGCGCTGGCCGGCGAGCTGATGCGGCGTGGCTATGCGGTGGATCTTGCCACCGACGAGCGCGCGGACCGCTATGGCGAAAAGTTTCCGGGGCGCGAAATCCACATAATCGCTTCCGACACGCTGCGCGGCCGTTCGCCGCTCGCGCTGGCCAGAACCGTGGCGAAGCTCGGGCGAGGAACGCTTCAGGCCCTCTCGCTGCTGCGTAAGGAAAAGCCGAAGGTGATCGTCGGCTTCGGCGGCTATCCGACATTCCCCCCGATGTTTGCGGGCTTTCTTTCCCGCGTTCCGACCATCCTGCACGAAGCGAATGCGGTGATGGGGCGGGCGAACCGCATGCTGGCGAGCAGGGCAAGGGCCGTCGCGCTCGGCATTGCGCCCGGCGGCAAGGCAGCAGCCTCCGGCGGTCGGTTCGTCCTGACGGGGAATCCGGTGCGGGACGGTGTCCGACGCCTCGCCGGTGCGCCCTATGCGCCGCCGGCGAAGGACGGCATGTTCCGCCTGCTGGTGTTCGGGGGATCGCAGGGCGCCCGCTTTTTTTCCGAAGTGTTGCCAGCAGCGCTCGCTTTGCTTCCGCCGGAGCGCCGTTCGCGTATCGAACTCGTCCAGCAATGCCGGCCGGAAGATCTGGAGAGGGTGCGCAACGGCCTCAAGGTGCTTGGCATGGAGGCAGAGCTTGCTCCCTTCTACAAGGACATGGCGGACCGCATCGCCGCCTCACACCTCGTCATCAGCCGGTCGGGCGCCTCGACCGTGACCGAACTGGCCGTGATCGGCCGCCCGTCGATCCTGGTGCCGTTCCCGCTCGCCCTCGACAATGATCAGGGACGCAACGCCGAAATGCTTTCGCAAGGCGGCGGCGCGATTGCCGTCGCGCAAGCGGACATGACGCCCGGCCATCTCGCCACCTTGCTCGAAGACTATATGGACGCACCGGAGAAGCTGGCCGCCGCCGCGAAGGCGGCGCTCACGGCTGGCGAACCCAGGGCCGTGGAGCAGCTTGCCGACCTCGTCGAGCATATCGCTGGCGGCGGCGCTCCCGACACTTTCCAGAAAGGAACGAACTCATGAAAATGCCGCAGGATATCGGCCCGGTTCATTTCGTCGGCATCGGCGGCATCGGCATGAGCGGCATCGCGGAAGTGCTGCATACGCTCGGTTACAAGGTGCAGGGTTCGGATGTTTCGGAAAGCGCCAATGTGAAGCGCCTGCGCGAAAAGGGCATTCCGGTCACGGTCGGTCATGACGCCCGCAATCTGGGGGACGCCCGCGTCGTCGTCGTTTCCTCGGCGATCAAGGCCGACAATCCGGAGCTGGGCGCGGCCCGCACCCGCTTTCTTCCCGTTGTGCGCCGGGCGGAAATGCTGGCCGAGCTCATGCGCTTCAAGCAGGCGATCGCCATCGGCGGCACCCACGGCAAGACGACGACCACGTCGATGATCGCCGCGTTGCTCGATGCCGGCGGCCTGGATCCCACCGTCATCAACGGCGGCATCATCAACGCCTATGGCACCAATGCCCGCATGGGCGGCGGCGACTGGATGGTGGTGGAGGCGGACGAGAGCGACGGCACCTTCGTCAAGCTGCCGGCCGACATTGCCGTGGTTACCAATATCGACCCGGAACACCTCGACCACTACGGCGATTTCGACAGCGTGCGCGCGGCATTCCGGCATTTCGTGGAAAACGTTCCGTTCTACGGCTTTGCGGTGATGTGTCTCGATCACCCCGAGGTGCAGGCGCTGGTCGGGCGTATCGCCGACAGGCAGATCGTCACCTATGGCGAGAACCGCCAGGCGGACGTTCGCTATTTCGACCTGAAGACCGAGGGGGCGAATTCCATCTTCTCGGTGGAAATGCGAGATCGCGTTTCCGGTGAGGTCGAGACCATCGAAGGGCTGATGTTGCCGATGCCGGGCCGGCACAACGTCTCCAACGCAACGGCTGCGACCGCTGTCGCCTGGAAGCTTGGCCTCACGCCGGCTCAGATCCGCAAGGGCATGGCGGCTTTCGGCGGCGTGAAGCGGCGCTTTACCCATACCGGGCAAACCGGCGGCATCGATGTCTTCGACGATTACGGCCATCACCCGGTGGAGATCCGCGCGGTCCTGGCGGCTGCCAGAAGCGCCGCCTCCGGCAAGATCATCGCCGTGGTGCAGCCGCATCGCTATACGCGCCTGCAAAGCCTGTTCGACGAGTTCTGCACCTGCTTCAACGATGCCGACCACGTGATCGTTGCGCCTGTCTATGCGGCGGGTGAGGCGCCGATCGAAGGCATCGACAGCGAGGCGCTTGCGGCCGGTCTGAGGGCGCGAGGCCATCGCAGCGTGATTGCAATCTCCGGTCAGGAGGATCTGGCGCCGGCCGTGGCGGGCCTCGGACATCCGGGCGACTATGTGGTCTGCCTCGGTGCCGGGTCGATCAGCGGTTGGGCCTATGCGCTGCCGGGCGAACTCGCCACGCAACTGGGCGGGCAGCGGGCATGACGTTCCCCGATCTCGTGGCCGAGCGCGGCCTCGACGTTTCCGGCATTCGCGGCAAGCTGACCGCGAACCAGCCGCTCTCCGCGGTGACCTGGTTTCGCGTCGGCGGTCCAGCGCAGCTTCTCTTCCAGCCGGCTGACACCGAAGACCTCGCGAATTTCATGGCACTTCTGCCGGAAGACGTACCCGTCCTGCCGATCGGCCTCGGCTCCAATCTTCTGGTGCGCGACGGCGGCATACCCGGCGTCGTCGTCCGCCTGACCGGGCGCGGCTTCGGCGGTGTTAACCGGGAAGGGGAGAGCCGTCTCAGGGTGGGGGCTGCGGTGCCGGACAAGAGGCTGGCGGAGGAAGCGGCCATGGCCGGGCTTGGCGGGTTCGCCTTCTATGCCGGCATTCCCGGCGGCATTGGCGGCGCGCTGCGCATGAATGCCGGCGCTCATGGCGGCGAGACCAGGGATGTCATGGTCGAATTGACCGGAGTGACGCGGCAGGGAGAGGTCGTACGCCTTTCCAACGCTGACCTCGACTACCGCTATCGGCATTCGGATGCACCCGCGGACACGATCTTCACCGAAGCCGTCTTCCAGGGCGAGCCGAAGGCGGAGGCAGATATTCGCGCCGAAATGCAGGCAGTGACCGAGCATCGGGAGAAGGCGCAGCCGATCCGCGAGAAGACGGGTGGTTCGACCTTCAAGAATCCGCCCGGTACCTCGGCCTGGAAGGAGGTTGATGCTGCCGGCTGCAGGGGGCTGCAGATCGGCGGTGCCCGCATGTCCGACATGCACTGCAATTTCATGATCAATACCGGCGACGCGACGGCCGAGGATCTCGAACGCCTCGGCGAAACGGTACGGGCGCGCGTGCTTGCTCATTCCGGCATCGCGCTGGAATGGGAAATCAGGCGGCTCGGGCTTTTCCCGCAGGGCGTTGAAATCAGGCCCTTCCTCGGTGAACGGGCGGAACAGGAGACGATGGCCGATGGCTGATACGAACAAGCATGTCGCCGTCCTCATGGGCGGCTGGTCGTCGGAGCGTCCTGTAAGCCTGAAATCCGGCACGGCTTGCGCCGATGCGCTGGAGCGGGTCGGCTATCGCGTCACCCGCGTGGACGTGCAGCGGGATATTGCCGACGTCCTCGCCAAGCTGCGCCCGGATGTCGCTTTCAACGCGCTGCACGGCCCCTATGGCGAGGACGGCTGCATTCAGGGCGTGCTGGAGATCCTCGGCATTCCCTACACCCACTCGGGCGTCGCCGCTTCAGCCCTCGCCATCGACAAGGCCAAGGCCAAGGCGGTGATGAAGGCGGCCGGCGTACCTGTTGCAGAACACAAGATCGTTAACCGTTTCGAAGCAGCCAAGGCGCATGTGATGAAGCCGCCTTACGTGGCAAAACCGGTGCGCGAGGGCTCTTCCTTCGGCGTTTTGATCGTGCCGGAAGACGCCACCCATCCTCCCCAGCAGCTTTATTCGGACGACTGGCCCTATGGCGACCGGATCATGGTGGAACGCTACGTTCCCGGCCGGGAATTGACCTGCGCCGTGGTCGGCAATGTCGCTCTCGGGGTCATCGAGATCATCTCCGAGGGGCACGGGTTTTACGATTACGACGCAAAATATGCCCCCGGCGGGTCGCGCCACATAATTCCTGCGGAAATTTCACCCTTTATTTACCAAGAAGTACAGAAACTTACCCTGAAGGCTCACTTGGCGCTCGGCTGCGCCGGAGTGTCCAGGGCGGATTTTCGCTACGACGACCGGCTGCACGGTACCGGCGAGTTGATCTGCCTGGAAGTCAATACGCAGCCGGGAATGACCGAGACCTCGCTGGTGCCGGATATCGCGGCCCATGCGGGTCATTCGTTTGAAGAACTCGTCACCTGGATGGTGGAGGACGCAAGTTGCGGACGCTGAAGGGAAAACGCAGCAAGGACGTGGTCCTGCCGATCGAGGCGGAGCTTGCTCCGCGCGGTCGCGGCGTGCCGCGCCTGCACCGCCGGCCTGTCTGGCGGGCCGCGGGCTTCCTTGCCGACCTTCCCCAATGGACCGGCACGGCCGGTGCACTCGGTTTCCTCGCGCTCACCATCGGTTACGGCATCGTGCTCGGCGGCTATGGCCGCATGGTCGCCGAATCACTGACCGCCGCAGCAGGCTTTCGCATCGAGGCGGTGAAGTTGACCGGTCAGCGCGAGACCACCGAGTTCCAGATCCTCGAGGCGCTGGAAATTCAGGAAGACAGCTCGCTCGCTCTCTTCGACGCCGAAGCGGCGCGCCAGCGGCTGTCGCACATTCCCTGGGTGGAAAAGGCCTCCGTCCGCAAGTTCTACCCCGGCACGCTTCAGGTCAACATCGTCGAGCGCGAGCCGTTTGCGCTCTGGCAGCGCGGTGACATCATCTCGATCATCAACGCCAGGGGCGAGGTGATCACCGACGATGTCGACGGCCGCTATGCAAACCTCCTTCTGGTGCTGGGCCATGGCGCGCAGTATCGCGCCGGCGAAATCCTGAGCGAGCTCGAGGACGTTCCCGGCCTGCGCTCGCGCGTACGCGCCGCCCGCCTCATTTCGGATCGTCGCTGGGACCTGATCCTCGAAAACGCGATCACGCTGCGGCTGCCGGAAACCGGCATTGCCGCCGCCCTTGCCGATGTCATGAAGATGGACGCCGACAGCGGCCTCCTGTCGCGCGATATCGTCGCCGTCGACCTGCGTCTGGCCGACCGCGTCGTCGTGCGCCTCAGTGACGAGGCGGCGCTTCGCCGCAACGCCGTCATCACGTCGCGGCCGAAGGGGCCGAGGAGCGGAACCGACACATGAGCGCAAAGGTTCCCCCGATCTATCTGCCGAAGATGCGGCCGCTTCCGGCCCGCCGCGCCGTGGTCGTCTCCGTGCTCGACATCGGTTCGACCAAGGTCTGTTGCCTGATTGCCAAGCTCACGCCTCGCGAGGAAAGCGAGGTCATGCCCGGCCGCACGCATGCCATCGAAGTGCTGGGCTATGGCTACCAGCGTTCGCGCGGCATCAAGTCCGGCGTCGTCGTCGACATGGATGCGGCGGAACAGGCGATCCGGCTTGCCGTCGACAGCGCCGAGCGCATGGCCGGCGTCACGGTTGAATCGCTGATGGCCAATGTCAGCTGCGGCCGGCTGAAGAGCGAAATCTACTCGGCGGGCGTGGAGCTTTCCTCCGATTCCGTCGCCGAGGCCGATATCCAGCGGGTGCTCGCGGCCGGTTCCGCCCACAATGTGCAGGAAGGGCGCGCGGTCATGCATGCGCTGCCGATCTCCTACGCGCTGGACGGCAATCGCGGCATTCGCGATCCGCGCGGCATGATGGGTCATCGTCTGGGCGTCGACATGCAGGTGGTGACGGCGGAAGTGCCGCCGGTGCGCAATCTGGAACTTTGCATCAACCGCGGTCACCTGACCGTCGAGACGATGGTGGCGACGCCCTACGCGAGCGGGCTTTCGACGCTGGTCGACGACGAGGCGGAGCTTGGCGTCGCCTGCGTCGACATGGGGGGCGGCACGACCACCCTTTCAGTTTTCGTCGACGGACAGATGGTGCATCTCGATGCGATTGCCGTTGGCGGCCATCACGTGACGATGGATATCGCCCGGGCGCTTTCCACCCGCCTGCAGGATGCCGAGCGTATCAAGACGCTGCAGGGCTCCGCCTTGCCGAGCCAGGCGGATGAGCGCGATTTCATCACGGTTCCGCCGGTCGACGCGGAAAGCGATCTGCCGAACCAGGTGCCGCGCGCGATGCTGACGCGGGTCATTCGCCCGCGTGTCGAGGAAATTCTGGAACTGGTGCGCGACAGGCTGGCCGCATCCGGTTTTGCCGGACGTGTCGGCAAGCGGGTCGTGCTCACCGGTGGCGCAAGCCAGCTCACGGGTCTTGGCGAAGTGGCGCGGCGCATTCTCGGCCGCAACGTCCGTCTCGGTCGCCCGCTTGGTATTGCCGGCCTGCCGGAAGCGGCGAAGGGTCCTGCCTTCGCGGCTTCGGTCGGCCTGCTGATCTATCCGCAAGTCGCCCAGATCGAACAGTTCGAACCAAGAAGCATGGGCAGGCGATGGGGCATGGGCTCGGGCTATCTCGCCCGCGTCGGCCAGTGGATCAGGGAGAGTTTCTGAGGCGGCGATATCCGCCTCGGACATGAAAATCCGGTTCGCCGGAGCAAGTTTTTTACGAGGGAAGACGGGTTCCAGAACGGAACCCAAGGGGTCGCGAGGAAGTTATGACGATCAATCTGAAGATGCCCGACATTCAGGAGCTGAAGCCACGGATCACGGTCTTCGGCGTTGGCGGCGCGGGCGGAAACGCCGTCAACAACATGATCCAGGCCGGCCTGCAGGGTTGCGACTTCGTCGTTGCCAATACCGACGCGCAGGCCCTGGCCATGAACCACGCGGAGCGCGTCATCCAGATGGGTGTCGCGGTTACCGAGGGTCTTGGCGCCGGCTCCCAGCCTGAAGTGGGCGCGGCGGCGGCCGAGGAAGTGATCGACGAGATCAATGATCACCTCTCGGGCTCCCACATGGTGTTCATCACCGCCGGGATGGGCGGCGGCACCGGTACCGGTGCGGCGCCCGTTGTGGCCCGCGCGGCCCGTGAGAAGGGCATCCTCACGGTTGGCGTCGTCACCAAGCCCTTCCAGTTCGAGGGCGCGCGCCGCATGCGCATTGCCGATGCCGGCATCATCGACCTGCAGAAGAATGTCGACACCCTGATCGTCATTCCGAACCAGAACCTCTTCCGCATCGCCAATGCGCAGACCACCTTCGCCGATGCCTTCGCCATGGCCGACCAGGTGCTCTATTCCGGCGTTGCCTGCATCACCGACCTGATGGTGAAGGAAGGCCTCATCAACCTCGACTTCGCCGACGTCCGTTCGATCATGCGCGGCATGGGCAAGGCGATGATGGGCACGGGCGAGGCCTCCGGCGAGAAGCGTGCGATCCAGGCGGCCGAAGCCGCGATCGCCAATCCGCTGCTCGACGAGACTTCGATGAAGGGCGCTCGTGGCCTGCTGATCTCCATCACCGGCGGCAACGACCTCACTCTCTTCGAACTGGACGAAGCGGCGACCCGCATTCGCGAGGAAGTCGATTCCGACGCCAATATCATCCTTGGCGCCACCTTCGACGAGAGCCTGGACGGCATCATCCGCGTTTCCGTCGTCGCAACCGGCATCGACAAGGATCTGACGGAAGAAGCCTCCCCGACCCACGCCCGCATGGCCGAGCTCACCGAGCGTCTGCGCCAGCAGCCTGCAGCGGCAGCGCCACGCCCGCAGCCTGCTCCTTCCGCCAAGGCAAAGCAGCCGACCCCCGCCGAGCAGGCGATCCGTTCAATGGAGCGTGAACTGGCGATTCCCGAGCCCGCGCCCGTTGCCGCCGCGACCGATCCGGCTGTCGAGATCAAGCCTTTCACGCCGAGCGAGGAGATGATCGCCGATGCTCCCGTAGCCCTGGAGGATATGGAGGCGGAAATGGCTGTTGCGCTGAGAGACGAAGTCCAGCCGGTGGGACCCTATATTCCGCCGGTTGCCGAGCAGGCACCTTCGGGCGTGCGGATACCGAACCTGGAGGATTTCCCGCCGGTGGCGCAGCGCGAGATGCGTGCTCGCGACGAGGGGCATCATCACGAGCACGCCGAAGACCGGCGCCCGATGAGCCTGTTGCGCCGTCTGGCAAGCGGCCTGTCGCGTCGTGATGACCATCATGAGGAAGAAGCGCATGCCGAAATGCCGGCCCAGCCCGCACCTCAGGCTGCTCCGCGCATGGCCGCGCCGCGTCCGCAGGCGCCGGCGCCTCGCCCGGCCGCTCCCCAGCAGCCGGTTGCCCGTCAGCCCCAACCCGCTCCGCGCGCTCCCCAGCCGCGTCCGCAGGCTCAGGGCGCGGAAGGAAATCTCGACCTGACCGGTCGCCCGGCCCCCCGGCCCCGTCCGCTTTCCGAGGACGACCAGCTGGAGATCCCGGCTTTCCTGCGCCGCCAGGCAAACTGAGAAGCGTATCTGCCCTGCCGGAGAGACCCCTTTCGGCAGGGCTCGATTTCGCCGGCGAATGAGGTTTCCGGCTCCGGAGCGGAACTCGGAAATCGGGCCGGAACCGGAAATTTTCGCGATTCCCCGACCATCCCTCCATTGGCCCGGCACATAGTCGGGCCAATGTCGTTACGGAAGGCGAAAATATCTAAATAAATCAATTAATTAAGATCGGCCTCGTCGTTACAAAGCGTAACAAAGCTTTATTTCATCAAATTGCAGACATGCCTGTATGGTTGCGCTGCCTCGGAAGCGTTAACCGAATCATAGCCTTAGGTCTGAATCGGCTCTCGTTTCCAACCCGAATTTTCGGCCAGACAGCTCGTTTTCGGAAAGCCATGCGACGGAGCGTATGTTTCCCGGCGCAAGCTCTACCCCGGACAGAACGCGATCTGGTCGACATCGAACGAACCGGCCGGAAAGCCAGCGGCCAAGGATAAAAGGCAGGACCATGACGCTTCGCAACGACCGGCAGACGACGCTTGCTGAACCGGTCACGCTCAGGGGTATCGGTGTGCATTCCGGTGGCCCGGCCAGCGTCACGCTGCTGCCCGCGGATGCCGGTGCCGGCATCGTCTTCCAGGCGCATGATGCGAAGTCTGGGCGCGAGGTGGAAACGCCCGCCCACTGGAAATGCGTGTCGGCGACAGCGCTTTGCACGGTTCTCGGCGATCCGAAGTCGGGAGGTGTCGCGACCGTCGAGCATCTCATGGCGGCGCTTCGCGGTCTTGGCGTCGATAATGTGATCGTCGAGATGGACGGTCCGGAAATGCCGATCATGGATGGCAGCTCGGCCGATTTCGTTGAGGCCATCGAGCAGGTCGGGCTGAAGACACTTGGTGCGCCGCGCCGTTATGTCCGGGTACTGAAGCCCGTTCGCATCGCCCAGGGCGATGCCTGGTGTGAACTGCTTCCCCATGACGGCACGCGCTTCGAGGTCACGATCGATTTCGAGACCTCCGCGATTGGCCGCCAGAGTCTCGAGATCGACCTGACGCCGGCGAATTTTCGCCGCGAGTTGGCTCGCGCCCGGACTTTCGGTTCGGTCGCCGACGTCGAAAAGCTTTGGGCGCATGGGTTCGCGCTTGGTTCGTCGCTCGAAAATTCTGTTGCGATCGCCGACGACAAGGTCGTCAACCCCGAGGGAACCCGTTGGCCGGACGAGTTCGTCCGCCACAAGACGCTGGATGCCGTGGGCGATCTGGCGCTTGCGGGTCTGCCGATCCTGGGCCTTTACCGCTCCTACAAGGGCGGTCATCGCATGAACCACGCCATTCTCGTTGAGCTCTTCGAGAATGCCGGGGCAGGGGCTTTCGAGATCGTCGAGGCTCCGGCGCGCCGCGAGATGGGCTCGGCCGAAGTCGTCAGCGGCCTGAGCGCGGCGGCATTCGGGCCGAATGTCTCCTGAATAGTGGATGACAGGCGCGTTCCGTCGCCGGCACGGCCACAAAAAAGTTCGAAATATCCTGCACAGGACGTGACGCGCCGGGTAGCTTTCCGCTACAAGGCTCGGCGATCGGGATTTGCAGGTTGGGATCGAGACCGTATTCCGGTCCGCCCGCGAGAAGGTTTCAGGGAGATTTTGACGGTGCGAGCGGAAAGAGGCGACAAGCTGAACCGGTCATTTTCCGGCCGACTGTCTTTTGTACGTATGTCGGCTGTTGCCCTTGCGACCCTGCTGCTCGCCGCCTGCTCCTCCACGGACGATGACGAACTGGCGACCACGGATGTGCCGGCCGAAACCCTCTACAACGAAGGTCTTGCGCTGCGCAACGAAGGCCGGCTCTCGGAAGCGGCGGAAAAGTTCAACGACCTGGACAAGTTCTATCCCTATTCCGAATACGCTCGTAAGTCTCTGATCAACACGGCCTACCTGAACTATTCGCGTGGCAAGTTCCCGGAAGCGATCAATGCCGCCAAGCGGTTTACGACGCTTTATCCCGGCAATCCCGATTCGGCCTATGCCCTCTACATCATCGGGCAGTCCTATTACCGCCAGATTCCGGATGTGACGCGCGATCAGGAAAACACGCAGCGGGCGCTGGCCGCCTTTGGCGAACTGGTCGAGCGTTTCCCCGATTCCGAATATGCCGATGATGCGCGCCAGAAGATCCGCGCCACCGACGACCAGCTCGCCGGCAAGGAAATGGATATCGGCCGCTATTACCTGAAGAAGCGCAATTATCTGGCAGGCATCAACCGTTTCAAGACGGTGGTGATCAATTACCAGACCACGCGGCACGTTGAGGAGGCGCTTTTCCGCCTTACCGAGTGCTACTATGCGCTCGGCGTCGTCAACGAGGCGCAGACGGCGGCCGCCGTGCTCGGCCACAACTATCCTGACAGCCAGTGGTACAAGGACGCCTACAACCTGCTCAAGGAAGGTGGCTACGAACCGTCGGAGAGCAGCGAAAGCTGGATCAGCCGGACGTTTAAGGGTATCAACGTGCTTTGACGAATACGGTCGCATTGGCGGCCGGATTCGCGACAAGTCCCGATGTTCCTTCCGCTGTTCCGGTCCTGAATGCTCGCAAGCCTGGCTATTCGCGATATCGTTCTGATCGACCGTCTCGACCTTGAATTTGCCGGCGGCATGTCGGTTCTGACGGGCGAGACAGGTGCTGGAAAATCCATTCTTCTCGATGCGCTGTCCCTGGCCCTTGGGGGGCGCGGGGATGCAGGGCTCGTCCGCCATGGTCAGGACCAGGGCCAGGTAACGGCGGTCTTCGACGTGCCGATGGCTCATCCCGCGCGCAATATACTGCGGGAAAATGACATTTCCGACGATGGCGACGTGATCCTGCGCCGCATTCAGGCGGCCGACGGGCGCAGCCGCGCCTTCGTCAACGATCAGGCGGTCAGCGTAACGCTCCTGCGCCAGATCGGGGCTTCGCTCGTCGAGATCCACGGCCAGCATGATGCCCGCGCCTTTACCGACCCGGCCGAACACCGGCTGATCCTCGACAGTTTCGCCGGCCTGGAAGCCGACCGGGAGGAGGTTTCCGCCGCCTTTCGCGCCATGCGGACGGCTGCCAAGGCAATGCGGGATCACGAGGCCCGGATCGAGGCCGCCCGCCGCGAAGCGGACTATCTGCGAGCGTCGGTCGATGAGCTTTCCGAACTCGATCCGCAGCCCGGCGAGGAAACCGAACTCGCCGACCGCCGCCATGCGATGATGCAGGTCGAAAAGATCGCAGGGGACCTCAACGAAGCTTACGAGACCCTGAACGGCAACGGATCGCCGATCCCGGAGATTGCCAGCCTCTGGCGCCGGCTGGAGCGCAAGGTGGATCAGGCGGGCAGTCTTCTGCAGGGGCCTGTCGCGGCTCTCGCGGCGGCGCTCGATCAGCTTGAGGACGCCAGGAGCGGGCTTGAAGCTGCAGTGCGGTCGACGGATTTCGATCCGCGTACGCTTGAAAGTGTCGAAGAGCGGCTCTTTGGCCTACGTGCCGCCGCGCGCAAGTTCAGCGTCATGGTGGACGATCTTCCCGCCTTGCGTGACCGTATGTCGGATGACCTAGCGGCGCTGGATGCTGGCGAGGCGCAGCTTGCGGGACTTGCGAGGGCGGCTGAAGAAACGGCGGCCCTTTATGCGACCCGCGCCAGGGCGCTGTCGGAAAAGCGGCGCAACGCGGCTGATGCGCTCTCGTCTTCCGTCGCCCGCGAATTGCCGGACCTGAAGCTTGATCGGGCGCGTTTCCTGGTGGAGCAGACGGTGACGCCCGATGAAGGCGGACCGGATGGCATCGACCAGATCGAATTCTGGGTGCAGACCAATCCGGGTACCCGGCCGGGTCCGATGATGAAGGTCGCCTCGGGCGGCGAATTGTCCCGTTTTCTGCTGGCGCTCAAGGTCTCGCTCGCCGATCGCGGCTCGGCCCCCACGCTGGTCTTCGACGAGATTGACACCGGCGTCGGCGGTGCCGTCGCCCAGGCGATCGGCGACAGGCTGGCGCGTCTGGCCCGCAACGTGCAGGTTCTCACCGTGACCCATGCTCCGCAGGTGGCGGCACGGGCGGCGGGCCACTTCCTCATCTCCAAGGTGGAAGCGGATGCCGAGCGGGTGGCGACCAGGGTCAACCGGATCTCGAGCGAGCATCGGCGCGAGGAAATCGCCCGCATGCTTGCCGGTGCGCGCATTACAGACGAAGCGCGGGCGGCGGCGGACAGCCTGCTTGCGGAAATCCTGACCTAGAATTTTGACGATGCGGACGCGGATCGGCTTGACGGCAGCGCGCCTGAAGCCAATTCCAGTTCGGCAAGTGAGCGCCGTGGCGGAGCCGAAATGAGCGAACAGGGACAATCCGAACTGGCGCGCCGCGCCGTGGACGACCTCACCATGGAGGAAGCGGCCGGCGAACTGGAGCGGCTCGCGAAGGAAATCGCCCGTCACGACAAGCTTTACCATGGCGAAGACCAGCCCGAGATTTCCGACGCCGCCTATGACGCACTGAAGCGGCGCAACGATGAGATCGAGGCGCGCTTCCCCGAACTCGTGCGCGAGGACAGCCCGTCGCGGCGTGTCGGCGCGGCGCCCAGCGAGGGCTTTGGCAAGATCACCCACTCGGTGCCGATGCTGTCGCTGGACAATGCCTTCAGCGACGAGGACGTGCGCGACTTCGTCGGCCGTGTCCGACGCTTCCTGATGCTCGATCCGTTGATGGGGGCCATCGCCGTCACGGCCGAGCCGAAGATCGACGGGCTGTCGCTGTCGCTGCGCTACGAGAATGGAGCGCTGGTGAGTGCCGCCACGCGCGGCGACGGCACGGTCGGCGAAAACGTCACGGCCAATGCGAAGACGATCGCGGACATTCCCCGCCGTCTGCCCGAGGGAGCGCCGGAAGTCGTCGAGATACGCGGCGAAGTCTATATGGCGCATGCGGATTTCCGCGCGCTGAACGAGCGTATGGCGGCGAATGGCGGCAAGGTCTTCGCCAATCCGCGCAACGCCGCGGCCGGTTCGCTTCGCCAGCTCAATCCGGCGGTGACCGCCGAGCGGCCCTTGCGCTTCTTCGCCTATGCCTGGGGCGAGATGAGCGACGTGCCCCGCCAGACCCAGATGGAAATGGTTGCCTTGTTCGGGGACTGGGGCTTTGAGATCAATCCCCGCATGCGCCGCTGCGAGAGCGTCGAGGAATTGCTTGCCGCCTATCACGCCACGGAGGAGGAGCGGGCCCATCTCGGCTACGATATCGACGGCATGGTCTACAAGGTCGACCGGCTCGACCTGCAGGCGCGCCTCGGTTTCGTATCCCGCGCGCCCCGCTGGGCGATTGCCCACAAGTTCGCGGCGGAGAAGGCTTTCACCACCGTCAAGGATATCGAGATACAGGTCGGGCGCACGGGCGCGCTGGCGCCGGTCGCCAAGCTGGAGCCCGTCACCGTCGGCGGCGTCGTCGTGTCCAACGCGACCCTGCACAACGAGGATTATATCAAGGGCCTCGGCGCCGATGGCGAGCCGATCCGTGGCGGCAAGGACGTGCGCATTGGTGACACGGTGCAGATCCAGCGTGCGGGCGACGTCATACCCCAGATCATCGACGTCGATCTGGACAAGCGCCCGGCCGACGCCAAGCCCTTCGAATTCCCGGCAGTTTGCCCTGCCTGCGGCAGTCATGCGGTGCGCGAGATCAACGCCAAGACCGGCCGCCCGGATGCCGTGCGCCGCTGCACCGGCGGTTTGATCTGCCCGGCACAGGCCAAGGAAAAGCTCAAGCATTTCGTCTCGCGCAATGCCTTCGACATCGAGGGGCTCGGCGACAAGCAGGTCGAGTTTTTCTACGAGTTGCCGATGGAGGAGGGCGGTATCCGCCAGCCCGCCGATATCTTCACCTTGCAGGCACGCGACGAGGCGTCGGCGATCAGGAAGCTGAAAAACCGCGAGGGATGGGGCGAAACCAGTGCCGCCAACCTTTTCGCCGCGATCGATGCGCGCCGTTCGATCGACCTCAACCGGTTCATCTTCGCGCTCGGCATCCGCCATGTCGGCGAGGGCAATGCCAAGTTGCTCGCGCGCCACTATCGCTCGTGGGCGACCTTCGCCGAGACGATGGAAGCCGCCGTCAACGAGGGCGATGCCTGGCAGGATCTTCTCAATATCGACGGTATCGGCGAGACGGTGGCCCGCGCGCTGGTGGAGTTCTTCGCCGAGAACCACAATCGCAAGGCTGTGAGGGAGTTGCTAGCGCAGGTAACGCCTCAGGATATGGAAGCGGTCTCGACGGAAGGCTCGCCCGTCGCCGGCAAGACCATGGTCTTCACCGGTACGCTGGAGCATATGAGCCGCGATGAGGCCAAGGCCAAGGCGGAGTCGCTCGGCGCCAAGGTGGCAGGTTCGGTTTCGAAGAAGACGGATATCGTCGTCGCCGGACCTGGAGCGGGTTCCAAGCTGAAAAAGGCGGAAGAGCTCGGCATAACGGTCATCAGCGAAGCGGAATGGCTGGAACTCGCCGGGATCGGATAGGCTGTGGAGCAGGGCGCCGCAGGGGCACCGCCTTTCCTCTCGCCTTCGCCGGGCCTCGATCCAGAAATGAACCGGCGACCCACTGGTGATGACGACGAGCGCGCAGGCTGAATGGATACGCGGGTCGAGCCCGCGTATGACGAACCGAGAGGTTACGGCAGAGAAGCGGCCATAAACTCCGCCGTCATACCGGCCCGCGTGCGCGTAAGCGCATCGCGAGAGCCGGTATCCAGAAATCATCGCGGGCAAAGCCCGCACCCCAATCAAATAGAGACGCGCTTCGCGCGAAAGATGTCTGGATCCCGCATCGGCGTTCGGACTGCGTCCTCACTGGTGTGGGATGACGGGAGTGGGTCGGAAAGCCCAGGCAATCCTCGGCCGTGATACCGGACGCACCGCCTCTCCGCTCGTCTTCGCCGGGCGAAGACCCGGCGATCCATGGTGCCGAATTTTCGATGCTCTCGGCAAATTCCCAATGCAGAGGCCACAAACTCACGAAGAGTTATATTGCATAATATTGACTTACTCCTCGATAATGGTCGAGATATTCCAGATATAAAGTAAAGTTTCTTCCCTATCATATTGAAGAATAGATAGAAAATTACAAAATATAGATATGTTTCATTTTAAGATCGGACGGGAGGTTCGAACATGAAGCGTATTCTGGCTGCCACATCCGCTTTGGCTTTTGTGTTATCTGCGGCATTGCCGGCCATTGCCGACCGGGCGGAAGATGCCGTTATGGCCCGCCAAGGGCTGATGAACCTCAACAGCTTCAACCTCGGCGGGTTGGCTGCCATGGCCAAGGGCGAGGTTCCTTACGATGCCGCGCAGGCGACGGTCTTCGCGACCAACCTCAATCAGCTTTCGCATCTGGAAATCCTGGTGCTCTTCCCGATAGATACGGACAATGAGGCGATGCCCGGCAAGACGCGGGCACTGAAAGCATTGTGGGCGGATCCGGCCGCGGTGGAGGAAAAGATCGCCGCCTGGCGTCAGGCTACCGAAACGCTAGCCGCGGAAGCTGGCGGCGGCCTCGACAGCGTCAAGGCGGGCCTCGGCGCACTCGGCAAGACCTGCAACGGCTGCCACGAGAGCTTCCGCCAGCCCAACTGACACAGCCAGGGCCCGTTCGATCAGGGGCGTTCCACGAAACTGTCAAGCACGCGCTTGCGGCCGGCCTTGTCGAAGTCGATCGTCAGCTTGTTGCCTTCGATCGTGGCGATGTGGCCGTAGCCGAATTTCATATGGAAAACCCGCTCGCCGGTTGAAAATTGCGACGGAGCGTCGGAAACCGACTTGGCGACCAGTTCGCCCTCGATCGTCTTCGGGCCCTCGCGTCTTCCCCGCTCGGACAACGTTGCCCGCCCGGCGAAGCCGGAACCGGAAGATCGGCCGCTGCTGCCTGCCTCCGCGCGCGCCTTTTGCGCGCGCTGCCAGCCCGGCGTCGAATAGGACGAACGGAAGGGATCGCGATTGTCGAAGCGGCTCGGGCCGTAGGAGCCGAAGCCGCCGCCGCCATAGCCGCCGTAGCCCGATCCCTGCTCGACGATCTCCACCTGGTCTTCCGGCAGTTCCTCCAGGAACCGCGACGGTACCGTCGACTGCCAGAGCCCGTGAATGCGGCGGTTGGAGGCAAACCAGATCTTCGCACGCCGCTTGGCGCGGGTGATGCCCACATAAGCGAGCCGCCGCTCTTCCTCCAGACCCGCGCGCCCGCTCTCGTCGAGCGCCCGCTGATGCGGAAAGAGGCCTTCCTCCCAACCGGGCAGGAACACGGTGTCGAATTCCAGCCCCTTGGCCGAGTGCAGCGTCATCAGCGAGATCGCGTCGTCGCCGGGACCGCCGTCCCGGTCCATCACCAGCGACACATGCTCCAGGAACCCGGCGATCGACTCGAATTCGCCGATCGAATGGCTGAGTTCCTTCAGGTTGTCGAGCCGGCCCGGTGCTTCGGCCGAACGATCCTGCCGCCACATTTCCGTATAGCCGCTTTCATCCAGGATGATCTCGGCCAGTTCGCCCGGCGGCAGGGTTTCAAGCTGCCCGCGCCAGCGGTCGAAATCGGATAGCAGGCCCTTCAGCGAAGTGCGGGCCTTCGGCTTCAGTTCCTCCGTCTGGCAGAGGCGGGACGCGGCCTCCGTCAGCGGGATACGCTCGGCGCGCGCCAGCGCGTGCACGATCTTCAGTGTGGCTTCGCCGAGCCCGCGCTTCGGCGTGTTGACGATCCGCTCGAAGGCGAGGTCGTCGGCCGGTTGCGCCACGCAACGCAGATAGGCCATGGCGTCGCGGATTTCCATGCGCTCGTAGAACCGGGGCCCGCCGATCACCCGGTAGTTGAGGCCGAGCGTGACGAAGCGGTCTTCGAATTCGCGCATCTGGAAGGACGCGCGCACCAGGATCGCCATGTCGTTGAGCCGGTGGCCCTTGGCCTGCAGCGCCTCGATTTCCTCGCCGATCGAGCGGGCTTCTTCTTCCGAATCCCAAACGTTGGCGACCTGCACGCGCTCCGCATCGGGATCGGCAAGGTCGGTGAAGAGCGTTTTGCCCAGCCGGCCTTCGTTGTGGGCGATCAGATGGGAGGCGGCCGCCAGGATATGGCTCGTCGAGCGGTAGTTGCGTTCGAGCCGGATGACCACGGCGCCCTTGAAGTCGTGCTCGAAGCGCAGGATGTTGTCGACCTCCGCCCCGCGCCAGCCATAGATCGACTGGTCGTCATCACCCACGCAGCAGATGTTCGGATTGCCCTGCGCCAGCAGCCGCAGCCAAAGATACTGCGCGATGTTGGTATCCTGATACTCGTCGACCAGCATGTAGCGGAAGCGGCGCTGATAGTCGGCGAGAATGTCGGGATGCTTGCGGAACAGCGTGATCGTGTGCAGCAGCAGGTCGCCGAAATCGGCCGCGTTCAGCACCGACAGCCGGTCCTGATATTCCTCGTAGAGCTTGCGTCCCTTGCCGTTGCCGAAGCCGCGCGCTTCGCCCTCCGGCAACTGGTCCGGGGTCAGCGCCCGGTTCTTCCAGCCGTCGATGATCGAGGCGAAGGCGCGGGCCGTCCAGCGCTTTTCGTCCAGTCCCTCCGCCTGGATCACCTGCTTCATCAGCCGCAACTGGTCGTCGGTGTCGAGGATGGTGAAGCTTGACTTCAGTCCGACGAGTTCGGCGTGCCGGCGCAGGATCTTCACGCAGATCGAGTGGAAGGTGCCGAGCCACGGCATGCCTTCCACATTGCCGCCGATGAGGTGGCCGATGCGCTCCTTCATTTCCCGCGCCGCCTTGTTGGTGAACGTCACGGCGAGGATCTGGCCGGGAAATGCCCGGTTTTCGGTCAGGATATGGGCGATACGTGTCGTCAGAACGCGCGTTTTGCCGGTGCCCGCGCCGGCAAGCACCAACACCGGGCCTTCCAGCGTCTCGACTGCCGCGCGCTGTTCCGGGTTCAGCCCCTCCAGATAGGGCGCATTCTGCATGGCTTGCTGCCGGGCGGCGAGCGCGCGCGCGGCTATGCCGCCGGAAACGGGTGCTTCTGTCTCGAAATGAGGCTCGATCCGCCGGGTGGGATCGCTCGGATCATGAGGCATGGGGCCGCCGAATTTTCGGTATCTCTATATTGGACGCGAATCTGTTCGCGATTTGGCCCAATATACCCAAGCCTGTCGAGTTTTTCAGGGTGAATGGCTGTTATTAGCGCCGGTGTTGGCCAATCGGTACGATCTTGTCCCCATTTGGACCGATTTCCTGCGGCGGTAGCAGGCTGTCAGGCTTGCCGCAATATTCCGCCAGAAACATGGAAAGCTTGTCGACGGGCATTGGCCGGCCGATGAAATAGCCTTGGGCGAATTCCACATGCGGACTGGCGCTCAGCGCCTCCAGGCGCTGGCGTGTTTCGATGCCCTCCACGACGACACGATGGCCGGCGGAGCCGATCAATTCCAGCGCGCGCGGCAGCATGTTGGCGAACAGGCTGCCGTCGGCGGCCATGGCGAAGCTGCGATCGAGCTTGACCCCGTCGATCGGCAATTCGGCCAGCGTGCCGATATTGGAGAAGCCGATGCCGAAGTCGTCGATGAAGGTGCGGATGCCGTGCCGGCGCAGCATCGTCATTTCCTTCTTCACCGACGCGACGTCGAAGCTGTCGGTCTCCACGATTTCGAGCACGTAGTCGAAGCGCGGCTGGATCGTCCCCGGCACCCGTTCTCCGAGCAGCGGGAACAGGAACTCGTAGGAATAGTCGCGCGGGAAGATGTTGAAGGCGACCTGCAGCTGGCATTCCTCGGGGATATGGTCTGCAAGCTCCGCCTTGGCCTTGGCGATGACGATCTCCGTGAACCTGCGGGTCAGGCCGCGCATCTGGATCACGGGCAGGAATTGGTCGGGATACACTTGCTGTCCGTCGATGTCGCGCCAGCGCGCCAAAACCTCCAGCCCCACGATCTTGCCGGTCGCAACCTCCATGACCGGTTGATAGGCGCAGTTTACGGTTTCGAAGCCGAGATTGCGCACGAAGCGCTCCTCGAAAGACCAGTAGCGGCGCATCCGTCTTTCGACATATCGGCTCGATGCCGAACCGCAAATGGCACCGATCAATACGAAGGCGATGAGTTGCGGCAGAAAGGCGGGCAGGGCCTGGGCAAGCGGCTGGTGTACCGTTACGCAAAACAGGCCAAGGTCGCCGCAGCGGCTGATTTGAAGGGCCATGTCGCCGAATGAAAATCCGGCTTGCTCGTCCCTCAGTGCCTCATGCAGTCCTGTAGTACCCCCTCTATGAATGGCAGCACCGGAAAGCAGTGTCATGACCACTTCGTAGTCGAGGCTTTCCTTCGATATCGCCGGGCCAACGGCGCTCGCTGCCGGAATGACGACGAGAAAGCCGCCCCGTCCGACCAGCGAGCCGGTTTCTCCCGGGAGCCCAAGGCCGGATTGCGGGCGGTCGAACCAGATCTCGATGCCGTAGGGCGTGTCTTCCGCGGCGACATCGGGTGCGCCGAAGCTCACCGGCGTGGCGAGCCTGCCCGAGTTTGCCGAACAAACGACATTTCCGCCCTCGCTATAGAGGATCGTGTTGATGCCATCCGGCAGAAAGGCGGCCTTGCGCATGTATTCGAGGAAAGCCGGGCCACAGGGCTCGGATGGCGGTTGTTTGTTGAGAATGTCGAGCAGCTCGATGGCGGTACGGCTGAAACGCGCATGCTCTTCAAGCAGCATATCGCCGCGCGCCTTCAGGTCTTCGCGCGCATCCAGGACGATATAGAAGATGCCTGCTGAAATGACGCTGCAGCTGACGGCTATCCAGATGGCCGTGGCGATCAGCCTGAGCTGCCGCGCGGAAAGGAACAGCTTTGCCAAAACCGTCATGACAGTCTTGCGAGCCCCCGCTGGATTGTCCTTGCGATAGCAAAGCGCGGAACGTCTGAAGAAACGCTTACGAGTAACGGGAAAAGGGCATCGATCCCTTACAGCCATTCAAAACTGCGCGCCTTGCCGGACCGCAGGGCAAAGAAACCCGCCTGTCTGTCCGCTTTGCCAGGGCGTTGCTGGATCTGTTTCCGGGACGTGGCATTTCAAAAAGCGGCATTGGTGTTTTCTTGCCGAGGCGGGGGGCTGCACAAATCTCGAACGATCAGGGGTCGGCATGAAGTTCGTCGGCGGCGCCTGGTTGCGGAACCTGCCGACCGGCAATCGGTCGGTTTCCGTCGCGTGGACCTCGTGCCAACATCGGCTCCGCGGGGAGGCCAGTCTTGACGAATGCCGCCAGTTGATCCGCCGTCATTGGCCGGCCGATGAAGTAGCCCTGCATGCTGTCCACCTTGGGGCTTGAACACAGCGTATCGAAGCGCCTTTTCGTTTCGACACCTTCCACGATGACCTTGTGGCCGGCCGAGACGACAAGTTCGAGCGCATTCGGCAGCATTCTTCCAAGCAGGCTTGCTTCATTTGCCATGGCGAAGCTGCGGTCGAGTTTCACTCCGTCAAGGGGCAGGGCGGCCAGGTTGCCGATATTGGCATAGCCGACACCGAAGTCGTCGATATAGGTCTCGATGCCCTTGGCGCGCAGCGCCAGCATTTCCCTTGAAATCCCGGGAATGTCGACGCCTTCGGTTTCGACGATTTCGACTGCGTATGTGAGGGTTCCGCCTCCTTTCAGCTCCAGCGGATCGCCCAGCAGCGGATAGAGGAAGTCGTAGCGGTAGTCATGTGGGCTGACATTGATCGAGAGGCGGAAATCGCCCGAGAATACGAGCGTTTCGAGTATTGCCGCACGGGCGTTTTCCACCACGAGTTTCGTAAGTTTGCGGCCCTCGCCCCGCCGGCGGACGATCGGCAGGAAACGCTCCGGCGTCACCAGCGTGCCGTCCGCATCTCGCCAGCGGGCCAGGGCTTCGGCACCCACGATCCGTGTGCCGCCGGCCGACAGGATGGGCTGAAGCAGGCAAGTCACATGACCGGCATGGAAACCACGCAGGAAGCGGTTTTCGAAGGAACAGTAGCGCTCGATGGTCCGCGCGCCCTTGCGTCGCCCGAGATATCCGACGATCAGTGCCAGGCCGGCAATCGCGAAACCGGCGAGCGGGCTCTTCTCGACGGCGTCGGCGATCGACGTGCGCGAAATGACGCAATGAAAGTCGGACCGGCCGCATACGGCGATGGCGAGCGTCAGGTCTTCAAACCGCAAGCCAAGTTCGCCGCTGGCGGACAACTCACGATACAGGGCGGGTCGGCCGGACCTGTGAAGGACTTTCCCGTCGCCCTTGAAGACCACCTCGTATTCGTATCTGGCTGGCGGTATGTCCGCCGCTTCGGTTTCCGGAACGATCACAATGAAGCCGTCCCGACGGATCAAGGTGCCGATCATGTCCGGAAATCCGAGCAGGCTCTGGTTCCTGCCCAGCCAGAAGTCGGCTTTATAGGAGTTTTCGCTGGCGGCTATGTCGGGCTCGCCCAGCCTGGCGGAATCCTGCAGGGCCCCCGGCACGGTCGCGCATTCGATGCGGTCGCCTGCGCCAAAGGCGATCGCATTGATCTTGTCAGGCATGAAAGCCACCCTGTTCAGCCCCTCCTGGAAGGAGCGTCCGCAAGGCGGCCCGCCGACTTCCGCCTTGAGGCGGTCAAGGATGGCGAGGGCGCTGTCCGTCGCTCGGTCATAGATGCCAAGCAGGTCGTCGTTTTGCCGGCGCAGGTCAGCGCGCAGATATTCGGTCGATATGAATACGGCAGCCAGCACTGTGGACAGCGTGCAGGCGATGAAAACGAAGCCGAGGACAAATCCTCGACCGCGTTTTGTCCCGATCGCCTGTTTCCACAGTGTCATATGGTCCCCGCAATACCACCTTGAGATCGCCTGATGTCTCCGTGGCATGAAACCCTATCGCACCCCATGAACCAGTGCGATGGAGTGGTGGGCTTTTGATGGAGGCGACAGGTAAGAATTGCTTCCGGAAATTTTGGCGGATCGCATGGTTTTTATTGATTTGTTTTTCAATATATTATGAGTGATGAATTTTATTTATTAAGTTACTGTATATGACGATTGCAAATTGGATGATAATAGTAATTTTGGTGCCGAATTTGTATAAGTGCCCGTTTTTAGTTCTGTTCTTGCGTAGCAATTCGTATCGGTGTGGCGCGTAACGCTCACTGTGGCGTGACGTTTCGCTTCTCGGAGCTGACTTGGCTGGATACTATACACCGTGCTGCCGAGGGACGGGCAGGTTCCCTTCCGTTCGCTAACCGAGGCCGCATTGCAATCAATTTTTCGCGATTATGTTTCGTAAGTAAAATTATCCATTGGTAGCGGAAATCGAGGCCTATTCGGAAAGCGCGATCACGCGGGCGTCAACCTATGCCGGCGCCGCGTTTCGCGCATATGCGCAACCCTGATTCCAGGCTGGCCTCTTGCTGCTGCATCTGGTCACGCGATGCGCTTGTTAGTATACCGCAGTCGCCGGCTGCGCCGGCCTCCCGGCTTCGTGAAAGGTCTCGGGGAGCGCGAATGAGCGGATTTCGGCGGATGCGGATCGCCGAATGCCGAATATCCGGAGGCGGAATGCCGACGATCCGAGTTCAAATCAGGGCCCCGGAAATCGAGGCCAAGCGCATTTCCGAAGTGCTGGAACGAGCCTTCGAGGATGAGGGCAATCCGGTCACCGTCTACGAAACGAAGGCCGACGGATCCGAATGGGCCGCCGAAATCCTGCTGTTCGACATGGCAGCGGAAGAGGCCGCGGACTGTGTGCGCGATCGTGTCGGTTCGGATGCCTTCGCCGCGCCCGTGGAGGCCGAGGAACTTCCGGAAGAAAACTGGGTCGAAAAGAGCCTTGAGGGTCTGAAGCCGGTGCGCGCCGGCAGGTTCTTCGTGCATGGTTCCCATGACCGCGACAAGCGCCCGGCGAATGCGCTGGCGATCGAGGTGGAAGCCGCCCTTGCCTTCGGCACCGGTCATCATGGCACGACGGCCGGCTGTCTGATGGAACTCGATCGGCTACTCGACCGGAGATCCTATAGCCGAGTCCTGGATCTCGGCACCGGCACCGGTGTGCTCGGCATCGGCATCGCCATGAAGACCAGGCGTCCGGTCATCGCGACGGATATCGATCCGATTGCGACGGAAACAGCGGCGGAAAATTCAAGAAAGAACGGCGTGGGCGCGTTGGTGACCTGTTTTACCGCCGCCGGTGTCGACGACCGTCGCTTTGCGGACTACGGCCCCTTCGATCTGGTGGTGGCGAATATCCTGGCAAAGCCGCTTGTTCGCATGGCGGCCCCTGTTTCCCGTCGGATGCGGCGCGAGGCGACCCTTGTCCTCTCCGGCCTGCGCATCGAAGACGGGCCGAGGATCATTTCCGCCTATGGCATGCAGGGCTTTCGCCTGGTGCGCCGCCGCGCCATCGAGGGCTGGCTGACGCTCGTGCTCACGCGAGGTCGGATCGGTGCATGAACTCATTGAGTTCAAAACAAAAAAGCGGGGCTGAATGGCCCCGCTTCTTTGAAGTCGGCGAAGTGGCTGGCGTCAGAAGATGCCGTTGATGCCGCCTTCGCGCTCGAGTTCGCGGCGGTCATAGCCGTAGGAGGCCAGCGTCGCGTCGTCGAGCGAAAGCAGATATCCGTTGACATAGCGGCGGGCCTGACGCTCCCGCGCGGTGATCATCCGGTTGAAAGCCTTGTGAATCAGCCCCTTGCCGTTGGCGCGGGACACACCGATACCGGTGGTGGTGGCGATGGCCATTGTTCGTCTCCGTTCGAGGTTTCTCTGTTACAGAGCTTCCTCCCTCAAACTCTGTCAGAGAGTATGGTGACTGGAGTTCTGCTTCGGAAGTCCCTTATCCGCATGACAGGCTTGCGTTTTTCGCATGTGCTAGCAGATATGTTGCAATGCAATATTCATAAACCTGTGCCGCAGATTCATACGGTCGCCGAATTGGTGGATGCTCGCCGGAATCGGTTTCCCCGAAGCCGAAACTGATTTAGCGTCGCCAACATGTTTCAGTCCTTCGACAGCGTGAACGACCCCTCCCGCGGCTCCGCGCGTTGCGCGGCTCTGCGGGCCGAACTCGCCCGCCTGGGCCTCGACGGATTTCTGGTGCCGCGCGCCGATGCGCATCAGGGGGAATATGTGCCGCCCTCCGATTGCCGCTTGCAGTGGCTGACCGGTTTCGCAGGTTCGGCTGGTCTTGCGGTTGTTCTTGCCGAAAAGGCGGCGATCTTCGTCGACGGCCGCTACACGATCCAGGTTCGCGAGCAGGTCGATACCTTGGTTTTCGAGCCGGTCCACCTTATCGATACGCCGCCGCCGGAATGGCTCAGGGGCGAACTGAAGCCGGGCCAGAAGCTTGGCTACGATCCCATGCTGCATACGGTCGCCGCCGTGCGCCGCCTCGCGAGGGCATGCGAGGCGGTGGGCGCGGAACTCGTCGCGGTCGGAGAAAATCCGGTCGACCGGATCTGGGAGGATCGCCCGGCGCCGCCACTCGGTGCGGTTGTCCGTCACCCCGACGAACTGGCCGGAGAACCGGCGGAGCGGAAAATCGCTCGCATTGCCACGGAAGTTTCAGCAAAAGGCGCCGATGTCGCCGTGCTGACACAGCCGGATTCGATCGCGTGGCTGTTCAATATCCGGGGCAGCGATGTCGAGCATACGCCGTTGCCGCTTTCCTTTGCGCTGCTGCCCGCAGCCGGCAAGCCGCTGCTTTTCATCGACGGGCGAAAGCTTACCAACGCGCTGCGCGATCATCTGAGCGACCTCTGCGAAATCGAGGAGCCGGGCAGCCTCGTATCGGCGCTCTCCCGGCTGGGCAGGGCCGGCAAGCGTGTGATGCTCGACCCGGAATGGGCAGGAGATGCGCTTGCGCGAGCCGTGCTGGATGCCGGTGGCGAGGTGCATGAGGCCGCTGATCCGGTCCTGCTGCCCAAGGCAATCAAGAATGCGGTCGAGATCGAAGGCGCGCGGACAGCGCATCGGCGGGATGGTGCGGCCTTCGCTCGTTTTTTGGCCTGGTTCGACCGTACGATTGCGCAAAACCCGCTGGACGAGATCGCGGTCGCCGAAGCGCTGGAAGGCTTTCGCCGTGAGACCGGATTGTTGAAGGATATTTCCTTCGACACGATCTCGGCTGCCGGCCCCCATGCGGCGATACCGCACTACCGGGTCAGCCGGGCGAGCAGCCTGCAGATTCCCCAGGACAGCCTCTTCCTGATCGATTCCGGTGGCCAGTACGAGGACGGCACCACCGATATCACCCGCACCATCGCCGTTGGCGATGTGCCGGAAGAACAGAAGCGCCATTTCACGCTGGTGCTGAAAGGGCATATCGCAATTGCCACCGCCCGTTTCCCGCAGGGCACGACAGGCGCGCAGCTGGACACGCTGGCACGCAGCGCACTTTGGCAGGCAGGCCACGATTTCGATCACGGCACCGGACACGGTGTCGGCTCGTATCTTTCGGTCCACGAAGGTCCGCAACGGATCGCCAAGACCGGTACAGTCGCCCTGAAGCCGGGCATGATCCTGTCCAACGAACCGGGCTACTACAAGGACGGCAGCCACGGCATCCGGATCGAAAACCTGGAACTGGTGACCGAGGCGAGCGCGATCCCTGGTGGAGACCGGCCAATGCTCGGCTTCGAGGCCCTGACGCTTGCCCCCATCGATCGCCGCCTGGTCGTGAAGGGCATGCTCACTCCGGGGGAGGTCGACTGGCTGAACCGCTATCACGCGAAAGTGCTCAGGGAAATTCGCCCGCTTGTCGATGAGACGACCGGGAGATGGCTCGACGAGGCAACATCTCCGCTATAACTCGTGCCTGTAATTCAGGGGGATCCGGTTCCCCCAAGGGACGTGTATTAGAGGAATCCGATGCGCCTTTTTGATGCGCTGATTGCACCCTTTTGGATCGCACAACTGGCGACCGGGGCGAAGTCCTTTTGCGACAATCCATTCATCGGCAGCCAGCGGCTCAATCGGATGGGCCTGCATCGCCGCCGTATTCTGCTTGCAGAAAAGATGGCCGGCCATCGACGGCGACGTTTGTCGCATCTGGTTGCGACAGATGATGCCGAAGCCTTCGCGCGTGACGGCTTCATCGTCAGGGAAAACGCGCTGCCAAGCGACGTATTCGCGCGGCTGCGCGACGAGGTCGAAAGCGGGATCTTTCGCGCAACCGAAATGAAGCAGGGGAATGCCGTGACCCGCTTCATTCCGCTCTCTCCCGGGGTGCTTGCGCACAAGAAGGAACTTGCCGCCTTTGTCGGCGGCCCTCTATTTCAGGGAGGCCTGCGTTATGTCGCCTCCACGAACGGTGACCCGATCACCTATCTGCATACGGTTTTGACGGAGCCGCGAAAGGGCAGGCCGGATCCTCAGACGGCCTTTCATTCCGACACTTTCCATGCCACGGCGAAAGCCTGGCTCTTCCTGCGCGATGTCGAGGAGGCGGACGGGCCCTTCGTTTACGTGCCCGGCTCGCATCGGCTGACGTCCGGCAGGCTGGCCTGGGAACAGGCGCAGGCGGAGGATGCGTCGGCAAATCCCGATCGCCTCCATGCGCGAGGCTCCTTCCGCGCCGGGCCTGGCGAGATCGAGGCGATGGGATACAGCGCGCCGAGATCTTTTGCAGTGCCGGCAAATACGCTGGTCATCGCCGATACTCACGGCTTCCATGCCCGGGGAAAGAGCCTGCGTCCTTCGACGAGGGTGGCCATCTATGGCTCGCTGCGGCGCAATCCATTCCTGCCCTGGTGCGGTTTGGATCCCTTGATGTTGCCCGGTCTCAGGGGCAGGCAGGCCGAGCTATACGAAGCGCTGCAAGCGGCGCGTGCGCGGTTGCAGAAACGCCAGCCGCCGCT
This sequence comes from Stappia albiluteola, assembly GCF_014050225.1. Taxonomy (GTDB): domain Bacteria; phylum Pseudomonadota; class Alphaproteobacteria; order Rhizobiales; family Stappiaceae; genus Hongsoonwoonella; species Hongsoonwoonella albiluteola. Next base: position 284,559 of record NZ_JACFXV010000053.1, on the reverse strand, counting down.
TGTCGATGTCGGAGAGGTTCGACCGGGCGATCCGGCGCGCCGCTGATGCTCTTGCCCGGCTGACAGCGTTTGCCTCAGCCGATGAGTGCGCGAATGGCCAGGAGCGTGCCGACGCCGATTGCGATACAGGCCAGCAGTGGTAGGCGTAGTGCGGCCAGTGCCGTAACTGCCGCGGCACCGGTTTCGGCAGGTCCGGTAGCGAGCGCCGTCGGCGCGATCACTGCCATAAGCACGGCCGGAGGAACCGCCTGAAGCGCTGCCTCCCCGCGTCTGGACAGCCGAACGCGGGAGAGCAGAAGCGGGCCGCCGATCCGCGTCAGATATGTGAAGGCGGCCATTCCGAAGATGGCAAGCAGTGTCGCGGCGTCGAGGCTCATTGCACGCATTCCCCTTCCTCGATTGTGTCGGGCCGGGCGGTGTCATTCCCCGCGTCGGCGGCAAGGGCTGCGACCACGACACCGGCCAGGGCGCCGGCAGCGACATACCAGGCGCCTTCAATCACATGGTGGGTGGCGATGGCGGACAATGCGCTGGCCAGCAAGACTGCGCCGGTTTTCGCACCCTTCCAGAACCCCATCACCAGGCAGATGAAGACCGCGGGAAAGACGAAATCGAATCCGAACCGCGATGGATCGCCGAGAGCCGCTCCGATCATCGATCCGGCGGTCGTAGTCGAAACCCAGGCGAAATAGAGCGGCGCGGCGAGGCCGGCGAAGAAGGCCGGCGCCAAGGGCATGCCGAGCGCTCGCTTTTCGGCCATCGCCCAGATTTCATCGGCGAGAAAGAACAGCGCGACATATTTCTGCCAGCCCCGGAATTCCCGCAGCTTGGGCGAAATCGAGGCACCCATGAGAATGTGACGCAGGTTCACAAGTAGGGCGGAAAAGGCAATTGCCATGATCGCCACGGGTTGCTGCCAGATGTCGATCGCCACGAATTGGGAGCCGCCGGCAAAGACGGTCGCGCTCATGAGAGCGATCTCCAGGCTTGAAAGTCCTCTTTGCGCCGCGACCGCGCCAAAGAGCAAGCCGATCGGCACGGCGGCGATGACGATGGGGGCGATTGCGGTGGCGCCGGCAGTAAATTCGGCGGCAATCGATCTCCGTGGCGGGGCGGGCATCAGCATGCGGGCTATCTCCTCGGGAGCAAGGATATAGCCCCCGGACAGGGCGATTTCTTGGATGAAATTGCTTCGCTCAGGCCCGAAAGGCGCCCGGAGTCACGCCGTAGCGTGCCTTGAACAGGCGGTTCAGATGGCTCTGGTCGTAGAAGCCGCAGCTTGCGGCGACCTCGGCCGGCGCCCCGCCTTTTGCAAGCATGCGCCGCGCCGCGCGGACCCTGACATCGGTCAGGAAGGCATGCGGGGTGAAGCCGGTCTCCCGCTTGAAGGCGCGGACGAGGTGCGAGCGCGTCAGGCCTGCGACGCCGGTCAATGTTTCGAGGTCGACGTCTTCGGCGAAATGCTCCGACAGGAAATCCTTCGCCCGTGCGACCGGCTCCCGCTCCGGGCCAACCATGGGAGCCGGCTCGATATCGCCGTACCGGGCAAGCAGACAGGCATAGATGCGATGCATGCCCTCATCCTGCTCCAACCGCCCGGAGCCCGCTTCAAGCAGCCGGTGCACGCGTGAAAATGCCATGGCCATTTCCGGATCGTGCGACAGAGAAACCTTGAAGAACGGCGTTGCCGAGACCTCCCGGTCCAGCATGTCGGAGGCGACTTTCCGCATCAGCGGCACGGAGGGGTAGGTCATCCGGTAGCTGTAGCCTTCGCCGAAGGGTTCGCCGTCGTGCAATTCGTCCGGATTGACCAGGCAGATGTCGCCGGGTCCGGCATATTCGTCTTTGCCGCGGATGTGATAACGCTCGCACCCGGCTTCGATGGTGCCCACTACATAGGTTTCGTGGGTATGCGGGGCGTATGCGTGAATACGAAAGGTCGCCGAAAGGCACTCCAGTCCATCGAAACGCGGCGCGCGCCAGAAGGCGGCCCGCTCGCCATCGGCAAGCGGGGTATCGGCAAGAGCGGCGGCCTGGGTCAGGTAATCCATCGTCTCAAGGATAGCCGGATCGTGGGCGATCGTCTTGGATGGAATTGCGCATTCCGGACAGGTCGGCGAACGCGCTTACGCTACGTCGAGCACATATCCGTGCGAATTGATCCGCAAGCAAAGGGGCCGGCAAGGGCGCACGTGCCTTCAGGAGATACGACACGGTTACCCGTGGGCAGAAGCAGTTCGCCCGGGGCGATTCCACTCAAGCACGGCTGAAGGAATCTCGGCCCCGTCGAAGCGGGGGCAATGAGGTGTCTGTCGTCAGGTCGGCAGGCCAAAAGGTTCGGCGAAGGCGGGTTTGGCCTGACGATGCTCCCGCGCCCTCAGAAATCCACCCTTTCCCTGAGGAAGTCGAGAACGTCCTTTTGTACGGATTTAAATTCCAGCAATCCGTGTTTGTCCGCCAATGCTCCATCCCTGTACACGATGGACTTGCTGCCATTGCCGGAATTCAAGAATTGCGCACAGTCGCCTTTGGTCCATTTATTTTGGTACCACGGGTCTCGCTCGCCAACGAGGGTTAAGACGGGTTCATTTTCGGGAGCACCGACCCCACGGTATTCCGGCCAGGGCGCTTGACATGTCCAGCTTTCCGCAACCCTGGCCCGAACTTGTTGCTGTCTGTTCTGGGGTTCAAAAGTTACGGCAACCAAGGCCCCCTCGCTGAACCCCATCAGAACAATGTTCCTGTCATCGACAATGGAAATCTTCCGCGCCATTTCAATCGCGTAACCGGCGTCATTCCGTCGTAACACCACGGTGCCGCGAAACAGGCCTCCCTCGTGGGTTTCCACGTTGCAGGAGCGAGGGTATGTTTCGCGAGCCAGACTGGCCGGTGCGATGACAAGAAAACCATTGTCTGCAAGGAACTTTATTCGCCTGTGGGTGCCCGGCCAAATCCCGCTACAGCCGTGCATGTAAATGACAGTCGGCAGCTTTCGGCTGATCCCCGTTGACTGCTGCCGCAGGTCGTCGGTTGTCACCTGTCTGGACTGTCCCGTTCCGGCAGGAACCCGAACGATGGCCGCCCGCCAGGTTCGCTCCAGTTCAAGCGGATCGTCCCAGTGCTTCCACGAAAGATCCGCCGGGGCGGAGAATATCTTCGAACTGTTGTGCAGGCCGCGGTCCTGTGAAAATGCGGGAGCAGACAGCACCATTGCGCCAAGAAGCGCAATCGCCGCTCCAATGTGCGCAACTCTCTTGCGGTGAGTTGAAGGCAATTGTGCAACCTCCGTCGCCAAGCCGGTGGGTGTCGATAGCAAAACCGGGTTCCATTGAATTCAAAATATATGTGAATTTCTGGTACGTAAAATTACATCGGCTTTGTGGATAGCTGCGTATCGCATCCGCGCGAACTGGATCTTCCCGGGATCAGCGCGTGTCGGATCAAGCGCTTTGCGTATTTTATCTTCTATACCGAACGGACTGACCATTTCGACATCCTGCGCGTCTTGCATGGCGAGCGGGATATACCGGCATGGATGCAGCGCGCGGACAATCAAGTCTATTTATGCTCTTCCTTCTCCGCCGCAATCAGGGCGGAATTGAAGTACCTGAGCGCCCGGACATGGCTCGCATAGCCGACAATGCGCATGGGGTCGGCGCTGTCGATGACGGGGAGACGGCTTGCTCCTGATTTGTCGAACAGCTTGAGCGCGGCCTCCAGCGTGTCGGTTGGCCGAAGCGATGGTCCGCCAGATTCAGGATCGAATGTCTCGCTTCCCGCGTCTTCCGGCACCGGCTCCAGAAAGTCGGCCACGCGCACGATCCTGACCAGCCAGCGATGGGCGCCCTCCTGCAGCATCACGCCGCGCATTTCGAGCTGCCAGTGGAAATATGACCGGCCATGGACCGCCTGGTTGATGCCGGTCGAGATCGACACCGCGATCAGCAGTGCGATGGATAGCGCGTAGCCGCCCGTCAGTTCGAAAACGATCATCGTGGTGGAAAACGGGGCGCCCAGAACGGCGGCGGCGACCGCACCCATGCCAAGGATTGCGTAGAGTCCGTGCGACGAAGCCAGTTCCGGGAAGGCGGCCGCGGCGATCAGGCCGAACGCGCCGCCGGTCATTGCGCCGAGATACAGGGAGGGAGAAAAGATCCCGCCGCCGAAACGCGAGGCGAGCGTGATCGCCGTTGCGGCCGTCTTGGCGAAAAGCAGGGCCAACATGACGGCAAGCGGCAACTGATGCTTGAGCGCGGCGTCTGTGGCCTCGTAACCGACACCAAGGACCTCCGGGAAGAAGACACCGATCCCTCCGACCGCCAGACCTCCGACGACAGGCCTTAGCCAAAGAGGCATGGTGATGTTGCGCGCCACCCAGTCGGTTCCGATCAGGGCAAACTGGAAGATCACCGCGACAGCGGCGCAAGTGAGGCCGAGCAGGGCGAAGGCCGGAAGCTCCAGATAGGAGGTGATCTGATATTGCGGAATGACGAAGGCTGCGATGTCGCCGAACCAAAGGCGTGAAAGCAGCGTTCCAAGCGCCGAAGAAATCACGATCGGCACGAACGCGCTCATTGCGTAGTGGCCGAGCACGACTTCATGGGCAAAGAGAACGCCGGCGATCGGGGCGTTGAAGGACGCGGAAACCGCTCCGGCGACGCCGCAGGCCAGCAGGATGCGGCGGGCGGAATCGGGCAGCCGCAGCGCCTGGCACAGCGCCATTGCCAGCGTCGCGCCAAGATGCACCACGGGGCCCTCGCGTCCGGCACTCGCCCCGCTGCCGAGCGAAACGACCGTCAGGCCAGCAGAGGAAAGTCCGCCCCAGAACGATAGCCCCTTGCCGCCATGCGCCCGGGCTTCGATCACGTCGGCGACGCCGAAGGCGCGCTGCTTCGGCTGGAATTTCTCGAGCCAGATACCGACGATGAGACCGCCGACGGCGGGCGCTAGCAGGATGATCCACCAGGGCTGGCTTGAGGCCGCGCTGACGATCTGCTCGCTCATCGTGCCGAGCCAGGGCAATTGAACCAGGCCTATTCCGATCCGGAAAAGGATTGCGGCGAGAGCCACAAGCACGCCGATCAGAACCGCGAGGCCCCAGAGAAGCGGTTGCCTGGTGGACAGAAAATGCTTGAAATTCGGCTCCACCCAGCGCCGGGCAACGCGGATGAGGTGTCGGGCCGAGCGGCGCAGTGGGGGCATAGGGCGAATTCTTGTTGGCGCGGAGGCATTTCAGCGTTCTTTGCAACAGCTTATAGCGAGCCTGCGTCAATGGGGAAGGGGCGATGCCGGGTTCGTGCCGGCGTCACTTCTTTTTTAGGCCGATGCTGCGGCCAAGCCGCTCGGGGCGGCCAAGCCCGTCATGTGCCTGCTTCATGCGGGCAAGTCGCTCCATGACATCAGCCGGCCATGGCGCAACCCTGCGTGCCGCCATGTCGACATGAAGGGTGACCTGCTCGGACGTCGCAGAAAGGAAACCGTCGGCTGCGTGGTGTAGTTCCTGATAGAAATGCGCCCGCTTCTCGTCGAAATCGATCATCTGCACGCTTGCACGCACAGGGTCGCCGAGCTTGAGCTCACGGACATAGCAAAGATGCACCTCGGCGGTGAAGAAAGAGGCGTTTCGCCGCCGGACATAGTCCGGGCCAAGGCCAAGCGCGAGGAATGCTTCGTCGATGCATGTGTCGAAAAGCACGTTGTAGTAAGCCATGTTCAGATGACCGTTATAGTCGATCCACTCAGGCTTCACTTCCTGCCTCGAGCCGATGAAGGGGGCATGGAAAAATGCATCGTCGGTCATCTCGGTGATCCATCGGCGGCAACATGGCGCGCTTGAAGTCTTTTGCCTTCAATACGCGTTTTGCTAGTCTGTTTCGAACGATGCAAGAAGCGTAAAACGCCCTTGCGGCGGCAGGCAACAAGCAGCCGCTGCACTGTGTGGTCCCATGTGGCGTATACCGGCCGGAGGGCTGATCGAAGGGCATGGCCGCACACGGTTTTTCGCACCGGACTTCGGGAGAAACGGAATGTCCCTAGCCTCGCTGCAGGCGGTCGTCGAGCGCGATCAGACGGCAATCGACCTGGTGGTGAAGATCCTGGCGCAGCGATTCGGCGAGCGCTTCAGTCAGGCGAAGGCCTTGCGCGAACAGCATGGCCACACCACGACCTGGCTGCCGAACCAGGCGCCCGACGGCGTCGTCTTCGCCCATTCGACCGAAGAGGTCGCCGAAATCGTTCGCATCTGTGCCGAGCATGGCGTGGCGATCGTGCCTTTCGGCACCGGCTCGTCGCTGGAAGGCCACGTGAATGCGCCGGCCGGCGGCATCTCGGTCGACCTGTCCCAGATGAACGCGGTGCTGGAGGTTCACGCCGAGGATCTGGACTGCCGCGTTCAGGCGGGGGTCACGCGCAAGCAGCTCAACGAATATCTTCGCGATACCGGCCTGTTCTTCCCGATCGATCCGGGCGCGGATGCAAGCCTTGGCGGCATGGCGGCGACGCGCGCGTCCGGCACCAATGCGGTGCGCTACGGTACGATGAAGGACGCGGTGCTGGGGCTCACCGCCGTGATGGCGGATGGCCGGATCATCCATACCGGCGGACGGGCGAAGAAATCTTCGGCCGGATACGACCTCACACGGCTTCTCGTCGGATCGGAAGGCACTCTCGGCATCATAACCGAGCTGACGATCCGCCTGCATGGCATCCCCGAAGCGATTGCCGGCGGCGTATGCTCTTTTGCCGACGTCGAATCGGCCTGCAACGCGGTGATCACCACGATTCAGTGCGGCCTGCCGGTCGCTCGCATCGAATTGCTGGATGCGCTGCAGGTCAGGGCCTGCAACGCCTATTCCAGGCTTGACCTGCCGGAAAGCCCCACCCTTTTCCTGGAATTCCACGGCACGGAGGCGGGCGTGCGCGAGCAGTCGGAGCTGTTCGGCGAGATTGCCGCCGATCACGGCGGCGGCGCTTTCACATGGGCCACCAAGGCGGAGGATCGCAACAAGCTCTGGCAGGCGCGCCATGACGCCTATTGGGCCTCGCTTGGCCTGAGGCCCGGAGCAAAGGGCGTTTCGACCGATGTCTGCGTGCCGATTTCCCGCCTCGCAGAATGCATTCGCGAAACGCGCCGGGATATCGAGGAGATGGGGCTGATTGCGCCCATCGTCGGCCATGTCGGCGACGGCAATTTCCACGTTCTCGTGCTGGTCGATGTCGATGACGCCGACGAAGTCGAGCGCGCCGAGCAATTTGTGGAGAGGCTGAACTGGCGCGCCATAGACATGGAAGGTACATGTACCGGCGAGCATGGTGTCGGTCAGGGCAAGATGAAATATCTGGAGCGCGAGCATGGCGCCGGCCTCGATGTGATGCGTACGATCAAGAAGGCGCTCGATCCCAGGGGTATCCTGAACCCGGGCAAGGTTGTCCTGGTCGACTGAGGACAAATGGTGATTTGATCCCGGCCGAATGGAGCGGGATGCTGCCGCCAGGAAGCATGACGGGAGGTTCGACCTGAATTCGGTCTACATAACAGTCGGCGTCACCCTGATCCTCGCCTTGGTCGCGGCGCTGGTAGGTCCTTTCTTCATCGATTGGACCGCCTATCGTTCGTCATTCGAGGCCTATGGCGAACGGGTGCTTGGCCATCGCGTGGCGGTGAGAGGGGATGCGGATATGCGGCTTCTGCCGATTCCGACCCTGACCTTCACCGACGTGCGCGTGGGCGAGGTCGAGGATCCGCTGCTGGCTGTCTCCCGTTTCGTGGTGCGTGTCGAACTGCCGCCCCTCCTGAAAGGCGAGGTGAAGGTGCTGGACATGAAGCTCGAGCGCCCCGAGCTTCGTTTGTCGCTGGACGAAGGCGGCCGCCTGGACTGGTTCACCGCCGCTCCGCAAGCGAGTGTCCTGTCGGAAATCGATCCGGACAAGGTGACGCTTGATCAGGTTGAGATCGTCGACGGTTCGGCGACCGTCATCGATGCGCGCACCGGTAAGACGCACAAGGCCTCCGATATCGATCTGCTTGTCACGGCCCGCTCGTTGCTCGGACCCTACAAGGTCGACGGCACGGCAATCGCCAATGGCGAGCGCGCGACGGTGCGACTTGCCACGGGCAAGCAGGACGAAACGGGCAATATTCGCCTGAAAACCCAGATTACTCCCGTTTCCATTCCCGCCGATTTCCTCTTCGACGGCAATCTTTCGCACGCCGACGGCTTGCCGGCCTATGAAGGCACGTTTTCCGTCAAGTCGATCACGCCGGAGGAAGAGGCCGCGGGAGCCTGGCAGGCGGAAGGCGCGTTCAAGCTCGATGTCAACGCGCTGGCGGCCACCGGCGCAACGCTCCGCTACGGCCCGGAGGAGCGGCCGGTCTCGGTCGAAGGGGACGGCGAGATCAGGATCTCCGGCACGCCGCGCTTCGATATCCGGGCCAGGAGCAAGCAGCTCGATATCGACCGCCTGGCAGGGGCCGGTCCGCAGGAGCCGCTTGAGATATCTCACGCGCTCGATCTCGTGGCCGCAAGACTTCTGGACCTGCCGCCGTTGCCGCTGCCGGGCCGCGTACGCCTGGACATTCCCGCTACCGTCATCGGCGGCGGTATCCTTCAGGATCTGAGCCTCGATGCGGAAACCAGCGGTACCGGCTGGAAGGTGTCCGAATTCAGCGCGAGCCTACCCGGGCGATCGGAGATGCTGGTGCGCGGTGAGCTGCAACTGCAGCCGGCGCCTAGTTTTCGCGGCAGTTTTGCAGCTTCGCTGGAGCAGCCGAACGGCTTTGCCGACTGGTGGCGCAAGGGCGTGGCGCTTGCCGATACCGTGGCCCCGCTGGCTATCCAGGCACGCGTGGACGCAAGCAGGAGCGGCGTAGCGCTGAGCGATGTGGAATTCCACATCGCCGAGCATGTCGGGCGCGGCATTTTCAACTATCGCAATCCCGAAGGCGCCAGGCCAAGCCTCAATGCGGATCTCGATGCGGAGCGGCTGGACCTCGACCAGGTCGGCCTTCTGGCGCGGTTGTTCCTCGCCGGTCAGGACGGCAACTGGCAGGGCTTGGCGGAAGCCGGCACCGATGTCTCGCTGAAGCTTTTCGCAGACGAAGTGACCTCAGGCGATGTGACGGCGAAGTCGCTCGCGGTAAACGCGCTTTATTCCGGCGACCGCCTCAGCATCGAGGAATTCATCGCCCGCGACATTGCCGGCGCACAGGTATCCGCCAAGGGCGCGATCACGGATCTGGCCACGAAGCCGCAGGGCAATCTGGAGGGCAGCGTCGAGGCTGAAGATCTGACCGGAGTAATCCGCTTGCTGAGGTCTCTCGTTCCCGGCAACGCGGTCGTGGCGCAGCTTTCCCGCAGTGCGAAGCTCCTGTCGCCTGCAAGGCTGACGCTACGCTTTAGTGGTGAAGGCGAGAACGATGCGACGAAGGCAGGGCTCTATCTTTCGGGCATGCTCGGCGGCAGCGCAGTCGACAGCCGTTTCGTCCTTGAGGGCCGTCTCGACGAGTGGCGGCAGGCCGATATCGATATCAGCGCCAATGTTACCGCGCCCGACGGCGCGAAGCTGTTGCAGCAGATGGGGGCGGATCTGCTCCCGGTGGCCAGCCTCGGCGAGGCGACCGTCAACTTGAGCGTGGCCGGGATCGCCGATGACGTATTGCAGGCGCGGTTGCGGGCCGACGCGGACGGCGCTTCCCTGCTGAGTGTCGGCCAGGTCACCTTTCCCGATGCCAAGCCGCCGCGCTATGCCGGGGATCTGGTGCTGAAGGCGCGGGATCTCATGCCCTTTGCCCTGCTCACCGGACGCCTACCGCCGCTTCTGGCGGGTGACGCGTCGGTCGACCTCGCCATGGCGCTGAGCGGCGAGGGTGAAACGTTTACGCTGCGGGCGATCGAAGGCTCGGTGGCGGGGACGCAGCTTCGCGGCGACCTGTCCGGCGACCTGCGCTCCGGTTTCCAGGACCTGCTGCCGAAGATCAATGGCAGCATCTCCTTGTCCTCGCTTGATCTTGCTGTTTTGACGGAAGCGATTCTCGGGCCCGATCAGTGGTCTTCCGCTTCCGAAGGCGCGTGGCCGAAGGCCTCTTTCGGCCAGCCGCTTGTCGACGGCGTCGACCTGACGATCGATCTTGCCACCGATCATCTGGAACTCGGCGGAGGGTTATCCGCCGACGCGGCGAAGGGCCGCCTTCGCCTGAAGCCGAACGAGCTGACGCTCGATGGAGGCGAGGCGGGTTTTGCAGGCGGCAAGCTTACCGGGGCCTTTGTCATCAAGCGTTCGGACGGCCAGGCCGGCGTCACCGGCTCGGTGAAAGTTGCCGATGCCGACCTTTCTTCCTTCATCTGGAGGCGGGAGGGGAGGCCGGTCGCCACCGGCAGGGCGGATATCAATGCGGAGTTCGAGGCGGCCGGCCGTTCGATCAACGGGCTTGTCGCCAATCTCGCCGGCGGCGGCACGATCGCGGTGAGGGACGGCGAGATCCGCAGCCTCAATCCGCAGGCCTTCGGCCTTGTCATCCGGGCGGCCGATGCGGGACTGGAATTGCAGGACGAGAGGATAACCACCGCCTTCGAAAGCCACCTCGATCTCGGATCGCTTCCGTTCCGGCGCATCGATGCCAGCTTCGTCCTCGCCGGCGGTGTCGCCCGCATGCGCAATGTCACGGTCGACAACGAGCGGGCAACCCTGTTCGGCAATGCGCAGATCGACCTGGAGAAAATGCGGCTGCAGAGCGACTTCTCGTTGAAGGTCGATCCCGGCGACAATGCGGTAACCGGCGCCGAGCCCCAGGTCGGCATTGTCTTCGAGGGCAGGCTGGACCAACCGCGGCGTCGGATCGACATCGCCCCCTTTACCGCGTTCCTGACCCTTCGCGCCTTTGAGCAGGAGGTGCGCCGGGTGGAGGAACTGCAGGCCGACATCCTGGAGCGCGACCGGTTGACCCGTGACCTCCGCCGCCAGAAACAGCAGCGCCAGCGGGAAGCGGAGGAAGAAGCGAAGCGGATAGCCGAGGAAGAGGTGCGGCTTGAAAATGGGCAAGAAGAGCCTGCGGCGAAGGTGCAGGAGGACGGCCTTCCGTCCGAGCCGCAGCGACAGGGCTCGGGCCCGGCTGAGCCCGAACCCGGCGGGCAGGCGACCGAGGCGCCTGTTGCCGGGCCGGCCGCCACTCCGAAGGCCGACGACGCACTGTCGCCAGGCTTCAGGGATCGCATTCGCGCCGTGATCGAGGCGGCCGACCGCCGCGCGCGTGAAGCGTTGCCTGATCCGGCTCCCGGGGAGGAAGAAAGTCTGCCTGCGCTCGACGCGCCTGTTGTCGCGCCGCCGGCCATCGACACCCCCCTTCGCGGCGGGCAGGGAGCGCGCGAGCCGACCGGCTCGATCTCGCAGTCTCCGCGGCGCACGTCGACGCGGTCGGGCCGCGATGAGGCGAAACCGGATGCAGGACGCTACATCACACTGCCGAACGGCCGCGTGGTGCCTCTGCCGAACAGATATTAGCCTGCCCGTGCCTGACGTGCCTGGCCTTCGCTTCCCGCTTTCACGAAATGACGCAGAACGGCAACGCGAACTGCGGAGGAAAGCGGCGCGTCCGCTTCCCGCTTGTCGTCGATGCGGGCGATGACCGAGGCGAGGCTTGCTCCTTCGCGGGCAGCCATGTCTTCAAGCGCGGCCCAGAAGTCAGGCTCCAGCGCCAGGCTGGTGCGGTGGCCGTGCAGCGTCAGCGATCGCTTTTTCAGGCTCATGTCTCGTCTTCGGAAGGCGCGGAGCGCCTGTGGCCGTCAAGAAGGCGTTCCTTGATCGACTCTTCAGCGGCTTCGCGCTGCTTTTCCGCCTTGGTGCGTCCGAAGCGCACGCGGTTTTCGGCGGCCCGCCCGTCGGAGTCCTTGCGCGCCTTCGCCTTGCGGGCCTGCCTCAGGTTGATGATATCAGCCGCCATCGGCTGTCCTCCTGCACGCGTGGGCCCATGCCCCGCGTCAAGATGCGAAGCGCCTACGTCTTTTTGCGGAAGGCGTCGAGCGAAACCACATCGGCGCCGCTGGGTGCCGTCTTTTCTTCAGCGGCCTCTTCCTTGGCAACCGGGGCCGGCGCCTTGGACTTCTCGGTCTTGGCGATGGCCGGGACGGGCCGCGCGGCATCGCCGTCCTTGGCCGTATCCTGGGGGCGCGCAACGGATTTGATCGTTTCCACGGCAGTCTCTGCGGCGGCGTTCTCGGCAATCGCCTCGCGAAGCTCGGCCGGCAGTTCTTCGGCCGTCTTGCCGGGCTCGAACTCCAGCGCGAACTGGACGGACGGATCGAAGAAGCCCTTGATCGCGGAGAAAGGGATCGACAACTTCTCCGGAATGCCGCCGAAGGACAGGCCGACCTCGAACAGGTGTTCGGTGACCGTGAGGTCCCAGAACTGGTGTTGCAGGACGATCGTCATCTCCTTCGGATAGCGCTCGCGCAGGCGCGGCGAGATCCGCACGCCCGGCGCCGTCGTGTCGAAGGCGATGTAGAAATGGTGCTCGCCGGGAAGTCCCGCCCGCACGGCCTCGGCCAGGATCTTGCGTACGGCACCCCGCAGTGCATCCTGGATGACGATATCGTAGCGGATCAGGTCTTCGGCCATTTAAAGCAACCGTTTGGAATCAAGTCTGTAACGACACCATGGCGTGCCCTTGCCCAAAAGGGAAGGCTCGGCAGCCATGCTTTTGCGCGCTATTGCCGTTTCGACCCCGTGCCTTTGCGCAAAAAGAAGTGGAGGCTTCTGTTGCCAGGTGCCTCCGAACCCCGCCTGCCGGTGCTACCCGACAGGACTTAAAGGACTACCGGCACCGCATTACGCGGCGACAGCGTTGTCCATAGCATAGTTGTCGTTGGCAACTATAAAGATGGCCCGATATCGGCGGAACCATGCCGAGCGAAAGCACAGTCTTTACACCCTCGTCGATCCTATTTCGCCCCCGCCGAAATCCGCGACTTCCCGAATGCGTTCGGTTCGCCACGGATTTGGGTGGAGGCGCCGGGTACCGCCCCCGGGTCCGATAGGCTTATTGCACTGACCGTTTATCGCCATAGTCGGCTTGCGCCGACACACCGAATATAGTTGCCGGCCGGGCTCAAGAAAAGGGGGCGGGGGCCGGCCTTGCACAAGTGAGGTGGTCGCACCTATTTGAACGGCCGTGAGCGGGGAAGGGGCTAGAATTGATTCAGCCTTGCCCTGTGGCCTGCCATTGTGCCCGACAAAGCATGCCGGTCGATCGGTGCCGGGCAAGGCTCTCGGCGAAGAAGGAGCGATGATGAAGCTTTCACGACGCCGACTGATATTCTCGGCCCTCGGCGTGGCTGTTGCCGTTGCCGGGGGAGCGGGCGGCTACTGGTATTGGCTCACGCATGCGGCCAATACCGGTCGCGTCTTTACCGGTCTCGTTCAGGGCGTGGCGGTCGGCGGCTTCGATCCGGTGGCCTATTTCCGGGAAGGCAAGGCGGTCGAGGGCTCTCCCGCCATCACGCTTGACTATGAAGGCGCGACCTGGCGCTTTACCAGCGAGGACAATCGCGACGCATTCAAGGCGGACCCGGAACGCTATGCGCCGGCCTATGGCGGCTATTGTTCGTGGGCCACCTCGCAGGGCTACCTCGCCAAGGGCGATCCCCATAACTGGGATATCGTCGACGGCCGCCTTTATCTCAACTACGACGACCGCATCCAGGAGCGCTGGCGCAAGGACATTCCCGGCTTCATCGCCAAGGCCGACAGCGAATGGCCCCGGATCGTGAAGTAAGGCTCCCGCTGGCGAATGCCGCTTGCCTTGCCGCGTCCATGGTCAGACCCTATAGGAGGTGAGCGAATCGTGGGAGCGGATCTTGCGCCAATATCTTGATCTTCTGCAGCGGATCCTCGACGAGGGAACGGACAAGACCGACCGCACGGGCACGGGAACGCGCTCCGTTTTCGGCCATCAGATGCGCTTCGACCTTCGCGACGGCTTCCCGATGGTCACGACCAAGAAGCTGCATCTCAAGTCGATCATCCACGAATTGCTGTGGTTTCTGGCCGGCGACACCAACATCGCCTACCTGCAGCAGAATGGCGTGCGCATCTGGGACGAGTGGGCCGACGAGAACGGCGATCTCGGTCCGGTCTATGGCTACCAGTGGCGGTCCTGGCCGGCACCCGACGGGCGGCATATCGACCAGATCGCCAATCTGCTCGCCATGATCCGCAAGTCGCCGGATTCGCGCAGGCTGATCGTTTCCGCCTGGAACCCTGCGCTGGTCGACGAGATGGCCCTGCCGCCATGCCATGCGCTTTTCCAGTTCTACATCGCCGACGGGCGGCTTTCCTGCCAGCTCTACCAGCGCTCGGCCGACGTGTTCCTCGGCGTGCCCTTCAACATCGCTTCCTACGCGCTGCTGACGATGATGATGGCGCAGGTGACCGGCTATGAACCGGGCGAGTTCATCCATACCTTCGGCGACGCGCACCTCTACAACAATCATCTTGAGCAGGCGCGCGAGCAGCTCAGGCGCGATCCGAAACCGCTGCCGGTGATGAAGCTCAACCCTGCGGTAACCGATCTCTTCGCCTTCCGCTATGAAGACTTCACGCTCGAAGGTTATGAGGCCCATCCTCATATCAAGGCTCTCGTCTCCGTCTGAGCGAGGCTCCCTCTCCGATTATCAGGAAATTCAGCGATGTCCCGTTTCTTGCCTTCGCGTTTCTCCGCCGCTCTCGGGCTGGCGCTTGCCTCGAGCCTGTACGCCGGCGGTGCCTCATGGGCGGAAGGGGAAAAGGCACCGGTCGTCATCGCCCATCGCGGGGCGCCCGCCTATCTGCCGGAGCATACGATCGCCGGCAAGGCGATGGCCTATGCGCAGGGCGCGGACTATCTGGAGCAGGATATCGTGCTGACGAGGGACGGTGTGCCGATCGTCCTGCATGATATCACCCTGGATGCGGTCACGGACGTCGCGCAGGTCTTTCCGGACAGGGCGCGCGAGGACGGGCGTTTCTACGCCATCGATTTCGATCTGGCGGAAATCAAGCTTCTTCGCGTGCAGGAGCGGGAAAAGAACGGCAAGCCGGCTTTCGGCGGGCGCTTCCCGAGGGGCGGTGCAACGGTCTTCCGCATCCCGACGCTGCAGGAGGAACTCGACCTCGTTGCGGGGCTTAACGTGGCGACCGGCCGCGTCGTCGGCATCTATCCGGAGATCAAGGATCCGGCGTTTCACCGGGCCGAGGGCCAGGACATTTCCCGGATCGTGCTCAAGGCGCTCGCCGATAACGGCTACGAAGACAAGGACGATCCCTTCTATCTCCAGTCCTTCGACTGGAACGAGATCAAGCGTATCCGCGAGGAACTGGGCTTCAGGGGCAAGCTCGTCCAGTTGATGGGCGAAAACCGCTGGAACATCGCTCCGGATGTCGATTTCGACGCACTGAAGACGCCGGAGGGACTCGCTGAGATCGCCCGCGTCGCCGACGGGATCGGCCCCTGGGTCGGGCAGCTTGTCGACGACAAGGACGGCAACGGCACGCCGGAGCCGTCCGCGCTTGCGGAAGCCGCGAAGCTCAAGGGCCTGCTCGTCCACGCCTATACGTTCCGAGCCGATCAGCTGCCCGAATGGGCGGGCGATTTCGACAGTCTCATGGAGCTTGGCACGGTGGAACTGAAGCTGGATGGCGTCTTCACCGACCAGCCGGACCTGGCCGTTCGCTTCTTCCTCGGGGAGCGACGGTGAGCGCTCCACGAATCGTGCTGGTCGCCGCGGTCGCGGAAAACGGCATCATCGGCTCCGGAAACGAGATGCCCTGGCGTCTGCCGACGGACCTGAAACATTTCAAGCGGCTCACCATCGGCCGGCCGGTCGTCATGGGCCGTAAGACCTATGAGTCTCTTGGGCGGCCGCTGCCCGGGCGACCGAATATCGTCATTACCCGCAACCCTGACTTTACAGCCGCAGGTGTCAGCCGTGTCGCTTCGCTCGACGAAGCCCTGGCGCTTGCTGCAGGGCTTGCCGAAGAAATCTCCGCCGACAGCGTCATCGTCATGGGCGGCGGCGAGATCTACCGCCAGGCACTTTCCCGAGCGGACAGGCTGGAGATCACCCGCGTCCACGCGGAGCCCGAAGGCGATACGCATTTCCCAGAGATCGATCCGTCGGTCTGGCGCGAGACCGCCCGCGTGACGCCGGAGCGCGGGGAGAAGGACAGCGCGGACATGACCTTCCTGACGTTTGAGCGCAAGTCTCCGGCCTAGCTTCTGCTCCTGGAGCGACTTCCTGTCACGAAAGCAGGTTCGCTTTCGTGGAAAACGCACTGGAGGTTTTCATCGGCCGCCAAACCGCTTTAGGATCGGGCCGGGCAAGGACGCCGGTTGAGCGGCGCAAGGAACACACGGGGACGGACTAATGGATGTAAGGGCAGCGGTGGCACACAAGGCGGGCGCGCCTCTCACCATCGAAACGGTGCAGCTTGAAGGCCCCAAGGCCTTCGAAGTGCTGGTGGAGATCAAGGCGACCGGCATCTGCCATACCGACGCCTTTACCTTGTCGGGCGATGATCCGGAGGGCCTGTTCCCCGCGATCCTCGGTCACGAAGGCGCGGGTATCGTGCGCGAGGTGGGCCCCGGTGTGACGTCGGTGAAGCCTGGCGATCACGTGATCCCGCTCTACACGCCCGAATGCCGGCAGTGCGAATACTGCCTCAATCCGAAGACCAATCTGTGCCAGTCGATCCGCGTCACCCAGGGCAAGGGTCTGATGCCGGACGGCAGCAGCCGTTTCTCGCTGAACGGCAAGCCGGTGCTCCACTACATGGGCACGTCGACCTTCGCCAATTTCACCGTGCTGCCGGAGATTGCGGTTGCCAAAGTGCGCGAGGACGCACCCTTCGACAAGATCTGCTACATCGGCTGCGGCGTGACGACCGGCATCGGCGCGGTAGTCAACACGGCCAAGGTCGAACCTGGATCGAATGTCGTCGTCTTCGGCCTCGGCGGCATCGGCCTGAATGTCATTCAGGGCGCCCGGCTTGTCGGCGCCGACAAGATCATCGGCGTCGACCTCAATCCGTCCAAACGGGAACTGGCTGAAAGCTTCGGCATGACCCATTTCGTCAATCCGGCCGAGGTAGAGGGCGATCTCGTGCCCTATCTGGTCGATCTGACCGGGGGCGGCGCCGACTATTCCTTCGAGTGCATCGGCAACACGACCACCATGCGCCAGGCGCTGGAATGCTGCCACAAGGGCTGGGGCGAGAGCATCATCATCGGCGTGGCGGGAGCCGGGCAGGAAATCTCCACGCGCCCCTTCCAGCTGGTGACGGGTCGTGTGTGGCGCGGTAGCGCCTTCGGCGGGGCGCGCGGGCGCACCGACGTGCCGAAGATCGTCGACTGGTACATGGACGGCAAGATTTCCATCGATCCGATGATCACCCACACCATGCCGCTCGAAGAGATCAACACCGCCTTCGACCTGATGCACGAGGGCAAGTCGATCCGTTCCGTGGTGACCTTCTGACGATGCAGGAAGGCTTCACTGGCGAGTGGAAGGCCTTCGACGAACTGACGGTTCGCGAGCTCTATGACGCCTGCGTTCTAAGAGTGGCCGTCTTCATCGTCGAGCAGGCCTGTGCCTATGCTGAGATCGACGGCAGGGATCCGGATGCCCTGCATTTCCTGCTGCGCGACGAGGCAGGGCGGCTCGCCGCCTACCAGCGTCTGTTCGCGCCGCAGGGCGATGGACCGGCAAGACTCGGCCGGATCGTGGTCTCGCCCGACTTTCGGGGAAAGCGTCTTGGCGACTTTCTCATCAGGGAGGGGATTGCGAAGGCGGCAGCGCTTTCTCCTGATGCCCCGCTGTGCCTGTCCGCCCAGGCGCATCTGGAACGCTTCTATTCGGCGCACGGATTCACGCCCGTTTCGGATATCTACGACGAAGACGGCATTCCCCATGTCGACATGCGCCGCCAGCCGCATTCTGAGCCGGGCGCTGCGGCTTGATGTACAGTTTGTGGATAAGCAGGGGATTATCGAGGTATTCGAATCGCTTGGCCGTTGAAATGCAAGCTCATGCTCACCACGTGCCGCCAATGGCGGTGCGTGGGGAATTGCCCTTTTGCTGCGACGGCTGGCGCGTTGAAAGGGCTCTGCAACTTTCCTATAACTCCGGCCAAGCCAAAGATTGGCGCGGCTTCGAACCACACAGCAATCCGGCAGCTGCGATGGCCTGCCGGTGCGGCGAACGAAATCAGGCCTTTGATGGCGGGCCTATGAAAAGGATGTCTTGATGCCTTGGAGCAACCAGAACGGCGGAGGCTGGAAGGGCGGCGGCAGCGGCGGCCCGTGGGGTAATCCCGGCGGTGGTGGCGGCGGCGGCCCCTGGGGAGGCGGTCCGCAGCGCGGCGGCGGAAATCCGCCCGATCTGGAAGAGCTCCTGCGGCGCAGCCAGGATAAGCTGAAGAACGTCCTGCCGGGTGGCGGCGGCAATCTCGGCGGCAAGGGTATCGCACTTGCCCTCGGCGTGGCGGCCCTTATCTGGCTCGGCACCGGCTTCTACCGGGTGGAGCCCGACGAGGTGGGCGTGGAGCTGCTTTTCGGCAAGGTGACCGACCAGACGCCTCCAGGCCTCAACTATAACTGGCCTTATCCGGTCGGCGCCGTCTACACGCCGGAAGTTCTGCGCATTCGCGAACTTACGGTCGGCATGGAGGAATTCGTCACCGGCGGCTCCGTGCGTGCGCGCGACGTGTCGGAGGAAAGCCTGATGCTGACGGGCGATGAAAATATCGTCGACGTCGACTTCAAGGTGCAGTGGCGTATCCGCAATACGCCGGAAGGGGTGTCCAACTACCTCTTCAACATCCAGAATCCGGAAGGCACGGTGAAGGCGGTGGCTGAAAGCGCCATGCGCGAGGTGGTGGGCCAGTCGCGCATCGATCTCATCCTCACCGAGAACCGCGCGCCCATCCAGGATTCCGTGCAGCAGCTCATGCAATCCGCGCTCGATGGCTACGGTGCGGGCATCGAGATCACCCAGGTGCAGATGCAGAAGGTCGATCCGCCGCAGCAGGTCATCGACGCCTTCCGCGACGTGCAGGCTGCGCGTGCCGACCAGGAGCGTATCCAGAACGAGGCGCAGGCCTACGCCAACCGCGTCGTTCCGGAAGCCCGCGGTGAGGCTGCGCGTGTCCTGGAAGCCGCCAATGCCTATCGCGACCAGACGGTTGCGGAGGCCACCGGTGAGGCGCAGCGCTTCCTGAAGATCTTCGAGGAATACAAGAAGGCGCCGGACGTCACCCGCGAGCGTCTCTATCTGGAGACGCTGGAAAAGGTGCTCGGCTCTAATTCCAAGATCATCATCGATGAAAGCGCCGGTTCGTCCGGCGTGGTGCCCTATCTGCCGCTTGACCAGCTGAACAGAACGCCAAATACCCAGGGCTCCGCCCGCAGCGGAGGCAATCAGTGATGAAGTCCGGTTTTCTTGGCCTTTTCGGCATCCTTGCAGCCGCCCTCGCCATCGTCGTGTATCTGTCGATCTATATCGTCGATCCGACCCGCCAGGCCCTGGTTCTGCAGTTCGGCGAGGTGCGCGAAAGCGTCCGCGAGCCGGGGCTGAACTTCAAGCTGCCGCTCGTGCAGAACGTCATCTTCCTGGACAAGCGTATTCTCGACCTCAACGTTCCGCCGCTGGAGGCGATCGCTTCCGACAAGAAGCGGCTGGTGGTCGACGCGTTCGCCCGTTACCGGATTTCCAATCCGGTGTTGTTCTACCAGACGGTGAACAACGTGCTGGAGGCGAATCAGCGGCTTTCCACCTTCCTGCAATCCTCGGTGCGCCAGGAGCTTGCCCGCGCCACTTTCGAACAACTCGTTCGGGACGAGCGGGCGGACCTGATGGGGAAGATCCGGCGCGACGTTGGCAGTCGCGCCGTCGCGATCGGTATCGACGTGGTGGATGTGAGGATCCGTCGCGCCGACTTGCCGCAGGCCAACTCGGAGGCGATCTTCCGCCGCATGCAGACGGAGCGTCAGCGCGAGGCGACTGAAATCCGCGCCCAGGGTGAGGAGCAGGCCCGCCGTACGCGAGCCCGCGCCGACAGGACGGCGACCGTCATCGTCGCCGAGGCACGGCGCGACTCGGAGATCGTACGCGGTGACGGCGACGCGGAGCGCAATGGCATCTTTGCCGACGCTTTCGGTCGGGATCCGGAGTTTTTCTCCTTCTATCGCTCCATGCAGGCTTACGAGTCTGGCCTACAGACGGGCGATACCTCGCTGGTTCTGTCACCGCAGTCGGATTTCTTTCGCTTCTTCAACGATCCGTCAGGCCGCGCCCGAAACAGGGTAGAGCCGCCGGCACAATGAGTGATTTTGCCGTCGCCGTCGGTCTGGTTCTGGTGATCGAAGGTCTGTTCTACGCATTGGTCCCTGGCGCGGTGAAGAATTTCATGCGCCAGGCCGTGCTGCTTCCTGATCAAATCATGCGGATGGGCGGCCTTGCCGCCCTGTTCGTCGGCGTTTTTGTCGTATGGTTGATCCGGGGGTGACAGGGTAGAAATGAGGACGCAATCTGCCTGTCAGGGTGGGCGTCGGCGGGCCGCGTGTGGCCCGGTTGCCGGATAATTTCGCTGCGCGTTTCGCTTTGCCGCGCGGCAACTTTGGAGGAGATCGGCCTATGGTCAGCCTGTTTTCCGCTAAGTTCCTGGGCCGCGGGCTCGGCGCTGTCGCGTTGGCGGTCGCGGTGGGAGCGAGCCTTGTCGGTGCGCCGGCGCCGGTGGCGGCGCACGGGCCGGACAGCATTCCCGATCTTGCCGAGGGGCTGCTCGATGCGGTGGTGAACATTTCCACGGCCCAGACAGTGAAGGCGCAGCGCTCTGTCCCGCTGCCCCAGGTGCCGGAAGGGTCGCCCTTCCAGGAGTTTTTCGACGAATTCTTCAACCGCCAGAACAAGGATGGCGACCAGCCGCGCCGCGTTCAGTCGCTCGGCTCCGGCTTCGTCATCGACGGCAACGAAGGCATCGTCGTCACCAACAATCACGTCATCGAGGATGCGGACGAAATCACCGTCAATTTCAATGACGGTACGAAGCTCGAAGCCGAAGTGCTCGGTACCGATACCAAGACCGATATCGCGGTGCTCAAGGTGAAGCCGCAAACGCCGCTGAAGGACGTTCATTTCGGCGATTCGGAGACCATGCGCGTCGGCGACTGGGTGATGGCGATCGGCAATCCCTTCGGTCTCGGCGGTACGGTGACGACGGGCATCGTCTCTGCGCGCAACCGCGATATCAATTCCGGTCCCTACGACAACTACCTGCAGACCGACGCTTCCATCAATCGCGGCAATTCCGGCGGCCCGCTCTTCAACCAGGAGGGGGAGGTGATCGGCATCAACACCGCGATCATTTCGCCCTCGGGCGGCTCCATCGGCATCGGCTTCGCCATTCCCTCGCATACCGCGATGCGGGTCATCGACCAGCTTCGCCAGTTCGGCGAGACCCGCCGAGGCTGGCTTGGCGTTCGCATTCAGGAAGTGACGGACGAGATCGCCGAAAGCCTCGGCATGGCGAAGAGCGAAGGTGCGCTGGTCGCCGGCGTGACGGAGGACGGCCCGGCCGAGGCGGCGGGCCTGCAGCCGGGAGATGTCGTGCTGCGCTTCGACGGGCAGGTCGTGCCCACGATGCGCGACCTGCCGCGCATGGTTGCCGATACCACGATCGGCAAGGAGGTCGAGGTCGTGGTCCTGCGCAAGGGCGAGGAGGTTATCCTCAAGGTGACGCTCGGCAGGCTTGAGGAGGCGGAAGTCGCCGAGAGCGCCGAAAGCAGCACGAACGAACAGGCGGCACCGGTCAGGAAGGAAACCTTGCTTGGCATGGAGCTTTCCGATCTTACCGACGAGGCCCGTGCCAAGTTCAGCATCGAGGCCGATGTGAAGGGCGTTCTTGTCGCCAATGTCGAGGACGGCTCCGTCGCTCAGGAAAAGCGCGTGCAGGCCGGCGATGTGATTGTCGAGGTCGCTCAGGAACCGGTCGCCAGCCCTGCTGACGTGGTCGACCAGGTCGAGAAGCTGAAGAAGGAAGATCGCAAGTCGGCCCTGCTTTTGCTCTCCAACGGCCGCGGTGAGCTGCGTTTCGTCCCGCTCCGCATCGAGGAATAAGGCAAGTCCGATTGCCTGAATTCAGGCCGTCGCGGTCATCCGCGGCGGCTTTTTTTGTCCGCGCGTTCAAGTTCTGTCATGCCCGGCTCGATCGGGCATCCAGTAATCGCCGATGCTTGAGATTTAGCTACTGAGGTATGTGTCTACAGGATCCCCGTCTGCGCGGGGATGACGTTGGAGGGTGGGGCAGGCCCGTGCCCCACACTCCAACGTCATCCCGGCCCACGTGCGCGGCAGCGCATCGCGAGAGCCGAGATCCAGAAATCAGCGCGGGCGAAAGCCCGCCCGAAAGACAGGGCAACGGCGCTTCGTCTTTCCGGTCCTATTTGGCGGGCCATCCTGATTTCCAATCTATCAGCTTGATTAATGACCATATATGAGAAATATTCTCGTATATGGAAACTGCGATAGCCCATGAACCCGATATGGACCGCCGCATTGCGGAGCGGTTGAAAAGCTTGCGCGCCGAACGCGGTTGGTCTCTGGACGAGCTGGCGCGGCGCAGCACCGTCAGCCGGGCCACGCTCTCCCGGCTGGAAAACGCCGAGGTCAGCCCGACGGCACAAGTGCTGGGCAGGCTTTGCGCAGCGTTCGGGCTGCCCTTGTCTCGCCTCATGCTGATGGTCGAGCAGGACTTTGACGCAGTGGTCAGACGCGACGCCCAACCGATCTGGCGAGACCCGGAAAACGGTTTCGTTCGCCGGTCGGTTTCCCCGCCGTCGCGCGAACTCACGGGTGAGGTGATCGAATGCCAGCTCGCGGCCGGCGTACGAATTCACTATCCGGTGCCGCCAAGACACGGCCTGGAGCATCATCTCTGCCTGCTGGAGGGAGAGCTCAGGGTCAGCGTTTCCGGCCACCCGCACGACCTTCGCCCGGGCGATTGCCTGCGCTATCGCCTTTCCGGCGAGAGCCTGTTCGAGACGCCGTCCGAGACCGGCGCCAGGTATCTTCTTTTCATCCTGTGAGGGCCTTCATGACGGCTTGCCTTGATCCCGCCGTTTCGCTTTTCTCCGCCGACGACCTGTCGCGGCATCTCGCGGAATTCGGCGAGCTGCTTCATGCCTGCGTCCTTGCCGGGGCCAGCGTGAATTTTGTGCTGCCATTTTCGCGGCAGGACGCGGAAGCCTTCTGGGTCGGGAAGGTGCTGCCGGGCGTCACCGCAGGCACCCGTCACCTCTTCGTCATCCGTCAGGGGGAGAGAATAGCCGGCACTGTCCAGCTCGACTGCGATACGCCGCCCAACCAGCCGCACCGGGCCGATGTCTCGAAGCTGCTGGTCCATCCGGACTTCCGACGCCAGGGGCTGGCGCGGGACCTGATGACGGCTCTGGAGCGCCACGCCTTGGCCTTGGGCCGCAGCCTGCTGACGCTCGATACGCGAACCGGCGACAGTGCCGAGCCGCTCTATGCCTCGCTTGGCTATGTCACCGTCGGAACGATTCCCGGCTATTGCCGGGATCCCTTCGAGGGGCGGCTGGAAGCGACGACGATCATGTATCGGCAGCTCTGAAGGAGAGAAGGGGGCGCAGGCTCAGCCGGCGAAATCCGCCTGCCGGTAGCCCTGCATGTAGAGAAGGGCGGTCAAATCGCCATGGTCTATCTGCGCATCGGCCAGTTCCGCCACTTTCGGCTTGGCGTGATAGGCAACGCCCGTTCCGGCCAGCTCGATCATCGCCAGATCGTTGGCCCCGTCGCCCACCGCCAACGTCTGGCTGAGGGCGAGCCCCCTCTTGGCAACCAGCGTTGCCAGTCTCTCCCGCTTGGCCTCCCGGCCAAGGATCGGCTCGGCGACCTTGCCCGTCAGTTTGCCTTCGGAAACCAGCAGCTCGTTGGCGCGGTTTTCGTCGAAGCCGATTGCCGCTGCTATTTTCGCGGTGAAGGCGGTGAAGCCGCCTGAGACCAGGGCGCAATAGGCGCCGTTGGCCTTCATCGTTGCGACAAGCGCCCTGGCGCCCGGCGTCAGCGTGATGCGCGAGGCGATGACGCTATCGATCACGGAAGCGCTGAGTCCGGCAAGCAGCGCGACCCGTTCGCGCAGCGCCGGTTCGAACTCGATTTCCCCGCGCATGGCCCGCTCGGTGATCGCCGCGATGCGGTCCTTCAATCCCAGTTCCGCCGCCAGTTCGTCGATACATTCCTGGCCGATCATAGTGGAATCCATATCGGCGATCAGCAGCTGCTTGCGCCGCTGTGCCATGTCCTGCAAAACCACGTCGACAGGCTTTGCGGCGAGGGCCTCGCGCAGCACCCCTTCCGCCTGCCCGGCGTCGGCCGACGCAAGCGGCAGGTCGGCGGCAATGCCGGGCGCGAGGACCGTCGCCGAACCGGCAAGCGCGACGGCGGCGGAGGCTTTCGCGAGGAGAGCGTCATCGAGGGCCGGATCGGCCGGGTTGGCAATGAGGGTGGCGATCAGCGGCATGACGGCGAAAAGTCCCGGAACAGAGGAAAAGGCGCGCGCGGTGACGGCGATCCTGATAGCCGGGCCGACCGCCAGCGGCAAGTCGGCTTTGGCACTGGCCCTTGCCGAGCGTCTTTCGGGCACGGTCGTCAACGCCGATTCCATGCAGATCTATCGCGACCTGCGCGTGCTTACGGCCCGGCCGTCCGCCGAGGAGGAGGCGAGAGCGCCGCATCGTCTCTACGGCCATGTCGATGCCGCGGAGCCCTATTCGGTGGCGCGCTGGCTCGACGAGGTTAGGCCGGTTCTGTCCGGTCTTGGCGAGGCAGGGCGCGTCGCCATTGTGGCCGGCGGCACGGGGCTCTATTTCAAGGCACTGACGGAGGGGCTGTCGCAGGTGCCGGAGATCGATCCCCAGGTCCGGGCCCATTGGCGACAGAAGGGGGCCGAACTCACCGCCGAGATGTTGCATCGGGAACTCGCCGCTCGGGATCCTGTGATGGCCGGGCGTCTGCGGCCCAGCGACACGCAGCGCCTCGTGAGGGCCCTGGAGGTCATCGAGGCGACCGGGCGTTCGCTTGCCGAGTGGCAGGGTGACAGGACGCCGCCGCTGGTCGAGCCCTCGAATGCCTTGAAGCTGGTGCTCTCTCCTCAGCGGGATTGGCTGCATGAGCGGATCGTTCGCCGGTTTCGCCAGATGGCGGAAAAGGGAGGCATGGAGGAAGCGGCCCGACTCGTCGCGCGGGACCTGGATCCGTCGCTCCCCGCCATGAAGGCGATCGGCTTGCGCGAACTGGCGGCCGCAAGCGCTGGCGATCTCGATCTCGAGGAAGCAGTCGAGCGAGCATCAATTGAGACGAGAAGATACGCGAAAAGACAGCAAACATTCTACCGTGGCCAATTCCCCGACTGGCCGCGCGCGGATCCGTCGCAAGGAATGGATGATATGCTTACCAGTTCGTTAGTCAAATTGACGCACTAGGGGAGCGGCGCAGCAAACGGGTTAAGGGTTTCTGTTGGCTGTTATAAGTAGAATTCGTATTATTAAATTGATTGCGCCGCAATATTATCGGAATACAGGTTTTGTACTGCATCGCAGTATATTCTCTCGTTGCGTCATACGACTGTCGTCATTATTCTTTAGTTGAATATCGGGCTGGCCACGGCAACAAGGGGTCGCTTGCCGTGCGCCGGAATTCCAGACGAACAAAAGATGCCTGAATGCCGGTTTCCGGCTGTTGGCGCGTGGGGATTTCAGGGTTTTTGTACTTTGGGGCTTGGGCTTGGAGGAATGATGGTACCGCAGATCATCATCGAGACGGATCGCTTGCGTCTTTTGCCATTCGTGGCCGCCGATCTCTCTCTTCTTGAAGATCTTCACGCCGATCCGGAAGTAAATCGCCATCTGGTCCCTTGCGATGCCATATATTCGCACGGGGAGGCGGTGCGCCGGCTCGACGCGTTTCTCACCAACCAGGATCGCTACGGCTTCAGCCAGTGGAAGGTGGTCAATCGCGACGGCGAATTCGTGGGCCGCGCCGGCTTCATCGTGTTCGAGGAAACCTCCGAGATCGCCATGAGCCTGTGCTTTGCAACGAAGCATTGGGGCCTCGGCTATGCCAGCGAGCTGGTGCCGGCGCTCGTCGACTGGTTCTTTGAGAACACCTATTATTCGCACCTCATCGCGTTTGTGGTGGCTGGCAACGAGCCGTCGCGCCGCGTGATGGAGAAAGCCGGCTTCCTCGGCCGGCAGCGCGTGCTTGTCCACGGCCGGCCCTTCGATTGCCTGCAGGTTCTGGCGCCGGCGATTGCGCGCCGCTATCCGATGTCCGCCTGAAGTCTTGATCGCGCCGTGAACCCTGCCGATGGTAGAGCGGTGCGTTCTACGGCAATCGGTGTTGTTTCATGACTTTGAGATTGATTGGTATTCAGCCGGACCAGGCGGCCCGGCTGTCCGTCCGTTTCGGCGAGCCCGCTCCTGAAAATGTCGAGATTGCCTGCCTGGCGGAGGACGAAGGTCACCCTCTCGGATTGGCGGCGATTTCGGCTGTCGGCACTGATCGCGGCGCCGGTCGGCTCTCGCAGATCTTCGTGGAGTCGCAGGCGCGAAATCGTGGCATCGGCGGCCTGTTGCACGACCGGCTGATCGATGCCGCCCGCAGCAAGGGGCTCAGGCGGTTCACTGTCGACGGCGATTGTGGTGCCGCTTCATTGCTCGCAAAGCTCGGTTACAAGCGGGTCTCGACGGCGGATGGCGCCTCCGAAGACCTTGAACTCGACATCGTCGGCAGGCCCCAGCCGATCGACGGCTTGGATGTCCGGTTGATCCCTTCGCGCTGGGCGTTCGAGGAGCGCCATGGCGAGGCGATCGAAGCGAACTGGCGCGATGTCACCGCCGCAAATCCGAGTTTATGGAACGGCAGGGTCCTGAAACTGGCGCAATGGCGGCTTGAGAATGGCGTCTTTCAGGGCGAGATGGTCGATGCCTCCTTCGCCGCTTTCCTCGCCTGGCGGGATTGGGGTTACCCCGATCCGACGATCCGCAATCTCTTCGGTTCGGCGGTGATCAAGAGCGCGGACGGTGCTTTTGTCTTCGGCCGGATGGCGCAGCACACCGCCTCGGCCGGCCTCGTCTATCCGCCGGGCGGCAATCTCGATCACGCCGATATTACCGACGACGGCCGCGTCGATGTCGAAGCTTCGATCTTCCGCGAGCTTGCGGAAGAGACGGGCCTCGATGGCGGCCGGGCTGAGCGTCAGGGGTTGTTTTCGGTCTTTGACGGCCCCCGCATTTCCATTTCCGCGATCCTCGCCTTTCCCTTCGACGCCGCGGAAATCGTCGAGAAAATAGAAGCGCATAACCGGCGTGAGGAGCAGCCGGAACTCGCCGGCGCGGTGCCGGTCTTCGCGCCGGACCAGATCGCCGGCCTGCCGACGCCACCTTATGTGCGAATGCTGGTGGAAAGCCTTCTGCGGTGATCGGCAGGGCGCCTGCAAGAACGATATTCGCGGAGCCGATGCGACAACCGATTGGCGCTGGCATCTGCATGCGCCCCGTGCAAGAGTTCGCCCGGTTGCGAATTGAATATTGCTGATGATCAGGAGAGGGACCCGCCGATGGCCCGACGCTACGCCATTCTCGACGTCTTCACTAACCGGTTGCTGGCGGGAAATCCGCTGGCCGTCGTTCTGGATGGCGAGGGACTGTCAGACGAGCGTATGCAGGCTATAGCGAAAGAGTTCAACCTCTCCGAAACGGTGTTCGTGCTGCCGCCGGAAAACCCGGCCCACTCCGCGAAAGTCCGGATTTTCACGCCGGCCTATGAGTTGCCCTTTGCCGGACATCCCACGGTCGGTACCGCGATCCTGCTGGCGCATGAGCGCTTTGGGGCAGTCAGAGACGAACAGGATGCCGTCGTGGTGCTGGAGGAAAAGATCGGCAGCGTCCGTTGCGGCGTGGTGCTGAAGGATGGCGCCGCCGGCTTTGCCGAATTCGACGTGCCGAGGCTTTCCCGGCCGGCAACTCCGATCGGCGATGTCGAGGCAATCGCAGCTGCCCTCGGCCTGTCGCCGTCCGAAATCGGCTTTGAAAATCACCGTCCGTCCAGTTTCGAGGCCGGCGTGCCGTTCGGCTTCGTGCCGGTTGCCAATCTGGATGCCCTTTCGCGCGTCCAGCTGGATATGAGCGTATGGAAGGAAGCCTTCGGCGACCACAATCACAACGACGCCTATGTTTATTGCCGCCAGACCACGGCACATGACTCCGCTTTTTCCGCGCGCATGTTCGCGCCCTCGATGGGTATTGCCGAAGACCCCGCCACCGGCGCGGCGGCTGCCGCATTCGCCGGTGTCGTGGAGCATTTCGACGGCCTGACGGACGGAACCCATTTCGTGCGCATCGAGCAGGGCTTCGACATGGGGCGGCCGTCGCTGATCGACCTTGAGATCGACATGGACAACGGCAAGCTTCATGCGGTGAGGATCGGCGGCCAGGCAGTGATCCTCGCGCGTGGCGAGCTTTATATCTAGGCTGCGATTCCCTTTCGGAAGAACTGGCGGCTCGCCGGATGGGCTTTCAGGCCGATCTGTTCCGGATCGAAATAGCTGTCGGCGGGCTCCGCGCCGTATCGGTGCTTGATATAGCTGCGGAAGAAGGTCATCGACGCGCGGATCATCTTGGTAACCTCCTTCGCGTCGGCATCGGCTGGAGCATAGAGCGCCAGCGGCGTTTCGATGATGGAGACGTTCTCGCAGCCGAACAGCGTGCCGCGCCGAACCCTGAGGCCCGGATGGGTGGCCGATAGCGACTTGATCGTCTCGTC
Organism: Stappia albiluteola; assembly: GCF_014050225.1. Lineage (GTDB taxonomy): Bacteria > Pseudomonadota > Alphaproteobacteria > Rhizobiales > Stappiaceae > Hongsoonwoonella > Hongsoonwoonella albiluteola. The sequence continues at coordinate 255,694 of NZ_JACFXV010000053.1, read as the reverse complement.
GGAAATCGTGCCTTCCAGCGGCCGCACGATCCCGCGCGCCAGTGAAGACAGTTTCAACCCTTCGATCGGATAGAGCGTTGCAACCACATCGCGGTTGCGCAGCTTGTCCATCGCTTCGGCGATGTTTCGGCAGGGGACTTCGGCGACGAATTGCCGGCCGCCGACGCCGTCCTTCAGGAAGGCGTCGAGATAACCGTCGACGAGCGAATTCAGTCCGTATCCCGTTGCCACCCTCTGGCCGAGCAGATCTGCCAGCGAGACGATACCCGTGTTTCTGAACGTGATAAGGGCGAAGCGCATCGAATAGACGCAGGCCACGGCCCGCTCGGGGCTGAAGGGCTCTGCGCCGATTGCCGGACGGTCGGAATGGTCCGCCCTCGGCGGCAGCATGACGCCATAGTGCGCGGTCCCCTTGCGCAAGTCGCGAATGATATCGGCCTGCGACGCAACGCCCTCGACGCGAAAGGAGAAGGGCAGGGCGCGAGACAGGTGTTCCGCGAATTCCGGCAGCACGGCCCGGGTGAAGGGGTTGGCGCCATGTCCGCAGATGATGCGCTGCGGCCGCAGGGGCGTAGGCGAGGCATTGCCCGCCGTTTCGGCTATTGTCCTTTCGACGTCGTCTATCGCCTTGTGAAGATATCGGTGCACCGCGTCGCCGGCGGCTGTCGGCTTCACGTCGTCGCTATTCACGGAGGCGAGGGTCGTCTTGAAATGAGCTTCCAGGAATCTCAGCGACGTCAGCAATTCATCGGGGCTGACGCCGAACAACCGTGCGGAGACGGATACTTTTCCGGTCTCGAAGAGCGCGAGCAACTGCCGCAAATGCTTCAGGAATTCCAGTCTGTCGATTGCCATGCCAATCGCTTGCCCTGCTCCAACTGCACCTTTCCTCAAGAGTTGCAGGTTAAATCATAACAACCGCCTAAAATTCGGCCTTGGGTGTGATTTGCCGGGCTGAAAACAAGACGGCCCGCCAGTGGCGGGCCGTCGGAGAATCCGGATCGGGTCAGTTGGCCCTTGTCTCAGTTCCGGGCCTTGTCGACTAGGGCACCCTTCTTGATCCTCCCCCGCGTCTTGCCGAAGGCAAGCGCAATCGGGAGTGCCGTCTTGCCGAAGGCAAGCGCAATCGGGAATGCCGTCTTGCCGAAGGCAAGGGCAGGAAAAGCCCGGATCGGGAAGGGCGCATCCGTGGCTCAGTTCCGGGCCTTGTCGACCAGGGCGCCCTTCTTGATCCAGGGCATCATGCCGCGCAGCTTGTTGCCGACTTCCTCGATCTGGTGAGCGTCGTTGAGACGGCGGGTCGCCTTGAAGCGGGCCTGGCCGCCACGACATTCCTGCATCCATTCGGAGGTGAACTTGCCGGTCTGGATGTCGGTGAGGATGCGCTTCATCTCGGCCTTGGTTTCGGCGGTGACGACGCGCGGGCCGCTCATGTACTCGCCCCACTCGGCAGTGTTGGAGATGGAGTAGTTCATGTTGGCGATGCCGCCCTCATAGATGAGGTCGACGATCAGCTTCACTTCGTGCAGGCACTCGAAATAGGCCATTTCCGGCGCGTAGCCGGCTTCCACCAGCGTTTCGAAACCGGCGCGGATGAGCTCGACCAGGCCACCGCAGAGAACGGCCTGCTCGCCGAACAGATCGGTCTCGCACTCTTCCTTGAAGGTGGTTTCGATGATGCCCGAGCGGCCGCCGCCGACGCCGGAAGCATAGGCGAGCGCGATGTCGAGGGCGTTGCCCGAAGCGTCCTGATGGACGGCCACGAGGCAGGGAACGCCGCCGCCCTTCTCGTATTCGCCCCGCACCGTGTGGCCCGGGCCCTTCGGCGCGATCATGATCACGTCGACGGTGGCCTTCGGCTCGATCAGCGAGAAATGGACATTGAGGCCGTGGGCGAACGCGATCGCCGCGCCGTCGCGGATGTTGGGAGCGATATGCTCCTTGTAGATGTCGGCCTGCAGTTCGTCCGGAGTTGCCATCATCATGACATCGGCCCAGGCGGCGGCTTCGGCGACGGTCTTGACGGCGAAGCCGTCGGCTTCCGCCTTCAGTGCGGTGGTCGAGCCGGGACGCAGCGCAATGACAACGTCCTTGACTCCGGAATCCTTGAGGTTCAGCGCATGGGCGCGGCCCTGCGAGCCGTAGCCGATGACGGCGACCTTCTTGGCCTTGATGAGATTGAGATCGGCGTCGCGATCGTAATAAACACGCATCGTTGGTCCCTTCCTTGGTGGTTTCTGCGCGCTCCCGGCTCAATTGATGCGGGCTGCGGCGAGGTCAGCGGGCGCTTGGCGGCTCCTTCGAGCCCGACGGCACCCCTGATTGGATGACGGCTTCGTGCAGCCGGTAGAATCTGTCGATCGCTGCGACCGAGCGCATGTGGAAATCGGCCTCATCTTCGCGGGGCCTGTCGCCCAGCAGCAGGCGGCCATGCAGGTCGCCGACGATCAGTCCATACAGCGTCTGCCAGGCTTCTTCCGTATCGTCGAAGGCAAGATAGCGCTGCCGGCGGCCAGCCTCCAGCAAGGCCTTGGCGCGGGCGCTGATGCGCTTGCGGCCGCGCTCCAGCAGCAGGCGGCCGAGGGGCGCGCCTTCGCGGCTTGCATGCGAAATCGCGAGCCGGTTCAGCGCAAGCGATGTATCGCCGGCGAGAACCGTCAGCAGGTCCTCGGCGAATGTGACGAGGCGGGCGCGGAACTCGTCCCGGCTGCCGGCCGGCGCGGCATCCTCGATGCGGACCTTGCTGGCCTGATAGGCGACAACTGCGGCAAGCAGGCTGTCGCGATCGCCGAACCACTTGTAGAGGCTCTCCTTGGAGCAATTGGCCGCACGTGCGAGACCGGCGGTCGTCAACGCCCGTTCCCCTCCCTGTACGAGAAGGTGCAGTGCCTCGGCCAGAACCTCGCCCTGCCGCGCGGTGAAGCGATCGGCATCGCCCGCCGCGAAGGGGTCCTGTTCCAGCGTTTCGTGCTTGCGCTCCAGCAATGCGGAAGCCCTCTGACTGCAGTGGTTCAGGTTCGGCCCTTTGCCGAACTGTACCGTACGGTACGGATTATCCCGGGATTGATAGCCGCACCCGGCTCGATAATCAAGGCAATCCTTATGCCCGACCGTCGATTTGAAAACCCGCGTCGCCGGGCCGGCTGGAAATCAACTTACCCCCGCTAACTTGCCGGGCTTTAGGATCCACCCGTCACCTTGTTTTACCGGCACAGCAGATACATCGGCGCGAGAAAGGATTTCGCCTTTGGCTCGGGAGGTTGAATGAAATTCGACAGATCCAGGTTCTACGACGGCGTCAGACAGTCGATCTTTGGCGGCAGGGTCAGGCAGCTCACCGTCGATAATATTGAAGACATTTTCGACTACTGGTTCGCGAGACATCCCGAAAACCCGCCAGCGCAACTTGCCTATATCCTGGCAACCGTGCGGGCCGAAGTTGGCTTGAACATGGTCCCGGTCCGCGAAAGCTTCGCCGCTTCCGACCAGGAAGCGAGAAAGAGGCTTGCTGGAAGAGACTATGCGCGAACGGCGGGCGACTATGGGCACGCTTATTACGGTCGTGGCTATGTTCAACTGACGTGGCTGGAAAACTACCGGAAGCAGTCCAGAAAACTTGGAATTGACCTCGTGCAATTTCCCGACAGGGCACTTGAGACCGCGGTTGCTATCCGGATCCTGGTGGAGGGGATGCTCGACGGAGATTTCAACGGCAAGGGCTTCGGGCTCGCTCACTATGTCGACGCCAAGAAGCAGGATTTCGTCGAAGCGCGCCGCACTGTCAATGGCAGGGACCGGGCCGTTGAGATCGCCGGTTACGCGGAGCGTTTTCTGACGGCGATCCGGGCCGGCCTTGCTGCGGATGCCGGCGTGTTTCAGATCTCCCCCAGCGCCACCCGGTAGAGGCGTACCGTCTCGGCAAAGCCGTAGATCAGCGCGTCGGCGGTGAAGCCGTGGCCGATCGAAACCTCGCGCAGGAACGGCATTTCCGCGACCAGCGGCGGCAGGTTTTCAAGCGTCAGGTCATGGCCGGCATTGACGCCGAGGCCGGCTGCCTTTGCCGCCTTGCCCGTGGCGACGACCCTGGCGCGTTCGGCCGCCGCCCGTTCGGCATCGTCGTAGCAGCCGCCGTAAGGGCCGGTATAGATTTCGATGCGTTCGGCACCGAGCCTTGCTGCAAGTTCCGGCGCTTCCGGATCGGCATTGACGAAAAGCGACACTCTGACATCCCATTGCTTGGTCTGCCTGGTAACGGCGGAAACCAGCGCGCCGTGCCGCTCCAGGTCCCAGCCGTGATCGGACGTGAGCTGCTGCGGGTCGTCCGGCACATAGAGCACCTGATGCGGCCGGTGGCGCTCCACCAGCTCCATGAAATCGGGGCTTGGAAAGCCTTCCAGGCAAAGTTCCTTGTCGGGAAACTCGTCCCGGATCAGCGCGCGCAGGTCGGCGACATCGGCTTTGCGGATGTGCCGCTCGTCGGGCCTTGGATGAACGGTGATGCCCTTGGCGCCGGCCTGCAAGGCGATGCGCGACAGGTTGACGACGCTCGGCCAGGGCAGGTCGCGACGGTTGCGCAACATGGCGACGGCATTGACGTTGACGGAAAGGCGGCTTGGCTCGCTCATCTTCAAGCTTGGCTCCCGATACCCGAAAAGACGAGAAGGGGGCAGCGGTTAGCTGCCCCCGGTCGCTTTCCAGAGTTGCCCATGCCGGCGTGCCTGTCCACCCGCATTGCTGCATGGCGGATCGGCGATGCGCGCGTTTCTCAGAGCGCCTTGCCGCCTCGCTGCAGGGCGGCGACACCCGTGCGCGAGACTTCGATGAGACCGAGCGGACCCATGATGGATATGAATTGCTCCACCTTGTTGGTGCGGCCGGTGATCTCGAAGACGAAATGCTCCGTCGTCGCGTCGATGACGGTGGCGCGGAAGGCGTCGGCAAGCCGCAGCGCTTCCAGCCGCTTCTCGCCGGTGCCGGCGACCTTGACCAGCGCCAGCTCCCGCTCCAGCGGCTTGTCCTGGTTGTTGCGGTGAGCCTCCACCGTCAGGTCGATCACCCGGTGCACGGGCACCAGCCGCTCCAGCTGATGGCGGATCTGCTCGATCACCTGCGGCGTGCCGGTGGTGACGATGGTGATGCGCGACAGGTGCTTCTCGTGCTCGGTCTCCGACACGGTCAGGCTGTCGATATTGTAGCCGCGGCCCGAAAACAGGCCGATGACGCGCGCGAGCACGCCGGGCTCGTTGTCGACGAGCACCGAAAGCGTATGGGTTTCGAGCTTCTCGCTGACCTCGGCCATGAAATAGGCGGAGGGCGCGTTGATGTTCTGTGCGTTCATTGCCTGTCCTCCGCGCCTCAGACCAGCGCCTTGCCTTCCTTGCTGATGGCCTTGGCCACCGCCTCGTCATTCGCCTCGTCCGGCAGCAGCATCTCGTTATGCGCCTTGCCCGAGGGGATCATCGGGAAGCAGTTGGCGAGATTGGCGACCCGGCAGTCGAAGATCACGGCTTTCGGGCTCGCCAGCATCTCCTCGATCGCATCGTCGAGGTCGGCCGGTTTGTCGACCGCGATGCCGTGCCAGCCATAGGCCTCGGCGAGCTTGACGAAATCCGGCAGGCTTTCGGTATAGGAATGCGACAGCCGGTTGCCGTGCAGCAGTTGCTGCCACTGGCGCACCATGCCCATGTACTGGTTGTTCAGGATGAACACCTTCACGGGCAGGCCGTACTGGGTGGCGGTCGACATTTCCTGGATGTTCATCAGGATCGAGGCGTCGCCCGCGATATCGATGACCAGCGCGTCCGGATTGGCGACCTGCGCGCCGATCGCCGCCGGCATGCCGTAGCCCATGGTGCCGAGACCGCCCGAAGTGAGCCAGCGGTTCGGGGCCTCGAAGCCGTAGAATTGCGCCGCCCACATCTGGTGCTGGCCGACTTCCGTCGTGATGATCGTGTTGCGGCTCTTGGTGTGCTCGTAAAGCCGTTGGATCGCGTATTGCGGCATGATGAAGTCTTCGGACGGCCGATAGGCGAGCGAATTGCGTGCCCGCCAGGTGTCGATCTGGCCGGTCCAGGCCTTCATGGCGGACTGGTCGATCTTCAAGGAGGAAGAACGCCAGATGCGGACCATGTCTTCAAGCACATGCGCGACGTCGCCGATGATCGGCAGGTCGACCGGCACGGTCTTGTTGATCGAGGAGGGGTCGATATCGATGTGGATGCGTCGCGAGCCGGGCGAGAATGCGTCCAGACGTCCGGTGATGCGGTCGTCGAAACGCGCGCCGATGGCGATCATGACGTCGCAATCGTGCATCGCCATGTTGGCTTCGTAGGTGCCGTGCATGCCGAGCATGCCGAGCCAGCTCTTGCCCGATGCCGGATAGGCGCCCAGGCCCATGAGGGTCGACGTGATCGGAATGCCCGTCAGTTCGACGAATTCGCGCAGCAGTTGGCTCGCCGCGGGGCCGGAGTTGATGACGCCGCCGCCCGTATAGAGCACCGGGCGCCTGGCGCTGGCGATCAGCTCCACCGCCTGGCGGATGGCGCTCATGTCGCCTTTCAGGCGCGGGCGATAGGTTTTGTGGGCAATGTTGTTCGGACCCTCGTATTCCCCGGTCGCGAACTGGATATCCTTCGGGATGTCGACGACGACCGGGCCCGGACGGCCGCTGGTCGCGACATAGAAGGCCTCGTGCAGGACGCGCGGCAGGTCCTCGATCCGCCTCACCAGCCAGTTGTGCTTGGTGCAGGGGCGGGTGATGCCGACAGTGTCGCATTCCTGGAAGGCGTCGTTGCCGATGAGATGGGTGGGAACCTGGCCGGTGATGCAGACGAGCGGGATGGAATCCAGCATGGCATCCGTCAGCGCGGTGACCATGTTGGTCGCGCCCGGACCGGAGGTGACCAGGACGACGCCCGGCTTGCCGGTGGAGCGTGCATAGCCTTCGGCGGCATGGCCCGCGCCCTGTTCGTGGCGTACGAGAATATGGGTGATGTCGTCCTGCTGGATGATCTCGTCATAGATCGGTAGCACCGCGCCCCCGGGATAGCCGAAAACATGCTGAACCCCGTGATCCTTCAAGGCCTGGAGCACCATTTCGGCGCCCGTCATCTCCCGTTTCATCTCGTCTTTCCTCGGCTTGTTCGGCCTTCATGTCCGAATGGGGCCGTGCTTGGCAACATCGGCTCCGGTGTCTGGTGTCGGAAGGGTCCGGGTAATAAAAAAGGCCCCCGAGGAGGCCCATTCGCGCGCTAACCCTTCCGGACGGATATCACCCCGTCCAGGCAGCGCGCCTTCCTACTACGAGAATAACCTTGGCTGAAATTTGCGCCACGGCTCTTTCGCTCCAGTTTCCCGCTTGAAACCAATTCCAACTGGCCGAAAAGAACAGCGAAATGCTCTTCAATTCAGGTGCGCTGCAAACTAGACGCGGCCTGCGGGGCGGTCAAGCGCAAATGTCATGAAATTTCGCCTTGCGGCCCTTGTGCTTGCCGAAAGTTGCGGAAGGTCGAAATTGTGCCGGAAGCGTCCGGCGACTTTATCCCCAGCCTGCAAAAAGCGCCTCACGCCTCTTGCATGCCGGAAAAAGGGTCGATATATACCCCCTCCACAAGGTGGCGTTGCGGCGCTGACGCGATTGACCGCCTGTGGCCGGTATCGGCATCGTGGGTGTATAGCTCAGTTGGTAGAGCAGCTGACTCTTAATCAGCGGGTCCAAGGTTCGAATCCTTGTACACCCACCACTTCTTTCTCCTGAAAAATGCGATGAGATGAGCGCTCGCCCGAGAGCGCCCGGTCCTGTATCCGCACAGCCGGCATTTGTCGGCTCGGTGCCGAAATTTCGTGACGCGACTGTTTCGTTCCGGCGTCTTCCCGATCAGGCGACTTCGGCTTTCCGGGTGCCCGGCGATTGGCGCAGCAGCGCGGCGATGTCGCCATTTGCCGGTCGCGACAGAATCCTCTCCGGAGTATCGACCTGGATGACTGCCCCGTCCTTCATGATGGCAAGCTGATCGGCGAGGCGTATCGCTTCCTCGATATCATCCGTGGCGAGGATGATCGTGGTATCGACGGCGTCCTTCAGCCGCAGGAATTCCTCCTGCATCTGGAGGCGCGTCGACCGGTCGAGGCGCGAGAAGGGCTGGTCGAGGAACCAGAGTTCCGGCTCCACCGCGAGCGAGCGGGCAATTCCCACACGTTGCCGCTCGGCGTCGGCAAGTTGCCCGGGCAGGAAATCTTCCTTGCCCGACAGGCCGACCAGTTCGATCAGCGCTTTCGCGCGTGCCAGGCGCTGGCCACCTTCGACGCCGAGGATTTCAAGAGGAAAGGAGACGTTGCGCAGGACGCTGAGATGACGCGGCAGCGTAAATCCCTGCGACAACATGCCCATTCGCCGGCGCCGGAACTCGTTCATTTGCAGTTCGTCCGCCGAAGCCAGATCTTCCCCGTCAAGCAGGATCTGGCCGGCCGATATCTCCACCAGGCGGGAGAGGCAGCGTATCAGGGTCGATTTGCCGGAGCCCGGCATGCCCATGATGGCGAGGGTTTGGCCTGCGCGTACCTCCAGATCGACACCTTTGACCGCCGCAAGAAGGCCCGCCTGCCTGAGAGATTCGTCGGATGGCTTGCCAGCCCGATCCGCCATGAATTGTCTCACGCCGATGCCGAAGACCTTCCACAGGTTCCGGCAGACGATCTTGTATTCCGAAGCGGACATTCACGGGCTCATCGAGGCGGCAGGCACGCGTCAGGGGGGCGCGCGTGCACTCCGGGCAGGCCTTTATACCTACTTTACCGCCTCGATTGTCAATTTTACCGATGCATACCAGTCGGCGAAATTGCGGATTTCTTCGTCGGTCAGGTCGGCGGCGATTGCCGACATGACCTCGTCCGTCCGCTTTCCGAGCCGGAAGGCCTTGAGTTGGGTGTCGATATAGAGCGGACTTTCACCGGCAAGATTCGGCACGTTCTCGATCAGGCCGATACCGTCCGCGCCATGGCAGGCGGAGCAGACCTCCGGCGCGCTCTCTGCTGTCTTGCCTGCGGGGAGGGCCGCCGTTGCGCCATGCGAGGAATACCAGGCGGCGAGATCGGCGATCGACTGGTCGTCGAGGTTCTTCGCCACGACGGTCATCATCTCGTGCGTGCGCGTGCCCTGCCGGAAGGCCTTGAGCTGCTTGGCGATATAGGAGGCCGGTTCGCCGCCGATATGCGGCGCGATCGGGATTTTCGCGAAACCCTCGATGCCGTGGCAGGTGCGGCACATTCCGGCCTTCTTGCGTCCCGCATCCGGGTCGCCGGCCGGATCGTCGGCAAGTGCGGCCTGAACGAGGACAGCCTGGGCGAGGAAAACCCCGCCCAGACCGAGAATGACGGCACGAAGCATCAGTTGCCCTCGTACCAGATGCGATAGATCGCACCGGCCAGATCGTCGGAGACGAGGATCGAGCCGTCGCGAAGCTGGGCGACATCGACCGGGCGGCCGAGATATTCGCCGTTCTCGTCGATCCAGCCCTCCGCGAAGGGTTCGGCCGTCGCCTTGCCCTCGTCATCGACGAAGGTGACCATTACGCGGGCGCCGACCGGCGTCGTGCGGTTCCACGAGCCGTGCTGGGCCGAGAAGATGGCGTTCTTGTACTTCGCCGGGAACTGGTTGCCGGTGTAGAACGTCATGCCCAGGTCGGCCGCGTGGGCGATGGTCTCGACCGCCGGCATGACGACGTCGACCGGCACTTCCTGTTCGGCATATTCGTTGGTGCGGATGCTGCCGCCCCCGTACCACGGATGGCCGAAATGCTGACCCGGCGCCGTCTGGCGGTTGATCTCGCCGGGGGGAATGTCGTCGCCCATCCCGTCGACCTGGTTGTCGGTGAACCACAATTCGCCGGTAACGGGATGGAAGTCGTGCCCGACCGAATTGCGAATGCCGTAGGTATAGACCTCGCGGCCCGTGCCGTCGGTATTCAGGCGGATCATGCCGCCGATGCCGACCTTCCTGTAGAGGTCGAGCTTTTCGGGCGGTGCCACGTTGAAGGGCTGGCCGAGCGAGATATAGAGCTTGCCGTCCGGTCCGACGCGGCAGACGCGCGCCGTATGGTTGTAGCTTTCTTCCGACGCCGGGATCAGGTCACCCTGTTTCACCACGTTGAAGGCCGCGACATCGGGGCTCTCGTAGAAATATTCCGCCGCCGGATAGACGAGCACGCGGTTCTGCTCGGCGATGTAGAGGAAGCCGTCCCTGGAGAAGCAGACGCCGTTCGGGATGGCGAACTTGAGCGAAGGGGCAAAATCCTTCACCTCGTCGGCCACCCGGTCCTTGTTGCGGTCGGTCACCGACCAGACCTTGTCCTTTCGGGTTCCGACGAAAGTGACAACTCCTTGCGGGCCGACTGCGATATGGCGGGCATCGGGCACGACGGCGTACAGGCCGATCTTGAAGCCTTCCGGCAGCTTGATGCGCTCCAGGTTCTTCTTGATGCCGTCGGCATAGTCGCCGGACTGCGCGACATAGGTGAATTCGGATGTGCCCGTGGTCTGGAAATTCGACAGTTTTTCGAGATTGTCAGGAGCTGGTGCCTGGGCTTGCGCCGTCCCAAGGGCGAGGAGCAGCGAGGCCGTCGCCAACAAAGCTTTTCTCATTTCTCTTTTCCTCCCAATGATTTATGCCGCATTTTCCCGTAATTTCGGGCGTGCGTTTTGTATTATATATTGCAAATGCGGACTTTCCAGACGAGCCGGGCCGATATAGTGAATTGAACGCGCGGCAAGCCGCATGGAATGGTGAATGCTAATGTCGTCGGATGGGAGAGAAAACATGAGCCAGCTATCACTTTTGCCGGAGGAGGGCCGTTTCGTCGGGCGCGTCTGGCGGACGGATAGCGATGGGCCGGCTCTGGTCGCGGTGCGCGCGGGCCGTGTTTTCGACATCACGTCCCGCGAAGCGCCGACCATGCGCGACCTGCTCGAGCGCGAGGATGTTGTGTCCGTTGTCGATGCCGCGGCCGGCGAGGATCTCGGGTCGTTGTCGGATGTCGTCGGGTCCGGCAAGTACCGTCTTCTCGCGCCTTGCGACCTGCAGGCGGTCAAGGCCTGCGGCGTCACCTTCGCCCGTTCGATGATCGAACGCGTGATCGAGGAGCGGGCGGCCGGCGATCCGTCCAAGGCCGACGCGATCCGCGCCCGTGTCGGCGCGATCATCGGCGACAGCCTGCGCAATCTCGTGCCGGGGTCCGCGGAAGCCGCCAAAGTCAAGACAGCCCTCGTCGAGGAAGGCATCTGGTCGCAGTATCTGGAAGTCGGTATCGGTCCGGACGCCGAAGTCTTCACCAAGGGGCAGCCCATGTCGCCGGTTGGCCACGGCGCCGAGGTTGGCCTGCATCCGGTATCGAAGTGGAACAATCCCGAGCCCGAGATCGTTCTTGCCGTCAACTCGAAAGGGGAGGTGAAGGGCGCCGCTCTCGGCAACGACGTGAACCTGCGGGATGTCGAGGGCCGCTCGGCGCTGCTGCTGGGCAAGGCGAAGGACAATAACGCCTCCTGCGCCATCGGCCCCTTCATCCGCCTTTTCGACGAGAGTTACACGATCGACGACGTTCGCTCCGCCGAACTTGTTTTGAGGGTCGAGGGCGAGGACGGTTTCGTCCTCGACGGTCACAGCTCGATGAAGGAGATCAGCCGCGATCCCCTCGATCTCGTCGACCAGACCATCGGCCGGCATCATCAGTATCCCGACGGCTTCATGCTGTTCCTGGGCACGCTGTTTGCGCCGGTCGAGGATCGCGATGCGCCGGGTCAGGGCTTCACGCACAAGATCGGCGACCGGGTCGCGATCTCCAATCCGTCGCTGGGCACGCTCGCCAATACGGTGCGGCTTTCGACGGAATGCCCGCCCTGGACCTTCGGTCCGGCGGCCTTGATGCGCAATCTCGCCGCGCGCGGACTGATCTGAAATTTCCGACAGGGCCGCAATCACGCATTTCTCATTCGTCTGTCATCGGTCAAACGAAGGATCATGCGCGCCAGCGGGTGATCCTTCCTTGCCGGCCGCATGCCGTCTGGCATGACCGGCGTTCGATCTTCAACCGACACTCCGCCTTGATGCCGGCCTGTCCGATCCGGGCCGCGCGACCGAAAGAAAAGTCCGCATGCCGCAGGCGCGGACGGGAGACATTGAAGTGATGAAGCACGTTTTTCTGGCACTGTTCCTGATGCTCGGCGTCACTGCCGCTCATGCCGAGGGGCCGACGCAGATCCCGCTGCTCGACCAGCCGCGCGACGTGGATGCCTTCGTATTCGCCGATGCGGAAGGCAATGCCCGCTCGCTGCAGGACTTCAAGGGCAAGGTCGTCCTGGTCAATCTCTGGGCGACCTGGTGCGTTCCCTGCCGGACCGAGATGCCGCAGCTCGACCGCCTGCAGGCGGAACTGGGCGGCGACAAGTTCACCGTCCTGCCGCTGTCGCTCGATCGCGGCGGCGCCGATACGGTGAATTCCTTCTACAAGGAGATCGACGTCAAGTCGCTGCCGGTCATGGTCGACCAGGCCAATTTCTCGGCCCGCGCCTTCAAGATCTTCGGCCTGCCTTCGACCTTCCTCGTCAATGCGGACGGTCAGGAGATCGGCCGTCTCATCGGCCCGGCCGAGTGGGACGACCCCAAGATGATTTCCTTCCTGCAGGGCGTGATCGACGAGGGCCAGAAGGGCCTTTGAACCGCCGGTTCGCCGATTTCAGCCGGGGCCCCCGCGCGGAGCCCCGGCTTTTTATGGCCCGCCGCCTCTTCTCAAGGCCATTTGCGATCGGCTATAGCTGCCGGCGAATGACGCCGGGAGATGCCGGCAGCAGACTGGATCCGCTCTTGATGTCCGATTTTCTTGTCGCAGCGCTCTACAGGTTTGCCGAACTGGCGGATTACCGCGAGCTTCGCGAGCCGCTGCTGGCGGTTTGCCGCGACAACGGCGTGAAGGGCAGCGTGCTGCTGGCCGGGGAAGGCATCAACGGCACCATCGCCGGACGGGATGCCGGCATCGAGGCGGTGCTGGCGCATCTTCGCGCCGATCCCCGGATCAATGGGTTCGACGTCAAGTTCTCGCGGGCCGAACGCCTGCCCTTCGGCCGGATGAAGGTGCGGCTGAAGCGGGAAATCGTCAGCCTCGGCGTTGCGGAGGCCGATCCCCTCAAGGCGGTCGGTGCCTATGTCGAGCCGGAGGACTGGAACGCGCTGATCAGCGACCCGGATGTGGTTCTCGTTGATACGCGCAACGCCTATGAGGTCGCCTTCGGCACGTTCCGGGGCGCGGTCGATCCGAAGACCCGGTCCTTCCGTGCCTTCGCCGACTGGGCGAGGGAGGCGGTTACCCTTGCCGAAAAGCCGAAGGTCGCGATGTTCTGCACCGGCGGCATCCGCTGCGAAAAGGCGACATCGCTGCTTCTCGAACTCGGCTTGCCCGAGGTCTATCACCTCAAGGGCGGCATCCTGAACTACCTGGAAAAGGTGCCGCAGGAGCAAAGCCTCTGGCAGGGCACCTGCTTCGTCTTCGACGACCGCATTGCCGTCGATCACGACCTGCGACCGACCTGGGGCAAGGGCGCGCCGGAAGAGGCAATGGCCATCCTGCCGCGCGATCTCTGAAGTCTGGATCGAATAGTCAGTCTTCGACATCCAGCACGAACGCCGTCTTGCGCGTGACCGTCCTGATCGCGAAGGACGAGCGCATCCGCGTCACGCCGGGCAGGCGGGACAGGTGGTCGCGGTGGATACGCTCGAAATCGCCCGGATCGGCGGCAGCGATCCGCAGGATATAGTCCGCGTCGCCGGCCATCAGATAGCATTCCATGATCTCCGAGGACCTTGCGACCGCACGTTCGAACGCCTCCAGTACCTCGCTTGCCTGCGACGTCAGCGAGATTTCCACGAAGATGTCCATCCGCCGCTGGATCTTGTGCTGGTCGAGCAGCGCCACATAGCGGTCGATGACGCCGGCCTCCTCCAGCATGCGTACCCGGCGCAGGCAGGCGGAGGGGGAAAGGCCCACCTTGTCGGCCAGGTCCGCATTGGCGATCCGGCCGTCCTCCTGCAGCACCGCGAGGATCCGGCGGTCGAGCCGATCGAGCTTCATTCGCGTCAACTCCGCAGATAATTCGAAATAGATACCAATTTATCGAAGGATATTGCGCATATGGCATTTTGAAGTGCAAGTTCGCAAGAAACTGCGAGGCGCTCCGCTATATACTTTTCCGATATCGCTCGAGGCTCCGGTCAAGGGGCGGCGACAACGAATTCGGGAGGATGTCATGCGCATTGGTGTGCCGAAGGAAATCAAGAACCACGAATACCGGGTTGGCCTCACCCCCGGCAGCGTGCGCGAGGTCGTGGCCAACGGTCATGAGGTGGTGGTCGAGACCGGAGCCGGTGTCGGCATCGGCGCGGATGACGCTGCCTATGAAGCCGCCGGCGCCGAGGTGCTGAAGAGCGCGGCAGACGTCTTCGCCGCGGCCAACATGATCGTCAAGGTGAAGGAGCCGCAGGCCGTCGAGCGCGCCATGCTGCGCCCGGACCACATCCTCTTCACCTATCTGCATCTGGCCCCCGATGCGCCGCAGACCGCCGACCTGGTCAAGTCCGGCGCCACCTGCATCGCCTATGAGACCGTGACCGACGGCCGCGGCGGGCTGCCGCTGCTTGCGCCGATGTCGCAGGTTGCCGGCCGTCTCGCCGTTCAGGCCGGTGCCTCGGCGCTGGAAAAGGCCCATGGCGGCGCCGGCGTCCTGCTCGGCGGCGTTCCGGGCGTGGCGCCCGCCAAGGTCGTCGTGATCGGCGGCGGCGTGGTCGGCGCGCATTCGATCACCATGGCGCTCGGCCTCGGCGCGGATGTCACCGTGTTCGACCGCAATGTCGATGTGCTGGCGAACCTCTCGCACCGTTTCGGCGCTGCGCTGCGCACGGTCTATTCCACGGCGGCCGCACTTGAGGAATATGTGCTGGACGCCGACCTCGTGATCGGCGCCGTTCTGGTTGCCGGTGCGGCTGCGCCGAAGCTGGTCTCGGCGGATATGGTGCGGCGCATGAAGGCGGGCTCCGTGCTTGTCGACGTCGCCATCGATCAGGGCGGCTGCTTCGAGACCTCGCGTCCCACCACCCATGCCGAGCCGACCTATGTGGTCGACGACGTCGTTCACTACTGCGTCGCCAACATGCCGGGCGGCGTGCCGCGTACCTCGACCCATGCGCTGAACAATGTGACGCTGCCCTTCGTGCTGGCGCTCGCCAACCAGGGCTACCGGAAGGCGCTGCTTGCTAACCCGAATTTCCTGCCGGGCCTCAATGTCTACAAGGGCCAGGTGACCTGCGAGGCGGTTGCCAATGCGCTCGGCTACGACTTCGTCGCACCGCAGGTCGCGCTAGCCGGCATGGCCGCGGCGGCCTGACCGGGACTGCATTCGAAACGAAAAAGCCGGCAGCGGATGCTGCCGGCTTTTTCGTTGATGGAAGTCGTTTCCCGTTTATGGGCAGGCCACGTAATAGCGGCGCCCGTAGCGATCCCGCGCCACGCAGTTCTTGGGAGTCGTTGCCGCGCCGACGACACCGCCGGCGACCGCGCCGATGGCGGCTCCCGCCACGGCTGCGCCGGCGCCGTGGCCCGTTGCGGCGCCGATGACGGCACCTGTGGCCGCGCCCAGACCGCCGCCGACCAGCGCGCGATCACGCTGGCTGTCGGACTGGCAGCCGGCCAGGAGAAGCGCAAACGCGCTGAGTGCAAAGACGGCTTTCATCCCCATTCCATCCATTTCGTTTCAGCCGCAATCACCTGAGATGTTACGGGCAGGCCACGTAGTAACGACGACCGTAGCGATCCGTCGCGATGCAGTTTTTCGGCGTCGTCGCAGAGCCGATGATGGCGCCGCTCGCGCCGCCGATCACACCGCCCACCAATGCGCCGCCGACATCGCCCGTCGCGGCCGCGCCGATCGCCGCGCCCGTGGCGGCACCCAGGCCGCCGCCGACCAGCGCGCGATCGCGCTGGCTGTCGGACTGGCAGCCGGCCAGGACCAATGCCGACGCCGCCGCTGTGAGTGCGATCGCCTTACCCTTTACTGACTTGATGTGCATCGCTTTTCCTCCGCGCTGCTAGCTCGGTGCCGGGAAAGTGAGTCCAACCGAGCGATTGGAACTTTAAGACCTGCCCTAACGACAATGAACCGATGGACCCGATATGTCACCAGACAAAACGAATTGATGATAGCCTATCATTTATCGACGCTTTTGACGGAAATTGTGACCCGCATCACACGAAAAAGGCAATGATGGCGTCATGCACAGCTTTTTGTGGTCGAGGGGCCGCGGCTGACGGCGCCGAAGCGGCCAGGAGACCTCAATTGACCGGTGACGGAGACCAATGAAGGAATTTCTCGAACGGGCGATAGCCGCCGGAGCCGGCGAGACGCCGGCCGACCTCGTCATTCGCAACGCCAGGCTTTTCAGCGTCATCGACGGTTCGGTAACGGAAACCGATATCGCCATCGTTGGCGACCGTATCGTCGGCACGCATGGCCGTTACGAGGGGGCGGAAACCCTCGATGCCGGCGGCCGGATCGTCGCGCCGGGCTTCATCGATACCCATCTTCATATCGAATCCTCGCTCGTCACGCCCTTCGAGTTCGACCGGCTGGTGCTGCCGCATGGCGTGACGACGGCGATCTGCGATCCGCACGAGATCGCCAATGTCTGCGGTGCGGAGGGTATCCGGTATTTTCTGGAAGCCTCGACCCGCACGCTGATGGACATTCGCGTGAACCTCTCCTCCTGCGTGCCGGCGACGGATTTCGAGACGGCGGGCGCGCGGCTGGAGGTCGGCGATCTTCTGGCCCTGCGCGATCATCCGAAGGTCATCGGCCTTGCCGAATTCATGAATTTCCCCGGCGTGCTTGCCCGCGATCCCGGCGTCATCGCCAAACTGGCGGCTTTTCAGGACGGTCACATCGATGGTCACGCGCCGCTCCTCGGGGGCATGGCGCTGAACGGCTATCTCGCGGCGCGCATCCGCACCGACCACGAGGCGACCACGGCGGCCGAAGCCCGCGAAAAGCTTGCCAAGGGCATGACGATCCTCATCCGCGAAGGCTCGGTCTCCAAGGATCTCGACGCGCTGATGGAGATCCTTACCCCCGACACTGCGTCCTTCTGTTGCCTGTGTACCGACGACCGCAATCCGCTCGACATTGCCGAGGAAGGGCATCTCGACTGCATGATCCGTCGCCTGATCGCCGGCGGCGCGCGCCCGCAGGATGCCTACCGGGCGGCGAGCTGGTCGGCGGCCAACGCGTTCGGCCTGCGCGACCGCGGGCTGGTCGCGCCAGGCTGGCGCGCCGACATCGTCCTGCTGGACGATCTTGAGGATTGCCGCGTTCATCAGGTAATCGCCGGCGGACGCGTCGTCAGCGACGAGGCTTTCGCGGCACGCGAGGAAATCCCGGCGGTGGCGCTCGACAGCGTCCATGTCCGAAAGATCACGGCGCAGGATTTCCGCATCGAGGCTTCCGGTCGGAACGAGACGTCCGTCATCGGCGTCGATGCGGGCAAGATCATCACGCAGCATCTGAGGCGGACCCTGCCGGTTGCCGACGGCGCGCTTGCCGCTGATATCGAGCAGGATGCGGTCAAGGTCGCCGTCGTAGAACGGCATGGCAGGACGGGCAATATCGGACGGGGATTCGTCTCCGGATTCGGCCTGAAACGGGGTGCCATTGCCTCTTCCGTCGGCCATGACAGCCACAATATCTGTGTCATCGGTGCCGACGATCGCTCTATGGCGACCGCCGTCAATCACCTGGCGCGCATCAAGGGCGGCTTTGTCGTCACCGAGGGAGACCGCGTGCTGGCGGAACTTGCCTTGCCCGTCGGCGGCCTGATGAGCCTGGAACCGTTCGAGGTGGTTCGCGAAGCCCTGGAAAGGCTGCGCGATGCGGCTCGGGAGCTGGGGTGCACCCTGCCGGAGCCCTTCCTCCAGGTCGCCTTCCTGCCTTTGCCCGTCATTCCGCATCTGAAGATTACGGATCGCGGGCTTTTCGACGTCGACCGTTTCGCGCTTCTGGATTGAACGAGCCGCATCGCAGGGATGGGCCCCTGGCCCTGACCCTCGAAACGTGATCGGAAAATGATCGGTTTTTGCAACGTTCGCAGTTGACGTAAACGGAAGGTATCTGCATGGTCTGCGCCGGAGCGGGGCCGGGAGAGGGGCCTCGTTTCTCCGCGATCCGGATGGACGCATGTCCGCTGGTCGTGGGATAAGAATTGTGAGGCGGCGAAGACCGGGCTGTACGGGAGGACAGGCAATATGGATGACGTTCAGGCGTGGCTCGACACTTTCAAACCACGGCCCATCCACAAATATCTTGATGAAGCGGTAACCCGCCACGGCGATCGGCCGGCGATCGATTTCCTGGGCAAGGGGTGGAGCTACGGCGAACTCGGCGAGATGGTGGAGCGCACCGCCGCCGGCCTTCAGGCGATGGGGGTGACCAAGGGCACCAAGGTCGGCATCTGCCTGCCCAACACGCCATATTACACGGCCTTCTATTTCGCGATCCTGAAGATCGGCGGCATCATCGTCAACTTCAACCCGCTCTACGTGGCGCGGGAAATCGCCTTCCAGGCGCGGGATGCGGATGTCCGCATCATGGTGACGCTCGATCTCAAGGTCATCTACGACAAGGTCGAGGAAGTGCGGCGCGAAGGCGCCTTCGACACGATCATCGTTTGCAGGATGGCCGATATCCTGCCGCAGCCGAAGAAGCTTCTCTTCACGCTGTTCAAGGGCAAGGACCGGGCGGCGATCACCTATGACCGCAGCCATGTCGCCTATGACGACCTTGTCGCCAGGGGCGGCAAGCCGACGCCGGTCGCGATAGATCCGAGGGAAGACGTCGCCGTGCTGCAATATACCGGTGGCACGACCGGCGTTCCCAAGGGGGCGATGCTGACGCACGAGAACCTGTCGGCCAACATCGAACAGATGCGCACGGTTTTCGCCGCCGCCGAGCCTGGACGCGAGCGCATGCTTTGCGTGCTGCCTTTCTTCCACGTTTTCGCGATGACGGTCGCCCAGAACAAGTCGGTGGCGCTGGGCGCGGAAATGGTGCTGATGCCGCGCTTCGAGCTGAAGATGCTGCTGGACTCCATCAAGCGCAAGAAGGTGACCCTCTTCCCCGGCGTACCGACGATCTACACGGCGATCAACAACGCCAAGGAGACGGCCAGTTACGACCTGACCTCGATCAAGTTCTGCATGTCGGGCGGCGCGCCGCTTCCCGTCGAGGTCAAGACCAGGTTCGAGGAGCTGACCGGCTGCATCCTCGTCGAAGGCTACGGGCTTTCGGAGGCCTCGCCCGTGGTGGCCGCCAATCCGCTGGACGACCGTCGCCGTGCCGGGTCGATCGGCCTGCCGATGCCGGGGACCCGGGTCGATTTCCGCGATCTTGCCGATCTGTCGAAATCCGTGCCGATGGGCGAGAAGGGCGAACTGGTCGTCATCGGCCCGCAGGTCATGAAGGGCTACTGGAACCGTCCGGACGAAACGGCAAAGACGGTGGAAAACGGCGCTCTCCATACCGGCGATGTCGGCTACATGGACGAGGACGGCTTCATCCACCTGGTGGACCGGATCAAGGACCTCATCATCTGCTCCGGCTACAACGTCTATCCGCGCGTGATCGAGGAAGCCCTTTACCAGCATGAGGCGGTGGAGGAGGCGATCGTGATCGCCGTTTCCGACACTTATCGCGGACAGGCGCCGAAGGCGTTCGTCAAGCTGAAGGCGGGAGCGGAAGTCTCTCAGGACGAGCTCAAGGCCTTCCTCAAGTCTCATCTGTCGAGCATCGAGATGCCGCGCGAGATCGAGTTCCGCGATACGCTGCCGAAGACGATGGTCGGCAAGCTCTCCAAGAAGGAACTGGTGGAGGAAGAAAACGCCAAACAGGCAGCCTCGACCGCCGCCTGACGCTTGGAAATGTGCATTCGTATGAAAATATCGGGGCGGACAGGGCTATCTGTCCGCCCAGCTTCTTTTTTTGCTCCATCGCATATGTCAGTCTGATCCTTCCTGCGGCGAGGGCATGCCCGGGCATGGATGTTGGCAGTTACCGTCGGATGCGGAAGGCGCATGGAGAACCAGCTACCTCTTTATCTCACTACCCATGAGATGGCGGATCTGCTCAGGGTCAAGGAGCGCAAGATCTACGACCTGGCCGCTGCCGGCGAAATTCCGCACAGCCGCGCGACCGGCAAGCTTCTTTTTCCCCGCGATCTGATTCTCGCCTGGATCGACCAGGCAAGCGACAGCCCCGGCATGGAGCCGGCGCGGCCCCTCGTCATTCTCGGCAGCCATGATCCGCTGCTTGAATGGGCGGTGCGCGAGTCGGGTTCCGGCCTTGCCGTCTTCTTCGACGGCAGTCTCGACGGGCTCGACCGGTTCGATGCGAATGAAGGGATTGCGGCCGGCCTGCATGTCCCCGAAGACCGGCAAGACGGAGACGGCCTTGGCTGGAACGCGGTGACGATCGCGAACCGCTATCGCTATCGCCCGGTGGTGCTTGTGGAATGGGCCTGGCGCCAGCGCGGCTTCATCGTCCAGCCCGGACAGGCGGGCAGGATCGGCATGCTGCGCGATCTTGCGGGCCTGCGACTGGTGCGCCGGCAGCCGAAGGCCGGCAGCCAGTTGCTGCTTGAGCGGTTGCTCGGCGCGGAGCCCGACCTTGCCTGCGCCGTCGGCCATGGCGGGCTCGCCCGCGACGAGCGCGAGGCGGCCCTGGCGGTGCTGGGTGGCGAAGCCGACGTTGCCTTCGGACTTGCCGCCTCCGCCCGCCAGTTCAAGCTTGATTTCATTCCCTGGTGCGAGGAGCGCTTCGATCTTCTCGTTTCCCGCCGCGACTGGTTCGAGCCGCCGTTCCAAAAACTGCTGGCCTTCTGCCGCAGGGAAGAGTTCGCCGAAATGGCGCGCCGCTTCGGCGGTTACCGGATCGAGGCGCTGGGCGAGCCGCGCTTCAACGGCGGATAACGCCCTGTCGCGCCTGGACGCCGGACGCGGATCGCCTATCTACGCGACGGCCATCGGCATCTGAACAGTTCACATCGTGCCCGTTCTTGGTCTAAGTTCATCGCAACCACGCAAGCCGTTTGCATTGTGGATTTTTCCGATCCTTTGATCGGGCATCCATCGGTCCGACAGGCGCGAAGACAAATGCCGGGACATCCTCCTTCCCGGATCGAACAGGACATTCCTGACTAGAGGCAGTCGTTCATGAACGAGATCGTGCAGAAGAAATTCGGCATTGGCGCCCCCGTGCGGCGCAAGGAAGACGCAGCCCTCATCACCGGGCACGGCCACTATGTGGACGATTATCGACCGGAAGGGATACTTCATGCGTACGTTTTGCGCTCACCGATGGCGCACGCGACGTTCACTCTCGGCGATCTTTCGCCCGCCCGCGAGGCCGAGGGCGTGCACATGGTTCTCACTGCCGCCGACATAACCGACCTGAAGCCGATGCCGACCAAGGCGGTCATGGCGCAGGTCGACGGTACCAAGCATGCGGTGCCCAACCGTCCGGTTCTTTGCACGGATACTGTCCGTCATGTCGGCGACGCGATCGCCTTCATTGTCGCGGACACGGTCGACGCGGCGAAATCGGCGGCGGAACTGATTGAGATCGATTTCGAGCCGCTTCCCGTCATCGTGGAGACGGCAAGCGCGATGTCCGATGACGCGCCGCTCGTCTGGCCGGAAACGGGCACCAACCGCGCCTTCACGCTCGGTCACGGCGACAAGGCCAAGTGCGATGCGGCCTTCGCCCGCGCCGCGAAGGTCAGCCGCATCGAGATCGTCAACAACCGCCTCGTCGCCAATTACATGGAGACGCGCGGCTGCGTCGCCGAATTCGACAAGGCGAGCGGCGATTACACCCTGACCGTCGGCACACAGGGCGGCCACGCCGTGCGCGACGTGATCGCCGAGGATATCCTTGCCATCGATCCGGCTTGCCTGCGGGTGGTGACGCCGGATGTCGGCGGCGGCTTCGGCACCAAGATCTTCGTCTACCGCGAATATCCGCTCTGCCTTGTGGCGTCGGAGCGCCTCGGGCGTCCGGTCAAGTGGATATGCGAGCGCGGCGAGCATTTCGTCACCGACGCCCATGGCCGCGACAACGTCACCGTCGCCGAGATGGCCATGGACGAGAACGGCCGTTTCCTTGGCCTGCGCGTCGATCTCACGGCCAATATGGGCGCCTACCTGCACCAGTACGGGCCGTTCATTCCCTGGGTCGGCACCTCCATGTCGACCGGCGTCTACGATATCGAGGCGCTGCATGTGACCGTCACCGGCGTCTTCACCAATACGGTGCCGACGGACGCCTATCGCGGCGCGGGCCGTCCGGAAGCCGCCTACCTGATCGAGCGGCTGGTCGAGGTCGCCGCGCGTGACATGGGCCTCAGTTCGGACGAAATTCGCCGTCGCAATTTCATTCCGCCGGCGAAGATGCCCTATACGACCCAGACCGGCCGTTTCTACGATACCGGCGAGTTCGCGGGCCACATGGAGAAGGCGATGGATGTCGCCGGCTGGGCCGGTTTTGCCGTGCGCGATGCGGAGGCCGCGGCCCGAGGCCGCTATCGCGGCATCGGCATGTGCACTTATGTCGAGGCCTGCGCCTTCCCCGGTTCCGAGGAAGCGACGGTCGAGCTCGGACTCGATGGCACGGTGACGCTCCTGATCGGTACCCAGACCAACGGTCAGGGCCATGCGACCGCCTACGGCCAGGTGATCGCCGAGCAGTTCGGCATCGATCTCGATCGCATCAATGTCATCCAGGGCGATACGGCAAGGGTGCGCAAGGGCGGCGGCACGGGCGGTTCCCGCTCGATCCCGATCGGCCTGCCTTCGGTGCTCAACGCGTCGAAAAGCCTCGTCGCGAAGATCAAGGAACTGGCGGCCGACAAGCTGGAGGCCGGCGCCGAGGATCTCGAGCTTGCCGGCGGCGAGGTCCGCGTGGTCGGCACCGACCGCGCCGTGACACTCGCCGAAATCGCCGCGCAGGCGCCTGAACCACTCTCCGCGCGCGACGCGGTAAAGCAGGCCGAGGCAACCTATCCGAACGGCACGCATATTTGCGAGGTGGAGATCGATCCGGAGACGGGCGACACCGACATCGTCAACTATGTAATCGTCGACGATTTCGGCGTCACGGTGAACCCGTTGCTTCTGGCAGGCCAGGTTCATGGCGGCGCGGCCCAGGCCATCGGCCAGGCGCTGATGGAGCGCACGGTTTTCGACGAGGACGGCCAACTGCTGACGGCGACCTTCCTCGACTATCAGATGCCGCGTGCCGAGGACCTGCCTGATTTCCATTTCGAAACGCGCAACGTGCCGTCCACCACCAACGCGCTCGGCATCAAAGGCGCGGGCGAGGCCGGCACCATCGGCGGGGCTGCGGCTGTCATGAATGCGGTCGGCGATGCTTTGCGCCGTCATGCGGGCGTCGCCCATATAGACATGCCGGCGACGCCGCATCGGGTCTGGCAGGCGATTCAGTCCTAGATCATGGTGAGATTGGACCGAGTCGGCCTCACCTCATAAAACGTGATCGGTTCCATATATACAGAGCGGGATGGCGAAAACCGCTCACATTTTTCGCCATCCCGCTCTAAGTCCTGATCCCAGGCCTGACGCCCGCCATGATCTCTCCGCAGGCGAGACGTGCGCTCATCGCGCTTCTCGCCTGCAGCCATTTGTCCTATGAATGACCGATGATCAGGCGGAGCTGGATGCTGGCTTTCTGCCCTTTGTCGCGTGCTCGCGCGCGGCCTCCAACCTGTGAAGTGCTCTGTCCATGCCGCCTGCCAGCCTGGCTCGAACCAAAAATGCTCCCGTCACCTCGGCGAGCGACCTCAACCGGACGAGCCCGCTCGTCGGCATCCTGCTCAAGGTCACCTCGGCGCTGATCTTCACCGGTATGATCGCGTTGGTCAAAATTGCTTCCGAGCGGATCCCGATCGGCGAAATCCTGTTCGCCCGCAATTTCTTCGGCATGATCCCGGTGCTGGTGATGATCGCCTTTCGCGGCGAGTTGGGCGCGGCATTCGCCACCCGCCGGCCGCTCGGGCATGTCGGACGCGCCATCGTCGGCGCTTCGGCAATGGCCCTGTGGTTCTCCGCCCTTGCCCGCATTCCCCTGCCGGATGCCACCGCGATCAGCTTTTCCGCGCCTCTGATGACGGTCTTCCTTGCCTGGCTGCTTCTCGGCGAGGCGGTCCGCATCTATCGCTGGTCGGCGGTCTTCATCGGCTTTTGCGGGATCATGGTGATTCTTTCGCCCCATCTCTCCGGCAGCGATTTCGGCGACCAGGCGGCGAGCGGGGCGATCTTCGCCTTTGCGGCCGCCTGTTTCATGTCACTCGCATCGGTCTTCGTCCGCAACCTGACATCGACGGAACGCACGGCGACCATCGTTCTGTGGTTCTCGGCGCTGACGTCGCTGTTCTCGCTGCTGACCTTGCCCTTCGGCTGGGTCGTGCCGGATGCAGGCGATGCGCTGGTTCTGGTGATGATCGGTCTTCTCGGCGGCATCGGCCAGATCCTGCTGACGCAGAGCTACCGCTATGCGGAGGCCTCCACCATCGCTCCCTTCGAATACACGACCATGCTCTGGGCGCTTCTGGTCGGCTGGCTGCTTTTCGAGGAAGTGCCGACGGTCGAGGTGCTGCTGGGCGCGGCGATCGTGATATCCGCTGGGATCTTCGTCATTTTCCGCGAGCGCCGGCTCGGCCTTGACCGCTCGAAGGCGCAAAAAGCCTCCTCGCCGTCGCGCGCGTGATCGGAACGCCTTGCCCGATCGGAGCATATTGCTCCGATCAGAACGCCTTGCCTGATCGGAGCGTATTGCTCCGATCAAAACGCCTTGCCCGATCGGAGCGTATCGCTCCGATCAAAACGCCTTGAATGTAATGATCGTCTTGGTGTCGAGAATACCCTCGAAAGGGTGCACCTTTTCGTTCACGAAGTGACCGATATCCGTTTCGTCCTCGACATAGAACTTCACCAGCAGGTCGTAGTCGCCGGCCGTCGAATAGATCTCCGAGGCGATCTCCGCGTCGGCGATGGCGTTGGCGACCTGATAGGCCTTGCCGAGGTGGCATTTGATCATCATGAAGAACGGTATCATCGCGCGCTCCGACCCTAGGTATTCAACTCGGCCGCAGTGAACAGGAAGCCATGCGCGCGGGCAAGCCTTTCCCTTAAATTGTGCCTGCTGCTTGAATTTCAGCGCCGTCATTGCTAGCTCTTCGCTGTCTCAAGGGGGTGCCCGAGTGTTTGCACGCCGGGCTGAGAGGCATTCGCCAACTCCTGGAACCTGATCCGGATCGTGCCGGCGGAGGGAATTGGGATGGAATCGATTGTCGGAAGGACTGCGGCTGCGCTCGAAGGCCTGCGTGCCCGCGCGCCGCGTATCCACTGCATCACCAATACCGTTGCCCAGAATTTCACGGCGAACGTGCTGTTGGCGCTGGGTGCTGTGCCATCGATGACCGTTGCGCCGCAGGAGGTGCCGGGCTTCGTCAAAAGCGCACAAGGTCTCCTCGTCAACCTGGGGACCGTGGACGACGAACGGCGCGCTTCCATTCCGCTCGCCTTCCAGGCGGCAGGCGATGCCGGATTAGGCGTGGTTCTCGATCCCGTTCTTGCCAACCGCTCCAGGGCCAGGCTCGATCTCGCACTGGAGTGCCTGGCAATGGGCCCCGCGATTGTGCGCGCCAATGCGGAGGAAGCCGCGGCTCTCTCCGGGGGGCTCGGTCCGCGCGAATTCGCGGTAGCTGCCAATACCACGCTGGCGCTGACCGGTCCGGTCGATCTCGTCGTCAACGGAACGTCGGCCTATGAGGTGCGGCATGGCCATTCGCTGATGGCGCGGATCACGGCGATGGGCTGCGCCGCCTCGGCCGTCGCGGCGGCATTCCTTGCGGTGGAGAAAGATCCGGCTATTGCCGGGGCAGCAGCGCTTACTGTCATGGGTGTCGCGGGCGAGGAAGCAGCCCAGGCGTCACGTGGCCCGGGCAGCTTTGTGCCCGCTTTTCTCGATACGCTTTATTCTCTGGACGCCGGCCGGCTTTGGGCGGCGGAGGAAACGGCATGACAGCTATCGCGGTCACCATAGCGGGCTCGGATTCGGGCGGAGGCGCCGGTATCCAGGCGGACCTGAAGACCTTCTCCGCTCTTGGCGTCTATGGCGCGAGCGTGATTACCGCACTGACGGCGCAAAATACGCTCGGCGTTTCGGCGATCCACGATGTACCGGCGGATTTCGTCGCTGCGCAGATTGATGCTGTCTTTTCCGACTTGAAGGTCGATGCGGTGAAGATCGGTATGCTGTCGCAGCCGGCCGTGATCGAGGCCGTCGGCGACGGCCTTGTCCGACACGAGATTTCGAGGATCGTGCTCGATCCGGTCATGGTGGCTGCGTCCGGAGACCCGCTGGTCGCGCCCGAGGCGGTCAGCGTCCTGATCGAAAGGCTCTTGCCCGTGGCGAGCCTCGTCACGCCGAACCTGCCGGAGGCGGCAAGGCTGCTTGGCGCCACGCCTGCGCGAAACGCTGCGGAAATGGTCGGGCAGGCCCGTGGATTGCTTGCGCTCGGGGCCAGAGCCGTGCTCTTGAAAGGGGGGCATGGCGAGGGGCGGGAAAGTGCCGATGTCCTTGCCGTACCCGATGGCGAAACCTGGTTCCGGGCTGCCCGCCATGAAACCCGCAACACGCATGGCACGGGCTGCACGTTGTCCTCGGCGATTGCCGCCGGACTTGCCAAGGGCCGAAGCTTGACCGAGGCTGTGGCCGACGCGAAAACCTATATCACCGCTGCGATCAAGGCGGCGGACGAGCTTGAGATCGGTGCCGGCCACGGCCCGGTGCATCATTTCCACCGGCTATGGCCCACGCGACAGTGAACGGAAAAAGCGCAATGACCAACAAGAAGACTTCGGGGCAGGGTGCCGTGACGAGGCGCCGCATGCTTGCGCTTTCGGCCGCCGGCGCGGGTGCCGGCCTTGCCGCGCCGGCCGTCGCCCAATCGACGCAGCCGACCATCGAATGGAAGATGGTGACTTCCTGGCCGAAGGATCTGCCGGGGCCGGGTATTACCGCGCAGCGTATTGCTGACCAGATCGCGCTGATGAGCAGCGGCCGCCTTCGCATCCGCCTTTTCGCGGCCGGAGAGCTGGTGCCGCCGCTCGAAGTCTTCGACGCGGTGTCGTCCGGCACCGCGCAGATGGGCCACTCGGCGTCCTTCTTCTGGCAGGGCAAGATACCGGCCTCGGTGTTCTTCACCGCGGTTCCCTTCGGCCTCCTCCCGTTGGAGCACATCACCTGGGTGGAGCAGGGGGGCGGCCAGGCGCTATGGGACGAGCTTTACGCGCCCTTTGGCGTCCGTCCGCTGATGGCCGGCAATACCGGCGTGCAGATGGGCGGCTGGTTCAAGAAGGAACTGACCGGCCTCGACGACCTTAAGGGGCTGAAGATCCGCATGCCGGGCCTCGGCGGCGAGGTGATGCGCCGGCTCGGCGCCACGCCCGTTTCCCTGCCGCCGGGCGAACTTTTCGGCGCGCTGCAATCCGGTCTCATCGACGCGACCGAGTTTCTCGGCCCCTGGAGCGACACCGCCATGGGGTTCCATAAGGTCGCGAAGTTTTACTATGCGCCGGGTTTCCACGAACCGAACGGGACGGGTGAGGCGCTCTTCAACACCGTTGCCTTCGAAGGTCTGCCCGAC
Organism: Stappia albiluteola; assembly: GCF_014050225.1. Lineage (GTDB taxonomy): Bacteria > Pseudomonadota > Alphaproteobacteria > Rhizobiales > Stappiaceae > Hongsoonwoonella > Hongsoonwoonella albiluteola. The sequence continues at coordinate 227,889 of NZ_JACFXV010000053.1, read as the reverse complement.
GATCTCAAGGCCATCGTGCGCGATGTGTGCCGGGCGGAGAACGCCCGCTCGCTGGCCGAAAGCGAATGGATGAACGCAGGCCAACTCGCCGCGCTCCAGCAGGATCACGGCGTCCAGATCCGCATCTTCCCGAAGGATGTGCTGGATGCGCTGCGCTCCACTTCGGAGGACGTGGTTGCCTCCGTCGCGCAGCTGGATCCCCTGAGCGCCAGGGTGGTCGAAAGCTTCCAGCAGGCCCGCGCGCGGCTCGCACCCTGGAGCAGGCTTTCCACGCGTCTCTATCTTGACGCCCGCGATCAGTGAGTCCTGACCCTAAGCGTCGGTTCTGGAACGATTTCTCGTCCTTGGGGTAGTTTCACCCGAAACCCGGGCGTCGATTGGTCCTCGGCCTCTCGGTTCGTCATACGCGGGCTTGACCCGCGTATCCACGCGGCGCTTCCACTTGCCGCAGCTTCCATGGATCGCCGGGTCAAGCCCGGCGAAGACGAGCGGAAAGGCGGCCCACCGCGCTGATGGCCGAAAGTGTCGCTCGGGGCAGCCCAGCACTCCATCGTCAGCCGCTTCCCGCCGCTCACGCCTCCGGCATGCTGCGATAGCTGCCGTTCCTCAGTGCGGCGAGGGCGAAGTCGACCATCGGATCGAACATCGCTTCCTGTTGCTCGTCGGTCATGCAGCGCTGGGCCTGTGAGACGAGCACCGGGTGGAAGAACACGATCAGGCTGTATTGCATCAGCATGGCGGCGGTCGCGACATCCTGCTCGGGAAAATCGCCATTGCTGATGCCTTCCTCGATCACCTGCGCCATTACCCGGCGCATATCCGCCTTGTGCATCTCGATTTCGTCCCACGCCTCGTCCATGGCCGCTTCGATCAGGTCGTGGATCTTGCGGTTGACGGCGTAGCGCTCGCGCATCAGTTCGAAATGGGAGCGGGCGATCAGGCGCAGTCGTTCGGGAGGAGCGATATCGCGCCGCGCAGCGACGTCCTCTATATTGCGCTGGAATTCGTCCGTGACGAGTTTTGTCACCGCCTTGGTCAGCGCAGTCTTGGAAGCGAAGAAGCGGTAGACATTTGCCGGCGACATGCCAAGTTCGCGCGCAATATCGGCTACGGTCGTCTTCTGGTAGCCGTAGACGTGAAACAACCGGTTCGCCGTGTCCACGATCTTCTGCCGCATTTCCAGCGCCGCCGGCGACCATGTGCCGTCGCGCAGGAAGGCGTCGTCAGCCATCTGCTTTTCCAGTTCCTTAACCATCGTGCGTGTCGCGCGTTGCCTTTCTGCGTTTTTTGAATCGATCTGCACGCCGATTGTGCAGCCTTGCCGGCGTTTTTGCCAGCCTGAGCCGCAGCAGGGTCTGAATCCGTCTGCGGTGCTGATGATTAATATATATTGACTGATGATTATTGACAATCGTCAGTTCTCAGACAATATGATGCAAACGTTAATGGGACTGAACCGGGGTCGGGTGCGGCCATTCGCCCGCTATCCATCTCCCGGGCCGGTCCTCACAACATTCCGACAGGCGCCAACGCACCTTTTCAGGACGGTATCATGCCCCGTTTGCCCTCATTCGCTTCGCTGGCGGCAGCTCTCCTCCTCGCGGCCTGCCAGCCCAATGCCGCCGAAAACGCGGAGGAGGGCGCGCAAGGTTCCCTTCCAGCGCCGCGTATCGTCTGGGCGGAGCAGGTGAAATCCTCGCAAGGCCTCGACCTGTCGAGCTTCACCGGCACCATCGAAGCGCGCATCGACCAGCCGCTCGCCTTTCGCGTAGGCGGCAAGCTGGCGGAACGCCTGGTGGATGTTGGCGACAGGGTGTCGCGCGGCGACGTTGTCGCCCGCCTCGATGCGAACGATTACAGCCACGCCCTCCGCGCCGCCGCTGCTGAGATGCGCGCGGCCGAGGCTGAGGCCGAACGCACTGCGGCCGATCTTGAACGCGCCTCGGAGCTTCGGGAAAAAGGGCATGCCAGCCAGGCCGGTTTCGAGGCCGCCAAGGCGGCGGCGTCCGCCGCGAGCGAAGCGCTCGAGGCAGCGCGCGAACGGCGGGCGCTTGCCGAAAACGAGCTTGCCTATGCCGAACTCAAGGCTGATGCCGACGGAGTGGTGACTGCGGTTTCCGCCGAACCTGGCCAGGTGGTCGCCGCCGGCCAATCGATTGTCGCCCTTGCGCGTGACGGCGACCGCGAGGCGGAGATCGCCATCCCCGAAAGCAGGCTTGCGGGGCTGAAGGGCGCGAAGGCCCATGTCACTCTCTGGGCGCTTCCGGGTGAGGAATTCGACGCGAGCCTGCGCGAGCTCGCGCCAGGAGCCGATCCCGCCGCGCGTACCTTCCGCGCCCGTTTCCGCATCGACGACCCGAAGAAGCTCGCAAAGCTCGGCATGACCGCGACCGTGCACCTGTCCCGCGAGGCCGTGAATTCCGCCGTCGTGGTGCCGCTGTCTGCTGTCTGGTACCGGGGCGAGGCCGCCAATGTCTGGCGCGCCAATGCGTCTCGCGACGGCGTGGAGGCGGTACCCGTGACCTTGCAGCGCATGGAAGAGACCTATGCGCTGGTCGAGGGCGCTCTTCGGCCCGGTGACCTTGTCGTCAGCATGGGGGCCCACAGACTGGACGAGAAGCTCGCCGTCCAGATCGAGGAGAGGGCGGCGGAGACCACCGGCCTGCGCGTGGGAGTGGTCAGATGAAATCCTTCAATCTCTCCGCCTGGGCGCTGCGGCATCAGTCGCTGGTGCTGTTCTTCATCCTCGTGCTGGCCGCGGCCGGCACCTGGTCCTATCTGAAGCTCGGCCGCAACGAGGATCCCGCCTTCACCGTCAAGGTGATGGTGGTGACGGCAGCCTGGCCGGGCGCGACGGCCGAGGAAATGCAGACCCAGGTCGCCGAACGCATCGAGACCCGGCTGCAGACGTTGCCCTATCTCTACCGGGTCGAGACCTATACGCGACCCGGCTTCGCCGCTACGCAGGTTTTCTTGCGCGACGACACACCGCCTGCCGAGGTGCCGGAACTCTGGTACCAGGTCCGCAAGAAGGTGGGCGATATTCGCGCCGAACTGCCGCAAGGCGTCGTCGGTCCCTTCTTCAACGACGAATATTCCGACGTCTATGTCGAGATCTTCGCCCTGACCGCGCCGGAGGCAAGCTGGACGGAGCTGTCCGATCTGGCCGAAACCGTGCGGCAAGGCTTCCTTTCGGTTCCCGATGTGGTGAAGGTCCAGCTTTTCGGCGAGCAGGACCAGAAGATCTTCGTCGATATCTCCTATGCCAAGCTCGCCACGCTCGGCATTCCGGCGAGCGCCATCTTCGATGCGCTGAACCGCCAGAACGCCGTCGTGCCGTCCGGTGCCGTCGAAACGCCGACGGAGCGGGTGCAGGTGCGCGTTTCCGGCCAACTGTCTGGCGTTGAGGAGGTCGCGTCCGTGCCGGTGGAGGTCAATGGCCGCACCTTCCGTCTCGGCGATATCGCAAAGGTCTCGCGTGGGGTGGAGGATCCACAGACCTTTTCCGCCCGCTATGACGGCGAGAGGGCGATCATGATCGGCATTGCCATGGCCGATGGCGGCAACGTTCTGGATCTCGGCGAGGCACTGAAGGCGAAGTCCGTCGAGATTAAGCGGCTGCTGCCACTCGGTACGGAGCTGCATCAGGTCTCCGACCAGCCGGAAGTGGTGGACGAGGCGATCGGCGAGTTCGTCTTCAAGTTCCTCGTTGCCATTTCCATCGTGCTGCTTGTCTCCTTCGTCTCGCTCGGCTTCCGGACTGGCATCATCGTGGCGCTGTCCGTGCCACTCACCCTTGCCGGCACATTCCTGGTGATGCTGATGATCGGCATTGACCTGGAGCGCATCTCGCTCGGCGCGTTGATCCTGTCGCTCGGCTTGCTGGTGGATGATGCGATCATCGCTATCGAGATGATGGTGGTGAAGATCGAGCAGGGCTGGGACCGTTTCCGCGCGGCCACTCATGCCTGGCAGTCCACCGCCTTCCCGATGCTTACGGGCACGCTGGTGACGGCGGCGGGCTTTCTTCCAGTCGGTTTCGCGCAGTCGTCGGCGGGCGAATATGCCGGCGGCATTTTCTGGGTGGTGACGATCGCGCTGCTGATCTCCTGGGTCGTTGCGGTGGTATTCACGCCCTATCTTGGGCTGAAGCTGCTGCCGAAGTCGCTGGAGCGTCGCGCGGCGGCCCATACGGGCGAAGACGAGAACGCCATCTACCAGACGCGCTCCTATCGCGGGCTCAGGGCGTTCATCGCCTTCTGCGTGCGCTTCCGCCTTGCGGTCGTGCTGCTGACAGTCGGCCTGCTGGTCACCGCCGGCTACGGCATGGGCTTCGTGCAGAAGCAGTTCTTCCCCAATTCCTCGCGGCCCGAGATCATCGTCGAGCTGCGCGGTCCCGAGGGGTCGTCCTTCGAGGCGACCAATGCCGAGGCGCAGAAGCTGGAGGCCTGGTTGAAGGACAGCGGGGACCTCGACTATTTCACGACATATGTCGGCGCCGGTGCGCCGCGTTTCTTCCTTGCCTACAATCCGGCCCTGCCCAATCCGAACTACGCGATGATCCTCATCCAGTCCAAGGGCGGGGAACATACCGAGCGGCTGCTCGGCGAACTTCGCGCGCGTTTTGCCGCTGAGGAAGGGCCTGTGCGTGGCCGGGCCCGGCGGCTGGAACTCGGTCCGCCCGTCGGTCATCCGGTCCAGTTTCGGGTCGTCGGCGCGGATCGCGAGGAAGTTCGACGTATCGCTGGCGAGGTGCGGGACATCATGCGCGCCGAACCGCGCACCCGGGACGTCGAACTGCAATGGGGCGAGAAGGTCAAGTCCGTGCGTCTCGAGGTCGATCAGGAGCGGGCAAGGGCGCTTGGCCTGTCCACGTCCGATATCGGCCTGACCCTGCAGAGCCTGCTCACGGGCCGGGAAGTGACCGCGCTGCGCGAAGGCCGCCACCAGATCGGCGTCGTTGTCAGGGCGGCTGAAGGAGAAAGGGCGGATCTCGGCGACCTCGGCGACATGGTCGTCGCCGTGAAGGATGGGGTGCCGATCCCCGTCTCGCAGGTGGCACGCGTCGCCTATTCTGCGGAAGAGCCGATCCTGTGGCGGCGCAACCGGGAGACCGTGCTGACGGTCCGCTCCGACGTGGTGGATGGCGTCCAGGCGCCGGACGTCACCGGGGCCCTGCTGCCGAAGATGGAGGAATTGCAGGCGACGCTTGCCCCCGGCTACCGCATCGACGCCGGCGGCGCGGCGGAGGAATCTGGCAAGGCCAATGCGGCGCTCGCAAAGGTCTTTCCGGTGATGTTCGTGGTGATGATGATCCTCATCATGCTGCAGATGCAGTCGATCTCGAAGATGGTGCTGGTGTTCCTCACCTTCCCGCTCGGGCTTGTGGGAGCGGTGGCGGCCCTGCTGCTCTTCGACGCGCCGTTCGGCTTCGTCGCGATCCTTGGCGTCATCGCGCTGGGCGGCATGGTGATGCGCAATACGCTGATCCTGGCAGACCAGATCGAGCATGACCTAAACGCCGGGGCCACCATGCGCGAGGCGATCGTGGAATCGACCGTCCGCCGTGCCCGGCCGGTGATTTTGACCGCTCTGGCGGCGGTGCTTGCCTTCATTCCGCTGACGACCAACGTTTTCTGGGGGCCGATGGCGATCTCGATGATCGGCGGCCTGAGTGTTGCCACCGTGCTCACGCTCTGCTTCATGCCGGCGCTCTACGCACTGTGGTTCCGCAAACGGCTGGACAAGCGACAGGTTGAGACGTCGGCCGAAGTCATCGGTCTGCCCGAGCGCAAGGCGCAACCCGTCACGCTCGCGCAGGCTGCGGAGTGATTTCCGCCTCTTCCGGTAGAAAAGACGATTCGAAGCATCGGATATCACCGTCTCCGGCATTCCGCCGGGGGCGGTTTTTGTTGCATTTCTGTGACACCATCGCGCGAATATTCGGATCGCTATCCTGAAGTCCAAGTTGCCTAAAAAATGGGCAATTAGCGTTTTTCCCGACCATACGCCGCTGCTTTTGAAGGATTCCGTGGGTGAAAATGACGGCGCGATGAATTAGCGTCGAGGATATGACGTAACGTCAATATAATCATTGCGATTCGCCGCCTGCCTCTCGGCGAATGACGCTCGCGGAAAGGTAAATTGCCTTCGGGAAGCGCTTTCTGCATGTTCCGGCTGAGAAGAGAGGTCCTGTGCGTTACGGGTTCCGCGGGAGGAAAAAGGGCAAATGAAAGAGACGATGAAGTGGGCGAAGCTGTCGGTTGCGGCTTTGGCCCTTGTTGCGACGAGCAGTGAGGCATTCGCTGGCGCTTTCGCGATCCGCGAGCAGAGCGCCTACTATCAGGGATTGTCCTTCGCGGGCTACGGCACCACCGGCCCGTCCATCTCCTCGGTCTTCTGGAACCCCGCGACGATCACCGGCGCGGGCGACGGTTTGACCTTCGAGAGCCATAACACGGTTATCATCCCGGACTCGGAGATCAAGCAGAGCGACTACACTGCCAATCCGGCACTTGCCGGCCTCGGAGTGTTTGATAGCAACGTCAATTCTGGCGATATCGGCAATGATGCTTTTGTTCCGTCAACTTACGCAGCCTACAAAGTAAATGAAGATATCTTCGTTGGCCTAGCGATAAATGCTCCCTTCGGGCTCGGAACCAAGCCGGAGAACAATTGGGCAGGTCAGTTTTATTCCCGCTCCTCCAGCGCTTTTTCGATCAACGTCAATCCGATTGCAGGCTATCGGATCAACGATCAGGTATCCATCGCAGCTGGTCTGCAAGTGCAATATCTTGATGTCTCGCTAAAGCGTGGAGTGCCGACGTCTCTGACTTTGGGAACGGGAATCCTGGACGGCGACGATGTTGGGTTCGGCGCTACGGCAGGCATTACATACAAGCCATTCGAAGGAACCGAGTTCGGGCTAGGTTATCGTTCTGCTGTCTCACATAAGCTTGAGGGCGATCTGACTGTTCCGGCAGTTGTCTTTCCGGCGCCCACGCCAGGGTCAGTAACGCCGATCTCTGCAAAGCTGATCACCCCCGATCAAGTGAATTTCTCGTTCAAGCAGCGCGTAAATGAGAGCTTCCGCGTTCTTGGTACGGTGGAGTGGACGAATTGGAGTCGCCTTACGGAGCCAAAGGTGGTGGCGGATGCGAATGGTGCGACTATTCAGACGTTGCCGTTCAACTACGATGACGGTTGGTTCTTCGCCCTCGGCGGCGAGTATGATTACAACGAGCAACTGACCCTCCGTGCGGGTCTCGCTTACGAGATTTCGCCGATCGACGACGATATCCGCTCTACTCGGCTGCCGGACAGCGATCGCATCTGGGTGTCTGGTGGCCTGACTTACAACTTCAACCATGATCTCTCCTTCGATCTTGGTTACACGCATATCTTCGCCGAGGACGGCGATATCGCTATTGTCCAGGGTCATCAGGACTACAACTCGGGTATTGGTTCTTTCACGGGGCAGGCCGAATCCAGCGTCGACATCATCTCGGCGTCGGTGCGCTATCGTTGGGGTGGCCCGACGCACGCGGACGAGCCGATCACGACCAAGTACTGATTTTTCGCCGACAGGTGGAAATGAGAAAGGCCGGGAAATCCCCGGCCTTTTTTGTTTGGCTAAAATCGTTGAGCTCTGAGTGCCGCATGGATACGCCGGTCGAGCCCGCGTATGACGAAGCGAGGGGTTACGGCAGAAAGGCAGCCGCACGCTCTGTCATGCTCGAGAACGCGGGCATCAAGCGACCTACGGCCCGAGGAAAATGGCACAGCCTCTCCACTCGTCTTCGCCGGGCCCAGTACCGCGAAATGCCCCGGCGATCCATCAGGCGGTGGAAAAGGCGAAGGCTACGCGTGCATACGCGGATCATGCCCGCATAAGACGAGCCGGATACCGGGGTAGCCACAAACTCTGTCATGCCCACGCAGGTGGGCATCCAGTATTCGCCGGCGCCAGAGGTTTAGCGGCTGAAACAGATGGTTCCCCGTTTTCACGGGAAGACGCCTGTGTGTCCGGCCAGCGTTTGCCCCGGGCTCAGCCGCCTCATACCTCCCTCAGAACGCCGCCGGATAGAGCCCGCCATCCACGAGGATATTCTGGCCCGTGACATAACCTGCATGGGCCGAACAGAAGAAGGCGCAGATCTGCCCGAATTCCTCCGCGCTGCCGAAACGTGCCGCCGGGATCTCGGCCGCCTGCGCCGCTCGGATTTCGGCGATAGCCGCGCCCGTCTGGCTGGCGGCCCGTTCGAAGCCGCCGCGCAGCCGGTCGGTGTCCATCTTGCCCGGCAGCACGTTGTTGATCGTCACGTTTTTCGCGGCGAATTGCCGGCAGACGCCGGCCAGAAAGGCCGTCAGGCCGGCCCGCGCGCCGCTGGAAAGGTCGAGGCCGGCAATCGGCATGCGTACCGACAGCGAAGTGATGTTGACGATGCGGCCGAAGCCGCGTTCGGCCATGCCGTCCGCCACCTGCTGGATCAGTTCGATCGGGGTCACCATGTTCTGGATGACGCCCTGAAGCATCGCCTCGCGGTCGAGCTCGCGGAAATCCTTGCGCGGCGGCCCGCCATTGTTGTTGATCAGGATATCCGGCTCCGGACAGGCCGCCAGGATCGCGGCCTGTCCTTCCGGCGTCGACACGTCGGCAGCCACCGCGGTCACGGTCACGCCGTAGCGGCTGTGGATCTCTGCCGCCGTCTTGTCGAGCCTTGCCGCATCCAGTCCGTTGATGACGACCTCGCAGCCGGCCCCTGCCAGCGCCTCGGCGGTGCCGCGCCCCAGCCCCCGGCTCGAGGCGCAGACGATGGCCTTGCGGCCCGCAATTCCCAGATCCATTGATCCTCCGTCCATTCTCGGAACTCCGTGCTTGGAAACTAGTGCCTCGATCCCTCCCTGTCACGGCGTCGGTGCACGCCGGAAAGGGAGCGGTCGTCCGCATCACCGCTCATGACTTGAGAAAAAGCGAACGGATGCGAGGGACTTGGACTGTCATAATCCTGAGATCGGAATCGCGTTTAAGGGCGGAAACCGTCAATGCGGAGACCGTTCATGTCTGCGACGCCGGAACCCAAACATTACCGGGCGTTGTTTCTGTCGGACATCCACCTTGGAACGAGGGGATGCCAGGCGGATCTGCTTCTCGATTTCCTGAAATACAATGACGCCGAGACGATCTACCTTGTCGGCGATATCGTTGACGGCTGGCGCATGCGCCGGTCCTGGTACTGGCCGCAGGCGCATAACGACGTGGTGCAGAAGCTCCTGCGCAAGGCACGCAAGGGCGCCCGCATCGTCTATACGCCCGGCAACCACGACGAATTCCTGCGCGACTTCCTCGGCACCCATTTCGGTGGCGTCGAGGTGCAGGCTGACGCCGTCCACACCACCGCCGACGGCCGCGAATTCCTGATCATCCACGGCGACCAGTTCGACGTCGTGGTGCGTCATGCCAGATGGCTGGCCTATTTCGGCGACTGGGCCTATGTGAGCGCGCTCAATCTCAACACGCTCGTCAACATCGTGCGCCGCAGGCTGGGTCTGACCTACTGGTCGCTTTCGTCCTGGGCGAAGCTGAAGGTCAAGAACGCCGTCAACTTCATCGGCAGGTTCGAGGAAACGCTGTCGGCGGAAGCGCGCCGGCGCAAGGTCGACGGTGTCATCTGCGGCCATATCCATCACGCCGCGGACCACAGCGACTGGGGCATTCACTACATCAATACCGGCGACTGGGTGGAAAGCTGCACGGCCGTCGTCGAGCATCATGACGGAACCTTCGAGGTCATAAGATGGATCGACGACAGGAGCGCGGCGGAGGCGCCGGCGAGGATCGGCCGGGCGCGGGCCGCCGCATGACATCGGTGCTGATCGTCACCGACGCCTGGCACCCGCAGATTAACGGCGTCGTCCGCTCCATCGAGCGTACGGCGGAGGAATTGCGCAAGATGGGCGTGCGTGTCGAGATCCTCTCGCCGCAGCCTTTCGCGACGCTTCCCTGTCCAACCTACCCGGAGATCCGCCTGTCGCTGGTCGGCAGCCGCCGCGTCCGCCGGGAAATCGAGGCGCGGGCCTGCGATCATCTGCACATTGCCACGGAGGGGCCACTGGGCCTCAGGGCGGCCCGCATTGCGCGCCGGGCGGGTCGCGTCTTCACCACCAGCTACCATACCCGGTTCCCGGAATATCTCTCCGCGCGCCTGCCGGTGCCCCTGTCCTGGTCCTATGCGTGGCTGCGCCGCTTCCACAATTCCGGCCAGGGCTGCATGGTCGCGACATCCTCGCTTGAGCAGGACCTGCGCGAGCGCGGCTTCAGCAACCTGATGCGCTGGTCGCGCGGCGTCGACCACGAACTCTTCCGCCCATACGAAGGCTCGGTGCTGCCGGCGGATATCGCCCGACCGGTCTTCATGAATGTCGGCCGCGTCGCGGTCGAAAAGAACATCGAGGCCTTCCTGAAGCTCGACCTGCCGGGCACGAAAGTCGTCGTCGGCGGCGGCCCGCAGCTGGAAAGGCTGACGGCCGACTATCCGGAAGTGCTTTTCACAGGCGCGAAGGTCGGTGAGGATCTCGCCCGCCACTATGCCTCGGCGGATGTCTTCGTCTTTCCCAGCCTGACCGACACGTTCGGCAACGTGCTGCTGGAGGCGCTGGCTTGCGGCCTGCCCGTCGCCGCGTTCCCGGTCATGGGCCCGCTCGATATAGTCGGCGGCACGGGTGCCGGCGCGCTCGACGAGGACTTGCGCGCCGCCTGCCTTCAGGCGCTTTCCCTGCCGCGCGAAAAGGCGCGCGAACTGGCGATGAACTATACCTGGGCGGAAAGTGCCCGCCAGTTTCTCGACAACTGCGTGGCGGCGTATGAAAATTCGGCGGCGCGAGAGGCGGCCTGAGGCACTCCGGGATCCGGAACCAAAACTTGTCACCGGTGCAATATTCCGGTCCCGGCAGGGGCGAACTCCTGATATTTGAACAGTCAGGAGATTTCGCATGACAAAGCCAACCGATATTCCGGTCTTCGACGATATCCTCGCTGCGCGCGAGCGCATTTCGGGCGAGGCCGCAAGGACGCCGTTGCTGCGTTCGGCATTTCTCGACGAGGTGACAGCTGGCACCATCCTGATCAAGCCGGAGGTGTTGCAGCGCACCGGTTCCTTCAAGTTTCGCGGCGCCTTCAACCGTCTGTCGATGATCCCTGTGCAGGACCGGGCGAAGGGTGTCGTCGCCTGCTCTTCCGGCAATCACGCACAAGGCGTGGCGGAGGCCGCGCGGCTGCTTGGCATACCGGCGACGATCGTCATGCCGTTCGACGCACCGGCCCTGAAGAAGGCGCGCACCGAGCGTTCGGGCGCGATGGTCGTGAACTACACGCGCGGCGTTGAAAACCGAGACGAGGTCGCCGCGAAGATCGTCGCCGAGACGGGAGCGACCTTTATCCATCCTTACAACGATCCGGGCGTGATCGCGGGGCAGGGCACCGCGGGGCTGGAAATCGCGGAACAGGCAAAGGAGCTTGGCCTTGCGCCGGAAGCGATGCTCACCTGCACCGGTGGCGGCGGCTTGACCGCCGGCATAGCCCTCGCGCTCGAGCAAGCCATGCCAGCCTGCGCAATCTATCCGGTCGAGCCGGAAGGGTTCGATGACTACGCCCGTTCGCTCGACGCCGGCAGCCGTGTCGCGAACCCGTCGGCAGTCGGCTCGATATGCGATGCGATTCTGACGGAGACGCCAGGCGATGTCGGCTTTGCCATAACGTCGCGTCGTGCAGAACGCGGTCTTGTCGTCAGCGACGCGGAAGCACTTGCTGCTGTTGCTTTCGCTTACAACGAGCTGAAGCTGGTGGTGGAGCCGGGCGGCGCGGTGGCACTGGCCGCGCTGTTGTCGGGCAAGCTCGACGCAAGAGGGAAATGCGTCGCGATCATCCTGTCCGGCGGCAACATAGAGCCAGAGATGATGATGCAGGCTCTCGCCGGTCGCGGCGTTCCGTGATAGCCAAGTGCTCTAGCTGAACAGGGATTGCCGCTCGCCGGCGGTGAGGCGCTTGAGTTCGTCCTCGCCGTCTTCCTCGGCCTCGATCACGGCAAGCTCGGCTTCCCAGTCGATATCGGCTTCCGTTTCATTTTCCTGCGCCGTGCGGCGCTCCTCGAAGCTCAGATCGATATCGAAATCGCCATCGGCTTCGTCGTCGTCCCGGTTTGCCCCGGCCGTCGGCCGCTGCGGCTCGGGCCTGGGCGCCGCAGGCTTCTCAAAGACGTCGGCAATGCCGTCATCCTCGTCGTCGAGGTCCACTTCCACTGTCGGTGTCGCCGCCGTTACCTCGGCCTTCACCGGCGCGAAGACATCGGCAGTTTCTCCTTCCGCCTCGTCCACGGCAATCGCGTCGAAGGAAATATCCTCCGCGTCGGCTTCAATTTTATCATCGTGGCTGTTTCCAAACAGCGCATCCACCGCGTCCTGGCTGGTACCGCGGCCTTCGAGTTGCGGGCCGTTCAGCAGGTGGGCGTCGGGGCGCGTGTCCATCCGGATCTCCGGTTCCTCGGCCGTGGCGTCCTCCATGCCCCAGATGTTGATCATCAGGTTGATGCGCGATTCCAGATACTGCAGCACCTGTACGATCTTCTGCGTGCGCTGGCCGGTCAGGTCCTGGAACGAGCAGGCCATGAAGATTTCGGTCGCCCGCGCATCGATCTCGTCGCAGGCGGTCTGGTTCGCGCCTTCCTCGCGCAGTTGCCAGGCGATCTCCTGGATGGCTTCTGATGCCGCCAGGATCTCCTGCGTCGCGCCTTCGGTCTGGGAGACGATGGCGTCGAGCTCGTCGGAGGCTTCCTGGAACCGGTTGCCGTATTCCGACTCATGCTTGATGTTGCCGATCTCGCGCTTGGTGCGATCGATCGCTTCCTGCATGTCGGCGATGTTCAGGCGGATGCGGTTGATGTCCGGCACCGTGCGGTCGCGGATCATCGCCTTTTCCAGCCGCTCGATCGCCGCAAGCACGACCTGTGTGTCCGGCTTCTGGTTGCGGCGCAGATATTCGTCCAGGAACCAGCGGCCCTGCGCGGAGCCTGCCAGCGTGTCGAGGATCGCTTCGAAATCCGCATCCCGAAGGGGGCTCGGCGGGCCTTTTGCTGCCATGACGGTCTCCCTTCATTCCTTCATGCGGCCGGGCCTTCGCGGACCTGGAAATACCCGAATCGGTTTCGCGCCGGCATGCGTTGCGTTAAATCTCATCCCCGGCCAGCACTCCTGCCTGTCTGGTTGCGGCGAAGCGCGTCGGGCTGATTCATCTTCGATGGTTAAGTCGCAAATCCTTAGAATCGGTTTAGATGGCTCGCCCGGAACCTCAAATCCGGGCATTTTCGCGAGTGCGGTCAACGCGCTCTCTCCGGAGCTTCGATATGGGCCTGAACTTTCGGATCGCGGCGATTTTCGCCGCCTTTTTCTTTGGAACGGGCCTGTTTCTGCCCTTCTTTCCGCTGGTTCTGGCGCAAAACGGCTTCACCTCGGCTGAGATCGGCACTCTGCTCGCCGTGCCGATCCTGGTTCGCCTCGTCGCCAATCCGGTCATGTCCGGCATTTCCGACCGGCGCAACGCGGCCCGCCAGTCGCTCGTGCTCTTTTCCGCCGCCGCCTTCGTTTTCTTTGCGTTGCTCATCCGTCCGGCCGGCTTCTGGCCGACATTCGCGCTGTTGGCGCTGGTTGCCGTCTTCTGGTCGCCCATCGTACCGCTGAGCGATGCGCTGGCCCTGAACGAGGTGCGCAAGGGCAAAGCGGATTACGGCAGGCTGCGGCTGTGGGGCTCCATCGGCTTCGTCGTCGCCAATCTTATCGGTGGCGTGCTGCTCCAATACTTCCATGCCTCCTATCTGATCGGCGGCATCCTCGTCGGCCTTGCCGCGATCTTCGCCCTCGCGCTCACCATGCCAAAGCCGGAGGTTGAGGAAGACGGTGCGGCTGATGGCAATGGCCGGGGTGGGAAAATCCTGAAGGCTCCCGTCTTCCTCGCCTTCCTGCTCGCCTTCGGCCTGATCCAGGCAAGCCATGCCGGCTATTATGCCTTCGGCTCGCTCTACTGGAAAACGGAAGGCATACCGGAATCGGCCGTCGGCGTGCTGTGGACGCTCGGCGTCGTAACGGAAGTCGCGCTCTTCTATCAGGCGGGCAAGCTGCGCGGCCGCATCGGCCCCTTCGGCTTCCTGGTTGCCGGTGCGGTGGCCGCCATCCTGCGCTGGATGCTGTTTCCGGAAGTCACCGCCCTTTGGGCCATCGTCGTCCTGCAGGGACTGCACGGGCTTACTTTCGGCGCCACCCATCTGGGCGCGGTGGCGCTGATTGCAGCCGTGGTGCCGCGGCGCTGGGCCGGCACTGGCCAGGCGATGGCCTCCACCGCCGTCGGCGCGTTGACCGCCGTATCGACGGCCATCGGCGGGCGGCTCTATGAGGCCGATCCCGCCTTCGTCTTCTTCCTGATGGCGGGCCTGTCGGCGCTGGGCCTGCTGGTGCTCCTCGTCCTTCGCCGCCGCCTGAGCGCGTTGATGGCCTGAGAGACCTGGGTCCGGACCTAACCCCAGAGCGCAGGGGAGGGAGGCAGCAACGTGCTGCCGTCGAATTCCAGGCCCGGGTTGCGGTCGCGGGACAGCAGCAGCGGCGCGTCGAGATCGACATAGTCGGCCCCTTGCGCAACGATCACCGCCGGCGCCATGGCGAGCGAGGTACCCAGCATGCAGCCGACCATGATCTTGTAGCCCTCCGCCCGCGCGGCATCGGCCAGCAGCAAGGCGCCGGTCAGCCCACCCGTCTTGTCAAGCTTGATGTTGACCGCGTCGTAGAGCCCCTTCAACTCGTGCAGATGATCGGCGGTATGCGCGCTTTCGTCGGCGCAGACGGGCACCGGATGCTCGAATTTCGAAAGCATCTCGTCCTTGCCCTGTGGCAGGGGCTGCTCGATCAGTTCCACGCCGGCGGCAAGGCAGGCCGCCATATTCGCTTCGAAGATCTCCGCCGTCCACGCCTCGTTCGCATCGACAATCAGCCGGGCCAGCGGAGCCGCGCGGCGGACGGCGGCGATCCGCTCCACATCGCCTTCGCCCGCAAGCTTCACCTTCAGCAACGGCCGTTCGCTCGCCTTCGCCGTATCCTCCGCCATCTTCTGCGGGCTGCCGACACTGATCGTGAATGCCGTCACCTGCGGCTGCGGCTCCGCGCGGCCGAGCAGGGCCGAAACGCTTTTGCCCGCCTTCTTGGCGGCGAGATCCCACAAGGCGCAGTCGACTGCGTTGCGCGCCGCGCCCGGCGGCATGGCCTGCTGCAGCGCCTTGATGTCGAAGCCGTGGGGAAGGTTGGCGGCGAGCCGCTCGATATCGGCGATCACGCCGTCCACCGTCTCGTTGTACCGCGCATAGGGCACGCATTCGCCGCGGCCGGAAAACCCGTCTTCGGTCGCGGTGGCCACCACCACATTGGCGTGGGTGCGGCTGCCGCGGGAAATGGTGAAGCCGCCCTCGATGGGCCAGCTCTCGGTGATCGCCGCCAGCTTGATGGTCATGCGAGGCCGTAGTCCGCGATTAGCCGGTCGACGATGGCGGCGACGCCGAAACGCACCGGATCCGAGGCGGGAAGCCCGTATTGCCGGGAAAGGTCGGCCAGCAGCTTCATTGCCGCGTCCTCGTCGAGCGCCGCCGTGTTCACGGCGATGCCGACGCAGCGGATATCCGGATTGGTCAGCCGCCCGCAGCGGATCGTCATGTCGATCACGTCGTCGATCGACGGCAGCGGCGTTTTCACGCCGCGCATGTTGGTGCGGGTCGGTTCATGACAGACGACGAAGGCGTCGGGCTGCGAGCCGTGCAGCAGGCCCAGCGTCACGCCGGCGAAGGAGGGGTGAAACAGCGAGCCCTGGCCCTCCACGACGTCCCAGTGGCCGTCGGCCGCTTCCGGCGAGATCCATTCGGCCGCACCGGAGATGAAGTCGGCAATCACCGCGTCGATTGCGGCACCCCGGCCGGAAATGAAGACGCCGGTCTGCCCCGTCGCCCGGAAATCCGCGTCGAGCCCGCGCTCGCGCATTTCCTTTTCCAGTGCAAGGGCGGTGTATTTCTTGCCGACCGAACAGTCGGTGCCGACGGTCAGCAGCCGCTTGCCGCGCCGCTTCGTTCCCTTGCCGGTGGCAAAGCGCTCGCTCGAATGGCGCACATCGAAGAGCTTGCCGCCGCTGCGCTGCGCTGCCTCCCGGATTTCGGGTACGTCGGCAAGGCGCATGTGCAGCCCGCTTGCCACGTCCATGCCGGCATCGAGTGCGGCCACGATCGAGGCCACCCAATGGTCGGGCAGCACGCCGCCGGCATTGACGGCGCCCACGATCATCGTCCGCGCGCCGGCATCGGCTGCTTCCGCAGGAGTCATATCGGCCAGTCCCGCATCCGCCTTGCAGCCGTCGAGGCGATACTGGCCGATGCACCATTCGGGGCGCCAGTCCACGATGCCGAGCGCTGTCTTGGCGGCCAGCGCGTCGGGCACATCCCCAAGAAACAGAAGGTACGGATGGGCGATCTGCATGATGGAATTCTCCTGCAACAGGCAGCCGAAATGCTTGAAGCCGCGAGGTGGCGCTCTGGACGCTGGCGGCGCCACTCAGGTATACGGGGCGACAGGGAAGTCCGGCAAGAGGCGGCAATGACCATCCACGTCCCGAACAGCAGTCCTTCGCCGAGGGGCGCTCTGGCGGTGAACGATGCCGGCTGACCTTGGCGTGGCGGCCCGGATCGCACCGACGCTCGATGCCCATGGCGAAGGCAACATCCTTCGGCTTTGCCCGGGCGGCTGCTGGACGATCCATGATGCCGAGCAGTTGGAGAGCCTGATTGCCGGGCTTCGCTGCGGCGAGCCCGTCTATGCGGTTGTCGACCTTTCGCGGATCGATTCTCTCGATACCGCTGGCGCGTGGCTGCTCCACCGCCTGCAGGGCGACCTGGAATATCGTGGGGCGCGGGTCGATCGGGTCGGCGTCAGCGACACCTATGCCGCGCTTTTTTCCGAGATCGAAGCCCATCACCCCACGCCCTGGAAGCCCTATCGCTCGCGCTTTTCGGTCGTGAGCCTGCTGGAAAAGACCGGCCGCCAGATGACCGAGGTCGCCAACGACGCGGTCGCGGTCTGTCACATCGTCGGCTCGCTGGCGGCAGTCCTGTCCGGCATCCTCTTCAATCCGCGCCGGCTGCGTGCCGTCTCTGTCGCGGTACAGTTCGACCGTTCCTGTATCGGGGCGGTGCCGATCGTTCTTCTGATGAGTTTCCTCATCGGCGGCATCATCGCCCAGCAGGGCGGCTTCTATCTGCGCCAGTTCGGCGCCGATCTCTTCGCCGTCGATCTGGCCGGCGTGCTGGTGCTGCGCGAAATCGGCGTGCTGCTGACGGCGATCATGGTCGCAGGCCGTTCCGGCTCCGCCTTCACCGCCGAACTCGGCTCCATGAAGATGCGCGAGGAAATCGACGCCCTGCATGTGATCGGGCTGAAGGTGACGGAAGTGCTTATCCTGCCGCGCATTCTCGCCTTGATGCTCGCCCTTCCTGTCCTGGCCTTTCTCGCCGACCTTGCCGCGCTTTTCGGCGCCGGCCTCGTCACCTGGCTCTATCTCGACATCGTACCGCAGACCTTCCTGCAGCGCCTGCAGGAGGCCGTGACGATGGAGACCGTCAATGTCGGGTTGATCAAGGCGCCGTTCATGGCGCTCATCATCGGCCTCGTCGCCTGCGTGGAGGGACTGAAGGTGGGCGGTTCGTCGGAATCGCTCGGCCGCCACACCACGCTATCCGTCGTGAAGGCAATCTTCATGGTCATCGTCGTCGATGGCCTGTTTGCCATCTTCTTTGCCTCGGTGGGGATCTGAGCCATGGCAGAAACGGCGGCGTGGGAGCACGAACCGGGCGGGCATCCGGAGTTCGGTGATGTCATACTCGGCGTCAAGGGCGTCACCGTCGGCTTCGGCGACAAGCTGGTGCTGGAAAACCTCGACCTTGAGGTCTATCGCCGCGAGATCCTGGGCTTCGTCGGCGGATCGGGCACCGGCAAGTCGGTTCTCATGCGCGCCATCCTCGGTCTGACGCCGCGCCGCGCCGGCACGGTGGAGGTTTTCGGTTGCAATCTCGATACGGCAAGCGGCGAGGAACGGCTGGAGGTCGAGCGTCGATGGGGCGTGTTGTTCCAGCAGGGCGCGCTGTTTTCCTCGTTGAACGTGAAGCAGAACATCAAGATGCCCATGCGCGAGCATATGCGTATGTCTGAGCAACTGATGGATGAACTGGCCCTCTTGAAACTGGAAATGGTCGGCTTGCCGCGGGACGCGGCGGACAAGATGCCGTCAGAACTGTCTGGCGGTATGATCAAGCGGGCGAGCCTGGCGCGCGCGCTGGCACTCGACCCCGATCTCGTCTTCCTCGACGAACCGACTTCCGGCCTCGATCCGATCGGTGCAGCCGCCTTCGACCGCCTGATCGAAAGCCTGCGCGATACGCTCGGCCTTACCGTCTACATGGTTACCCACGACCTCGACAGCCTGCATTCCATTTGCGACCGCATCGCGGTATTAGGGGAAAGGCGCGTACTGATTAACGGGTCCCTGGATGAGATAATGCAGTTCGATCATCCTTGGGTTCAGTCCTATTTCAAGGGCGAGCGGGCCTTGCGCCGCGTCGATTAAAGACGAGCAGGGCCATTTGGGAGCGAGGCTGGAATGGAGACCCGTGCCAATTACGTAGCGATCGGCGCCTTCGTCTTCGTGGTGATCTTTGCTGCCTTTACGTTCATTTTCTGGCTCGGCAGCACGGCCGACCGCACCAAGAATGTCAATGTGAAGATCATTTTCCCCGGTGCCGTCACCGGCCTGTCGCAGGGAAGCCAGGTGGTCTTCAACGGCATCAAGATCGGCGATGTCGGCGCGCTGAATTTCGATCCGGAGGATCCGAAGGTCGTTGTCGCGACGGTACGCATCGATCCTACCGCCCCTTTGCGCAAGGACGTCAAGGCGACGCTCGGCTATCAGGGACTTACCGGCGTCGCATATGTGGAACTTTTTGGCGGCACTAACCAGGCCGCTTCCCTGTTTGAGGGGTTGAACGGCGCCGAGCCGGTGATCTACGCCGACCGTTCCGCCTTCGAGGATATCGTTCAGGGCGCACGAAATATTTTGGGCGAGGCCGATCAGACGCTGAAGACCATCGAGGAGGTAATTGCCGGCAATCGCGACGAGATCGACCAGACCATCAAGAATATCAAGGTGTTCTCCGATGCACTGGCCGCCAATTCCGACGGCGTCCAGACCTTCATGTCGAGCATGTCGACGACCGGCGAGGCGCTGACCAAACTGTCGGGCCGGCTCGAAAGTCTTGTCGTCAAGGCGGAGAGAATCGTCGATGCGGTGCCGCCGGAGAAAGTCACCGAGACAATCAATAGCGCCGCTGCCATCGGCAAGAGCCTCGAGGGGGCTGCCGGTCAGGTCGCGGGCCTGATCGACGAGGCGAAAGCGGCGACCGACGATCTGAAGACCTTCACCGAGGGCCTGAACAAGAACCTCAACGACATCGACCAGGTCATCGCTGCCGTCGAGCCGGAGAAGGTGAAACAGGTGGTCGACGGTGCGGCAAGCTTCGCCAAGCTGCTTCAGGATCGCAGCGGCGACCTCAACGAGATCGTCACCAAGTCGACCGACGTGATCAACAACATCCAGACGATCACACAGACGATCGAGAGCCGCGAAGAGGAGATTTCCACCTTCCTGACCGAGGCGGTCGACGCCAGCAAGAAGGTCAACACGTTCCTCGACGGTGCCAACAAGGTCGTGGCGGCGCTTGAGCCCGACCGGATCGGTAACATCATGGCGAATGTCGAGGGCTTCACCTCCACCGTCCTTGGAAAATCCGACACCGTCGGCAAGGCGATCGACGATGTCTCCGCCGGAGCGGCAAGTTTCCGTGCCCTGACGGACGACCTGGACAGAAAGCGGCCGGAACTGGACACGATTATCAAGAATGCGACGGAGATTTCGCAGAACCTGAATGCCGCAAGCGTGCGCGTGACGTCCGTCATCGACAAGGTGGACGGCATGGTGGAAGGCGATGGCGGGGGGCTGGTGGCGCAATTGACCGCTACGGCCGAATCGATTCGCAAGGTCGCCGACAGCCTGGACAAGAATATCGGGCCGATTGCCGATGGTCTGAACCGCTTCACCAGCCGGGGTTCTGCTGATTTTTCAGCGGCAATGGCTCAGTTAAACCGTACGCTGGTGGAAATTCAGCGCGCTGTCGCTAATATCGACCGAAATCCGAGTCGGGTGATCTTCGGCGGATCGGATTTGCCGACCTATGACGGGGCGAAGCGACGGTGATTTCGGGGGCAATGAGGGGCAAGAGCCGAACAGCGGGGAAACGTCTCGCGGTTCGGAGCGCGGGAATTGCGCGTCTTGCCGCATTCGGCCTGCTGTTGTCGCTCGGCGCCTGCGCCAGTTCCGGCCCGGATGCGCTTTACGGTCTCAATGCTCCGCGCGGGTTTGAGACCTCCGGCCGCGCCGGTGGCCGGCAGATCCTCGTGCCCGAGCCGAGCGCGTTGCAGGCCCTTGGCACCAATTCCATCGCCGTCGTCGACGCCGGCCCGGTCTATACCTATTTCCCAAAAGCCGCATGGTCGGACACGCTGCCCAAGGTGGTGCAGGCCAAGCTGATCGAGACACTGGAGAATACCGGCAGGCTGCGCGGTGTCGGCCGGCCGGGCGAGAGCCTGCTGATTGACTATCAGCTGCAGACGGAGCTGCGTGCTTTCGAGCTTCGCATCGACGGACAGGACAGGGCGGTGGTCGAGATCATGGCCCGTCTGGTCAACGACCGGAACGGCCAGACCCGAGCCAGCCGCGTGTTCAGGGCGGAGGTTCCAGCCTCAGGCACCGGCGTCGCCCAGGCGGTGCAGGCGATGGGCGCGGCCTCGGACCGCGTGCTTGCCGAACTGGCTGCCTGGGTTGTCGGCAGCGTTTGATCTACCTGAAAGACGCCAGCATCATCAGCCAGCCATAGGTCACTGCTACCGAAAAGATTGCGACCGGCAACACGGCGGCGGTGAATTGCCAGAAGGTGAAAGGGCGGAAGCCCAGTCGCTCCGACTGCTGGACGACGATGACATTGCTCGCCGCGCTGATGATGAAGAGGTTGCCGGCAAGCGTCGATATTCCGGCAAGCGTCATCAGCCCGAGCGTGTTTTTTTCCGGTAGGAGCTGCAGATAGAGGTCCACCACCGGGACGTTGGAGAAGAGCTGGCTTGCCAGGTAGCTGACAAGCGCGGTGACCTCCGGCTCGGCGAGCCGCTGCTGCATCGATCCAAGCAGCGCCTGCAGGGCACCTGAGCGCAACAATGCACCCGTGACGACGAACATCGCCACGAAGAAGGCAAGCGTCGGCCAGTCCGCGCCCTTGAAGACGGCGAGGCGGCGCTTGCCGAACAGGTAGACCGGCATGCAGGCGACAAGGCTCGCAAAGCCGAAGGGCAGACCATACTCCGCGCCTGCGATACGCGAAGCCGCATCCAACATGATCATCGAGACAAGCAGAAGGACGGCCAGAAGCGCCGGCCAGCGGCGGTCCGACAGGGAGGGTGGCAGGTTGCCGTCGAACCGTTGTCCGCCGTGGAACTCGGGGGCGGCGAGGTGGCGCGCGAACCGGATATGGACGAAGGCGAGCGACAGCAGTGCCGGCGGGCCGAGCCAGAGCGCGAAGGTCGGCACAGGGCTCTCCACACCGCCTCGGACGGCGATCAGGATGTTTTGCGGGTTTCCAACGGGGCTCGCCATGCTGCCCGCCGTGACGGCTGCGCAAAGACCAAGGACTAGCGATGCGGGCGCCATACCCTTTTCCCGGGCCAGCATAAGGGCGATAGGCGTGAAGATCACGGCGGCTGCATCGTTGGTCAGCACCGCCGAACACAGGGCGGCGCTCGCCAGGAAGGCCGCGAATGCCAGGCGCGGCGCGCCGCTTGCCGCGATTCGCCTCCCCAGAAGATGGGAGAGACCGGTATCGTAGAGCGAGGCGGCAATAGAGAAGACGCCGAAAAGATATGCGATGACGTTCCAGTCGATTGCGGTAATGGCATCGCCGGGGGATATCCCGCCGAAGAGGAGCAGGATCGCCGCCCCTGCCACCATTATGTGCCAGATGCGCAGCGAAGGCGGCAGCCATTGCCGGATCGCGATCGCGGTGAAGATCAGCAGGGAAACGGAAAGGCTCAGGTTGGGAAAGGACGTCGGCTCGGGGAGGGCGAGGCGCGAAATGCTGCCTGCGGTCAGGCTCCCATTAATAGGAAAAGGGCGCGTCGGGTGACGCGCCCTTTCTCATCGGTTCTGCCTTCGGCTGCTCAGTCGAGACGGCCGCTTGCATGGGCAAGCATCGTATAGACCTTGCCGGTATCGGAGGTCAGATACGTCTGGCCCAGCATATTGTCGCGGTCGTTGCGCGACACCTGGCTCAGCAGTTGCTCGAAATCGCGGATATAGCGGTCCACGGCGTCGCGGAATTCGGCGTCGCGGCTGTATTTCTGGCGGATTTCGTCGAAGGTCTGCTGACCCTGCAGTGTATAGAGACGGCGGGTGAAGACGTGCCGCTCGCCCCGCTTGTAGCGCTCCCACAGGTCGAGGAAGGTCTCGTGGTCGATCGCCCGGGCGATGTCCATGGACAGGCTGTTGAGCGATTCGACCATATGCAGTGGCGTGCGGCTGGCCGTTTCGGACCGCGGCCGCTCCTCGCCGCCGTCGGCGCGCGAAGCTCGGCGCAGCAGGTCGCTGACCCAGCCCTTGCCCTGCGGTGCCTGAGCGGCTTCCGCCTTCGGCTGCTCGAAGTCGGAGAGCGTCGTGCGACGCAACTCGCCCCGGATCGGCTGATGGGCAGGCTGCGGTGCCGCCGCCGGTGTCGGCGACTGCCGCGTCAGCTGCGGCGTGGCAGGCTGATCCTTCAGCGGGGCAGGCTGCGGCGGCGGTGCGACACGCGCTGCCCCCAGGGAGTTTGCCTGCACCCGGTCGGAACCGCGCGACACGTCGAGCGAGTTCGATTGCTTGGCGACGATCTCGGAAAGCTCGCCAAGGGCCCGGACCTGCTCGCTGATGACCTTGCGGAGCGCGGCGGTTGAAGCCTCCGCTTCTTCGGGCAGGTCGAGCACACCGCGCTTCAGTTCGGCACGGGTCGCCTCCAGTTCGCGGTGCACCTCGCGGGCGACGTCGCGCATGCGGGTCGTCGCTTCGGTGAACTTGTCGGACGCCTCGCCGAGCATGCGGGACATTTCGCTGACGATCTCGTCCTCGGCGGCGCGAACCGCCTCGCGGGCCTTCTGGCCTTCCAGGCCGGCAGACATGCGCATGGACTCGAACTGCTCGGTAACGGCCCTGGTAGCGGCTTCCGCGGCTGCGGCCAGCATGCCGGTCACTTCGCGGCTCTTCACGTCAGCGGATTCCAGCGTCTCGCCAAGCTGCTCGGTGAAGCTGCGCATCAGCGTGTCGACCGCTTCCGTTTTCGCCAGCAGTGTGTCGGCGACGTCCTCGATTGCCGTGCGGCGTTCGGAGATGCGTGAGGAAACGGATGTGTTGGTCTCTTCCAGATGCTTGGCCGCGTCGTTGAGCTGGCGGCTCTGGTCCTCGAAGCGCCGGGCCAGCGACGTGATGTCGGCCAGCACGGTGTTGGAGACCTCGCGCAGTACCTCGACCTGGCTGCCGATTGTATCCGTCGAACGGCCGGTCTCCTGCACCGCGCGGTCCACGGCGGTGCGGAACTCGCCGGCGCTGCGCGACAGGCTCGTCTCGACATTGCCCAGATTCTCGCCGGCCTTCTCAAGCACGTCGCTGAGCATGCCGTTGGCCTGGTTCAGGCGGTCGAGGATCGACGCGATGTCTTCCTCAAGCTGCGTCTTGGTGACGGTGAGGATGTCGGCGGCCGAGCGGCTGCGGTCCTCGAGCGCGGAAATGATGCCGTCGCCGGCTTCGACGATGGCCCGCGTCGTCTCCAGCCCCTTGCGGGCGAAGCTGTCGGCGGTCTCGCGGCCCTTGACGGTGATCGCCTCCAGGATCGCGTTGTGGACTTCCGAAACGCGCGAGGTGAGTTCGCGGGCGCGGTCCTCGATCGCCTGGACCAGCGTGTTGCCGTCCGTGCCGATGAGGGTGCCGAGTTCCGCCGAGCGCTCTCCCAGTGTCCGGTTGAGCTCGTCCGCCTGGGCAAGCAGGTTGTTCGCCACTGCATTGCCGCGCTCCGAAAGGGCGTCGGCGGCTTCGCGGACGGCATCGGCCACCCGCGCCTTCACGCTGTCCGCCTGGCCGGAGATCAGGTTGCGGATCTCCTCGCTCGTCTGCGACAGGACGTGGCGGGCCTGCTCGCTTTCGGCGGCAAGCGTACCGGAGATTTCCGCTACCGTGCGCGACAGGTCGGTACGGGTGCGGTCGGTCTCGTTCGTCAGCGTGCTCGCCATCTCGGCGAGAGTGCCGACATAAAGCGCGCGCGCCTTCTCGCTCTCGGCAGCCAGCGAACGGGCCGCCTCGTTGACGGCGGTCAGCACCAGGTCGCGCACCTGCAGGCTCTCGCCGGAGAGCGTGCTGGTTGCCTGGGTGATCGCCTGCGTGATGCTTTCGGCGGCCTTCGCGCTTTCGCCCTGCAGGACGCCGCGCGCTTCGCCGACCGAGCCGAGCACGATGTGGCGCAGGCGCCCGCCTTCGCTGCCGAGCTTTTCGACCGCCTCGGCAAGCGTCGTTTCGATCGTTGTGCGCAGCTTTTCACCCTCGCCGGACAGCGACCCGGTGATCTTCTCCAGCGTTTCGCCGGCCTGGCCGATCACGTCGCCGACGGTCATGCGGGCCTTTTCGCTTTCGGCAGCAAGCGTGCCGGAAATCGCCGCGAGACGCTCGGAAAGCATGCGCTCCAGATCGCCGGCGCGGCTGTCGAGGGTTTCTGCGACCTCGAACACCTTGGAGCCGAGCGAAACGTTGATTTCGGCCACCCGGTCGGCCAGCGTGTCAGTCAGTTCCTGGCTCTGTCGGGCGAGTACTGAACCGGCGTCCTCAAGCCGCTTGTCGAGGGCTGCGGCCATCTCGTTCTGGCCCTCGACGAAAGCAGACGCGATTTCGCGGGTCCGCGTGATCAGCGTCTCGCTGATCTGGCGGCCGCGTGCATCGAGCGCCTTGTCGATCTTCTCCGCGCCGGTCGACATGGTTTCGGCCAGGTGCGTGGTCTTTTCCGTCAGTGCGATGGCGGCGTTCTCCACCTTGTCGCCGACGGATTTCTCGAATTCCACCAGATGCGCCTGGATCGACGCGCCGATCTCGCCCGAACGCTCCGTCAGGCTGCGGCCGATCTCCTCGGCGCGGTTGCCGAGCGACACGCCAACTTCGTCCACCTTGGCGGAGAGATGCGCGGTGATCGCGTTGGTGCGGTTTTCCAGGATGTCGGTGAGGGTGAGCGTCTTGCTTTCCAGTGCGTCGGAAAGGGCGCTTGCCCTGGTTTCGATCGTCTCCGAAAGGGTGTTGGTGCGCGTCTCCAGCGCCTGCGACAGCGCGCCGGTGCGGCTTTCGATTGCGTCGGACAGGGCGCCGGCGCGGGTCTCGATCGCCTCGGTAAGCGCGTTGGTGCGCGTCTCGATCGTCTCCGAAAGGAAGGACGTGCGCGACTGCAAGGCCGCCTCGAATGTGGCCGTGCGCTGCGACAGCGTCAGGTCCAGCGTCTCGATGCGGTTGTCGAGCGTTTCGCCAAGCGAGCCCGCCCGTTCGGCGAGTGTGGCGTCCAGCGCCTCCAGCCGGCCGAACAGCGTGTCGTTGAGCGAGAACGTGCGCTTCTCCAGCGTTTCGTCGAGCCCGGAGATACGGCTTTCGAAAGTCGTATCCAGCGTGCTGATCCGGCTGTCGAGCGTGTTGTCGAGGCTGGAAATGCGGCTGTCGAGCGAGGCGTCGAGATGGCCGATGCGCTGGTCAAGCGTCGAGCCGAGCGCTTCCAGATGGCCCGAAAGGGCGCCGTCGAGGTTGGCCGCGCGGGTCTCAAGCGCCGCTTCGAGCGCCGCCGTGCGGTTGGAAATCGCTCCGTCGATCGCCTCGGCGCGCGAACCAAGCTGCGTATCGAGCATGGTGATCCGCCGGTCGAGCGTCTCGCCCAGACGGGCGGTGCGGTCGTCGAAGGAGACGATCAACTGGTCGCCGCGTTCGCCGACGATCGCTTCAAGCTGCTCGATGCGGACGCTGAGGCCCGCCTGCAGGGTATCGCCGCGCGACTCCAGCGTTTCCACGAACTTGTTGCCGGCATTGACGATTTCCTGGGAGACCTTCGCCCCGCGCGAGCCGATGAGCTCGGCAAGGTCGGTGCCGGTCTGCGCCAGCTTGTGGCCGAGCGAGGCCGACTGCTGGGCAAGCGTTCCGGTGATCTCGCCGGATGCCGCTTCCATGGTCTGGCGGAAGGTCGAGGTCTGGTCCTCGATGAGGGCCGCGATCTCCTTGCCGCGGGCGTTGAGCCGCTCGTCGAGCGCCTCGCCGTTGACGGCGATCGCCTCGTGGATCTTGTTGCCGACATGGTCCAGACGGTCGGCCAGTTCGCCGCCGCGCACCGAAATCGTCTCGGTGAGGCTTGCCGCGGTCTCGTCCAGCTTCGAGGCGATCTCGCCGCCGCGCAGCGACAGGTCGACCACGATGGATTCGCCGGTGCCGCGCAGGATTTCCGCCACCTCGTTGGTCCGGCTCGACAGGGTGTCGATGATTTCCGTGCCCTTGATGGAGATGGTGTCGGTGACTTCCTGGCCGCGACGGGAAATGCTTTCCACCACCTGCTCCCCGGTGGAGGAGAGCGAGCGGTCGAGCGTCGTCACCCGGTCGTCGACCGTGGCGATCAGTTCGTCGGTGCGCGTGGAAATCGTATCGATCAGGCGGCCGCTGGTCAGAGACAGGTTCGCCGTGATCTCTTCGCTGCGCTGGGTAATGGCGCTCTCGACCGAATTCCCCGTTTCGGCGAGCGAGGAGGTGATCTCGCGGCCGCGCGCCGTCAGTGTCTCGATGACGAGATTGCTGGTGGAGGCGAGCGTGGAGGTGATGTCGTCGCCGCGTTCCGACAGGGCGTCGATGAAGGTCGTCGCCGTCGAGCTGAAGCGCTCGTTGATGTCGTTGCCACGGGTGGCAAGGGTTTCGGTCAGGGCCGAACCCGTGCGGTTCATGGTCTCCACCAGCTCGCTGCCGGTCGAGGTCAGCCGTTCCACGTAGTCGGCGCTGCGGTCGGTCAGGCTGTCGATCAGCTCGACACCGGCAGAGTTGAAGGTCGAGGCGATATGCTCCACACGGTCGTCGACGCTGGAGGTCAGTTCGCTGACGCGCTCGGAGATCGCGTCAGTCAGTCGCTCGGTCGCGCTGTCGACGGAATTGGAGAACTTGTCGGTGGAGGCCGTAAGCTGGGACACCAGCGCCTCATGCGCGCCGGCAAGGGCATCGCGCACGCGGTCGGCATTGGTGATCACGGCTTCGCGCTGGGAAACGAGTTCCTCGATCAGCGAACGGATCTTCAGCTCGTTGTCGTTGTAGGATCGCTCAAGCGACGAGACTTCATTGTGCACCAGCACTTCGAGTTCGCTCGCACGCGCGATCGCACGCTCGATACCGTCGCCCATGGCGGCGACTTCGCGGCGGATCGCCTGGCCGACGGAGAGGATCGACTCCTTCGCGACGTCTTCCGGCTCGGCAAGCCGCAGCGCCACCTCGGTCATGCCGCGCGCGACGATGCGCATTTCCTGGGCGCGCCAGATCATCATGGCCATTACCCAGAAGAAGATGACCGGAACGACGACGGCGATGAGTGCCAGGACCAGGCCCGGCGAATTGGTCAGGTCGGCGAGGCTGCCGATGCCCTCGGCCTCGGCGCCGAAAGCGGAGAAAGCGAGCATCGAGCCGATGCCGCCCCAGGCGACCGAAAGGACGAGAGCACCCCAGAAGGGAGCCGAGGATGGCTTGCGCTGCAGGGCGTAGATGAGATTGCCGATCGAGCGTCGGTCGTCATTGGCCGCCGAGGTCGGGCGTCCGCCGCCACGGCCCCGCCGCTTGCGGCCGCTCTGTCCGGTTTCTCCCTCGTCGCCGGTTGCCTCCGGCGGCGGTGCGGCCTCGCGCTGCGCGCCGGCGGCATCGCCTGGAGCGCGCGCTTGCGGAGCCGATTGATCCGCGGATTTCTGCGCTTCGCCCGCCGTCTCCTCGGGACCGCCGAAATCGATTTTCAGCGCTTCCTCGACAGCAGACAGAGCCGCTTCCGCCGGATCTTTCACCTTCGGGGGATTTGCCATAGTGACCTTGCCTCGCGTCCGTACTCTCAACTCACCGGTCGCGCAGCCTAGACCGAGTCGTGCTGCGTGCCACGGTGCGCCAAGGATTAAACTCCCACCGACTGGGGCCATCGCGCATTTACTATACGCATTTGGCCACAGTCCGGGGCTGGGAGGAAGTGCCGCACTCGCTCGATCCTTGGAACATGGATCGGGAAAGTCTTCGCCCCACCTTGCCGCATCCCTTTAGCTAATGACACAATCAATTCCGGCGAACAAGGATTTGCGGCTTTAAGCGGGAGCCACAAATGGTCGGAAAAAAGGCGAAAATCGGGTTGGCTGAACCGATTCCGCAAGGCAAAAAAGTGTCGGGCCGACGCGCTCCCTCGCGTCGAAAGCCGACCCGGGCGCAGATCGAATGGCTAAGGCGTGGCCTCGGCCAGGCGGGCGGCAAGCTGCCTTTGTTCGATGCCGCAGGGCGGGAGATTTCCGCGCAGACCATCCGCGCCTGCATCGCCGCAGGCTGGGCAGAACCTTGGTTTTCCAACCCCATTAAGCCGGACTGGCTCGTTTGTCGGTTAACGGAAGCGGGCCTGAAAGTTCTCGGCCAGACCTCGCCCCGCGATGGGTGAAACGGTTGGTTATCTCGAAATTCAAAGAAAATCCTGCCCCTTTCGCAGATGCGAGCGGATGAGATGGGGAAGGTTCGTTGTCGCAATTTGAATCATTCTGTTAACCAAAAAATCACTTTGTTGGATCGGACGTAACGTTATCCAACTTAATCCACTGCCGCCTTAACCGCGTCTTTCGCACTTTCCGTCGATCCTTTCTTCAGCTGCGCAGACAGGCCTGTGGCCTCGAAGGCGCGTCAGTTGCGAACGAAAGGGCAAAGCGATGGTTCAGGCTGTACTGCAGAACCACGATGGCGGGGAAAAGGACAGCGGCCGGGCGCCTGTCGATCTGGTGCATCTTGCGCGCCATACACTCGGCAACCGGGCGCTCGAGCAGGAGGTGCTGCGGCTCTTCCTGCGCCAGAGCGAACTGGTGCTGAAGCGCATGGAAGCGGCCGAGCAGACGAAAGTGCTCGGCGAGCAGGCGCATACGATCAAGGGCTCCGCCCGCGGTATCGGCGCCTGGAAGGTCGCCATGGCGGCCGAAAGCCTCGAGATGGAGGCGGCCGCGGGCCGCCGGGGCTCCCTGATGGCGCTGAAGGCGGCGGTCGGCGAGGCCAACGGCTTTATCTCGGGTCTGCTTGAAAACTGATTGGCGCGTAAACGCAGCGTTACTTTCTGTCCGGTAAGCGGAAGGCCGGCGTTCCGCGCTTGACCTTTGATCGCGATTGGCTATGTCGGGGGGCAGATTTCTCCACTGCCAATTCGCGAGACTGCGTGTAAATGCCGAAAATCACCTATGTCGCGCCCGACGGGACGCGGAACGAAGTCGAAGCGCCGATCGGTTCCACCGTGATGGAAAACGCGGTCAAGAACATGGTGCAGGGTATCGAGGCCGAATGCGGCGGCGCCTGCGCCTGCGCCACCTGCCATGTCTATGTCGACGATGAATGGGCTGCGAAGACCGGTTCGCCCCAGCCTATGGAAGAAGACATGCTGGATTTCGCCTATGACGTCCGCCCGACGTCGCGGCTCTCCTGCCAGATCAAGGTGACGGAAGAGCTCGACGGCCTCGTCGTCATGATCCCCGAGCGTCAGGCCTGATCCCGGCCGTTTCCGATTGTGGGTTCGAAGAAGCCGGTGCACCAGCGCCGGCTTTTTTGTCGGGCAGCGGCATTCTCGATATTCGACGGTCGTTTCCGCGCCGTCGGTTTGGCGACCTCGAGGCGGTAGCTCGGGCCGCCGCTTGAAATATGATAAAGCGCCTTCGAGGCGCTAAAACGTCCGGCCGGTCTTGAAACCGCCGCCGCCCATGCGGCTGCCGGTCTTGAAGCCCCCGCGTGACGAGCCTCCACCCCAGCCGCCCGGAAAGCCGCCCGACCGTCCGCGCGAACCGCCCATGGAGCCGGGCAGGCCGAAGCCGTCGGGAAAGCCGATGCCGCGTCCGCGCGGGCTACGGGAGCGATGCGAGCGTTCGGCCCGGGCCCAGTAGTCGGCGGCTGTGATGACGCCTTTCACCAGCTCGCCGAGAAGGACCGTCGTGAGGCTGTCGTCTGTGAAGGTCGAATTCCAGTCGTCATAGCCGGAGCGCCGAAATTCGCGCGCCACCTCCGCCAGTTCGTCGCGGCGGCGGGCAATGTCGCGCAACAGGCTGCGGTCGTGCTCGATATCGCCCCTCGCTTGCTCCAGCTCCTGCTCGATCTCCCGGATACGATCGACGATCTTCTCGTCTTCGCGCGAGGGCGTTGCCAGCGCATCGCTCCAAAGGCTTTGCAGGTCCTCGGCACTGAGCGTACGGGCAAGCGAGGCCTGGGCTTCCCGGAAATCCTCGTCCTCGCCCTGGAGAAGCGTTTGCTCATCCGCCGAAAGCCCTGACAGCGCCCTTTCCGTCGCCTCCAGTTTCGCCGTGATCTCCATAATGGCGGCGTCGAGGTTGGCTATCCGGCCCGCCAGGTCCTCGCCGGCGATTTCACTGGCGGCCTTGCGCGACAGTTCGGCAAGGGCCTGCATTTCGGCTTCCGCCTGCCTTTCCAGATCGGTTGCATGGGCATCGAGGCGGACCGGGATCTCCGTCAGCATGGCGTAGTTGGGCCGCGCGTCGTGAAAGCGGATCAGGCCGGCCACCCAGCGGTCGAGCATGCGGATGAGGCCACCGGAGCGATAGGCTGGCGTGCCGAAGCCGCGGTTCCAGAGATAGAGGAAGAGGGGATCGGACTCGTAGGCCATGCCCTTCTGGTCGCGATCTTCCTCCGACTGGTTGGCCTTGGCACGCGCCGCCTCGGCACGCGAACGGACAATATCGGCCGCCTTCTTCCGGGCGATGTAATCGGAATCGGCGGCAAGCCGGTCGTCGACGCGCTCCATTACGTCGTCCAGCCTGTCGGCGGCGGTTTCACGCTCGGCCACCATGCGGGTGCGTTCGGACATAAGCTGCTGGGCTGCAGCCTCATGTTCGGCGCGGTCCTGCGCCAGCCCGTCGAGCCGGGCGGCGCGCGCATCGAGGTAGCGCTTGGCCTCGCGGTCCGCTTCGTCGAGCCGGCCGGCAAGGGCAGCCCCCTGTTCCTCCGTCAGCCGGAAACGGGCGAGCTCGCGATAAGCCTCGAGCGATGCCTCGCCGAGTTCGGCGAGGCGAGCGGTGGAGCGCTCCAGCCGGGCGTTGATGGCGGCTTCCTCGCGCTTCAGCTCGCCAAGCGCCTTTTCGATCGATCCGAGTGTCTCGCGCCCGCTCAGCATGCCGGCCCCTCAGTCCGTTCGAGATCGGCTACCATTTGGTGATCGCTCCGTCCTGGACCGGCATGGCCCAGTCGGGCGTCAGCCTGCCGCGCTCCTTGCGGCCGAGCACCTTGTCCTGCACGATGCCGTCGTCCTGCTTGTCCTGGCGCACCCGCTCGAAGGTCTGCGGCGCGACGCGTTGTCCCCAGATCGAAACCATGCTCGCCCTGCCATCCTCCTCCGAGGTGATCTGGCGCGGCAGAACGCTGCCGTCCGGAGCAACTGCCTCGACGACGAGGTAGAAATTTTCCGTGTCGGGATTGGCATCGGGAATGCGGGTAAGGCCCGTCGGCGTGTCGGGCCGCGATACGATGCGGACCTCGAAGACCGCGGCAAGCTCGGCTTCCAGCGCCTTCAGGTCGGCCAGCGCCTTGCGGGCTGTTGCGGCATCGCCTGCTGCCGCCGCGCGCGCACCGTCCTCGGCGATGATCAGGGCGTCGAGCCTCACCTTTTCGTCAACCGCGAGCGCATCGATGCGTTCGCGCGCCGCCTGAAGGTCGGCGGGCAGGGTCTCGCTCAACTCGATGCGAAGCTCCTCGGCCCGCCGTTCGGCCGGCGCGACGACGAGGACCTGCCAGGCGATAAACGCGGCAACCAGTCCGGCAAAGGTGACCGCGGCCCACTTGCCCCAGACGTGCCGACGCACATAGACGAGGGCGAGGCTGCGGGAAAAGCCCGCCGCCGGCGGCGTGTAGAGGAAGCGGTTTTCCTTCAGTCCCTCCACGCCCTCGCGCAGGATGCGGTCGGGCACCTCGATGCCCTGGCTGACGTAGATCTCGCGCAGCCGTTCGATCAGCGCCTTGTCCCGTTCCTCGCCGGCCAGTTCCTTGATGGCGATGGCCTCGTCGTGGCGCAGCGTGTCCACCACGTCCATGGCCATCATCAGGTCGTCCAGTGGCGGGCGGGGCGGTTCGGCACTCATGATCGGGCGTTACGACCTCCTCTGGCTTCGTGCAATTCCGCCCTACGACGCTCCAAGTGCATTGCCTTCGGCCGCGAGCTTGGCCAGCCTGCGCTTGCCGTCTTCCACCGCGTGGCGGATCTCGTCGGAATTGCGGGTCGCCTGCTCGCGCATCTCCGCGATGATCTCACGTGAGTGGACCTGAAAATTGATAACCGAATCGACAAGCTTCTTGACCGCCGCTGCCTGGACCGTCGGCCCGTATCCGGCCCGAAGCGCGGCCTCCTGAACCTTGTCGCCGATCTCCGACAGGGTCTCCAGGCTCTTCGACACGCCTTCCTTCATGGCGTTCAGCGTCTCGGTGGATTCGTGCAGGCCCTGCAGCCCCGTAAAGGAGGCGTTAAGCGCCGTCAGCACGGATTCGTTGGTGGAGAAGAAGCTGACCGCCTGCGCATAGACCCGCTCCTTGGCATTGGTCGACTGCATCAGCCGCGCCATGATCACTTCGGACGTGTTGTAGCCGATGGTCAGGTTGTCGGCGAGGTCCTTGGCAATCTGATAGCGTTTCTCCTCGTCCTGCATCTGGCGCATGCGCTCGTCGCGGGCAAGCTCCAGCCGTGCCTTTTCCGCCGCATCGCCGCCGGACGCGGCCGCGACAGCCTTGCTGGCCGCTTCAAGCTTCATCTTGGAGGTATCGAGGCGCCCGGTCGCCGTATTCAGCACTTCCAGCGCCAGCACCTCCGCCTGCTTCAGCGCGCCGCGGAAATCGCGATAGGCCTCGAGGATGCGCTGCTCGCGCTCGATCTGGTCCCTGGTGTCGTGCGCCACGCCCGTATAGGTGTCGCGGATCTTGTCGAACCGGTCGGAGATCGTGCCGCGTGTCATGTCGCGCCACGTGTTGGAGAGGTTTTCCAGGAAGGAGAGCTTGCCGTCGGCCAGTTGGTCGACCAGCGACTTGGCGTCGTCGCGAATGGAATTGAAGGCCTCGGTGATCGCCTCGTAGCGCTCGCCGATCTGCATCGCCTGGATCTCGTTGCGCACCACCTCGTTGAAGGTGGACGCCTGACCAAGAGTGCGGGTGATCACGGCGATCTTGTCGGGAGATAGTTCGGAGATCTGCTGCAGCAGTGCGGTGATCGGCGCCTCCGCCGTTCCCTTCTCGGGCAAGAGCCCCATTTCCCGCAGCCGGCCCATGGCCTTGTCGAGATACTGCATGGGCGAAAGGTTCGTCTCATCCATCACCGGTCTCCCCTTTGCGCGGTGCCGCCGATACCGATCTAACCACAAACAACCGCTAGGTTACATGGGTGATCGGCGTTTCGGTACAAGAGTTTGCAGGGGAAGTGCGACGTAATCCTGACGAAGGGAAAGGAAGATCAGTCGTTTTCCGCAAGGGCGACCGCGATCTGCGCGGCAAGGCGTGCGTTGTTGCGCACAAGGGCGATGTTGGTGGCGAGGCTTGCGCCTCTTGTGAGGTCATGGATCAGCGACAATACGAAGGGCGTGACATCCTTGGCGCGGATGCCGCGGCGGTCTGCTTCCTTCAGCGCGGCGGCGATGTAGCCTTCCATTTCCGCGGCCGGAATCTCCGCCTCCGCCGGAACCGGATTGGCGACAAGCACGCCGCCATGGCCGGCCATCAGCCGTCGGGTGGCGAGAAGCCGGGCAATCGCCTGTGGATCGTCGAGCCGGTAGGGCGCCGGCAGGCCGCTCTCGCGCGACCAGAAGGCGGGGAAGACGTCGGTGCCATAGCCGACGACGGGAACGCCGCGCGTCTCCAGCACTTCCAGCGTTTTCGGCAGGTCGAGCAGCGCCTTGGCGCCGGCTGAAACCACGCAGACCGGCGTGCGCGCCAGTTCGTCGAGATCGGCGGAGATGTCGAAGCTCTGCTCGGCGCCGCGATGCACACCGCCGATGCCGCCGGTTGCAAAAACCGCGATGCCCGCCGCTTCGGCTGCCATCATGGTGGCGGCGACCGTGGTGGAGCCGGCCTGACCGGTAGCGACCGCGAATGCGAGATCTGCGCGCGAGCATTTCATGACGTGGTCGGTGCGCGCCAGCCGCTCCAGTTCCTGGCCGGAAAGACCGATGCGGATCGCGCCGTCCAGCACGGCGATCGTTGCCGGGACTGCGCCGGCGGCGCGGACATCCGCCTCCACCTCGCGTGCCGTCTCCACGTTGCGCGGCCAGGGCATGCCATGGGTGACGATGGTGGATTCCAGCGCGACCACCGGCCCGCCAGCGGCCAGAACGTCCCGGACTTCCGGTGCTATCGTAAGGAGGTCGCTCATCGTCTTCATGCACTCACAGAGGGTTCTTCGCTTCGTGCCAGCCGCGCCGTGATGGCGGCGGCGGACAGGCTGTCCGGCACGCTGCCGGGCGATTCCAGCGTGATGGCGGCCGCGGCCAAACCGGATCGCAGGCAGGCGTCCGCCGATTTCCCCTGCAGCGAGGCGGCGATGAAGGCGGCGATCAGCGCATCGCCGGCGCCCGTCACGTCGACAAGATTGGCGGCAAGCGGCCTGTAGAGCCGAATGCCGGAGCGGTCGCCATAGGCGATCGGCTCGGCCCCGTCCATCACGCAGCAGGCGCCGACTCCAAGACCGAGGAGGCCCTCGCCGAGCTCCGCGACGGGTGAAGCTTCGTTCAGCCCGGTCAGCACGGATGCCTCTGCCCGGTTGCAGAAGAGGAGGCCAATTCTTCGCAGAAACGGCTTCAGCCGTTCCGCCTTGGCGCGTGACACGGCATCGGCGATGACGCGCCGGCTGCCGGCGGTGTCCAGAAGGCTCTCCAGAAGGGGAGGCGGCAGGTTCGCCTCGATGAACCAGCAGGAGGCATTGCGGGTGGCGGGGTGAAGCGGCAGGAAGGCATCCGCCTCCAGCCGGTCGGTGATCGCCGCATCGACGGCGGCGGCGGCCAGGCCGCCATCCGGATCGTGCAGGGCGATGTAGCGGCCTGTCGGAAGGGGAGAGCGGATGACGGCGGCGATGCTCACGCCTTCCGCGGCAAGGCGCATCAGCAGGGCCTCGCCATTGCTGTCGCGGCCGACGGCGCCGACCAGTGCCGGGGTCGAGCCCAGGCGCGCGAGGGCCCGCGCCACATTTGCCGCCACGCCGCCCGGCCGCGTTTCGAAACGGGCGGGTGTCGACGTCTCGCGCAGGATCGTGACGTTGGCATGGGCGATCGTATCCATATGGATCGCGCCGAAAAGAGCGACCGGGTAGTCGCCGGGGCGGGGTGCAACTGTCGTCATGGCCATTCGGTAGCAGGGGCTCGCGCGGGCGTAAAGCGCCTTGCGCGAATCTGCCGCGTCGAAGGCATGCCAAGCCGCCACTGCAGCAAATTACCGCAGCGTAACTTGATCGCTGCGCGCAGGTGAACATACATCGAACGCATTGAAATAATTCCTTAACTTCTCAAGCACATATTCGCGCTTGGCCAGCAGGAACAAATAGAGTACAAAACCTTGAATTGAAACGTCCGGTGCAAACGTGGAATAAGGAGCAGGTCAGCATATGTCGCAAAGCACACTCCGCCTTGTCGAGGGCAATCAGATGGACAAGACCAAAGCACTGGACGCCGCGCTTTCGCAGATCGAGCGCGCCTTCGGCAAGGGCTCGATCATGCGGCTCGGGCAGGGCCAGGCCGTGGAGGTGCAGACGGTTTCAACCGGGTCTCTCGGCCTCGACATCGCGCTGGGCATCGGCGGCCTGCCGAGAGGCCGCATCGTCGAAATCTACGGACCGGAGTCCTCGGGCAAGACGACGCTGGCGCTCCACACTGTCGCCGAAGCCCAGAAGAAGGGCGGCATCTGCGCCTTCGTCGATGCCGAGCATGCGCTCGACCCGATCTATGCCCGCAAGCTCGGCGTCAGTATCGACGACCTGCTGATCTCCCAGCCGGACGCCGGCGAGCAGGCGCTGGAAATCGCCGACACGCTGGTGCGCTCCGGCGCCATCGATGTGCTGGTGATCGATTCGGTGGCCGCGCTCACGCCGAAGGCGGAACTGGAGGGCGAGATGGGCGACAGCCTGCCCGGCCTGCAGGCGAGACTGATGAGCCAGGCGCTGCGCAAGCTCACGGCCTCGATCTCGCGCTCCAACTGCATGGTCATCTTCATCAACCAGATCCGCATGAAGATCGGCGTGATGTTCGGTTCGCCCGAGACGACGACCGGCGGCAACGCGCTGAAATTCTACGCCTCTGTCCGCCTCGACATCCGCCGCATCGGGTCCATCAAGGACCGCGACGAGGTGGTGGGCAACCAGACCCGCGTGAAGGTGGTGAAGAACAAGCTTGCTCCCCCCTTCAAGCAGGTCGAATTCGATATCGTCTATGGCGAAGGCGTGTCGAAGATGGGCGAGTTGATCGACCTTGGCGTCAAGGGGGGCATCGTCGAGAAGTCGGGCGCCTGGTTCTCCTATAACAGCCAGCGCCTCGGCCAGGGCCGCGAGAATGCCAAGCAGTTCCTGCGCGAGAACCCGGAAGTCGCGAACGAGATCGAATTGGCGATCCGCCAGAACGCCGGTCTCATCGCCGATCGCATCACCGATCCGGCGGCCGGCGAGGACGACTATTCCGGCGGCGACGAATAAGCCCTCTCCCGTGAAGGCGAGCGCGGTGCTGGACAGTGTTCCGGCCTGCGGATAATAAGGCGTCGAGCGTGAAAACAGGCGCGCCGGGCGAGCCCCATGAGGTGGCTTGACGCCGGCGCCGCCGCGCGGGCGCACTTCGGCTTTCAGGGCATGTTCGGGCATCGTCCGGGACGTGGCGGCTTCGGGACGACACCCGGCCCTTTCGTGAAAGGTATCGAGGCCTGGCACCCGCGCCCGAGGCGAAGGTGAAAGAAGACCCATGAGCGGTGTGAACGAAATCCGGTCGGCGTTTCTCGACTATTTTGCCGGCAACGGCCACGAGGTCGTCAGTTCGAGCCCGCTGGTGCCGCGCAACGATCCGACGCTGATGTTCACCAATGCCGGCATGGTGCAGTTCAAGAACGTCTTCACCGGCCTGGAGAAGCGGGATTACCAGCGCGCCGCTACCGCCCAGAAATGCGTGCGTGCCGGCGGCAAGCACAACGATCTCGACAATGTCGGCTACACCGCCCGCCATCACACCTTCTTCGAGATGCTGGGCAATTTCTCTTTCGGCGACTATTTCAAGGATCGCGCGATCGAGCTGGCCTGGAACCTGATCACCAGGGAATTCGGCCTGCCGAAGGACCGCCTGCTTGTCACAGTCTTCGCCGAGGACGACGAGGCCTTCGACCTGTGGAAGAAGATCGCCGGCCTTTCAGACAGCCGCATCATCCGCATCGCCACGTCCGACAATTTCTGGGCGATGGGCGACACGGGCCCCTGCGGCCCCTGCTCGGAAATCTTCTACGACCACGGCGACCATATCTGGGGCGGCCCTCCGGGCTCGGCCGAAGAGGACGGCGACCGGTTCATCGAGATCTGGAACCTCGTGTTCATGCAATACGAGCAGTTGCCGGGCGAACGCGTGTCACTGCCGCGCCCCTCGATCGACACCGGCATGGGGCTGGAACGCATCGCGGCCGTGATGCAGGGCGTGCATGACAACTACGATATCGACCTGTTCCGCGCGCTGATCTCGGCTTCCGTGAATGCGACCGGCGTCGACGCGGAAGGCAAGGCGCGGGCAAGCCACAGGGTGATCGCCGATCACCTGCGCTCCACGAGCTTCCTGATCGCCGACGGCGTGCTTCCCTCCAACGAGGGCCGTGGCTAT
The DNA here is from genome assembly GCF_014050225.1 of Stappia albiluteola. GTDB lineage: Bacteria > Pseudomonadota > Alphaproteobacteria > Rhizobiales > Stappiaceae > Hongsoonwoonella > Hongsoonwoonella albiluteola. Next base: position 189,570 of record NZ_JACFXV010000053.1, on the reverse strand, counting down.
GTGCTTCGCCGCATCATGCGTCGCGCCATGCGCCATGCGCATCTGCTGGGCGCCGCCGAGCCCCTGATGTGGAAGCTGGTGCCGGCCCTGATGCGGGAGATGGGCCGCGCCTATCCGGAACTGCAGCGCGCCGAGGCGCTGATCACCGAGACGCTGCGGCTGGAGGAGACGCGCTTCCGCAAGACGCTGGAGCGCGGCCTGACGCTGCTGGACGACGCCACGGCCGATATGGCCGAGGGCCAGGAACTCGACGGCGAGACGGCGTTCCGCCTCTACGACACATATGGCTTCCCGCTCGACCTGACGCAGGATGCGCTGCGCGCCCGCGGCATTTCCGTTGACACGGACGCTTTCGGCCGCGCCATGGAGCGCCAGAAGGCGGAGGCGCGCGCCGCCTGGGCGGGCTCCGGCGAAGCGGCGACCGACACGATCTGGTTCGGGCTGAAGGAACGGCTCGGCGCGACCGAGTTCCTGGGCTACGAGACGGAATCGGCCGAGGGCGTCGTGACAGCGATGGTGCGCGACAACGGCGAGGTGATGGAACTGAAGGCGGGCCAGAGTGGCTTCGTCGTGGTCAACCAGACGCCGTTCTACGGTGAGTCCGGCGGTCAGGTGGGCGACACCGGCGTGATGACTGCGCCGGGCATGCGGGCGGTCGTCACCGATACGCAGAAGAAGGCCGACGGTCTCTTCGTCCATTCGGTAACCGTGGAACTGGGCAACCTGACAAACGGCCTTGCGGTCGAGATGGACGTCGATCATGGCCGGCGTGGCGCCATCCGCGCCAACCACTCGGCAACCCACCTGCTGCACGAGGCGCTGCGCGAAGTGCTCGGCACTCATGTGGCGCAGAAGGGTTCGCTGGTGAACGCCGAGCGGTTGCGCTTCGACTTCTCCCATCCCAAGCCGATCGAGGCGGAAGAGCTTCGCGAGGTCGAGGCGATCGCCAATTCGGTCGTGCTGCAGAACGCGCCGGTCGAGACGCGGCTGATGGGCGTCGACGAGGCGATCGAGCAGGGCGCGATGGCGCTTTTCGGCGAAAAATACGGCGATGAGGTTCGCGTCGTTTCGATGGGAACGGCGACCCAGGGCGAAAAGGCAGGCAAGACCTATTCGCTGGAACTGTGCGGCGGCACCCATGTGCGGCGCACGGGCGACATCGGCCTGGTAACGCTGGTCTCCGAAGGTGCGGTTGCGGCCGGCGTCCGGCGCCTGGAGGCGCTGACGGGCGCTGCGGCGCGCGAATATCTGGAAGGCCAGGACGCGCGGCTGCGTGAAATCGCCGGCATCCTCAAGGTCGCGCCGGCCGATGCGGCGTCCCGCGTTGCGGTGCTGGTCGAGGAACGCCGCAAGCTCGAGCGCGAGCTGGCCGAGGCGAAGAAGAAGCTCGCCATGGGCGGCGGCGCTGCCGCAGGCGGCGAGGCCGTGCGCGAGGTCGGCGGCGTGAAGCTGATGGCGCGCGTCGTCGACGGCATCAACCCGAAGGACCTCAAGGGGATTGCCGATGATGGCAAGAAGGCCCTGGGCTCCGGCGTTGTGGTGCTCGTGAGCCGTGCGGAAGACAACAAGGCGGCGATCGTGGTCGGCGTCACCGAAGACCTGACGGCTCGATTCAACGCGGTTGACCTGGTGAAAGCCGGCTCCGAGGTGCTTGGCGGCCGGGGCGGTGGTGGACGGCCCGACATGGCGCAGGCCGGCGGTACGGATGCCGGGCAAGCGGAAGCGGCGATCGAGGCGATTGCTGCGGCGATTGCCGCCGGCTGACCTGCCTGAGGCGCGTTGGCGTCAGCTGACGGCCAGGACGACGAACAGGGCGACCGCTGCGAGCGCGGTGGAGATGGCGAGCATCTTCGTCACCACGTGCCGGGGCGTTGTGGTGCCTCCCCGGGCTTTGTCGGTGTCGATTTCGGCCATGGCTGTTTCCTTTCGTTGGAGACGGGCCTGCAGGGCTGGCCGCTTCACGGGACTGCCTCTGCGGCCGAACTCATCGTGTCTGTTAGATTAGCTAAGGCAGTCGCGGCTGATTGCCAGTGCAGGGCGTGCGCCGGCGGTGTCACGATATGATGACCGACCGCGGCCGAACCCGGCGCCTTCGTGTCAGACCCCACTTGCTTTATCCGCAGCGCCGCCCGACCATGAGCCGTTCGAACCCCGGGCAGGCCATGGGCGTGTCGAACGCGAAAGGGCAGTCGAGCACGTTGAAAGAGGACAGCGCCAAGGCATTCGCTTACCGGCTTCTGGAGAAGGGGGTAACGGGAGATCCGCTCGGCCGGCGGGTCAATCTCGTCCTTGTCGTCTTCATTCTGCTGACGGTCGTCGTTGCGCTGCTCGACACGGTGCCGGAGCTGGCGCAGGCCCATGACCGCCTGTTCGGAATGGCCGAGGCGATCGCGGGCATCGTGTTCCTGGCGGAATATGCGGCCCGCCTCTGGGTTGCCGACCTGCATCCGCCGCTACGCCGTTTCGGGCCCTTCGGCGCGAGGCTGCACTATGCGCTGCAACCCGCCGCGCTGATTGATCTGTTGGCCGTATTGCCGTTCATCGCCGCCGTTTTCCTGCCGGATGCGGCGCTGAAGACGATCGTCATCATCCGTCTGGTGCGTTTCCTGAAGCTCGCCCGTTATTCGCCGGCGCTGCGCTCGCTCATCAATGCGATCGTGCAGGAACGCCACGCGCTGATGGCGAGCTTCGTCATCATCTTCGGTGTGGTGCTGGTGGCGGCGACCGGCATGTATCTGGTGGAGCGCCATGCCCAGCCGGAGAAATTCGGCTCCATTCCCGAGGCGATGTGGTGGGCGCTGGCGACGCTGACGACGGTCGGCTACGGCGACGTCGTGCCGATCACGCCGGCCGGCAAGGTATTGGGCGGTGTGGTCATGCTGACCGGCTATGGCCTGTTCGCGCTTCCCATCGGCATCATCGCGACCGCTTTCGCCCGCGAGATCCATTCGCGCGAATTCGTCGTCACCTGGTCGATGGTTGCCCGCGTGCCGCTGTTTGAGGACCTGAAGGCGACGGAAGTCGCCGAGATTGCCAAGCTGCTGCGGGCGATATCCGTGCCGGCGGGCGAGGTGATCACGCGCCAGGGCGAACAGGCCGAAAGCATGTATTTCATCGCCGATGGTCTGGTGGAAGTCGATCTCGGCCATTCGAAGCTGGAACTGGGCGAGGGCGCCTTCTTCGGTGAGATGGCGATATTGGGCCGGCGCAAGCGGGCGGCGACCACTACCGCGCAGCAGCGCACGAGCCTGATGGTGCTGGAAGCCTCCGATCTGCACAATCTGATGATGCGCAAGCCCCAGCTTGCCGACCGCATCCTGAAAGAAGCCGAGGAACGCGCCCGGCTGACCCCTTATGACGATGTCGATATCGCCGAGGAGGAACTGGAGCAGGAAGAGGTTCAGACTGCCGAAGAGGTGGAGGACGCCGGACAGGCGGCGGATGTGGCGGAAACGGAGGAGCCCGGGCTGTTCGTCGAGGACGAGCGGAAGGACGGGTCTTCCTGAAAGGAAAAAAGGCGCCGAAACCGGCGCCTTTCTCCAGAACGGTTCCGGAAAACCCGGGTCAGGCCATGGCCTTCTGCAGGTTCGCGTCGATCTTGTCGAGGAAGCCGCTGGTGGTGAGCCACTTCTGGTCCGGGCCGACGAGGAGGGCAAGGTCCTTGGTCATGAAGCCGGCTTCCACCGTCTCGATGCACACCCGCTCCAGCGTGTTGGCGAAGGCAGCCAGTTCCGCATTGTCGTCCAGCTTGGCGCGATGGGCGAGGCCGCGCGTCCAGGCGAAGATCGAGGCGATCGGGTTGGTCGAGGTTTCCTCGCCCTTCTGGTGCATGCGGTAGTGGCGCGTGACGGTGCCGTGCGCGGCTTCCGCCTCGACGGTCTTGCCGTCCGGCGTCATCAGCACGGAGGTCATCAGGCCGAGCGAGCCGAAGCCCTGGGCGACCGTGTCGGACTGGACGTCGCCGTCGTAGTTCTTGCAGGCCCAGACATAACCGCCCGACCACTTCAGCGCGGACGCGACCATGTCGTCGATCAGGCGGTGCTCGTACCAGATCTTCTCGGCTTCGAACTTCGCCTTGAACTCGGCCTCGTAGACTTCCTGGAAGAGGTCCTTGAAGCGGCCGTCATAGGCCTTGAGGATCGTGTTCTTGGTGGAAAGGTAGCAGGGGACCTTGCGATTCAGCGCGTAGTTCATCGAGGCGCGGGCGAAGTCGCGGATCGAATCGTCGAGGTTGTACATCGCCATGGCGACGCCCGAGCCCGGAGCCTGGAACACCTCGTGCTCGATCACCTCGCCGTCGGCGCCGGTGAACTTGATGGTCAGCGTGCCGGCGCCGGGGAAACGGAAGTCGGTGGCGCGGTACTGGTCGCCGAAGGCGTGACGGCCGACGATGATCGGCTGCGTCCAGCCCGGAACCAGGCGCGGAACGTTCTTGATGATGATCGGTTCGCGGAAGATCACGCCGCCCAGGATGTTGCGGATCGTGCCGTTCGGCGACTTCCACATCTTCTTGAGGCCGAATTCCTCGACGCGGGCCTCGTCCGGGGTGATCGTGGCGCATTTCACGCCCACGCCGTACTGCTTGATGGCATTGGCGGCGTCGATGGTGATCTGGTCGTTCGTCTCGTCGCGCTTTTCGATGCCGAGGTCGTAATATTTCAGGTCGATATCGAGATACGGGTGGATCAGCTTGTCCTTGATGAACTGCCAGATGATCCGGGTCATCTCGTCGCCGTCGAGCTCGACGACCGGATTGGCGACCTTGATCTTTGCCATGATGCTCTTGACCTCATGCTTGAAGTGGACCGGCGCGGAGCGCGCGGCGAAACCGGTTTGCCGCCGCGTTCGGACGCCCGAAGGAGCCGGCCGCGCGGCAGTCGCGCGGCCCCTATAGCAAAGGCCGGGGGAAACGGGAAGCTAGGCCTTAGTCAACAAAGCTCGGAAGACGCCCTCGAAAGGATTGGTCCGGCTCAAGCCAGCTTTCTGGCTGCCAACGCGATAGCGATATAGCTCCAGCCGTTGAAAAGGATCGAAATTCCCGCAAGCAGGCCGAGCGCCCAGGTGCCGGAGACGGGAAACTCGAACCAGATCATCAGGCCGGCAAGGATGGAGATGACGCCGCCCGTCACGATCCAACCCCAGCCGTCATGCGGCCGGATGCGGAAGCCCAGCACCAGTTGCGAGGCGCCTTGCGCGATGAAGATCGCCGCGACCACGATGGTGAGCGCCAGGGCGCCGAAGACCGGGTTGGCGTAGATCAGCACGCCGCCGACCAGGGCAACGATGCCGGTAATCAGTTGCCACAGGAAGCCTCCCCAGCCCTTTACCGAGAAGGACTGCCAGATCTGCACTACACCGCCGATGACGAGCACCGCGGCTATGACGATGGCGACGGCTATGGAAGAAGCGAGCGGCACGGTGATCGCCAGCAGTCCGCCGATGACCAGCACGATGCCGAGGATCAGGAACAGCACCCACTTGTCTCGCACGACACTTGTGTAGGACGGCAGGCCACCGGCCGCCGGCATGGTGGAACGATCCGTCATGACTAATACCCCCAATTGCATGTCGCCGCCTGCCATTTGACGGCGAACTGATTGTAATCGCAACGTAAAGTACGTCAAATTGCCGCAGATTGCCATGGTGGTAATATTGCCCGGCCCTCCTGTCATCCCGGGTCATCGCTCGGCATGACGTCGGAGGGCGTGGCAGGTCGCTTGTCACATACTCAGGTGTCATCCCCGTGAAAACGGGGATCCAGTAAACGCCTGCGACAGTGGCTTAATCTCCAGCCTTTGTGGTTACTGGATGCCCGGTCGGGCCGGGCATGACAGGGTATGTGGCTGCCTCTCCGCCACGACCCTCTCGGTTCGTCATACGCGGGCTCGACCCGCTTATCCACGCGGCATCACCCTTTGCCGCAACCGTCCATGGATCGCCGGGTCTGGGCCCGGCGAAGACGAGGGGAGAGGCTGTGCGTCCTCCGACGGTCGAGGGTGTGGCAGGTCGCTTGTCGCATACTCCGGTGTCATCCCCGTGAAAACGGGGATCCAGTAAACGCATGCGTTGGTGGCTGAATCTCCGGCCACCGTGGTTACTGGATGCCCACCTACGTGGGCATGACAGAGCTTGTGGGCCGGTTGGTCCGCAACAGGACGTGTGGGTGCGCAAGCATGACAGGGCATGTGGCCGCCTCTCTGCCGTAACCCCTCGGCTCGTCATACGCGGGCTTGACCCGCGTATCCATGCGGCATGTCTCCTCGCCGCAACCGTTCATGGATCGCCGGGTGGTTTCCCTGTACTGGGCCCGGCGAAGACGAGGGGAGAGGCGGCCCGTCCTCCGACGGTTGAGTGTGAGGCAGGTGCTTGCCCCACACTCCGTCGTCATCCCGGCCCGTGTGCGCGCAAGTCGCATCGCGAGAGCCGGGATCCAGATATCTTCCGCGCGTGAGCCGCGTCATTTCTGATGCTGGAATTCGCCGCCGAGTTCCGCTAAATCCGCGCCATGACCCGAAACGCGAAAATCGATGAAGCGGCGCTGAAGATCGACGTCCGCCCTCCCGCCGTGATCCTGTGCGAGCCGCAGCTTGGCGAGAATATCGGCACTGCTGCGCGCGCCATGGCCAATTTCGGCCTGACGGATCTCAGGATCGTCAACCCCCGCGACGGCTGGCCGAGCGAGAAGGCGCGCGCGGCGGCAAGCCGCGCCGACCACGTGATCGACAACGTCAAGGTGTTCGACAGCGTGGAGGCGGCGATCGCCGACCTGCATTTCGTCTTTGCCACTACGGCGCGTTCGCGCGAGGTCTCGAAGCCCGTGCGTGGCCCGGACGAGGCCGCGGTGACGGTCACCGGCTATGGCCGGCAGGGGCTAGGCACTGGATATCTCTTCGGCCGCGAGCGCTGGGGGCTCAACAACGAGGAGGTGGCGCTGGCCGACGAGATCGTCACGCTGCCCGTCGACCCGCAATTCGCCTCGCTCAACATCGCCCAGGCGGTGCTGGTCTGCGCCTACGAATGGCGCGTGAAGGCCAGCGGCGGCGCGCTGCCCTTCCGGCTCGACGAGGAAACGAACCCGCCGGCGCCGAAGGAGGACGTCTTCCGCTTCTTCGAACACCTGGAAAGCGCGCTCGACGAGATCAATTTCTTCCGTCCGCCCGAAAAACGCCCATCCATGGTGCTCAACCTGCGCAATATCTTCCAGAAGGCGAACCTCACCGAACAGGAGGTGAGGTCGCTGCGCGGCGTGATCGCCGCCTTCGAGCGCCGGCCGACCCGGCCGCACAAAAGTGCGGGCGAAGCGGTAGACGAATGCGAGCCGAACGAGCAGGAAACGGGCGAAGAATGAGCGACAGCCGGCCGGTTCTGGTTGCTGATTCCGGGATCGGCGGGCTTTCGGTCGCTCGTGAAATCCGCAAGGCGAGGCCAGACCTCGCCATGGTCTATGTGGCCGACGACGCCGCCTTTCCCTATGGCAACTGGCGGGAAGGCGAACTGACCGACCACGTGGTGGATCTGGTCGCCGGTCTTGCGCGGGAGCATGACCCGCAGGCGGTGGTGATTGCCTGCAATACCGCGTCGACGCTGGTGCTGCCGGGGTTGCGTGCGAGGTTGCAGGTTCCGGTGGTCGGCACCGTGCCGGCGGTGAAGCCGGCGGCGGAACGCACCGCAAGCGGGCTGATCTCGATCCTCGCCACGCCCGGCACGGTGAAGCGGGACTATACGTTCGAGTTGATCCATCAGTTCGCGCCGGAAGTGGCGGTAACGCTGGTCGGGGCGACACGCCTTGCCGCGCTGGCCGAAGACAAGCTCGGCCAGCGGCCAGTCGATCCTGATCTGCTCGCCGCCGAAATCGCCCCCTGCTTCAAGGAAAAGAACGGTCGGCGGACGGACAAGATCGTGCTGGGCTGCACTCATTATCCCTTCCTGATCGAGGAAATGCGCCAGGCAGCGCCCTGGGAGGTGGAATGGATCGATCCGGCGCCGGCCATTGCGCGGCGGCTCGCGGCGGTGATCGCGCCGGCGGGCGAGGGCGCGGCGCGCGGGCGCGGCGATCTTTACCTGCGTACCTCGGGATCCGTTGCCGAAGGCCTTCCCTTCATCTTCGATGCTCCCGCTCCGGACGGCGGAAGCGTTTGACAGAAGGGCGCCTATCGACTACACGCGTGCGAGCTTGGCGGGCTTGACGGTCCGCCGTGCTTTTTTACGCACCCGCGGATCCTTGGGCGGCGCTGTTCGGTCCAAGGTCCTGTCGTCTCGAGAAGGCTCGTTCCTTCAAGGGGAAAGGAGGGCGCGTTTCCTTTAAATCGAAGAACAAACGCGAAGGAAACCGCGAATGTCGAAGCGCCATAGCGTCAAGTACAAGCTCGATCGCCGCATGGGCGAGAATATCTGGGGCCGCCCAAAGTCCCCGGCCAACCGCCGCGACTACGGCCCGGGCCAGCACGGCCAGCGCCGCAAGGGCAAGCTCTCCGACTTCGGCGTGCAGCTGCGCGCCAAGCAGAAGCTCAAGGGCTACTACGGCGATATCTCCGAGAAGCAGTTCCACAAGGTCTACGTGGAAGCCTCCCGCATGAAGGGCGACACCTCGGAGAACCTGATCGGCCTGCTCGAGCGCCGTCTCGACGCCATCGTCTACCGTGCGAAGTTCGTTCCGACGGTCTTCGCCGCGCGCCAGTTCGTCAACCACGGCCACGTCAAGGTCAACGGCCGCCGGGTCAACATCCCGAGCTACCGCTGCAAGCCGGGCGACGTGATCGAGGTCAAGGAAAAGTCCAGGCAGATGGCTCTGGTGCTGGAAGCCGTCCAGCTCGCCGAGCGCGATGTGCCGGAATACATCAACGCCGACCACAACAAGATGGTCGCGACCTTCTCCCGCGTACCGCAGTTCTCGGACGTGCCGTACCCGGTGCAGATGGAACCGAACCTCGTGGTCGAGTTCTATTCGCGCTGATAAGGCCGCGATAGCGACTGTCCAAAGGCCGCTCGAAAGAGCGGCCTTTTTCTTTTGAGGGGAGGAATGGCCGGCTTGCCTCCGGCGCCCCGCTCGGGCATGGTGCCGCCCCATTCGCCCCTTTCCGATCCGTTCGAGGACGACGACAAGGCCATGACCGACGCGATTGCCGCCCTTGGCACCGACGATGCAGTGGACGATGGTTGCCCGCCGCTGCTCAGGCAGGCACCGTCCTCCGTCGAGTTCAAGAAGCTCCGCAAGCGGCTCCTGCGCGAAACGCGGCAGGCGATCGACGATTACGGCATGCTGCCCGCCGACGGCCGCAAGCCGAAATGGCTGGTCTGCCTGTCGGGTGGCAAGGACAGCTATACCCTGCTCGCCGTGCTCATCGACCTGAAGTGGCGCGGCCTGCTGCCCGTCGATATCGTCGCCTGCAATCTCGACCAGGCGCAGCCGGGCTTCCCGAGCCATATCCTGCCGGAATTCCTCGATCGCCACGGCATCGAAAAACGCATCGTGCGCGAGGACACCTATTCCATCGTCACGGCGAAGATCCCGTCGGGCAAGACCTATTGCTCGCTCTGCTCAAGGCTCCGGCGCGGCATTCTCTATCGCATCGCCCGCGAGGAGGGCTGCGAGGCCGTGGTGCTGGGGCACCACCGCGAGGATGCGCTGGAAACCTTCTTCATGAACCTCTTCCACGGCGGGCGTCTGGCGGCGATGCCGCCGAAGCTCGTCAATGACGAGGGCGACCTGATGGTGCTGCGCCCGCTCGCCTATTGCGCCGAAACCGACATCGCCAGATACGCCCGTGCGATGGAATTTCCGATCATCCCCTGCGATCTCTGCGGCAGCCAGGACGGCCTGCAGCGGGCGGAGATCAAGAAGATGCTGGAAGGCTGGGAAAAACTGTCTCCGGGCCGCCTCGGCATCATGGCGCGCGCGCTTGCCCATGCGCGGCCCTCGCATCTCCTGGACCGTGCGCTTTATGATTTCGCCAACCTCAGGCCGGGTGAAGCCCGCGCGGAAGGCGGCGAGGGCGAGGAAGCCTGCGGGGCCGGGCTTGCCATGATGGGCAGGCTGTTCGCCGCCGAATAACAAACGAACGCAATCAGGACCTTCCAGCCGGATGGCGACTGTCGTCCGGAGAAAGGTTCTTTCGTCTCATGATGCAAATGACTCGACCGGGACCCTCAGCCATGTCCGCCAGCCCGCCTTGTGGCATCGATTTCGGTACGTCCAATTCCACGGTGGCCCTTGCCGAGGGAACGTCCTCGCGCCTGCTGGCGCTCGAGGGCGACAGCGTGGTACTGCCGAGTGCGATCTTCTTCTCCTTTGAGGAAAACGACATCCGCTTCGGCCGCGAGGCGGTGCGCCATTATGTGGAAGGCGTGGAGGGCCGGCTGATGCGCTCGCTGAAGAGCGTGCTCGGCACCCAGGCGATGGGGGAAAAGACGGCGATCAAGGCGCAGCGCTGGAGCTTTGCCGAAATCATCGGCCTGTATCTCAAGGAATTGCGCCGCCGCGGCGAAGAAGCCTGCGGCGTGCCGCTGGAACAGGTGGTTCTCGGCCGTCCGGTCTTCTTCATCGATCGCGACGAGGTCGCCGACCGCCGCGCGCAGGACGAGCTTGAGGCGATCGCCCGCGATGCCGGCTTCAGGGAGATCGAGTTCCAGTTCGAGCCGATCGCCGCCGCGCTCGACTACGAGCGGCAGGTGACGGGCGAGGAACTGGCCGTCATCATCGACCTTGGCGGTGGCACATCGGATTTCTCCATCGTGCGCGTGAGCCCGGAACGGCGCAGGCGGGCCGACCGGCGCGAGGATATTCTCGCAAGTTCCGGCGTGCATGTCGGCGGTACGGATTTCGACCAGCTGCTCAGCATGCGCAAGGTGATGCCGGAACTTGGCCACGGGACACCCGCGCGCGACGGCAAGCGCGACCTGCCGAGCTGGGCCTATTTCGAGCTCGCCACCTGGCACCGCATCAATTTCCTCTACACGCCGCAGGCGGCGCAGATGCTGAAGGAACTCAGATACGACGCCAGCGAACCGGAGCGCGTGCAACGGCTGATCGACCTGGTGGAGGAACGGCTCGGCCATGCGCTGGCGGGCGCGGTGGAAGGGGCGAAGGTCGGCCTGTCGGCAAACGACGACTACCGCATGCACTTCGGCCTGATGAACGGCAGTCTCGACATCGCGTTCAGCCGCGGTGAACTGGAGGGAGCGATCGACGGCGCCGTCACGCGCGTCGGCGCGGCGCTGGACGAATGCCTGAAGCTTGCCGGGGTGGGCGAGGCGGAAATCTCCACAGTCTTCCTGACGGGCGGTTCGGCGTCGATCCCCTTTGTCCGTCAGTCGCTGACGGGGAAGTTCCGCGAGGCACATGTGGTGCAGGGCGACGTCTTCGGCAGCGTCGGCTCGGGCCTCGCCCTCGACGCCAGACGGAAATTCGGCCGGGCTCTGGCGGCGGCGGAATAGGGTGCTGCTATCGGCGTAGTGGTCAGTGCGCCGGGATCAGTCCCTCGGACCCGCCCATCGGCTGGTTGCGCACCAGGATGACGAGGCCTTGCGTCGGGGCGGGTTTCCTGTTCGCCGCCAGGCCGCCATGGGCGCGGCAAAGCTCCTTGGCGCTCAGTCCGTTCGAGGGGGCGAAGACCGTCAAGGCCGTGCACTGGATCTTGCGCAGCTTGGGGTCGCGTTCATCGGCGAGGCCGACATAGGCGAAGCTTGCGATAGCGACGGCGGCGAGGGTGCCCAGGCGCCCCATCCGTCTGCTTTGCCTGCCTGTGCCCATCATGCCACCCTCCCGGTCTCGCCCCGCAGGCCAATCGCGCGGGGGATGTGGGAATGGAGAATGGCGGCCGACTGATGACGGGACGCTGAAACCGGCATTCATCCCGGATTCAGGTTAAGTGATTCGCGACGTAATGCCGAGTTTTCATGCAGTAGCCGAAATAAAAACGGGCGCACCGGAGGCCGGTGCGCCCGTCCAATACTGTATCTTTTGTCAGGCTCAGGCAGTCTGCGAGGTCTCGATGCCTTTCTCGGCGAGCATCGACTGCAGTTCCTGGTTCTGGAACATTTCGCGGATGATGTCGCAGCCGCCGACGAACTCGCCCTTCACGTAGAGCTGCGGGATGGTCGGCCAGTTGCTGAATTCCTTGATGCCCTGACGGACTTCGTCGTCGGCGAGCACGTTGACGCCCTTGTAGGGAACGCCGACGTAATCGAGGATCTGCACGACCTGGCCGGAAAATCCGCATTGCGGGAAGGTCGGCGTGCCCTTCATGAAGAGGACCACGTCGTTGGTGTCCACCTCATTCCTGATCCAGTCCTGAACGCTCATTTCATCCTGTCCTTTCGTTGCGCCGGCTCAAGTTCCGGCGAGCGAGGTATCTTGCGTCTATTTTTATTCCGGCGCGGAAGTTTGCAAGGCCAGAGCGTGCAATTCGCCGCCCATCTTGCCCTTCAGGGCCTGAAAAACCATCTGGTGCTGCTGCACGCGGCTCTTGCCGACAAAGGCCTGCGACACGACGACGGCCGCATAATGGTCGCCATCGCCGGCGAGGTCGCGTATCTCGATCTTGGCGTCGGGCAGCGCCTCCCGGATCATCGCCTCGATCTCCCGTGCATCCATCGCCATGTGGTTCTCACCTTTCCTGCAAATCCTGCAATGTCGGGAAACCTCGCGCAATTGCGCGGAATCCCGGCGAATCCCGTCAGTGACCCGCCATGTAAGCCGGGAACCAATTGTCGTGGGCTTCGCTCAAGTTTGCAATGGATATGGAGAGAATACCCTCTACAGTCAAATCGCTACCGCCGACCGAGCCGATCTCCTCGGCCGCAATGCCGGCGTCAATCGCGTCCTCCAGCAGGGCGGACGCAGCGTCCGCCGAACAGGTAACCACGTAGCGGGCCTGATCCTCGCCAAAGAGCCATGCATGAGCGGGACCATACGCCTTGAGGGTGGCGCCGATGCCGCCGGCCATTGCCATTTCCGCGACGGCGACGCCGAGCCCGCCTGAGGAAATGTCGTGCACGGCCGTCACGCGGCCGGAACGGATGAGGCTGCGAATGAAGGCGCCGTTGCGCTTCTCCGCCTCCAGGTCGACGGGCGGCGGCGCGCCTTCCTCACGGCCGAGAATGTCGCGCAGATAGGCGGTCGCGCCGAGATGCGTGCCCCCGCCGCCAACGAGGATGACGACGTCCCCCTCATTGGCGAAGGCGAGGCTTGCCCGGGCGGTCACGTCATCCAGCAGGCCGACGCCGCCGATCGCCGGCGTCGGCAGGATCGCTTCGCCCTGCGTCTCGTTGTAGAGCGAGACGTTGCCGGAAACGATCGGCATGTCGAGCGCGGTGCAGGCAGCGCCAATGCCTTTGATCGCGCCGACGAACTGGCCCATGATCGCGGGCCGCTCCGGGTTGCCGAAATTGAGGTTGTCGGTGGCGGCCAGCGGCTCCGCGCCGACGGCGGTCAGGTTGCGCCAGCATTCGGCGACCGCCTGCTTGCCGCCCTCGAACGGGTCGGCTTCCACGTAGCGGGGCGTCACGTCGACGGAAAAGGCAAGGCCCTTGCGGCCGGTTCCCGCATCGCCTGCAACGCGGATGACACCTGCGTCACCGCCCGGCGTCGCGATGGAATTGCCCTGGACTAGCGTGTCGTATTGCTCGTAGACCCAGCGGCGCGAGGAGCCGTTGGCATTGCCGACCAGCGTGCGCAGCGCCGCCGCGTAGTCCGAGGGCTCGGCAATGTCTTCGGCGTCAAGCAGCGGACGCTTCGCGCTTTCCGCCCAAGGGCGATCGTATTCGGGCGCCTCGTCGCCAAGTTCCTTGATCGGCAGGTTGGCGACTTCCTCGCCCTGATGCAGGATGCGGAAGCGCAGGTCGTCCGTGGTATGGCCGACGATGGCGAAGTCCAGGCCCCACTTGCGGAAGATGGCTTCCGCTTCTTCTTCCTTTTCCGGCTTCAGGACCATGAGCATGCGCTCCTGGCTCTCGGAGAGCATCATTTCATAGGCGCTCATGTTCTCTTCGCGCACCGGCACCTTGTCGAGATCGAGCTCGATACCGAGGTCGCCCTTGGCACCCATTTCGACGGCCGAACAGGTGAGGCCGGCTGCGCCCATGTCCTGGATGGCGATGACCGCGCCGGTCGCCATAAGCTCCAGGCAGGCCTCCAGCAGGCATTTCTCGGTAAAGGGATCGCCGACCTGAACGGTCGGGCGCTTCTCCTCGATCGTCTCGTCGAATTCCGCGCTCGCCATGGTGGCGCCGCCCACGCCGTCACGGCCGGTCTTGGCGCCGAGATAGACGACCGGAAGGCCGACGCCCTCGGCCTTGGAATAGAAGATCGCGTCCGTCTTCGCGATGCCGGCGGCAAAGGCGTTGACGAGGCAGTTGCCGTTGTAGCGGGCATGGAACTCTACTTCGCCGCCGACGGTCGGCACGCCGAAGGAATTGCCGTAGCCGCCCACACCCGCAACGACGCCGGCCACCAGATGGCGCGTGCGCGCGTGATCCGGGGAGCCGAAGCGCAGCGCGTTCATCGCCGCGACGGGGCGTGCGCCCATGGTGAAGACGTCGCGCAGAATGCCGCCCACGCCCGTCGCCGCGCCCTGGTAGGGCTCGATATAGGAGGGGTGGTTGTGGCTCTCCATCTTGAAGACCACGGCCTCGCCGTCGCCGATATCGACGACGCCGGCATTCTCGCCCGGGCCCTGGATGACGCGCGGCCCCTTGGTCGGCAGCGTCCGCAGCCACTTCTTCGACGACTTGTAGGAACAATGCTCGTTCCACATGGCCGAGAAGATGCCAAGCTCCGTGAAGGTCGGCTCGCGGCCGATCAGGTCGAGAATGCGGTCGTATTCGTCCGGCTTCAGGCCATGGGCGGCGATGAGTTCGGGCGTGATCTTGATGTCGTTGGGGATCATTGGGCGTGCGGACCCTCGGGCTGAGGCGGAAAGCGATGGACGTTTCCGCGCCCGTTTAGCAGATGGTTTGACGGAAGGGAATTCCCGCGCCGACTGCCAGGGTCAAAGATCACGCATAGCTGTCGTAGCCGGCGGCGGGTTCCGCCAGCAGCCGCCGGATCGTCTCGAAGCCGTGCCGGATTTCTTCCGCGGAGCCGGGCGCGGAAAAGCCGATACGGAAGCGGTGATAGGCCCGGTCGCTGCGCAGCGGCTTGAACTCGTCCTCGTCATCGACCAGCACGCCCTCGCGCCGGGCGGCCGCCTTGAAGGTGCCCGACAGCCAGGGATCCGGCAGCTTCATCCAGAGGAAGGGGACTTCCGGATTGGAGCGGAAGTCGAACCCGGCAAAGACCTTGCGTGCCAGAGCTTCCCGCTCCGCCAGCGTCTGCTTGGCGCGGTCGCGGATATCGTCGGCAGCACCCGAAAGGACAAGGCGGGCGGCAAGTTCGGCAAGCAGGTAGACGATGCCGCCGCCGGTAAGCTTGTGCGCCGTCAGGACGCGGTGGACATAAGGTTCGGGACAGGACACCCAGCCGCCGCGCACGCCGGCGGATACCGCCTTCGACAGGCTGCCGACATGAAAGGTGCGCTCCGGCGCCAGGGCTGCGAGCGGCGTGGTCTGCCCGGATATCAGCGCGCCATAGACGCCGTCCTCGATCAGCCAGACATTGTAGCGGCGCGCGATCTCGACGATGGCGCGGCGGCGTTCGCCGGAAAGCACGGCGAGCGTCGGATTGTGCAGCGCCGGCATCAGGAACAGCATCTTGGGATGCTGCTGGGCGCACAGCCGCTCGAACTCCTCCGGGATCATGCCGTTTTCGTCGCAATCCACCGCCACGCTGCGGCGGCCGAGCAAGCCTGCCGCCCTGGAAAAGGAACAATAGGTAAGGCTCTCGAAGGCGATCCGGTCGCCCGGCGCGGACATGGCCGACAAAACGGCGACGATGCCGGCATGGGCGCCGATCGTCGGGACGATCGATTCGGGCGCCGGTTGCCAGCCGCCGCAGGCAAGCCAGCGGGCACCCGCCTCCAGCCAGCCGGGGGGATGGGTGCGCGAATAGCTGGCGATTTCCTGCGGGTGCTCGGTGGAGATCTCGTGCATCAGTCGGTCGAGGATGGCCGACTGGCCGACATCGGGCGCAGCCGAACTGTCCATGCGGATCTCGTCCGGCTGCGGCAGGTAGATGCGGGTGCCGGCAAACTCCACCGGCGCCTGTCCCGAAACCGCATAGTCCGACCGCGCCGGGATCGCCGCCGCCTCGCGGGGAACTGACTGCGGGTTGCGATCCAGCACGTAGGTGCCGCGCCCGACCTCGCCGCTGACGAGGCCGCGCTCGCGCGCCAGCGCGTAGGCGCGCCCGACCGTGCCGATGGTCACGCCGATGTCGTAGGCAAGGTCGCGCTGGGGCGGCAGCTTCGCGCCTGCTCCAAGAATGCCGGTAGCGATGTCCTGCTCGATGCGATCCGCGAGGCGGACATAGAGGGGAGCCGTGCCCTCGTCGAGACTGGGTAGCCAATTTGTCATGGTGACAATTTTCTATATTGCGACAATTCGGGAGTCAATGCATCTATTCACGAGGGAGGCAATTGGGGCAATTCGTGGAGTGTCTGCCATGGGTATGGGTACAATTGATACAATCAAGGCGCATGACCGCGAGTTCTGCACGGGTACGATCGCAGCGGCGGATGAAACGGCAAGGACAGGCGGTTCGTTTGTTGCAGCGGTCCTCGCGCGCCTTTTGAAAGGCTTTCGAGCGCGGCGCAACAGCGCGCTCCTCAACGAACTCACGGCGGCGCAGCTTGCGGATGTCGGTCTGAGGCGCAATCCGCTGACCGGTCGTTACGAACGCAATCCCGAGGTTTGAGCCTCCCCGGCCTTTGGCAGGCGGCCTGCAGCCTGCTCGACTGGCCCGCTCGCAGCTGACCCCGGCGGCGAGCGGGTCCCTTGTATAGCCCGGCTCGCGTGCCATGTTCTTACCGTCGGCTTTTCAATCGGGACGGTCTGGTGTCGCAACGGCGCAATCTCTTCCTCATCCTTCATGGCAAGGCAGCGCAGCGTGACGATCTGCGCGATGCTGTCGCACGGCTGCGCGCCAAGGGGGTCGGCATCGAGGTGCGCGTCACTTTCGAGGAAGGCGATAGCCGCCGCCTGACCGGGGAAGGGATACGGCTTGCCGAAGAGGGCAGGATCGATACCATCGTTGCAGGCGGCGGCGACGGCACGCTGAACGAGGTGATCGGCGCGGCCCTGGCGAAATCCGCCGCGCCGCCCTGCAGCTTCGGTCTGGTGCCGCTCGGCACGGCCAACGACTTCGCACACGGCACCGGCATCCCGCTTGCCAGCCCCTATGCCGCCCTTCGTCTGTGCGTCGAGAGCGAGCCCGTGCCGCTCGATGTCGGGGAAGCCGACCGCCGGCTCTTCGTCAACCTGATGACGGGAGGGGCGGGCACAAGGGTAACCGTCGAGACCGACCCCGTGATGAAGAAGCTGATGGGCGGGGCGGCCTATATTTTTACCGGCGTGAGCAGGATCGGCGAATTGCGCCCCTCGGCGGGCTCCTTCAAGGCTGACGATTTCAGCTGGGAAGGGGAATTTCTCGCCATGGCGATCGGCAATGGCCGGATGGCGGGCGGCGGCATCGAGCTCTGCCCGCAAGCGCGCCCGGATGACGGCCTGCTCGACCTGATGATCCTGCCGGCGCTGACGGGCGCCGATATCCTCGAAACCCTCTCCGCCATTACCCGCAACGGCCTGGGCGAGTTGCAAAACCGCATCGTGCGGGCACAGGCGCCGGAATTCCGTGTGGAAAGCGAGGAACCGCTCGACGTCAATTTCGATGGCGAACCGGCCGCCGAACGGGTTTTCGACGTGAAGGTCCGCCCGGGCGCGGTCCGGTTCCACCTGCCGCGCGCCAAGTCCTGATGCCCGACAGACCCTAGATCAGGTTGCGGGCAACCGCCTTTTCGTCCCAGGCGATGCCGATGCCGGGCCCGCGCGGGACGACGCAGCCGTCGGTCACCGGCAGCGGTTCGGTCAGGATCGAGCCGGCGAAGTCGAGATACTCCAGGTAGTGCGGATTGGGGGTGACGATCTGCACATGGGCGGATGTCTCGATGAAGAGGTGTGTCGAGACCGGCAGCGAGGCGACCTGGGCGATACCCATCGCCTTCAGCCAGCCCGTAACGCCGCCCATCTTCATCAGGTCCGGCATCACGAGATCGCTGGCGCCCGCGTTGACGGAATTCGCCATGCCTTCGGCGAACCACCAGTTCTCGCCGGTCTGGATCGGCACGGGCGAGCGCTCGCGCACGGCGGCGTGGCCAGCCAGGTCTTCCGCGGGAACCGGCTCCTCGATCCACGCGATGTCGTAGCCGGCTATGGCGTTGATGCGCTCCAGCGCGTCCGTCACGTTCAGCGACTGGTTGTAGTCGACCATCAGCCTGACGTCCGGCCCGATCATCTCGCGCACGGCCCGGACGGTCTCCACATCCAGCGCGACCGAACCGATGCCGAGCTTGATCTTGATCGCCTTGAAACCCTGTTCCAGCGAACGCTCGATGGACGGCGCATCGCGCCGGGGATCAACCACGCCGTAGCTGTCATAGGCCGGCACCGATCGGGGAATTCCGCCGAGCAGGGTGACGAGGAGCGAATTCTTCGATTTCGCCAGAGCGTCCCAGAGCGCCATGTCGACGCCCGACATCGCCATGCCGACCAAGCCCTGCTTGCCGAGCAGGCGGAACAGCCGCTCCATTTTCTCCATCACCGCGACGGGCGCGACGGGCTCGCCGACGAGGTGCGGCGCAAGGTCGTCGAGGAAGGCGACAAGCGCCTTCAGGGTCAGCGGCGTGTAGGCAAAGAGATAGCTCGACCCGGTGACGCCGCCGCTGGTCTCGATGTCGATCAGGACCAGCGGTGCCTGCGGTATCTCCCCGGACGCAGTCTTGATCGGGCGGGCAAGGGGCGCCTTCACCGCACGGGCCCTGAGGCCGGTGATGGTGAGGGCCGGTTCGGCGAATGCGCTCATTGGGACGGTGCCTCCGGCAAGAACAAAAAAGGCCGCCGGACAAGGTATCCGGCGGCCGGCAATCAGCAAAGGCTTCCGGCCTGCTCAGACGGCGCCGGTATATTCGCCACGGGCCGGGTAATCGACCTTCTTCACGAAGTCGAGCGACGGCAGCATGTCCTTGAACACAGGGCGCGAGAACGGCATCGTCTGCACCGATCCGAAGTAGAGCGTGTGGTCCGGCTTGACGAAGAACAGGCCCGGCTCGGAGAACAGCGCCGGCTCGTCGATACCGATCGAGGTCGGGCCGCGGCTGGTGGAGATGTAGAGACCCCACTTGCGAGCTTCGGCGAGCGGCAGGCCATAGCCGACCGGCAGGGCGTTGAGGTCGGCGCGCTTGACGAATTCCTCGGCCCGCTCCTTGGTGTCGGAGGAAATGGCGATCGGGTGAATGCCGCGCTCCGCGAAATCCGGCATCAGCCGCTGCAGTTCCTTCAGATAGGTGGCGCAGATCGGGCAGTGCAGGCCGCGATAAAAGACGACAAGCGTGGCGAATTCCGGCGTCTGCGCCTGCAGGTCGAAGGTGCCGTGGGCGAGCGTTTCAATCTTCAGAGCCGGAACGGCCTGACGGGGGATCAGCATGGAACTCTCCTGCACAAATGACATTCGTTAAGCCGACGAGCGCAGGGCTGACACGCGCTCCGCCAGCAATTGCCGGATCATCGCAATCAGTGACGATCGACCATCCGGAAAAACGCCCGGACGGCTGGCTTCCGGCGAAGAGTTATCGTACATTGCGCAAAATACCATTCTTGTTTCTTGCTTCTGCGTTCCGATGCCGCGAGTGTGAATGATGAGCCCCAAACGAGGAATCGACCGGCTGTCCGCGCTGATCGACCGCTTCCGCATCCGCGCTTTCGTGGCGCAGGGGCCGGAAGATCCGATCAGACCCAATCTCTTCCTCGTCTCCAATGCCTATTGCAGCAAGGGCACCGGCATGGATGAACTGGTGTTTCGTCCCCGAGGCGAGGCGGAGGGTATCGACATCGACGCCGTCGTGGTGGCCGCCCGGGTGGAACTGGGCGGCGAGGGAGCGCCGTTGGCCCTTGCCCTGCCAAGGGAAGTGCGGGTCGATCTCTGCCAGGCGCCGGCGCTGGCGGCTGTCGCGACCGTTTTGCGCGACGAGGTGGAAAGCCCGCGCTGCGGCCATCAGGCGGCGGTGGACAGGCTCTGCGAAGTGGTGGTGATCCGCCTGCTGCGCCATGCGATTGCTTCGGGCAATGCGGGCGGCGGACTGATCGCAGGCCTTGCGCATCCGCAACTTGCGCTGGCTCTGGTCGCCATGCACGAGGCGCCTGAACGCGCCTGGCGGCTTGAGGACCTGGCCGAGGTTGCCGGCATGTCGCGCACGGTGTTCGCCACCAACTTCCGCGAGATCGTCGGACAGACGCCGGGCGCCTATCTCGCCAACTGGCGGCTTATCGTGGCAAGGCAGGAGATTGCGGGCGGGTTGCCGCTGAAGACGGTGGCCGGCCGGGTCGGCTTTTCAAGCGCGGCGGCTTTTACCCGGGCCTATCAGCGTGCCTACGGTCATCCGCCGCGCGAGGATCGCAAGGCGATGCTTCAAGCCGCCGAATAAGGGCGTCAGGCTGCTTCGGTCAGGCCGGCGACGCCTTCGAACAGCGTGCGGCCGTCAATGCCGCCCTGCAGCGGTTCGACCAGGTTTTCCGGGTGCGGCATCATGCCGAGCACATTGCCGCGCGCGTTCAGCACGCCGGCGATATGGTTGACCGAACCGTTGGGGTTGGTGCCGTCCGCATAGCGGAACGCCACCTGGCCTTCGCCTTCGATGCGGGCGAGCGTCTCGGCATCGGCGAAATAGTTGCCGTCGTGATGGGCGACGGGGCAGCGCCAGACCTGGCCCTGCGTGAAAGCGCGGGTGAAGGCGGAGGTCCTGTTGACCGTCTGCAGCTTCACTTCCCGGCAGACGAAGGTGAGGCCGGCATTGCGCATCAGGGCGCCGGGCAGGAGACCGGCTTCCGTCAGCATCTGGAAACCGTTGCACACGCCAAGCACCAGCACGCCGCGCGAAGCCGCGTCGCGTACCGCGTCCATGACCGGGGAGCGGGCGGCAATGGCGCCGGCCCGCAGATAGTCGCCATAGGAAAAGCCGCCCGGCAACACCACGAGATCCACATCCGGCAGGCTCGTTTCCGTATGCCAGACGGAGAGCGGCGCCTTGCCCGTCACAAGCTCCAGCGCCTTCATCATGTCGCGCTCGCGGTTGGAACCGGGGAAGGTGATGACGGCTGATTTCATTTTGGCTGGTCCCGTGGGTCGTCAAACCAGAAAGAGGGCGGCAAGAGCGGCAAGAACGGCCGGAAGGAGGATGAAGACGGCGGCCTTGGCAAGCAGGAAGCGGATTGCCCGGGCGCTGTCCTCGTCCATCTCGAAGCCTCAGACGATCTCGATCGCGTAATTCTCGATTACCGTGTTGGCGAGAAGCTTCTCGCACATCTCGGCGAGGTCGGCTCTGGCCTGTTCGGCCGAGCGGCCCGAAAGTTCGATGTCGAAGACCTTGCCCTGGCGGACATGGCCGACGCCGGCAAATCCGAGCGCGGCGAGGCCGCCCTCGATCGCCTTGCCCTGCGGATCCAGAACGCCGTTCTTCAGGGTGACGGTCACGCGTGCTTTCATGGAGATCACTCGGCTTTCGGTAAGACGTAGCGGCAGTTCGATGTGCGCTGCTCAATACAGCGATCCGCCAAAAAGGAAAAGGCCGCTTTTCAGCGGCCTTGCCCGATTGTTGTGCCTTATTTCACCAGCACGGGGCCGGTACCGGCCGGCCGGTCGTTGTCGTTCAGGATGCCGAGCCTGCGGGCGACTTCCTGATAGGCTTCCAGCATCCCGCCCATGTCGCGGCGGAAGCGGTCCTTGTCCAGCTTGTCGTTGGTCTGGATGTCCCAGAGGCGGCAGCTGTCGGGCGAGATCTCGTCGGCGACGACGACCCGCATCAGGTCGCCTTCATAAAGGCGGCCGCATTCGATCTTGAAATCGACGAGGCGGATGCCGACGCCGAGGAAGAGGCCGGACAGGAAGTCGTTGACGCGAATGGCGAGCGCCATGATGTCGTCGAGTTCCTGGGGCGTCGCCCAGCCGAAGGCCGTGATGTGCTCCTCGGAGACCATCGGGTCGCCGAGCTCGTCGTTCTTGTAATAGAACTCGATGATGGAGCGCGGAAGCTGCGTGCCTTCCTCGATGCCAAGGCGCTGCGACAGCGATCCGGCGGCAACATTTCGCACCACCACTTCCAGCGGGATGATCTCGACTTCGCGGATCAACTGCTCGCGCATGTTCATGCGGCGCAGGAAATGCGTCGGAATGCCGATCGCATTGAGGTGGTTGAAGACGAATTCGGAGATCCGGTTGTTGAGAACGCCCTTGCCGTCAACAATCTCATGCTTCTTGTTGTTGAAGGCGGTGGCGTCGTCCTTGAAATGCTGGATCAGCGTTCCAGGCTCGGGACCCTCGTAAAGGATCTTGCCCTTACCTTCATAGATGCGCCGGCGGCGATTCATTGGCACGTACCGTGTTTTCGAGAGAAAATCCATGTTCCAGCAGGAACTCCGCGTTGGGATCCACCGCGGGCGGGAGGGACGCCAGGCGGTGAAGGATCGATCGGCCCCCACTTTCGTGGCGCGGAACCTACACGATCAGGGGGCAAAGCACAATCATCGCCGGAAACGACCTGCAAGCCCGCGCTGCGCCGCTTTAACGCAGCGGCAACAGGTCTTCGGCAATGCTCCACATCCTGGCGCGCCGCCGCCCTGCCATTGTCATGATATCGCGTTGATTTGGCCGCGCCTTGGGGATATGCAATGCCGCGATCAATGCCCATATGTGAATGGGGGCCTTCCCTGGCTTTTCGCAGCATGCGTGGGTCAGCAGCCATCCTTGAGCGTCATTGAGACGTGCAAGGGGGGCAGCTAATCTCGATACTGGAAGCTGTGAGTCCATGGCGGCGGTTGCAGGCGAAGAGCGCGAAGAAATCCCGACAGGTTCGGGCTTAGTGGTGATCAGGCAGGAGACGAGCTCATGAGCACATTCGACAAGCGTGAAGAGGCTTTCGAGAACAAATTCGCGCATGACGAAGAGTTGCGCTTCAAGGCGATGGCACGGCGCAACAAGCTGCTCGGGCTTTGGGCTGCCGACAAGCTCGGCCTCGACGCGGAGAAGGGCGAGGAATATGCGAAGTCGGTCGTTCGCGCCGATTTCGAGGAGCCGGGCGACGACGACGTCTTCCGCAAGATCCGCAAGGATTTCGACGATGCGGGCGTCGACCAGTCCGACCACCAGATCCGCCGTACCATGGATGAACTGCTGCAACAGGCGGCCGAGCAGATCCAGAAGGAAGGCTGAGGCCTTTCCGGCCAATTCATGAATTCCTGCCGGACGGGCCTGCCTGTCCGGCGGGGATCGCTTTCGCGACAGGAAAGCGCTCGGGAATCAAATTCTTGGACCATCTCCTTGTCGTCGAGGCGATTCCGCTTTGACGGATTATGTTCCAGGCGCTTTGATGGGCTCCCTTCGGCCCCAATATCAGTGATGATACCAGCCTGGATACAAGCTCAATGACAACTCCCCGCGTGACGCTCGCCAGCCGCCTTCGTTCCGGCGAAACCATCGTGACCGCCTGGTCGTCGCTCGCGGTGCCGATTCTCGGCGAACTGATGGCGCGCGCCGGCTACAAGGCGGTTGCGCTCGACATGCAGCACGGCATGCATGACGTGGCTTCGGTGCGCGAGGGTATCCTGTCGGTCGTGGCCGGAGGCGGGCACCCGATGGTGCGGCCGCCGGTCGATGAATTCGCGACCGCCTCGCGCGCGCTCGATCTCGGCGCGGAGGCCGTGATCATGCCGATGGTGAATTCCGTCGACGATGCGCTGGCGCTGGTCGCGGCGACCAAGTATCCGCCGATGGGCGCGCGCAGTTGGGGGCCGCATCGCGCGGCGACGCTCGCAGGCCTGCAGCCGCCGGCCTATTTTTCGTCCGCCAACGCCGATACGCTCGCCTTCGCGATGATCGAAACGCCGGCCGCTCTCGAAGCCCTCGACGATATCCTGGCGCTCGACGGTATCGACGGCGTCTTCGTCGGCCCGGCCGATCTCTCGCTTACGCTGAACAATGGCACCGCGGTCGATCCCAAGGGCGAGGCCTGCCTGGAAGCCTGTGCGGATATCGCCAGGCGTGCGCGGGCCGCGGGCCGTCTGGCCGGCCTGTTCTGTATCGACGCCGATCACGCCAGGGCAGGCATGGCGATGGGATACCCGTTGCTAGCGCTGGGCATCGATGTCGGCCTGGTGACCGCCGGTGCGATGGAGATGCTGAAAAGCATCGGGGAATGACGTGCAACGGGCATCCGCCCGATCGGCGGATGCCCGAAATGCCGCCGCTCAGCCCGAGACGTAGCGTTCGAAGATCCGCGCCATATGCTCCGAGCCATAGACCGGAGGCAGGATCGTCATGAGCTTGGAATCCGGCCCGATCAGGTAGACAAGACTGCCATGGGCGTAGATCGCCCCACCTTTTTCGTCGTGGCCGACGATCTCATGCTCGACCTGGAAATCATCCCAGACCTTCTGCAGCTCTTCCTTCGAGCCTGTGAGGCCGATCAGGCGCTCGTGCCAGCGCGGCAGGGCCTTCTTCATGGCCTGCGGCGAATCGCGGTCGGGATCGACGGTAATCATCACCGCATCGATCTTGTGCCCGCCCTCGTCGAGGATATCGAGCGCCCGGGCGATGTCGGGAAGCACTGCCGAACAGACCGATTCGCAGTTGGCGTAACCGAAGAAAAGCGCGATCGGCTTGCCCTTGAAATCGGCTTCGGTAACCGCGCGCCCGTCCTGGTCCGTCAGCTTGAAGCGGGCTTCCAGGGCGATCGGGAAGGGCAGCGCGGGCCCGAGATCGGGCAACTGCGGGCTGGCCGCAGGCGCCGAAGCATCTTGTGCAGCCGCCGGTGTCTGCCCGGCGTCAGGCGACGCCGCACCCGGGAGGGCCGCCGTCCTCACTAGAACGGCGATGTCCTCGCGGGCAAACTGATCATAGGCAAATGCAGCCGCGACCCCGAGGGCCGCCGCAGCAAGCCAGCGGATCATTGCGGGTTTTCCTCCAGGTACTTCTTGTCGACCTCATGGCCGATGCCGAAATAGCCGGTTCTCTCGATCTCGGCCTTCACGCCGGGATCGCGGCGGAACCACGGGCCCTTGCCCTGGGCTTCAGGATGCTTTTCCTCCCAGGCCTTGCTGAAGAGGTTCGCCTTGGCGAATTCGTCGGCATCGACCGGCTTGATGGTCTGGACCATGAAGACTTTCGCCGTCAGGCCCGGCGTCAGCTCCGGATCGCCGATCAGCAGGCCGTCGACTTCCACATGCTGGCCGCAATAGGCGGCAAGATCGACAGTCGCGCCCGAGAAGATCGGCTGGCCGTTCTTGTTGGCGAGCACGACGGCATTGTCGGCGTCGCGGATCAGGACCATCTGCCGCTCGCCGCCGCCGCAATCGTCGGGGCAATCGCCGGTCAGGGCGCAAAGGCCGTCGGTCACCTTGGCGGTGAAACGGGCAGTCTCCTCGCCGAACAGGTTCCAGGGCTTGGCCTGGCTGTTGGCGGAGAACTTGCCTTCCTCGGCAAGCGCCGGAACGGCCATCAGCAGCGCGGCCGCCGTCATCAGAAGCTTCTTCATAAGGATGACCTCGCCTTACTGCTTGGGCTGCGCGAAGGGCGGCACGAAGCCGTAGTCTTCGTGATTCTTGTAGACGATGCCCTCGTCATTCACGATGTTCTCGACGAGGATATAATTGATCCCGTCACGCTCGTAATGAACGCCGTCGGCGGTCAGGCGGTGGCTCTGCACCGAAAGCAGGCTGGTACCGTCGGCAACGTTGGAATTGCCCTTCCACTTCAGCACCATGTAGACCTTGCCGTCATCCGCGAGGATGCCGACCGGGATGCCGCCCGCCGCGCACCACAGCGCGCAGGTGTGGTGCGACGTGCCGGTCACCGCCTCCGGCCCGCCCATGACGCCGGAGAAGTAGCACCAGCTGTCGATGACCTCGCCTGTCACCTGCACGCGCTCGCCTTCGGTGGCTGCGGTGGCCGGGGCGGTGATGGCCGTCGCGGCCGTGAATGCGAGTGCTGCGCCCGCCAGCAACGTTTTCAGCATGTCTGTCTCCCACGTTAGCTGCCGAGAGACTGCGGGAAATACCACTGACAGACCACTCAACTTTTCGTGGGAAACCCAAGGAATCCGCGGCGTTTTTGCCGGATTGCGCGATTGTGAACGCCAAAGGCCGCCCTTTTGGCGGCCTCCAGGACAGCCGTCGTTTTCAGCCCGGGGAAGCCCCTAGGGTCAGGACCCTAGAGCTCCTTCATGAAATGGGCGAAGGCGAGGACGCCCTCCGGCCATGGGCCCTGTCCGCTTTCCGTATTGAGATGACCGGCATCGCCCGCGTCGAGCAGCTTCGTGCCCCAGTGCCTGGACCAGCGCTCGGCCCGCTCGAACTCGCAATAGGGGTCGGTGCGGCTTGCCACCTGCCAGGAATGAAAGGGCAGGGGATCGAGCGGCAGCGGCCCGAAATGACGCAGCATTGCAGGAACGCGCGTCTCGTCCTCCACGTCGGGGCAGGAAACGAGGAACGCGGCGCGGACCCTGCGCGCCAGCCGGCCCGAGGCCTGCACGACGGTCGGCACGCCGAGCGAGTGCGCGACGAGGACGACCGGGCGCGTCGCGCCCTCGACGGTTTCCACCAGCCGGTCGACCCATCGGTCGAGATCCGGATTCTCCCAGTCGTCCTGCTCGACCCGGCGCGCGGTGGACATCTTTTCCATCCAGCGCGACTGCCAGTGGTCCGGCCCGGAATTCTGCCAGCCCGGAACGATCAGGATATCGGCGTCGGCAACTTTCATGGCGAGGTTCAAACTCCGGTCAGGGGCGATGACAGTCTCGCCCACATATGTTCAGCGATAAAGGGGTGTCAGGAAAGCGGGCCGAAGAAGCCGTACTTGAGCGAACGGGCCCAGTCGGGACGCCCGCCTTGCGCCGCCCGCCGCGCCGCAAGATCCCAATCGTATTCGATCGCCCTGAAGGTGAAATCGAACTGCTGTCCGCGACGCCTGAATATGGCATAGCGGGCGTGCGGACTGCCGGCTTCCATCGCATGGCGGTTCGGATGGTCGTCATCGTAGGAAGGCAGGCCGACGCTGCCCGGATTGAGGACCGTCTGTCCGGTGGAAAGGCGGATCAGCCGCGGGATATGCGTGTGGCCGCATAGCAGCAGCGGCGCGGCTTCTCCGTCCAGACCCGCAAGGATCTCGGGCTCGGAGGCGAGATGACCCTTGGGGCCTTCCACTTTCTCGGTCAGATAGACGTCGTCCCGGCGCGGCGTGCCGTGGCAGAGAAAAACATCGTCGAAGAGGGCGGTTGCCGGCAGATCCTGCAGCCATTTCGAGGCGCGGGCGTCCAGTCTTTCGGCGGCGAAGGCGTCCGATGCGCCAAGTTTCTCGCGTGGACGGTCGAAAAGCTGTCGGTCGTGATTGCCGCGGATCGTCAGCCAGTTTTCAGCCATCAGCCGTTCAGCCGTCTCCTGCGGCCAGAGCGGACCGGAGACGCAATCGCCGAGATTGACGATCGCGTCCGGCGCTTCCGCCTTCAGATCGTCCAGGACGGCTTCGAGCGCCGGCAGGTTGCCGTGGATGTCGGCGATGACGGCAATTTTCATAGGGAATATCCGTGTGCTGCAAATTTCGACAGGATTCCGGATGCCGGCATCAGGTCTGGCGATAGACCTCACGGCGATGGCCGATCGCAACTACCAGAACCGTCAGCCGGCTGTCCTCGATCCGGGTAATGATGCGGTAGTCGCCGACACGAAAGCGCCAGATATCCGGCATGCCCGACAGGGGCTTCGCGAGCTTGCGGGGCTCGGGATGCCGGCTCACCCGATCTTCCAGAAAGTCCAGGATTCGCCTGCTGTCCGATTTCTGCAGTTTCTTGA
This sequence comes from Stappia albiluteola, assembly GCF_014050225.1. Classification (GTDB taxonomy): domain Bacteria; phylum Pseudomonadota; class Alphaproteobacteria; order Rhizobiales; family Stappiaceae; genus Hongsoonwoonella; species Hongsoonwoonella albiluteola. The sequence goes on along the minus strand of NZ_JACFXV010000053.1, from coordinate 161,589 downwards.
GGGTTCGAATCGCGGGTTCCGCGATCTCAATCGTCCAACTGGAGGGCTCGCCGCGCTTCGTCAATCGTATACCGCTTTTCCTCTGAGCCGATTTCCCGGATTGCGTCCTCCGTCATCAGACGGTCTTCCTCGTCGTCGAGAAAGCGTTCCAGCGCTTGCTGTGTGAAATAGGCCGTGGAATGTCCGGTCCGTTCCGCAAGCTCACGGAGCCGCGAATCGAGGGATTCCGGAATCTCAACCGTTCTGGCGCCCGTCTTCCCGATCATCGCTTCAATTGCCTTTCAAAGCCGCTTGCCACGACTGGAGCAGCTAACGAACACGCGTCACGCTACCACCTTTTCTGCCTCCGCTCAAAACGGGGTCGCGGCGGAGGCAGGCCCGGTTCAGACTGACTGGCAACCGCTCAAGCCTCGCCGAACACCCGCCTGAAGATCGTGTCGACCTGCCGGGTGTGGTAGCCGAGATCGAAGCGGGAGCGGATCTCCTCCTCCGATAGCGCGGCGCGAACGTCCTTGTCGGCCAGAAGCTCTTCCAGGAAGTCGACTTCCGACGCGCCCGAAAGCTGGTAACTCTCCCACACCTTCATTGCGTTGCGCTGCACGAGGCGGTAGGCGTCCTCACGCGACACGCCGGCCTGGGTCAGCGCCAGCAGGATGCGCTGCGAATGCACGAGACCGCCGAGGCGGTTCATGTTGGCAAGCATGCGCTCGGGATAGACGACGAGCTTGTCGACGACGCCGGTCAGCCGGGCCAGCGCGAAATCGAGCGTCACGGTGGCGTCCGGGCCGATCATCCGCTCAACCGAGGAATGGGAGATGTCGCGCTCGTGCCAGAGCGCCACATTCTCCATGGCCGGCAGGGCATAGGCGCGCACCATGCGGGCAAGGCCGGTGAGGTTTTCCGTCAGCACCGGGTTGCGCTTGTGCGGCATGGCGGAGGAGCCCTTCTGGCCCTTGGAGAAATATTCCTCCGCTTCCAGCACTTCCGTGCGCTGCAGGTGACGGATTTCAACCGCCAGCCGCTCGATCGACGAAGCGACCACGCCAAGCGTCGCAAAGAACATGGCGTGACGGTCGCGCGGGATCACCTGCGTGGAAACGGGCTCCACCGCAAGGCCGAGCGCCCTGGCAACGTGCTCCTCGACGCGCGGATCGATATTGGCGAAGGTGCCGACCGCGCCGGAAATGGCGCAGGTGGCGATCTCCTCGCGCGCGGCCTCAAGCCGCTTGCGGCAACGGTCGAACTCCGCATAGGCCTCGGCCATCTTGAGGCCGAAGGTGACCGGCTCTGCATGGATGCCGTGCGAGCGGCCGATGCAGATGGTGTCCTTGTGCTCGAAGGCGCGGCGCCGGATCGCGGCAAGCAGGGCATCCATGTCCGACAGAAGAAGGTCGGCGGCGCGCACGAGCTGGATGTTGAAGCAGGTATCCAGCACGTCGGATGACGTCATGCCCTGGTGCACGAAGCGCGCGTCCGGGCCGACGATCTCCGCCAGATGCGTCAGGAAGGCGATGACGTCGTGCTTGGTCTCGCGTTCGATCTCGTCGATGCGCTCGATGTCGAAGGTGGCCGGCCCGCCCTTTTCCCAGATCGTCCTGGCGGCTGCCTTCGGGATGACGCCGATTTCGGCCAGGGCGTCGCAGGCATGCGCCTCGATCTCGAACCAGATCCGGAACTTCGTTTCCGGCGACCAGATGGCGACCATCTCGGGTCGTGAATAGCGCGGGATCATCGGCGTCCTCTCGAAAGCAACGAGCGTGGGGTAAGAAAGTGCCGTGGGTCTAACAGAGCAGCATTCAAGGCTCAATGCGCCTGATCGCGAAAAGACGCCGCGGATGCCCTACAGGCGGCGTTTCGCGAAGAGCAGGGCGGCGGCAAGCGCCAGCGGCAGCACGAAGGGCAGCAGCGGCCTGGCGCTCTGCACCGTGTAGATATAGGCGCTGGACGCCCCGGTGAAGAGGATCTCGACGACGTGGCCGAGGGTCAGGCCGCTGTCGTGCCACTGCGCATAATAGGCGCGAAAGTCGACGTAGAAGATCAACGCCGTGGCGCCTGCCGTCGCCAGCGTCAGGAAAAGCAGCATCGCCGCGAAGCGGGCGGAAGGCTCGGGACGGAAGCGTGCGGCGAGCCTCGCCGCCAAGAGAGCCAGCGCCCCGCCGGCGACGCTGCCGAAGCCGAAATAGGCGATGACTGTGAGAGATCGCACGGTCATTGCCTGGCCGCGCCCGAGCGTCAACAGGGCAACGAGAGCAGCTATCGCAAGCCCCCAGAGGATGGCGAAACGCAGGATGCCCACTTTCGCCCTCCTTCGATCCAATCTCATAATTAGCTTAGTTCTTACACATGCGAAGCCGGAGAACAGATAGCACTTCCTCCCGCCCCATACCGGGCGCGATCAGGTCATCGTACAAAAAAAACATTTCCGGCAGTAAAGACCAGTGAAATACGTATCCAAGGCCGGGGTGATTATAATGATATATGTCTGAGAATACTTCATCAAAGTCATTTGCCCCATAAAATAAATACATACCAGTATATAAACATCTCTGATCTTCGAACGAATTTTCTGCAACAGGCAGTATTATTAATGCCTTGGAAATTTCATACCCTTTGTCCACCCTTACAACCTCGCACCGCCCTCTCTCTCCAAATTTCCTCACTTCCCCTTCGGTTTCCCTAAAGAAATCGAGTGCACGCGATTCGCTTGCCTGGCCGCTTCGTAGTACGACCAAATCCGCTCCTTCAAATACTTCCTTCTCTGCATAGGGCGCGCCAATAAAGAATTTCTGCTCGAAATAACGCGGGCTTATCTTCGGAACATTGGTGCCTGTGTATATTGGCAACAGTCCATGCAAGAACTTATTAAAAAAATTACTTTTTATTGTGTACACCATAGTATAATTACCTGATGATTCAGGTTTTCTTACTTCTGAGTGCTTTATAATATGAGAAACATTATTTTTGGCAGAGAATAATACACTCACCTCATCGGTAAGCTTATAATTCGGCGAACAGATCTTTTCCCCATTCTGTTCGCCAAGGCTAGTCGCCATTGCCGTGGAGGTGGTAGCGCATAAAAGCGTAGCTACGAACATCCGATACATGAGGTGATTATCCTTGTGAAACAATAGATAATTTCGCTACCATTCCTTGACGGCAACATCCCCCGCAGCACCTGCTTGCAGCGACTTGAACGTCCTTCCCTTAAAGATCTTTTCTTTCAACTTCTTGACCATTTCTTCCTAGCCGCCCAGTGGCGCGATAAAATCGATCAACCAAAACTCGTCTCCGGACTTCCAGTCCGTCGGCATGAGGCGGCGGATGCCTTTTTTCACTATACGCTCCGCCGGCTCCTCACCCAGATAGGCCCAGGAGGCGAAGCCGATCGGAACGTGATCGATGCTAATAGTCTAGAGCGGGATTTTTGACGAAAGCCGCTCGCAGATTTCGCCCTCCCGCTCCAGTAACCCTCAAGCCTCGCGCGCGGCGGCGGCTGCCTTGCGGATCGCCTCGATATTGGCGCGGTAGCCGGCAACGCCTTCGCCCTTGAACACGGCCGAGCCGGCAACGAGCGCATTGGCGCCGGCCTTGGCGACGAGCGGCGCGGTTTCCGGCGTCACTCCGCCGTCGACCTCAAGATCGATCGGCCGGTCGCCGATCATCGCCTTGATGCGGGCGACCTTGTCGACCTGCGAGACGATGAACTTCTGGCCGCCGAAGCCCGGGTTGACGCTCATCACAAGGACGAGGTCGACCATGTCCATGACGTAGTCCAACACGCTTTCCGGCGTGCCGGGATTGAGCGAGACGCCGGCCTTCTTGCCGAGCGCCCTGATCGCCTGCAGCGAGCGGTGGAGATGCGGCCCGGCCTCGGCATGCACGGTGATGACATCGGCGCCGGCCTTGGCGAAGGCTTCCAGATAGGGATCGCAGGGGGCGATCATCAGATGGACGTCGAAGATGCTGGTCGTGTAGGGGCGCATCGCCTTGATGACATCCGGACCGAAGCTGATATTCGGCACGAAATGGCCATCCATCACGTCAAGATGGATCCAGTCCGCGCCGGCCTCCACGACATCCTTCACTTCCTGGCCGAGCCTTGCGAAATCGGCGGCGAGAATGGACGGGGCAATGACGAGGTCGCGGGAAGCGGCGCTGGGCATGACAGGCTCCGGCTGACGGTATGACTTGCAGCGGGCGCTATCATAGCCGGCGGTTGCGGGCAAGGGCCGCGGGCAAACTCACTCGCTTCTTGCCGCCTGAGCCAGTTTGCCGGCCATCGGCCGAAGCAGCAGCGGCAGCACGTAGATCGGGATCTGGCCAAGCCCGAAATACAGCCACGCGAGGTCGGGCAAGGTGCCGCCGAGGGCCGCCACGATGAGCCCCATGTTGCGGTTGCCCGCTGCGTGGGCCAGCACGAAGCCGTCATCTGGCGAGGCCTTGCGAAAGACGATCCGCGTAACCGCCATCTGCCCGAATGCCATGACGAAGCTCAGGGCGAGGATGGCAAGCGTGACGCCCGGCCGGGCGAGGAAGCTTGCCGCGACGCCGTCCATGACGGCAACGGCGAAGAACAGCAGCAGGATGACGCTGAGACCGTCGATCTCGCGGCTTCGCGCGGCGATCCGGTCCGCGCCGGCAATGCGCCGGATCACCCAGGCGAGGCCGGCGGTTCCGGCGAGCAGCAGGACGAGGCGGACGGCCAGCGAGACGGACGAGATCGGCAGCGCCTGGCCGAGGACGACCTCTCCGATCAGCGGCACCGTCAGCGGCGTGACCAGCATGGCGACGATGAGCAGCGCGAGGCTGAGGCCGCCATTGAGGCCAAGCAGCGAAACGAAGGCAGGTGCCGACATGATCGGCGGCGCGGCGGTGACCAGAAAGAGCGCGACGGCAAGGTCGGGCGAAACCGACGGAAGGCCGAAGGCTCGCGCGACCGCGCCCAGGATCAGGGGCACCGCCAACACGATCCAGATCGTGGCCAGCAGCACCAGCCTCGGGCGGCGGAGCCTCGTCAAGACATCGACAGGCGCGACGCGCAGGAAGGCAAGCACCAGCAGGCAGAAGATCGCCTCTTCCACGAAAGGACGGAAAAGGGCCGAAAGCGGCGGCAGGGCCATGCCTATGAAGGCGCTGAGCGCCACTGCCCGGGTGCCGTGGCGTCCGAGCCAGGCAAGGGCTTGAACCGGTGCTTTCAGCGACAATGCGGCCTTCCCCCAAGCGGTTGAGCGAAAAGAAGCTTCCCAGTACCCCTCCGGCAGGGTATCGGGAACCCGACGGCTCTTTCTATTCAAACAGCTACAGTTGATCGATTAGAATTTGCCAATCCGAATATGTTTGGGTTCCGGAAGCCGTTATTTGCAATCGCTTGCCCCTGTACGGGCGACAAGGCTTGGTAGTTCGTGCGCAAGGTCGACGTCATCATCCTCGGAGCCGGAATCGTCGGTGTGACGACCGCAATCCGACTGCGGATGGCTGGTGCCGATGTGGTGGTCGTCGACAAGGGGCGGCCCGGCGACGAAGCTTCCCGGGCCGGTGCCGGCGTGATCGAGGCGAGCAGCCTTGTGCCGCTTTCCGCGCCTGAAGGAATGGGGGCATTTCTTCGGCTCGCGCTGAACCTCGATCCGTCCTACCGCTACAAGGTCGCCGGCCTGCCGGCACTTCTGCCATGGCTTTCCCGCCTGCGCGCCAGTTCCGACCGGGCCCATGCGATGCGCTATGCCGGTGCGGTTCATGCGCTTTATCGGGTGGCGGCCGCCGACACCAGGGATTTGCTGCGCCGCGCGAGCGCGGAGCGGTTTTTCCGGCCGACCGGCGTGCTGCGGATCTACAGGAGCGAGGAGGGCATTCGCCGCGCCGAACTCGACCTGCACTACGCGCGGATCTTCGGCGTGCGCTACGAAATGCTCGACATCGACGGTGCGGGCGCCCTGGAACCCCACCTCAACCGGCGCTTCAGCCACGCGGTCTACCTGCCTGACAACGGATTCGTTTCCAGTCCGGGCGGCGTTACCAAGGCCTTCGCGCGCCACCTGCGCGAAATCGGCGGGGCGGTGGAGGAGGGGGATGCCCTCGACATCCGCCACATCGCCGGCGGCTGGGTGGTGAGGACGGAAAAGGGCGAGGTATTTGCCAAGGATGCGGTTGTCGCGCTGGGCGCCTGGTCGGGCGAGGTATTGAAGCCCTTCGGCTATCGCTACCCGTTGATCGCCCCGCGCGGCTATTATCAGCACTTCCGCCCCAATTCCGGCGCGAGCCTGTCACGACCGGTGGAGGATGTGGAGAACGGCTATACGCTGAGCCCGATGGAGCGGGGCATCAGGCTGACCACGGGGTGTGAATTCGCGCCCGCCGGCGCGCCCTTCGATCCGTCGCAACTGGCCCAGGCTCTCAGGACGGCGCGCAAGCTTTTCCCGATTGACCGGCCGACGGAAAAGGAAATCTGGGCGGCGCCCCGTCCGCTGTTGCCCGATAGTCTGCCGGTCGTGGGACGTTCGCCGCGCCACAAAGGGCTATGGGTCAATTTCGGACACGGATCGCACGGCTTCACCCTTGCGCCAGCCACCGCCCGGCTGTTGGCGGAGATGATGGCGGACGGCGAGACCTTTACCGACCCCGCCCCCCTGTCACCGCTGCGTTTCGGGCTCTAGATATACAAGCTGGGAAAGCGTCGTTTTTCAGTTCTCGCGCAAGGGAAGGGCAGCTGTGTCCTTGACCGTGTGAACCACGATGCGCGACTGGACGTCGGAAACGAGCGTATTGTCGAGGAGTTTCAGGCGGAGAAAGTCGTCGTAGGCCTTGATGTCGGCCGCAACGACCTTGAGGAGATAGTCCACCGCGCCGGTAATGCGCTCGCAGGTGACGACCTCCTGCCAGCGATGCACCAGCTTGTCGAAGGTCTCCATGTTTTCCCGGCTCGGGACGGCAAGCTTGACGAAGGAATAGGCGACGAAGCCGAGGCCGACCGATTCCCGGTCGACAATGGCGACCACATGGCGGATGACGCCGGTTTCCTTCAGCTTCTTGATCCGCCGCCAACAGGGAGTCTGGCTCATGCCCGCCTCCCTCGCGATCTCGGCGATCGACATGGAAGCGTCGCGCTGCAAGATGCGCAGCACGCGGATATCGGAGGGGTCGAGGAGGATATTTTCGTGCATTCGGCGAGATCTGGATAAATGTTCCGGGCGGGCGCTGGTTTTGAGGCACGATAGCACAGAAATCGCGCTCAAAAAGGACCATCTTGGAGGGAACGATTTTCGCGGCGGAGCGCCATGCTCGACGCCGCGCCGCCCAAGGGCGGAGGAGGAGGCTGTCGGATGAATGCGATCGTCAAGCCCGTGACCCTCGACGACAAGTATCTTGCGCGCGAGGGACGGGTCTATCTCACCGGTATCCAGGCGCTGGTGCGCCTGCCGCTCGACCGGGTGGCGCTGGACCGCGAGGCGGGGTTGAAGACGGGCGGCTTCATTTCCGGATACCGCGGTTCGCCGCTGGCCGGCTACGACACCGAGCTGCAGCGCGCCGGCCGCCACCTGAAGCCCGCCAATGTCGTCTTCAGGCCCGGCGTCAACGAGGAACTCGGCGCGACCGCCGTCTGGGGCAGCCAGAAGGTTGCCCAGCACGGCAAGGGCACCGACTATGACGGCGTCTTCGGCATCTGGTACGGCAAGGCGCCGGGCGTGGATCGGGCCGCCGACGTGCTTCGGCAGGCCAATGCCAGCGGTACGGCGGCCCATGGCGGCGTGCTGGCGCTGGCCGGCGACGATCACCTCGCCAAGTCCTCCATCCTGCCGGCGCAGAGCGAATTCTTCTTCGAGCATGTCGAAATGCCGGTGCTCAATCCTTCCGACATTCAGGAAGTGCTGGATTTCGGCCTGCACGGACTTGAGATGTCGCGTTTCGCCGGCCTGTGGAGCGGGCTGATCTGTCTTGCCGATACGATGGATGCATCGGCGACGATCTCCGTCGATCCGAGGCGGCTGCGCTTCATGCGCCCCGACGACCGCGACCCGCGCAGGCATGAGGAAATCAACCGCGTCCTGCTGCTCGGCAACCGAATGGAGACGGAGCGGCTGCTGCGCGACGTGCGCGTGCCTGCCGCCCAGGCCTATGTCCGGGCCAATCGCCTGGACACCGTCGCCTTCGGCGCCATCAAGCCGCGCATCGGCATCATCGCCACCGGCAAGGCCTATCGCGACCTGCGCCAGGCGCTTGAGCTGATGGGGATCGACGAGCGCGCCGCGCGCGCTATGGGGCTTGCCATCTACAAGGTGGCGATGCCCTGGCCGCTCGAGCCGATCGGCCTGTCCAATTTCGCCCGCGGCCTGGAACGGCTTCTGGTCGTGGAACACAAGCGCGCCTTCATGGAGCCGCAGGTGAAGGAAATCGCCTATGGCTGGGAGGAACGCGCCCGGCCGGCGATCTGGGGCAAGAAGACGCCCGAGGGCACGCCGTTCCTGTCCGATCTGCTGGAACTGACGGCGGCCGAGATCATCCAGGCGCTGATGGTGTTCCTGCCTTCGGGCTTCGTGACCGAGGACATGCGCGCGGTCGCCGAGCGCATGAACAAACAGGTGATGTGGTCGCAGGGCCATGCCGAGCGCGCCGCCCGCGTGCCCTATTTCTGCTCCGGCTGCCCGCATTCCACTTCCACCGTGGTGCCGGAAGGCGCCCGCTCGCTTCCCGGCATCGGCTGTCATGCCATGACGGAAATTCCCGGCCGCACCACCGACGGCCAGATCGCCATGGGCGGCGAGGGCGTGCTGTGGGTCGGCCAGGCGGACTTCTCCAACGACCGTCACGTCTTCGCCAATCTCGGCGACGGCACCTATTTCCATTCCGGCATCCTTGCGATCCGGCAGGCCCTGTCGGCCAATGTGCCGATCACCTACAAGATCCTCTACAACGACGCGGTCGCCATGACCGGCGGCCAGCATATCGACGGCACGCTGACCGTGCCGCAGCTTTCCCGCCAGCTCGAGGCGGAGGGCGTGGAGCGGATCGCCATCGTCGCCGAGGAGCCTGAGAAATATTCCGGCCGCCACGACCTGGCGCCGGGCACCGAAGTCTTCCACCGCGACGAACTGATGCGCGTACAGGAAGGCCTGCAGGACTATGCCGGCGTCTCGGTCATCATCTACGACCAGACATGCGCGGCCGAAAAGCGCCGCCGCCGCAAGAGGAAGGACTATCCGGATCCCGACAAGCGGCTGTTCATCAACGATCGGGTCTGCGAAGCCTGCGGCGACTGCTCGGTGCAGTCCAACTGCCTGTCGGTGGAGCCGCTCGCCACCGATTTCGGCGAGAAGCGCACCATCAACCAGTCGAGCTGCAACAAGGACTATTCCTGCGTGAAGGGGTTCTGCCCGTCCTTCGTCTGGGTGGAGGGTGCCGCCCTTCGCAAGGCGGAAGGCAAGGGGATCGATATCGATGCCCTGACCGCAGGCCTGCCCGAGGTGGCGCTGCCGGAGCTTACCGGTACCCGCAACCTGCTGATCGCCGGTATCGGCGGCATGGGCGTCACGACGACGGCGGCGGTGCTTGCCATGGCCGCCCATGTGGACGGCAAGCAGGCCTCGACGCTGGACATGACCGGCCTTGCCCAGAAAGGCGGTCCGGTGACGTCGCATATCCGCTTCGCGCCGACGACCAGATCGATCGAGGGACCGCGCGTGCCGACGGCGAGCCTCGACGTGCTGCTCGCCACCGACATGGTGGTCGCCACCAATGCGGAGCAGCTTGCGCTGATCGACCGCTCGAAGACGGCCGCCTTCGCCAACACGCGCGTGGCGCCGACGGCTGAATTCGTGATGAAGCAGACGCTCTCCTTCGACGAGATGCGCATGCAGAAGACCCTGCAGGAGGCCTGTCCGGTCTATCAGGGTATCGACGCGGCTTCGATCGCCGAGAAACTGCTGGGCGATGCGATCTATGCCAACATGCTGCTGATCGGCATGGCCTATCAGGCAGGCCAGCTTCCGCTGACGGCGGATTCGCTGGAAACGGCGATCATGCTGAACGGCGCGGCAGTGCAGAACAACCTGCGCGCCTTCCGCGCCGGCCGCGTGCTCGGCGCCGATCCGCAGAAAATCCTGTCCGCCCTGCCGGGCAATACCGTGCAGAAACCGATGGAGCTGGACGAGCGCATCGCCTTCCTGCGCCAGGAACTCGTCGCCTATCAGGACGAGGCCTATGCCGAGCGGTTCGCGACAGCCGTGGCGAAGATCCGCAAGGCCGACGAGGCGTCGGGCGCCGGCACCTCGCGGCTGACGCGGGTGGTAGCCGACAACCTCTACAAGGTGATGGCCTACAAGGACGAATACGAGGTTGCCCGGCTCTATGCCGATCCGGCGTTCGAGGCCAAGCTTCGCGCCCAGTTTGCCGATCCGAAGGCGGTCCGGGTCATGCTCGCCCCGCCGCTGATTTCCCGCGAACTCGATCCGAAGACCGGTCGTCCGGCGAAAAAGGCGTTCGGGCCGTGGATTTTCAAGGCATTCCGGATGCTGGCGAAGCTCAAGGGGCTGCGCGGCACGAAGCTCGATATCTTCGGACGGACGGCGGAACGCAAGGCAGAACGCGCGCTCATCGCCTCCTATCTCGGCGACATCGAAATGATCGCCGGCATGGTGAACAAGGAAAATTACGGGCTTCTCGTCGAGGTCGCCCGCGTGCCGGATCTGGTGCGCGGCTTCGGCCCGATAAAGGAAGCCAATCTCGCCAAGGCGGAAAAGAAACGCGAGGACCTGATCGCACGGCTTGGAGCCGGCGACGACAAGGGTCGCTTCCTGGATGCGGCCGAGTAGGTCCTGAAAGGCAGCTCTTATCCGCGAGGGAAGAGCTGCGACCAGCAGGGCTTCGTGTCGCCCGGCGCGGGTGAGGCCAGATAGATGGCGCGGGCGATCGCTCGCGCCATGGTCGAAGCTGCAAGCGCGCCAAGCTCCACCTGATCGACAAGATTGCCCGGTGCCGGTTCCCTTGCGGTGGACAGCGCGAAGATGAGATCGCCGTCGAGCGCGGTATGCGACGGCCAGAGCGCCCTGGCGTAGCCGTCATGCGCCATGACCGCGAGCCGCGTCAGCTCCGGCTTGGTCAGGGCGGCGTCGGTGGCGATGACGGCAATCGTGGTGTTGCCGCCGGCCTCCAGGCCGTCGAGCTTGGTCACGACATCCGTAGCCCCCTCGGGCAGGGAGGCGGGCAGGCCGAGGCCGCCGAATTCGCCCTCCCTCTCGAAAGCCGCCGCCCAGAAATGCGGTCCGTCTCCCATCGTCGCCCGGCCGAGCGCATTGACTGCGACGAGCGCGCCGACCGTGGCGCCCGACCGCGTGCGCGCCGAAGCCGAGCCCAGCCCGCCTTTCAGGTTGGCCGTCGTGGCGCCGAGGCCGGCTCCCGCCGAACCGAGCGCGAAATCCAGGCCGTCGCCCTCGAAGGCCGCGTCGACCGCCTGCCGGCCAAGCGCCTTGTAGGGATTGTTGCGGCCCCAGTCCTTGTCGCCGCCATTGAGAAGGTCGAAGAGGATTGCAGTGGGCACGATCGGCACCCGCGCCGGCCCGATCGCAAAGCCGCGGCCCATAGCCGCGAGTTCCGCCTGGACGCCCGAACCGGCATCGAGCCCGAAGGCGGAACCGCCGGACAGCACCAGCGCGTCGATCTGCTGCACGGTCTGTTCGGGCGCAAGGAGGGACGCGTCGCGCGTGCCGGGAGCCCCGCCCATGATTGCGATGGAGGCTGTGGCCGGTTGATCCGGCAGGACGACGGTGACGCCGGATTTCAGCCTGTCGTCGCCGGCATTGCCGATGCGCAGGCCCGGAACGTCGGTGATCAGGTTGCACATGGTCGCCGGAACCTCGTTGTTCAGAGCCGGTGATAGGACCGGTCGAGATAGATCAGCGCGCTTTCCTGATCGCCGATATAGGCGCCGACGACCGAGGCGAAGATCACCGAATGGCTGCCGGATTCAAGGATCTCTCCGACCTGGCAGTCGAGCGCCACGCGCGCCTCCACCATGATCGGCGCACCCGTCTCGCCGACCCGCCAGTCGGTGGTGGCGAAGCGCTCGTCCATCGTCATCGGATTGCGCCCGGCAAAGGCGTCGGAAATCGCCTGGGCATGGGCGGGCAGCGTATTGACGGTGAAGACGCCATTGGCGCGGATGCCGGCATTCAGCCGTGTCTTGCGATTGATGCACACGAGGATCGTCGGCGGGCTGTCGGTGACGGAAGCAAAGGCCGACACGGTCGCCGCCACCCTGCCGGCGGGGCCATCCGTCGCCGCCACATGGACGGCGGTGCCGATCCGGCTCATCGCCTCGCGAAAGGCCGCGGCGTCGAGCGGCTTGCCGATCTCGCCGTCCGTCTCGTCCGGTTGTGCCATCCGCGTAGCCATCCATTCTCCCTGCGGGCCTTTGCCCGTATAGGCCTCATCGGCAATTCCGACATGGTAGCGGCCACCGCTTTACCTTTGGGTTAAGCGGTCCGCCACGATCCCCATATCAATTATTTAGCGCATGCTCTTCCGTCGGGCGATGGGCCGAGCGGCGCATTTCGCCGGGCGTGACATTGAACTGCCGCTTGAACGCGCGATTGAACGAAGCCTCCGAGGAATAACCGACCTGCTCGGCGATCCGGATGAGCGGATGGGCCGTGTCGAGAAGATCCCGGCGGGCAAGGTGCATCCGCCAGTGGGTGACGTAGTTGAGCGGCGTCATGCCCATCAGCGCGGTAAAGCGTTCCGCGAAGACCGTGCGCGACATGCCGGCTTCCTGCGCCATCGTCTCGACCGTCCAGCTGCGCGACGGATCGCGGTGGATCTGCGACAGGCAGCGGCCGAGCCTGGGGTTGAGGATGCCGGCAAGACAGCCCGCCGCCTCGCCCGCATTGTCGACGAAGGAGCGCAGAACCTGGATGAAGACGATTTCCGTCAGCCGGTCGACGATGGCGTCGGCGCCGGGTTTTTCCTCGACGATCTCCGACGCGACGAAGCGCATCACCGCTTCCAGCCAGTAGCCGTTGACGGTCTTCGTGTCGGCCAGGTGCATGTAGCTCGGCAGCGTTGCGAGGATCGAATGCAGCGCGCCTTCGTCAAACTCGAAATGGCCGCAAAGCAGCTTGCAGGCCTCCTCGTCCGCATCGCCGCCGAAGGCAAGCTCGCCCGAACCGCTGAAGCCCGACCGGACCAGCACCTCCTCAAGCTCCGTTCCCTCGCCATCCCGCCGGTCGCTGAGCACATGCGCGGCGCCGTGCGGAATGATGGTGATGTCGCCCTGCGCCAGACGGACAGGCTCGTCCACGCCGTCGACACGCAGCCAGCAATTGCCGCGGATCGCCATATGGAAGCGCGCCACATTGCCGAGCGCGGGAACGGATATTCCCCAGGGCGGCTTGAAGAAGCTGTGGAAGTAGACCGAGCCCTTCAGGCGCAGCGCCTTGAGGATCTGGCTCAGCGCATCATCGGACATGCCTGCATCTCCTTGATCTCAGGGCCGTCACGACAAACTCACGAAACCGCGACGCTGGCCGGACGATCGATCAAAAATACCGGCCTCCTGCACATAGACCAAACGGGCGGCCGGACGCAATGTCTGTCGCATTCGGCAATGCCGCCGAAGACCGCTTCGCTGTCGAAGACAGCATCACCTACGCCGGAACAATCCGCGTCCAATCGGAAGCAGGTTGTTCGGGCTCCCGGTATCGATCGTCTTTCGGACCCTCAATCCATGCCGATTGAAGGTCCACTGATCCAGAGGACTAAAGATCATGGACCCCCGCTTCGTTACACAGAAGATCCACTCCTGGCTCGACTATCCGGTCGCGATCAGCCTGATCGTCATGCCCTTCCTGCTTGGCCTCGGCACCTCCAATCCCTTCGCCATGTGGCTCGCGGTTGGCACCGGCGTCGCCGCGCTGATCCTGACCCTGCTCACCGATCATGAGACCGGCCTGATCCGCGTGCTGCCCTATTCGTTCCATCTGCTCGTCGATGGCATCGTCGGCCTGACCTTCCTCGCCGCGCCGTTCCTGTTCGGCTTCTCCGGCCTCGACGCCTGGTACTACTGGGCTAACGGCATTGCCGTCGTCATCGTCGTCGGCCTGCACAAGCCGGCCATGGCCGCGATGGCCGCCGCACGTTGAAGCCGTCGGGGCTTGCCCGATCGTCCGCATCGGGCGGCTTGACCTAGCGGACGTGAAGCACTGCCTCTGAGGACACACCGGTTCCGGACAAAAGTCCGGAGCCGGTTTTCCGTTTTCGGCCCTGTCGGGTCAGGAGAACGACCCCACCCCGGGAACCGCTGGCCCGGCGTCTGGCAGTCGCGTGCCGATCCAGTCGATGAACTGGCGTGCGGCGGGTGTCGGCTGCGCATCCACCGTCAGCCAATAGGCGCGGGCGCGGTTGCTCAGCCGGTCGGTGAGGGGAATGAGGTCGCCGCGGGCAAGCTCCGCGTCGATCAGGGAGGCGACGCAAAGCGCGACGCCATGGCCCGCCACCACCGCGCTGACCAGCAGGTTGAAGTCCTGGAATACCGGTCCCGTGTCGGCAAGTTCGCGGGCAAGGCCGTTTTCGGCCAGCCATATCCGCCAGTCGGATCGCTTCTCGTCGTGCAGGAGCCTCGCCCGGGCAAAATCCGCAGGCTTGTCGAACGGGCCGTGCCGCTGCAGATGCGCCGGGCTGCAGACGGGCTGCGTATGACCGGAAAGAAGCGGAAGCCGGATCGCGGCGACGGCCACCTCGGACGGATCTTCATACCAGTCGATAACGATGTCGGCATCCGGCCGCGGGCCGTGCGGCGCATAGAGCAGGCGCAGGCGGATGGCGGGCGCGGCTTCCGAAAAGTCCACCAGCCGCGGAATGAGCCAGCGCGTGGCGAAGGAAGGCACGCAGGCGATCGTCAGCTCCGGCCGACGCGCCGTATCCTCGATGTCCCGGCAGGTGTCGGCGATCTGGTCAAGCGCCAGCCGGGTGACGCCCGCCAGCCTCAGTCCCTCCGCCGTCAGCTCGATATTGCGCCCGTTGCGGCGCACCAAAGGCACTCCGAACCAGTCCTCGAGATTCCTGAGATGATGGCTGACAGCCGCGTGGGTTACCCCAAGCGCCTGTGCGGCAAGGCCGACTCCGCCGGTCTGCGCCAGGCAGGCGAGGGCGCGAAGGGCGTTCAGGGGCGGGATGCGGGCGGTTGTCATATGTTAGGAAAACTAACAAGGCCGTTCATATCTTTCAATTGTAACCGCACCGATCTCGTGCCTTATCTCTCTGGCGCCTGACCTCGGGATAGTTGCGGATATAAAAAAAGGTAACCAATGCTGACCGATCGGGCGGATCAGGGGATCAGCAAGAGCGAAGCGGACCCGCAGGCTGCGAGGGCGGCGTCGCAAATCTGTTGAAAATGGCTGAAATCCGCGCTCTGGCGTTTTGTGGGGAGCGGTTTTGCGTCAAGAACAGCAATTCGCTCCGCGAGGCGGCCTTTCGCCCGGGGCGAAAATGCATTCGCGACCGGCAGTGCCTGTTTCCGATCGGCAGGCGGCACGAGGGGCTAGAGGGGGAGTGCATGACGGATTGGCAGGGCCTGCATGTTGCGGAGATGCCGTCGACATGTGTCGTGTCCCGATTCAGCTCCGGGAACCTCGGAGCTTCGACCTTCGATCGCCGGCCGGGAGGTCGGCAAATCATCCGCGGGACGGGTTTGATGCCGAAAGAAGGAATTTCCGGCACCAACCGGCTTTCGGAACAATTTTCTTTTCTTTCACGCGCCTCTCGGGTGGAATTGTCGCGGGACAGTTCGCTTGGTAAGAAACTTGCGTTCAGGTTTCTGGCGGGTGAAGAACGGCAAAAATGCCGCAGCTTCTGTGAGGGATGACAGGGCAGATGGAATATTTTCTCCAACAGCTGATCAATGGAGTGACGCTGGGGTCGATCTACGGCCTCATCGCCATTGGTTACACGATGGTCTACGGCATCATCGGCATGATCAACTTCGCCCATGGCGACATCTTCATGGTGGGTGCGTTCATCGCGCTGATCCTGATCGTCGCGCTGGGCCTGACGGCGGCAACCCCGTTGCTCCTGCTCATTCTGGCGCTGGGGCTGGTCCTGGTGATCGCGATGGCCCTGTCGGCCGCCTGGGGCTGGACCGTTGAGCGCGTCGCCTACCGCCCGCTGCGCGGGTCGTTCCGCCTTGCTCCGCTGATCACCGCGATCGGCGCGTCCATCACGCTGCAGAACTACATCCAGATCTCCCAGGGCGCGCGTAACAAGCCGTTGCAGCCGCTCTTTTCCGGCGGGTTCACCCTGGCCGAAAAGACCAGCGAGCAGGGCACCTTCGCCGTGCAGATCTCCTACATGCAGATCATGATCATCGTCACGACGACGGTGCTGATGGTCGGCTTCACGCTGCTCATCAACAAGACGTCGCTGGGGCGCGCCCAGCGTGCCTGCGAACAGGATCGCAAGATGGCCTCCCTGCTCGGCGTCAACGTCGACCGCACCATCTCGCTGACCTTCGTCATGGGCGCGGGCCTTGCCGCCGTCGCCGGCCTGATGTTCCTGCTCTACTACGGCGTGATCGATTTCTACATCGGCTTCCTCGCCGGCGTTAAGGCCTTCACCGCCGCGGTGCTCGGAGGCATCGGCTCGCTTCCCGGCGCCATGCTGGGCGGCCTGCTGATCGGCCTCATCGAGACCTTCTGGTCCGGCTACTTCTCCGTCGAATACAAGGACGTTGCCGCCTTCTCGATCCTGGCGATCGTTCTGATCTTCATGCCCGAGGGTCTTCTTGGCCGTCCGGAAGTGGAGAAGGTGTGATCATGATGGCGCAAAACGACTCCCTCTTCACGGCGTCCCTGAAGGATGCCGCCGCCGGCGGTCTCATCGCCCTTGCCCTTTTCGGAATAACGCTCGGCATGCGGGCGGACGTCGCCGCCGGCCTCGGCGGCCAGATGGTCATCGACTATCGCTGGGGGGCGGTTGCCATCATCGTGGCGATCGTCTTCTTCGGCCGGCTGGCGCTCAACCTCTTCGTCTGGAAATCCGACAAGCCCGTCACGCAATATTTCTCGACCCTCAAGCCCAAGCCGGGCGCGGGCAGCAAGGTCGGCGCCTTCGCCAAGCCGGCCTTGCTGGTGCTCGCCGTCGCGCTGCCTTTCCTCCTGATGAGCTACTACGGAGCCTCGGGCTCGCGGCGGTTCCTCGACCTCGCGATCCTCGTCACCACCTACGTGATGCTCGGCTGGGGCCTCAACATCGTGGTGGGCCTCGCCGGCCTGCTCGATCTCGGCTACGTGGCCTTCTATGCGGTCGGGGCCTATTCCTATGCGCTGCTGGCCCACTATTTCGGCTTTTCCTTCTGGATCTGCCTGCCGCTCGCCGGCATCCTGGCCGCCTTCTGGGGCATCACCCTCGGATTTCCCGTGCTGCGGCTGCGAGGCGACTATCTCGCCATCGTGACGCTGGCTTTCGGCGAGATCATCCGTGTCGTGCTGCTCAACTGGTACAATTTCACCGGCGGTCCGGACGGCATTTCAGGCATTCCGCGTCCGTCCTTCTTCGGCCTCGAATTCGAGCGCGGAGAGAACGGATTCGCCGCCTTCTTCGGTCTCGACTATTCGTCGATCCACCGCATCATCTTCCTTTACTACCTCATCCTGATCATGGCGCTGGCGACGAATTTCGTGACCATGCGGCTCAGGCGGCTGCCGGTGGGGCGTGCCTGGGAAGCGCTGCGCGAGGACGAGATCGCCTGCCGCTCGCTCGGCATCAACACCACCAATACGAAGCTGACCGCCTTTGCGCTGGGCGCCATGTTCGGCGGCTTCGCCGGTTCGTTCTTCGCCACGCGCCAGGGCTTCATCTCGCCGGAAAGCTTCACCTTCATCGAGTCGGCGGTGATCCTTGCCATCGTCGTGCTCGGCGGTCTCGGCTCGCAGATCGGCGTCGTCATTGCCGCGCTGGTGATGATCGGCGGTTTCGAGCTGATCCGCGAATTCGAGGAATATCGCATGCTGGTCTTCGGCCTTCTCATGGTCGTCATCATGGTCTGGAAGCCGCGCGGCCTGATCTCCACCCGCACGCCGTCGATCGCGCTGAGCGGCAAGGCCAGGGGCATCAGTGCCGATCTCGTTCAGGAGGGCCACGGATGACCCCCTGGAACGACAATCCCGTCCTGAAGGTCGAGCACCTGACCATGCGCTTCGGCGGCCTGGTCGCCATCAACGACCTGTCCTTCAATGTCGGGCGCGGCGATATCACCGCGCTGATCGGGCCGAACGGTGCGGGCAAGACCACGGTCTTCAACTGCATCACCGGCTTCTACAAGCCGACGGAAGGCCGTCTGGTGATGAAGCAGAAGAAGGGAGACAGCTTCCTTCTGGAGCGCATGCCGGACTTCAAGATCTCGGCCCGCGCCAAGGTGGCGCGGACCTTCCAGAACATCCGCCTCTTCGGCGGCATGACCCTCCTGGAAAACCTGATGGTCGCCCAGCACAATCCGCTGATGCTGGCCTCGGGAATGTCGGTCGCCGGCATTTTCGGCCTTGCCGGCTATCGGCAGGCGGAGACGGAAGCCATCGACCGGGCGAAATACTGGCTGAACCGGATCGGGCTGATCGCCCGCGCCGACGATCCGGCCGCCGACCTGCCCTACGGCGATCAGCGTCGCCTGGAGATCGCCCGCGCCATGTGCACCGGGCCTGAAATCCTCTGCCTCGACGAGCCGGCGGCGGGCCTGAACCCGAAGGAAAGCGCGGAGCTCAATGCGCTGCTGCGCTTCATCCGCGACGAGCACGACACCTCCGTTCTGCTGATCGAGCATGACATGAGCGTGGTGATGGAGATTTCCGATCATGTCGTGGTGCTCGACTACGGCGAGAAAATCTCGGACGGCACGCCGGAAGAGGTACGTAACGATCCCGCGGTGATCGCCGCCTATCTGGGCGTCGCCGACGAGGAAGTGGAAGTTGTAGAAGAGGAGGTGGGCCTGTGAGTGAGAAGGAACCCCTCCTCAAGATCCGGGGCATCGAAACCCACTACGGCAAGATCATCGCCCTGCGCGGCGTCGATCTGGACGTGCATGAAGGCGAGATCGTCACGATGATCGGCGCCAATGGTGCGGGCAAGTCGACGCTGATGATGACGATCTGCGGAACGCCGCAGGCGTCGACCGGCACCATCCAATATGCCGGCGAAGAGATCACCCGCATGCCGACGCATGAGATCATGCGCAAGTCGATCTCCCAGTCTCCGGAAGGCCGGCGGATCTTCCCGCGCATGACGGTGCTGGAAAACCTGCAGATGGGCGCCGAATGCGCCGGCCACAAGGATTTCAGCGGCGATCTGAAGAAGGTCTTCGATCTTTTCCCGCGCCTGAAGGAGCGCCAGCAGCAGCGCGGCGGCACGCTTTCGGGCGGCGAACAGCAGATGCTGGCGATCGCGCGGGCGCTCATGAGCCGGCCGCGCCTGCTTCTGCTGGACGAACCCTCGCTCGGCCTTGCGCCGATCATCGTCAAGCAGATCTTCGAGGCGATCGCGGAGCTCAACCGCAGCGACGGGCTGACCGTGTTCCTGGTCGAGCAGAATGCCTATCACGCCCTGAAGCTCGCCCATCGCGGCTACGTCATGGTCAATGGCGCGATCACCATGAGCGGAACGGGCAAGGAACTTCTGGCGCGGGAGGACGTCAAGGCGGCCTATCTCGAAGGCGGCAGGCACTAGGAGGAACGCTCGTGGGTATTCTTTACGCAAGTTCAGTCTGGGTGTTCCTGATCTTCGTCTGCGGGATCGCCGGCGGCGCGGCCTGGATGACCGGACAGGCCGTCGCTTCCACCTGGCGTCCGCTCGGTGTGCTGGCGTGGTTCATCTTCCTGCTGACGGTTGCGACGCGCTTCCTGTGCTTCGCGCTGTTCGAGGAGCCGCTGCTGTCGATCCAGTTCTTCATCGTCGACTATGCGGTGCTGGGCGTGATCGCCTTCCTCGGCTACCGGGTGAAGCGCACCGACCAGATGACGGGCCAGTATCGCTGGCTCTACCAGAAGACGTCGCCGTTCTCCTGGGCACTCAAGCCCGGGCAGAGCGATCCGTATGCTCATTGACGTCGCCCGTTGACATGTTCGGGCCGCGGCACCGGCACAGGGCGCGCTGCGGCCCGTCACAAGAGAAAGAAGACCGGGTGAACCGGCGTTAAGGAATCCAGACACGCCTTTGTCGCGCAAGCGGATTCCGCTTTGCGGCGGCGGGTCTGGAGGGCATGATGCCCGCCGGAGGTATTCTTCGCCTGAAAGGGCCGAGGAAAATGACTCCGGCAAATAGAACCGGCTTGCTATCCGTGCGTAAGGATGCCTTCATCCCGGTGCGGGGCGGTCGAGCGGGCCTGCAAAGGCCCCCAAACCAGAGTGGTCCAGCTCAAACGTACTGGAACCAGGGGAGTAGATTGATGAAGAAGTACCTTTTGGCGAGTGTTGCAGGTGTTGCCGCCATGGCGATCTCGGGCGCGGCGCTGGCCGACATCGTGATCGCGACGGCGGGCCCGATGACGGGTCAATACGCTTCGTTCGGCGAGCAGATGAAGGCTGGCGCCGAGCAGGCCGTTGCCGACATCAACGCCGCGGGCGGCATCAACGGCGAAAAGCTGGTTCTGGAAGTCGGCGACGACGCCTGCGATCCGAAGCAGGCCGTTGCAGTCGCCAACCAGCTGGTCGGCAAGGGCGTGGCCTTCGTGGCCGGCCACTTCTGCTCGGGCTCCTCAATCCCGGCAAGCCAGGTCTATGCCGAGGAGGGGATCGTCCAGATCTCGCCGGCTTCGACCAACCCGAAGTTCACCGACGAGCGTCCCGGCCCGGGCGTCTTCCGCGTTTGCGGTCGTGACGACCAGCAGGGCGAAGTTGCCGGTACCTACCTTGCGACCGAGTTCAAGGACAAGAACATCGCGATCATCCATGACAAGACCGCCTATGGCAAAGGTCTTGCGGACGCGACCAAGGAAGTCATGAACAAGGCCGGCAAGCAGGAATCGCTCTACGAGGCCTATACCGCCGGTGAAAAGGACTATACCGCGCTCGTATCCAAGCTGAAGCAGGACAACATCAACGTGCTGTATGTCGGCGGCTATCACACCGAAGCCGGCCTCATCAAGCGTCAGATGGTCGAGCAGGGCATGGACACCATCCTCGTCTCCGGCGACGCGCTCGTGACCGACGAGTACTGGTCGATCACCGGTCCGTCGGGCGAAGGCACGCTGATGACCTTCTCGCCGGATCCGCGCAAGAACGCGGAAGCCGCTCCGGTCGTGAAGGCTCTGGAAGATGCCGGCAAGACCGCGGAAGGCTACGCGCTCTACACCTACGCTGCGATCCAGGCCTGGGCGGAAGCCGTCAAGGCGGCGGGCTCGGCCGATCACGACGCTGTCGTGAAGGCTCTCGACGATGGTGATTTCAACACCGTTCTCGGCAAGCTTTCCTTCGACGACAAGGGTGACGTCACCCTGCCGGGCTATGTCTGGTACGAGTGGAAGGACGGAAAGTACGACTACAAATAAGTCGTAGTCCATTCGGATCGGAAATAGTCCGATCCTGAGAACCCCGCCCGGGCAACCGGGCGGGGTTTTTCATTTTGTAGCGAATCTTCTTCAAATCGTGGCCAATAACCCTAATCCCAGGTGACCGCGGTCTCCGACTTCCAATGTTTCTGCGATTGCGTAAACTCATCATCAACCAAGAGATGAGGTCGGGGGCCATGCAGAAACTCATCTGGGCCACGGTGGCCATCTATGTCGCGATTTGCATAACGCTCTGGGGCGGCAAGGTTTTCGCCGCGCCGGTCGAAGTGCCCTTTGCCGCCGGCCAGGCGAAGCCCGGTACGATCGTCGTGAAGAATTCCGAGCGCCGTCTCTATCTCGTTCAACGAGGCGGGAAGGCCTTGCGCTACAAGGTCGCCGTCGGCAAGCGCGGCAAGAGCTGGACCGGCAAGACCTACATCACCGCGAAGTATCAGAAGCCGGCGTGGTCGCCGCCGGCGGAGGTGAAGCGCGACCTGCCGCATCTGCCGGCCGTCATCGCGGGCGGCGCGCCCAACAACCCCATGGGGATTGCCGCGATGACGCTTGCCGGTGGCGAATACGCCATTCACGGCACCAACCGGCCCGAACTGATCGGCCAGTCGGTAAGCTATGGCTGCATCCGCATGCGCAACGAGGATATAGCCGACCTCTACCGGCGGGTCGGCGTGCGCACACCCGTCATCGCCATGAACTAGCGATTAAAGCGATCCGCTCAGTCGTTGACATCCGGCGGGATGAAATAGACGTCGCTGCGGCTGTAGCTGGTCGATGTGTTTATCGAGCGCTCGGTCTTTTCGCTGAAATTCAGGTTGATCGGGGTCCGCCCGCCGGGATTGATCACCAGCAGGCGCTGGCTCGGCAAGGCGCGGAACACGCGAACTCCGGCTTCCACCGTCACCACCGCGCCGTAGTGGGGCTGTGGCTCGATGCGGATCGTGCCGCCCTCGGCTTTCGCCGTGGCCGCGCCGACAAGCGGCGCAACGAGAAGGGCAAACAATGCGCCCGCCTGAATGCAGATACGTCCAGACATTGGACTTCTCCTGTTATCGATCGCCGCATTAACCATTTATCCATAAACGGAAAATTTGCGCAATCGATTCGCAAGTGGGGCCTGGCTTTTCACCCAGGAAGGCTGTGCACTGGTTCCCCGATCTTCCTCCGGTCTGGCCGTTGCGAGACATCGGCAGGGCAGGCAGCCTGCCCAACTGCTATCCCGGAGAGCGCCCATGGATCTTCGCAATTTCAGGGTGGGGACGGAGAGGCTTGTCCTGCGCGTCGTGCGGCCCGATGACATCGAGGCCCTGTGCAGTCTGATGACGGAAGGCATAAGCCGTTGGGTCGCAGCCTGGCCTTTTCCGCTGACCGCGGAACGCGCGAGCGGGATTGTCGCCCCGGCGCTCGAAAAAGCCGGTACAGGCCATGCCTTGCCGATGGTGATGGTGGAAAGATCGAGCACCGCCATCGCGGGCTGGATCAAGCTCGATATCGACGGCGGCATTGGCGATCTCGGCTATTGGGTCGGCGAGGCCGCGCAGGGCAGGGGCTATGCGCTGGAGGCAGCCCGGGCAATCATAAACGCTGCTTTCGGCGAATTGGGTCTTCATGCCATCGAGGCGGGCGCGCAGCCGGCCAATGCGGCATCGCATCATCTGCTGGCGAAGCTAGGCATGCATGAAATCGGCGAGCGTCTGGTCTATGCGCCGGCCCGCCAGCGCCATGGCGTCTGCCGGTTCTGGCGGCTCGAGCGGCCCGTGATCTCATGCCACGCTTTTTAGCCACTGCCTGGGATCGGCTTCGGGCGTCAGCGTCGCCGCGCCCGCCAGCGCGCGAACCAGATCCTCCACCGCCTCCAGCGAATGCACGGCACGGAACTCGTCCACATGCGGCAGCATTGCGCGGATCCCGCGCGCCCTTGCCTCAAAGCCCTCGAAGCGCAGCAGCGGGTTGAGCCAGATCAGCCTGCGGCAGGAGCGATGCAGCCGGTCCATCGCGCGGGCAAGGTCCTCGTCCGTGTCGCGCTCCAGCCCGTCGGTGATCAGGAGAACGATCGGCCCGCCGGCCATGACGCGGCGCGACCAGTGCTTGTTGAAATCGCGAAGCGCGGTGGCGATCCGCGTGCCGCCGGACCAGTCCTCCACGCCGGCCGAACAGGCGGCAAGCGCTTCGTCCGGGTCCTTCATGCGCAACTGGCGGGTAACGTTCGTCAGCCGCGTGCCGAACAGGAAGGTGGAAACGCCGCGCCGCTCTTCCGTCAGCGCATGCAGGAAATGCAGCAGGATGCGCGAATACTGGCTCATCGAGCCCGAGATATCGCAAAGCGCCACGATCTGCGGGTGCTTTTCGGCACGCTTGCGAAATCGCAGCGCGATGATATCGCCGCCGGCGCGCAGGGACGCCTGCAGCGAGCGGCGCGGGTCGATCCGTCCCCTTGGTGCGGCGATCAGCCGGCGCAGTTTCACCCGCTCCATCGGCATCACCATGCGGGCGAGTGCGCGTTTCGCGGCCTGCACCTCCTCTCCCGTCATTTGCGCGAAGTCCTTGTGCTGCAGGACTTCGCGGCCCGAGGCGGTGAAGCGGGCGTCGACCTCGACTTCCTCGCGGGTTTCCTTCTGGTCGCGCTGGCGCACCTGCTGGAAAGCCTGGGCAACACGGGTCTGGCCCGCCTTCGGCTTTTCCGGTTCGCCGCGTGGCGGTGCCACGGGCGAGAGGATCGCCAGCATCTTTTCCACCAGCCCGCGGCTTTGCCAGTAGATGCGGAAGGCCTCGTCGAACAGCACCTTCTGTTCGCGCTTGCGGACGAAGACCGCATGCAGCGTCCAGTAGAGATCCTCGCGGCTGGCTATGCCTGAAACTTC
Organism: Stappia albiluteola; assembly: GCF_014050225.1. Taxonomy (GTDB): domain Bacteria; phylum Pseudomonadota; class Alphaproteobacteria; order Rhizobiales; family Stappiaceae; genus Hongsoonwoonella; species Hongsoonwoonella albiluteola. The sequence goes on along the minus strand of NZ_JACFXV010000053.1, from coordinate 137,199 downwards.
GACGGCGCGCACGGCGTCGACGACGCTTGCCGGGCCGACCGGCATGCCGGCCTTGCGCAGCGTGCGGGCGAAATGGACGATATTGTCGACGATGCGCCCGCCGCCCGCGCTGTCGTGGCCTTGCGCCATGTCAGAGCGCCGGCATTTCGCTGCGACGGAGATCCTTGCGGATGTCCTCCACCATCTGGCGCGCCTTCGAGCCGCGGACGCGCTCGATGTCGTCCTGGTATTTCAGCAGCACGCCGAGCGTGTCCGAGACCATGTCGGGGTCGAGCGCCATCTCGTTGAGTTCGGTCAGCGCGGTTGCCCAGTCGAGCGTTTCGGCGACGCCCGGCTGCTTGAACAGGTCTTCCTCGGCGCGCAGCCTTTGCACGAAGGCGACGACTTCCTCCGCCAGCCGCTCCGGCGCGCCCGGCACCTTGCGGCGGACGATCTGCAACTCGCGCGCGGCGTCGGGGTAATCGACCCAGTGATAGAGGCAGCGGCGCTTCAGCGCGTCGTGGATCTCGCGGGTCCGATTGGTGGTGATGATGACGATCGGCGGCTCCGCGGCGCGTATCGTGCCGAGTTCGGGGATTGTCACCTGATTGTCGGCCAGGACCTCCAGCAGGAAGGCCTCGAAGGCCTCGTCGGCGCGGTCGAGTTCGTCGATCAGGAACACCGGCGGGCCGTCGAGCGACGGTTGAAGGGCCTGCAGTACCGGCCGCTTGATCAGGAAGCGTTCGGAAAACACGTTCTTCGACAATTCGTCATGGTCGGTGTCGCCTGCGGCTTCCGAGACGCGGATCTCGACCATCTGCGCGGCGTAATTCCACTCGTAAACCGCGGTGGAGAGATCCAGCCCCTCGTAACATTGCAGGCGGATGAGATTGCGGTTGAGCGAGGTCGCCAGAACCTTGGCGATTTCGGTCTTGCCCACGCCCGCTTCGCCTTCCAGGAAGAGCGGACGCTTCATGGCGAGCGACAGATGCAGGACGGTTGCAAGCGAACGGTCCGCTACATAGCCGGCGCCATCCAGCAGCGCCAAAGTTTCGTCGATGGAGCGGGGCATGGCGGCATTAGGCATGATCTTATCCCGAACGTCTTTGACGCCGACGCCGGCCGGCATCCTTGAAATCTCTCAATTGAGGCAGATCATATAAGGCGGCTCCGCGCAATGGCAGGGGAAAGAGCGGGCGCGATGTCACGGACCTGCGAGGTCGGCCCGGCCCGCTTCAATCGGGCCCTGACGCATGAAACCCACGGAGTGTGACCTATGCCTCTGATTTTCCGCCTTGTCGCCGTGCCGCTTTTCATTTGCGCTTCGACCGCGCTTGCCGCCAACGATGCGGAGATTGCCTTGGGAAAGAGGCTGGCGGAGGAGAATTGCGCCGTCTGTCATGCGGTGACGGAAGAGGGGGCGAGCCCGCACCCGGCAGCGGTACCGTTCAGGGAGCTATCCGGTCGCTATCCGATTGATTCGCTTGAGGAAGCCCTCGCGGAAGGAATCGTCACCGGCCATCCCTTCATGCCGGAATTCGAGCTTGAGCCCGAGGAAGTAACTGCCTTTCTCGCCTACCTGTCCTCGATCCAGCAGGGCGATGCGGCGAAACAGTGAGGCGGCTTTCTTCTGCCGTTCTGTTAGCACTGTGCCGGAGATGCTGCTAACATATTGACGTAGAAGGACTATTTGGACGGCGTTAAGCCTGTGTTAACCTTGTTCGTCAGACACTTTTTTCTTCTTGGAGGGTAGGGTCCAAACTCAATCAGGAGAGCGTTTTGGCGGCCATGAAACCTTTCGAATTTTAGGAACGCGGACAGCTTCATGGCCGTCCGGCGGATAAGAGACGAAATGGGTCGTATTGGCGTCGCGGGCTTTTGAAAACCTCAATGGTTTCCTGCAAGCCCGCTTCTAAATCCGCCTCCATTTCGTTCTTACCAAGACGCCCTCCTGATTGGGTTTGGACCCCGAGAAAAGAGGTGCCCATGACGATCAGCGCTGACTTTCGCCGCCAGCTCGAAGGCTACGGGCTTCTGACTGCCGAAATCCTCTATCGTCTGCCCGATCACCCCAAGCTGCTGCAAAGCTTCATCTGGCAGACTTTCGATCTGGCTCCCGAATTCCCCGAACTGAAGAAGTTTCTCGACTTCTGGCAACGTGATCTGGAAGGCCCGCTTTATTCGGTGCGGCTGGCCCACCGCCACCTGATCAAGCCGACGGAGTGGCGTCTGGTGGATGGGGAACTGACGCTGCATTGAGGCTGGAAATCAGCGTGGCGGAATGTCGAGGCCGTGGCCATCGCGCATGATTGCGCGCGCTTCAGCGGTGAAATCCGAGCCATTTCCTTCATGCAGGACGTAACCCGGCAGCAGTCGCAAGGGCGCGCGCGAGGCGCGGATCGCACGGATGAGGATGCGGGTTGCCGCCGATTGCGGGCGCGGGCGAAGCGGAATCACGTCGATTGCCCCGAAGCGTCCGCTCATGGCCTGCAGCAGTTCGCCAAGCCCGTCAGCGCGAAAGATGACCGTCAGGCTGCCGCCTTCCTTCAGGATATCCGTCGCCGTGCGGAACCAGGGCTCCAGCCCCTGCGTGCCCAGCACGTGCGCGGCGGCCCGCGCCTCCGCCGGAGACGCGCGGATCCGGCCGCCGGAATAGTAGGGCGGATTCATGATCACATGATCCGCCAGTCCGGGCGTCAGGCCCGCGGCATGTCGCGCCGAACCTCTGGCCTCGATGTCGGCCTCCAGCAGCCTTACGCGTGACGCGAAGCCCGAATTGTCCGGGAGGTCCAGCGCGCGGTTTGCCAGGCCCAGCACATAGGCGTCGCTGTCGACCAGCGTGACGGTTACCCGGGCGAGCCTTGCCGCAAGGCAGAAACCGGCCGTGCCGACGCCGGATCCCAGATCGACCACATGGCCGCTCGTTCCGGACGGTACTGCGGCGGCCAGATAGACGGCGTCGAGCCCCGCCCGGTGACGCCCCTTTGCCGGCTGCTCCACCGTGACGAGGCCGCCGAGGAAGGCGTCGTGCGTCGTTTCGCTCATGATCGGGTAGGGGAGATATCGAGCTCGGTGCCGAGCCCGGCTTCGCGCAGAAGGCGGCGGGCCTGGGAAATGCGGTCGCTGTCCACCAGCACGCGACGGGGCAGGACGCCGAGCGAGCCTTCGAGGATGCTCATGTAGGTATCGAGCACCACATGCTCGATGCCTGCTTCGCCGAGAACGGCTTCGATAAAGGAGATCAGCACCATGTCGTTGGTGCGAATTAGCTCTTCCATCCCCGCTTCCGTCTCTCCGTCCATCCCTGTGACCGGCCGGGTATCGTAGCCGGCGCCTCGATTTCCAGCATAGAGGAAGACAATCCGCCTCGCGATCCACGCTTTCCTGCAAGTTGACAGTCCGTGAAGCCAGTCGCGTCTTGCCGGATGGCGCGGCTCCACCTATTGTCCCGCGCAAAATCAATACGGAGCTTGCAACGGAAAGGAAAGGCTGCTTTCCGCAGCAGGCTCCCGGCCCTGTCATTCGACCTGCTCGTCCGGGCGTCGCGCAAGGGGCATCGAGAGGACAGGTTTCGTGAGTGTGGTTGCTTCCGTGTCGGACAAGAAGGGCAAGGATCCGAGCATTCAGCCGCTCGTCGATCTGATGAGCGAAGGCATGGAAGCCGTCAACCGGCTGATCCTGTCCAAGGCCGGCTCCAATGTGGAGATGATTCCGGAAATCGCCCGCCACCTGATCTCGTCCGGCGGCAAGCGGTTGCGCCCGATGCTGACGCTCGCGCTCGCCGAGATGTTCGGCTACAGGGGCGAGGGACATGTCACGCTCGCCGCCAGCGTCGAGTTCATGCACACCGCGACGCTGTTGCATGACGATGTCGTCGACGAAAGCGACATGCGGCGCGGCAAGCTCGCCGCCCGCAAGCTTTGGGGCAATCAGGCGAGCGTCCTGGTTGGCGACTACCTGCTCGGCCAGGCCTTCAAGATGATGGTCGACGTGGGCTCGCTCGAAGCGCTGCGCATCCTGTCGGAAGCCTCGGCCGTGATCGCCGAGGGCGAGGTGCTGCAGCTTGGCGCCGCGCAGAATGTGGAAACCACCGAAGCGCAATACATGCAGGTGATCGAGGCGAAGACGGCGGCGCTGTTCGCCGCCGCCGCCGAAGTCGGTCCCGTGATATCGAACGCGGATGCCGCCATGCAGCAGGCGGCTCGCCGCTATGGCATGGACCTTGGCCTCGCTTTCCAGCTTGTCGACGACGCGCTCGACTATGGCGGATCGAGTGCCGATCTCGGCAAGGACATCGGCGACGATTTCCGCGAAGGCAAGATCACCTTGCCCGTCATTCTCGCGATCGCGCGCGGCAGCGATGCCGACAGGGCGTTCTGGAAGCGGTGCCTGGAAGCGCATGAGATCGGCGACGGCGATCTCGACGGCGCGATCGAGCGGTTGCGGCAGACCGATGCGCTCGCCGATACGATCCTGCGCGCCCGCACCTTCGGTCAAAGCGCGCTTCGCGCGTTGGAGCCGCTGCCGGCCGGCCCGATCCGCGATGCGCTGGCCGAAGCGGTCGAATTCTGCATCGCCCGCGTCCACTGATTTTCGAGCAAACCTTCGCCCTCAGGCGACCGCGCCCGCGGCTATCCACCAATCCGGATGGGTCTGGCGAAGGCGTGCGGCGATCGCGTCGGCATCGCGCCGGCTCCCGGTTATCGCGAAGCAGGTCGCGCCGGAACCCGACATCCGCGCCAGCGCCACGTCCGGATCGCTTCTGAGTGCATTCAGCACGTCGGCGATTTCGCCGGCGGCTTCAATCGCCGAAGCTTCAAGGTCGTTCCGCGTGCTTCCCAGCCAGTCGATGAACCGTGACAGGCTTTCAAACCCGCCGCCGGGTATCGCGGGCAGGGGAGGGTTGTCGCGCGACGCAAGTTTCGCGAAAACCAGCGGCGTGGGAACCGGAACCCCTGGATTTGCAAGCACGATGCCGAACGGCGGAATGCCGGCAAGGGGAACGATATCCTCGCCTATGCCGGTGATGCGCGCGGTCTTCGAGGCAAGGCACATCGGCACGTCGGCGCCAAGTTGGAGCGCGAGACCATGGAGTTCCGCCTCGTCCGGCTCAAGGTTCCAGAAACTGCACAAAAGCCGCAAGGCCGCGGCTGCGTCCGCCGAGCCTCCGCCGATGCCGCTTGCGACCGGCAGGGCCTTTTCGAGCGTCAGCCGGGCGCCGGGCAATGGGCGAGGCGAAAGCGTCGCGAGCAGCCGGGCCGCCTTCAGCACCAGATCGCCGTCGGCCGATTCAGCGGAAAGGGCTGCCGCGAAGGGACCTTCCAGCACGAGTGTGACGCTGTCGCCTGGCTCTGCGCTCAGCCGATCGCCGATATCGGGAAACACGACGAGCGTGTCGAGAAGGTGATAGCCGTCGTTCCGGCGCCCGGTCACATGCAGGGCAAGATTGACCTTCGCCGCGGCGAAGGCCGTCAGGACGCCCGATCGACCGTGCGATCCTGCCGGGTTGAGCGAACCGGTTCCAGGCATGGATTTTCGACGGCCGCCTCAGCCGCCGTTCTTTTTCGCGGCGGGTTCGACGGCGCCGTTCTTCGTCTTGTCGTCGCTCAGGCCGTTGGCGATTTTCTCGAGGATCTTCGGCAGTTCCTCTTCGTCCGGCTTCAGGTCGCGCGCGTGGTTCCACTGGAAGCGCGCCTCCAGCCGCCGCCCGACCTGCCAATAGGCGTCGCCCAGGTGATCGTTGATCACCGGATCCTCGGGGCGCAGCTGCACAGCCTTCTCCAGCTGCGTGACCGCTTCGGCATAGCGGCCGAGCCGGTAATAGGCCCAGCCGAGGCTGTCGACGATATAGCCGTCCTGCGGACGCAACTGCACGGCGCGGCGGATCATGTCCAGCGCTTCGTTGAGCTGCAGGCCCTGATCCACCAGCGAATAGCCAAGATAGTTCATCACGAGCGGTTGCTCGGGTGAGATCTTCAGCGCCTGGCGGAAATCGGCCTCTGCCTCCGGCCAGCGCTTGGTGCGTTCGCGAGCGATGCCGCGATAGTAATAGAGCGTCCAGTCCTGATCGCGCGGGTTTGCCTCCACCGTGGCGATGCCGCGCGAATAGACGGCGTCGGCATCCTCGAAGAGCTTGTGCGCCCTGAGGATATTGCCGAGCGCGGTGACGGCTTCAAGGTCGCTCGGATCGCTCTCGATGAGGGCCGACAGATGGCTGCGCGAGCGTTCCAGATCGTCGAGGCTGTTGTAGTTGAGCCCGATCTGGATTTCCGCGTCACGCTTGAGCGGCGAGCTATCCGATACTTGCTTCAACGTCTCGATGGCGCGATTGGCATCGCCCATGCGCTGGAAAAGGCTGGCAAGAGCCACGTAGCCCGTATCCGCCTTGGGATCGAGATAGAGCGCCAGCTGCAGGAAGGTAGCCGCGAGCTCCTCGCCGCCGTCGCGGCCGATCGCGGCGCCGAGCCCGTAGAGCACCTCGGCGGCGCCCTGGTCGGGATCGGTTGCGGACAGGGCCAGCGCCTTGCCGGATTCGATATCCCTGCGGGTGGCGACGATCACCGGGTGATCCGGGATGACCTTCTGGTAATCGTCGAGTACCGCGAGTGCGCCCGCCTTGTCGCCGGAACGGGCCTTGGCGCGGGCAAAGGCCTCGATCACCCTGAGGGCACCCTGGTCGATGCCATAGGCGGAGGCGAAATTGTCGAGCGCAGCCTCATGCCTGCCGGCAATATCCTGGATCAGGGCGGTATGGTAGGTCTTGAAGACGTCGAACCAGTCCGGTCCCTCAAGCGTCGCGATCCGCTCCAGTGCCAGGTCGGTCTCGCCTTGCGCCTGAAGCGCCCAGGCGCTGATGAGCCGCGACGTCAGTTCGGCGAGCGGGCCGCGCGCGCCATTGTCGACCAGCGTCACCGCGCGAGCGTAATCGTCCATCCGCATCGCATCGGCGGCGAGAACCAGACGCGCGAGGAAATGATCGGTCTGGTTGGCGGTGAGACGTTCCGCGAGATCGAGCCCGGCGGTGATGTTGCCGTTGGCCAATTGCAGGACAAAAGTGCGGTCGAGCAGGAATGCATTGCCCGGATCGGCGTCCAGCGCCTCGCCGAAGAAGGCGGCCGCATTGGCAAGATCCCGACTCTGGCCGGCAAGCCGGCCGGCGAGATAGCTGCCGGAAAGCGTGATCGGCAGCCCCTCGGCGGTTCCGATGGTCGTGGCCGGCGCTTCCGCGCTGGCCGGCGACGCAAATGTCAGCGCGACACCGAGGGCGGCGAGCGCGGCCCTGCGGCGCAATGCGCGGCGAGCTGTCCGTCTGGCCGGCGGGAGGCGAAGGAAGGCGAAGAGGTCGGCGCGCGTCATCAGGGCACTTTTATCCGTTCGGCTGGTGATCCGTTCGTTGAAGGCCGCCGCGGCGACTCATACGAATGCTCATCTTTCATGACGATGCAGCGTGGCGTCAATGTGACCGGTGAAGTCGGTCGATCAAAATCGGTAACATTCGGGAATTGCTTAGCCTGTTCATAAATCTACTTTTTCTATCCCCGGTCCTCCCGGCATTGCGATTTGCCGCAGTGCAAGAAAATTCCTTTGTTTGCCGCACTGCATCATTTATGGGAAAACACGACACCGGCGCCCGCAAGCCGAACGGGCGGGAGGGCGCGTCCGGTTTACGGGAGAGGAACGGGGACGGACCACATGGCCAAGTGGGTCTACAGTTTTGGCGCGGGCGCTGCCGAGGGATCGGCGACGATGAAGAACCTGCTCGGAGGCAAGGGCGCGAACCTTGCCGAGATGAGCAATCTGGGCCTTCCGGTGCCGCCAGGCTTTACCATCACCACCGAGGCCTGCACCTGGTATTACGACAACGGCTCCACCTATCCGCAGGAGTTGAAGGAGCAGGTGGCGCTGGCGCTCGAGGCTGTCGGCCGCGAGACGGGCAGGGGCTTCGGCGACCCGGACAAGCCGCTTCTCGTTTCGGTGCGCTCCGGCGCCCGCGTATCCATGCCGGGCATGATGGATACGGTGCTCAACCTCGGCCTGAACGACGAGACGGTAAAGGCCCTTGCGCGTGCCTCCGGCGACGAGCGTTTCGCCTATGACAGCTACCGCCGCTTCATCCAGATGTATGCCGATGTGGTCATGGGGCTGGAGCACCATGTCTTCGAGGACGTGCTGGAGGATTACAAGGACGGCAACGGCCATTCGCTCGATACCGACATCACCGCCGAGGAATGGAAATCGATCATCACCCGCTACAAGGCGATCGTGGAGGAGGAGCTGGAACGCCCCTTCCCGCAGGCCCCGCACGAGCAGCTCTGGGGCGCGATCGGTGCGGTCTTCGGCTCGTGGAACAGCGCGCGAGCCATCACCTACCGCCGTCTGCATGAAATTCCCGGCGACTGGGGCACTGCGGTCAACGTCCAGGCCATGGTGTTTGGCAACATGGGCGAGAACTCGGCAACGGGCGTCGCCTTCACGCGCAATCCTTCGACCGGCGAGCGGGCGCTCTACGGTGAATTCCTGGTCAACGCCCAGGGCGAGGATGTCGTGGCCGGCATCCGCACGCCGCAGGATCTGACGGAAGCCGCGCGCCTTGCCGCGGGCTCCGAAGCGCCGTCGCTGGAAAAGCTGATGCCGCAGGCCTTTGGCGAGTTCCTCGGCATTTGCGAGAGGCTGGAAGGCCACTATCGCGATATGCAGGATCTGGAATTCACCATCGAACGCGGCAAGCTCTGGATGCTGCAGACCCGTTCGGGCAAGCGGACGGCCAAGGCGGCGCTGAAGATTGCCGTCGATATGGCTGCCGAGGGCCTGATCACCGCCGAGGAAGCGGTGATGCGCGTCGATCCAGCCGCCCTCGACCAGCTCCTTCATCCGACCATCGATCCAGCCGCCCATCGCGATGTGGTGGGCCAGGGCCTGCCGGCGTCGCCGGGTGCCGCTTCCGGCGCGCTGGTCTTTTCCTCCGAGGAAGCGGAAGAGGCAAAGGCGGCGGGTCGCAAGGTGATCCTGGCGCGTATCGAGACGAGCCCGGAAGACATCCACGGCATGCATGCCGCCGAAGGCATCCTGACGACGCGCGGCGGCATGACGAGCCACGCCGCCGTCGTTGCGCGCGGCATGGGCAAGCCCTGCGTATCGGGCGCCGGCATGCTGCGCATCGACTATCGCTCCGGTACGATGACCGTGATGGGCCGCACCCTGCAAAAGGGCGATATCGTCACCATCGACGGATCCACGGGCCAGATCCTGCTCGGCGAGGTGGCCATGCTGCAGCCGGAGCTTTCCGGCGACTTCGCGGCGCTGATGGAATGGGCCGACAAGGTCCGGCGCATGAAGGTGCGCACCAACGCCGAGACCCCGAACGACGCGCGCGCCGCGCGCGGCTTCGGAGCGGAAGGCATCGGCCTCTGCCGGACCGAGCATATGTTCTTCGAGGGCGAGCGTATCGTCGCGGTGCGCGAGATGATCCTTTCGGAGACCGAGCAGGGAAGGCGGGCGGCGCTTGCCAAGCTGCTGCCGATGCAGCGCGGCGATTTCGTCTCGCTCTTCGAGATCATGCAGGGCCTGCCGGTGACGATCCGCCTGCTGGATCCGCCGCTGCACGAATTCCTGCCGCATACGGACGAGGAAATCGCCGAGGTCGCCGAGGCGATGGGGGTCGATCCGAAGCGGCTGCGCGACCGCGCACTGATGCTGCAGGAATTCAACCCGATGCTTGGTCATCGCGGCTGCCGCCTTCTCGTCTCCTATCCCGAGATTGCCGAAATGCAGGCCCGCGCCATCTTCGAGGCGGCGGTAGAGGCCGGCCGCACCACCGGCGCCCCGGTGACGCCGGAAATCATGGTGCCTCTGGTCGGCATGAAGGCGGAGCTCGATCTCGTTCGCGCGCGCATCGACGCCATGGCCGGGGAGGTTGCGAAGGAGAGCGGCACGAAGATCGACTATCAGGTCGGCACCATGATCGAGCTGCCGCGCGCGGCCCTTCGTGCGGCGGAAATCGCCGAAAGCGCCGAGTTCTTCTCCTTCGGCACCAACGACCTGACGCAGACGACCTTCGGTATCTCCCGCGACGATGCGGCGTCCTTCCTTGGCGCCTATCAGCAGAAGGGCCTGATCGAGCAGGATCCTTTCGTCTCGCTCGACCGGGAGGGCGTCGGCGAACTGGTGCAGATCGCCGCCGAGCGCGGCCGTTCCAGCCGGCCGGCGATTAAGCTCGGCATCTGCGGCGAGCATGGCGGCGATCCGGCGTCGATCACTTTCTGCGAGGAAGTCGGCCTCGACTACGTGTCCTGCTCGCCATTCCGCGTGCCGATCGCCCGTCTTGCCGCCGCCCAGGCCGCCCTCAAGGCGGCCAGGGGCTGAGCGTGGCAGGGGGCGAATGAAGGCGAGGCCGAAGACCCTTGAAGAGCTGCGCGCCGGTGGCAAGCCGGCCCTGGCGCGCATGCTATCCGCCCTCGAGACGGAAGAGGGCGGGGAGGAACTTGCGGCCTTCCTCGATGCCTCGGCGAAAGCCGCAAATGCTCATGTCATCGGTCTCACCGGGCCGCCGGGCGTCGGAAAGTCGACCCTGACCAACGCGCTGATTTCCTCGTTTCGCCGGCAGGATCTGACGGTCGGCGTGATCGCGGTCGACCCGTCGTCGCAGTTTACCGGCGGCGCATTGCTCGGCGACCGCACGCGGCTGCGCACCGACCCGGAGGACGACGGCGTCTTCGTGCGGTCCATGGCTGCGCGCGACCGGTTGGGCGGCCTGTCCGATCATGCGGTCGCCGCAGTCGTCGTCATGAGCGCGGTAATGGATCGGGTGATCGTGGAGTCGGTCGGTATCGGCCAGTCGGAGGCGGACGTCGCCTTCGTAGCCGACACGGTGGTTCTCTGCATCCAGCCCGGTTCCGGCGACAGCCTGCAATTCATGAAGGCCGGCGTTATGGAACTGCCGGACGTTGTCGCCGTGACCAAATCCGACATGGGAGCGCTGGCAAACCGCGCCCGTGCCGATGTGGAAGGGGCCTTGTCGCTGGCCCGGCTTGACGACAGGCTGGCGGTGCCGGAAATCGTGATGGTGTCGGCGACGGCCGGGACGGGGATCGACGAGGTCGTGGACGCCTGCAATTCTCATTTCAGGGGATTGCGGGAGGCCGGCATACTGGCATCCCGGCGCGAGACGCAGCACAGGCGCTGGGTGAGGGATGCGATCCGCCAACGATTCGGCTCTCATGGGCTGGCGAAGTCGGATATCGACGCGGCGTTGGATGAGGCGGGCGGGCCATTTCGCGCAATCCGCGGTCTTGATGGCAGGCTGCGCTCCTGAACTCTCCGTGCCTGCTGGATTGGAGATCGGCCATGAATATCGGCGACGCCGGCAAGGTGACGGGATTGCCGGCAAAGACCATCCGCTACTACGAGGATATCGGTCTCATAAGGCCCTTGCGCCAGGAAAACGGCTATCGCGATTACGGCGAGAGCGAGCTGCACCGGCTTGCCTTCCTTCGCCGCGCCAGGTCCCTGGGCTTTTCCATAGAGGACTGCAGGAAGCTCTTGTCGCTCTATGACGATCGCGGCAGGGCGAGCGCCGACGTGAAGGATCTGGCCGAATCCCACATCCGCGAGATCGAAGCGAAGATCGAGGAGCTGAAAGGCCTGCGAAAGGTTCTGAAGTCGCTGGCCGAGGCGTGCCACGGCGACCACCGCCCGGATTGCCCGATCCTCGACGATCTCGCCTGCGGCGGTGGAGCGGATTAGGAAAGCACGAACCTAGCCGAAACGCCGCGAGACGCTTTGCAGCTGGTCCAGCTGTGCAAGCCGGTGTTCCACATCGCGTATTTCGTCGGCGGGCACCGGGCGGGAGAGGTAGAAGCCTTGCAGGCGGTCGCATTTGGTGAGCCGCAGGAAGGCCGCCTGCTGCTCCGTTTCGATGCCTTCTGCGACTACGGACATCCCAAGCGCCTCGCCAAGATTTATGATCGTGCCGAGAATGGCTGTCGCATGCGGCGAGCTTTCAAGGCCGGCGATAAACCCGCGGTCGATCTTGAGCGTGTCGAAGGGGAATTGCCTTAGATAGCTCAGGCTCGAATAGCCGGCACCAAAGTCGTCGAGTGCGACCCGCACCCCCATCTCATGAACCTTTTGCAGCGTTTCCAGCACAGTGCGGTCCTTGTTGGAGAACACGCTCTCTGTCACTTCCACCTCGAGACGATGAGGGTTCAGCCGCGTCATGCCGAGGATCGAGGAAAGGCGTTCGATGAATTGCGGATGGCGGAACTGGATCGGCGACACGTTCACCGAAAGCTTCAGGTGAGGCCATTTCGCGGCGTCCTCGCAGGCGCGCTTGAGCACCCACATGCCCAGATCGTTGATTAGGCCGGTTTCCTCGGCGATCGGAATGAAGGCGCCCGGGCTGAGCGGCCCGCGTACGGGATGGTTCCAGCGCACGAGTGCTTCCACCGCCAGCACCTTGCGGCCGTTGATGGAGGTCTGCGGCTGGTAGACAAGAGAAAGCTGGTCGCGGTCGATCGCCTGGCGCAGTTCGCGGGCCAGGCTTTCGCGCGCGCGCACCTGCTCTTCCATGCTGGCGTCGAAGAAGGCCCAGCGGCCCCTGCCGTTTGATTTTGCGGCGTAAAGCGCAATGTCCGCCTTGCGCAGCAATTCGCCCATCGACAGGCCGTCGTCGGGTGCCATCGCGGCGCCGACGCTGAGGCTGACATAGAGATGGTTCTCGGAGGCGTAGATTGGAGCCGAGAACTGGTTCTGCACCCGCTTCAACAGGCTTTCCAGGTCCTCGCGACTGCCGCAGTCGGGGACAAGCAGGGCGAACTCGTCGCCGCTGATGCGCGCGAGATGGGCGTCGCGCGGCACCAGCAGCTTGAGCCGCCGCGCCGCCTCGCGAATGACGTCGTCGCCGGCCGCATGGCCCAGCGTGTCGTTGATGTCCTTGAAGTGGTCGAGATCGATATAGAGCACGCCCAGCATGCCTTCGGTTTCGTCGAAGGAATTCAGGAGGTCGTCGAAGAGATTGGCGAAGAAATCGCGGTTGGCGAGGCCAGTCAGGCCGTCGTGCCGGGCGGCATGCTTGGCGCGCGCCTCGCTCTCGGCAAGGCGCTGGGTGTTATGCCGGGTGTAGAGAAGTACCGCAGTCGTCAGGACGGCGACGGCCAGCAGCAGAAACATCAGGAGCGGGGTCAGGCGGCCCAGGATCACCATACCCGGATAGCGCGGATTCCAGGTCAGCTCGCCGACCATGGCGCTCGTCGGCGCCTTGAGCCCCAATTGCGCATCTTTCGACGGTCCCGCTTTCTGCGCAGCAAGCCTGAGGCCCTGCACGCCTGCCATCTTCGAAACCATTTCCAGGCGGTCGTTGGTCAGCATCTTCACGCTGACCAGCACGGCCGGAGCGTGCTTGCGGCGAACGACCTCATGCAGTTCCGGCGAGACAGCCGTGACGCTGACGAGGGCGGGGACGCCGTTGACGGAGGCGTAGCCGACTTCGTGGATGGAATGGGCGAGCCCGTTGTTGGGTATCTTGAAGCCGAAATAGCCTGACTGCAGCTTTTCGAATCGATTGATGAACCGCGCCCGCGTGCGGGCGATCAGCGGGAAAATCTCGTCCAGGAAAGCCTGATCCTGGAAATTCACGGTGAGCCGGCCCTGGTTGGAAAAATAGATCGGCGCCCGTGTTTCGCCGATGATCAGCGTCTGGTCGTGGCCGTAATTCTGGTGGAGCCTTTGGCCGATATTGACGTGCAGCCAGGTGGGATCCGGCGATATCGTCCGAGTATTGAAATAGGCGGCGTCGGAGACAGCCGCGCTTTCCTGCTCCTTCGCCAGCAGGTCGAGTTGAAGCGCCAGGCTGCCGAGAATGAGGTTGCTTTCATTGCGAAGGGCGGAGTCGTCGGCGGAGCGGAATGTCAGAAATATCAGGACGCCCGTCACCAGGATGGCAAGCAGCACGATTCCCACGACGGGAAACAGAATGGCATTCGCCAGTTTGTTGCTACTTTGCGATCCGCTGGAATTCATTCAGAACCTCGCCCCACCGCCCGCATAGTGTCATCGACCGCTTAACAAAGTGCCGCCAAGAGTAGTTAAAGCTCCGTATAACAAGCGATCATCAGCTGAGTCGGTTGGCGCGAAAAGCTGAGCGCCGGCAGATAGTCAGGCGATTGCGGCGAGCGGCATCGGTTTTGCGCGGCTGTGGAAAGTTTCCATGACCTGCGCCGCGGTCATCGGTTCGCCGAAATAGAAGCCTTGCAGGTAGTCGCAGCCCGCGGCCTGCAGAAAGCGGTGCTGCTGCGGGGTTTCGATGCCTTCCGCCGTGATTTTCATCCCAAGCGCTTCGCCAAGGCCCACAAGCGAACAAATGATCGCCGCCGATTCCGCCTCCGTTTCCACATGCGTGACGAAGGAGCGATCGATCTTGAACTTGTCGAAATGGAATTGCCGGAGATAGCTGAGGCTTGAATAACCTGTCCCGAAGTCGTCGAGCGCGAGACCGATGCCGAGTTCCTTCAGCTCGTTGACGATTCGCTTTGCGGAGGCGGTGTGGTCCATCAGCACCGCTTCGGTCACTTCCAGCTCCAGCCTGTCGCGCGGGAAGCCGGTTTCCGCAAGCGAGCGGCTCAGATACGGCACGAAGCCGGGATGGCGGAGCTGGCTCGGCGAAACGTTGACCGACAGGGTGAGTGTCGGCCAGGCAAGGGCATCCCGCATGGCGGTCTTGAGCACCCAGGCGCCGATCGACCAGATCAGATCGCTTTCCTCCGCGATCGGCAGGAAGAAAGCCGGCAGTTGATCGCCATGCTCCGGATGGTGCCAGCGCACCAGCGCCTCGACGCCGACCATCCGTCGTCCGTCGCTGGTGAATATCGGCTGATAGAGGAGGAAGAATTCATCCCGCTCCAGTCCGGCGCGCATCTCCTCCTCGATCTTGCGGCGCACTTTCAGCGCCTCGTCCATCGCCGGTTCGAAGAAGACGTAGCGATCCCGGCCCTGCTCCTTTGCCTGATACAGGGCGATGTCGGCACGGCGCAGCAGCTGGGTGAGGTCGGTGCCATGCTCCGGGAAGAGGGCAATCCCCATGCTGGCCGTCGTAGGCAGGCGTCGGCCGTCGACAGTCAGGTCACGGTTCAGGGAAGCGATCAGGCGCTCGCAGGTTTGTTCTATGTCGTTCCGGTCGGTGCGCTCGCCCACCAGGATGACGAATTCGTCGCCGCTGATGCGGGCGACGACGTCGCCGCCACGTACGGTCCGCCTCAGCCTGCGCGCCACTTCCTGAATCAGCTGGTCGCCCACCGGGTGGCCGAGCGTATCGTTGACTTCCTTGAAATGATCGACGTCAAGATAGATGAGCGCCGAAACGCCGCGGCCGTTCGAGGATGCGGAAGCAAGCCTCTTGCGGGCCAGCCGATCGAGATAGGCGCGATTGGGCAGGCCGCTCAGCGGGTCGTGCAGCGCCGCCTGTCGGGCGCGCGCCTCGCTGTAGGTCAGTTCCCGGCTGGCGCGGACGGCCCGCGCGAGGACAGCCGCCGTGATCCCGAGGATCATGATACCGGCGAGGACGAAGATCGGCGCCAGCGTCGCGAGGATTTCGGACGCGCTTTCGCCCCGCCGCCAGACAAGACTGCCGATGGCACGGCCGTCGGCGGTCCGGAGGCCGACGCCGTCGATCCCCTCATGTCCGCCGCTTCGCAGATCCAGGCCGGCAAGCTGTGTTCGACGCCCGATGGAGCGCAGCATATCGCCATCCATGTGGCGCAGGGCAATCACAATGCTGGGGAGACCCATTGCCAGCGGCTCCCGATTGCGCTTCGGGACGACCGCCATAACGGCGGCGATTGCCGGTCGGCCATCGAGAAGCAGAAGCGTTGAGCGGGAAACGCCGGACAGGCCGTCCGAAAACGTATCGCCTTCCGGCCGCCTCTTGCCGACGACACGCTGATACGCCTCCTGTATCTGGAAGACCTGTCCCTTGAGCTCCTGCTCCAGCTTAGAAGTGTAGAATGAAGGAGATCTCGTTCCGCCGGCATAGAAGGTCAAGACAGCGCGTCCGCCGCGATCGAGGACGATCAGGCCATCGTGACCATGCGACTGGTTGAGCGGCTCCGCCATGTTGGCGAATACCCAGCCGGCGGAAAATTGCTGGTCTATGTTCTCGTAAGCCTGGGTTGAAAACGCATAGCCTTCCAGTTCATTGCGCAGATGATACTGCTCTTCGGCAATGGCCTCCTCGATGAGCGAAGCTTCCCGGTCCTGCGACCGTGCGTCGGAATACTGGACGGCCCAGACGACAAGCGCGGCCGCGCCGCAAACGGTGCCCAGGACGGTTGCAAACAGGACGAGCGAATAGCGTAGCGCTCGCCTCTGACGGAACCGGAGCGTCGCCTGCAGGTCTGCCTGCATTCCTTCACATTCGAAGCTCTGCTTCCTGGCCAAGGAAACGCACCCTCATGCCGTATCGAAACGGCAAGCCGCCAGCCTCGGCTTAAGAAATGCAACTTGCCTGCTGCAAAATCCTACTCGTGCAATTACTCATGTTACGTTAACGTAGGAGAGGCTTGTTTTATAATATAATTGAACGTCCTGTTTTTGATCCGGCCAAATTATTTCAATGCTTAAAGTAGTTGTAGGCTGCGAAAGCTGGCATGAGCGTCGCGGCCGACAATGATGTGGTCGTGGAGGATGATCCCCATCGCACCGGCAATGTCCGAAATCTGTTTGGTCATCTGAATGTCCGCGCGCGACGGGGTGGTGTCGCCGGAAGGATGATTGTGCACGATGATAAGCGCGCTTGCCGAAAGTTCCAGCGCGCGTTTCACTACTTCGCGCGGATAGACAGGCGTGTGGTCCACCGTGCCGCGCTGTTGCACTTCGTCCGCGATCAGCCCGTTCTTCTTGTCGAGAAACAGGATGCGGAATTCCTCCCGCTCCGCATAGGCCATCGCGGCCTTGACGTAGTTGATCACCGCACCCCAGGAGGAAAGCGACTTGCGCGCCGAAACCTGGCCCTTGAGGAAACGCTGGGCGGCCGCCTGGGCGATCTTGATCTCATCGACGGCCCGCTCGCCGACGCCCTTC
Organism: Stappia albiluteola; assembly: GCF_014050225.1. Taxonomy (GTDB): domain Bacteria; phylum Pseudomonadota; class Alphaproteobacteria; order Rhizobiales; family Stappiaceae; genus Hongsoonwoonella; species Hongsoonwoonella albiluteola. Next base: position 120,150 of record NZ_JACFXV010000053.1, on the reverse strand, counting down.
ACTTCCAGCAGCCGCTGGCGCGGCGCGGCCAGCACTTCGGCGAACGAGCCGAAACGGGCAATCAGCGCCTTGGCGATCGGCTTGGTGTCCGCCCGCTTGATCGCGGCGAACAGGATCAGTTCCAGGAGTTCGTAGTCGAGCAGCGCGTCGGCGCCATGATCTCGAAAGCGGTCGCGCAGGCGTTCGCGATGGCCGGCATAATGCGGCCTGGCGCCGCCGGCCCCATCCTCGACTGTTTCCAGGTCCATGGTGCTCCCCCAGCTTGCTTGCAGGCTCGTTGCCTGCCGGCCGGAGGCAATGTTTCGATCTAAAGGCCCGGCTTGTCCAGACCTGCAGGTGAAAGGGTGAAGATCTCGCAACCTTCGGATGTGATGCCGATGGAGTGTTCGTACTGGGCGGAAAGCGAGCGATCGCGCGTGACCGCCGTCCAGCCGTCGGACAGCACCTTCACGTGCGGGCGGCCGAGATTCACCATCGGTTCGATGGTGAAGATCATGCCGGGCTTCAGCTCCACGCCCTCGCCAGGGCGGCCGTAGTGAAGGATGTTCGGCGTGTCGTGGAAAAGCCGCCCGACGCCGTGGCCGCAGAAATCGCGCACCACCGAGCAGCGTTCGGCTTCCACATAGGCCTGGATCGCCGCGCCGATATCGCCGGTCGTATTGCCTGGACGCGCTGCTTCGATCCCGCGCAGGAGCGATTCGTAGGTCACTTCCATCAGCCGCTCGGCAGCGCGCTTGACCCGGCCCACCGGATACATGCGGCTCGAATCGCCGTGCCAGCCGTCGACGATCAGCGTCACGTCGATATTGACGATGTCGCCTTCCTTCAGCGGCTTGTTGTTGGGGATGCCATGACAGACCACGTGGTTGATCGATGTGCAGCAGGACTTCATATAGCCGCGATAGTTCAACGTGGCGGGCAGGGCGCCGTTCGACATTGCGAAATCATAGACGAAATCGTCGATCTCCTCGGTCGTCGTGCCCGGCTTGACCAGTTCCGCCAGTCGGTCGAGGCAAAGGGCCGTCAGTTGGCCCGCGCGCTGCATGCCCGCGAAGTCGTCCGGGCCATAGAGCCGCACCTGGCCTGTGTTTTTCAGGGGTGCGGTCGCTGCGTCGATATAGGTTACCATTGGATGTCCGTCATGAGGCCGGCGCGCATATCGCCCGGCCAAGTCGAGCCTGTTTCGTTTGTCCGTCATATAACGCCAATCGGCGCGAAATTCAGTCGCAAATCGATTTGTTTGCGATAATGCCGCAAGCCAAGGCTCTTGTGCGCGCAATGCGGGACGGTTAGAGCAATGAAGCCTTCAGACCGGGAGCAGGCCGTCATGCGGTGCTTGTCCCGGCATCGGTCGCGGACGTGGTGGAACTGGTATACACAGCAGACTTAAAATCTGCCGCCGCAAGGCATACGGGTTCAAGTCCCGTCGTCCGCACCAATCCCCCCGTCAAATCATAAAACGTGTAATGCCACCAGAACGCGATGACGATTCTCCGTTCTCGACAGCTTTTCGCCTGATCCGATGCGACTTGAGCCGCGTTGCATGCAGCGCCGGGCCTTCGAGGTCGACAACGAGCGTGTTGTTACACAGTCGCGAGAAATTGCGAATGCGTAGCCTCGATACTCGCCTGTCGGGCTACTTAATATGTATAAAAATCAATTAGATAAGCGGAGCATAGCTCGGGTTTCGCGCGCCGGCAATGGCAACCCAATTGCGTGTAAAGGCAACCATTTTTGTGACTTTAGTGCAACAGCACTTAAAAGCTTCGCATTTCGGAGAAACCGACGATTGCAAGTCCGGCAAGCGTAGCCCTACAAATCTGCATGAGCTTCGCGGCGAGCGGGCTCGTGACATTCGCTAGCTGACAAAAATCAGAAAAGGTCAGGACATGAACATCAAGAGCATTCTTCTGGGTGCCGCCGCGGCTGCCGCCGCTGTTTCCGGCGCTCAGGCTGCCGACCTTCCGGCCGCTCCGGAGCCCGTCGACTACGTTCGCGTTTGCGACGCTTTCGGCACCGGCTTCTTCTACATCCCGGGCACCGAGACCTGCCTGCGCGTTGCCGGCCGCGTCCGTACCGAGTTCCGCGTCCGCAACTTCGCTGACGATCCGGTCCCGGGCACGGTCGGTTTCGAGACCCGCGATCAGGACGGCACCACGCTCCGCGCTCGCGGCTATGTCCGCCTTGACGCCCGCACGAACACCGAGTTCGGCCTGCTGCGCAACTACACCGAAATCTTCGTCACGCAGGATACCGGCGGCTCCGCTGGCCTGACCCTCGATCGCGCCTTCATCCAGTTCGGCGGCCTGACCGCCGGTCGCATCACGTCGTTCTTCGACTTCTACACCGGCGACACCTTCGGTGCGATCCAGTCGGAGGCCTTCTCGGACGCGACGACCAACCTGTTCGGCTACACCTACTCCTTCGGCCATGGTCTTTCGGCTTCGGCTTCGATCGAAGATGGCGTGACCCGTCGTGGCGACATCTACGGCCGTCTTGGCGGCGGTGGCGTCAACACCGCTGCTGACATCTACGGCGGTCATCGCCTGCCTGATTTCGTCGCCAACCTGCGCGTCGATCAGGGCTGGGGTTCGGCCCAGGTCATGGGTGCCCTGCACCAGGTGTGGAACGACCGTGCCGCATCCGGTCTGACGGTTGCCAATACCGCTGACTCCGAGCTGGGTTGGGCGATCGGTGCTGGCGTGACCATCAACCTGCCGTTCCTGGCTGCTGGCGACACCCTGTCCCTGCAGGCTGCCTATGCCGACGGCGCTGTGAAGTACGTTTCGCCGAACTTCAACGTCGATGGCGTTCTGAATGCGACGAGCACCGATCTCGAGACCTCCACGGCTTGGGGTATCGGCGGCGGTATCCTTCACAACTGGACCTCGCACTGGTCGTCGGCTCTCGTGTCGAGCTACGGCGAGATCGAGAACGACGAGACCAACCTCGTTGACCTTTCGCAGGCCCAGGTTGCCGGCAACCTGGTCTGGAGCCCAGTCAGCGGCCTGATCATCGGCGCCGAACTGGAATACACCCACACCGATCCCGACGTTGGTTCCAGCACCAACCAGCTCGACGCAGTGTTCCGCGTCCAACGCACGTTCTAATCCGGCTACCCGGATCGGAAACGAGGCTGGGCCAAGCGCCCAGCCTCCTACTGAGAAGGGCAGGCGGCTTTCTAGTCGATCTCTTTTCAGTCAATCAGGCCCGCTGGCGTCCAACCCAGCGGGCCTCCCCTTTTTCCGGGGGTGAAAACGAGCTTGCCTTTTTCTGTTTCCTGCCAACCTGCCTTCTGCGCGGCGGCGCGATGCAATTCAAACCGACCGCGGTTGGAGCGCCCGGAAAGGGCGTGCGGCTGTGAGGGCGCATTGATCACTGCGGCTCCCCTCGATGCGAACACTCTTCGGCAAATTTCAGCATCTTTCGAAATGCGTATTGTGCATAAGCACGTTTTCGGCGTGACTTAAAAACAACACATATAAAACAAAGACATAGATCAAACTGACGTGAGTGTTGCTTGCCGAGCGCCTCGCATATTAGGGACCCGTGTCTGGCGCCTCCCGACTCCAGGCAAGCTGAAAATCAACGATAATCAAGTTGAAAAGGTCAGGACATGAACATCAAGAGCATTCTTCTGGGTGCCGCCGCGGCTGCCGCCGCCGTTTCCGGCGCTCAGGCTGCCGATCTTCCGGCGGCTCCGGAACCTGTCGACTACGTTCGCGTTTGCGATGCCTTCGGTTCCAGCTTCTTCTATCTTCCTGGCACCGAGACCTGCCTGCGCGTCGCCGGCCGCGTCCGCACCGAGTTTCGCGTTCGCAACTTCGGCGATGATCCGTTCCCGTTCGGTAGCACTGGCTTCCAAAACCGCGATCAGGACGGCACCACCCTGCGCGCTCGCGGCTATGTCCGCCTCGACGCCCGTACTCAGACCGAATACGGTCTGCTGCGTAATTACACCGAAATCTTCGTGACGCAGGATACCGGCAGTGGTGCCAGCGTGACGCTTGATCGTGCCTTCATCCAGTTCGGCGGCCTGACGGCTGGCCGTACCACGTCCTTCTTCGACTTTTACGTCGGCGACACCTTCGCTTCCGTTCTGGATGCCGGTTTCTCGGACGCGACGATCAACCTGTTCGGTTACACCTACTCCTTCGGCGACGGTTTCTCGGCTTCGGTTTCCGTCGAGGACGGCGTGGAGCGCCGCAGCGGAATCGCGCAGCTCAGCAGCCTGGGTCTTCCGATCACGACCGCCAGCAGCGCGCTTGCGGATCGCTACGGCGGGCATCGTCTGCCTGATTTCGTCGCCAACCTGCGCGTCGACCAAGGTTGGGGTTCCGCCCAGATCATGGGCGCGATCCATCAGGTCTGGAATAACGATGCCACGGCCAACACCGGTGCAGAGTCGGAAATCGGCTTCGCGATCGGCGGCGGTATCACCTACAACCTGCCGTTCCTCGCGGAAGGCGATACGGTATCGTTGCAGGCGGTCTATGCGAATGGCGCTTCGCAGTATCTGTCGCCGACCGCGGTTGTCGATGCTGTCGTGAACAACGCCGGCAATGATCTGGAGACGGTTGAAGGCTTCCAGGTTGGCGGTGGTATCTTCCACAACTGGTCGGCTCACTGGAATTCGTCGTTCAACGTGTCCTACGTCGACTTCGACGTTCCGTTCGGCGATGTCTACGACCACGACCAGCTGTTCCTGCAGGGCAACCTCGTGTGGGAACCGGTCAGCGGCTTGCTGATCGGCGCGGAAGTGGAATACATCCGCACCGAGTTTGATGACGTCGATGCGGAGTTTGACGAACTGGAAGCTCTGCTGCGCATCCAGCGCACCTTCTGATCCTGATTTCTGTCAGGTCTGAAACGGAGGAGCCCGGCGCGTCGCGCCGGGCTCTTCTGCTTTGAGGGCAGCGGTCTTCCGGCCGCGCCAGCTTTGCCATGGTCGCGCCGCAAGATCGGGTGTATATGGCGTTTCGGGCCGGGCCTTCGCGTGCGAGTCGGATCGGGCCAGTTGCGACCCTTCATCCCGCGCCGTTGCGGCGCCGACATCACGACCGCCTTGTGATAACGCTTCGCCCCGTCCTCAACATCCTCGGCCTTCTGATCTTTGGTCTCGGTGCCGGCATGCTCCTGCCGGCGGTCGTGGATGTGGCGGCCCGCAATCCGGACTGGCAGGCCTTCGTCATCTCGGCGCTCTTCACGGGCATGTCCGGCCTACTGCTGGCGATTTCCTGCGCGGGCGAGCTTGGCTCGTCGCTTTCCATCCGCCAGGCGTTCCTGCTGACGGCTCTTGCCTGGCTGACCCTGCCGGCCTTCGGCGCGCTGCCGTTCCTGTGGCTTGGCATTTCCTATGCGGATGCCGTCTTCGAGGCGGTCTCAGGCTTTACCACGACCGGGTCGACGATCCTCATCGGGCTCGATGGACTGGCGCCGGGCTTGCTCTTGTGGCGCTCGGTGCTGCAATGGATGGGCGGGGTGGGCATCATCGTCATGGCCCTCGTGCTGCTGCCCTACCTGCAGGTCGGCGGCATGCAGCTTTTCAAGACGGAAAGCTCGGACAAGGGCGAGAAGGTGGTGTCGCGCTCGGCCGATCTGGTGCGGCTGATCGCGCTGATCTATTTCGGGCTGACCATGCTTTGCGCGGCGCTCTACTGGGTGACCGGCATGAACGCGTTCGATGCCGTCAACCATGCGATGACGACGCTGTCCACCGGCGGTTATTCGACCCATGACGCGTCCTTTGCCTATTTCACCAATCCGCTAACCGGCTGGATCTGCATCGTTTTCATGATCGCGGGGGCGTCGCCTTTCAGCCTGATGATCCAGGCGATGCGCGGGCGACCGCTGCTGCTCTGGCGCGACCCGCAGATCAAGGCGCTTCTCTGTCTTCTCGCGGCCACGTCCTTCGTCGCCGCCATCTATCTCGGCATCACGCAGGAAATCGGGCTTCACGAGGCTCTGCTGCGGACGAGCTTCAATTTCACCTCGATCGTCACCACGACCGGCTTCGCGCTCGGCGACTACACGCTGTGGGGACCGCCCATTGTCGGCATCGTCCTGATGCTGACCTTCGCCGGTGGCTGCACGGGGTCGACCTCCGGCGGTATCAAGATGTTCCGCTTCATCGTTTTCTTCGGCACGCTGCGCAATCACCTGAGGATGATGGTGCGCACCCACAGGGTCGTCTCCACCCGCTATGCCGACACGCAGCTCACGCCCGACATTGCCTTTTCGGTGCTGGCCTTTCTGGTCGCCTATCTCGGCTCGGTCGGCGCAATCACCCTCATCCTCACCTTCTTCGGCCTGGATGCCATGACGGCGATAACAGGTGCGGCCACCGCGATCGGCAATGTCGGCCCGGGTCTTGGGGACGTCATTGGCCCGGCCGGCAATTTCTCGTCCCTGCCGGATGGAGCCAAATGGGTGCTTTCGCTTGCCATGCTGCTCGGGCGGCTAGAGCTCTTCACCGTGCTCGTGCTTCTCGATCCCGAATTCTGGTCTCGCTGACAAACCTGCCCTCGATGGCGGAAAATCGCGGATAACACGCCTGGTGATGGGGGTTCACGACTTGCTTCCCTTGGCGAGCCAAGCCTAATGTGCGAGCGCTAAAGACGGCCGAACCCGACCGCTAACAGGATATCGACCGCCACGTGATCTCGCTTCGTCCCGTATTCAATATCCTGGGCCTTCTCTATGTGGGTCTCGCAACGGCGATGCTGATCCCGGCTGTCGTGGATATCGCAGCCCGCAATGCCGACTGGCAGGCCTTCGCGCTTTCCTCGCTTGCCACGGGACTGATCGGGTTGTTGATGTCGGTTGCCTTCGGCGGCGCGCTGGAGGAGGGGCTTAATACCCGTCAGACTTTCATTCTGACCACCTTGTCATGGGTGTCGCTGCCGGTTTTCGGCGCCTTACCGTTTCTCTGGCTCGGCATCGGCTACACCGATGCCGTCTTCGAGGCCGTTTCCGGCTTCACCACCACGGGCTCGACGGTCCTCAGCGGTCTGGACGGCCTGCCGCCAGGATTGCTCTTGTGGCGTTCGCTGATGCAGTGGATGGGCGGTGTCGGCATCATCGTCATGGCGATCGTGTTGCTGCCCTTCCTGCGCATCGGCGGCATGCAGCTCTTCCAGACGGAGAGCTCGGACCGCAGCGAGAAGATCGTCGCCCGGTCGGTTGAACTGATCCGCCTGATCGGCATTTCCTACCTGTTCCTGTCCTCCTGTTGCGTCGTCGCCTACTGGGCCACCGGCATGAGCCCGTTCGATGCGCTCAATCATGCGCTCACGACCATCGCCACCGGCGGATATTCCACGCACGACGTTTCCTTCGCATACTTCACCAATCCGGCCACGGGCTGGTTCGCCGTGCTGTTCATGATCATCGGCGCGCTGCCTTTCGTGCTGATCATCCAGGGCCTGCGCGGCAAGCCGATGATGCTCTGGAGAGATCCGCAGGTGCGCGCCTTTATGGGCCTCGTCGTGGTGGTGTCGCTGGGCGTTGCCTTCTATCTCGGCATTACCCATCGCGTACCGCTCGACGACGCTCTTCTCATGTCGACCTTCAATATCGTCTCCGTCGTCACCGGCACCGGATATGCCTATGGCGACTACACATCCTGGGGCGCCCCTATGGTGGCGCTGGCCCTGCTGCTGAAGTTCGTCGGCGGCTGCACGGGGTCGACCACGGGCGGTATCAAAATCTTCCGTTTCCTTGTCTTTTTCGGCACAGTGCGCGCGCATTTGCGACGCATGGTGCGGCCGAACCGGATCATGTCGGAGGAATACGGCAGCAGCCGCCTGACGTCCGAACTTTCCTTTTCCGTTCTTGCCTTTCTCGTCTGCTATCTCGGCACGGTCGGCATCCTGACGCTGGCGCTGGCGGCGTTCGATCTCGATCTCGTCACCGCCTTGTCGGCGGCGGCCACGGCCGTGGGCAATGTCGGTCCGGGCCTTGGGCCGACCATCGGCCCGGCCGGCAGTTTCGCGCCGCTGCCGGACGGAGCGAAATGGATCCTGTGTTTTGCGATGCTGATCGGCAGGCTTGAGATTTTCACCGTCATCGTACTTTTCGATCCGGAATTCTGGTCGCGCTGAAAATCCGGTTTCGCTCGATCTCTTTGCAGGAGAGAAGTCATGCGCTTTGCCGCGAAGCTCGTATCCGGCCGCCTGGTCAAGCGCTACAAGCGCTTCCTGGCCGATGTCGTTCTGGACGACACGGGCGAGGAAATCACCGCCCACTGCGCCAATCCCGGCTCTATGCTCGGCCTGAATGCGCCGGGCTCGCGCGTCTGGCTGTCGCAGTCGGACAATCCCTCTCGCAAGCTGAAATATTCCTGGGAACTGGTGGAGGCGGATGGCGCGCTGGTGGGTATCAACACCGCCCATCCGAACGGCCTTGTCGAGGAAGCGCTGCGGGCTGCCCGCCTTGCCGAACTGGCTGGCTTCGACGGTCTAAGTCGCGAGGTGAAATACGGCAGGAACTCGCGAATCGATATCCTGCTGACCGATGCCGGGGGCCGCCGAACCTATGTGGAAGTGAAGAACGTCCACCTGATGCGCCAGCCGGGCCTGGCGGAATTTCCCGATTCGGTGACCAGCCGTGGCGCCAAGCATCTGGTCGAGCTCGGCGACATGGTGGAGGAGGGGGCTCGCGCGGCTATGGTCTATCTGGTCCAGCGCCCGGATTGCGATATCCTCCGCCTTGCACGCGATATCGACCCCGCCTATGGCGAAGCCTTCGATGTGGCCCGCCGCCGCGGCGTCGAGGTCTATGCGATCGGTTGCCGCATCACGCCGGAGGAAATCGTCGCCGACCGCGCCGTCGTCATCGACGAATAGGGGCAATATGGCCCCGTCATGCGGGCCTTACGATGATCGGCGTGTTGTTCGGCACGCGAGAGGCCAGGTCGATCACGTCCTGGTTAAGCAGCCGTACGCAGCCCGAGGAAACGGCCCGGCCGATCGACCACTCTTCCATCGTACCGTGAACGCGGTAGAGCGTGTCGCGATTGCCGTCGAAGATATATAGGGCGCGCGCGCCAAGCGGATTTTGCAGGCCCGGCGGCATGCCGTTCCTGAATTTTTCCAGCTCCGGCTGGCGGGCGACCATCTCGGCCGGCGGCGTCCAGGTCGGCCACGCGCGCTTGTAGGCAATCCTGGCGCGCCCGCTCCAGGCAAAGCCATCGCGCCCGATGCCGACGCCGTAGCGCAGTGCCTGTCCGTTTTCCGCAACGAGATAGAGGTAGCGGTTGGGCGTGTCGACGACCAGCGTGCCCGGCCGTTCCGGCCCGTCATAGTCGACGACCCGGCGATAATAGGCCGGATCCACCTTCTTCAGGTCGACGGCAGGCACCGGAAAGCGCTCATCGGGCAGCGGACCGTAGAGCGAGAGATAGTAGGGATCGTTCTGCGGCGAGACCGGTAGTTTGAACTGCCGTTCCATGCCGCTGGTACAGCCGGCAAGAAAAAAGCTCGCTCCGCCGCAAAGGAAGCCGCGCCGATCGATACGAAAGGTTTTTGTCATGGGCTCTCTGTCGTTACGCTGGCGCAAAAATAAGTGCGAATGCGGCAAGGTAACGGCAGGCAGGGCCGATGTTCGAAAAACCCTTCGTGATCGTCGTCGGTTTTGATCCGCTCAGCCGGCAGTCGAGTGCGAAATCGGCGGCTGGAATTGCCAACCCATGTCCCAGGGGAAATAGATCCAGGTGTCCTGGGATACCTCGGTCACGAAAGTGTCGACCAGCGGGCGGCCCATCGGCTTGGCATAGACGGTGGCGAAATGGGCTTCAGGCAGCATGTCGCGGACGACGCGGGCCGTCTTGCCGGTGTCGGTCAGGTCGTCGATCACCAGCACCGCCTTGCCCTTGCCGCCATCCAGGTTGATCACCTTCGGGTCAATCGGCTTGATGACCTGCAGGTCGCCCTGGTTGTCGTAGGAATGATAGGAGGCGATGCAAACCGTCTCGATCAGGCGGATGCCGAGCTCGCGCGCCACGATCGCCGCCGGCACCAGCCCGCCGCGGGTGATGCAGACGATCGCTTCCCACTTGCCCTGGCCGGAAAGCCGCCAGGCAAGCGCCCGGCAATCGCGGTGAAACTGGTCCCAGGATACGGGGAAGGCCTTTTCTTGTTGCGGATTTTCCATGGTCTCGTTCCGGTGTTCTGGACGTCTCGATAAAGGTTTGGAGAATGGTTGCTCAAGTCCTGGCGCCGGCGGCTTCCACCGCTGCCTCGACGGCGGCGACGGCGCTTCTCAGCAGCGTCTCGTCGCGTGCCCTGACGACGACCTGCGTCGAAAACCGGCCGTCGATCGATCTTGGATAGGAGCCGATGAGAACGCCGCCATGTGCGTCCTGCGCGGCTTTCAGTCCGGCGGCAATACGGCTTTCCGGCAGATCGACGTCGACCGTGTGCGACAGCATCTTCCTGCCCGTGCGCAGGGTGGGCGCGATTGCATCCAGCATGGCCTGCATGATTGCCGGGATACCGGCCATCACATGCACATTGCCGATCCGGAAACCGGGTGCCTTGGAAACGCTGTTCTCGATCAGCTCGGCGCCTTCGGGAATGCGGGCCATCCTCAGGCGCGCCTCGGTCAACTGCCCTTCGGGGTAGAAATTCTTCAGGATCGCCACGGCACGCGGATCATGGTCGATCGGCACGCCAAATGCCTGGGCAATGGAATCGGCCGTAATGTCGTCATGGGTCGGGCCGATGCCGCCCGAGGTGAAGACATAGGTATAGCGGGTGCGCAGGTCGTTGACCGCATCGACGATCCTTTCCGCGATGTCGGGTACGATGCGGACTTCGCAAAGGTCGATGCCGATCGCGGTCAGATAATCGGCGAGGTAGCCGATATTCTTGTCTTTCGTGCGCCCGGACAGAATCTCGTCCCCGATCACCACAAAGGCTGCGGTGACGATCTCATCTTGCGATCCGGCGGGCCTGCTCTCATCCATGACTGGCGCATTCCTTATGCGAAGAGAGCACATGCCTTTAGCGCATGCCGCACACGCTAACAAGCGCCACGGCGCCCGCAGCGATGACTGAACGGCCATCCAGGCAAAAAATCGCCGCCCGGTATCTTGTTGCCCTTGCGTGACAGTTGCCGGCCGAAAGGCGGATTGCCCGATGGCGTAACCTCGCGGCCTGTTTTCGGCCACGATCTTTTGAGGTAGCTAATAAAGATGCCCTAACGGAAGATTTGGGTTCGCGAATGCGGAGCGACGATCGTTTCCAGCGGTTATTTCCCTGGCTCGCATGTCTTGCCTGCCTGATTGCGGCTCTTGGCCTCGTCTGGCTCCAGCCCGCCGATCTTCTGTCGCGGCTCGTCTGTAACGCGGCGGCCATCGGGTTTGCAATGGCGGGATACAGGATCGCCAACCGCACCTTCTACGCGGTGGCGCTTGCCGTCGCCGCGTTGTCGACGATTGTGCTGCCGGCCCTCGCGACCCAGATCATCCTGTCCTTCATCATCGGTGCGGCGGCGTCGTTTCTGCTGCTTGCCTGGTTTGTGACACCATTTTCCGATCGTCGCGCCCGCCCGGGCCTGCGCTACAGCGTGAACGGCGTCGAGAAGGTGATGCCTGCGCTCAGTTTCGCCGGCGAGGCACCGTTTCTTCTTTGCCAGAAAGAGCAGGAGAAGATCATCGACCTGGCGCGCTACACGGATGAATTCCTGACCAGAAATGGCATTTCCTATGTTCTGGCCTGGGGCTCGCTTCTTGGCGCCGAGCGTCATCAGGGCATGGTCCCCTGGGACGACGACGTCGACTTCGCGCTGTACCGCAAGGCGGATATCGACCGCATGTTCCGTGATTACGAGGATCTCGCCGCGCAGGCGAAACGCGACGGCTATGTCCTGCACAGGATCTACAATCACTGGAAGATGACGCCGCAAAACGCCACTTGCCATCCGATCCTCGACATCTACAAGGAAGCTCACGTCTATTGTGAAGATGAGCCCGTGGTGCGCGTGCCCTTCGATGGGCTGTTGCTGAGCGCCCCGGCGGCCCCCCACCAGCGTATCGCGGAGCTATATGGGGAAAGCGCGCTGAAGACCGGGTTGCATGAAATGCCTTTCTGGGACTCGTCAGCCATTCCGCCGCTGATCGACCGCTTGCTGGGCCCAAGGGTGATCTTCGTTGCGACCCGTCTCTATAAGGCGGCTTTCCTGGGGCATTCGCTGTTCAAGCGCCGGGCGTCGGTTCCGGCAGGTCCTCAGTCCGCTTCCCAGCCGTAAAGCCAGTCGTAGCGGGAAAGCAGCCTTTCGGGGGAAATGCGCGAAAGAACGGCATCGCGGGCCAGCGAGAGCGGAAAGCCCATGTGATAGATGCCGTCGTTGTCGCGAGCGACGCGCAGCACCCTGTCGGCGCGCTCGCGCCGTGCGGCTTCGTAGGCGACGAGAGCCTGTGCCGCATTCTCGTTGCGGTCGAAACACTGGCCCAGAATGGCCGCATCCTCGATCGCCATTGCTGCACCTTGCGCGACGAAAGGCAGCATTGCGTGTGCGGCATCGCCCAGCAGACCGATCCGTCCGTCCACCCAGGTGGAGCCGGGGTCCATGCCGCACAACGCCCATTTCAGCCAGCCTTGCGGCTGCTGGAGCAGGGCTTTCAGATCCGCTGGCGCGTTCGGGAACCTGGCGAGCAGTGTCTCGGAGCCGGCAGGCGTCGACCAGGTTTCCTCCTCCCAGCGCTCCTTGACCAGCACGACGATATTGAGCTTCTTGCCGGCGCTGATCGGATAGTGAACCACATGCGCGTCCGCTCCGAGCCACAGGCCGGTCGTGCTCCGCCAGGTTTCCGCCACGCCCTCGATATCGACCACCGCACGATAGGCGGTACGGCCGGAAAATACCGCCTGCCGCAAGCCAAGGATCCGCCGGCGCACCGTCGACCAGACGCCGTCTGCACCGATAAGGGCATCAGCGCGCAGATGATCGCTGCCATGGCTGGTTTCAAGCCGCAGGCTCACACCGTCCGCATCCTGCTCGGCATCGACCAGACGTGTGGCGAGGCGCACCTCGATATTGTCGTGTTGGCGGGTTGCTTCCAGCAGCGTCGTCTGCAGGTCGGCGCGGTGCAGGACGAGATAGGGGGCGCCATGCCGCCGCTTGATTGTCATGCCCAGTGGAACCTGGGCAATTTCGCGCCCATTGCGCATCGAACGGATGCTGATTGCCTCGGGCCGGAAGGCCGCTGCCCGGATCGAGGAGCCGAGGCCAAGCTTCTGCAGAACTTTCAATGCGTTCGGTGAGATCTGCAAGCCGGCGCCGACGGCTTCCAGGCGCTCCGCCTTCTCGATGATGATGATTTTGCGGCCGCCCGCGCCTAGGTGCAGGGCCGCGGCAAGGCCGCCGATTCCGGCTCCTGCAATGACAAGGGGGACGTCGCTCATGGACACGGTGCTGCCTGATCGGCGAGTCTCAGGCTGCTTCCGGCTGCCAGACGCAATCGGCCGGATTTGCCTCGCCGTCCTTCAGCGATGCATTGAAGCGGTAGAGCGTGGAACAATAGGGGCAGATGATTTCCGCATCCTTGCCCATGTCCAGGTAGACATGCGGATGATCGAAGGGCGGCTTCGCGCCGATGCACTGGAATTCCCGCGCGCCGATCTCGATTGTCTGGATGCCGCGATCGTTTTGGAAATGTGGGACGACCTTGTCCGCCATCGCGTGTGCCTGCCTTGTTGCGTTTCAGGTTCTGTGTCGGCCCGGACAATACTGAGTGGGCTCGGGATTGAACAGGGGGAAGTTGCCGGATTTTTAGCGTCTTTCGCAGGTATGGGCAGCCATGCGCAAGAGCAGGCTTTTCTCCGTCGCGCCTTGGCCGTATCGTAGCTCCGCTTCGGTTTTCCGTTTACGTCAACGTTAGGAAGTGCATGTCGAGCTTCGTGTCCGATGGGTTGAGGATCGCCTATCTCGATGAGGGCGAGGGCGAGCCCATCCTGCTGATTCATGGCTTTGCCTCCAACGCCCAGGTGAACTGGGTCTATCCCGGCTGGGTCGATCTTCTGGTCAAGGACGGCCGCCGGGTTGTCGCCATCGACAATCGCGGCCACGGCGAGAGCGAAGGCTCGCACAATCCCGACGACTACGGTGCGCCCGCGATGGCGGAGGATGCCTTCCGTCTCCTCGACCATCTGGGCCTCGCTCAGGTCGACGTCATGGGCTACTCGATGGGTGCGCGGATCTCCGCCTTCCTGACGCTCAATCATCCCGAGCGCGTGCGCAGCGTGATCTTCGGCGGCCTTGGCTACGGCATGGTGACGGGGGTCGGCAATCCGGAACCGATCGCCGCCGCGCTGGAAGCCGACGACCCCTCCACGATCGCCGACAGGACGGCACGCGCCTTTCGCGCCTTCGCCGAACAGACCGGCTCCGACAGGCTGGCGCTCGCCGCCTGCATGCGCTCCTCGCGCCAGAAGATCTCGGAAGCCGATGTGGCGCGCATTTCCCAGCCCGCGCTCGTCGCAGTCGGTACCAAGGACGAAATTGCCGGTTCGCCGCAGAAGCTTGCCGACCTGATGGAGAACGCGGAGGTGCTCGAAATCCCCAATCGCGACCATATGGTCGCAGTCGGCGACAAGGTCTACAAGGCGGGCGTGCTCCATTTCCTGGGTGAAAGACGATGAAGCCTGCAACGACGGAGTTCACCGGCGCTGACGGAAACAGGCTCGTCGCAGACCGTTACGGGCGCGACGGCAGGCCGGTCCTGCTGCTGCATGGCGGCGGTCAGACGCGCCATGCCTGGGACGCGACCGGCGAGCGGCTTGCCGAGCGCGGCTGTGTCGCCTGGAGTGCCGACCAGCGCGGCCACGGCGACAGTGCCTGGGTGGAAGGCGGCGCGTATGCCTTTGACGATTTTGCCCGTGACGTGATCGCCATGTCCGGCCAGATCGCCTCGGAAACCGGCGACAGGCCGATCGTCATCGGCGCTTCGCTCGGCGGCATCGCCTCGATGCTCGCGGAAGGCGCCCATTGCCCGGGCGCGCTGTCGGCGCTGGTGCTGGTCGATATCACCCCCCGGGTCGATCCGAACGGCGTATCGAAGATCATCGATTTCATGGCCGAGCGCATGCATGACGGATTTGCCACGGTCGAGGAAGCGGCCGACGCCATTGCCAGCTATCTGCCGCATCGCGCCCGCCCGTCGAACCTGGAGGGGTTGAAGAAAAACCTGCGCATCCATGGCGATGGCCGCTACCGATGGCATTGGGATCCGCGCTTCATCGAGCAGCGCCATTCGACGGAAGCCGATCCGGCGCGAATCGAGGAAAGGCTGCTGGTAGCCGCCTCGCGCCTGAGCCTGCCGACGCTGCTTGTGCGGGGAGGGCGTAGCGAGCTGGTCGCCGACGAACACGTCAACGAATTCCTGTCGCTTGTCCCGCACGCGGAATTCGCGGACGTCAAGGGCGCGGGGCACATGGTTGCCGGCGACCGCAACGACGCCTTCGCCAACGCGGTTATCCCCTTCCTGACGCGTCTGCAGGCCGCCTGAAATGCATCCCGATCGGGCGGATGCGCCTGATCGACAGGAAACCGGCGCGCAATCAATGCTCCAGCACCGCCACTCGGCGTGGATCATGTGATCCGCCAGCCGTCACGTTCGATATGGATTTGTGCTGGGAAAAGCCGCGAGATTGCAGGCGCTTGGCGCCATTTTTTCAAGTTCTCAAATAGATTCGAGGACTTCATGCATCGCATGAAGTCCTTCAACCCGATTCTCAGGCCGCCAGAATCATTTTTCCAAAGCGATCTCAGGGAATCATGTTGATTCCGCTGCGTCAATATCCCTTCACCGCCTCTTTCGCGAGTGGGCGGGCCGAATTTCCCCTGCCTCTTCCTACTCTTGGCAGCAGGTGGTTAAAAAAGTGAGTCTGCGGGGATGCGCGGACTCACGGTTGAGCTGACAATCCGATTCAGCTCCTTCAACCGGGCTGTCCGCTTCGACCCTTTCAGTCAAACCGATGCGTCCTGACCCTAGCGGCCGCTGAACCTGGGTACGCGTTTCTCAAGAAACGCGCGTCTTCCTTCGGCAAAATCGGCGCTGTCGAAACAGGCTTCGGCGAGGTTGCGCACATGCGCCCAGTCGGTTCGATCCGGGTCGCCGCTCACCGCATCGATCGCGGCCTTTGCAGCCTGGATCGTCAGTGGCGCGTTTTCCGATATTGCTGCAACCAGCGAGCCGATTTCCACGTCCAGCCCGTCCGCCGGCGCAATGCGATCGATGAGCCCGATCTTCAGCGCTTCGGCCGCGCCGATCTGCCTTGCGGTGAAGAACAGTTCCTTCGCCCTTGAAGGACCCACCAGCTTCACCGCGTCGCGCACCGCATCCGGCGGGTAGCCGACGCCGAGACGCGCTGCCGGAATGCCGAACACGCTTCCTTCCTCCGCGATGCGCATGTCGCAGGCCATCGCGAGCCCGAGCCCGCCGCCGAGGCAGAAGCCGCGTATCATGGCGATCGTGGGTTTGGCGCAGTCGCGCAAGGCATCGAACGCCGCCGCATTGGCGGCCTCATAGGTGCGGGCCGAGACCGCGTCCTTTCGAGTCGTCTCGAACTCCGAAATGTCGGCACCGGCGATGAAGGTGCGCTCGCCCGCGCCTCTCAGCACGATGACGCGGACGGCTTCGTCGCCGGCGAGCCGCGCGACGGCCAGCGGGATCTCCCGCCACATGGCGAGTGTGATCGCATTGCGCCTTGCCGGGTTGTCGATCACGAGCCAGCCAAGCGGTCCATCGATTTCCGTGCGGACTGAGCCCCGGGGTGCGGGGGAGGGGGAGGAAGTCATGATCGCCTCGAAAGCTGACGCGGGAGCAAATGCCGTTCGACAGGGGAAAGGCGGCCCCGGCGAAAGTCAACCGGTCCGAATGGCGGGCTTTGCCGGCTGCGCCGAACGCTGGGTCAAGAATTCCGTCATCATTTTGCGCTTGGTTTGGGCCCGCCATGCCTTATGTTAGAGGGCAAGTGCGCTGGAGCGCTTTCCGGTCAGGTTAATTCACCTGATCGGCAGGAAATTGCTCCAGGTTCAATACCTTGAGCATATTGTTCACGCTCGGGCCGGTTTGCTCCGAGCGGGGATATGCTCCAGTCGGCTTTCGGGAGTGCCTTCATGTCGCAATCCTCGCAGCTTTCCGGCGCGGTCCGCCTTCCCCGCCACGACCCGGTTTGGGAGCGTCTTCGTTCGGAAGCGACCTCCATGGTATCGGCGGAGCCGGCCCTTGCCTCTTTCGTCTACGAGACGGTGCTGAACCACGACAAGCTTGAAGAAGCGGTCATCCACCGCGTCGCCGACCGTCTCGGCCATGTGGTCGTCTCCGCCTCGCTGATCCGCCAGACCTATCTGGAAGCGCTTTCCGACGAGCCGGCGATCGGCGAGATCGTGCGCGCCGACATGGCGGCGGTGTTCGATCGGGACCCCGCCTGCACGCGCTTCCTGGAGCCAGTGCTGTATTTCAAGGGCTTCCATGCCATCCAGACGCACCGCCTCGCCAACTGGCTATGGCGCAGGGGGCGTGAAGATTTCGCGCTCTATCTGCAGAGCCGGTCGTCGGAGGTTTTCCAGGTCGATATCCATCCGCAGGTCCCGATGGGGCGCGGCATCTTCATCGACCACGCGACCGGTGTCGTCATCGGCAGCACGGCCGTGATCGAGGACAACGTCTCGATCCTGCAGAACGTCACGCTCGGCGGCACGGGCAAGGAAGGCGGCGACCGCCATCCCAAGATCCGCAACGGCGTTCTTATCGGCGCCGGCGCCAAGGTACTTGGCAATATCGAGATCGGCCGTTGCTCCAAGGTCGCTGCGGGTTCCGTGGTGCTGAACCCGGTGCCGGCCAATACGACGGTTGCCGGCGTGCCGGCGAAGATCGTGGGCAAGGCCGGGTGCGCCGAGCCCTCCGTTGCCATGGACCAGCTCATCGCAACCCAGGAAAGCTGATATCGGTCCGATCGTCGCCCCGGCGCCCGCCGAGGCGTGGGGCGGCGGTTTTTCCGTGCCGTGTCGGGTTCCGTTTCGGCCTTGCGGCTGCCTTCCGTCTGCGCATCAGGTCTGGAAAAGATGGCTATGCGCCTTGGCATCGCCATGTGAATGTGTAGGTTCGGCCATCCTGTGCAACCCCGGCCCGGGGCTCCCGGCTTGTCCGCCGGGCCACCGGACCAAAGACGGAGGCTCCCAGTGAAGCCCGACGAAATCAGCAAGATCGAAGCCTATCTCAAGAGGAAGTTCGACCTTCCGAGCCTTTCGGTTCGCAAACGTCCGCGCAAGGACGATTCCGCCGAAGTCTATATCGGCGACGAATTCATCGGCGTGCTCTTTCGCGATGACGAGGACGAGGAGCTGAGCTGGAGCTTTCAGATGGCGATCCTCGAGATCGACCTGGAAGAAGAATAAAAGGCAAAGGATCAGGGCGCGTATCGCGCCCGTTTCCATCTCAGGCGGGCCGCGCCGGTCGGATCCAAGCCGCCGAACGGGCGTCAGTGCGGTTGAAAGGATTGCACGAGTGCGCCGATCTTCCGTTCCAGCGAACTCCAGCTGGACAGATAGGACTGGCGGAAGCGGTAACTCACCATCAGATCGTCGCCAAGGCGGATATCCCGCTGGCAGGTGGCCGCAAGGCCCGCATTGGTCGGCGTGAAACAGCGTGCGGCGAAGCGCGGCGCGCTTCCTTCCTCGAAAGCCACGAAGTCGGTGCCGCCGTTCTTGCCGTCGGAAAGCCAGAGCAGCGACAGCCCGCCCGGCCCCTTGGCCGGTTCGCCGACGGCAAGCGTCCTGTAGACATTGTCCAGCAGCTCGCTCGTTCCCTGCGACTTGCTGTCCGTTTCGATGGAAACAAGGATCAGCGGCGAGTTGTCGCTGGCGTCCATGAAACCCGCCGCCAGTTCCTGTTCATAGCCCTTCATGTCCGGCCACAGAACGGCAAGGTCGACCCGGTCCGTCGGGGCGGTCGCCGTGCGCTGCGGTGCGTGGCGGATCATATTGGCGGGAATGGTGAAGTCGCGGCCGGCGAGATCGACATCGACCGGGTGCGTTTCTTCCGTCCAGTCGCCGTGCGGATTGGCATGCGACAGCCACTGACCGGCGGTCTTGAAGACGAACGCCGTACCGACAAGCGCAAGCGCCAGCACAACCCCGGTAAACTGGGTTGCGATACCGCCTGTTGACCTTGGCAGGTTCGCCGGCGTCATGCTCAGTCCTTCAAAGGCGAACACATTTCTCGCCGCGGGCCTTTGTTGCAGCATCCCTCATCGGATCCTGGTCTCACCACGGCCGTCGCTCGTCAGTCGCGATGCATCGTCCCAGGCTGGCACGATTCCCGGAGCAAGCGGGAAGATAGCGCCCCATTGTACGCGCTCGAACGGTTAGCAGAACCTTAATGAGACAGCGATTTCGGCACGCCGATTGCACTGTAGCCCCACGGATACATATGCCAGATTTGGCATTAATGGTTAACAAGGGGTTAAGAACTTGCTTTTTGAGCTCTATTTGGCGGCTTATATTGGGTGTGCGGGTTTCGTGGCGGCCGGCATTCTCGGCAGCCTCTATCAGTTGGTGACGGGAGAGGCGCCGAAGTTCTCGATTGCGCTGGGGTCGTGGCTGAAGGCAATGGGGACTTTCCTTCTTTGCCTTTTCGTCGGCCCGTTCATAATCATGCGCAATGCGATTCGCGGGCGCCGGCTCGAACATCGTCCGATAGGTTGGCTGGTTGCATCTTCGACGATTGCCGGGATGTGGAGCATCTGCTCCGGTATAGTCGTCATGCAGTTTGCCCTGGTGATCGCGTCGCAGTTCTGACCATCACCTGAAACAGCACGGGAAGAGCCGAACATGCCGATCTACAGCCTTGGAGAGAGGAGCCCGGTCTTCCCCGATAGCGGTGAATATTGGGTGGCGCCGACCGCCGTGCTGATTGGCGAAGTGGTTTTGGAAGACGAGGCGAGCGTCTGGTATGGCGCGGTGCTCAGGGGCGATAACGAGCGTATCACCATCGGGCGCAGGACCAACGTCCAGGACAATTCGGTATTTCATACCGATATGGGCTATCCCCTGAAGGTCGGTGCCGATTGCACCATCGGCCATCGCGCGATCCTGCATGGCTGCGTCGTCGGCGACAATACGCTGGTCGGCATGGGCGCGACGATCCTGAACGGCGCTCATATTGGCCGCAACTGCATCATCGGCGCCAACGCGTTGATCGCCGAAGGCAAGGTGATCCCGGACAATTCCCTTGTCGTCGGCATGCCGGGCAAGATCGTTCGCACGCTGGACGACCAGGCAATCCAGGGCCTCACCGCTTCCGCGGCCGGCTATGTCGGCAACTGGCGGCGGCACCAGGCCGGTCTTGTCGAGATCTGACGGGCTGCCGGCCGGCTGAAATGGAAAGGCCGGTCGTCCGCCCGGCTCTTGCTTTTATCGGCCACAAGAACCGGAGCCGGAGACCGGCCTTCCTGCCCGACCGTGAAGTATGGGGAGGGGACGCGGCCGGGTAAGGCGTCTCTATCCCGAATGAGGCTGTGCCGCTTATCTCGCGATGCTCGCAACAGTGCTGACACGCGTGTCTGAGATCGACGTCCATTTGGCGGCATCGTTCGGCGACTGGCGCTTCACGAAGCGATAAGGGGTGGAATACCAGGGCAGGACGACCTCCAGCTGATTGTCCAGGATGACGTCGCCCTTGTCGGTTCGCACCGTCAGCACCGCGTGGCCTTCGTTGTTCAGGTCCTTGACCACGGTGATCAGGAGCGCGCTGCGCGGCCAGCCGCGCGCCATCAGCACACGCTGTTTCTCCAGCACGTATTCCTCGCAATCGCCGGCGCCGCTGGCCGGATAGGTCCAGTATTCCTCGACGCCATAGAGATCGGCATCGGTGCGCGGCGCGACGGCGGCGTTGACTTCCGCATTCACGGCGAGAAGCTCGTTCCAGCGCTCGCGGCTGAGCTTGACGACAAGAGGGTTGCCGGTGCGCGCCGCACATTCGCTCGGATGCTCGTTGCAGAATTCCCGGTGGCCGTAGGGTGCCGACGTATTGCCCAGCACGCGCATAAAACGCCCGGTTTCCGCCTGCGCCTGACCGACGGTGAAGACAAGCAGGCTGGTGGCGATGGCAGTTCTGAAAAGTTTGAAATTCCAAGTCATCATATTGAAGCCCTCCCCAAGGCTGACTTCAATATGACATCTTGATTTTTACTTGCGTCTAAGATCGGGCGTCAAGATTTAATACAATCAATATTGCTTTTTATTATTTATTTTGGAAATATTTATTCAAATATTATTTGAATTTGCATAAAATTTTATGGAATTCGAAAGCCGCTCCGATACGCGCCTATTCAGGCGGATCGCCGGGTCCGTGCCCGGCGAAGACGAGAGGAGAGGCAGCGCGCCCATTCGACGGTTGACGAGTGAGGCCGGCGCCTGCCCCATCCTCTGATGTCATCCCCGTGAAAACGGGGATCGAGTAGACACAAGCCTCAGTGGCAAGATCTCTGGAACTGGCGGTTACTGGATGCCCGGTCGAGCCGGGCATGACAGAGTATGCGGTAGTGCAAGCACGACAGAGTGAGCGGCCTCTCTGCCGCAACCTTTCGGTCCGTCATACGCGGGCTTGACCCGCGTATCCATGTGGCATGTCTCCTCGCCGCAACCGTCCATGGATCGCCGGGTCTGGGCCCGGCGATGACGAGGGGAGAGACTGTGCGTCCTCCGGCGGTCGAGGGTGAGGCAGGTGTTTGCCCCACACTCCATCGTCACCCCGGACCGTGCGTGCGAAAGCGCACTGCGAGAACCGGGAACCGGAAATAATCCGCCCAAAGCGCGTCATTGCTTGACTGAGGGAGCTTTCGCGCTCGGCGGATTTCCGGATGCCGGATCCGCGCTCAGCCTCGCTTCCCCTATCCGGTCTGGCGGCAGGAAGCGCTGCCGGCCTGCCAATCCTGGTTCACGAGAGAAACGGCGATCTACGAGGTTTCAGGAAATATGCCGCTCCAGCAGGTCGCGGTTCTGGACGGCGGCGAATTCGACCGCGATGCCGTCTTCCGTGTGGCGGACGACGCGGGCCCGCATCTTGCCGAGCGCGATCGACAGGCCGATTTCCGGCCGGACGTCGGTCTTGAGGGCGGCGCCCGACAACGAAACGTCGATGATGCGGCTCTTGTACTCGCGACCGTCCGGCAGAATGATCTTGGTGAAGGGGTTCTTCGGCACGAAACGGTCGTGACGTCGGTCTTCCGGCAGGTTGAGCATGTCGCGATTGGCGAGCCAGGTCAGCACGTTGGCTAACTTGTCGCGCTTGCGCATCGTCGTGTAGATCGTCATTGCGAAGCCGCCTTCGATCTCGCGGACGATTTCGCCTTCAATGCGGCCGACATGGTCGATATAGGCGATGATCTTCTCGCCGACCCGTCCGCGAACCGGAGCAATCAGCGCCGCCCCGCTCAGCGACATGTTGATCACGTGGCACGGATATTCGCGTCGGTCTTCCAGCATGAACCGGCCGAGCAGGTTGACCTTCACGCGGTAGTGGCCCCGCTTGTCGGCGCTGCGTGCCGCGATAGTTCGCGCTATGTCCGCTGCCCGGGCGCTCGCCATCCATCGTCAACCTTGGCTGGACCGATCCGCCCCAAATCGGGAGGAATTCGAGACGTGGATCCGGTCACTTCGTAAACTGCCTGGATACGGTCCGCCGCATCGATTTCGACGCCGGAACCGCTCCAGCGACAGGCCTGAATCCTGCCGTGCTGCTGGTCTTCACCACTTTAGACAGTCTAGGTTAACAGTCCGTAAGGGAGGCTGCCCGAACCGCGCGATGGTGAACGAATTCGGGCAACGCCAAATTGCAGGGATGAATCAGTCGGTGCGCGTCCAACTCAGTTCTTGCCGCCGTCGAAAACGCGCAGATGCCCGACCTGGCGTCCAGCTTCCGCGGCGACCGCCGCTTGCTGCAGGCTCTGGCTGCTGATTACCGGTACCGAGGCGAACGCGCCCGTGGCACGGGTCGACAGGAAAGCCGGCCGTTCATCCGGCCAAAGCAGCCGGACGCTCTTGACCGACTGGCCCAGGATCGGGTGCAAACCCGTCCAGTAGGGCTGTTGCAGGGCGACGCAGGAGCCCAGGATACGGCTGCAGCCTTCGCCCGGCACATGCAGCGGCAGCAGCAGCATCTCCATGTCGATCGTCTGTTCGCGTTCGGTATGACCGCTGATGCCGAGCACAGCCGCCGCGGCATCGTCGGAAACCGCGGAAAGGAGGGTTGAGACCGCCTCCTGGTCATCGCCGCGCCAGCCGCGCAGAATGTTGCGGCTCTTCAGTTCCCGGCAATGCAGCGCGCACAGGCGTGTTCCCGCCAGCCGGTACCGGTAGGTCATGGGATCGATCACCTCCAGAATGAAGGTGTCCCCGAGTATTCCCCGGATCTGCCCCGGCTCGACCTCGCTACGGTCGGGGGCAGGGCGGGATCCGCGAAGCTTGTCCCAATGCTCGTAGAGGCGCTGTGTCGTCGGGTGTTTCATGTCTGCCCTATGGTTCCGTGCCCTGTGCGGGGCGGTGCCGTTTTGCGACCGAATGCGACGGGATTGTCCTGCTTTTGGACAAAATGAGACATGCGCTCGCAACTCGACGTGGAAGAAGCAGATGTCGTGCCATCAATTGAATCCAGTTTCTTAACCAATCATTAAGATTAACAAAGGGTTTCAATTGATTGCCCGTGCCCGCTGCGGCAGGCTTCCGGTCAAGGGCTCACGGGTCCATGACAGCACTGACAAACTTTCGCATACGGGCATTTTCGCTCCGGGGGGACGCGGAAACCGAACCGTCCGGTTGCCGGATTTTCCCGCACCGGACGGTTCGCTTTTTTCTGTCGTGATTCCGAGGGCTTGGCAACGCAACTTCGGTGATGAAACGTCTGAAGGGTTGAATGGTCGCCCTTCGACGACTATGCCCTGAATGTGCTGTCGTCGGCCCGGTCGGGATATTGTCGGGACATTCATGAGCGATATTGAGCCCAACGGATATTTTCCGCCGGATTCGGAGCCGGCCTTCAATATTCCCGGAGTGGTCGCCGCCCTTTGTGCGATCCTGATCGCGATCCATCTCATCCGGGTCTATGGCCTCAGCCTGGAATACGAGACCTACGTCATCTTCCTCTTTTCTTTCCTGCCCGTCCGTTATTCGCCCGAGCAGCTTGGCGGGCTTATCCTGCCGGGTGGGCAGGCAGCCGATATCTGGACGTTCCTGAGCTACGCCTTCCTGCATGGCGGCGGCATGCATCTGTTTTTCAACCTGCTTTGGATGACGGTCTTCGGCAGTGCCGTGGCCCGGCGCTTCGGGGCGAAACGATTTCTGCTTTTTTCCGCGCTTTGCGCGATTGGCGGCGCGCTCGCCCATCTCGTCACACATATCGGCGATACAACGCCCATGGTTGGCGCTTCGGCGGCGATTTCCGGACAGATGGCTGCCGCCTCCCGCTTCGTCTTCGAGATCGGCGGGCCGCTCAGCGTCATGCGCCAGACCGACGATGCGGCCTATCGCGTGCCGGCGGTAAGCCTCGTCCAGTCGCTCGCGAACCGGCAGGTTCTGGCGTTCCTGGGTGTCTGGTTCGGGCTCAACCTCCTTTTCGGTATCTGGTCGGAACCGATCGCCGGAG
The DNA here is from genome assembly GCF_014050225.1 of Stappia albiluteola. Lineage (GTDB taxonomy): Bacteria > Pseudomonadota > Alphaproteobacteria > Rhizobiales > Stappiaceae > Hongsoonwoonella > Hongsoonwoonella albiluteola. Next base: position 95,504 of record NZ_JACFXV010000053.1, on the reverse strand, counting down.
CGGGCAGCACGATCGCCTGGCAGGCCCATGTCGGAGGCTTTGTGTTCGGACTGCTGCTCTTTCCCCTGTTTGACCCGATCGCGCGGCGAGCCGTGCCGCGTTGACAGGCATCCTGCCTGCAGTTGCTATCGATATGCTTGCGACCTTGAGGAAATTCGGCACAATGCGAGTTGAAGAGGCAGGCTGACGCAGGTGCTTCCGTCGGACCGACAGCCTCAGGAGCGCTTTCCGGTCAGATGGTTGCGTCGGGCCGGAGAGAAGCCGCTCCACAAGGGGAAGGAGCTCTCCATGACGGTTGCTTCGATACTCAACGTCAAAGGTCATGACGTCTTTACCGAGACCGGCGACAAGACACTTCGCCAGATCTGCACGATCCTTGGCGAGAGGGGAATTGGCGCCATCGTCATCGTGGACAAGCGTGGCGGAATCGAGGGGATCGTCTCGGAACGCGACGTGGTGCGCTCGATCGCGAAACATGGCGATGACGTACTCGATCAGCCGGTAACCGAGCACATGACGAAAAAGGTCGTGACCTGTTCCGAAAGCGATACGGTGAACGACGTGATGGCCAAGATGACGTCAGGCCGCTTCCGCCACCTGCCGGTCGTGAAGGACGGTCTGCTTACGGGCCTTATTTCGATCGGCGACGTCGTCAAGCACCGCATCGCGCAAATAGAGCGCGAAGCGGAAGACATGCGCAATTATATCGCCATGAGCTGATATTTCTTCGGAGCGCCGGGAAGCGGCGGTGCTTCCCGGCTTCCTCACAGCCTCTCGCCACCTGTGTGGATGAGGCGAACCGAGCCGTCCGGCCCTTTTTCCACGCTGCGGTAGAAGCATGAGCGGTAGCCGGCATGGCAGGTACCGCCGTTCCCGCCAACCTTCACGCGAAGCAGGATCGCATCCTGGTCGCAATCCGTTCTGATCTCGATTACCTGCTGGGTCTGCCCCGACGTCGCGCCCTTGCGCCAGAATTCCCCGCGCGACCGGCTCCAATACCACGCTTCACCGGTCTCGATCGTCCGGTGAAGGGATTCCGCATTCATGTAGCCGACCATCAGAACGGTGCCGTCATCGGCATCCGTCGTGATGCAGACGATCAGTCCATCGTCGTCGAATTTTGGTGCCAGCACGGCGCCATTCTCGATCTCGGCCTTGGTACCGGGTGCGGGAAAGAGGGGCTCGCCCATGGATTGCCTGCTCGAACTCAAAAGAAAGGCAGCGGAAACGGATATTCTCCGCATCCGCCTGCCGGGGAACTTATTCGCGGAACCTTGCCTTCACGGGCTCAGCGGCCCCCGCGTACCAGCGTCATGAAGCGAACCTGCTCTGCCGGATCGTCGCGGAACACGCCGGTGAACTGGGTCGTCACCGTGGACACGCCTTCCTTGCGGATGCCGCGCATGCTCATGCATTTGTGCTCCGCCTCCAGCATTACCGCAATGCCGCGCGGGGACAGATGCTCATCGATCGCCGAGACGATCTGCGCGGTCAGGTTCTCCTGCGTCTGGAGGCGCTTGGCGAAGATGTCGACGACACGGGCGATCTTCGACAGGCCGACCACGCCGCCCGACGGATAGTAGGCGATATGGGCATGACCGTCGAAGGGCAGCACGTGGTGTTCGCAATGCGAATGGAACGGAATATCGCGCACGAGGATGATGTCGTCATAGCCGCCGACTTCCTCGAAGGTGCGCTTGAGATGCTCGGCCGGATCCTCGAAGTAGCCGCCGAAGATCTCCTTGTATGCCTTCACGAAGCGCTTTGGCGTATCGACAAGGCCCTCGCGATCAGGGTCGTCGCCGACCCAGGCAAGGAGCGTGCGGACGGCAGCCTCGGCATCTTCGCGGCTCGGACGCGCCACCGGCTTGGAAGAGACTTCCGCCTCCACCTGACTGCCGATTGGCTTAAGGATTGCGTCCATAAGGGTCTCCTCGTTCAAACCAGTCCTCACACTTACGCTTCGGCCCGCGACTTGGACCAATTTCACGCATGTTGGCAAGGCCAAATGCCCGTCCGCAATGGCGAACACACGTCAATGGCCGGAACGGATCCGCCGCTGCTTGGGTCGAATGCGCTCCGGGCAATCCCTTTGTCCGGGCGGAAGCTGCCGCTATCCGCTCCTTGCCAATCGTTTCAAGACCGACAACAGGATCTTGAGTTTCGATAGCATGCTGCGATCTATATAAGAGAGAGAGAATAACTGTGAAGTCACCAGCCTTCACGAAAGGGCGAGCATGCTCGACGATATCTATAATGCAAAAATCCTTGAATTTGCGGGAAATATCCCGCGGCTTGGGCGCCTGGAGCATCCCGATGCCAGCGCGCGGGCCCATTCCAAGTTGTGCGGCTCCACTGTCACTGTCGACCTCAAGGCGAAGGACGGCATTGTTACGGATTTCGCCCATGACGTGAAGGCGTGCGCGCTGGGCCAGGCGTCGTCTTCCATCATGGCGCGCCACGTCGTGGGAGCGAGCTTCGAGGAACTTCGGGATCTGCGTGAGACGATGCGCCGCATGCTGAAGGAAAACGGCCCTGCGCCCGAGGGGCGTTTCGACGAATGCCGCTTCCTCGAACCGGTGCGGGACTACAAGGCGCGCCATGCTTCTACGCTGCTGACCTTCGATGCGGTTGTCGATGCGATCGATCAGATCGAGACCCGTGCCAAGGTAGTCGCAGCCGCACAATGATGCGGCTGCGCGTTTTCGTTTTCTGGGTGCGTCTGTCTTACGTGCGCGGTTCGCTCATCAACGCCTTCACCGTGGCGTAGCAGGCCAGAAGCAGCACGATGGTGAAGGGGAAGCCGGTGGAAACCGCCATTGCCTGGAGCGCGCCCAGCCCGCCGCCAAGCAACAGCGCGATTGCCACGAGCCCCTCGAAGATCGCCCAGAACACACGCTGCGGAACTGGCGCGTCCACCTTGCCGCCGGCCGTGATGGTGTCGATCACCAGCGAGCCGGAGTCCGATGAGGTCACGAAGAAGACGATAACCAGTATGATGCCGACGAACGAGGCGATCTGCGTCAGCGGCAATTGCTCCAGCATGATGAAGAGCTTGAGCTCCAGGGAGGCGTCGGCGACCGCCTGATAGCCGTCATTGACGATCTGGCTGATTGCTGTTCCGCCAAAGGCGGTCATCCAGAAGACGGAGACAAGCGAGGGGATCAGAAGAACGCAGGTGATGAACTCGCGGACGGTGCGACCGCGCGAAACGCGCGCGATGAACATGCCGACAAATGGCGACCAGGAAATCCACCAGGCCCAGTAGAAGGACGTCCAGCCCTGGCGGAAGTTGTCGTCGCTGCGGCCGAAGGGGTTTGAAAGCGACGGCAGATATTCGCCATAGGCGATCAGGTTGGTAACGAAGCCGCGCAGGATCTCCATCGTCGGACCGGCAAGGGTGACGAAGAGCAAAAGAAGTGCGGCAAGCACCATGTTGATTTCGGAGAGCCGCTTAACGCCCGCATCAAGACCCGCCACGACGGAAATCAGCGCGACCGCCGTGATGCCGGTAATCAGGAACACCTTCGAGACGTCGCTCACTGGCCAGCCGAAGAGGAACTGCAATCCGGCGTTTGCCTGCTCGGCGCCGAAACCGAGGGATGTCGCCAGGCCGAAAAGCGTGGCGAAAACGGCAAGCGTGTCGATGACATGCCCGATCCAGCCCCAGACCCGGTCGCCGAAAATCGGGTAGAAAACGGATCGTATCGTTAACGGCAGGCCCTTGTTGTAACTGAAAATCGCCAGGGAAAGGGCGACGACGGCATAGATTGCCCAGGGATGCAGACCCCAGTGAAAGATCGTGGCCGCCATGCCGAGGTTTCGGGCTGCGTCGCTATCGCCGGCAGCTCCCGCGAGCGGCGCCCAGCTATCGGCAGTGCCCGCATCGGCGGCCAGAGACGACGAATAGTGCGATATCGGCTCGGAGACGCCGTAGAACATCAGGCCTATGCCCATTCCCGCAGCGAACAGCATCGCAAACCATCCGCTGTAGGAATAGTCCGGCACGGCCTCGGTTCCGCCGATCCGCACCTTGCCAAGCGGTGAAACGATCAAGGCAAAGCAGACCAGCACGAAAATATTGGCCGCGCTCAGGAAGAACCAGTCGAACGTGGAGGTCAGCCAGACTCTCAGGTCGTTGAAAAGCGGGCCCACGCTGTTTTGAAACGCGAGGGTAAAGAAGACGAATGCGACAATGGTAAGGCCCGAGATCAGGAATACGGGGTTATGAATATCGAGCCCGAAGGGGCCGATCCGTGTTTGGATATTATCTTGTCCGATCTGGTAATCGGTTTCGATAATGTTTGCGGCCCCGTCCGGGCTCATGTCGATTTCGTCGGTCATCGTTTTTATACTCTCGATCTGAATAGAGGGCGGTGCCGCCTGCGTCAGCGCACGACCAGCACGGAAAACGGGGCGTGTGCAGCGAGGTAGCCGGCGTTCGACGCGAAGATATGTTCGGGCAGGCCCGGCACATGCGACGCCATCACGGCAAGATCGGCTTCCGCTTCGGCGGCAGCTTCGATCAGCGTCTTGTCGAGGTCGATGCTGGGATCGTGGCTGACCTTGACGAGGGAACTGGCTTTGATGCCGCGCTTGGTACCCTCCGCTTTCGCGAACTTTTCGAGCTTTGCGCCGAATTCGGCCGGACTGTGGGCAATCGTGCCGGGAAGGGCAGTGGTTACACCGACAAAGCAGACGGGGACGTTGTAGTGTTTTGCAAGGTCCGCCGCCGTGGCGATTGCCTTTTCCAGCTTTTCGGCATGGGCGAGATCCACTGGAACCATTATGGTCTTGTACATTCAATAACCTCCGAGACGGATTTCGGCAGTTCGGTTGGCCCCTGGGCCAAAGGCGCTGTCGGTGCGTTCGGGCTCATGGCAGGCTTGGAGTGAAAAAGATGAGCGCCATGATGAGCCATGGTTTAACGAATGGAATATCCGTCATGGCTGGAAACGGTCGCCAAATATTGAGAATGCGACATCAGAAGTGCTTGCTTCGAATACTGCGACGCAACAATCCTGGGACTACGGTGCGCGAGATCGCTTCCGAATCATGATTTATCACATACTCAACAATATCCGCAAATTTCCGTCTCTCTCAGCGAGAGTTGCGATCAAGATCTACCAGCACAGCTTTTCCCTGTTTCTCGGGCGAAGCTGCCGGTATGCGCCAACCTGTTCGCACTACACGGAGGAGGCGATCCGCCGTTACGGCCTGTGGCGCGGCGGCTGGATGGGGCTTGCGAGGATCCTGCGCTGCAGGCCGGGTGGCGCAAGCGGATTCGATCCCGTGCCCGACAGGCTTCCCCCGGATGCGAAGTGGTATCTGCCCTGGCGCTACGGCCAATGGACCGGTGCCCATATCGATCCGGCGACGCGTATCGACTGAAGAAAGCGGTCGCTTATTTTCCCCCAAGGGCGCGGTAGATTTTCCTGCCTGGGCGTCCCGTCTGAGGCAAGCCGTAACGGGCTTCCGCCTCGCGGATTGCTGCCCGCGTGATTGGTCCGATGCGCCCGTCGGCCTCGCCGATATCATAACCCGCCCGGATCAGGCGTTTCTGCAGTTCCAGCCGTTCTGCCCTCGACAGGCCGGGATCGCTTGTCGGCCAGGCAGTCTTCAGTCCGCCGCCGCCTTTCAGGCGGTCGGAAAGGTGGGAAATAGCCAGAGCGTAGGACTCGGCCACATTGTAGGAATAGATCGCGTTGAAATTGCCGAATACCAGGAATGCCGGGCCATTGCGGCCCGCCGGAAGCAGCAGCGCCGCCTTTCCGGAGCCTGAAAGTTTCTTGCCGTCGGCCCGTGCGATGCCGCGTTTTTGCCATTGGCCGAGCGATGCGGTGCGTTTGCGTCCCGAAGGCCCCTTGTAGCCTTTGGGAATGCGCACTTCGTAGCCCCAAGGCGCACCAGGTTGCCAGCCGGCCTTGCGCAGATAATTCGCGGTGGAGGCGAGAGCGTCGGGGACGGATTCGACAAGATCGCGCCGGCCATCCCCGTCGAAATCGACCGCGAGCCTTCGATACGTTGTCGGCATGAACTGCGTCTGTCCGAAAGCCCCGGCCCAGGAGCCCGCGAGTTCATCCAGGCGGACGTCGCCCCTGGAGGCGATCAGGAGGGCTGCGATCAGCTCGCCGCGAAAATAGGAAGCCCGCCTGCCGCCCGCACAGGCGAGATTGGCGAGCGCATGCGGGACGAAGAAGTCGCCCTTGTCCTGACCGTAGTCGCTTTCCACGCCCCAGACCGCAACGACGACATGACGGTCGACCCCGTAGGCCTTCTCCACGGCACGAAGGGTACGGTCGTGTCGCCTCAGCATGTCCTTGCCGTCGGCCACACGTTCCTCGTCGACCAGAAAGGCGAGGTAATCCCAGATCGGGGTTTTGTATTCCGGCTGGCTCGTCGCGAAGCGGACGACCTTTTCATCGAAGGAGACTGAAGACAGCGCCTTGTGAGCGATGCCCGGATCGACGCCGGTCTTGATCGCTTCGGCTTCGATAGATTTTACGCAGGACGCGAGCGAAGCAGCGTTCGCTTCCGCCGGCGGCCAGATGGCTTGGCTGAGCAATCCGGTTGCCAGAAGCATTGTCGCAAGAGTTCGTAGCGACGCTAGCTCGACCATCTCCCGAATCCCCCTGCAAGCACGTGTTGTCCCACGAGATATTCCGTAAAGATAATTTAGTAGTCTTTTCGTTTGAGGCAGAAATGTGAATTTTCGTTGATATTGGCGTAGTTTTTGTAATATTTTAATTTGTAGCGTCCCATATTGAAAAATTTGTAAGGTGTTTTCCATCTGTTTGAGTGTAATATATAAATTCAATTATAAATTAAACGTCGAAATAAAATTTATTATTTCTTGCTCTGCAGGATCTTATCTATGTCAACCTGAGTACAAAGGCGCCATTGGCCTTCATCAAGACCTTCGAGCGCAAGCTCGCCGGTCTGAGAACGATGAAGTGCGATGACGTGGTTGCCAACGGCCGCAAACATTCGCCGAACCTGATGATAGCGGCCTTCATGCAGGATGAGCTTTCCGAAAGTTTCGCTCTCCGCCTGCCATTCGGCCGGAGCCAGCGGGGTCGTCTCCGAGTTCAGGACCAGGGTGCCCGAGGCGAAGATTTCCGCTTCGTTTCCCGACAGCGGGCGCTCGAGCGTCACCTCGTAGATCTTTGGCACATGGTTCTTCGGCGAGATGATCCTGTGCAGCAAAGCGCCGTCGTCGGTCAGGAGCAGCAGGCCGGACGTGTCACGGTCCAGCCGGCCCACGGTCGACAGCACGGGCTTGCGATAGCGGAACCGGTCGGGGAGAAGATCGTAGACAAGGCGGCCCTGATCCTTGGTCGAGCAGACGTAGCCGACCGGCTTGTTGAGCAGGATCAGCGAACCGTGCGGCGGGTCGAGCGGTTCGTCGTCGACGCGGATCTCTTCATGGGCGATCAGTTCGCTTTCCTTGAGCGGGCGCCCTTCCGCATCGGTGACCCAGCCGTTGCGGATCATCCGTTGCACGTCCTTCCGGCTGCCGTAGCCGAGATTGGCGAGGAGTTTGATCAGTTTCATCGCCTTGCCTTCGGTCTGGCAGCGCGGATCACCTTGTAACCTTCGCTTTCAGCAACTGTCGTCACCGAAGCAAAGTGTTCGCCGAGAGTAGCCTCGTAGGGAAGGTGCCGATTGGCGACTAGCCAGAATTCGCCGCCGGGCTTCAGCCCAAAGGCGGCGGCGCGAATGAAGGCCTGACCGATATCCGCCCTGTCGGCGCGCCCCTCGTGAAACGGTGGATTGCTGACGATAACGTCATAGTCACGCCGCACGAGACCGGTTGTGACATCGCGCCAGTAAAATTGCAGATCGCGCGCGCTGCCGTCCGTCGGGAGCAAATAGGGTGCAAGGTTCTGCCGGCAGAGTTCGAGCGCCCGGTCCTCCGCCTCATAGAGATCGAGCGCGGTGATTTTCGGCGCGCGAGCGAGGAGGGCATCGGCGAGCGCGCCATAGCCCGCGCCAAGGTCTGCCGCGCGACCTTTCAGCGATGCGGGCAGATTGGCGGCCAGGGTTGCCGTTCCAGCGTCCAGCCGGTCCCACGCAAAAAGGCCCGGGCGGGACACGAAACGACCGTCGCCGATGGGGCGCGGCGCGTCGAGCAACCGCCATTCCGCGATGAGTTCGAAATCCAGTCTCGCACGATCGGCAGTGGCCCAGACCGCTCGCGCCTTGTGTTTGGAGCGGGAGGCGGCGGCGCCGGCGAGCCGCTCGATGTCGTGCTCCAGCGTGCGGGCGCCTTCGGTATTCGACTGGCATGCGACCACCATGCCCCCGGGCGCCGCGTGAGCGAAGGCCGTCGCCAGCAGGGTGCGTGCTTCCTCCCGCTGGCGAGGCGGCAACACGAGGACGAGCGGATATCGGGCATTCTCGTCTTGCAGCTGTCGTTTCACCTCGAAGCCGGCTTTTTCCAGCGAAACGGCATGGGGTGCGAAGCTTTGAACGATGTCGACGGTTCCTGCCGTGGCGTCCTTCAGCGCATCGCTCATGCGCGCACGCAGGAACAGCACCTTTTCGCCTTCCGGCCAGTCAAGGTCACCTGCCGAAAAGGGCAGGAACAGGGTTTCGAGTACGGGATCCTTCATAGCGCGGGGATATAGCCGAAGTCGGCGCGCCTGTCTTTTGCGATTGCCGGAAAACGGAAATAGCTTGGGCGCCGACGGAATCGATTGCGACACAGGCGGAGGAACAGAATGCAGGATCTGAGCGGCAAGGTCGCGTTGGTGACAGGCGCAAGCCGGGGGATCGGGGCCGCGACTGCAAGAGCTTTCGCGGACGCGGGCGCCGCGGTCGTGCTTGCAGCTAGAAGCGGGGCGGAGATCGAAGGCCTGGCAGAGGAAATTCGCCGGGCAGGCGGCCGGTCTGAAGTCAGGGTCTGCGACGTCTCGGACTACTCCCAGGTCGAAAAGGCGGTATACCGGGCAACGGAGGTTTTCGGCCGGCTCGATTTCATGATCAACAATGCCGGCGTCATCGATCCGATCGGCCCACTTATCGACTCCGATCCGGCCGAGTGGAGCCGGGCGACAGATATCAATTTCAAGGGTGTCTACAATGGCCTGCGCGCGGCTCTGCCGGTCATGAAAGCGCAGGGCGGCGGCGTCGTCGTCAATGTCAGTTCGGGTGCTGCGCAAAACCCTTACGAAGGCTGGAGCCATTATTGCAGCGCCAAGGCCGCGTCCCTGATGTTGACACGGTCCGCCCATCTGGAAATGCAGGGAACGGGGGTGCGTATCGTGGGGCTCAGCCCTGGTACGGTTGCCACCTATATGCAAAAGGCGATCCGCGCTTCCGGCATCAATCCCGTAAGCCAGCTCGATCCGTCGGTGCATATCGATCCTTCCTGGCCGGGTCGTGCCATCGCCTGGCTGTGTACTGATGATGCTTCGGATCTTGCCGGCGTGGATGTTTCCCTTCGCGATGAAGCGATCCGCAGGCGCGTCGGCCTGATCGCGTGAATTTCGCGGCTGGCCTATCTGTCTATCTACTGATAGATTGGTGGCAACGACGGGCGACGGAAACGGGGTGATCTGCCGGTGCGCGGCAGCTGCCGTTCCGCCCTGGAAAACCATTCAATCGGGAACTCAGAGATGTCCGAGAACGAGAATACAGCCGCCGGGACCATTCGTATCGACGTGGTGTCCGACGTCGTTTGCCCTTATTGCATCCTTGGCTACAAGCAGCTTGAAAAGGCGTCCGAGCAAAGCGGTGTGGCGATCGACCTGCACTGGCACCCCTTCGAGCTCAACCCGCAGATGCCGAAGGAGGGTGAGAACCTCCGCGAGCATCTGGCGAAGAAATACGGCACCACCCTGGAGCAGAGCATCGCATCACGTGCGCGCCTGACCGAGGCTGGGGCCCAGCTGGGCTTCTCCTTCCAGTATACCGACGACATGCGCATGTATAACACCTTCCAGGCGCACCAGTTGCTGCATTGGGCGGACCAGCAGGGCAAGCAGACCGCGTTGAAGCTTGCGCTGTTCGACGCCTTCTTCACCCGTCGGGAGGATGTCAGCGATGAAACTGTTCTCGTAGATGTTGCGGAGACGGTCGGACTTGATCGCGAGGAAGCCGAACGCGTGCTTCGCGAGAAGACCTATGCCGGTGCGGTGCGTGCGGACCAGCGGTTCTGGCTCGAACGCGGCATCCAGGGCGTGCCGGCTTACATTCTGAATCAGCGCTACCTTGTTTCGGGCGCGCAAGGTGTAGAGAACCTGTCTCGGGTCCTGACGCAGGTGGCAGCGGAGAAGGCGGCTTAGCCAGGTCGCTGAAAGCGGCAATTGCAGACTGACGGTTTCAGGCTCGGACGGGCGGATCCAGGTGGATCCGCCCGTCTTGCGTTTGAGTGATATTACAGGATGCCGAATAGGCGGCGCGCCCTCGGATAGCGCGTGGGCTGCGGGGGCGGGCGGTCCTTGGCTTTAATTGCCTCCGTGTGAGTGAACTGGTCCATGCCGCTTGAAACCATGAAGGTTTTGGCCAGAATATTGAACATCGCCAAAATCTCCTCTTTTGATCGATCTGGTAATATTCTGCCAAATCCTGCAGGCTTCGCGAGAAACGAATTGTTCGCAAATATAAGCTGAGGTTTTGTATGTCGTGGGCCGGGCTGCCATCTTTGTCGCTTTTGCGGGCCTTTGAAGCGGCTGCAAGGCATCGCTCCTTTACCGCGGCAGGTCGCGAGCTCAACGTGACATATGTTGCCGTCGCCCAGCAGGTGCGCCGCCTTGAGGCGCATCTCGGAGTCTCATTGATCTACCGCGACGGCCGGTCTCTGGCATTGACGAATGAAGGGCTGCGTCTCGCTGCCGCCTTGGGCGACGGCCTCGACATCATGAAGACGGCCGTCCGGGAATTGCTGGAGACGGAGGATCTGCGTCCGTTGCAGGTCACGCTGACGCCGAGTTTCGCCGTCAGCTGGCTGATGCCGCGCATCGGCCTGTTTCGCGCCAAATATCCTGATATCGAACTGATGCTGAATCCCTCGGCGGAAGTCGTCGATATGAGCCGTGACGGTTACGATCTGGCGATCCGTTTCGGCTCGGGCGATTGGCCAGGCGTGGACGTGGAACTGCTCCTGGGGTCGCGGCTTGTGATGGTGGCCGCACCGTCGCTGCTCAGAGGAAAGCCCGTTGAAACCCCGGAAGACCTGTTGCGACTGCCATGGCTTCAGGAACTCGGCACAGGCGAACTCGGCACGTGGCTGGCCGCCCGCGGCGTCCGTGCGGTAAACAAGAAGAACATTACCCACTTGCCGGGCTACATGCTGCTGCCGGCCGTGCGCGAAGGTCAGGGTGTTGGAGGTGTTGCCCGCGTATTTGTCGAGGATGAAATTCGTTCCGGTCGCCTTGTCGTTCTGTTCGAGGACGGCAACGAGGATACGCCGGTCGGCTATTATCTCGTTCGCCGCAAGGGGCCGATGCGGCCGCCGTTGAAGCGCTTCGTTTCCTGGCTCAGGAGCATGGCGCGGGAAGATGAAGCCCGCCGTGACCGATAATCATCATGGCAACTGTCCCTGCGCCGTGGTTGGCACTCTTGGGGTGAGAGTGCTAAAATCGCTCCGCGCGCTCTTGAAAGGCCGGTTTCCCGTTCCCAAATCGCCTTCACCCGATCCACTATTTTAGTCTGATCGAGGAGACCACGCCGGATCGCAGTGCCGGTTACGAGTTGCAGATAGTCAGGCCAACGTGTTGAAGACAAAGGAGGAAGTTCGATGAAGTTCCGTCCCTTGCATGATCGCGTCCTGATCAGGCGGATCGACGCGGAAGAAAAGACCGCTGGAGGGATCATCATCCCCGATACGGCAAAGGAAAAGCCGCTACAGGGAGAAGTGGTTGCGGTAGGCTCCGGAGGTCGTGATGAGCGTGGCGTTCTCGTCGCAATGGACGTGAAGGTCGGCGATCGGATCCTGTTTGGCAAATGGTCCGGCACGGAAGTCAGGATCGACGGCGAAGATCTTCTGGTCATGAAGGAAAGCGATATCCTGGGCGTGATCGAGCCTGCCGCCGCTCGCAAGGCCGCTGCCTGACCCATCGGAAAATCGTCAGTAGTCAATCTCGTTACGTTTTGGAGGAGTGACGAAACATGGTTGCCAAGGACGTCAAATTTTCCACCGAAGCGCGCGAAAAAATGCTGAAGGGCGTCGACATCCTGGCCGATGCGGTCAAGGTGACGCTTGGCCCCAAAGGGCGAAACGTGGTGATCGACAAGGCTTTCGGCGCGCCGCGCATCACCAAGGATGGCGTTTCGGTCGCCAAGGAAATCGAGCTGCCGGACAAGTTCGAGAACATGGGCGCGCAGATGGTTCGCGAAGTCGCCTCGAAGACGAGCGACTTCGCCGGTGACGGTACAACGACCGCAACCGTTCTCGCCCAGGCGATCGTGAGAGAAGGCGCCAAGGCAGTTGCCGCCGGCATCAATCCGATGGACTTGAAGCGCGGGGTGGACCTTGCTGTCGAGGCCATTGTCGCAGACCTGAAAAAGAACGCCCGCAAGGTGACCGATAATTCCGAGATCGCCCAGGTCGGAACCATTTCGGCCAATGGCGATATCGAGATCGGCAGGATGATCGCCGAGGCCATGCAGAAGGTCGGCAACGAGGGGGTCATCACCGTCGAAGAGGCGAAATCGCTGACCACCGAACTCGACGTGGTGGAAGGCATGCAGTTCGATCGTGGCTACTTGTCTCCCTATTTCGTGACGAATACCGAGAAAATGCGCGCGGAGTTGGAAGACCCCTACATTCTCATTCAGGAGAAGAAGCTTTCGAACCTGCAGGCCATGCTGCCGATCCTGGAATCGGTCGTGCAGAGCGGAAAGCCGCTTCTGATCGTGGCGGAGGACGTCGAGGGCGAGGCGCTTGCAACGCTTGTGGTCAACAAGCTCCGCGGCGGCCTGAAGGTGGCTGCCGTCAAGGCGCCGGGCTTCGGCGATCGACGCAAGGCGATGCTGCAGGATATCGCGATCCTGACCGGCGGGACGGCCATATCCGAAGATCTTGGTATCAAGCTCGAGAACGTCACGCTCGATATGCTCGGCCGTGCCAAGAAGGTGGTGATCGAAAAGGAAAGCACCACCATCGTGGACGGGGCGGGATCCAGGGAGGAGATCCAGGCGCGCGTCGCCCAGATCAAGGCGCAGGTCGAGGAGACCACCTCCGACTACGACCGCGAGAAATTGCAGGAGCGCCTTGCCAAGCTCGCCGGCGGTGTGGCCGTAATCCGTGTAGGCGGCGCGACAGAGATCGAGGTGAAGGAGAAGAAGGACCGCGTTGACGATGCGATGCATGCAACTCGCGCGGCGGTCGAAGAGGGCATTTTGCCGGGCGGTGGTGTGGCCTTGCTCCGCGCGCTCAAGGCGCTCGGCGCGGTGAAGCCCGCCAATGACGATCAGAAGACGGGTGTGGAGATCGTCCGCCGCGCGATCCAGGCGCCGGCAAGGCAGATCGCACTGAATGCCGGCGCCGATGGTTCAGTCATTGTCGGCAAGGTCCTGGAGCAGAAGGACTACGCGTCCGGATGGGATGCCCAGTCCGGTGAATACGGCGACATGTACAAGCTTGGCATCGTGGATCCGACCAAGGTCGTTCGTGCCGCGATCCAGGATGCGGCATCGGTCGCCGGCCTGCTTATCACCACGGAAGCCATGGTCGCCGAGAAGCCGAGGAAGGAAACCGCCCCGGCAATGCCGCCCGGCGGCATGGGCGGCATGGATTTCTGACAACAAGCCTTTCTGCAACGTCTAGGGGCGGCCCGAGGGCCGCCCTTTCCTGTCGCAGGCAAGGGAATTTGACGCACCGGGTAGACGATGCTGCCCGGATCGTTTATCGCTTTGCGCCGTTTACCGACCCATACCGCTTACCTGCCTCGTCTGCAGGAGTGAGCCGGAGAGACGACATGATCCGACTGACTTTCCCCGACAATTCCGTGCGCGAATTCAACCCCGGCATTTCTGGCCGGGAAATCGCCGAGGGCATTTCCAAATCGCTTGCCAAGAAGGCTGTGGCGATGGCGCTCGACGGCGAATTGCGCGATCTCGCAGATCCGATCGAGCAGGACGCTCGCCTGGAGATCGTGACGCGCGACGATCCGCGCGCGCTGGAACTCATTCGTCACGACGCCGCACATGTGATGGCTGAAGCCGTCCAGGAACTCTGGCCGGGCACCCAGGTCACCATCGGGCCGGTGATCGAGAACGGCTTCTATTACGATTTCAAGCGCAATGAACCCTTCACCACCGAAGACCTGCCGGTCATCGAGAAGAAGATGAAGGAAATCATCGCCCGCAATCAGCCCTTCACCAAGGAGATCTGGTCGCGCGACGAGGCCAAACGCTTCTTCCTGAACAAAGGCGAGACCTACAAGGTCGAACTGGTCGACGCGATCCCTGAAGACCAGACGATCAGGATCTACAAGCAGGGCGATTGGCTCGACCTGTGCCGCGGCCCGCATATGGCGTCCACGGGCCAGATCGGCCAGGCTTTCAAGCTGATGAAGGTGGCCGGCGCCTATTGGCGGGGTGACGCCAACAACGAGATGCTGACGCGAATCTACGGCACCGCCTGGGCGAACGAGACCGAACTCAATGCCTATCTTCACATGCTGGAGGAGGCGGAAAAGCGCGATCATCGCAAGCTTGGCCGGGAAATGGACCTTTTCCATTTTCAGGAAGAGGGGCCCGGCGTCGTCTTCTGGCATCCCAAGGGATGGACGCTGTTCCAGACGCTGGTCAGCTACATGCGTCGCCGGCTCGCGGCCGACTATGACGAGGTCAACGCTCCGCAGATCCTCGACAAGGCGCTCTGGGAGACGTCGGGTCACTGGGGCTGGTACCGGGAGAACATGTTCGTCACCGAGACGGAGGACGAGCGCGTTTTCGCGATCAAGCCGATGAACTGTCCGGGGCACGTGCAGATCTTTAAGCACGGATTGAAGAGCTATCGCGACCTGCCGCTTCGTCTTGCCGAATTCGGTGCAGTTTCCCGCTACGAACCTTCCGGCGCGCTGCATGGACTGATGCGCGTTCGCGCCTTCACGCAGGACGATGCCCACGTCTTTTGCACCGAGGATCAGCTTGCCGACGAGTGTCTGAAGATCAACGACCTGATCCTGTCGACCTATGCCGATTTCGGCTTCGACGAGATTGTTGTGAAACTGTCGACCCGGCCGGAAAAGCGCGTCGGCTCCGATGCATCCTGGGATCATGCCGAAGAGGTGATGTCCAGGGTGCTGAAGACGATCGAGGAACAGTCGGGCGGACGCATCAAGACTGGCATTCTGGAGGGCGAGGGCGCTTTCTACGGGCCGAAGTTCGAATACACGCTGCGCGATGCGATTGGTCGTGAGTGGCAGTGCGGCACGACCCAGGTCGACTTCAACCTGCCGGAACGCTTCGGTGCCTTCTATGTCGACAAGGACGGCGAGAAGAAGACGCCGGTGATGGTACACCGCGCGATCTGTGGCTCGATGGAGCGCTTCCTCGGCATCCTGATCGAGAACTATGCCGGGCATTTCCCGCTGTGGCTGGCGCCGCTCCAGGTTGTCGTTGCCACCATCACGTCGGAAGCGGACGACTATGCCCGCGAGGTCGTCGCCGCGCTGAAGAAGGCGGGCCTCAAGGCGGAGGCGGACCTCAGGAACGAGAAGATCAACTACAAGGTCCGCGAGCACTCGCTGACCAAGGTTCCGGTCATTCTTGTCTGCGGCAAGCGCGAGGCGGAAGAGCGTACGGTGAACATGCGCCGGCTGGGTTCACGCGACCAGCAGAGCTTCGGCCTGGATGAGGCCCTCGCTTCGCTGGTCAAGGAGGCAACGCCTCCCGATCTTGCCGAGTGAGTTAAAAGGACGAAAAGTTCCGAATCTAAAGCGGCGGGAAGGCTCAGCCTTCCCGCCGCTTTAGATTCTTACGGGACATTCCTTCCGAGTTTGCGTGGGTCACTCGGTTTCGGTCTGAACGACCGGCGTCCCGGAGGCATCGAATTGGCTGGTCAGCGTATTCGACGTCAGCACCTCGACTTCTCGGTCGCGGCCGGTCTCCACGGTGAAATTGCGGCTGTAATTTTGGCTATTGTTGCGGGCAACGACCTGATATTCGCCAGACGCGAGCACAAAGCTCGGGAATGCGCCGGTCGCCTCGACCACAACATCGCCGCCCGGGGTCAGCACCGACCAGGAGGTATTCGCAAGCGCTTCGCCGCCTTCTTCCTTCACCAGCTTCAAGGTCACCGCGGCCGCATTGTGATAGACCGTTGCATCCGTCAGCTTGCCGGGCTCGACGCGAATGTCGGCGCGAACCACCGCATTGACCGAGCCGTAGCGGCTCACGACATGATAGGTGTCGGCATTCAGGCGGATGATCGAGGCCGGCCGCACGTTGCTCGCAACTAGCTGGCGTTCGCCGCGGCTGTCGAACTCCGTCTCGTAGATGTCGAAAAGCACCTGGTTCGAACTGATGGGCGTACGGTCCGAAAAGAGCGCGTCGAGCTTTAGGCCTCCGGCGCTCAGAACGACGGTTCTGGATTCCACGCCGCGATGCAGCGTGATGCGGCTTGTCGTGCCGGCATGCCCGTAAGCGGTGTGGATCAGATAGGAGCCGGGATCGAGGTGGAATTCCGCGTCTCCGCCTGCGGCCGATGCCACGAGTTCCAGCTTTCCGTCCGCATTCGCGCTTTCGGAATAGACCCGCCATACAACGCCGTTGGACAGCGGCTCATCGTCCTCGGTGAGCTTGGCGACGAGGTAGAGCGCTCCGTCGTCGGAGAAGTTCGACAAGGCGGGATCAGGAAGCGTAGCCGGCGCATAAGGCGTGATCGAAGGGGCAAAACGCGGCGCCGGATGGGTTTCGAGAAGAGCGGGCAACCCTAACGTCGAAGGCGAATCGGGCGCTACTTCCGCCGCCGGATCGGGCTTCGGCAGGGGAACGACCGTTTCCTCGGCCGAGCTTGGAAAACCGGCGGCCGATATTGCCAGGACCAATGCGGCGCACGCGATCCATCGCTTCAAGCTTCCGGTCGTGGCCGCCATATATCAGCTCTCCTGCTTCCAGCGCGATGCATCTCCGGCACGCAAACAATCTGTGCCGCTTTTTGGGGCCAAAATTCGGGCGATTTCAAGTCCCATGCTGCCTCACCTGGCGTCATTCGGATTTTGTGGAGTAGGAGGCTCAACTTTCGCCGCTCCTGCGGGAAGGGTGTTGTTGACAGAGGGCCACAGTCGGTTACCTCTTTTGCGAACCTCAATTCGATCCGGACATTTTGGATGCCCGGCATTGTCCGACAGGATTTCCATGACGCAAGAACCAAACGACGCGCTTCGGCTGCTTTTGACCCGGCGCTCGCATGCCAGCAATACGATGGTCGAGCCGGCGCCCGACGATGCCGAATTGATGCAACTGCTGACGGCAGCCGCTCGCATTCCGGATCATGGCAAGCTTGCTCCCTGGCGTTTCATCGTCTTTCGCGGCGAGGCCCGGCTTGAAGCAGGACGCAGGCTTCTGGCAATCGCGGAAAGGAAGAACGGCACGCTCGACGAGGGACAGCGCAAGCAGGAGCTTGAGCGCCTTGCCAGGGCTCCCCTGGTTGTCGCAGTTGTCAGCCGCGCAGCCGAGCACCCCAAGATCCCGGTCTGGGAACAGCAACTTTCGGCTGGAGCCTGCTGCATGACGCTCCTCCATGCTGCCCATGCCTTGGGTTATGCCGCGCAGTGGCTCACCGAATGGGTCGCCTACGACGCAGAAGCCGGCCGGATCCTGGGCGTGAAGGACGGCGAGCAGATAGCGGGCTTCATTCACATCGGAACGCCGTCGCTCCCGCCGACCGAGCGGCCGCGTCCCGAACTCGACCAGATCGTCACTTACTGGCAAGGAGAATGAGCGCCGTGTTCTTTGAAACTGCAAAAAACAACCACGGCCTGCCGCATAATCCGTTCAAGGCGATCGTTGCCCCCCGTCCGATCGGCTGGATCGGTTCGCTGGATGCCGAGGGGCGGCCAAATCTTGCCCCATACAGCTTCTTCAATGCCGTCTGCGATACGCCACCGATCGTGCTGTTTTCTTCCACGGCGTGGAAGGACTCGGTCGCGAATATCGAGGCGACGGGCGACTTTACCTGCAGCCTCGCCACCTACGATATGAAGGATGCGATGAACCGCTCGTCGGGCGCCTTCGCGCATGGCGTGTCGGAGTTCGAGGAGGCGGGGCTTGCCGCCGCGCCCTCGCGTCTGGTCAAGGCGCCGCACGTTGCCGGCGCAAAGGCCGTGCTCGAATGCCGCCACCTGCAGACGATCCACCCCTCCACCCTCGAGGGCGGGGAGGCGGAATGTTGGATCGTAATTGGACAGGTCGTGGGCATCCATATCGCGGACGAGGCGATCGTGGACGGCCGGTTCGACATAACCAGGGTCAGAACGATCGCCCGTCTCGGCTACAAGGACTATGCCTCCGTGGACAGCGTCTTCCAGATGACGCGTCCTGGAGAGCGGTAGGCGAGCTTAAATCCCGGCCGCATCGGCGCGGGCGAGCAGCTTCTGCGCCCGTTTCAGATGCGGCCGGTCGAGCATTTCCCCATCCAGCCCGATAACGCCGGCATCGCCCGCCTCGGCAAAGGCCTCTACGACACGCCTTGCACGCGCCACGTCCGCCGGCACCGGTGTGAAGACCTCGTTGATGACGGGCACCTGCGCCGGATGGATCGCCATCTTGGCGGTGAAGCCGTCGCGCAGGGCTGCCAGTGCTTCCCGCCGCAGGCCTTCTTCGTCACGGAAGTTCGTGTAGACGGAATCGATGCCGGTCACCTCGGCAGCCGTTGCGCCCAGCAGGCAAAGCGCGCGAGCAAGCCGGTAGACGTCCGTGTAGCGGCCATCCTCGTCACGATTGGCCAGCGCACCGATATCGGCGGACAGGTCCTCCCCGCCCCAGGTCATGCCGGCAAGGCGTGCGCTCTTGCCCCGGTAGGTTCCCAGATTGAAGACGGACGCAGCGGTCTCCGTGGCAACCACAAGGATTTCCGTAATGCCGTCTTCAAGGCCATGCAGAGCCTCCAGCACCGCCAGTTTCGTCGAGAGATGCTCTACGTCGGCGCCGGATGTCGATTTCGGCAGCATGATACCGTCCGGCCGTGCGGGCATGATGGCGGCGAGATCGTCATCCGCAAGGCCGGTATCGAGCGCGTTGACGCGCACGAAAAGCTTCGGTCCCGTCCTTCGATCCACGGTCTCTCGCAGGAAGCCCGCCGTGCAGTCGCGGGCCTCCTGCTTGGCCGCCTGGGCGACGGAATCCTCGAGGTCGATCAGCAGGACATCGGCTCCGGACTGAAAACCCTTGGCCAGTTTCTTGGGGCTGTCGCCCGGAACGAAGAGCAGCGAGCGCATCTGTCAAACGCTCGCAGGCTTCTTGCGCATGAAGGCCTGGCGCCGGCAAATCGCGACGAGGTCGTCATGCTGGTTGAAGGCCTTGTGCTCGAATTCCACGATCCCCGCGTCGGGGCGCGATTTCGATTCCCGCTTGTCGACGACGAGCGTCGTGCAATGCACGCTGTCGCCCTGGAAGAGCGGTTTGGGAAAGCGGACATCGCTCATGCCGAGATTGGCGATCGTCGTGCCCACCGTTGTGTCATTGACCGAAATGCCGATCAGCAGGCCGAGCGTGAAGAGGCTGTTGACCAGCGGTTGGCCCCATTCCGTCTGGGTCTCGCAGAAATGCCTGTCTATATGCAGTGGCTGCGGGTTCAGCGTCATGTTCGAGAAGAGCATGTTGTCCATCTCCGTCACCGTCCGCGTCAGCGTATGGTGGAACACATGTCCAACCTCGAACTCCTCGAAATAAAGCCCTGGCATTTCGCTTCCCCAATTGTTTCGTTGATTCCATGCAAGTCTCGTGCGACTCACTTTACTGAATTACCCTGCGGAGATTGAAAAGAGGGCCGGAAGGTTAGGGGCGCAAATCGGCGTGCCGTTAACCGCTCGTTAACCAAAATGGGCGGATATTTACCATTCGGCAAGGCTCACGGTGTCAAGAGGCAGGGATATGAAGATCTCCGGATCTGCTTCCATCGCAAGCCGAATTGAACATGCCTTCCAGGCTGCCAGTTCCACCACCGGCGCTTCCTTCGACTACCTGTTGAAGACGGCGCAACGGGAATCGGCCCTCAATCCGCAGGCCAGGGCAAAAACCTCGAGCGCCTCGGGTCTTTTTCAGTTTATCGAAAGCACCTGGCTGGAGACGGTCAAGGAGAGCGGCCATAGGCACGGGCTTGGCGGTTATGCCGAGAAGATCGAGCGCACGCCTTCCGGACACTATCGCGTTTCTGACGCGGCGCTTCGCAAGGAGATCCTGGCGCTGCGCAAGGATCCCGAAATTTCCGCCCGCCTCGCCGGCGAGTTGACGCAGAAGAATGCAAACTACCTGCGTGACAAGCTTGGACGCGAGCCGAGCGATGGTGAGCTCTATATCGCCCACTTCCTTGGAGCGGGTGGGGCGAACAAGCTGATAGGTCTTGCGGAAAGCAAGCCCGACGTTGCGGCGAGCGATGTTTTCGCCAAGCAGGCGAATGCCAATCGGAGAATATTCTTCAATTCCGACGGTTCGGCCAAAACTGTCGGGGAAGTCTATGCCAATTTGATCCGGCAACACGCTCCGTCGGCTGGAGAAACCCTGGTGGCAGGAACGGCAGGGCAGAACGTGCCGGTGCCGACGGCTGCGCCACGCACTGTCCTGGCATTTGCGCCGCAGTCACAAGACGCAGGGGGCGCGCCGCCGCAGGGCGGGTCTTCGGACGCTGTGCCCTTGACCGGTTCGGACCCGGCCAGCCGGGTGCTTGCGGCATGGTCGGCCGCCTCGGAGCCTGCCTCGCCCTTCCATGCCTTGTTCCGTGATGGCAATGGTGCGCCTTCGGCTGAATTCTCCGCGACTTTTCTGTCGTCCTTCGCCATCCAGAATGAAGCGGACGAGGCCGCGCTGGATGGACTGATCAAGCCCGTTGCCGCTCCGGCGGAAATCGGTTCCTTGACAGGAAAAGCGAATGGCGAGGCGCAGAGCGAGTCTTCTGTGAGCCTCAACGCAGGCGGAATTTCCGGCGACAAGACATCACCGCTGAACCTGCTCGCCTTCCTCACCTATCGGCCGCATAAGGAGCCGAAGGACGTGCTGCCCCCCGTCTAGGGATTGTCCCGCTCAAATCGAACCGGTGTGAGCGGCAAGTATGTGCTGCAGGCTGGGCGTGGTTTCATCCTGGCGGGCCGTTGCCGGCTCGAGGATGAATCGGTTCCAGCATAAGTCTCACCAGGTCAGCTCGATATACCCTGCCGGCGGGCAGTATATTCGGCATGCTTCTCCTCGTAAAAATTGACCAAACGGAAATTATGGTAAACGACTCGTTAAGTATTCATGCGTCATGATTGAGTCATGAAAAACGGGGCGGTTGGGTGCGACCGGCACTTGTTTTGTAGTCTGTCTGCCTTCCAAGCCTCAAATTGATCACGTGCATGATTTTGGGTCGCAGCCATCCAAAAATCATGGATCAGCTTCTGGCTTGCAGCCGGTCGGCGGACCGGGGCAGGGGTGCCATGATCGTACAGGCCTTTCTCCGCTGGGTGCAGACTGCTCCCGACCATCGCCGGGCAGAGGCGACCAACGCATTGGCGCGTGCCTGGCTCTATTCAGAGATGGGAGAGGCGGATCGCGAGGCTGCGGAAGCCGCCATGACGATCCAGCTCGATGATCCGTCCCCCTATGTCCGCAGCGCCCTTGCCTATGCCCTGGCGAGGAGCGATCAGGCGCCGAGGCACATCATCCTGGCGCTTGTCGAGGATATTCCCGAGATTGCAGCAATCGTTCTGGAGGCGTCGCCGATCCTGCTCGACGCCGAGCTGGTGGATTTCGCCGCATCGTTCGATGGGCCGCAACAGGTTGCGATTGCCAAAAGAGCGGAAGTGTCGCCCGCCGTTGCGGCAGCAATCGCGGAAGTCGGCTCGCTGGAATCCTGTCTCGCGCTCATCAGGAACGAAGCTGCAGAGATTGCTCATTTCAGCATGGCGCGGATGATCGAGCGCCATGGCGAGACGGCTACCCTTCGCAATGCCTTGATGGGCCGCGCGGATACACCGCTCAACATTCGCCAAATGCTGGTCAAGCAGCTCGGCGACATGCTCGCCGCCCATCCTCTGGTGCGCCAGGGTCTGCGCGGTCAGCGTGCCGAGCAGGTCGTGGTGGAGGCTCGCGAGCGGGCGACATTGGCGCTCGCCGCTGACGCCACCCTGCAGGAGGCCGAGGCACTGGTCGAGCACCTGCGTGTTTCGGAGCAACTGACTGCGGCCCTCCTCCTGCGTGCCGTTTGTTCCGGTAATATCCGCTTGTTCGAGGCGGCCCTCGCACGCCTGGCGCACATGCCGCTTGCTCGCGTCTATGATGTCGTGGCCCATGGCCGGCCGAGCGCCGTCAGGGCGCTTGTTGCAAAGGCCGGCCTGCCGCCACGCACTCATCGGGCCTTCGTCATCGCGGTGGAGGTCTGGCGGGAGCTTGAGGTGGACGCCGTACCGGGCGATCCGGTGACCGCGCGCCGGATGGTGGAGCGGATCCTCACCCGGTATCAGGATTTCGGGCAGGATGAGCTCGACGATCTCCTGGCGCTGCTGCGCCGCTTCGCGACCGAAACCGCCCGGGACGCAGCCCGCGCCTTTGTCGGGCGTTCCCTTGCGGCCTGAACCTGGTCCCGACCTGTTATCGTCTGGAAATGAAATCGTCCGTGACGTCGGCAAGTCGCGTCACGAGTGCCTTGGCCACTTCGTTATCTGCGTCCTTCGCGCCTTCGGCAACCATGGCGCGCACGGCATCGATATGCTGCTCGACGAGTACGCGGGGGATGTCCGCTGCCGGGCTCACGTGTTCGAACAGGTAGCACAGATTGCCGGCGACGGCGCCGGCCAGCGGATAGCCGAGCGTTCCAGCCTGGCCCTTGATGTCATGAGCCGCGCGGAACAGCGTCGTCTTGCCTTCTTCCGTCAGCGGACCTTCGGGAAGTGCCGCCCAGGCATCAAGCAACGTGCCGACTTCAAGGCCCATCCATGCGTCGAATTCGCCGGACAGGCGCTGGAGAGCGGCTTCCGCCGCCTGGACCGGATCAAACCGGGCAGCATCCTTTCCCTCCAGAATCTTGACCTTGGAGCGCAGGTCCTGAGGTGGCTTCACCACCTCATAATCCTTCCGCTCTTTCGCGGGTTCTTTTGGCGTCTCGCGCGTCATTCCGCATTCCCCTTTCGGGAGGACGAGGAGCCGGAATCGGCCCCGGCTGTCCGAGCGACCATTGATGATATTACCGAATCGGCTTTTCGCTCGCTGGGCGCAGCCTGCGTGACTTCGTCCGACGGGTCCAGATCATATTTGTCGTCGCTTTTGCCGCCGCGCCTTTCCGCTCCCGTGTAGTGGGGGTTCTGGAATCGCCGGCGGTCCGGCCCGAAAAATCCTCGCGTGCGAACGAAATTTCTCTGGTTGAGAATGCAATTAACGATGCGGAGATAGATCCCTTTCGCCGATACGGGCTTGCAAAGGATTTCCGTTACACCGCAATCACGTGCGGCAAGGACATGCCGTTTTTCGGAGAAAGCTGTCACGGCGATGATCGGAACGAAGCAGCTTGGCTCCGGCCCGTTGCGGATCAGCCGCGTCAGTTCCGCGCCATTCATGATCGGCATCTGCCAGTCGACCAGCATGATGTCGGGTGCTTGTCTTTTGAAAGCTTCGTAGGCGTCGATGCCGTCTTCCGCCATTGCGATACTCCGCAGCCCGAGGCCCGAAAGCAGCGTGAAAAGCAGTTTACGCATATGGGGATTGTCTTCCGCGACCAATACACGCAAGCCCGTGAATTCCAGCTTTGGCAAGGCCGTCTCGTGCACAGCTCACTTATCGCGTTGGATGGGGGCGAGTCTTGAAACCACAATATGACGTTACGGATATTACAAATCGGTTATCGGGATAATTGCCGGTAATACTACCTATCCGAAAGAGGGCGCAGTCGGCGTTTCTTGGCCAGGCAGGGCCTCAGTAGCGGAACATCTCGCTGAGGATGCGTTCGTCCCAGCCGTGGTCCGCGTCGAAGACGATCAGACTGCTTGACCTGGCGTCTTCCAGTACCTTGACGCTTGCCACATTGCGGATCTCGGTATGGTCTGCGACCGCGGCGACAGGGCGCTTCTCCGGTTCAAGCACATCGATCTGTACCTCGACGTGATTGGGCAGCAGTGCGCCGCGCCAGCGGCGCGGGCGGAAGGCGCTGATCGGGGTGAGCGCCAGAAGCTGGGCATGGATCGGCAGGATCGGCCCGTGCGCCGAAAGATTGTAAGCGGTGCTGCCCGCCGGCGTTGCGATCAAGACCCCGTCGCAGATCAGTTCCTCCATCCGCACGCGCCCGTCGACGGAGACCTTGAGCTTTGCGGCCTGGTAGGTCTGGCGTAGCAACGACACTTCATTGATGGCGAGCGCGGCATGGACCATGCCTTCCACGTCTGTCGCTTCCATGACGAGAGGATGGATCTCCGTCGCGACGGCGCTGCGGATACGCTCCAGCAAGCCGCTTTCGTCGTATTCGTTCATCAGGAAGCCGACGGAGCCGCGATTCATGCCGTAGATCGGCTTGCCCGTGTTCATGAAGCGGTGCAGCGTCTGCAGCATCAGCCCGTCGCCGCCAAGCGCGACAATGGCTTCCGCCGACTTCAGGTCGCAGGCGCCGTAGCGCGCCTCAAGCGCGTCCCGCGCCACTTTCGCCTCGTCGGTATGGCTGGCGATAAAGGCGATCTTCTCGACATGATCGAGGCTCTTGTGCATCACGGTCCTCCCTCTATGGGGCTAGCATGGAGCCCACCAAAAGGGAATTGTCCTTGATGCACTGGCGCTTGCCATCCATCAGCCTGCTTCGCCGCCCTCCCGTCGCCGGACGATAGCAACGGCCTTGTCGATCGATGGCAGGAAGCGGACCTGCGGCGGGCGAACGCCATGCAGGTGCAACTCATGGCGGATATGCGGTTGGGCGCCGGTCACAAACAATCTGACGCCGCGCGCCGCCGCTTTCCGTGCCGCTCCAGCCACCGTGTTTGCGGCAGTGGAGTCGAGGAACGGCACAGAGCGGAAGTCGAGGACGAATGCCTTGTGCTGGTCGGCGATGCGGTCGAGAATTGAGCCGACCGTCGAGGCCGCGCCGAAGAAGACCGGCCCGGAAATGCGGTAGACAACGAGATCCGGATCGGCCGCCAGCGCCGGATCGTAGGGTTTCCTCTGGCCATTGGTCGTGTCCGCCACGTCTTCGGGCACGAAATCCATGTGATGTTCAATCGCGATCGTTTTGGCGAGCCGGTCGATGAAGAGCACGCTACCCAGCAGGAAACCGACCACGATCGCTTCGGTGAGGTCCGCGAAGACCGTCAGCGTTAGCGTTACGATGAGCACGAGAGCGTCGCCGCGTTCGCCGCCAAGCAAAGCGCGGATCGCATGTTTCTCGATCATGTTCCAGGCAACGAGCGCCAGAACGCCAGCAAGCGCGGCCAGCGGCACGTAACTCAGCAGCGGGGCGGCAGCCAGGATGAACAAAAGCAGGAAAGCGGCATGCATCATGCCGGCAACCGGCGTCCGTCCGCCTGCGCGAACGTTGGTCGCGGTCCGCGCGATGGTGCCTGTAACGCATATCCCCCCAAAGAG
Organism: Stappia albiluteola; assembly: GCF_014050225.1. GTDB lineage: Bacteria > Pseudomonadota > Alphaproteobacteria > Rhizobiales > Stappiaceae > Hongsoonwoonella > Hongsoonwoonella albiluteola. The sequence goes on along the minus strand of NZ_JACFXV010000053.1, from coordinate 69,797 downwards.
CGCGGAAGCGATATTCGCGACGCCCTGACCCACCAATTCGCTGTTGGAGCGGTGCCGCCGGCCCGTCATGCCATCGGCAACGACGGCTGAAAGCAGCGACTCGATTGCTCCAAGCAGGGTGAAGGCGATGGCGTCGGGCAGGACGGCATGCAGCCGCTCCAGGGAGATTTCAGGCAAGCTTGGCACCGGCAGCCCGCTCGGGATGCCGCCGAACCGCGTTCCTATCGTTTCAAGCGGCAATCCGAATATGGCGGCTGCGACGGAAAGCGCGGCGACGGCGATCAGCATGCCGGGCCAGTTGGGTCTCAGGCGTTTCAGGCCGAGAATGATGACGATCGTCGATGCCGCCACCACGACCGATGCGGCATTCACGCTGGGCAGCGCGTCGACGAGGACCGGGATTTTCTCGAGGATCGGGCCGGGTTCGGGTGTGGCAAGCGTCAGCCCGAACAATTCCTTCACCTGGCTGGCGAAGATGATGATGGCGATGCCCGCGGTGAAGCCCACCGTCACGGGATAGGGGATGAACTTGATGTAGGTGCCGAGCCTGAGAAAGCCGATCACGAGCAGGAAGATGCCGGACATCATGGTCGCCAGCACGAGGCCCTCGATGCCGTGGCGCTGGACTGTAGCGGCGACAAGCACGATGAAGGCGCCGGCCGGCCCGCCGATCTGGAAGCGGCTGCCGCCCAGGGCGGAAACGAAGAAACCTCCGACTATTGCGGTGATCAGCCCCCGGTCCGGCGATACGCCGGAGGCAATCGCAATCGCCATGGAAAGCGGTAGGGCAACGATGGCGACCGTCAGGCCGGCGATGGCATCCGCCCGGAAGTCCCCTAAACGGTAGCCCCTTGCCAGCGTGGTGATCAGCTTTGGAGTGAAGAGTTCACGGAAACCGGGCTCGTGCGAATGGCCCCTGTTGGCGCTCGATGCGTCCATGCCTGCTGCCTGCTCATCTGAGGGCGGCGGTGGTCGTCGGCAGATCTGTCGGCGATCGCCGTCGCGGAATGCGACACTCTCTTGGTCTGATCTACGTGCCGTTAGGCTCCTTCAGCCTGACGCCACGTCCGCCGCTCTCGCTTCGTGCACTGTCGTAGATGAGCTCGACGCCGGCCCGATCGAGCGCGGTAACGACCTTCATCAAGGTATCGACAACGCCGCGCACGTTCCCCTCGCTCTTCTCCATGCGCTGGATGGTCGGTAGCGAGACACCCGCCAGTTCGGCAAGAGTTCGCTGATCGATCCCGAGAAGGGCGCGGGCTGCGCGAAGTTGTGCGGCGGTGATCATGCTTCAAGTCTCATATCACGATACTGATGTATAAAATATCAATAATGGAGGATCATATCTCTTTTATAGGCATCGGCCGCCACCAGTATTCGAGCCAGCGCTTGCACGGCGGCCTGGCTGGGGCGTCCGGTTAGGAATGCAAGACTTATTGAGCTGCGGGTGCAGGGGATGAAGGTAGGGGCGGGATCGCCTTCAGGTAGGCGGCAATGGCCTCCCGGTCGGCCGCCGGCACACGGGACCAGTTGTCCTGGACCGAGGTCATGCTGCCGCCGACGGAATCGAAGTCCGGTGTGAATCCGGTTTCCAGAAAATAGGCGATGTCGTTGGCTGCCCAACTGCCGATGCCGTCGCCGTCGGGCGTGATGTTGGGAACGCGGCCGTCTCCGCCCTCCGGATCGGGCGCGCCGGCCATCCAGCGCATCAGGTTGAGGCCGCCGATGAAGTCGCGGGGAGTGTGGCATTCCGCGCAGTGACCCGGCCCTTTTGCAAGGTAGGCACCGCGTTCGACGATCGGATCGCCGCTTGCCGTCTGAGGCAATTCAACGTCGAGATAGAGCATCTTCCAGACGCCCACGCCGGCGCGAATGGAGTAGGGAAAGGCAAGCTGGTGATCCCCAACGGCATTTTCCGAGGAGGGCAGGGTATCGAGAAACGCCTTCAGGTCGATCAGGTCCTCGAACCGCATGGTACGATAGGAGCCGTAGGGAAAGGCCGGATAGTAGTGGCGGCCGTCCGGCGACGTACCCTTGACCATGGCGGTGACGAAATCCGCGGTCGACCAGTTTCCGATCCCGGCTGTCTTGGAGGGCGTGATATTCGGAATGCGGAAGGTGCCGAAAGGCGACTTGAGATCGAGCCCGCCTTCCAGCAGCAACTTTGCCTCGCCCTTGGCGCCGGGCGCGGCGTGACAGGAAGCGCAGCCGCCCGCCCAGAACATGACCTCGCCATTGGCCAGGTCCGGCGAGTGCTCCGGCAATGCAGCCGCATCGATCCGTTCCGGCCGGGTGAGCCAGAGCCCTGCTGCGATAACAAGCAGGATGAAGCCCAGAATCCGGCTGAACGTGCGCCTGCGCATCCCTTGGTCTTTCCGTTTCGCGATCAGTTTTTCTTCACGCGATAATTCTCATGGCAGGCCCGGCAGTTTTGCGCAACGCTGCCGAAATTCGCCTTCAGGCTATCGAGTCCTTCCTTGGAAGCGGGGATCGCCGCGAGAGCCGACTGTTCCAGCTTGAGCGCGACGGCGTCGAAGCCGGCCTTGTCTTCCCAGATCTTGGGCGAAGCTTCCGTATTGGCCCCTTCGCCGCTCCCTTCGGGGAAAAGGTCCACGTAGCCGACTGCCGATGTGAAGATCACCCGCATGGCGAGTTCGGCGGTGATCGGGTCGTAGGGCAGTTCACCCTTGACCATCTTGCCGAGGGTGCCCGTGGCGAGGCCCACCGACTTCATCAGGTTTTGCCTCGTTGCCACCGGATCGTCGTTTGCAAATGACGATCCGGCCATTGCGGCCATGCCGATCGCGAAAACAGCGAGCGCTTTCTTGAACATCCAGAACCTCCGCTTTCCGGGTCGCGGCGAAAAAGCCGCCCACCCGATGATTGCCCCTTGGGCAGACTGTTCCAGCGGTGGCCTGCAACGGCAAGACGGAGCCGCTCACGACTGCGTGAGGTAGCGGGCCGCGTCTATACGCGAGGGGTAATGGACGAACTGATGCGGTTGCCTCTCAGAGAAGGTCGAGTTTTGCCAGTTCCCCGCGATGGAGGTTGGTTGCCCAGGCAACTTCGAGCCGACGGAGGGTGTCGATCGTGTTTTCCAGCGCCTTCTGTTCGTTTTCGGTGCGTACGATCGTTCTCTGGTAGGCCGCATCCGCGCTCTCGACGGCAAGGCAGAGCTGGCGTCCTTTTTCCGTTAGGCGGATGCGTGCCGAACGCCTGTCGCGCTGCGATGCGGTGCGATCGATGTAACCGGCCTGTACGAGCTGCTTCAGATTATAGGAAGCGTTGGAGCCAAGGTAATGGCCCCGATCCAGCAGGTCGCGGACAGAAAGCTCATAGTTGCCGATCGTGAACAGCAGCATCACCTGCGCCGGACTGATATCGTCCGCGCCGATGCCGTTTAGTTCAAGGCGCAGCTGGTCGAGATACCGCCGGTGCATCCGTTCGATGATACGGACGAGCTCCAGATGGGTCGCCGATGGGCGCGTGTCCTCGCTGCTGCTTCGGATCTGGCTGGAAGACATTCTGCCGCCCCAATTTTCTTCTTCGCCACTCGCATCTTTTGCAGCCGCTGCCGCGCTTGCCGTAGTCTTCTCCATCGACCTCGCTTCTCCAGGCTCAGTTCGTTCAAAACTCAAATTAATTTCGAATAATTTTTAAAACAAATTGATTAAGTAATATGTATAGTTTTATATTTTAACCATATCATTGCGACTAAACGCATTTTGTTCCGGATTCGTTTAGTTACAATGGCACATAATATTAGATCAGTCTCTATAAGCTAGTGACTTTCATATGGAAAACTTGTGTCGTTTTCGGGGCATTCTGGTTCTGGAGTCAGCTTGTCGCGAGTTAAGCTTTTGTGGCAAGTACGGGCACTGCGTGAACCGCCGGAGGGGCGGCTGGCGCGACAGTGTGCAGTGGAGAAGGATGGCCGGAGGTTGCTAACCGGCTTCCGCGGGCCTTGGAGCCCGCCGGCTGCGGCTCAGCATCCGTTCCCGAAACCAGATGAAAAGCCCCGCCGTGACGATGATTGCGGCACCCGCCACGGTCCATCTGTCGGGAAGGTGGTCGAAAATGGCATAGCTCCACAGGCTCAGGTAAATAATAAAGGAATAGGTGAAAGGGGTGAGGGTGCTGGCGGCGGCGAAGCTGTGCGCGCGCGTCAATAACTCATGCCCGAACCAGCCGAAGACGCCGAGCAGGATCATCAGCGTCCATTCAATACCGGTCGCCGGGCTTTGCCAGACCGAAAAGGCAAGCGGTGCAAGCACGAGCGTGCCCACGAAGCCCGCGTAGAACTGCAATGTCCCGGAGGCGACGATCCCGGCAAGCTTGCGGGTCAGGAGCGTGTATAGCGCGAAACAGAAAGCACCCGTGAGCGACAGGAAAACCGACCAATGGAAGCTTTCGTCGAAGGGGCGGATGGCAACCAGGATGCCGCAGAATCCGACCATGATGGCCGACCACCGCCAGATGCCGACCCGCTCACCAAGGAGGGGGCCCGACAGTGCGCAGATCAGGATGGGCGCGGAAAACAGTATTGTGGATGTCAGCGTCAGCGGCAGGTAGCGGACGGCAATGAAATTCAGAACCGTGGACGCTACCAGCAGCAGCGCTCTCAATAGAACGAGGAACAGTTGGTCGGTTCCGAAACGGCGGAAGTTCAGTCCGCCGCGGCCAATCAGCGCCAGGGACAGCACGAAGTGGCCGAGATAGCGCATAAAGGACAGTTGCATCGCCGGGATGCCGGCAAGCACGAGCCATTTCGCGCTCGTATCGATGCAGGAAAAGACGGCATAGGCGAAAAGCATCAGCGCGATGCCGAGCATCGGACGATCCTCGTTCGCCCTCGCCGTCAATCCCGCCATCGTCAATCGGCCTTGAATTCGCCGGCGTAGAGGGCGGCAAAGAAGTCGACCAGCTCCGGCACCATTCGGTCGCCGAAATTGCAGGCAAGCGCCAGCGAGAAGGCCTGTTTGGTTGCCGGCGAGACCAGGCTTGCGGCGCCGGCTTCCTCGGCCATTGCCGAGTAGTAGCCGACGTCCTTGCGTGCGTTGCGGATGGAGAAGGCCAGCTTGTCCTTGATGCCGTCCACGGCATTCGCCTTGATGAAATCCATCATGCCGGAGTGAAGCGGGCCGGCCGACATGACATTGTAGAGCTTCTCACGTTCCACGCCGGCCAGATCGGCAACGGCGAATGCTTCCGAAAGCGCCGACACCATGGTCATGGCAAAGAAGTTGTTGATCAGCTTGATCGTGTGGCCGGAACCGAGCGGCCCGAGGTGAAAGACGTTTTCGCCGAGATCGTCGAGTACTGGGCGGACCTTGTCGAAGATCGCTTCCTCGCCGGCGCACATGATGTTGAGCTTGCCGTCCACAGCATGCGCCGGCGTGCGGCCGAGGGGAGCGTCGAGATAATGCGCGCCGCGCGCGGCAACCGCCTCGCCGATCCGGCGAGTGGAACCCGGCAACGACGTGCCGAAGTCGATGGCGATGGTGCCCCGCCGAAGGCCGGCGATCACGCCGTCGTCGCCATACATGCGCTCCTCGACAGACGCGGATGTGTCGACGCAAAGCATGATCACGTCGCTTCTTGCCGCCAGCTCGCGTGCGGTCGTTACCTCGGTAGCTCCCCGCGCCACTGCCTTTTCGACATTGGCGCGGGAGCGGTTGGCGAGCACGGTCATCGTGTAGCCGAGATCGATGAGGCGTTGCACCATGGCGGAGCCCATCAGGCCGAGGCCGATGAAACCGATGGCCGGTTTGGTCATTGTTCTTCTCCGTTTCGCGGCTGCTCTTGGCGGGTTTCGCGAGCGGGCGCAGATGAAGTATGAGCACCCATGCGGCCCGCCGCTTGAATTCGTATTACTTATTCGGCCTGAGCTTCAGGCCGCAAGGCCAAACTTAACCGATGCCCGGACCGCCTTATTCCTCATGAGAAGGCCCGTTTCTTCAGTTGCGACTGTATCTCGTAGATTGAGCGGTTGTTGCCGGGTTGCGGTTGCGGAATGCGGACGGGGATCGGTGCCAGCCTTGGCTCCAGGGTCGGCCTTCCGCACAAAAGCCTCGAATTGTAGTCGTCGATGGACTCGAACTTCGTCATCGACCCCATGATGGGGAAGGCGTCTGCCGCCATCATCTCGTAGAAAAGCAGGCGGCGGTCGCGGGACGAGCGGTTCTGCGCCGATCCATGCACGATCCGGCCGTGGTGGATCGAAATAGATCCGGCAGGGCCCGTCAGCTCCACCGCGTTCTTCAGGTCATATCCATTGGCTTCGAGATCGATGGCGCCGGCAAAGACGCCATCCACGTGGTGATCGTGGATCGGCCCCTTGTGGGAGCCCGGAAAGACCATCAGCGGCCCGTTCTCCGACACCATGTCGTCGATGATCACGCCGACGGCCAGGACGTCGTCATTGGTGTGCGGGTAGAAGGCAAAATCCTGATGCCACTCGATCGCAGCCCCGTAGCCGGCCGATTTCATGTTGAGCTTCGTCGTATGCAGGCGGATATCCGGCCCGATCAGGTCGCGAACCGGTGCGAGGATATGGTCGGAGTGCATCAGCGAATTCACGACCTCGCTGATCGTATGCGGCAGTTTGATGCGGCGGACACGCGGGCTCTCGGGCGTGTGGCTGTCTTCCAGGTCGAGCCGGTCGTTGGACTGGGCAAGGCCGCGCGCCTCTTCCTGGAAGCGGGCAATTTCGGTGCGGATCGCGGCGATGATGTCGTCCGGAACCTGCTTCTCCAGCAGGAGGTAGCCATTTTCGTTGTAGAAGGAGACCTGAGCCTGGCTCAACGCTTCAAGCTGGCGCATCGCATTCCTCCCTTCGACTATCCGATTACATCGTCGCCCCGATCTGCCAGGGAACGAACTCGAAATCGCCGAGGCCCTGCAGTTCCGATTTGGACTGCTCGCCGGAAGCGACGCGCAGCAGGAGCTCGTAAATCTCGCGGCCCTTTTCCTCCAAAGACACACCATCGGACAACATGGCGCCGGCATTGACATCCATGTCTTCCGTCATGCGGTTGTACATGTCCGTGTTGGTGGCGATCTTGATGCAAGGCGCAGGTTTGGACCCGAAGGCCGATCCGCGTCCGGTGGTGAAGGCGACGAGGTTGCAGCCCGAGGCGATCTGTCCGGTGACCGAGGCCGGATCGTAGCCGGGCGAATCCATGAAGGTGAAGCCCCTGGCAGTTACCGGCTCGGCATATTTGTAGACGCCCGTCAGCGGCGTGGTGCCGCCCTTTGCGGCCGCACCCAGCGATTTTTCCAGGATCGTCGTCAGGCCGCCCTTCTTATTGCCGGGCGAAGGATTGTTGTCCATCGAGCCCTTGTTGCGCTCGGTATAGTCCTCCCACCAGCGGATTAGCTTGATGAGCTTGTCGCCGACCTTGCGATCGACCGCGCGCTGGGTCAGCAGGTGCTCGGCGCCGTAGATTTCCGGCGTTTCGGCTAGCACGCCCGTCCCGCCCTGCGCGACGATCAGGTCGCAGGCATAGCCGAGCGCGGGATTGGCCGTGATCCCGGACCAGGCGTCGGAGCCGCCGCACTGCAGAGCGACCTTCAGCTCTGAAGCCGGACAGGGCACGCGCACCGCCTTGTTGGCTTCCGGCAGCATGGCGCGAACCTTCTCGATGCCGAGCTCGACCGTTTTCCTGAGGCCTGCCACGTCCTGGATGTTCATCGTCTGGAACAGCGGTCCGCGCTCGATGCCATAGGCTTCGAGCAGCCAGTCGATCTGGTTCATCTCGCAGCCGAGACCGACCATCAGGACGCCGGCGTGGTTGGGATGGCGTGCATAGCCCCACATCACCCGCTGCAGCGCGTCGAAACCATCGCCGGAACCGGCCATACCGCAACCGGTACCGTGAACGAAGGCCACGACCCCGTCGACATTCGGATATTGGGCGAGTTCTTCCGGTCCGAAGGCGCCTGCAATCTTGCGCGCCGCCGTCGCCGAGCAGTTCACCGAAGTGAGGATCGCGATGTAATTGCGTGTGCCGACAGACCCGTTGGCGCGACGATACCCCATGAAGTGATCGCGGCTTTCCTCCGGTACCATCGCGACGGGACGAAGGTTGGTCGAGAATTCATACTCCGCCGCCACATTGCGGAATTCCACGTTATGCGTGTGCACATGGGCGCCCGCCTCGATATCCGCCGAGGCATAGCCGATCACCTGCGCGTATTTGCGCACGGCTTCTCCCTTGCGGATGGGCTGGGTGGCGATCTTGTGGCCGCGCGGGATCAACGCTCGCGGTGTCACGCTTTCGACCATCGCTCCCGCGTCGAGCGGCCTGGTTGCGGTGACGACATTATCCGAGGCGTCGAGGCGAACGAAATTGGCGGCGGTGCTGCTCATGGACCTACCCTGGTGAAGGCGGCATCGGGAAATGGGCCAGCCCGGCGTTTCAGCACCGGGCTGTAATCTCTTTCCGTAACGTCCCTTGCTATTTAACCCCGCTAGAGCATATCCCGCCAAATCTGAATCGGATTTGGCGACGAGGATATGCTCAAAGCATTAATCCTGGAGCGATTTCTTATCACGAAAGCGATCCCGCTTTCGTGGAAAGCGCTCTAGGAGCGGAAGAACATGGTCAGTTCCGGGAAGAACAGGATCAGCATCAGCACGAAAAGCTGGATGCAGATGAAGGGCATGAAGCCGCGGAAGATATCCGGCAGCGAGATATGGGCCGGCGCCACCGACTTCAGATAGAAGGCGGCCGGGCCGAAGGGCGGCGACAGGAAGGACACCTGCATGTTGACGCAGAACAGGATGCCGAACCAGACCGACACGAAGCGCGGGTCGGCGGCAAGCGGCCCCAGCAGCCCCAGTTCCTCGACCGGTAGCTTTAGTACGATCGGCAGGAAGACCGGCATCACCAGAAGCACGATGCCGACCCAGTCCATGAAGGCGCCGAGGATCAGGAAGATCACCATCATGACCAGCAGGATGCCGAGGGTGGGCAGTTCCGCTCCCACGATCAGGTTCGCCACATAGGTCGGCCCGCCGGCAATCGTATAGGCGCCCGCCAGCGCGGTGGCGCCGAAGGTCACCCAGATTATCGTGCCGGTCGACTTGAAGGTGCGCATCAGGGCTTCGCGCACGAGCGTTACGGAGAATTCTCCCCGGACGATGATGAGGAAGAGCACTGCGACGGTGCCCATGCCAGCGGCTTCGGTGATGCCCGTGACGCCGCCATAGATGGAACCAAGCACCACGAAGACGACCATCAGGGGAGCAATCAGGCCCTTGCTCATTTCCCAGGTGCGGGAGGTGATTTCCGAACCGAAGAACACGCGCGGCGCCCCGACACCGGCAACCAGCATCGCCGCGTATTGGAAAACCTGCCCCTGGCTATAGGGGAGATAGTCATCGGGCTTTAGCAGCGACAGGGAGTTCTGCACCTCGATCATCGCCGCATGGGCAAGGATGCCGCCTCCACCGATCGCCGCCAGCCAGCCGACGAAGGTGACGAAGCAGAGCGTCTTCTTCGCGGTCGGCAGGTCGTCGTCGGACGGTTCGGGAAGCGGCGCCTGGTCCGGGTTCAGATTGGTGCGGACGATGATGTAGACGATGTAGCAGCCGGCGAGGATGAAGCCTGGCACGAAGGCTGCCTTGAACAGGGCGTGGATCGACGTATCGGTAATCAGGCCGTAGAAGATCAGCACGATAGACGGCGGAATCATGGTGCCGAGCGAGCCGGACGCGCAGATCGTGCCGATCGCAAGGTTCTGATTGTAGCCCAGGCGCAGCATCTGTGGCAGGGCGATGAGCCCGAGCAACACCACTTCGCCACCGATGATGCCCGACATCGCCGCCATGACGATCGCCATCATCGCCGTGACGATGGCAATGCCGCCGCGGGTGCGCGAGAGCCAGAGATTGAGGCTCGAATACATGTCGCGGGCGATGCCTGATCGTTCAAGCAATGTCGCCATCAGGATGAACAGCGGCACCGAAATCAGCACGTAGTCGGTGGTCACGCCGTAGAGGCGCTGCGCGAGCACGTTGAGGGGGCCGGTGCCGAAAGTCGAGAATAGCAGGTCCGGGCCGAACTTGAGGACGAGAACGACGACGGCGAGGAAGCCGGAGGCAAAGCCGAGGGGCATGCCGATCGCCAGAAGCAGAAGCATCCCGATAAGCAGGATGAGTGAGATGGTGCCGATATCGAGACCCATGTTGCCGATCCGTCCTTCAGGCGTTCTTGTTGTTTTCGGTTGTGCGTGCCCTGGCGACCAGATCGTCCTCGACCGGGATGTCGATGTCGTCTGCAACCCCGTGCGGTTCGGGGCCGCGGTTCCAGTCGTGGATCAGGTTCGAAAGCGCCTGCAGGGCGAGGAATACCAGCGTCAGCAGGATCAGCGGCTTCATCGTCGCCGGGATCGGCGGATCCCAGGCGGTGCCGAAGCGCTCCCAGCGCATCAGTTTCGCATAGGCCTCGCCATAGCCGCCCCAGATCACCGCGCCGGCGAAGATCCAGATGCAGGCTACTGAAAGAATGTCGAAGACGCGTTGCAGCCAGCGGGGCACCACATCGTAGAGAATGAAGATGCGGATATGGCTGCGCTGCTGCATGGCGTAGAGGCCGGCGGTGAGATAGATCGCGCCCGCGACCCATAGCGACAGTTCGTTCGCCCAAAGGGTTGGCTTTACAAAGAGATAGCGTACCACCACCTCGTAGAACATGACGCCGACCACGAAGGCCGGTGCCCACATGGCAACGCGGCTGAAGCTCCAGGTAATGAGATCGACTATGCCGGTCCGCTCGTGTTCGACCATCGCGTCCTCCAGCGCTGCCCGTCTTCTTGCAAAAGGCGGCCGCGAGATGCCCGCGACCGCCTCGGATGGGGTCTTTAGTTGACCAGCAGACCGAGCTGCTTCAGGTAGGCCTTGTGGCTGTCGACGAGGAGGCGCGCTTCCGGCGTCTTTTCAGCCCAACCTTCCCAGGCCTGCTGGGCAGCCTTGCGGAACGCGGCGCGGTCCTCGGCAGACCAGTCGGAGATGGTCACGCCCTTCTCCGGCAGCGAGGAAGCGGCTTCCGCGTTCTTCTTCTCGAAGGTCAGCGCGGTCTGGAGGGCCAGCTTCTCCATGGCCGTTTCCATGATGCGGCGGTGCTTCTCGGGCATCGCGTCCCACTTGGCCTTGTTGCAGGCCAGGTGATCGGACGGCATGGAGTGGAAGCCCGGGAACGTCGCATATTTCGCGATGTCATAGAGGCCGAGGCCAACGTTGTTGGCGAGACCCGAGGCGTCCGCGCCATCGATGATCTTCGTCTCGAGTGCGGTGAAGACTTCGGTGAAGTCCATCACCACCGGCTTGGCGCCGAGCGAAGCGAAGATTTCCGTCTCCAGGCCCGGAGGCGAACGGAACTTCCAGTCCTTCAGGTCCTCGATGCCGGCGATCGGCTTGGTAGAGGACAGGGATTCCTGACCGTAGATCCACCAGCCGACGAGCTGCATGTCGTACTTGTTGTAGAGCTTCTGGGCCGTTTCCAGACCGCCGCCATAGTAGAGCCAGGACAGCTGCTGGTAGGGGGTGTCGTAACCGCCCATGATGTCGCCGATGAACTGGAAGGCCGGGTTCTTGCCGGTCTGGTAGGCGCCGCCCGTCATGTCGCAGTCAAGGATGCCGGTTGCTGCGGCGTCGAAGGTCTCCACGGACTTCACGACCGAGGACGAGTAGAACATCTCGATCTCGATCTCGCCGCCCGACATCACCTGGACATCGTCGACGAACTGCGCGGCCAGCTTGCCCGACGGCGTTTCCGGCGCATAGTGCGTCTGGATGCGCAGGTGGGTGGTCTCGGCGAGCGCTGCCCCCGACATCATCATGCCCAGGGCGGTAAACGCCAGGAGCGACTTTGCCAATTTCCTCATTTCAGCTTCCTCCCGTTGAAGTTCCAGTTTCATGCCGGCAAGAGTGAGGGTAGCTGACACCCGCACCAGCCGATTTCACGCGCATTGGACAGCGATGCCGTGCGCGCGCGCCCCAAAGACGTACAGGATCCCCGCAGGTCAGCCTGCAGGTTTCCCCATTCCGGCACAAGAGGTCGAACGTGCCTCATGCGCCGCTATCCGCGCTTGCGGATCTCGCGCGGCGATCCGTTTGCAGTCTGCCGCTGAAATATGCCCTCGCCGTATTCAGGATAGCAGCTTCGGTCCCCGAAATGTCGAGCACGAGGACGTCGCCCTCGTCCGCCCGCGGCGCCTCGAGGTCCCTCAATTGGCTGTCGAGAAGCCTGGCAGGCATGAAATGTCCTTCGCGCTGTTCCATGCGCGCGCGGATCAACTCGCGATCGCCCGTCAGATGGATGATCGCCAGATCACCGAGACGCTGGCGCAGAAGATCGCGATAACGCTTCTTGAGGGCGGAACAGGCGATGACGACGGGCGCATTGTCACTTTCATGCGCGGCAAGTGCGCCGGCACAAATGCTCTCCAGCCAGGGCCAGCGGTCCGCGTCGCTCAGCGGGCGTCCCTGCGCCATCGCACGCACGTTCTCTTCGGGATGAAAATCGTCGCCTTCAAGGTAATGCGCGCCCGCCATGTCGGCCATCGCGCGGGCGACTGTCGTCTTGCCCACGCCGCAAACGCCCATCACCAGAACGAAACCAGCGCCCACGCATCCTCCCGCAATTCCACACCCTCTCTTTTCGGAGGGTCGGTCGCCCCTGAAGCTCTTGGCGAGATACGGTCCTCCTGACCGTTTCCCACCTTGCCTTGTGAGCTGCTTCTTGCAACGACGATGCTTTTGGTCATAAATGATTGCGCTAACATTCGTCAAGTGTGGCTGAGAGGCATCTGAAGGGCCGAGCGGAGTTCAGCGTGCGAAACACAAGGAAATCCGGAAAGGTAACCCTTGCTGACGTAGCCCGGGCCGTTGGTGTTAGCGCGATCACTGTTTCACGCGCATTGCGCGAGCCGGACAAGGTTTCGGCTACGCTTCGGCAGCGAATTGATCATACAATTCGGGAGCTTGGCTACGTTCCCGACCCGGTTGCGCGCGCGCTGGTGACGGGTCGTACGAACATTATCGGAGTCATCATTCCCTCCGTCACCAACAACGTCTTCGCGGATGTCCTGCGCGCCGTCTACGACGTGATCCGGATGACGGATTTCGGCATTCAGCTCGGCAACTCGCGTTATTCGCTGCTGGAGGAGGAGAAGCTGGTTCGTCTCTTCCTCAGCCAGAAGCCGGCGGGGCTGATCGTGGCGGGCGTCGATCAATCAGAGGCCACCCGCAGCCTGCTTGTCGAAGCGTCCTGTCCGGTGGTGCAGATCATGGAGGTGGGCGACGACCCCATCGATATGATGGTCGGCTTCTCCCACTACGAGGCCGCCCGCGCGGCGACGCGACATCTGATTGATCGCGGATATCGCCGACCTGCCTTTGTCGCCGCGCGCATGGATCCGCGCTCGCAGCGCCGGCTGCAGGGCTTTCGCGAGGAGACGGAGGTCCAGGGACTGTTCGACGAAACGCGCATCATCACGACGCAGCGGCCATCGTCGGTCGCCATGGGTGTCGAGCTTTTCGGCGAGCTCATGTCGGTTGCCCCCGATGCGGATGCCGTCCTGTGCAACAATGACGACCTTGCGCTCGGCGTTCTGTTCGAGGCGCAGAGGCGCCGCTTCCGCGTTCCCGACCAACTCGGAATCTGCGGCTTCAACGATCTCGAATTCTGCGCGGTGGCAGAACCATCGATGACGAGCGTACGGACCTTCCGCCATGAAATGGGCGAGCGGGCGATCCGCATGCTGGTGTCGGCGATCGAGGGCAAGCGGCCTGAAGAAGCACTTGTCGATCTCGGATACGAGGTCGTCCATCGCAGGAGCACGCGGTAGAGTGCCTTGCGGAATGGTGACGTTGCGAAAGTTTGCCTCGGAAAATCGAGTTGGCGGTCTTTCGCCGATGTGTCGCAATAAATATGACTAATGCGATTTCGCCACCGGATGAAGATTCGGCCGGCGCCGGCGGAGCGCGATGTCATTGAGAGACGGGGAGTGATCATGATTGCGGCAGGACGCTTGGCGGGCAAGCGCGCGCTTGTGACGGCTGCGGGGCAGGGAATCGGCCGTGCCGCCGCGCTTGCGATGGCGCGTGAGGGAGCAACGGTCTTCGCCACGGATGTGAACGAGGCGGCGCTGGCGGATCTCGTAAAGGCCGGACAGCCGGGGCTGGAAGCGTGGCGCCTCGATGTGCGTGACGATGCCTCGGTGCGCGAAGGCGTCAACAAGGCCAGGCCGGACATCCTCTTCAACTGCGCCGGTTTCGTGCACAACGGCACCATCCTCGACTGCACGGATGAGGAGTGGGATTTCGCCTTCGATCTCAACGTGCGCTCCATGTTCCGCACGATCCGTGCGGCGCTGCCCGGCATGCTGGAGCGCGGTCAGGGCTCGATCATCAACATGTCGTCGGTCGCCTCTTCGGTGATCGCCGCGCCGGGCCGTTTCGTCTACGGCACGACGAAGGCGGCCGTAGTCGGGCTCACCAAGTCGGTCGCCAAGGATTTCGTGACGAAGGGCATTCGCTGCAACGCGATTGCTCCGGGAACGGTCGACAGTCCGTCGCTGCATGATCGCCTGCGGGCGACCGGGGACTATGAAGGTGCAATGAAGGCCTTCGTCGCGCGCCAGCCGATGGGACGCATCGGCAAGGCGGAAGAAATCGCGGCCCTTGCCGTCTATCTGGGCTCCGACGAAAGCGCCTTCACCACCGGCCAGGTGCATGTCGTGGACGGCGGCTGGGCCGCGTGACGGCCTCATAAAGTTTTGAAAGGGAAGGAAGAAATTCGATGAAACTGGTTCGCTATGGCGCGGCGGGCGCCGAAAAGCCCGGCCTGATCGACGCGAAAGGCGATTTGCGCGATCTGTCCGCGCATGTGGACGATATTGCTGGAGAGGCCTTGTCCGACGCCACGATTGGCCGTCTGGCGGCTCTTGATCAAGCCTCACTGCCACTCGTGCCCGGCAATCCGCGCCTTGGTCCGTGCGTCGGCAGCATCGGCAAGTTCATGTGTATCGGCCTGAACTACTCCGATCACGCGGCGGAAACGGGTGCTGCCATCCCCGAGCATCCGATCCTCTTTATGAAAGCGACTTCGGCCGTCGTCGGCCCGAATGATACCGTCAGCCTGCCGCGCGGTTCCGAGCACTCGGACTGGGAGGTGGAGCTTGGCGTGGTGATCGGCAAGCCGGCCAAATATGTAAGCAAGGAAGACGCGCTGGATTACGTCGCCGGCTATTGCGTCATCAACGACGTTTCGGAGCGCAAATTCCAGACGCAACTCACGGGCCAGTGGACCAAGGGCAAGTCCTGCGACACTTTCGGCCCGATCGGACCCTGGCTCGTCACTCGCGACGAGATAGAGGATCCGCAATCGCTCGCCATGACGCTGGACGTCAACGGCGAGCGCCGGCAGACGGGCAACACGGCGACCATGATCTTCACCGTGGCCGAGATCGTCTCCCACCTCTCCCAGCTCTTCACGCTGCAACCGGGCGATGTCATCTCCACCGGCACGCCTCCGGGCGTCGGCATGGGCATGAAACCGACCCCGGTCTACCTCAAGGCCGGCGACGTAATGGAGCTGTGGATCGAAGGTCTCGGCTCGCAGCGTCAGAGCGTCGTGATGGACGCCTGACCTTCTGACAAATTGCATGGCGAAACCGCCAGAGGAACGAACTCATGAAACCTGACCTGCTTCTGGTCGGCAACGCGACACCGCGGATGCTTGAAGCGATGACCGGCGCCTTCACCTTGCACAGGCTAAAGGAAATCGGCGATCTGGAGGCCTTTCTGACCGAAAAGGGCGAAGCGATCGTTGCCGTCGCGACAAACGGTCACGACGGTCTGAAGCCGGAGATCATGGCCCGGTTGCCGAATCTGAAGATCATCTCCTGCTTCGGCGTCGGCTATGACGCCATCGACGCGAACGCGGCTGCCGCCCGCGGCGTCATGGTTACCCATACTCCGGACGTGCTGAACGCCGATGTCGCCAATACGGCCATCATGCTGATGCTGGCCGTCAGTCGGCGCGTCGTCGTGGACGACGCCTATGTGCGCGCCGGCCGCTGGCCGAAGGAGGGCGCTGCGCCCCTGCGCCAGTCGATCGAGGGCAAGCGCGTCGGCATCCTCGGTCTTGGCCGCATCGGCGAGACGATCGCCCGCAAGCTCGCCGCCTTTGACTGCGAGATCGTCTATCATACCCGCAACAGGAAGCCGGACACGCCGTACCGCTACTATGGCAACCTCGTCGACATGGCGAAGGACGTCGACTTCCTGGTGGTGATCACGCCGGGCGGCGCGGCGACCCGCCATCTCGTCAACCGCGCCGTGATCGATGCTCTCGGGCCGGAAGGCACGCTGGTCAACGTAGGTCGCGGATCGGTGGTCGACGAAGCGGAACTGGTCGCCGCGCTGAAGGATGGCAGGCTTGGGGCTGCCGGCCTCGACGTCTTCGAGGATGAGCCGCGCGTTCCGGAAGCGCTCTTTGCCATGGAAAATGTCGTGCTGCTGCCGCATGTGGGCAGCGCCACGGTGGAAACCCGTCGCGCCATGGGCGACCTGACGGTGGAGAACCTGCTGCGCTTCTTTGCCGATGGCAAGGCGGTGACGCCGGTTCCCGAATGCAAGGGCCTTCAGGCCTGAAGGCAGAAAAGATCACTCGGCTTCCAGCGACCGGTAGATTTCCTCTTCCTGGGCGAAGTGGAGCCGGGTGATCGCCTCGAGACCGTAGAGCAGCCTCAGGATCTCGCTGCGTTGTCCGTCCGCCGGGCCTTCCGCTGGAAGGGCTTTGCGCAGCACCGAAAGCCGGTGCACCATCCGTTGCATTTCCATGTGCGTGCGGCTCATGCCCGACAGCACGTTGGCATTGCCGGACCGCTTCCGGATTCGGGCATAAATTTCCTCGTCATCATGCTTTTCGTGCGGCAGCAGGCGTGAACGCAACTGGTCTTCGAGGCCGGCCAGCTTCGGTCCGATTTCTTCGTCAGCCGCTGCCGCGAGACCATCCGCCGTTGCACGGATCGCGTCCACCACATCCGCCAGTTCCTGATGCTCTGCCTCAAGGCCCGCGAGGTCCCGGGCCTTGATTTTCGGGCTGCGGAAATGGTTGAGCAGGGGCTCGCCGAGCGCCCGCAATGCGTTCAGGATCACCGCGACGTCGATAGCTTCCTGCAGGAGGGCGCCCTGGACCGGCGTGAGGTAACCGGCTGCGGCGAACCCCATCGCCACGACGGATAGCCCGATGCCGGCCAGTACGCTTTGCAGGGCGATCGCGCGGGAGCGTGCTGCGATCTTCAGCGCCGTGACGAGGCGGTCCAACCGGTCGATCAGGATGACGGCATCTGCCGCTTCCGAAGAGGCTGCCGCACCGCGCGCGCCCATGGCGACGCCGATGTCGGCGGCGGCGAGCGCGGGCGCGTCGTTCACCCCGTCGCCGACCATGAGCACGCGTGCGGTCCTCCTTTCCCGCTCGACGATCGTTGTCTTGTCCTCCGGTCTCAGTTCGGCTGCGACGTCGTCGACGCCGATGAAGGAGGCGATGCCATCTGCGATATCCGCCCGGTCGCCGGTGGCAAGGACGATGCGTTCCACGCCCGCATCCCGCAACTGGCGCAGCACCGTTCCGATCTCCGGCCGCACCTCGTCGGCAAGGAGCAATGCCCCGGCGATCCGCCCGTCCACGGCGACCACAGCGGCAACGCCGCCGTCATGGCCCAGCGATCCTCGAATCTCCTCAAGCGCTTCTGGCGAAACTCCCTGGTTCCGGATGAAGTCGAGCCCTCCAACCGCCACGTCGCGACCGGCCACACGGCCGCGAATTCCTGCACCGGACACTTCCCGGACATCCGAGGGTGTATCGAGTGTCAGCCCACGTTCGCGTGCGGCGTCCACCAGGGCTTCGGCGACCACATGCGGCGAGCCCTGGTCGAGCGAGGCGGCCAGGCGCAGCAGGTCGAGGGGAGGGATGTTGCCGAATGTCCTGATTTCGGTGAGGCGCGGGCGCCCGTCGGTCACCGTGCCCGTCTTGTCGAGCAGGACAGTGCCGACATTGGCGAGCCGCTCCAGCGCGCCGCCGCCCTTGACGAGGATGCCGCGCCGGGCACAACGCGACACGCCGGAAATCACGGCGACCGGCACGCCGAGGATCAGCGGGCAGGGGGTCGCGACCACAAGCACGGCCAGCGCCCGCACGGGGTCGCCGCTGAATATCCATGCGCCGCCGGCAATCGCGAGGGTAAGAGCCAGAAAAACCAGTGCATAGCGGTCGGCAAGGCGCGCCATGGGCGACCTCGCGGCTTGCGCGGCCTCGACAAGGCGGATGATGCCGGCATAGGTGCTTTGCGCGGCGCTGCTGGTTGCCAGCAGGTCGAAGGCATCGCCCGCATTGGTGCTGCCGCTCATCACCGCAGTGCCCTTGCGGCGGCGCACCGGCAGCGCCTCGCCGGTCAGCGCGGACTGGTCGAGCACGGCGGTGCCGTCCGCAACCTTGCCGTCCACGGGGACGACCTCGCCCCGGCGCACCAGCACGCGGTCGCCGGGGGCAATCCGGTCCAGATCCACATCCTCAAGGAGACCGTCCGCGTAGCGCGTTGCCTTGCGCGGTACGCGGGAAAGCAGGGCGGTCATTTCCCGCCGCGCCCTTTGCTGCGCGAAAGTCTCCAGCGCTTCGCCGCCGGTGAACATCAGTGCGATGATGATGCCGGCAAGGTTCTCGCCAAGCGCCAGCGCGCCCGCCATGGCAAGGGCCGCCACAAGGTCGAGGCCGAAATCGCCGCGCAACAGGCTCGTTGCGATATCGAAAAGGAGCACCAGGAGCACCAGAGCCGTTCCAGCGGCCCAGATCCATTGCGCCTGTTCCGGCAGCCCGGTCAGCCTGGCAAGACCGCCGCCGCACAGGCAAAGCGCCACGGTAGGCAGAAGCATTCGGCGGAGGCTCTCTTCCCACGATGCCATCACGCTTTTTTGCACGACCTCAGCCAACAGACTCACCCTGCCGTTGCAATCTCTCCCGTTTCGACCTTATCCCCTTGTAGCGCTTTCCAGAAAGCCGAAGGTAAGGGTTTCCCGCAGGGTGACAAATTGCCTCGCCAAATTGGCGGCCAAATGCGCGGAATTCTTCAATTTCCGCTTTGTCGAGAAGCATGTAGAGGTTATCTACCGGACGGTGATACTCTTGTAATCACTCTCGCGAACTTGACTGTCTGCGCCACGGCGTAGACAAGCTGCGTCAAGCAGAAAGGAGCAAAGGCGCCGAGATGGATATGAACACCTTCTTCAAGAATGCGATCGACGGTCTGAAGGAAGCGGGCAACTACCGCGTCTTCTGTGATCTCGAGCGCAAGTCCGGCGCCTTTCCGCGTGCGCTTCGCCATCGGGCCGACGGCAGCACGCAGGATGTGACCGTCTGGTGTTCGAACGACTATCTCGGCATGGGCCAGCATCCGGTCGTGACGGCAGCCATGAAGGAGGCGATCGACCGTTGCGGCGCGGGTGCCGGCGGCACGCGCAACATTTCCGGCACCAATCACTATCATGTGGAGCTGGAGCGCGAACTCGCCGATCTGCACGGCAAGGAATCGGCGCTGATCTTCACGTCGGGCTATGTGTCCAACTGGGCGGCTCTCGGCACGCTAGCCTCGAAGATTCCGAGCATCATCGTCTATTCGGATGCGCTGAACCATGCTTCCATGATCGAGGGCATCCGCCATGCCCGCTGCGAGAAGCGCATCTTCAAGCACAATTCGCCGGAAGATCTCCGCCGGCAGATGGCGGCCGACGATCCCTCGCGGCCGAAGCTTGTTGCCTTCGAGAGCGTCTATTCGATGGACGGCGATATCGCCCCGATCGCCGAGTTCTGCGATGTCGCCGATGAATTCGGCGCCATGACCTATCTCGACGAAGTTCACGCGGTCGGCCTTTACGGCTCGCGCGGTGGCGGCGTCGCCGAACGCGAAGGTGTCATGGACCGCCTGACCGTGATCGAGGGTACCCTCGGCAAGGCCTATGGCGTGATGGGCGGCTACATCGCTGCGTCCAGCCTGCTTTGCGACTTCGTCCGGTCTTTTGCCTCCGGCTTCATCTTCACTACCGCTCTTCCGCCATCCCTTGCCGCAGGGGCTGCGGCCTCCATCCGGCATTTGAAGGCAAGCGAATTGGAGCGGGCCAAGCAGCGCCGCAATGTTGAGAAGCTGCGCGCCAGACTCGACGCGCACGGCATCCCGCATCTGCCGAATCCTAGCCATATCGTGCCGGTGATGGTGAAGAATGCGGCCAAGTGCAAGTTCCTGTCGGACCTGTTGCTCGACAACTACGGCATCTACGTCCAGCCGATCAATTACCCGACCGTGCCGGTCGGTACGGAGCGGCTGCGCTTCACGCCGACGCCACTGCATACGGACGCGGATATCGACCATCTTGTCGGCGCGCTGAACGACCTGTGGTCGCGTTGCGCCCTGGCCCGCGAGGTGGCCTGAGCCTGATCAAGGGCAGGCAATGTCTTTCGAGGGAAATCCGACCGAGTTCTTGAAGGGACTTTTCGCCCGCGCCGTTGAAGTCGCGGACCCGATGCTTTGCGTCCCGGCTGCCCTTCCGCGGAGGCCGGAGGGCAGGGTGCTGGTCATCGGCGCAGGCAAGGCCTCGGCGCGCATGGCTGAAGCCGTCGAGTCCGTCTGGGGACCGCAAGAAGGCCTCGTCATTACCCGCGACGGATATGCCCGCCCGTGCCGGGGTATCGAGATCATCGAGGCCTCGCATCCGGTACCGGACGAGCGCGGGCTTGCCGCGACGGCGCGCATGCTCGATCTCGTCTCCGGCCTCGGTGAGGGGGATTTCGTACTGGCGCTGATTTCCGGCGGTGCCTCGGCTCTCCTCGTGCAACCCGCCGGCGACATAACCCTCGCAGAAAAGAAGGCGATCAATTCCGCGCTGCTGTCCTCCGGCGCGCCGATCGACGAGATGAACAAGGTGCGCAAGCACCTGAGCAGGGTGAAGGGAGGTCAGCTTGCCGCGGCTAGCCATCCGGCGGATATGCTCGCGCTGATGATCTCCGATGTGCCGGGCGACGATCCCGCCTTCATCGGTTCGGGCCCGACTGTTGGAGATTCGACCAGCGTTGCGGAAGCGGTCGGGATCCTCGACCGGCTGAAGATCGATCTGCCGTCCTCCGTGCGCGATGTACTCGCTTCTGGTGGCGGCGGCGTGTTGCCCCCCGGCGCCGAAAAGCTGTCCAGGGTCGAAAACCGCGTGATCGCGGCGCCTTCCCAGTCGCTGGAAGCGGCGGCCGAACTGGCGCGCTCCGCCAGTGTCGAACCGCGCATTCTGGGGGACGCCATAGAAGGCGAGGCGAGGGAAGTCGCCCGCGAGCAGGCGGCATTCGCCCTTCGCATCCGCGATAGCCTGAAGCGCGGTGACCGACCCGTGCTGCTTCTGTCGGGTGGCGAATGCACTGTCACGCGGCGCGGCGACGGTATCGGTGGACCCAATGCGGAATTCGCCCTGGCATTGGCTCTTGCGCTTGATGGCGAAGTGGGCATTTCGGCAATCGCCTGCGATACGGACGGCGTCGATGGTGCCGCCGATGTCGCCGGCGCTGTCATCGATCCCACGACGCTTGCCAGAGCCCGGCACCTTGGCCTCGATCCCGCCGACTATCTCGCCCGCAATGACAGCCATAGTTTCTTTGCAGCACTTGGCGATCAGGTGGTGCCGGGACCGACGCTGACCAATGTGAACGACTTCCGGGCGATCCTCATTCAGCCGGCCGAGGAATAGGATGCGCCGGGCGGGGGCTTGCCCTCGTCATGATGGAGCCGCGCTGACGCGCGAACGATGTCTGGATCCCGGCTCTCGCGATGCGCTTATGCCCACGCGGGTCGGGATGAGGGGAGAGTGGGGCGAGGGCTTTCCACACACTCTGTCATGCCCACGCAGGTGGGCATCCAGTAACCGCTGACGCCGGAGATTTAGCCGCTGACTCAGGTGTTTACTGGATCCCCGGTCGAGCCGGGGATGACACCCGGGTGTGTGGCAAGCGTCCGCCTCTGCGCCGTCATCCCGGCCGAGTGAGGCGAAGCCGAGCGATGACCCGGGATTCGGAAATCAGGGTGGGCGCAAGCCCGCACTCTATTCAAACAATGACACGCTCCCCGCGAACGCTGCCCGGCTACCGCCGTCGCGATCGTCAGCCGCCCCTCAGTCCCCGGCTATGCTCCAGTTGTCGCCCGGATTAAACCGGTCGATATATTTCACGATCTCCTCGGTCGCCGGTCCAAGGTCGGCTTCGTAAACGATGCCGTGCTGGTTCACCATGAAGGTATTGACGCCGGTTTCGGCATATTTCACGGGCCAGGCGATAAGGCCGAAACCGGCGATCATGTTGCCGTTGATTACGTAGTCGTAGGCACCGCCGGCCACGTTGTCGCCCTGTCCCTTCAGGATCTTGTAGCGATAGCCGAAATAGCCGTCGCCGGCCTTGGCCTTGTCGAGCGCCGCCTGATCCACGAAGTCGCCTGCCGGACTTCCTTCGCCTTCCCAGTAGAGCCCGTCCTGCTGGCCCTCGCTCGAGATCAGCAACTGGGCGTATTCGTTGACGCCGTCGGCGTCGTGGTCTGCGTCGGCGTAGTCGTTCTGCGCGTCCACATAGGCGCGCATCGTGTCAATTGCCTCCAGCTCGTTCTCGCCGACCCGGCGATTGATGATCTCCTCGAAGCCGGTGAACGTGTCGAAGAACCACTTGTCGTCGTCGCCCTTGGCGATCGGGAAGGGCAGGGGCCACAGCTTCTCGCCGATCTCGACGATCTTGCGGTCGCCCTCGTCCTCGACGACCACAAGCTTCGCGGCGCCCTCGCGGATCTGCTCGTAGCTGTTCATGGTGTCGTCGTTGGCCCTGATCTTCGCCGGGTCCAGGCCGAGAATCCGCGAAAGGCGGTCGATATCGTTATCGGCGAGCGCTTTCTTGAAAGCGTCGACTGCGGCCTCGGGCGTATCGAACGCCAGCGGCTCCTCCTTGGAAGCGAAGCTTGCGATACCTTCCTCCTCCTGGGCGAAGGCGGAAACCGGATTGAAACCGAGGGCAGCGGCCAGAATTGCCGTGCCGATGACCGAGCCGAGCAACGCCTTGTAAAGGGTCGTAGTCATGATCCTTGTTCCTCCGCCCGATCCTTACCTGCGGCGCCCGCCGCCACGGCCACCGCCGCCATGTTTCGGCCTGCCGCCGCCGCGATGGCCGCCGCCCATGCTCCTGCCGCCGCGCTGCGAGGAGATCTTCTGCTTCTTGCCATGGCTGACATGCCCGAGGCCTGAAGCCTTCTTCGGCCGATTGTCGGCCCTGGCGGCCGGCTTCTTCTTGCCGGCGGGCCGCGTCGCCGCCTTCTTCTTGCTGCCGGCCGGCCGTTGTGCGGCAGCGGGCCTTTGCGCCTGACGTTGTCCTGCCGAAGGCCGTTGCCCCGCTCCGGGCTTCGCCGCCGGCCTCTGGCCGGCATTGGGCCGCTGCGGCGTCTTCAGGCCCTCAAGGGTGCTCGCTCGGATATCGGACGGCCGGTTCTTGCCGCCGGGACGGGTGGTCGGGCCGTCGCGTCGGATATCCTGCGCTTTCTTGCGAAAGCTGTTGTCGGTATTCGCCTTGATCTGGTTCTTGATGGTTCCGCGATCGACATTCTTCAGCTGGTCGCGGTCGAAATTGATCTTGCTGCGGTCGACATTCCTCCAGTCGACATCGTTCAGGTTCACCTTGCCACGGAAATTGTTGTTGAAGCAGTTGTTGCAGTCGATATCGACATTGCCGCCGCGCCAGCCGCCGCCCCACACGCCCCAGTCGTTCCAGTCGACGGCGGCTGCCCATATCACCCCGGTCACGGCCGCGGCGAAGAATGTCGCCGACGGCCAGTAATAGCTCGGGTACGGTTCGGGATAGTAGGTGATCGGTGCTGGAGCGTAATTCGGCTCATAGAGCATTTCCGGCGGATATTGCGGGACGTAGACCGTCTCCTTCTCGACCGGCTGGATGACGATGTTGTCGTTGTCCTGCGTCACCGTCATCTTGTCGTCGGTCTTGATGATCCCCTTCGCGACCGCTTCCTCGCGCAACTGCTGTATGGCGATCAGCACGTCCTTCTGCTGGTTGACGATCGCGTTGCCCAGGGCCTGCGTCCACTCCAGGTCGTCGCTCATCATCTTGACGATCTGCGGATAGTTCAGGAGCGAGATCACGCTGCCGTCCCAACTGTCCTTGGGCTTCAGGCTCTTGTCCTTCTCGTAGTCGGCGAGAAAGCGCGCCGCCTCGACGATCTGGAGGGGGTAGAGGGAGGCAGCGGAGATCACCGCCACCAGTTCGTCGGGATAGAGCGCAATGCGCGCCACCAGCACCTCAAGCTCGTCCTCGGTCAGCGGCGGCGCGGAATCGTCAGCCGTTGCTGCCGGGTCGGCTGCCGCGGACTGTTGTTGCGCCAGCGCGGGCAGGGCGGTCAGCGTCGCCGGCGGGGCAGCGATGCAGGCTGCGAGGATGAGGCGCCATACAGTGGACTTCGGCATCGTCTTTCCTCCAGGGCGGCTTGTTCCCGACGGGGTCAGCCCATGATGTGGTAGCCGCCATCGATATAGACCGTGTTGCCGGTGATCAGCCGCGCGGCATCGGTAGCCAGATACGCGGTCGCGATGCCGACATCCTCGATGCCGACCAGCGATCGGGTCGGCGCGGTGGCCGCTGCCTCGTTCAGCAGGTCGTCGAAATGGGAAAGCCCGGACGCCGCCCGCGTCTTCAGCGGCCCGGGCGAGATGGCGTGCACCCGGATGCCTTTCGGCCCGAGTTCGGCGGCAAGATAGCGAGCGGTGGCTTCCAGCGCCGCCTTCACCGGGCCCATCATGTTGTAGTTGGCGACGACGCGTTCGGCGCCGAAATAGCTCATCGTAAAAAGGGTGCCGCCGCGCGTCATCAGCGGTTCCGCGAGCTTCGCCATGCGGATGAAGGAATGGCAGGAGACATTCATTGCCGTCAGGAAGCCGTCGCGCGAGCAATCGACCACGCGTCCGTGCAGGTCTTCCTTCGGTGCGAAGGCAATGGAATGCAGCACGAAATCAAGCCCGCCCCAGCGTGCTTCGATTACCTTGAACACCGCTTCGAGTTGACCCTCCTCAAGCACGTTCAGCGGCTCGAAGATCGTCGCGCCGAGCTCTTTGGCGAGCGGTTCGACGTGCGGCTTTGCCTTGTCGTTATAATAGGTGAGTGCCAGTTCCGCGCCCAGCACGCGAAACGCCCTGGCGCAGCCATAGGCAATCGACTGGTCATTGGCGATGCCGACAACCAGCCCCCGTTTACCGGACAACGTACGGCTAGCCTCGCTGAACGGATCCGTTTCCATCTGAGTGCCTTTGGTGAGTGATACTTAAGTAAAATTTCCACTTCGTCGCGGCATTGACTTTTATCAAAGATAGACTGATCCGTTATTCTATTCTCTCACGTGGGGAGCTCGCTGCGAAAAGGAGTATTACATGCATCCCGCAGCTACGGAACTCCAATCCTATATATTTGATTCAATGCAACGATCCGTCCTGTACATGGACGTGTTGCGGCGGCGCGGCAATCAGTTCATCGATCACTACCGGGCGGGAAAGCCACCGGTTCTGGTGTTCGACCACGAGGTGATCGTGGACGGGACTTCGCTGGAGCGTCCTTGCAATTACATGCTGCTGCGCATCAAGCCGGAGGCGGGTGAAAAGACCGATCCTACCAAACGGCCCTATGTGGTCTTCGACCCGCGCGCCGGCCACGGGCCGGGCATCGGCGGCTCGAAGGAAAAGAGTCAGGTCGGCGTCGCACTTCGCGCCGGCCATCCGGTCTATTTCGTCGCCTTCCGCCCCAAGCCGGTGCCTGGCCAGACCCTGCGCGACGTCGCCCTCGCCGAAAAGCTCTTTCTCGACAAAGTGGCCGAGCTTCACCCCGACGCGGAGGCGAAGCCCGCGATCGTAGGCAATTGCCAGGCCGGGTGGGCGATCATGATCCTGTCCGCGCTGGCGCCCGACCAGGCCTCCGTCATCAGCATCGCCGGCTCGCCGCTGTCCTATTGGGCAGGCAAGGAGGGCAAGGACCCGATGCGCTATTTCGGCGGGCTGACCGGCGGCAACTGGCTGGCCGCGCTTGCCGCCGATCTGGGGGGCGGCATCTTCGACGGCGCCAATCTGGTCTCCAATTTCGAATTCCTGAACCCGGCCAACGCGCTGATCGGCAAGCCCTATAACCTCTATTCCAAGGTCGACACGGAAGCCGACCGCTATCTCGGTTTCGAGCGCTGGTGGAGCGGCCATTTCCTGCTGACCCGCGACGAGATCCTCGAACTCACGTCCGAACTCTTCATCGGCAACAAGCTGACGCGCGGCCGCCTCGTCGACCGCAGCGGCGATCCGGTGGACTTGCGCGAGATCCGTGCGCCGATCGTCGTCATCGCCAGCGAGGGCGACAACATCACGCCGCCGCCGCAGGCGCTGAACTGGATCCTCGATCTCTATGACGACGTGGAGGAGATCCGCGCCAACGAGCAGACGATCGTCTACACGGTCAACCGCTCCGTCGGCCATCTGGGCATCTTCGTGTCCGGCAAGGTGGCCGTGAAGGAGCATGCCGAATTCGTCAGTTCCATCGAGCTGATCGAAACCCTGCCGCCTGGCCTCTTCGAGATGGTGATCGAGGAGATAGAGCCGGAAGGCGGCGTCACGCCCGGTGCTCCGGCCTATGTCGCCCGTTTCGAAGCACGCACGCTTGACGACATCCGTGCTTATGACGATGGCCGCGACGACGAGAAGCCTTTCGAGGTCGTCGCCCAAATGTCGGAAGTGAACGAGGGCCTTTACGAGACTTTCGTCAGTCCGTGGCTGAAACCGTTCGCCAATGAAGGCATGGCCGAGATGCAGCGCTTCTTCCATCCCCAGCGCCAGCGATACCTTTGGTGTTCGGACGTTAATCCCTTCATGGCCGGTATCGAGGTTGCGGCGAACGCCATCCGCGAAAAGCGCGAGGAGGCGGAGCCGGATAATGTCTACCGCCGCACCGAAGACCTGATCATGCGCTCCAGCGAAGCCTTCCTGGAGAAGATGACGGCGCAGCGCGACCTGATGCTGGAGCAGGTGTTCAAAGGCATCTGGACCAATCCGCTGGTTGTCGCGCTCTCCGGGCAGGCAGCAAGCTATGCCGACAGCCGCAAGCCGCGCGCTTCCAAACGCAAGGAAATCGAGGAACTTCGCGATCTGAAGCTTGCCGCGATCGAGAAGCGTTGCCAGCAGGGCTCGTTCCGTCAGGCGGTCATGCGCGTCATCTATGCCTCGATCCGCGAGACCGGGCGCGTCGATGCGCGCGGCTATGCGGCCGCCCAGGAGATCTGGAAGAGCCATCCGCGCTTTGACGGAATATCCTGGGCGGAATTGAAAACCGAAGCGCGTGAGGCCGCGCTCATGGTCTCGCACGACGTCGACAAGGCGCTCGAAAGCCTGCCCATGCTGCTGGAAACACGCCAGGAACGCGAGGAGGCCGTCGCCCTGTTGCGCCGGCTCGCCGAATGGCGGCCGGATGTTGCTCTGGACGTGAAGGAGCTGATGGCCCGCGTGGAGAAGATCCTCGGCATGGAAGCGCCCGATGGGCCGCGCCGGATCGCGGCGCGCGGCGCCAAACCCGTCGCGGTTATGCCGCATGCTCCCAAGGCAGGATCGCTTGCGGCCCGCAAGCCGACCTCGCGCAGCAAGCATTAGAACGCAAGCGGAGAAGGCGGGCTGCAGCGGCCCGCCGGCATTTTCTATCGGGCGGCGGCCCGGCGTATTTCGGGGGTGATCGATGCTCGTCTCGCATACCCGCATTCTCGACATCGTCGGTGATATCATCCGCATCAGGGTCTCGGCGAAGAGCAGGGGCGATGACAGCCGTCCCTGCCTCGGCGATCTCGCGCTGGTCGATAGTGACGAGGGTTTTCATTCCGCCGCCCAGGTCATCAACATCGACCGCGACCTGATTTCCCTGCAGGTGAATTCCGGCACCAAGGGCCTGCCAAACAATGCCCGGGTGCGCTTCCTCGGCGAGCCGATGCGCGTCACCTATTCGGCGAATATTCTCGGCCGGGTCTTTGATGGTGCGGGCAAGCCGATAGACCGTGGCCCCGATCTCTCCAGCGATCCCACAGTCCCGATCGGCGGCCCTTCCGCCAATCCGATGAAACGGGTGCTCGCCTCGCGCATGATCCGCACCGACGTGCCCATGATCGACGTCTTCAACTGCCTCGTCGAAAGCCAGAAGATCCCGATCTTTTCCGTATCCGGCGAGCCCTACAACCAGTTCCTGGCACGCATCGGCATTCAGGCGGATGCGGATGTGGTGGTCTTCGCCGGTCTTGGCCTCATCTTCGACGACTACGCCTATTTCCGCCGGCGTTTCGAGGATGCCGGCGTCTTTCCGCGCACGGTGATGTTCGTCAACCAGGCCTCGGATCCGGTGGTCGAGCGTTTGCTTGCGCCCGATCTCGCGCTGGCGGTTGCCGAGAAATTCGCGGTGGAGGAGGGCAAGCGCGTCCTCGTGCTCCTGACCGACATGACCGCCTTCGCCGATGCGCTGAAGGAAGTCTCGATCGCCATGGAGCGGGTGCCGGCCAATCGCGGCTATCCCGGCGATCTCTATTCCCAGCTCGCCAGGCGCTATGAAAAGGCTTGCGATTTCAAGGGGTCTGGCTCCGTCACCATCCTGTCGGTGACCACCATGCCGGGCAACGATCTCACCCATCCGGTGCCGGACAACACGGGTTACATCACCGAAGGACAGTTCTACCTCCACAGCGGCGTGCTCGATCCGTTCGGCTCGCTGTCGCGCCTCAAGCAGCATGTCATCGGCAAGGTGACGCGCGAGGACCACAGTCAGATCATGAACACCATGATCCGCTTCTACTCGGGCGCGCGCGATGCGGCGCAGAAACAGGCGATGGCCTTCGAACTGTCCGACTACGACCGCCAGCTTCTGAAATTCGGCGAACTGTTCCGCGTGCGCTTCATGGGTATCGAGGTCTCGTTGCCGTTGGAAGCCGCGCTGGATCTCGCGTGGAAGACGCTCGGCGAATGTTTCCGTCCCGATCAGCTTTTGATGAAGCAGGCGCTGATCGACAAATATTATCCGGCGGAGGCGTCGGCCGCGTCCAGGAACGAGGCCGCCTGATGGCAAAGCCTGCCCTCAACAAGTCGACCCTGCAGCGCGAGACGCGCCAGCTCGCCGAATACCGGCGCTTCCTGCCGTCGCTTGAGTTGAAGCGATTGCAGATCATGGCGGAGCGGGCGAGGGCGAAGGCCGATCTGGCCCGCATGGAAAAGGAATTCCACGACCGGTTTCATGAGATCGCCGACCGCATTCCGATGCTGGCCAATGACCTCGTGCCGCTGGACGGCCTGGTGACGCTGAAAGCGGTGGACGTCGGCGAGCAGAACCTGTCGGGCACCATTCTCCCGAAGCTTGGAAAGGTGGACGTCGAAGTCGAGCCTTATCCTCTGCTCGGGCGCCCCCATTGGGTGGATCCGGTGGTGGAGGCGCTACGCGATCTCATTCGCGAGAGCCTGGAGCTCGACGTCATGCGCGAGCGCCTCAAGCGGCTGGCCGAAGCCGAGATCGTGATTTCGCGGCGAGTGAATCTGTTCGAGAAGGTGCTGATCCCTCAGGCACAGGAGACGATCCGCAGGGTGAAGATGGCGCTGGCGGACGCCGAGCGTGATGCGGTGATCCGCGCCAAGATCGCCAAGCGCAAGACCGCGGCCCGTGCCGCCGAAGGCGGGGTGGCCGAGATATGACAATCGTGCCGCTGAAGAAGGTCAGCATCGTCGGCGTCCTGGCCGACAAGGAGCGTGTGCTGGAAGCCGTGCAGGCTTTTGGCGCCATGCACCTGATCCCGCTGCGCCCGGCACAGAAGGAACTGGAAGCGGTGCCGAGCGGTACCGGGCGGGATGCGGTCAACGCGCTTCGCTGGCTGATTGATTGTCCGGCGCCGCGCCGGGCCGTCACCGACAAGGAAGGCTTTGATGTCGATGAGGTGACGGCCGCCGCCATTGCCAACCGTCAGGCGCTGCTCGACGCGGAGGACCGGCGCGCCGCCCTTTTGAAGCGCATCAAGGATGTACGGCCCTGGGGCGAGTTTTCCTTTGCCGGCCTTGAGGAAGTCGGCGGTTATCGGCTCTGGTTCTATGTGGTGCCGCATAACAGGTTTTCGGCGATCGATCCCGCGGGCAAGGTGCTGGAGATCGTCCATAGTGACCGCCGCTCTGCGTATGTCGTTCTGCTTTCGCCGCAAGAGCCGCCGGTGGACGCCATGCCGGTACCGCGCGTCCATGTCGGCGAACATTCGCTGTCCGAGCTCGAGCGCCAGCTTGAGGCGATCGAGGTGCTGCTTGAGGACCTTTGGGCGGAACGTCGGGCGCTCACCAAGTGGCGCGTTTTGATGGCCGCACATCTGGCCGAGGCGCAGGACCGGTCGGCACGTCGCCGTGCGGCCCTTGAGACGGCCGATCACGAGCGCGTCTTTGCCATGCAGGGGTGGCTCGCGGCGGAACGCGTTCCCGAGGTCGGGCAGCTTGCGGAAGTGTTCGGTACCGCTGTCATCGTTGAAGATGCGGACAGAGGCGACGACGTTCCGACGCTTCTCGCCAACCGACCGGAGCTTGCCGGCGGAGAACTGCTCGTCGAGTTCTATCAGACGCCGTCCTATCGCGACTGGGATCCGTCGTCGATCGTCTACGTGTCCTTCATTCTCTTCTTCGGCATGATCATGACGGATGTCGGCTACGGCCTGCTGCTCCTTGGTCTACTCTACGTCTTCCGCAAGCGGTTCGAAACGAGCGAGAACGGCCGCCGCATGCTGGTCATGGGCTACTGGCTGATGGCATCCACCGCCCTCTTCGGTGTGCTGACGGGAAGCTATTTCGGGCTGACGCCGCCGGAAGGAAGCCTGCTCGCCCATCTCAAGATCATGAACCTGAAGAATGTTCAGGCGATGATGAAGCTGACGCTGACCATCGGCGTCGTGCACGTCGTGCTGGCCAACCTGATGAGCAGCCGCCACGCGAAGACCCGCAGCCGCCAATTGCAGCCGATAGGCTGGTGCCTCGTGGCGGTGGGCGGCCTGACGGCATTCCTCGGGGCGGACATTCGCCCGTTGCAGGTCGGCGGGCTGGCGCTTGCGGGCGCAGGCCTCGTCATGGTCGGCGTCTATGGCAGCGACCGGGAGATCACCTCGCCGAAGACCGCGTTCCTGCGTGTGTTCGACGGTCTGGGTTCCGTATTCCGTCTCACCAACATGTTTAGCGACGTGTTGAGCTACATGCGGCTTTTCGCGCTGGGCCTTGCCGCCGCCTCGCTTGCGGAAACGATCAACACGCTGTCTGGACAACTCGTCCACGCCGCGCCCGGCATTGGCGTGCTCATCGCCTTTGCGGTGCTCGTCATCGGCCACGCCATCAATATCGGCCTCGGCCTCATCGCCGGCGTCGTGCACGGGCTCAGGCTCAACGTCATCGAGTTTTTCAATTGGGGTCTGAAGGACGAGGGGAAGGCGTTTCGTCCCTTCAGGAAGCAGGAGACAGGCCAATGAATGAGTTCGTGATGGCCCTTGGCTGGCTTGGCCTCTATGCGCCTGTCGCGCTAGGTGCCATCGGCAGCTGCATCGGTTGCGGGATCGGGGGGAGTGCTGCGATCGGCGCCATGCTCGACACCGAAAGCGGCCACGGCCGCTTCATCGGCGTATCCCTGATGCCGTCCTCGCAGGTCATCTACGGCATTGTCATCATGTTCTCGCTGCAGCGTGACCAGATGACGGCCGAGGCGGCGGGCGCCATCTTCGGCATTGGCCTGCTGGCGGGCGTCGCCATGCTCTATGCCGGCATCCGCCAGGGCGAGGCAATCGCATCCGCCATCAATGCCTCGAAAGCAAAGCCCGAGATTTTCGGCATCTCGCTCGCGCCGGCCGCCGTGCTTGAAGGCTTCGCGGTCTTCGCGCTCGTCTTCGCGCTGGTGCTGAGCGGTTCGATACCGGCCTGATCGGATGGAGGCGAAAGATGGCCAAGATTTCTGAGACCACCGCTTCGCCCGCCGGCGCCGGCGTGCAGGCCCTGATCGACCGCCTGAAGAGCGAAGGCATTTCGGCGGGACAGGACGAGGCGGATCGCATCCTTGCCGCCGCAAGGGCCAAGGCCGACAAGCTAGTCGCCGATGCGGAAGCGCGCGCGGGGGCGATCCTGGACAAGGCGAAAGCCGATGCTGCCGCCGAAACCGCTGCTGCCAACGACGCGCTGAAGATCGCCGCCCGAGATCTCGTCCTGAGGCTTCGCAACGAGCTTGGCACCCGTATCGGCGACGAGACCCGGCGGATCCTGGGCGATGCCTTCGTCGACGAGGACTTCCTGAAGAACCTGATCCTCGCCATGGCTGCCAAGGCGAAGAAGGATTCCGGCATCACCGCAAAGGATGCGATGGAAATCGTGCTTCCCGAGCGGCTCGTCACCTTCGATGAACTGAAGAAGACGCCGGAGGCTGCGAAGGCCGGCACACTGACCCATTTTGTGGTGGCGGTCGCCGCCGACGTGCTCCGCAAGGGCGTGACCTTCACCTCCGCGCCGGGCTTCGAGGGCATCAAGGTCAGGCTCGTCGACCGCGATCTCTCCATCGATCTCACGGAGGAGGCGATAGCCGCGCTGCTGACCCAGCATCTGCAACCGCGCTTCCGCGCCCTGATGGAAGGAGTGGTGCGCTAGGTGATGAGCGACCGGCTTCAATATATCACGCTGATCTCCAGCCTCCCGCATATCGGCCGGCTCTTCAGCGAGCACGGAACCGGCATTTCGCGCTACCGGTTGGATGAGCGGCTGACGTTGCTGGAAAGCGAGCACGCCCGGCTGCTCGATCGCGTCGTCTCGATCACCGCCTGGTCTTCTGTATCCAAAATCGACACCGACGCCGAGGTCATCGCGCTTGCCCGCTCCGTGATCGGCGATCTCGATCTATATCCCGATATTCAGAATCTCGTCCGCTCCCGCATGGAGACACGCACCCTGATCGCAGCCCTGCGCCGCCGTCGGGAAGGAGCGCGCGAGGCTGGCGACATTTCCGCCTGGGGTTTCGGCCGCTGGTGCCGGTCGATCCGGGATAACTGGAGCGATCCGGGCTTTGGCCTGTCGCAGATCATGCCTTGGGTCGCGGAGGCGGACCGCCTGATGAAGGCCGGCGATCATGTCGCCGTCGAGCGGCTCGTGCTGACGGACGTCTTTCGCCAGATCGGGCGCCATTCGGCGGGGCATGAATTCGATTTCACGGCGGTGGTCGCCTATGTCCTGCGCTGGATAATCGTCGAGCGCTGGAGCGTCTACGGCACTGCCAAAGCAGCCGAACGTCTGCGCTCGCTGCTTGCCGACGCCCTGAAAAGCGCGCCGCCGCCTTTCGCTGTCGTTCCAGATCCGGAAAGCGCCCTTCAGCAGGAGGTCCATCCATGACCAGCCAGTCCAGCCTGCCGGAGCCTTCGGCCGAGATTTCCGCGGTCCAGGACGATCTCGTGACGATACGCCCGACCGGGTCGCGACCTCTCGTCAAGAACGAAGTGGTCTTCATCATTCCCCATGGCCCGGAGCGGAGCGGAGAGCGGCGGGAATATCTCAAGGCGGAGGTGCTGCGCGTGCGCGGTGATTTCGCCGAGGCCCAGGTCTTCGAGAGCACAAGCGGGGTCCGGATCGGCGACAGGGTGATCCAGACCGGCGAGATGCTGTCGGCGGCCCTCGGTCCGGGCCTGCTTTCCGGCGTCTTCGACGGGCTGCAGAACCCGCTTGCCGAGATCGCCTCGCAATACGGCTTCTTCCTGCCGCGCGGGGTTCTGGTCAACCCGCTCGACCGGACCCGGAAATGGGCCTTCACGCCGAAGGTCAAGGCGGGCGATACGGTGCGGGCAGGGATGGTTCTCGGCACCGTCCCGGAGGGGCGCTTCGAGCACCGCATCATGGTGCCTTTCACCCTTCAGGGCGAATGGATGGTGGAACGCATTCGCGAAGGCACCTTCACCATCGAAAGCGTGGTTGCGACGATTTCGGACAGGAAAGGCCAGCAAAGGGAATTGAATTTGATACAGCATTGGCCGGTCAGGAAGCCCATTCCCTCGGCCTTGTCTCCGCTCGGGGAGGCGGAGCGGCTCTACCCGTCCGAACCTCTCATCACGACGATCCGGTTGATCGATACCTTCTTCCCGATCGCGCGCGGCGGAATGGGCTGTATCCCGGGACCATTCGGCGCCGGCAAGACCGTGCTGCAGTCGCTGATCTCCCGCTTTTCCGCCGTGGATATCGTCATCGTCGTGGCCTGTGGCGAGCGTGCCGGTGAGGTCGTCGAGACGATTACGGAGTTCCCGAGCCAGCCGGATCCCTCCGGCGATGGCACGCTGATGGACCGCACGGTCATCATCTGCAACACCTCGTCCATGCCGGTCGCCGCCCGCGAGGCCTCGATCTATACCGGCATCACACTTGGCGAATATTACCGGCAGATGGGCTACGACGTGCTCTTGATCGCCGATTCCACCTCGCGCTGGGCGCAGGCGATGCGCGAAACCTCCGGCAGGCTGGAGGAAATTCCGGGCGAGGAGGCGTTTCCCGCCTATCTCGATTCTGCGATCAAAGGCATCTACGAACGCGCCGGGGTCTTCCGCATCGGCGACGGATCGCTCGGTTCGCTGACCATGATCGGCACTGTCTCGCCGGCGGGCGGCAACTTCGAGGAGCCGGTCACACAGGCGACCCTTGCCACCGTGAAGACGTTTCTCGGCCTGTCTTATGAGCGCGCCTACAAGCGCTTCTATCCCGCGGTCGATCCGCTGTTGTCATGGTCGCGCTACCACCCGCAGCTGTCCGACTGGTACAAGCAGAACATCGATGGCGAATGGGTTGGCCGCGTCGAGGAAATGGTGGAACTCCTGCGCCGGGGCGACGAGATATCTAGAATGATGCAGGTGACCGGCGAGGAAGGCATCTCGACGGACGATTTTGTCACCCAGCAGAAGGCGCTGTTCCTGGATATGGTTTACCTGCAGCAGGATGCTTTTGACGATGTCGATATCTCCGCGCCATTGGCGCGGCAGCGGGAAACTTTCGATCTCGTGACGAGTGTTGCCAAGCGGGACTTCGACTTCAAGGAAAAGGCCGAGGCCCGCGATTTTTTCACCAGGCTCACCGGGACCTTCAAGAACCTCAACTACGCCGCAGAAGGGTCGCAGCAGCGCGCGGATCTCAAAAAGCAGGTGACGGATATGATCGCGGCCGCTCCCCATCGCTATGCGGCGGCCGCCGAATGAGATGGCGCATTGAACAATACCCGATCGGGTAGACGGCATGTATGAAGTCGTCGCCATCCTTTCGACAATCGTATTCATTTACGCCGGCGTCAGTGCATTTCTCGAACGAACGCCTTTCAGCGGTGCCATCGTCTTCGTCCTGCTTGGTCTTTTTCTGGGTCCTTTCGGATTTGGCGTCCTCGATCTCAATGTCGAGGCCGAGGGCCTCGGCACGCTTGCCGAACTTACTCTGGCGCTTGTGCTTTTTACCGACGCCGCGAGAACGGATCTCCGCGAACTGGCAATGACCTTGTCCCTGCCGCGCAGGCTCCTACTCGTCGGCCTGCCGCTGACAATCCTGCTGGGTTTTCTATGCGCGCTGCCGTTGTTCGGAGCGCTTTCGCTGATCGAGATAGGGCTCCTGGCTGTGGCGCTGTCGCCGACCGACGCTGCGCTCGGCAAGGCGGTCGTCACCGATGTGACGGTGCCGAATGGCATCCGGACCTCGCTCAATGTCGAAAGCGGCCTCAATGACGGCATATGCGTGCCGATATTCCTGGCGTTACTGGCCCTTGCAACACATGGCGTCGAGGTGGCCGGTTTCGCCAGCTACACGCTCGTGCTGGTTCTCCAGGAAATCGGCGTCGGTATCGGAATCGGACTTTCGGTCGCGGCCGTTGGCGCATTTCTCGTCCGCAACTTCTCCCATCGCAATTGGATCACGAGAAGCTGGCTGCAATTGCCCGTCCCGGCACTAGCGCTCGTCGCCTATGCGGCTGCGCAGAATTTCAGCGGCAGCGGTTTCATCGCTTCCTTCAGCGCCGGACTTCTGTTCGGTGGAATGGTCCGCGCCCACAAGGAGCGTTTCCTCCTCGCTGCCGAGAGCACCGGCGACACGCTGGCGCTTGTCACCTGGGTGGCTTTCGGCGCAACCGCGATCGGCACAATGCTCGTCGACTTCGACTGGCGAATGCTTGCCTATTCCGTCCTCAGCCTGACGGTAATCCGCATGCTGCCGGTCTGGCTGGCTTTGCGGGGTAGCGGTATGGCCGGATACGAGAAATTTTTCGTCGGCTGGTTCGGTCCGCGCGGTCTGGCCAGCGTGGTCTTCGCGGTAATGGTGCTGCAATCGGAAATTCCGGGCTCGTCGGTCATCGTGTCGACGGCAGCCTGTACGATCCTGCTGAGCGTCGTGGCGCATGGCATTTCCGCCCGGCCTTACGCTCGCTACCTTGCCGGTCGGGAGGGGAACGGCGACAGGTCTGCAGATTGATCTTCTCCGGGCTCAGAAATAATCCGGGTGGCGGGCCATGATGTCGTTCGCCTGGGCGAGCGTGCCAGACAGATGCTCGCGCACGGCCAGTTCAGTTGCGGCGCGATCGCCGGCTTCGACCGCATCCAGGATCTGCTTGTGGTAGTAGAGGATATTGGCCGGCTTGCCGGGGTCTGGCAGGTTGAGATTACGCAGACGGTCGATATGGCCCGAGCGCGAGACCACCAGTTCCCAAAGATTGGCGACGCCAACGGCTTCGAAAAGCGAGCGATGGAACTGCCGGTCAAGGCGGGAAAATCTGTCGAGATCCCGCGCCTCCAGCGCCCTTTCTTGCAGCCCGTAGATGTTACGCGCCGTCGTGAGCTTCTCCCTGCCTGCCTCCAGCGTCAATCGTCGGGTGACCTCGAGCTCGATCGATAGGCGGAGGAATTGCGTTTCCCGCGCCTGATCGATGTCGATCTTCGAAACCTCGGTCTTCGACTGCGGGTAGATTACGAGGAGCCCTTCCTCCTCCAGCTTGAGCATCGCATCGCGCACCGGTGTCTGGCTGACGCCGTAATAGTCGGCGATCTCATTGCGTGACAGGCTCTCGCCCGGCACCAGCTCAAGCGACACGATGCGCTCCCTCAGCATGTCGTGGATCTGCTGGCTGGCGGAGATCCGCCTGACGCGCGGCCGTTGCGGCGTCCTGGAAAGTACGTCGCCGGCCTCGAACATCGAAGGCACTTTTCCGTCCATCATCCTGATCCCTCTAGCGAATCCGATGCTTGTCAAACTCAGCATACAACGCTCTTGTGAGAGATGCACTAATATATTAGTGTATCACTTAGCGGAACGAGGAGGTTCCGTGCGATCCCACAAGGAGGACAGCATGAAGTTCACCAAGACCGCGCTGCTCGCGGCCTCGTTCACGGCTTTGACCGGGTTCGCGCATGCCGAGACGCTGACTATCCAGACCTCGTTCAACGCGGGTGACTTCTCCACCCAGTATCTGACCGAGACCTGGCTTCCGAAGATCAAGGAAATGACCGAGGGGCGCGTGGAGATCGTGCTCACGCCGAATGGATCGGTCGTCCCGGCCAAGGAAACGCCGGAAGCGGTTGCCGCCGGCGTGCTCGACGGTGACTTCACCTCGGTCAACTATTTCTCCGGTCGGGAGCCGGCCTACGCGATCATGGGCGACCTGATCTCGGGCTATGACACGCCGGAGTAGATGCTTGGGTTCTGCCGCGAGGGTGGGGGCGCCGAAGGACATAAAGTTGCAGGAAATCTTCTCTGCGGTGCTTCCCTTCATCGCCTTGCAGGCGGTGGGGCTGTTCCTGGTGCTGTTTTTTCCCGGGCTCGCGCTCTGGCTCCCGGCATTGCTCAACTAAGGAGGGACGGATGCAGACCAACGATCCGGATCTCACCCGTCAGGACGAGGAGATTTCCGCTCCGGAATTCACGGCGGAGGAAAGGCGTGACCATCACGATTTCGGCAATTGGCCCGAAGTCTTCGGCGTTGCGTTAACACTCTTCGTTACATGGCTGATTTTCGCGTTTACCGGATGAGACGATGACCAGAAAAGACCCCAGGACTCTTCGTTCGGCGCGCTGGTTTGCACCGGATGACCTTCGCAGCTTCGGCCATCGTTCACGGATGATGCAGCTTGGCTACGCGGAAGAGGACTTTCGCGACAAGCCGGTGATCGGCGTGCTCAGCACCTGGTCGGAACTCAATACCTGCCACGCCCATTTTCCGGAGCGGGTGAAGGACGTGAAGCGGGGCGTCCTGCAGGCCGGCGGCTTCGCGGTCGAAATGCCGGCGCTGTCGGTGGACGAAAGCTTCACCAAGCCGACCTCCATGCTCTATCGCAATATGCTGGCGATGGAGACGGAGGAGATGATCCGCTCCCATCCGCTCGATGGCGTCGTGCTGATGGGCGGCTGCGACAAGACCACGCCCGGGCTGGTCATGGGCGCGCTGTCGGCCGGCGTGCCGATGATCTATCTCCCCGCCGGCCCCATGCTGCGCGGCAACTACGCCGGCAAGATCCTGGGTTCGGGCTCGGATGCCTGGAAATACTGGGACGAGCGCCGGGCCGGCAACATTACGGACGAGGAATGGCTCGGCATCCAGGGCGGCATCGCACGTTCTGCCGGAACCTGCATGACCATGGGCACGGCCTCGACAATGACGGCGATCGCCGAGGCGATGGGCCTGTCGATCCCCGGCGCATCATCCATTCCCGCGGTCGATTCCGGCCATCAGCGCATGGCGTCGGAGTGCGGCCGCCGCATCGTCGAGATGGTTTGGGAAGACCTGACGCCGGGCAGGATCGTCACAGCCGCAGCCTGTCGGAATGCGGCTGTCGTTGCGATGGCCACAGGCTGCTCGACCAATGCGGTAGTGCATCTGATTGCCATGGCGCGCCGGGCGGGCGTCGACCTCACGCTCGACGATCTCGATGAGCTCGGGCGGGTGACGCCGCTGATCGCCAATGTCCGTCCGGCGGGCAAGGACTACCTGATGGAGGATTTCTATTATGCTGGCGGATTGCGGGCTTTGATGAAGCAGATCGAGGAACGGCTCGATTGCACCGCGATGACCGTCACCGGCAAGACCATGGGCGAAAATCTCCAAGGCGCGGAAGTCTACAATGACGATGTGATCCGCCCGCTGTCTAACCCGGTCTATCACGAGGGGTCGCTCGCGGTTCTGCGCGGTAACCTTTGTCCGGACGGCGCGGTGATCAAGCCTGCTGCCTGCGATCCGAAGCTCCACGTCCACGAAGGGCCGGCGCTGGTCTTCGACACCTA
The DNA here is from genome assembly GCF_014050225.1 of Stappia albiluteola. GTDB lineage: Bacteria > Pseudomonadota > Alphaproteobacteria > Rhizobiales > Stappiaceae > Hongsoonwoonella > Hongsoonwoonella albiluteola. The sequence continues at coordinate 30,400 of NZ_JACFXV010000053.1, read as the reverse complement.
CTCCGAAATGAAGGCCGCGATAGACGACGAAACTCTCGATGTCACACCGGACCACGTGCTGGTTCTACGCAATGCAGGGCCACTGGGAGGGCCGGGCTTTCCCGAATGGGGCATGCTGCCGATCCCGAAGGCCCTGATCAAACAGGGCCATCGCGACATGCTGCGCATATCCGACGCGCGCATGTCCGGCACGTCCTACGGGGCCTGCGTGCTGCACGTCGCGCCAGAAAGCTATATCGGCGGTCCGCTGGCGCTTCTGAAGAGCAGCGATATCGTGCGCCTCGACCTGCCGAACCGGCGTCTCGACATGCTGGTGGATGAGGAGGAACTCGCCCGCCGCCGCTCTGCCTGGGCGCCGCCCGCGCCTCGCTTCGAGCGCGGTTACGGCTACATGTTCTCGCGCCATGTGACGCAGGCCGACCAGGGCTGCGACTTCGACTTCCTGCAATCCGATTTCGGCCGCGCGGCCGGCGAACCCGACATATTCTGAGGGACCGATGACCGACTACACGCTTTCCGACGAGACCCGCGCCAAGTTGAAAAAGGTCTCGACCGCCTCGATCGCCACCGCGCTCTTCAAGCGCGGTCTCCGCAACCAGTTCATCCAGGGCGTATCTCCAGTGTCGCCGAAGTCGGAGAACATGGTGGGCCAGGCCTTCACCCTGCGCTACATTCCGGCGCGCGAAGACCGCAATCCGATCACCGTCTTCCGCAACGCCGATCATCCCCAGCGTGTTGCGATGGAGACCTGTCCTCCCGGTTGGGTCCTCGTCATGGATGCGCGCAAGGATGCCCGGGCAGCCACCGCCGGCTCGATCCTCATCACGCGCCTGGCCCTTCGAGGTGCTGCGGGTGTCGTATCGGATGGAGGCTTTCGCGACGCCGAGGGCATCGGGGCGCTCGACATGCCGGCCTACTACGCCAGGCCATCCGCGCCGACCAACCTGACCCTGCATGAGGCGCTCGACATCAACGTGCCGATCTCCTGCGGCGATGCGCCTGTATTTCCCGGCGATGTTCTGGTCGGCGACCGGGACGGCGTGATGGTGATCCCGGCCCATCTTGCCGATGAGATCGCCGAGGAATGCACCGGCATGGAAAGCTTCGAGGATTTCGTGCTGGAGGAAGTCAAGGCCGGTACCCCGATCATCGGACTTTATCCTCCGACCAGGGAGGAGAGCCTGAAGAAATACGAGGAGTGGCGCAAGAAAACCGGCCGATGATTGTCTCCAGGTCCGGACCTGGGACAGGCTTTCAAGGGCGGTATCGTTCTCGCCGGTTCAGGTGATCGGAACAAGCAGGAAGGCGTGCAAAGCCGAACACTTCCCCTATATGCCAGGCTAGGCGTTCATCAGGCCGAGCCTTTCCGAGCGACCAAAACGGATGCCTTTGCTTCCGCAAGCCCGGGCAACTGGAAGGGTGCCGGCCGTTCGGCGGGAAAATCAAGGCGATGTCGATCAAGGATTATCGACGCAAGCGCAATCTGGCCAGAAGCGGCGAACCGAAAGGCTCGTCGCGCTCACCGGGCGATGCGCCGATCTTCGTGATCCAGAAGCACGATGCGAGCACGCTGCACTACGACTTCCGGCTCGAGGTGGACGGGGTGCTGAAAAGCTGGGCAGTCCCGAAGGGACCGTCGACCGACCCTTCGGACAAACGACTGGCCATAGAAACCGAAGATCACCCGCTGGACTACGCCGAATTCGAGGGCATCATCCCGAAAGAGGAATATGGCGGCGGCACCGTACTGATCTGGGACCGCGGTCCATACGAGAACATCACCTGGAAGAACGATGATCTCATGCCGATGGAGGAGGCGCTGGCCGCGGGCCATGTGCTGGTGCGCCTGAAAGGCAGGAAGCTTGCGGGCGGTTATGCGCTGCAGCGCATCGATGACGAAAAAGGCCAATGGTTGCTGGTGAAGATGGATGACGAGGAGGCCGATGCGCGCCGCAATCCGGTCTCCACGGAACCCAAATCCGTCGTCAGTGGCCGGACGCTGGAAGATATCGCCGAGGAGGAGAAGGACGCCTGACGATGGCGGAGGACCTGTTTGCGAAGGATGCCGACAGCGCGGAGGCAAGAGCGGCCGCCCACCCGGATTGGCGCGCACCCATGCTGGCCACGCTTACGGACGAGCGCTTTTCCGATCGCGGGTGGATCTATGAGCGAAAGTTCGACGGTGAACGCGTGCTGCTCTTTCGCGAAGGTGAATGTGTCCGCCTCTTGACGAGAAATCGCAAGGATGTGTCGTCGACTTATCCCGAACTGGCGGAGGCGGTCGCGCGCCAGCCGCTACACGATTTTGTCGCCGACGGCGAAGTGGTTGCCTTCGACGGGAAAGTGACGAGTTTCGCCCGCCTGCAAAAGCGCATGCAGATCAAGGACGCGGATGACGCCCGAGCGTCTGGCATATCCGTGTTCTATTATTTGTTCGATCTTCTCCATGTCGACGGGTGCAATATCGAGGGCCTTCCATTGCGAAGGCGCAAGAGCCTGCTGAGGAAATGCCTGCGTTTCCGCGATCCGCTTCGCTATACGCCTCACCGCAACGAGACCGGCGAGAAATATTTCCAAACGGCCTGCCGGAAGGGTTGGGAGGGCGTGATCGCCAAGCGCGCGGACGCACCCTATCGCCACGGGCGCTCGCGAGATTGGCTGAAATTCAAATGCGCCAGGGGGCAGGAACTGGTCATCGGCGGGTTCACGCCGCCTGACGGCGAGCGAAAGGGCTTCGGCGCCTTGCTGCTCGGCTACTATGAGGACGGCGTTCTTTGCTATGCCGGCAAGGTCGGCACCGGCTTCGACGATGCGTTTCTCGAGAACTTCCGCAAGCGCCTTGAGAGCCGGCGACGCCAGACCTCTCCCTTCGCACCTGTGCCGGACGAGACCGATGCCATGTGGGTCCGCCCGGATCTGGTTGCGGAGATCGGTTTCACCGAGTGGACGGAGAACGGCAAGCTGCGGCATCCGCGATTTCTCGGGCTTAGGCGGGACAAGGCGGCAGAGGATGTCGTCAGGGAGAGGCCATCTTGACCGGCAGAGTTTACGAACTCGACGGGCACCGGATCGAAGTCTCCAAGCCAGGCAAGGTGCTCTTTCCCCAAAGCGGGATAACGAAGGGCGATCTTGCCGACTACTATGCACGCATTGCCGAAGTCGCCCTGCCGTATTGGCGCGACAGGCCGCTGACCATGCAGAGGTTCCCGGACGGGATTGGAAAGGAAGGCTTCTTCCAGAAGAACATTCCCGAATATTTTCCGGACTGGGTACGCAGGTCGGAAATGCCGAAGGAAGACGGTACGGTCCGATACGTTCTGGTCAATAACTGCGCGACGTTTGCCTATCTGGCGGATCAGGGCATGGTTACTCCTCATATCGGGCTTTCGCGGGTGGACCGCCCGAACCACCCCGACCGGATGGTGTTCGACCTCGATCCGCCCGGCAAGGATTTCGGCAAGGTCCAGGTCGCCGCGCGCCGGTTTCGCGAGATACTCGACGAGCGGGGATTGAGAAGCTTCGTGCAGACCACCGGATCGAGAGGCCTGCATGTTATCTTGCCGCTCGACCGCAGCAGGAATTTCGATGAAGTTCGCGAGATTGCGCGCCAGTTGGCAGGGCGGCTGGCCGAGCGGTATCCCGGAGAACTCACCACCGAACAGCGAAAGGCCAAGCGCGGCGACCGTGTCTATCTCGACACGGGACGCAATGCCTATGGCCAGACCCACGTCGCGCCGTATGGAGTGCGCGCACTGGATGACGCGCCGGTTGCGACGCCGGTCGAGTGGGACGAGGCGCTCTCCGGTGCCATGCGCGCCGGCAAATACGGGATCAAGAACATATTCAGGCGGTTGGGGGCAAAGGAGGACCCTTGGGCGACCATCGACGACGAACCGCTGGATGCCGCAAGCCTCGTTCGATAGCGGGCGTGTCGGGGACCGGTATCCCGCGATGGCTTCCGGTTTCGCGACACATGGAACAACAAGCGGAGGTCCTTCGTTTCGGTTCTGAAGGCTCTGCATCCGTGGACAGGCGATGCGGGTGCCGTTCAGCGGATTCCGGGACGCACGACCATGTTCGATTTCACGTTTGCCATTGCTGAGCCGGCCAGGGTGCCTTGCCGATGGCCTTGAACGTTACGCAGAAGCTCCTACGGAGCCACCTGTCCGAAGGCAAACCCGAAGCAGGCACGCCGATAGGCTTACATGTGGATCAAGCTCTCCTGCAGGATGCGACGGGGACGCTGGTGATGCTGTCGCTCGAAGCCCTCGGGCTGGCGGCGCCGCATACCGAGACAGCGGTCCAGTACGTGGACCACAACCTGTTGCAGCAGGACAGCAGGAACGCGGAGGACCACGTTTTCCTCCGAAGTGGGGCTGCGCGCTTTGGCCTGATCTACAGCCGCCCAGGCAATGGCGTCAGCCATCCTCTCCATATGGCCAGGTTCGGGGTGCCCGGCAAAACCCTTCTGGGCTCCGACAGCCACACGCCTGCGGCGGGGGCTCTGGGCATGCTTGCATTCGGGGCCGGCGGGCTGGACGTGGCGATGGCCATCGCCGGAGTGCCGTATCCGCTGACGATGCCGCGGGTCTGGGGCATCAGGCTTACCGGCAAGATGCCGGACTGGGTCAGCGCCAAGGATGTGATCCTCGAAATGCTACGGCGGCATGGTGTCAGCGGCGGCCTGAACCGCATCATTGAGTATCACGGGCCCGGGCTGAAAACGCTTGGCACCATGGACCGTCACGTCATCGCGAACATGGGTACGGAGCTGGGTGCGACCTCCAGCGTATTTCCCTCCGATGACAGGACGCAGGCCTTCCTGGAGACTCACGGCCGCAGCGAGGACTGGACGGAAATCGTCGCCGATGACAGCGCGGCCTACGACATGGCGGACGAGATCGACCTGTCGCAGCTCGAGCCTTTGATCGCGTTGCCGTCAAGCCCGGGCAATGTCGTGTCGGTTCGCGAGGTCGAGGGCAAGCCTGTCCATCAGGCCTATATCGGGTCCTCGGCCAATCCCGGCTACCGCGATTTCGCTGTCGTAGCGGAAATGGTGCGTGGCCGCAGGATCGCCGCAGGCACGTCGCTCGACATCAATCCGACCAGCCGGACGCTGCTTCAAGAGCTTGCCGACGATGGCAGCCTGACGGCGCTTCTGGCGTCCGGCGCGCGGCTTCATCAGGTCGGCTGCAACGGGTGCATCGGAATGGGGCAGGCGCCAGCCAAGGGATTGAACAGTCTTCGCACTGTGCCCAGGAATTTCCCCGGCCGATCGGGCGCGCGCGAGGATGCGGTTTTCCTGTGCAGCCCCGAAACAGCGGCCGCATCGATCCTTAGTGGCAGGATCACCGATCCTCGCCGAATGGATATGCCTTTTCCGCGCATAGAAGATGCAGGAAAACGATTGGCTGCATCTGAAATGTTCGAGTATCCGCCCGGCCGGGAGACGGGACGGAAGATAGAACTGGTCAAGGGCGGGAACATCGTCTCCCTGCCGGCGTTCGAACCGCTTCCCGAGCATCTGGAATTGAAGGTCATCCTGAGGCTCGGCGACGATATATCCACGGACGAGATCATGCCGGCGGGCGCCGAGGCGTTGCCTTATCGCAGCAACATTCCGAAGATCGCCCAGTTCGTGTTCCGCGATATCGACGAGGACTACCCTGCAAATGCGGAGCAGGCTGCCGGCGGACATATGATCGTTGCCGGCGACAATTATGGCCAGGGGTCGAGCCGCGAACACGCAGCCCTTGCTCCGCGGTATCTTGGCCTCAGGGCCGTGCTGGCGAAATCATTCGCGCGTATCCACCACCAGAACCTGCTCAACTATGGGGTCCTGCCCCTCGTCGCGGACAATGCGGACAATGATGACGATCTCGACAGGATCGATTCAGGCCAAACCATTGTCATCGAAGGTGCTGCAAGTGCGCTGCGAGGCAACAAGGATCGATTGCGCCTGCACCTGGGCGGACAGAGGGCCCTGGAGGTGAGGTTCGAACTGACCAACCGCGAAAGGCGGGTCCTGCTCGATGGCGGCCTTGTCAATTTTCATCGAAACCAGGCGTGAGCCGCTGGTGTCTTATGAGCTGAACCGGACATATCGCTTATGGAAACGAAGACGCAGAAACCTCTCGTCGTCGTCACGGGCGCGTCGGGGTCTATCGGGCGCTCCCTGTGCGAGGCGCTGTCGCCCGACTACAGGGTGGTCGGCCTCGACCTGACCTCGCAGGGCACGCCCTTTCCATGCCATGAGTTCGATCTTGCCAATCGGGATTCTGTGGAATTCGCGTTGCGCCGGATCGCGGACGATTTCGGCGACACGATCGCCTCCTGCATTCATCTCGCCGCCTATTTCGACTTCACCGGGGAGGACAATCCGCTTTACGAAAAGGTCAATGTCGAAGGCACCCGCAATCTGCTCCGTGCGCTCCAGGAATTCGACGTTGGCCAGTTCGTCTATTCCAGCACCATGCTGGTGCACGCGCCGGGCAAGCCGGGAAACGTGATCGCGGAGGACGATCCGATCGATCCGCAGTGGGCCTATCCGGCGTCGAAGGCGGCGACGGAAGAGGTTATCCGCAAGGAACGCGGCGACATCCCGACCATCGTGCTCCGGCTTGCCGGCCTCTACGATGCCGAGACGTCGGTTCCCACTCTCAGCCATCAGATCGCCAGGATCTATGAGCGGAAATTCAAGAGCCATCTCTTTGCCGGCGATCCGCTTGCCGGACAGGCCATGATCCATCGCGACGACCTTGTCGCGGCCTTCAAGGCGGCGGTCGACCGGCGGCAGCGCCTACCCGAATACACGGCGGTCCTTGCCGGCGAACCGTTCGTCATGGGCTTTGGCGAGCTGCAGGACCGGCTGGGCGAACTGATCCATGGCGAGAAGGAATGGCGGACGTTCCGCCTGCCGGAAGCGCTGGCGAAGGCCGGCGCCTGGATCGAAGAGAAATCCGAACCTGTCGTGCCGGACGACTTCGATTATTCGGAAAAGCCGTTCATCCGGCCGTTCATGATCGACATGGCCAGTGATCACTACGCCCTCGACATTTCCAGGGCCGGAAAGCTGCTGGGCTGGTCGCCGGCGCACTCCCTGAGGGAAGAGCTTCCGGCCATGGTCGAGAACCTGAAGTCGGACCCTTATAAATGGTATCGGCGGAACGGCATCACGCCCCCTCACTGGCTGTCCATCGCCGAGGAAACGGTCGACGACCCCGACCGGATGCGGGAATTGTATCTGCGGAACTACCAGCGCGGGCATCTGAACGCGATCTGGGCCCATTGGTTCAACCTTGCAATGGCCGCGTGGCTGATCACTTCGCCGCCGCTTCTGGGTTACCAGTCCGGCTGGATGGTGTTGAGCGACGTCGTCAGCGGCCTGTTGCTCGCTCTTTTCGCCTTCGCGTCGCTGTCGGTCAGGTTCGCCTGGGCGCGCTGGGCATGCGCGGCGATCGGGTGCTGGGTCATGACCGCGCCGCTGGTGTTCTGGGCGCCGGTCGCGACCGCCTATCTCAACGGCACGCTTGTCGGCGCGCTGATCGTCGGCTTCGCCGTTTTGGTGCCGCCCTATCCCGGCATTGCCGCGGTCGCGGAACGAACCGGCCCGGTCATTCCTCCGGGGTGGGATTTTTCGCCTTCAAGCTGGTTTCAGCGGCTGCCTGTCATCATCCTGGCCCTTGTCGGCCTGTTCGTTTCCAGATACCTCGCCGCCTACCAGCTCGGCTATATCGACGATGTATGGGATCCGTTCTTCCCGGGAACGGCGCCGGGCGAAAACGGCACCGAGCAGATAATCACGTCCGCCGTTTCGCGGGCCTGGCCCGTGCCCGATGCGGGTATCGGAGCGCTCACCTACATGCTCGAGGTTCTGGTTGGCGTCGTCGGCTCTGCGCATCGCTGGCGCAGCATGCCGTGGCTGGTCATGCTTTTCGGGCTTATGATCGTACCGCTCGGCGCGATTTCGATATTCTTCATCGTCATACAGCCCGTGATCATCGGCACCTATTGCACGCTGTGCCTGATCGCCGCTGCCGCCATGCTGGCCCAGATTCCCTATTCGCTGGACGAGATGGTCGCCTGCGGCGTCTTTCTGGCGCGACGCCGGGCAGCCGGCAAGCCAGCGCTGAAGATCTTTTTTACCGGCGACACCGACGTGACCAAGCGCGTCGAACGGGATGACTTTTCCCGGCCACCGGCCGAAATCGTCCATGAAATGCTGACGGCGGGCGTTTCGGTTCCCTGGAACATCGCGGTGAGTTTGCTGATCGGCATTGGCCTGATGCTAATGCCGCTCGCGCCAATCACGACCGACCTTGCCAATGCGGTCCATATCGCCGGCGCTCTCGTCATCTCCATTTCCGTCACTGCCATGGCGGAGGTGGCAAGGGTCGTGAGATTTCTCAATCTGGCTGTCGGCGGGCTGCTCGTTCTGGTGCCATTCGCCATCGATACGAATGTTTCGGGGCTCCTCGTCACCATAGGCGCGGGAATTTCGCTGATGGCTTTGTCCGTGCGGCGCGGGCCTGTTCGCTACAGATACGGCTCCTGGGACAGATACATCATTTGACCAGGTGGCCTCGCGGTCCCGCCGCGCGGCCGGTCGGTTCCGATGGTCCGCACAGGGGTCGGAGCAGTTTCCGTCTGCCCGCATCTGGAACCTCGTCGCGCCTCCTGCGTTGAGTCGCATGAGAGGAGGTCGAATATGCGTTCTCGCACGATGATATCCCTTGCCCTGGCGCTGATGGTGTTTCCGCTTATCGCCGGAGCCGGCATCACGACGATCCTCGTGACGCCCGCGCTGTATGCCCGTGCCGAGTTTCTCTTTCCGGCAGTGGGGATCGTCGCGCTGATACTCACGCCCATCGTCTCCTGGAAGCTGGCGCCCCGCATGCGCCTTCGTTTCTGGCGCAAGCAGTAAGCGAGATAAGCCATGCCATGGAGCAAAGTCGGTCCGAAGGGGGCAATACCTCATCTCTCCATCCTGGATGCGTCCGGCGAGGTGGACGAGGAACTGGTGCCGGACCTGAGTGAAGACCAGCTCTTGCAGGGCCTCAGGACGATGCTGCTGGGCAGACGGTTCGACGAGCGTCGCCTGAAGCTGCAGCGCTCGGGCCGCATCGGCACCTTTGCACCGGTGAACGGGCAGGAAGCCGCACAGCTTGGAGCGATTTCCGCAATTCGCCCGCAGGACTGGTTCATTCCCTCCTATCGCGAGACGGTCGCCGGCATCTGGCGCGGCATCGACCTGGCGGACGTGCTGATCGCCGATGCGGGCTACAATGAGGGTGTCTCGATCCCGCAAGATGCGCACGATCTTCCCAATGCGGTTCCCGTCGGCACCCAGATGCTGCAGGCGGCCGGGATCGCCTATGGCGCCCGGCGGCAGGGGAAAGACGAAATCGCCATGACCTTCTTTGGCGACGGCGCCACCTCGCAGGGCGATTTCCATGAAGCGATGAACTTCGCATCTGTCTTCGACTGCCCCGTCGTGTTCATCTGCCAGAACAATCAATATGCGATCTCCGTGCCGAGATCCCGCCAGACGCGCTCCGAAACCCTGGCCCAGAAGGCGCTCGCCTACGGCATCGACGGGGTGCAGGTGGACGGCAACGACGTCTTCGCGACATTTGTCGCCGCTCAAAAGGCGGTGGCCAGTGCGCGCGACAATTCACGGCCCAGCCTGATCGAGTGCGTGACCTACCGTCTCGAGATGCACACCACCGCCGACGATCCCGGCAGATATCGGGACGACGAGGAGGTGGAGGAGTGGCGCGAGAAGGATCCGATCGAGCGCTTTCGGAACTACCTGCGCAAGCGCGACCTTCTGGATGACGGAGGATTTCAGGAAATGGAAGAGGAGGTATCCGCAACCATCGATGCTGCCTGGAAGAAGGCGGAAAAGCGGATCGAGGAGCTGGGGGCGGTCGCGCCGCTTTTCGACCACGTGATGAGCGACATGCCGGCTGAACTGGAGCGCCAGAAAAGGCGCATGCAGGCGGGCGGATCGCCGGGAGTGCCGTCGGATGCCTGAACTGACGATGATCGAGGCGATCAATCTTGCGCTGAAACAGGAAATGGCAGCCGACGAGCGGGTATACGTGCTCGGCGAGGATGTCGGGGTAGACGGCGGCATCTTCAGGGCGACCCAGGGCCTGATCGAGGAGTTCGGCGAGGATCGGGTCATGGATACGCCGCTTGCGGAAAGCGGCATACTCGGCTTTTCGATCGGCATGGCCATCAATGGCCTTCGCCCGGTCCCTGAAATGCAGTTCTCCGGCTTTGCCTATCTCGGCTTCCACCAGATCGAGTCCCATGCGTCGCGCATGCGCTGGCGATCGCAGGGTCGTTTCGGTATTCCGATGACGGTTCGCATGCCCTATGGCGGCGGCGTGAGGGCACTGGAGCACCATTCCGAAAGCCGCGAGGCATTTTATGCTCACATGCCCGGCGTCAAAATGGTCGTGCCGTCGGGACCGAGAAACGCCCGCTCCCTGCTTGTCGCCGCCATCCGCGATCCCGACCCGGTGGTCTTTTTCGAACCGAAGGCGAGCTATCGCGCCTTTCGCGAGGAAGTGCCGGAGGACGAGGAGGTCGCCGAAATCGGCCCCGCCCAGATCGTTCAGGAGGGGCAGGATCTTACGATTGTCAGCTGGGGGGCGATGTCTCGGCGCGCCCGCGAAGCGGCAAGCCAGCTTGCGGAAAAGGACGTGTCGGTCGAACTGATCGATCTCACGTCACTGTCTCCGCTCGACTATCCCGCCATCGCCAAATCGGTGTCCCGCACTGGGCGCTGCGTCGTCGTGCAGGAAGCCCCGCTTACATACGGCCCGGCCGCCGAGATCGCCGCCCGCGTGGGAGAAGAAGCCTTCCTGCACCTGAAGGCGCCCGTTGCGCGGGTCGCAGGCCCGGATGTGCACATGCCGTATTTCGCGCGCGAGCAGGCCTATCTGCCGGATGCGGGGAGGATCGTCCAGGCTGCCGAATATGTTCGTCAATTCTAGAGCGCTTTTCACGAAGGCGGGATGGCTTTCGTGAAAGGAAATCGCTCCAGGATCAATGACTTGAGCATATCGGCGTCGCTAAATCCCGAATGTCGATTGGCTATAGCGTTCCAGAAAGGACGGAAATCGATGAGCTATGAATTCCGCCTGCAAGACCCCGGCGAGGGTATCCATGAAGCCGAGATCGTCGAGATTCTCGCCAAGGAAGGCGCAATGGTCGAAGAAGGCGACAACGTGCTGGCAGTGGAGACCGACAAGGCGGTTGTCGACATCTCGTCGCCTGTCACCGGGCGCATAGCCGAAATCCGGGTCGGCAAGGGGGATATCGTCGAAGTCGGCAACGTGCTCATGGTCTTCGAAACCGACGAGGAAACGTCCGCCGAGACGCCGGCGGACGAAGCCGAAACGCAGGAGAAACAGCCTGAAGACGACAAGAGGCCCGAACCTGACCGCGAGCGGGAAGCGGAGGAGGCCGAAGGTGCCGGGGCCGAAGAGGGACATGAAGATAGCGCCCCCGAGCCCGAAAAAGGCAGTCCACCGGACGATGGCGAGAGCCGTGGGGAAAGCGTCAAGGCAACGCCGGCCGTACGCGGACTTGCCCGTGAACTTGGTGTCGACATCGACGAGGTTTCGCCAAGCGGTAAAGATGGCCGCGTCACCGAGCGCGACGTGCGGTCCTACGCCGGACAGGATGCCGGGGACGACACTTCGGGCGCCGGCGAAAGTGGCGAGGAGGATCGCCGTGACGATGATATTGCCGAGCGGCGGTCGCTTCGTTCCGTTCGCCGGACGATCGCGCGGCGGATGGCGCAGGCATGGCGCGACATCCCGCATGTGGTTCACCATGACCGTGTCGACATCAGCGCTCTTGAGCGTTTGCGCCGCGAACACGAGCCGGAGATTGAAGGCGTTCGCCTCACCGTAACGCCCTTCCTGATGAAGGCGCTGGCAGGCGCATTGCGCGAGCATCCCGAATTCAACGCCGTGCTGGACACGGACAATGAGGAGATCCTGCTTAAGAAGGCGGTGAATGTCGGCGTTGCCATCGATACCGACCGCGGCCTCATGGTGCCGGTCGTGCGCGATGCCGACAGCAAAAGCATTGCGGAACTCGCCAGGGAACTGGCTACGCTTTCCGATACCGTGCGCAATCAGCGCGCAAAGCCGAAGATGTTGAAAGGCGCCACGATTACCCTGACCAATATCGGCAGCATTGGCGGCACCGGATTTTCGCCCCTTATCAGTCCGCCGCAGGTTGCGATTTTCGGTGCTGCCCGCGCCGAACTGCATCAGGTCGTGGAAGGGAGCCTCGACAACTATGATACGCGCATAGCGTTGATGCTGCCGGTCTGCCTTGCCTTCGATCACCGCGTTCTGGACGGTGCCCAGGCGGCGCGTTTCGTCAATACCGTGAAGCGGAACCTGGCCGACCCGGGGGCTCTGCTCATTCACGGCTGACCGGCGATCGCCGCCGGTCGGACAGCGGTCCTATAGCCAGTAGGGCGTAAATTGCAGGTAATTGAAGAAGCGCTTCTCAAAGAGCCGGTCGATCGGTACCCCCGGATCATATTCCGGCGCGTCCTTGATCTGCTTGCGCGTCAGGTCGACGCTGGCCTGGTTCGTCGACCAGCTGATGGCCCGGATCGAGCGGGGCAGGAGAAGACACTTCTTTCCGGGCCACCAGTTCTTCGTGTCCACCACGATGTAGCGAATGGCAAACCCATCCTCGTCCAGGATCAGGTCTTCCAGGTGTCCGATGTCGCCATCGCTGGCGGCGATCGCGTAGCCGTCGACTTCATTGACCGAACGCAAATGCGTGTCTTCTTCCGTGCGCTCCGCCGTCGCCGCTATGTCCCATTTTTCCGTCATGTCGGACTGGGCAGGGCGTTCCGCGTCATCCGGCGTGCTGGGATAATAGGGCCAAAGGCGCCAATACGGTTCCAGCCGGTAATGTTCCAGCAGCACCCTTTCCATCTTGCGCGAGACCGGTTCATGCCGATCCGGATGCGGCCCGGCCTCGATGGCCTGACGGTCGGTACGGACGGTGATCCGACCCGCGTCGGTGTCGGCCTTGTCTATGAAATCCGTGGGTACCAGCACCAGACGCTTTCGCAGCCAGTTGCCGGTATCAAGCACCAGCCAGCGGCAGGTCCACGCATGGTCGTCGAACAGAATGTCGCGAATGCTGCCGATATCGCCGTCGCTCGCCGCGATCCGGCAGCCGATCACGCTATTGGCATTTATCAGCATCGACCGTCCTCCGGCTACGTATTCGGGTGTTTGATCATCGGCAGGTCGGCGGCACTCCAGTCATCCTTGCCGGCCGCGTAGTCGAGCACGTTCTCGTAGCCCAGAGCGTCCATCCGCTTCGCTGCCTTCGGCGAAGCCGGACAGTCCAGGTTCTGGCAATAGACGATCACCGTGCGGGACTTGTCCGGGATGGCTTTCTGGATCCTCTCGTCGAAACCGTCGCCCAAAGGCACGTTGATGGCGTCCGGGAGGTGCGCTTTCGTGAATTGCTCTTCGCTCAGGACCTCGACGATGATCTCGTTGTCGGTCGAATCGATGATTTCCTTGACTTCCTTGCGATCGATTTCGCGCATTTCCGCTCTCCCCGATTGTTGCTTTCCTTAACAACGATCAGGTCGCGCGCATGTTCCAGATTGTGCGGATGCTTTCGCCTTCAGTCCGCCCGTTGCCTATACATTCATGAAAGAAGCCAGTGATTTCGGCCGGATCCCCAGTTCCTCGAAGCCGGGATATCGGGCCCTTGCGACATTGTCCGCCTTCATCAACGCCACCTGGCCTTCGGTAATCGGCGGTGAAGGCAGAACGGATACGGCGGCAGCGAGCATATCCCAGATGGTCATCGGGACAGGTAGCAGCAGGCGCCGGCGTCCCGTGCATTGCAGGACTTCCCGCAGGATGTCGCGATATGTAAGCACGTCAGGCCCCCCCAGTTCGTAGACCGGTTCGGGGCCGGCCGGCGACGCCATCACCTCGGCGACCGCCTGTGCGACGTCTCCTGCATAGACCGGCTGCAGCCTCGTTTCGCCATTGCCGAACAGGGGGATCATCGGCAGCCATTTCGTCAAGGAAAACAGGGTGTTCAGGAAGGCATCCGCTTCGCCGAACATGACGCTCGGACGAATGAGGGCGGCGCGCGGAAAGGCGTCGCGCACCGCTTCTTCGCCTTCGGCCCTGGCACGCACATAGGCTGAAGGAGATCCGCGCTCGGTTCCGATGCCGGATATGTGCACCAGGCGGTCGACGCCGGCCCGCCGGGCGCTTTTCGCCAGCCCTTGTGCGCCTTCCACATGGATCGAGCGGAATGTCAGGTCGCCGCGCTCGACATAGAGTGAGACGGCGTTGACGACGCCATAGGCGCCTCTTATCGCGTCTTCGACGGCTTTTTGATCGCGAATGTCGACCTTGGCGAAGCGCATCCCGGCCTTGGGCGACAGCGATGGATCATCGCGGCGCGGATGGCGGGCGGCGACCGTAACGGTGAAATCCCGTTTGAGCATCTGGGCGACGATGCGTCGGCCCAAGAACCCCGTGCCGCCGAAAACAGTTATGTGTTTCATGGGCTTGAGACCGATGCGTTTGCCACCCCGGCTTTCGGAGGCGGCTCGAAATGCGTTTCAAGCGACTTCGTCCCGACGCGATTTGGAACCAATCGCCCGCCTCGCGCATTAGCTTGCAGGGAGGTTGGAATGGCTGGCAAGAGCCAGATATCGAATCCGGTTGAGCGCCCCCATGCCGGGCAGGACGTCCGGCAGGGCGAAATCATCCTGCGCAAGCGATGGCAGCGCGCACTCTTTGCAGGCGATCTCGCCGGCATCGCGCTTTTGTGCCTGGGCCTTGCGTTTCTGGCGTTGAGCTAGCGGTCGTTGTGCGGTTCGAAAGCGAGCGCGATATGCGCGACAGATGCGCGCATAGCGGCTGCAAAAAGGCACCTCGCGGCATCACTTGGAAGCAGGCCGTTCGATTTCCCTGAAGCCCATAAGGAGGCAACCATGAAAGTCAGTCAGGCAATGACACCTGAAGTGAGGCTGACCGACCCTGGCCAGACCATTCAGGAAGCGGCGAGGATCATGGCCGAAATCGACGCCGGCGTCGTTCCCGTCAGCGAAAACGACAAGCTCGTGGGGATGCTGACGGACCGCGATATCGCCATTCGGGCGATCGCTCGCGGGCAGGGGCCCGACACGAAGGTCGGCGACGTGATGACCAGGCAAGTCAAATATTGCTTCGAGGACGAAGAAGCAGAAGATGTGTGCCGCAACATGGGAGATCAGCAGATCAGGCGCATACCGGTGGTGAACCGGGACAAGCGCCTGGTCGGAATCCTGTCGCTGGGCGACCTGGCGGTTTCCAGGGATGGCGGCATCGCGGGGCAAACCCTTGCCGCCATATCGCAGCCCGGCGGCGGACGCCCTGCGTGACACCGCATCATCGGTGCCGGCGACGGAACGACGGAGTTCGCGCCGGCACCGTATCGCCTTTCGGCACGGCGCCGGCCAGCGGACCTGAACCCCGCTCGTCCTCCTCAAGTTCCTTCAGCAGGTTCTCCCGCGCCCGGCTGAGGCGGCTCTTGATCGTGCCCTTGGGGCAATCGCAGAGAGCGGCGGCGCGTTTGTAGGACACCCCAAGGGCGCCGACAAGGATCAACGCCTTGCGTTGCTGCGCAGGCAGCCTGTTCACCGCGGCGGCGACTTGCTTGCCAAGAAGGACCCAGTCCTGGGGCGCATCGACCGATGGACGGTGCGAGGCGCAATCATCGGCGTCGGGCAATTCCCGTTTTGCAGTCCTGCTGTTGCTGCAATAGGTGTTGCGCATGATCGTGAACAGCCATGCCTTCATATTCGTTCCCGGAGAGAACTGATCCAGCTTGGCGACGGCCTTTGTCAGTGTTTCCTGGACGAGATCGTCGGAGTCGTAGCTCTGCAGATGAAACGAACGCGAGAACGACCTTACCGATGGAATGAGGTGCACGATCTCTGCTTGTAATTCGGCCTCCATGCGTGTTGGCAAATCGGTGTGATATGTCATTCGGCGGACCTTTTTAACGAGACTCCCCCATCAAATTCAGACGAGAATAATTTTCGTCACAAGCCCCAAATTCTTAAGATATAAACAATCTCAAGAGCGTCAATGAATTGTACTTCTATAGATATATTATTTCTGCTTTGGTGTTATTGAGGTAACAATATTTGATGGTGTTGTAATAATATTCTGCTTTAGTTGATTTATCCATTGGTTGTCGCATTCTGGATTGCTTGAAGAGTTTTGTTGTTCCCTCGGCGGCTCTCCTGCAAGCTGCGAGATATTTCCAGCGCGTCCCATTCAGGTTGATGGAAGCCGCGCGGACCGCCCGGCGCATTTTTGGCGCGCACGGGTAAATTTCGGCGTCAGAGTCTGATAAGCTTCCGTTAGGGAAATTCAGATGGTCGGCTCTGGCACGCGGCGCGGGAGACCTTTCGCGCGGGGCGATGTTGGTCGTCGGGTGAGCAAGGCGGGAGGCGGACTGATGTCAATCCAGCGACGTTCAATGTGCTCGGGCGAGTGGCAGCGGCCGATTGCGGACACGCTGCGCTCCTCGGTGCGGCTCTCGACGGTTGCGCTTGCGGCGCTTGTCTCGGTGTTCGGCCTTCGCGCTGCGGCGCAGGACGCCTCCCAGGGCAGTCCGGCCGACCGGAAGGCGTTCTTCGGCGAGCAGCATATCCACACGTCTTGGTCGGTGGATGCGTGGTTGTTCGGCAACCACCTGACCGGGCCGGACGACGCCTACAGATACGCTCGCGGCGAGGTGATCAGGCATCCGCTCGGCTACGATATCACGATCGACAAGCCGCTCGACTGGATGGGTGTGACGGATCATTCCGAATATGTCGGCATCACCAAGCAGGCGAACACCCCCGGATCGGCCGTCAGCGAGATGCCTCAGGCGCAGCCGCTGATCCTGAAGGACCCGAACGACCCGGCCGACGTGCAGAAGGTGTTCAATTACCTCGTGTCGCTGGTGAGCAAGCCGCCGATCAAGGCCTTCATGACGCCCCAGATCGCCGGCACGGTGTGGAAAGAAAACATCGACATCGCCAACAAGCACAACAAGCCCGGCGAATTCACCGCGTTTTGCTCCTACGAGTTCACGTCTCAGGTCAATCTTCGCAACCTGCACCGGAACGTCTACTTTCGCGACTGTGCCAAGGTGCCGGAACAGCCCTATTCCGCGCTGTTCTCGTGGCATCCCGAAGATCTCTGGAAGTGGATGGACCAGCAGCGTCAGGCGGGTAACGAACTGCTTGCGATCTCGCACAATGCGAACCTTTCGGATGGCTGGATGTATCCAACCGACGTCGACAGCCTGGGCCGTCCGATCGACGCGGCCTGGGCGGAATCTCGCATCCGCAACGAGCGCCTGATCGAGATCAAGCAGATCAAGGGACAGTCCGAAACGCACCCGCTGCTCTCGCCGAACGACGAGTTCGCCAACTACGAGATCATGAGCTTCCTGATCGGCCAGCCAGAGGATTCCGGCCGCGTGCCGGCCATCGTCGGATCCTATGCGCGGCAGGCGCTGAAGGACGGCCTGACCATGCAGGAGGCGAAGGGATACAACCCCTTCAAGTTTGGCTTCGTCGGAGGCTCGGATTCTCATAACACCGGGGCTCCCTATCGCACGAACAACGCCTTTGCCGGGCATGGCATCAATGACGGCCTCGTTCAGCGACGCATGGCAGGCCACCTCTTCACCGGAATGGATGTGCGCAAGGAAAGCACCGCCGGGCTGACGGGCGTGTGGGCCGAGGAGAACACGCGCGAATCCCTCTGGGACGCCATGCATCGTCGGGAAACCTTCGGTACCAGCGGTGTCTGGATCCAGGTACGGATGTTCGGCGGCTGGGACTACGGCAGCGACCTTCTCCAGGATGCCGACTGGGTGTCAAAGGCCTACGAGCGTGGCACTGCGATGGGTGGGGACCTGCCTTCGGCGCCCGCCGGCGCCAGGGCGCCGTCCTTCCTCGTCTGGGCGGTGAAGGACCCCGAATCCGGCAATCTCGACCGCATCCAGATCGTCAAGGGCTGGACGAAGGACGGCCAGAGCTTCGAGAAGGTCTACGATGTCGTGTGGGCCGGTGACCGCGAACCCGAGCCAGGCACGGGCCGGCTTCCGGCACTGCCGAGCACGGTCGATCTCGCCGCGGCGACGTTCACCGACGAACAAGGCTCGACGGAGCTTTTCACCGTGTGGACCGACCCTGACTTCGACCCGAGCCTGCACGCCTTCTACTATGCACGCGTGCTTGAGATCGAGACGCCGCGCTGGACCACTGTCCAGGCCGTCAAGCTCGGTGTCGATCTTCCGGACACGGTTCCGGCGACGGTTCAGGAACGCGCCTGGAGTTCGCCGATCTGGTACGCCCCGCCGGAAGGAACGACGACGGCATCGACATCGGTCACCGTGGCCGATCTCGAGGCGAACGGCGCGAAGGCGTTGACCGACGACGAGCTCAAGGCGCTGATCGCCGGCAAGGGCATCTGGGTGCGAAACAACGTGACGGGCGAGGTGATGAAGCTGCGCTACGACGAGAAGGGCACGTACGATGTGAGCTATGTCGGGGCGAGGGCACAGCTGCCGAGCCTCTCCGGCGACCTCCCGCGCAAGACCTACGAGATGCTCGCGGCGCCCTACACCATCGCAAACGGGCAGATCAACACGTTCGTTTCGAGCACGCCGATCGGCATGAAGGTGTACCAGGCCACCGGCACGCATGCCGGAAACACGGCAAGGAAGCATGCCGCCTACTATGGCGCTCGGAGCAACGAGTTCGGTTATGCCAACTACGAGATATTGCTCGAAGGCCCGGCCAATCTGGTGGAGCTGCCGAAGGACAAGATGGATATTCCAGTCTCCGATCAGCCGAACTACCTCGGAGTGACCATAGAAAAATAGAGATGACAGAAAAATAGAGAAGGCAAGGCGGGGTCTGGCGTGTCTCAAACAACGCTCAAGCGTGTCCTGGGCAGATTCGCTCGCGACCCGCTCCTGCATTTCCTGGTTCTCGGCGGCGTGATGTCCGGCGTCTTCGTCCTGCTGGACGACCGGACAGAGGCGCTCATGCCAACCGAGATCCGGTACACGGTCGACGACGTCGCGCGGCTGATCCTCGGATTCGAGACTCAGTGGAACCGTCCGCCCACGCAGGCCGAGTTCAATGCCCTCGTCGAGGACCGTGTGCGGGAGGACATCCTCTATCGCGAGGCCCTCGCTCTGGGGCTCGACAAGGACGATACGATCGTCAGGCGCCGGATGGCGCAGAAGATGCAGTTCCTCGCGGAAGACATCGCAGCGGCGCGCGAGCCGACGATTGCGGAACTGAAGAGCTGGTACGCCGACAACAACCGCCTCTTCGAAATGGCGCCGCGCCTCAGCTTCAGGCACATCTACTTCTCGCCCGACCGCCGGGGCAAGAATGCGCAGGCCGACGCCGCTGCAGCGCTCGAAGAGCTTTCCGGCACCTCCGCCGACCGGGTTGAAGGATCGGGCCTGGGGGACAGGTTCATGTTCCAGGACTACTATGGCGAACGTTCGCTGCAGGCGATCGCGCGGGAGTTCGGGGCAGGCTTCGCGCAGAGTATCGATGACCTGCAGCCAGGCGTCTGGAGCGGGCCTGTGCAATCGGGTCTGGGCTGGCACCTCGTGCGTGTCGACAAGGTCATTGCGGGAAGGGTGCCGCGCTTCGAGGAGGTCGCGAACGAGGTGAAGACCGCCTGGCTGGGACAGCAGAAGGCGGAAGCCTGGCGGAAGTCCTACGATGAAATGCGGGCGAAATATACGGTATTGCTGCCGGTGCCCGAGGTGGAAAGCCCGGGGGCGGCCGCATCGCCGGCGCAACCCGTCGACCGTCCTGGCGATGGCGGCTCATGATGCTGATGGCTTCGCGCGGAGTTCTGAGCCAGTCCCTCCTTGCCCTGCTTCTCCTGCTGGCTCCGGCCTGGCCGGGCGCCCACGCGCACGAATCCCGGCCGGCCTACCTGCAGATCACCGAGACGGCGCCTTCGCAATTTTCGCTGTTGTGGCGCACTCCGATGCGCGGCGACATCCCGCTTGCGGTAATCCTGAAACTGCCGGAAGGAGTGCGCGACACGCGCCCTCCGCTGGTTCAGACACTGAGCGACTCCCGTCTTGAAAGGCGCTGGATCGACGCAGGCGCCAAAGGGCTCTCTGGCAATCGCATCGGGTTTCCCGGACTTGAGCTGACGATCACCGAGGCCATTGTCGAAGTGGAGACGCTCGACGGGCATAGGTGGATGGGGATCGCACGCCCCTCGCAGCCATGGGTCGAGCTTGCCGCCGATCGGCGAAGTCTCCAGGTGGCCGTGGAGTTCACGAGGCAGGGCATCGACCACATTTTCGCCGGCGTCGATCACCTGTTGTTTGTCTTTGGCCTGCTGCTTCTGGTTCCCGGCCCCTGGATGCTCGTGAAGACCGTGACCGCCTTCACCGTGGCGCACAGCCTCACCCTGGCTGTGGCGACATTTGGCTATGTGCGCCCTCCCGTACCGCTCGTCGAAGCTGCCATCGCGATGTCGATCCTGTTCCTCGGTGTCGAGATCGTGCGAGCCCGACGCGGAGAAACGAGCTTCACGATCGAGCGCCCATGGCTCGTGGCGTTCGCATTCGGTCTTCTTCATGGCTTCGGCTTCGCGACCGTGCTGTCGGATGCCGGGTTGCCCGAGAGAGGAATCCCCCTGGCCCTCCTGTCGTTCAATATCGGGGTGGAACTCGGCCAGCTCGCGTTCGTTGCGGTCGTCCTCGTGACGGCGCGCGCGCTTGTGCGTCTGGGCGGACACTGGCCGCCTTGGATGCAGCTGGTTCCAGCCTACCTCGTCGGTACGCTCGGCGCGTTCTGGACGATCCAGCGACTGGCCGCGTTCTGAAGGGATATGGCAAAAAAATCGCCGATAGCGCACACCTAATCCTGAATATCGCTGCCGCGGGCCTATGCGGCTTCGACCAGCCAGTCGGCGAAAAGGCGTGCTTTCGCGGACGCCCGCGAATGGATCTTCAAACAGAAAGCCATTGGAGAGGGAATGCTTTCCGGGACGAGTTTCACGAGCCGGCCATCTTCCATCAGGCTGCCAACCAGGCCGTCCCATCCAAGCACCGCGCCGACGTCTTCCTGGGCTGCCTGCAGGGCGATCATGTAGTTGTTGACGTAGAAGTTGCGCCCTTTCGGCGCGGGACGTTCGAGCGCCCTGAACCAGTCGGTCCACGTCGTCCAGCCGGTATCCTCGCCGCTTGAATGGATCAGGGGCGCCTTGAGCAGGTCCTCGAGCCGGGAAATGCCGTGTTCGGCGGCAAATCGCGTCGTCCCGAGCGCGACGATGCGGTCCTGGAACAACATGCGATATTCGCCCCCGTTTTCCTGAGGGGTGTTGTACTGGATGCTCAGGTCGCACCGGCCCGTCATTGCGGGCACGTCGCTGACGATCTGCGAAACGGTGATGGTCGGGTGGATCTTCCAGAAGGAGGAAATCTTGGGCGTGAGCCAGAGCGAGCTCACCGCCGTGGTTGAGCCAATGGTCACGTCGACCGTTTCAGGACGTTCGCGTATCTGGGTGACCGCGTCGGAAATCGCCTCGAAGCCGCGCTGAATTGCAATAAACAGGAAGGCTCCCTTCTCCGTCAGCTCGACGCCGCGATGGTGACGGCGGAAAAGGTTGCATCCTAGATCCGTCTCGAGCGCCTTTATCTGATGACTGACGGCCGCGGGCGTAACGTTCATCTCCCGGGCGGCATTTTTGAAACTCGCGTTCCGGGCTGCCGCCTCGAAGCAGATGAGGGCGGTCATCGAGGAAAAGTCGTAGGGGCGCGCCATTTGATCCCCACAGCAGCATCTTCTGCGGATCGAGAGGTTACTTGAACTAAAGCAGGGTGAAATTTTAAGCTATTGTCAAGGCGGATAACCGGGAAGAATAAATTATCTCAGTTGAACATGCTGAGCCCGGATTCCGCCAATGACAGCCAATCCCCCGTTGATCCAGAACCTGCTCGCACGCCGCCTCCCGGGCCACAGCCTGGAGCAGCCGTTCTATACCTCGCCGGAGATTTATCAGTTCGATCTGGAGCATATCTTCTATAAGGACTGGCTCTACGCGATTCCCGCTTGCCAGCTGACGAGGACAGGCAGCTACGTCACGCTGCGCGTGGGAGCCTACAAGGTGATCATCGTTCGCGGCCGCGACGGCGAAATCCGCGCCTTCCACAATTCCTGCCGCCACCGCGGTTCGCTTGTCTGCAAGGCGCGCGAGGGCCAGGTGGCGAAGCTCGTCTGCCCCTATCACCAGTGGACCTACGAACTCGACGGCAAGCTGATCTGGGCGAACAACATGGGCGCCGATTTCGATGCGTCGAAACACGGCCTGAAGCCGGTCGGCCTGCGCAATCTCGAAGGCCTGATCTATATCTGCCTTTCCGATACGCCGCCGGATTTCGAAACGTTTGCGCAATCGGCGCGCCCCTATCTCGAGGTTCACGACCTCAAGGATGCCAAGGTCGCCTTCACCTCCACGATCATCGAGAAGGCGAACTGGAAGCTCGTGTGGGAGAACAACCGCGAGTGCTATCACTGCAGCAGCAACCATCCGGCGCTCTGCCGTTCCTTCCCGCTTGATCCGGAGGTTGCCGGCGTCGCGGCCGATGGCGGCGTATCGGCAAGGCTACAGGCGCATTTCGACCGCTGCGCGGCAGCAGGCGCGCCAGCGCAATTCCACCTGTCGCACGAAGGGCAATACCGCTTCGCCCGGATGCCGCTCCAGGAAAATGCGGTCAGCTACACCATGGACGGCAAGGCCGCCGTGGCGAAGAAGCTTGGCCGTGTGGCGCTCGCGGATGCCGGCACGCTGCTTGTGTTCCACTATCCGACGACCTGGAACCATTTCCTGCCCGATCACTCGCTGACATTCCGCGTCGTGCCGATCAGCCCGACGGAAACCGAGGTCACGACCACCTGGCTCGTCCACAAGGACGCCGTCGAGGGGGTCGACTACGATCTCAAGCGCCTCACCGAAGTCTGGATCGCAACCAACAACGAAGACCGCGAGATCGTCGAGACCAACCAGCAGGGGATCTTCTCTCCGGCCTACGCTCCCGGCCCCTATTCGCCGGAGGTGGAAGACGGGGTGGTGCAGTTCGTCGACTGGTATGCGGCCTGGCTCGAACGCGCCCTCGTGCCGGTTCAGGTGGCTGCGGAGTAAGCTGATGAGCCAGTTCAAGAAACTCAGCTTCTGGACGGACGCTGAGCCGCTTGAATGCGTCACCCGCACGCCGGAAGCGCCGAATGTGGTGACCTTCAGCTTCCAGAGCCCGTCCGGCGCGCTGTTCAATCACGATCCGGGGCAGTTCATCACGCTGGAACTGCCCGTTCCCGGCGGGCCGCTCTATCGCACCTACACGATCTCTTCCTCGCCTTCCAGGCCGACCGCGCTGACCGTTACGGTCAAGGCGCAAAGCGGATCCCTCGGCACGCGCTGGATGCTCGAGAACCTGCACAAGGGCATGCGCCTGAAGGCGAGGGGGCCGATGGGGTCGTTCTCGGTCGTCAACCATCCGGCGCAGAAGTACCTCTTCATATCGGCCGGTTCCGGCATTACGCCCATGGTGGCGATGACCACCTGGCTCTACGATTCCGGGCGCGAGCCGGACCTCGTTTTCATCAACTGCGCCCGCCGCCCCTCGGAGATCATCCTGCGCGACAGGATGGAACTCATGGCGTCGCGCCTGGTCGGAATTGACCTCAAGTGGGTGATCGAAGAGCCGGATCCCTACAAGCCGTGGACCGGCTATCGCGGCATGTTCAACCAGATCATGCTGGGCCTGATGGCGCAGGACTATCTCGAACGCGAGGTATTCTGCTGCGGCCCTGAACCCTTCATGCAGGCCGTGCGCGACGCGCTCGTCGGCCTCGGCTATGACATGAGCCGCTACCATCAGGAAAGCTTCGCTGCAGAGCCCGCGCATGCGGAGGACGTCCCCGAGGATGTCGTTCCCGATGCGCAAAACCTGGCGGAGATCGAGTTCGCGCTCTCGGGAATTACCGCGAAATGCAACGAGACGGACACGATCCTGGCCGCAGCGAAGGGCGCCGGGCTGGTCATCCCCTCGGGGTGCTCCATGGGCATCTGCGGGACCTGCAAGGTGCGCAAGACCGACGGCCAGGTCCACATGGTCCACAATGGCGGCATCACCGACGAAGACGTCGAGGAGGGCTATATCCTCGCCTGCTGCTCCAGGCCTTTGGGGCGCGTCACCGTGGAGGCGTAGCCGGGCGGGAAATGCCGATCCTGGACACGGTCTTCATTGTTCGCTCCTGCTACGGGCGATACCCGTGCCGCGCGAAAAAGCGGTCAAGCTCTCTTTGCTCCGGCGCTTGCCCCGTGAAAATTTCGACGTAACCGGGGATACGCTTCATGCGGGCGGAAACATCCTCCTGCGTCTGCATGGAAATGTATCCGATCTGCGTCAGGTAGATCGTGCGTGCCCGAACGTCGGCGCGGTCTTCGGCCTGTCCGAATCGAACGAACATGCGCGTCAGGGCGTCGAGGCGCTGCTGATCGGCTTTCTGGACCTCCGCAAGAAGCCCGGATGACTGGAGGGCCCAGCTCCTGATCGCAAACTCGAACCTGGCGTCGAACAGGTCGCCGTCCAGCCAGCAGTCGAAGATGTTGAGCATCGCTTCGGCGACCGTTTCGGCATAGGCCTCCGCCTGCCTGATCAGGTTGCCGGTGTTTTTCTCGCGCCAGCGCGAGACCAGGGCGCCAAGCAACTCCTCGCGATCCTTGAAGAACCAGTAGAAGCTCGTTCGCGACAAATTGAGCTTCTTTGCCAGCGGCAGGATTTTGACGGCATCGACGCCGGACTCAAGAAGCGACTCGTAGGCCGCGCTCAGCCAGAGGTCCGGGGAACCGCGCCAACCGGCATCGTTCAGGTTCTGATCCATCCGCCATCTCTAGTAAAAATGCGCAGGGGCGTCAATAAAATTGACAGTCATGATCTGTTACTTGACACAAGTGAACATTTTCCCGTAGCAATCTGTGCAGACGCAAACCGGAGCCGGGCACATGTCGAACGATCCTCTTCTTCAGCCCTATCGGCTCAAGCACCTCACGCTGCGCAATCGCATCATCGTCACATCCCACGAGCCGGCCTATCCGGAGGACGGGCTGCCGAAGGAGCGCTATCGCGCCTATCACGTCGAGCGCGCGAAGGGCGGGGTGGCCATGACGATGACGGCCGGTTCGGCCGCCGTTTCGAGGGACAGCCCGCCGGTGTTCAACAACCTGCTCGTCTACAAGGACGAGGTGGTTCCGTGGATGAAGCAGCTGACGGACGCGGTGCACGAAGAAGGCGCCGCGATCATGATCCAGCTGACCCATCTCGGCCGGCGGACGCGTTGGGACAAGGAGTTCTGGCTGCCTGTCGTCTCACCCTCCCATCACCGGGAAGCGGCACACCGCGCATTCCCCAAGAAGATGGAAGACTGGGACATCGAGCGGATCATCAAGGATTACGCCGACGCCGCCGAACGCATGAAGGCCGGCGGCATGGACGGGATCGAGCTGCAAGCCTACGGCCACCTGATGGACCAGTTCTGGTCGCCCCTGACGAACGAGCTCGACGGACCCTACGGCGGATCGCTCGACAACAGGCTGCGCTTCACCTTCGATGTGCTTACGGAAATCCGCAGGCGCGTCGGCCCCGACTTCATCGTCGGCGTCCGATACACGGGCGACGAAATGCTCGAAGGGGGGCTGACCCGCGAGGACGGCCTGGAAATCTCCAGACGTCTCAAGGAAAGCGGCCTCATCGACTTCCTGAACGTCGTCAGGGGGCATATCGATACGGACGCGGGCCTGACCGACGTGATCCCGATCCAGGGCATGGCCAATTCGCCGCATCTCGACTTTGCCGGCGAGATCCGCGCGGCCACCGGCTTCCCGACCTTCCACGCCGCGAAGATCCCCGACGTGGCGACCGCCCGTCACGCCATTGCCTCGGGCAAGCTCGACATGGTCGGGATGACCCGCGCTCACATGACGGATCCGCATATCGTCCGCAAGATCGTGGAGAAGCGGGAAGACGAAATCCGGCCCTGCGTCGGGGCGAACTACTGTCTGGACCGCATCTATCAGGGTGGCGCGGCCTATTGCATCCACAATGCGGCGACCGGGCGGGAGCTTTCCATGCCGCATACGATCGCGAAGGCGGAAAAGCGCAGGAAGGTCGTCATTGTCGGTGCCGGGCCGGCCGGCATGGAGGCCGCCCGGGTTGCCGGAGCACGCGGTCACGACGTGGTTGTCCTCGAAGCGGCGGTTGTTCCGGGCGGCCAGATCCGTCTGACTGCCCGGAGCCCGCGCCGCAGGGAGATGATCAGCATCATCGACTGGCGCATGGCGCAGTGCGAGAAGCACGGGGTGGCCTTCCGCTTCAATACCTGGGCCGAAGCCGACACCGTGAGGAGGGAAAAGCCGGATGTCGTGATCATCGCGACAGGCGGTCTGCCCCATACCGACGTGCTTTCGAAGGGGAACGAACTCGTCGTGTCCTCCTGGGACATCATCTCGGGTGACGTGAAACCCGGCGCCAATGTTCTGGTCTATGACGACGCGGGCGACCATGCGGGCCTGCAGGCGGCCGAGATCATCGCCGCGACAGGGGCGAAGGTCGAGATCATGACGCCCGACCGGGCGTTCGCGCCCGAGGTCATGGCCATGAACCTCGTGCCCTACATGCGCTCACTCCAGAAGCTGGATGTCACTTTCACCGTCACCTACCGGCTTAAGGCGGTCGAGAAGGAGGGCAACCAGCTCATCGCCCATGTCGGCAGCGACTATGGCGGCGTTGCCAGGGCGCGGCACTTCGACCAGGTGGTGATCAACCATGGCACGATCCCGCTGGACGAGCTTTACTTCGAGCTCAAGCCGGCGTCATCGAACCTCGGCGAAATCTCGCATGATCAACTGATAGCGGGGATACGCCAATCGGTCGTCCGCAACCCCGAAGGGGAGTTCCAGCTCTTCCGCATCGGAGATGCCGTTGCCGCGCGCAACACACACGCGGCGATCTACGATGCGCTGCGCCTTCTCAAGGACGTCTAGGCGTCACGCAGACGCAGGTGCCGAGATCAGCGCCGGACTTTGCCGCCGGCCTTGCCTGCCGATCCGCAACGACGGGTCAGGGTGACCAGCGTACAGCCGGGATGCGCGAGCGCGGACACCGTTTGAAAACAAGGTGGGTCGGGCGATAGGTGCCAATGACGATTGGTCCGGTGCGGCGTCGGCCATATCAGCGTCCGTGAAGCCCGCGTCGCAGGAGCATGCACAGGTCGCTCTCCCTGCCCAAAGGAGGTTTCCCGGAACAATGGGCGCCCCGCTGGAACCGGAACGCAACCCTCAGAACCGGTTTCGATTATCTGCGGGAGGCTCATCGGGAAATATGGTGCCGGCAGCAGGATTCGAACCCGCGACCCCCTGATTACAAATCAGGTGCTCTACCAGCTGAGCTATACCGGCCAATCGGGATGCTGCGGGCATTCCGCAGTCCCGGCAATTCAGGCACGCACTAGATGCCTGATAGCGCACCCGTTGTCCACCTGCAAGCGGGCGAAGATCCACTGCCGCGCAGTCCCGCCGGATCGTGCGCGAGGGGGCGCCGTCCGATCAGGAACCGGCCTGGCCGCGCTTCACGATATATAGCGACAGGACTGCCGCATTGGAGACGTTCAGCGAGCGGATGCGTCCGGGCATGTCGAGCCGGGCGAGCCGGTCGCAGACGGCCCTGACGCCCTGGCGCACGCCCTTGCCCTCCGAGCCGAGCACGAGCACGACTTTCGCCGCGAATTCCATTTCATCGAGCGGCGCGTCGCCTTCGCTGTCGAGCGCGATTCGCTGAAAGCCCGCTTCGCCCATTTCCTCCAGGAAACGCGCCATGTTCTTCACCCTTACGTGGCGAACCATGTCGAGCGCGCCGGAGGCCGATTTGGCCAGCACCGCGCCTTCTTCCGGCGCATGGCGCTCCGTCGTCACGACGGCATCGGCGCCAAGGGCGACGGCCGAGCGCAGGATCGCCCCGACATTGTGCGGGTCCGTCACCTGATCCAGCGCGAGCACGAGCGTTGCCCGGCGCAGGTCCTGGGCTCCGAGCGCGGGCAGGGGGGAGACCTCCAGGACAGCGCCCTGATGCACCGCGTCCTTGCCGACCATCGCCTGAAGCGAACGGGGCGTCGCCGTCTCCACCGGGACGTCGGGAGCGATTCCCCGTTCCTCCAGCCGGTGAAGCGCATTCTGGGTGGCGTAGAGCCTGTGTCGCTTGCGATCGGGGTTGCCGAACGCCGCCTCGACGGTGTGAAGGCCATAGAGAAAGATCCGCTCCGAAGGATCGGGGCGCGGAGAACGCCGAAAGGGCGGGGTCGGGCGGCCGCCCGGCTGCTTGCGTCTGGAATGGGGCTTGTCTGACATGGGAAATCGCATAGCCGCGCCATGGCCGCTCGGCAACAGGAACCTTCGGCACGAATGCCGATGAAGGGGCGGCGCGGGACGCTTCGATCGCGAGCGGAATGGGCCAACTGCTTAATATTCAGGGCAAATGCGGCGTCGGAACGCCATATGCCGAGATTTCCCCCAACGGACTTTATCGCAAAATCCGCTGAAATCCGCCGACCTTGACCGGCCATGTGAATATCAGGCGAAAAACTGGACAAATCGGCGTTGACACCCGCATGCCCTATCTGCATAACACGCGCCACGGGATCGGCCCCGGCCCGTTTTGCGGGGGTGTTGCCGTGATGCCATCCTGAAAGCTTCGGCCGAGGGGATCGGTAGGAGGAGTGCCCGAGTGGTTAAAGGGGACGGACTGTAAATCCGTTGGCTCAGCCTACGTTGGTTCGAATCCAACCTCCTCCACCATCGATCCGGCCGGCTGTGCGGGTGTAGCTCAATGGTAGAGCAACAGCCTTCCAAGCTGATGACGAGGGTTCGATTCCCTTCACCCGCTCCACCGGCCAAGCCTGCAGTCGCCAGCTTTCCGGCTGATCGTCATCCGGTATTCTGATCCTGAAACCATAAAGGCAGAGAGTTCTAAGCACGGTCTGGTACCGCATTCCGCCTGGACCGATCGACTGAACCGCGGATTGGACAGAGAGCGAAGCCGATGGCGAAAGAGAAATTTGCGCGCAACAAGCCGCATGTGAACATTGGCACGATTGGTCACGTTGACCATGGCAAGACGACGCTGACGGCTGCGATCACGAAGCAGTACGGCGAGTTCAAGGCGTATGACCAGATCGACTCGGCGCCGGAAGAGCGAGCTCGCGGCATCACGATCTCGACGGCGCATGTGGAGTACGAGACGGAAGCGCGTCACTACGCCCACGTGGACTGCCCGGGCCACGCCGACTACGTGAAGAACATGATCACGGGCGCGGCGCAGATGGACGGCGCGATCCTGGTTGTTTCGGCGGCCGACGGCCCGATGCCGCAGACGCGCGAGCACATCCTGCTTGCCCGCCAGGTCGGCGTGCCGGCGCTGGTCGTGTTCATGAACAAGGTTGACCAGGTCGACGATCCGGAGCTGCTGGAGCTGGTCGAGGTCGAGGTGCGCGAGCTCCTGTCGTCCTACGACTTCCCGGGCGACGACATTCCGATCGTTGCCGGCTCGGCGCTTGCGGCGCTGGAAGGCCGTGACGAGGCGATCGGCACGCAGAAGATCGCCGAACTGATGAAGGCGGTTGACGACTACATCCCGACGCCTGAGCGTCCGCGCGACCTGCCGTTCCTGATGCCGATCGAGGACGTGTTCTCGATTTCCGGCCGCGGTACGGTGGTGACGGGGCGCGTCGAGCGCGGCGTGGTGAAGGTCGGCGAGGAAGTGGAAATCGTGGGTATCCGCGACACGCAGAAGTCGACGGTGACGGGCGTTGAGATGTTCCGCAAGCTGCTCGACCAGGGCGAGGCGGGCGACAACATCGGCGCGCTGCTTCGCGGCATCGGCCGCGAGGACGTTGAGCGCGGCCAGGTGCTGTGCAAGCCGGGCTCGGTGACGCCGCATACGAAGTTCAAGGCGGAAGCCTACATCCTGACGAAGGAAGAGGGTGGCCGTCATACGCCGTTCTTCACCAACTACCGTCCTCAGTTCTACTTCCGCACGACCGACGTGACGGGCGTGGTGGAACTGGCCGAGGGCACGGAGATGGTGATGCCGGGCGACAACGTGTCCGTGACGGTCACGCTGATCGTGCCGATCGCCATGGAAGAAGGCCTGCGTTTCGCCATCCGTGAAGGCGGCCGCACCGTCGGTGCCGGCGTCGTCGCACAGATCATCGAGTAAT